>NZ_DASYWN010000013.1:0-381698 GCF_035935975.1 Bradyrhizobium sp.
TGCACGCCTCACGGCAGCCGGAAAGGCCCACAACGCCGCTCTCATCGCCTGCGCGCGAAAGCTCCTGATCTATGCCAATACCGTCCTGCAACGAGGCACGCCGTGGACCGAAAAACTCCTCGGCGTTTAATGGTTGCTACGAAGAAAGCGACGCGAGCTGATCCATGGACGCAAAAGTGACCCAGACCCAAGACCGCATCGGCGTGCTCGAAGAGCTCCTCAACGAGCGCTACTCCGTCCGCGCCTTCCTTCCCAGGGAGGTCGACCGCGCCACCATCGAGCATGTGCTGACCACCGCGCAGCGCACCGCGTCCTGGTGCAATAGCCAGCCTTGGCAGGTCATCATCGCCAGCGGCGAGGCCAAGGAGCGGTTTCGCCAGTCGATCTACAAGGAGGCCTCCGGCGGCCTCGGCGACGACTACGATTTCACGCCGCCGCGCGAATATGTCGGCGTCTATCTCGATCGCCGCCGCGAGAGCGGCTTTCAGCTCTACAACACGCTCGGCATTCCCCGCGGCGACAGAAGCGGCTACGCCAAGCAGGCGCTGGAGAACTACAATTTCTTCGGCGCGCCGCATGTCGCCATCATCCACACCAACGAGCCGCTCGGCATCTACGGTGCGATCGACTGCGGTGCTTACGTCTCGAACTTCATGCTGGCCGCCCAGGCGCTGGGGCTCGGCACGATACCGCAGGCGGCACTGGCGCGTCACTCCGGTCTGATCCGGCGCCACTTCAATCTGCCCGATGATCGCCGCGTCGTCTGCGGCATCTCGTTCGGCTATGCCGACAACGCGCACAAGGTCAACAGCTACCGCACCTCGCGCGCAACCGTCGCTGACACCGTGACGTTCGTGGATAAGTAGTCGCGCGGCACCAACCGCGCCGTCAGATCTTCGCACGCATGCAAAGGCGGCCGCAGAAGCAGCCGCCTTCACGTCTCGTCTCGATCAGTGACTTGCTGCTATCCGCCGCTGCCGCCGATCACGGCGCGCACGGTCTCGTCGGGGCCGAAATCCTCGGCGCCATCGACATAGAGCAGTGCGGCGAGCTTCGAGCGCGCGCGGTTGACGCGGCTCTTGATCGTGCCGACTGCACAGCCGCAGATCGACGCTGCATCCTCATAGGAGAAGCCGGAGGCGCCGACCAGGATGAGCGCCTCGCGCTGGTCCTGCGGAAGCTTCTCGAGCGCGCCGCGGAACTCCTCGAACTCGAGGTGGGCGTTCTGCGAAGGCTGCGTCTTCAGCGTCTTCGCGTAATTGCCCTCGGCATCCTCCACCTCCCGCCGCCGCTTGCGATAGTCGGAGCGGAACAGGTTGCGCAGGATCGTGAACAGCCACGCCGGCAGGTTGGAGCCGGGCTGGAACGAGTCGATGTTGGCGAGCGCGCGGAGCAAGGTTTCCTGCACCAGATCGTCGGCGCGGTCCGCATTGCCACTGAGCGAGATGGCGAACGCGCGCAAGCTCGGCACGGCCGCCAGGATGTCGTTACGCAGGGAGTCCGTGAGAGGCATTAATCCCTCCCATTGTTGTTGTCGTTTGAGCCCCCGTCATTTTCAACTTGGGGCGCCGCTCCCTGGGCATCAAGCTTCTTGATCAGTTCTGCGAACCGATCTGGAACCCCCTGCCGCACGACGTCGTCGTACATGGCGCGGAGCTGATGCCCGATCCGGGATTGAATCTCCGGAGTGAGCCCTCCCTTGCCGGGGGTCGTGCTTTTGCTGGCTTGAGACTTGAGATCTTTCATGACCTGTTCCACGTTTCCCCGAGTTAAGTGACTGTAAATTCGAGAAGTTTTCTCAACCGGGAGCCGTTCCCTGGATAGGCACAATTCCAGGTTCGATAAAAAGTTCCCCCCTCGGCGGAACTTTTCTTGGCCTGAGGCGTAAACAGCCCAGCAGGGGAACCCGGGCCCCCCGCGTTCGCAAGGTTGGCCCGAAATGAATGGAGTGGGGATGTCCCGTTCACAGCTTGTTGCTGAACACTTGCCGTTGTTGCGCCGGTACGCGCGCGCCCTGACGGGCAGCCAGGCCTCCGGAGACGCCTACGTTGCAGCCATGTTGGAAGCCATGCTGGGGGATCCGTCGGTGCTCGACGAGAGCCATGGGCCGCGCGCCGGCCTGTTCCGGCTGTTCACCCAGATCTGGAATTCGGTCTCCGTCAATGACGATTCCGAGGTGACGACCCTACCGATGCCGCCCGAGCGCCGGCTGTCGAACATCACGCCGCTGCCGCGGCAGGCCTTCCTGCTGCTCTCGCTCGAGGGATTCTCGGAGGAGGAAGTCGCCTACGTCCTCGGCTCCGACGTCGCCGAGACGCGGCGGCTTGCGGACGCCGCCGGACGCGAGATGGCGGCCGAGATCGCCACCGACGTGCTGATCATCGAGGACGAGACCTTCATCGCCATGGACCTCGAGAGCCTGGTGAAGAATCTCGGCCACAACGTCGTCGGAGTCGCGCGCACCCATGCCGACGCGGTGGCGCTGGCCAAGAACAAGCGGCCCGGCCTGATCCTCGCCGACATCCAGCTCGCCGACGGCTCGTCGGGGCTCGACGCGGTGAACGAGCTGCTGCGTACCTTCGAGGTGCCGGTGGTGTTCATCACCGCCTATCCGGAGCGCTTCCTCACCGGCGAGCGCCCCGAGCCGGCGTTCCTGATCTCAAAGCCGTTCCAGCCCGCGATGGTGTCGGCGGTGGCGAGCCAGGCGCTGTTCTTCCAGCGCAACTCGCGAAATCGTACGCCCAAGGCGCCGGCGGCATAACAAGGCGCCGGCGGCGTAACCAGGCCTCCATCGAACACGAGGACGGCGCGTCGCAAGGCGCGCCGTTTTTGCATGTGGCGGCGAATTGTTCTGCCTTGCCTCAGCAGCCCCGGCAAATGCTGCGAAGCATGGAATTGAGCTTGGTATCGCTCGGCCCGGGGGATTTCGCGTTCAGCTTGGCCTGGTCATCGATCCAGGATTGGAGAAATTTTTCGCGCTCCGGCGACGGCCCCGCCGCGGGCCGCGGCGTCCCGTCGAAAGTCAAGAGGATTGTCACTCTTTGCAGATCGTCCTTCGCTTCGGCGGGCGGCTTGGGGAATGGTGCGGATCGCTCGACCATCGCGAGCGTCTCCGCATCGAGTGGTGCGATGCCGGTGCTTTCCACCAACGCATTCGAGATCAATTTGCCTGAACGATCGACCACGAAGATGACGCCCGCATCACCCCGCTGGCCGATCGCCTTCGCGGGGAACACTATGTTGCGCCGGACGTGCTCGGTGACCGCCTTGCGCCATGCGGCCATAGCCTCGGACTCTGCGAAGCCGGAAGCCGGCGTGCTCAGCACCAGCCCGTTGGTCGGCACCTGGAATTGACGGCCGTTGAAGACAATCGGCACTACGAAATAGAAAGTCTCTTCCTTCAGCTCCGAAGGCGGCGCCGGGAACGGTTGGGCACGGGTGACGATCTCCAGCGCAGCATCGTCGAGCAATCGCGAGCCGGTCTTCGCAGCCAGTGCCCGCGAGACCAATCTGCCGGACCGGTCGATGACGAAGCCTACCCTGGCCTCACCGGTTTGCCCCAGTGCCTCAGCTGGAAATAGCCGGTAGCCGGCTATGTGTGTCGACAGCCTTGCCTTCCAGGCCTTGATGCTCTCGCTCTGCGATTCAGTCTGCGCATGCGCGGGGAAAGCCGCGAGCAATCCGAGGAGCGCGGCCAGCAAGGGGAATTTCATCTGCATCGACGTGGATACTAATCGCCATCAGGTTGATTGCAAGCCTTGCTGCCCGTATCGCGCTTGCCGCGTTGTGGGCAATTCGAACGGCCGCGAAGCATCGCGTGCTTGACGGCAGCTTCATTGCCCCGTTGATATTTCGGGGCGATGACAGCCATCGCCAAGCCGCCAGGAGATTTAGCGCCATGGACCAGCAACTCCTCGATCGCCTCGCCATCCGCGACCTCGTCGAGAATTGGGCGGTGTGGCGCGACGCCGGTGACTGGGAGCGCTTCGCGACCGTCTGGCACGAGGAGGGCTGGATGTCCGCCACCTGGTTTCAGGGACCGGCGCGGGATTTCATGCGCGTCAGCCAGGAGGGCTTTGCCAAGGGCGTGCGCATCCTGCATTTCCTCGGCGGCACCAGCATCGACCTCGCCGGCGAGCGGGCCATCGCCCAGACCAAGATGACGATCTCGCAGCGGGCTCTCGTGCATGACGCGCTCTGCGACGTCGTCTGCACCGGGCGCTTCTACGATTTCCTGGAGAGGCGGCAAGACCAATCAGGCATCGGTAAATGGGGCATCGTCCGCCGCCAGCCGATCTACGAGAAGGACCGGATCGACCCGGTCGATCCCGCCGCCACGCTTCGTCTCGACCAGACGGCGCTGGCTGCGCTCCCTGAGGGCTATCGCCATCTCGCCTATATGCAGGAGCTGATCGGCTACAAGGTCAAGCGCGACATGCCGGGCCTGATCGGGCCTGAGGTCGAGAAGCTCTATGGCGAAGGGCGCGAATGGCTCGCGGGGAAGTGAGCCGCGAACGAAGATAGATTCTTTGCGGCGACGAGTTTATCTCCGGAAGGCAGTTTCCTTTCGGGCCCGCTACGCCGGCCAGACGTCGCAGCCGCATTCATGAATGTGGCTCATAGCGTCATTCCATCTGCCTTGGCTAATCGCGTCTGCGCCGCACACCTATAATTCGCTCCATGCTTGTCGGCGCACGTGCATGCGTCCGACCCCGACGCCATGGAGATGGTATGATCACAATCGTCGTCAACGGCGAGAAGCGGCAGGTGCAGTCGTCGCCCGACACGCCGCTGCTCTATGTCCTGCGCAACGAGCTGAACCTGATGACTCCCAAGTTCGGCTGCGGCCTGGCGCAGTGTGGCGCGTGCTCGGTCCTGCTGGATGGTGAGGAGATCCGTTCCTGCATCACGCCGGTCGATTCCGTCACCGACAAGGAGGTTACGACGGTCGACGGTTTGCCAGCCCGCTGGGCGAAGCAGCGCAGCCTGTCCCCTGAGCGAGCGGCCAGGACGCTGCACCCGGTGCAGGAGGCCTGGATCGAGGAGCAGGTCCCGCAATGCGGGATCTGCCAGTTCGGCATGATGATCAAGGTCACCGAATTGCTGGAGCACAATCCGAAGCCGAGTGATGACGACATCAAGGAGGCGCTGACCAGCTCCGGCCCATCTCCCCACCTCTGTCGCTGCGCCAGCTATGCCGCGATCCTCGAAGGTGTGCACCGTGCCGCCAGCATCATGGCCGATGGAGATCAGGGATGAGCGGATCGATCGATACGGGCATTCCTGCCGCCTCGCTCAGCCGGCGGGGATTCCTCGCGGCGGGTGGAGCGATGATCGTCGCGCTCGGCATGAAATCGTCGGTCGCCGCCCCTGGCCCAGGTGCTTCACTTGATGCGGCACGGCCGGCGTCATGGATCGAGATCCACGCCGACGATACCGTGGTGATCCGCACCGGCAAATGCGATTTCGGACAAAGCTCGATCTATACCGCCTATCGCCAGATCGTGGCGGAGGAGCTCGGCGTCCCGTTCGAGGCGATCACGACGGTGGTGTCGGGCGATACCGACCGCTCGCCTGATGGCGGCGGGACCTTCGGCCTGTTGCGCAACAACGTCCTGAACCTGCGCAAGGTCGCCGCCTACACGCGCGAGGCGGTGCTCGATCTGGCCAGCCAGCAGCTCAGCGTTCCGCGCGATCGCCTGTCGGTGGCGGATGGCGTGGTTTCCGGCGGCGGGAAATCGGTCACGTTTGGCCGGTTGGTCGCGGGCCAGGATCTGCGCCTGACCATTCCCGTCAGCGGCGAGTTGACGGAGTTTTTCGGCCTTCAGGTCCAGGGCAGCCCGCCCTTCAAGCCTGCGGCCGCCTACACGATCGTCGGCAAGCCCTACAAGAATAGCATCGTCCGGCCGAAGATCTCGGGTGAGACGATGTGGGTCGGTGACGTCAAGCTGCCGGACATGCTGCATGCCCGTGCGATCCATCCAGCGACGCTGGGTTCGAAGCTGCTTACTGTGGGCAAGGTGGACAAGGCCCAGTTTCCCGGCGCGCATGTCGTGGTGATCGGCAATCTCGTGGCCGTGGTATCGGCCAACGAATGGGAAGCCGTTCAAGCGGCCATGCAGGTCGCCAGTGACACCAAATGGTCCGACTGGAAGGGACTTCCGGGCCACGCCCGGCTGCTGGATCACCTTCGCCAGAACGTCAAATGGGACGAAGTCCCCGCCACGAAAGGCAGCGCGAACAAGGGCGATACCGCTGTCGCCGCAGCCAAGGTTCATTCAGGCACGTATTTCATGCCGTTCCTGAAGCATGCGCCGATCGGGCCGACGGTGTCGTTGGCCGACGTGCGCCCGGACGGCTCGGTGACGGTGCATACCCACAGCCAGAATCCGCAATTCCTGCGGCGCCTCATCGCGAAGATGCTGGCCAAATCCGAAGACGCGGTGGTGATCCGGACCTATCCCGGTCCGGGGCATTTCGGCCGGTCCAACGGCGGCAACGCCGGGTCGGAGGACGAGGCCGTGCTGCTGTCCCGGGAACTGGGCCGTCCGGTCCGCGTGCAGTGGATGCGGGCCGACGACATGAAGTGGTCCACCCAGTCATCCCCGTCCTACGCCGACATCTCGATCGGCCTCGATGCCAGCGGACGCATGGCATCCTACCGCGCGGACCATAAGGGTCCGCCGATGCAGGACGATCGCCCCATCGGTGCCATTCTCGCGGGCTTGCCGACGATCGATCCGCCAAGCCCAACCAACCCCTCCCGGATACACAGTGCCGCGATGAGCGTCGTGGATCGCTGGGTCTATGGCGCTGTGCCCAACGTCGCGGAAGCCGGTCACGGCACCTATCAGATCGGTGAGAGAGAATCGCCGATCGGCGTCGGCCTGCGCGATCACAGCATGCGCACGCCGATCCAGTTTCAGCAGAACTTTCCGCGTGAGGTGGCGATCACGGAGGCGGCCGCCCTGGCAGGCGCTGATCCTCTGCAATTCCGGATCGATCATGTGAGCGACGAGCGGTTCAAGACCATTCTGGCGCGCTTGCGCGAAGAGAGCGGCTGGGTGACGCGGCGCATACCCGCCCCGGGCGCCCGGGCCAATGGCGAGGCGGTCATACGCGGCCAGGGCGTGTCGATCATGCTGCGCGACAACGGCTATTGGGCCTGTGCCGCCCACATCGCGATCTCGCCCGCCAAGGGCGAGGTGCGGGTCGAGCGGCTCACCATCGTTGTCGATCCCGGCATCGTCGTGAATCCGCTGCAGCTCCGACGCCAGGTCCAGGCCGGCAGCCTGATGGGCGTCAGCCAGACCCTGCATGAGGAGGTCGCGTTCGATGAAAAGGGGATCACCTCGGAAGACTGGAGCAGCTATCCCATCCTGACGATGGCGGAGATGCCCGATGTGAAGGTGGTGCTGGCGCCCCGGCCGGACGTCGGGGTCTACGGGCAAGGCTCCGAGAGCGCCAACGCCCTGGCCGCGCCGGCAATTGCCGGCGCCTTCCTGGATGCGACAGGCAAACCAGCCCGGCGGATTCCGCTGAGGCCTGACTATGTCAAAGCCCTGCTGACCGCCTGAGCAAACGCCGACGCGCAGCTTCCGGTTGTTCTTTCCGAAGAAAAACCGGAACCGCGCGATCTCAATGTTTCGAGAAAAAAGTAAGGCGCGACTGGCATCACCACAGTCGCGCCCTACGTCGCCGGCTTATGGGGCAGGGGGGAATAGCCGGCTGTTGAGACGACTCTCAGGTGCTGGAGTCGTTCCAGCCGGTTGCAGAATTTTTTTCAGGGTGTGTTTTTTTCGTACACGGTTAAGTGATCTTAACGGCTGAGAACTCCCGCTCCTGTCCTCGCGTTGTTCCCGCGATCGCCATGGGGCGAGGGATCGACAGCCATGTCACAGATTCAAAAGGTATTTTTTGGTGCCGTCGCGATTGCCGCGACACTTTGTGCCGTACAAGTCGGCGCCGTTCAGCTAGCCTCCGGCCACGATCTGGCCGACCGCACGCAGGCGGCCGCGGACCAGCCGAGCCACAACGTCAATCGTTCCGGCAAGACCGACCGGCTTGCCGAGATCAAGCCGTCGGCGGTTCCCACCCGCACCGTGTCGATGCGCTTGACCGAGCTTGCCGACACCTCGGTGCTGCTGCGGGTCCCCGCGGTGATCGAGACCGGCAATGCCAAGCCGCCGTCGCTGCTCCAGAAGCAGGGCCGCAACCGGCCCATCGCCTGCGAGCCGATGGTCAGCTCCCTGACCGAGGTCGCCAAGCTGCTCCAGCCCGGCCGCTGCGTGACCTGAGCCTGCTGGCAGCCATTCAGCCCCACCGACCCATCGCCCACCCTGGGGAGGGCGATCGTTCGCGTCCACTTGATCCCTGATCCCGTCGCGTTATATCCCGGTTTTCTCCACTTCTGATTGACCGGGTAAACGCATGACGACGTCAGACACGGCTGTGCATACGCAGCCTTTCCAGGCCGAGGTTTCCGAGCTTCTGCACCTCATGGTGCACTCCGTCTATTCGGAGACCGACATCTTCCTGCGCGAGCTGGTCTCCAACGCCTCGGACGCCTGCGACAAGCTGCGCTACGAGGCGATCGCCACTCCCGCTTTGCTGGGCGAGGGCGATGCGCTCAAGATCCGTATCATTCCGAACAAGACCGCGGGAACGCTCACGATCGCCGATAACGGCATCGGCATGGAGCGGCAGGAGCTGATCGACCATCTCGGCACCATCGCCCGCTCCGGCACCAAGGCCTTCGTGTCGAAGCTGAAGGAGGCCAAGGACGGGCTCGGCCTGATCGGCCAGTTCGGCGTCGGCTTCTATTCCGCCTTCATGGTGGCCGACAGGATCGTCGTCATCAGCCGGCGTGCCGGCGAGAGCGACGTCTGGACCTGGACGTCCTCCGGCGGCTCCGGCTTCGAGATCGCACGGGCCAGCGACGAGGAAGCCGCGCGCCTGACCCGCGGCACCGAGATCGTCCTGCACCTGAAGGACGACGCCAAGAAATATCTCGAGAGCTTTGAGATCGAGCGCATTGTCGGTGCCTATTCCGACAACATCCTGTTCCCGATCGAGCTCGTGCCGGAAGAGGGCGAGCCGCGCCAGATCAACTCGGCCAGCGCGCTGTGGCAGCGCTCGAAATCCGAGCTCACGGCAGACGACTACAAGAAGGCCTATCAGCAGATCGCCTCCGCCTTCGACGATCCCGCAATGACGCTGCATTATCGTGCCGAGGGCCGCTACTCCTACGCGGTGCTGCTGTTCGCGCCGTCGACGAAGCCGTTCGACCTGTTCGAGCCGAACCGCAAGGGCCGCGTCAAGCTCTACGTCCGCCGCGTCTTCATCACCGACGATGCCGATCTGTTGCCGGGCTATCTGCGCTTCATCCGCGGCGTGGTCGACAGCGAGGATCTCCCGCTCAACATCTCGCGCGAGATGCTCCAGAACAATCCGCAGCTGGCGCAGATCCGCAAGGCCGTGGCGACCCGCGTCGTGTCCGAGCTCGAAAGCCTCGCCGAGAAAGACCCGGAGAATTTTACCAAGATCTGGGACGCCTTCGGCGCGGTGCTGAAGGAAGGCATCTACGAGGATTTCGAGCGGCGCGAAAAGCTGCTGGCGCTGTCGCGCTTCACCACCACGTCGGGCGAGAAGCGCTCGCTGAAGCAGATCGTCGCCGATTTCAAGCCGAACCAGACCGAGATCTATTATCTCGTCGGCGACAGCCTGGAGCGGCTGAAGTCGAATCCGCGGCTGGAAGCGGCGGCCGCGCGCGGCATCGAGGTGCTGCTGCTGTCCGATCCGGTCGATGCCTTCTGGACCTCGATGCCGACCGAGTTCGAGGGCAAGCCGCTGAAGTCGCTGAGCCAGGGCGATCTCAATCTCGACCTGATCCCGCGCGTCGACGAGACCGACGAGGCGAAGAAGGACGAGCCCGTCGCCGATGAAGCGGCGACCATCGCCGTGATCAAGGCCGCGCTCGGCGAGCGCGTCAGCGACGTCAAGGCGTCGACGCGCCTCACCAGCTCGGCGTCCTGCCTCGTCGCCGACAGCCAGGGCCCGAGTCGCGAGCTCGAGCGCATCCTGGCGCAGCAGAACCGCGGCATGCGCACCAGGCCAGTGCTCGAGATCAATCTGCGCCATCCGGTGGTGGGCGCGATCACCAGGGCGCAGGCGGGGTCAAAGTCCGTCGACGATCTCAGCCTGCTCCTGCTCGAACAGGCGCAGATCCTGGATGGCGAACTGCCGGAAGATCCGGCCGCGTTTGCGGCGAGGCTGAACCGGCTGGTGCTGCAGGGCCTGGGCTGACGCCGCTTTGTCATGGCCGGGGCAAGCCGGCCATGACGCGTGCGTTGCGAGATCGCACTCACCTTGCCGTCATCTGTCCCCAGGAACAGTCGCCTCCGCCGAGGTGTTGTGCCATAGGAGGCCGTCGGCATCAGATCCGCCGGCGCTATCGATTCGAGGAAGTCTTCATGCGTTTGCCGATCCTGACCCTCACCGCGATTGTCACGCTGTTTGCTGCGGCAGATGCGCGCGCCCAGACCTATGATCCGCGCTATCCGGTGTGCATGCACGTGTACACGCCCGGCGGCTGGGGCGGTGGCGGCGACTACTATGATTGCTCGTTCACCTCGATCCCGCAGTGCCGCGCCACGGCGTCGGGCCGCTCCGCGAGCTGCGACGTCAACCCCTATTACGCGTTCGACGAACCGCCGCCGCCTCCGCGCAAGCGTCACAAGAAGCCGCAGTACTGATCCGCGCGGCGGCGGGCAGGAGCATCCGTCATGCGTCGCTCATTCGGCCTGGCTTTGATCGTCGGTGCGCTGCTCGCAGCCGCGCCGTCGCATGCGCAGACGTTCGATCCGAACTTTCCCGTCTGCATGCACGTCTATTCCGGCGCGAACGGCGGAGGCGGGGAGTGGTACGATTGCTCGTTCACGTCGCTGCCGCAATGCCGCGCCACCGCGTCAGGTCGCTCCGCGAGCTGCGATCTCAATCCGTATTATCCGGTCAGTCCGCCGCCGCGCCCGCGCCACCGGCGAGGCGGCTGGCACTGAGCGGCAACGCGGGCTGAGTTGCCGCGTGTACCTCAGGAGGACTGCGCCTTCTTGACTTCGGCGTCGATCGCGGCGGTCAATTGCCAGGTCATCTTGTCCGTCGTCCAGTCGCTTGCATGCAGCCTTTTGTCGTCGCCCGGATCGACCATCCGGTCGAACGAGATCTTTGCGATATCGTGCCAGCCCTGCATCAGCTCGAAGCGGCGGAAGACGTTGACGCCCTTCGCATGCGCGATCTCGCTGATCATCGCGACCATGTCGATCGCTCTCTTCTCCTTCGCCGGCGTCAGCAGCGCCGGCACATATTGCAGGTCCATCAGGATCACGTCGATCCGCTCTTTCGCCAGCAACTGGTCGACGCCATCGGAGATGGCCTTCGTGGTGTCCTTGAAGGACGGCGGGTTCTGTTGCCAAACCGCATTGGTGCCGACTTGCCAGATCACGAGATCCGGATTCTGGTCGAAGACATCGTGCTGGAAGCGCATGAGCTCCATGGGAGCGTCTTCGCCGCCGACGCCACGGTTGACGACATCGATCGTGACCTTCGGGTATTGAATCCGAAGGTCCGCCAGGAGTCGTTGCGGATAGGGCGTGATGCCCCCTTCGCCCGCCGTGGTCGACGAGCCGATCGCGACCACCTTGACCTGTCCCTCCTTCAGCCGGCCGGCGAAATTATCCAGCGGCTCGTCGAACGGCGTCACGTTGACCGGAATCTGTGAGGGGTCGAGAACCACGGTTGCCTCCCTATCGCAATTCCGACAACGTTAGGTAGCAAGACAATAGCCTGTTTACCCGCCGGCGCCTAGCCTCGCGAGGCCGGCCGTCGCGTTAGCCTATTCCCTCTTTTGGCCTACTCCTTCTTGATCCCCGACAACTCGACAACCTTGCGCCAGCGGTCGGTCTCGGCCGTCAGCATGCTGCCGAACTCGCCGGCGTTGCCGTGCAGGGGGATCGCGCCGAGCTCGGCGATGCGGGCCTTGATCTCGGCGTCGGACAAAGCGGTGTCGATCTCGCGATTGAGCAGGTCGACGATCTCGCGCGCAGTATCGTGCGGGGCGCCGACGCCGTAGAACGACGAGGTCTCGTAGCCGGGGAGCGTGTCCGCGATCGGCGGCACCTCCGGCAAAATCTCCGAGCGCTCGCGCGTGGTGACGCCGAGCGCGCGCAGCTTGCCGGCGCGCACCAGCTCGAACGACGAGGTGACGTTGTCGAACATGCCCTGGATCTGGCCGCTCATCACGTCGGTCAGGCCCGGCGCCGAGCCGCGGTACGGCACGTGGGTGAACTGCACGCCGGCCAGCGACTTGAACAGCTCGCCGGACAGATGCAGCGAGGTGCCGATGCCGGAGGAGGCGATCGACATCTTGCCGGGATTGGCCTTGGCGTAGGCGACGAAGTCGGCGACGGTCTTCACCGGCAGATCGTTGTTGACGACCAGCACCAGCGGAATCCGCGCCACGCCCGCGACCGGCGCGATGCCCTTGGCGAAGTCATAGGGCAGCGCCGGATCGAACGAGGCGTTGATCGCGTTCGCGGTCGAGGTCAGCAGCAGCGTGTAACCGTCGGGCGCCGATGTGATCACCGCCTGTGTCCCGATATTGCTGCCGGCGCCGGGCTTGTTCTCGACCACGAAGGTCTGGCCGAGCCGGTCGGACAGGCGCTGGCACAGCAGCCGCGACAGCACGTCGGTGGCGCCGCCCGGCGCGTAGGGAACCACCCATTTCACGCTGCGTGAGGGATAGGAGGGATCGCCGATGGCGAAGGCGCGCGGCGCAGCGAGCACCGCTGCGGCGCAGGCGGCGGTCTGAAGGAAATGGCGCTTGGTGATCATTGCGGCCTCCAGTTCATCTCTCGCGAAGAGAGGGGACGCGCGCTGCGCGCCCGAATGGCTGGATTTGCTATCGCAAGAAACGCGGAAGGTCGCACGTCGATCCCGTCGGCTTGGTAAAGGATGACTAGAGTTAATCCCGCACTAACCGGGTTTTACCTTGTCTCTTAACACCTGGGCAGGGCGCGCGGGTCTATTCTGCCGGAAGCTCAGCAGAGATCGGCCAAGAGATCGCCCAAGAACTCGTCAAGAGATGAACGATATGTCCACCGGCGTCATCACGCAGCCGAAAGCCGCGCGCGCACCTTCCGCGTCGAAAATCTGGCTGAAGGCGATCGAGCTCACCGCACGGATCGAGACGCTGCCGGGCCGGCTGTTCGCCGACGTCGTCGACGATTGGGCGCGGCGCCAGCCCGATCGCGTCGCGCTGGTTACGGACGATGAAGCGCTCGACTATGACGGCCTGTCGAAGCGCATCAGCCGCTATGCGCGTTGGGCTCGGTCCGTTGGCGTCGCCAAGGGTGACACCGTCGCGCTGATCATGCCGAACGGCATCGACTATGTCGCGGCCTGGCTCGGCATCAGCCGCGTCGGCGGCGTGGTCGCACTGATCAACACCAAGCTCATCGGTCCATCGCTCGCACATTGCCTCAACGTCGCCGGGCCGCGGCACATCATCGTGGCGCATGAGCTGACGGGGACGCTGGAGAACGCAGCCCCGCACCTGAACACGCAGGCAAAAGTCTGGACCCATGGCGATGCCCGCGGCGAGCGCGCCATCGACGTCGCGCTTGCCGCGCTGGACGACGCTCCGCTTGCGCCGGACGAGCACGGTGGCGTCACCATCGACGATCGCGCCTTGCTGATCTACACCTCCGGCACCACGGGCCTGCCGAAGGCCGCCAGCATCAGCCACCGCCGCATCCTCAACTGGGGCTTTTGGTTCGCGGGTCTCACCGGGGCCACGCCGCAGGACCGGCTCTATGACTGCCTGCCGTTGTTCCACTCGGTCGGCGGCATCGTCGCGCCCTGCAGCATGCTCGCCGCCGGCGGCTCGGTGGTGATCGCGGAAAAATTCTCGGCTTCGAATTTCTGGCCTGACGTCGTGCGGCACGACTGCACGCTGTTCCAGTATATCGGCGAGCTCTGCCGCTATCTGCTCAAGGCGCCGCCGTCGGAATACGAGAACCGCCATCGCTTGCGGCTCGTCTGCGGCAACGGCCTGCGCGGTGACATCTGGGAGGACTTTCAGGCGCGCTTCGCCCTCCCGCGCATCCTCGAATTCTACGCGGCGACCGAAGGCAATTTCTCGCTGTTCAACGTCGAGGGCCAGCCGGGCGCAATCGGCCGTATTCCGCCGTTGCTCGCGCATCGGTTTCCCGCCGGCATCGTCAAGCTCGATCCAGATAGCGGCGCGCCACTGCGCAACGAAGAAGGCTTCTGCATCGCCTGCGCCCGCGGTGAGGCCGGCGAAGCCATCGGCCGCATCGGCAAGGCGGATGAAGGCGGCGGCCGCTTCGAGGGCTACACGGATGCGGGCGAGACCGAGAAGAAGATCCTGCGCGATGTCTTCGCCAAGGGCGATGCCTGGTTCCGTACCGGCGATCTGATGCGGCTCGACGACAAGGGCTTCTTCCATTTCGTCGACCGGATCGGCGACACCTTCCGCTGGAAGGGCGAGAACGTCGCGACCTCGGAGGTCAACGACGCCGTGCGCGACTTCACCGGCGTGATCGACGCCACCACCTACGGCGTCAGCATCCCCGGGACCGACGGTCGCGCCGGCATGAGCGCCATCGTCGTGAATGAAGGCTTCGACATCGACGCGCTGCCCGCCCATCTCGCGCAACGCCTGCCTACCTATGCCCGTCCCGTCTTCATCCGCATCTCGCGCGAGCTCGATGCGACCGAGACGTTCAAGCAGAAGAAGGGCGAGCTGGCGCGCGAGGGATTTGATCCCGCCGCGATTGCCGATCCGCTGTTCATGCTCGACCCGAGATCCGGCGCCTATGCCGCGCTCGATGCCGGGACGTTTACCAAGATCAACGACGGCACGATCAGGCTCTAGCGCCGCGAAAATGCGGAGATAGGTCCAATTTTATCTGAATTGTCCAAGAAGCCATTTACTTCTGTCGGGTAAACAGACGGCCATGGGGAGGCGGTCATCAAGAGCCGCCGCAACAAGTGATATCGATAACAAGAGCGAGCCAGCCATGTCGGTACGGTCTAAGGTCATTGAAGCGATCCAGCAGATCGCCAAAGAGCAGCATGTGACGCTTCCCGCCCTCTCGGACGATCTGTCCCTGCACGAGACGGGCTTCGACTCGCTCGCCTTCGCCATTCTGGTGGCGCGTCTCGAGGACGAGACCGGCGTCGACCCCTTCACCATTTCCGAGGACGCAGCGTTCCCCGCCACCGTGGGCGACTTCGTGCGGGCCTACGAAAATGTCCCCGCGTGAGATCTTTGCGCTCCGCGACTATCTGAGCCCGGAGCTGACCGGCCGCACGCTGTCGGATGCGCACCATGTCGTGTCGCTGACGGATATCCTGTCGCAGACGGTCCTCGGTGGCCGCCTGCGCGAACTGTCCGGCCGCGCGGTGCTGTTGAAACTGTCCGACCAGCTCCGCTCCGGCATCGCCATGATCGAGCTCGACGGCATCGCCCGTCGCATGCTGCTGTGCCCGCCCGATCTCAATCCCGCCTATCTCGACGCGCTGATCGCCGATGCCGGGATCGATGCCGTCGTCACCGACGAGCCCGATCGCTGGGCCGCGACCGGCGTGCCGCTGGTCGTTACCGCACAATTGCCGCTTCAGGCCACCGCGCCTGTCAAGACCGAGCGCGCCACCGAATGGCTGATGCTCACCTCGGGCACCTCAGGCGTGCCGAAAATCGTTGGCCATACGCTGGAAGCGCTCACCGGCGCCATCGTCGCTGAAGGTCCCGCGAAGGGCCCCGCGCCGGTCTGGGCCACGTTCTACGACATCCGCCGCTATGGCGGCCTGCAGATCTTTCTTCGCGCGGTGCTTTCCGGCGGCTCGATGGTCCTGTCCGACCCGCATGAGGCGCTCGGCGATCACGTCGCGCGGCTGAATGTGCGCGGCGTCTCGCACATCTCCGGCACGCCCTCGCACTGGCGCAAGCTGCTGATGAGCGGCTCGGCTGCGCAGTTCGCGCCCGGCTATGTCCGTCTCTCCGGCGAGATCGCGGACCAGCCGGTGCTGGACGGCCTCAGGGCCGCATTTCCCAATTCTTCCGTCGGCCATGCCTATGCCTCGACCGAAGCCGGCGTCGGCTTTGCGGTCAATGACGGGCTCGAAGGTTTTCCGGCTGATTATCTCGGCAACCGCAACGGCGTCGAGATGAAGGTCGTCGACGGATCGCTGCGGATTCGTTCGACGCGCACTGCGCACGCCTATATCGGCCGCAACGCTGCCCCGCTCACCGATGACGATGGCTTCGTCGACAGCGGCGATATCGTCGAGCTGCGCGGCGATCGCTATTATTTCGTCGGCCGCCGCGGTGGCATCATCAATATCGGTGGCCTGAAGGTTCACCCCGAGGAGATCGAGGCAGTCATCAACCGCCATGCCGATGTACGGATGTCGCGCGCCAAATCGCGCCGCAGCCCGATCACCGGCGGCATCGTCGTCGCCGACGTGATCCTCGCCGACGGCACCGATCAGGCGCGCGCGAAGGAGATCCGCGACCAGATCCTGGATCAGTGCCGCGCCCAGCTCGCCTCGCACAAGGTGCCGGCGGTGATCCGCTTCGTCGAGGCGCTCGACGTCACCCCGGCCGGCAAACTGGCGCGCACCGATGCATAATGTCCTCGTCACCGGCGGCAGCCGCGGTATCGGCCTTGCGATCGGCCAGCGTCTCGTCGGCGCCGGCTTCAACGTGATCGCGGCGGCGCGGCGCGAGAGCGACGAGCTCAAGGCTGCAATCGCCGCCTCCGAGGGCCGCCTGCATTTCCGCGCCTGCGACCTCGCGGTGATCGACGCGATTCCCGCTTTCGCAAAGCTCGTGCGCGACGAGTTCGGCCCGATCTACGGCCTCGTCAACAATGCCGGCCTCGGCACCGAGGGCCTCCTCGCCACCATGCACAATTCGGAGATCGAGGCGCTGGTGCAGCTCAACGTGCTGTCGCCGATCATCCTCACCAAATATGTCGCGCGCCAGATGATGGCGGATGGTGCCGGCCGCATCATCAACATCTCCTCGATCATCGCGACCACCGGTTATAACGGCCTGTCCGTCTATGGCGCGACCAAGGCGGCCGCCACCGGCTTCACTCGTTCGCTCGCGCGCGAGGTCGGCAAGCTCGGCATCACCGTGAATGCGATCGCGCCCGGCTTCATCGACACCGAGCTGACGCACAATCTCTCCGACGAGAGCCGCAAGCGCATCGCCGGCCGCAGCGCGCTGCGTCGTCTGCCTGAGACGGACGACGTCGCACGCATGGTGGAATATCTGCTCGGCGAGGGTGGCCGCAACGTGACCGGCACCGTGTTCACGATCGACGCGGGCAATACCGCGTAGGCGGAACTCCGCCGCCACAATTGCGTTGATCCGGCGCAATGACATCAAGCCGGATTTGGTCGTAAGATGCCCCGCAATCGATTGGATTACGTCAATCGATCTGCCCTAAACGACGGGGAGCAGTCGATGGCCACGCAGAACATGATCGCTTCAAATCCGGGCCGTGCCGAGCAATCTCGCGCGAAGCCGGACGATGTGCGCTGTCCGCCGATGGCAAATCAAAATTCCGGCAGTCACGGCTACGAAATGTATCCGCAGCAATTCGTGCGCCTGGTCGGCTGTCACGACGCCTCGCTCGATGCCTTGCGCAAGCGCGAGGATGAGAAGCTGCATTAGAGCGTATCTGCGCTCACGTCCGTTGTTTTGGCAGGTCGATCCGTTGATGTGAGAATTCCGGCGGCCCCTCGGTGAGGCGACGGATGCGGCGCTCGCGTTCGTCCGCGGGCAATGCGGGATCGAGCAGGCTCTCGATCTCGTGCACGGCAACCTCCTCGATCCTGGTGGCGTCCGAGGCGATGGACTGCGCCGAGGTGACCGCCGGGGGCGCGATCTTCAGGCCGAACTCGATCAGCTTGCAGATCGCGTCCGAGCGGGTGAGGTGATGGGCCTCGGCCCAGGCATCGACGGCATGGGTCAATCGTTCCGGCATCTTCACCGCGCTGATCGGGTCAAGCCCCGTGCGCCGGCGGACCGGAGCGGTGGAGTCCTTGTTGCCGAACTCGGGCACTTCGATATCCCATGCAATATCTGGAGATACCCCGAGCGTAGCCGCTCTCCGCGGCCGGCTGTTTGATACTGATCAATTTGATACTGATCAATGACGAACTGCGGCAATGCAGCGCGGCCTCGTCTTGTTGTCCGGGCCGGTTTCGGCCAATGATCGCAAGGACGCCGGCGAACCCGGATCGATCCTGCCACGTATCTTCCGCGGACGCGCTTTCCAACCATCCGGCATCACCCGATGACATCAGGCGAATCCTTCTATGGCGGCATTCCCGTCTTTCGCGGCTTCACCAGCCTGATGGATCCCGCGCTCTATGCGCCACTGCCTGATGACTGGAGCATCGGCGTTGCGGACATCGTCGATTCCACCAAGGCGATCGCGGCACAGCGCTACAAGGCGGTCAACATGGCCGGCGCCGCCGTGATCGCGGCGGTGACGAATGCCCTGGAGGGACGCGAATTCCCCTTCGTGTTCGGCGGCGACGGCGCCAGCTTTGCCGTTGCGCCCGACGATCTCGATCGTGCCCGCGATGCGCTGGCCGCGACCGCGACCTGGGTGTGGGAGGAACTCGATCTGAAGATGCGTGTCGCGCTGGTGCCTGTCGGCGCCATCCGCGCGCAGGGGCTCGACGTGCGCGTCGCGCGCTTCGGGCCGTCGGCAAACCTGTCCTATGCGATGTTCTCCGGCGGTGGGCTCGCCTGGGCCGACGCCGCGATGAAGCGCGGCGAGTTCGCGGTCACGGAAGCGCCCGCCGGGACGCAGCCCGATCTTTCCGGGCTGTCCTGCCGCTTCGAGGTAATGCCGGCTGCGCGCGGCCTGATCCTGTCGCTGCTGGTGATGCCTGCGCGCGGCGCCGATCCCGCGGCCTTCCGCAAGGTGATCGAGGATATCATCCACCTCGTCGAGCGCAGCCCGGATGGCGGCCGGCCGGTGCCTCCGCAGGGGCCGCCGCTGAAATGGCCGCCGCAGGGGCTGGACTATGAGGCCCGCACCAGGCGCGGCGGTCCGCTGCTCGCGCGGCGCGCCAGCGTGCTGGCCTACACGTTGTTCGTCTATCTGATCATGCGCTTCGACCTCAATGTCGGTGGCTTCGTGCCCAACATCTACAAGCGCCAGGTGGTCGAGAATTCGGACTTCCGCAAATATGACGACGGCCTGCGCATGATCCTCGACTGCACCCCGCAGCTCGAGCGGGCCCTCAGCGAACGTCTCGCGATCGCCGCGCGCGACGGCATCGTGCGCTACGGTCTCCACCCGCAGGACGCCGCAATGATGACCTGCTTCACGCCCTCGGCGCTGCGCAGCGACCACGTCCATTTCATCGACGGCGCACGAGGCGGCTATGCCTCGGCGGCGACGGCGTTGAAGACGATGATGGTGTAAAAGACTCTCGTGCCCCGGACGCAGCGCAGCGTGAAACGATGCGCTGCAGAGCCGGGGCCCATCGCAGTGTGGGTCCCGGCTCTGCGAAGCAGCGCTTCGCGCCGCATCGCGTCCGGGACACAGGAGCCGGTTAGCGCCCCGCGCGGGTCCAGGTCTCACCGCCGCAGAGCGCGCCGACGCAGCCTTCGACCCGCAGCGAGTCCGCGCCCGTGACCGAGACGCTGCTCGCATAGGTGCTGCCGTCGTCGGCATTGTAGATCTGGCCCGACCATTTGTTCGGCCCTGAGGGCTGCATGCCGCTGAACAGCGGCAGGCCGATCATCGGGCGCTTCGCCAGCGCGGGATTGGGATTCTTGCTGTCGGTGGCGGGCTGTCCGGTCGCAGTGTCCATGGGCTCGCGCAGCCAGACGATGTGGCCGCAGATGCCGCCGCCGCATTTGCCGATCTTGACGCGGGCATCACCGGCCTGGGTGAGCCAGGTGCCGTCGGCGCTCTGCGCTTGGGCGGAAGTCGCGCAAAGCAGCGCAGCCAGAATGACGATGAGAGCGGCGAATCTGAATGTCATGGAAGAGCCCCAGAAATAGAGGCGCCTCAATAGCAGCAAATTCGGCGCGTGCAACGCCCGATGGAATCACATTTCTGAGCTTGTTTGCCTGCGCTTATGGCCTGCGCTCATTTGCCCCAGCGGACCAGGGCGACCGAGGCCGCCGTCGAGAGCCCGAACACGATCATGGCGCCACCGACCAGCGCGAACAAGGACCAGGCCGGCGCCTGCGCCATCATCAGGCCGACGCCGCCGATCGCGACGATCAGAAGCCTGCCTGTCGACGCCAGCACGGGTCCGCCGACGCGCGCAGCACCCTGCGAGGAGAAATACAGCGACACGCCGATGCCGAAGAACGCGAAGGCGGGCCCCGCCCAGTGGAAATAGCTGTGAGCGGCAGCGGTGACGCCGGGATCGCGCGTGAACAGCGACACCCAGAGCGACGGATCGAGCGCGATGACGAGGCCGATCAGGCCGACGGTCAGTCCCGAGGCCGCGGCCGCGGTCCAGGCGACGCGCCGCGCACGCTTCATGTCGCCGGCGCCGATCGCCATGCCGACCATCGGCACCGAGGCGATGCCGAAGGCGAAGGTGATCGGGATCAGCAAAAATTCCAGCCGCGAGCCGATGCCATAGCCGGCCAGCATCTCGGTGCCGAACGTCGCCAGGATCTTTGTGAAGATCAAGATGGTGAGCACGGTCTGCAACGGCGACAGGCAGGCCACCGCGCCGACCTTGAGAATGTCCAGGAACATCGCGCGCTCGAAATGGAAGGCGCGGAATTTCAGCGGCAGTCGGCTGCGGCCGGACAGCAGATACCAGAGAAAGAAGATCGCCGCGCAGCTGAATGCGATCAGCTGGCCGGCGGCGACGCCGGGCATGCCGAATTGCTTCACGCCGAACAGGCCGAGCCCGAGTGTGCCGCCGAGCGCGATCTGCAGCACGCTCGCTCCGATCAGAATCATCGAGGGCAGGCGCATGTCGCCGGTGCCGCGGATCACCGAGGCCAGCGTGTTGACGAGCCAGATCGCGACCGCGCCGGAGAACAGCATCTGCGAATAGCCGCAGGCTTCCTCGAGCACGCGCTCGCGGCCGCCGAGCAGCGTGAAGAACGAGCGGCCGAAGGCGAGCATCGTCACCGTGAAGAACAGCCCGCCGCAGAGGCCGATGATGGCGGCATGCACCGCCAGCGTCGCGGCGCGGTCGCGTTTGCCGGCGCCGAGCGCGCGGCTGATCGCGGAGGAGACGCCGCCGCCCATCGCGCCCGCGCTCATCATCTGCGTCAGCATCGCGAACGGAAACACCAGCGCGATCGCCGCCAGCGGAATGGTGCCGAGCCGGCCGATATAGGAGGTCTCCGCGATCGCAACCAGCGTGCTGCCGACCATCGCGATCATGTTGGGGATCGCAAGCCGGAGCAGCGTCGGCAGGATCGGCGCCGTCAGCAGGCTGGCGATCGGGGAGGCGACCGGTGCGCGCGGCGGGACGGCGTCTAGCGGGGCGTCGATCGTCATGTTCACCGGGCGGAATATCAGATGATGATCGACATATTACCGGCTGGCCTGCGCCCGCGCCAGCCGGTCGTCACGCAGGGCTCACCAGGGCAGGCCGCAGAGGTCGATGGTGCCCAGCGTCGGTGCGCGGACGATGTTGAAGACATAGGGCGCCATGGCATCGAAGCGGATCCACCCCTCCGGCTGCTCGCAATAGACCTCGCCCTTGAACGGTAGCCAGCTGCGGGCCGCGTAGAAGGCGTAATTGTGCGGCTCGCAGAACAGCAGCGCGAAACGGACCGCCTCGTTCGCACGCATGGTGTGCACGGCTGCGTCGATCGCAATGGTGGCATAGCCGCGGCCGCGCCGGTCCTCGCGGGTGCAGACGCCGCCGATGCCGCCGATATGCACCTTCTGTCCGTTCCAGGTGACGGTGCGGAAGTAGATGCCGACATGGCAGACGAGGCCGTCCTCGGGTGTCTCGAGCAGGACGCGCAGATCGGCATGGGCCCATTTGACGTGGCTCCAGGACGGCTTCTGGGCCGCGTCGCGTCCCCAGACTGCGCTGAGCAATGGCTGTGCCATCGGCCACGCGGCGTCGCCGTTCAAAATGTCGATTTCGATGCTCATGGCTCTGCCTTGTGGTCCCCGGCTGCGTGATGCATTCGTTCTGTCATAAGCGCCTCAAAGGCAATGATATTTTGCGGCAGGTCGAAACGCGTCACGTGCTTGCGTCGATTTTATGCAATCCGGCCGCATCACGCCTTTTCGCAAATTGGCGGTATTTAACGACGGTGGAACCTTCTATAAGAGTCCCCGTTAAACCAGTTCCCCATCAGTCGCGGACAACATCCCATGACCTTTACGCTGCCCCCCCTCCCTTACGCCTATGACGCCCTCGGCCAGTTCATGTCGAAGGAGACGCTGGAATTCCACCACGACAAGCATCATCAGGCCTACGTCACCAACGGCAACAACGCGCTCAAGGGCACCGAATGGGAAGGCAAGTCCCTTGAGGAGATCGTCAAGGGCTCGTTCGGCAAGAACCCCGCGGTGTTCAACAACGCCGGCCAGCACTACAACCACATCCACTTCTGGAGCTGGATGAAGCCCAATGGCGGCGGCACCAAGCTGCCGGGCAAGCTCGAGAAGAAGATCAACGAGGACCTCGGCGGCTTCGAGAAGTTCAAGACCGACTTCCAGGCGGCCGGCGTCGGCCAGTTCGGCTCCGGCTGGTGCTGGCTCCAGGTCAAGAACGGCAAGCTCGAGATCTCCAAGACCCCGAACGGCGAGAATCCGCTGGTGCACGGCGCCACCCCGATCCTCGGCTGCGACGTCTGGGAGCACTCCTACTACATCGACTATCGCAACCGCCGTCCCGACTATCTCAAGGCGTTCGTCGAGAACCTCGTGAACTGGGAATACGTCGAGTCCCTGTTCGACAAGGCGTAAGTAACGCACGTCATCCCGGGGCGATGCGCAGCATCGAACTATGGTGCGCGATTGCGCACCTGAGGATATCGAGATTCCGGGCTCGCGGCTTCGCGCGCCCCGGAATGACAACAAGGCGGTCGCTCGCGCGGCCGCCTTTTTGCTGTGCGGAATTGACTGATTGAGTCAGTCCTGCGCAGCGCGCGCACGGGTCTGTCATCGTTCCGTTTGCATCGCCTCGACGGCGCCCTTAATCAGGAGAGGCATCACCCTCGAGACGCTCTACACCCGTTGTCAGAACCTTCCCCGAACAATCCGGCGCCTGCCGAGGACGCGGACTCCGAGCCCCGGCCGGGACGGGTTCGCAAGCCGATCGGCTGGTCGACGATCATCATTGCCGCCCTGGTGGCAGTAAGCGCGGGCCTGGTCTGGCGGCGTGACGGCACCGACGGCGTTCTCGACATTCTCACCCACGATCTCTCGCTGTTCGGCGGCATCCTGCCGCGCGTGCTGGCCGGCTGCCTGCTAGGCGCCTTCATCTCCGAGATCCTGCCGCACGAGAAAGTCTCGCGCTCGCTCGGACCGAAATCCGGCCTGGTGGGCCTTCTGATCGGCACCGCCTTCGGCGCGATCCTGCCGGGCGGGCCCTTCACCGCCTATCCGGTGGCGAGTGCGCTGCTCGCCGTCGGCGCCGATTTCGGCGCGACCATCGCCATGGTCGTGAGCTGGACGCTGATCGGCTATGGCCGCGCCGTCGCCTGGGAAATCCCGATCATGGGCACCGATTTTACGCTGTGGCGGATATTGATCTCGCTGCCGCTGCCGGTGCTGGCCGGCGCGCTCGGCCGCTTCGTCTATGTCCGGGTCTATCCGAAGCGCGACAGCGACGAGGACGCCGCATGAGCGCGGCGCTCCTGATCGACATCCTGCTGTGGGGCTCGGTCCTCGGGGTCGGCCTGATCGCCTTCCGCCGCGGTCCCCCGGTGTTCAAGGCCTCGCTGCGCGAGGGCTCGATGGATTTCATCAACATCGTGCCGCGGATCGCGCTCGGCGTGATCGGTTCCGGCTACATCGCCGCCATCATCCCGCAGGAGGTGATCACCGGCTGGCTCGGCCCGGACAGCGGCTGGCTTGGGGTGGCGACCGCCGTGGTCGCCGGCGCTGCCACCCCCGGCGGCCCTGTGATCGGCTTCTCCATCGGAACCGTGGCCCTGAAGTCCGGCGGCGGGGTGCCGCAGGTGGTCGCCTATGTCGTGGCCTGGGCCCTGTTCGCCTTCCAGCGGGTGATTTTGTGGGAAATCCCGTTCATGCCGGCCCGTTTCGTCTGGTTCCGCTGCGCCGTTTCGGTGCCGTTTCCGTTCGTGGCCGCTGCCATCGCGATGGTGATAGGCAAGCCCTGAGCCGGCCGTGGACAGTCGTAATGTTATAATATAACGTCTTCGGCATGGTTCCCGCCGCGTCCCACGCCCACCATCACGACCATGCCCATGACCACTCTCATGGCCATGCCCATGGTCATTCGCACGACCACGCGCATTCGCACGGGCACGACCACTCCCACGCCCATGTCCACGATGCGGCCTCGCCGCATCCGGCCCAGGATGCGCCCTGGTCGATCCTCCGCATGACCATGGCCGGGCGCCTTGCGGCTGCAGTCGCCGTCTGCGCGGTGCTCTGGGGCATCGTCTTTCTGGCGATGAGGTGACCATGGCCCAGCTTACCTTCCGCAACGTCACGCTTGGCTATGACCGCCATCCGGCCGTGCATCATCTCAACGGCGACGTCGCGCCCGGCGCGCTGGTCGCGGTGATCGGCCCGAACGGCGCAGGCAAGTCGACGCTGCTGCGCGGCATTGTCGGCATCCTCCGGCCGCTCGGCGGCAGCATCCATCTCGGCGGTCTTGATTCCCGCGACATCGCCTATCTGCCGCAGAGCGCGGAGATCGACCGCAGCTTTCCGATCTCGGTATTCGATTTCGTCGGCACCGGGCTGTGGCGCGACGCCGGCCTGTTCGGCGGCATCGGCAAGGCCGCGCGCGAAAAGATTCTCCGCGCGGTCGCGTCCGTCGGCCTCAACGGTTTCGAGAACCGCCCGATCGGCACGCTCTCGGGCGGGCAGATGCAGCGCGTGCTGTTCGCGCGCGTGCTGCTCCAGGACGCACGCCTGATCGTGCTCGACGAGCCCTTCAACGCCATCGACAGCAAGACCACGGCCGATCTGCTCGCGCTGGTGAAGCACTGGCACGGCGAGGGCCGCACCGTGCTCGCGGCGCTCCACGACATGGAGATGGTGCGCACCCATTTCAGCGAAACGCTGATTCTGGCGCGCGGCCCCGTCGCGTGGGGGCCGACGGCGGAGGTGCTGACGCCTGAAAACCTCATGGTCGCAATGCGGATGTGCGAGGCTTTCGACGACAGCGCCGCGGCGTGCGGCGAAGACGGGCGTTCGCAGGCGGCGTGACATCCGATGCTCCATGACACGCTGATCGGCCCGTTCACCGAATTCGAGTTCATGCGGCGGGCGCTTGCCGCCGTGATTGCGCTGTCGCTCGCAGGTGCGCCGATCGGCGTATTTTTGATGCTGCGGCGGATGAGCCTCGTCGGCGATGCCATGGCGCATGCAATCCTGCCCGGCGCGGCCGTCGGCTTCCTGTTGTCGGGCCTCAATCTGTTCGCGATGACGGCCGGCGGCCTGATCGCCGGCTTTGCGGTGGCGATTCTCGCCGGCGTCGTCGCGCGCTCCACCGGGTTGAAGGAGGACGCCTCGCTCGCAACCTTCTATCTGGCCTCGCTGGCGCTCGGCGTCACCATCGTCTCGATCAAGGGCACCAACATCGACCTGTTGCACGTGCTGTTCGGCAACATCCTCGCGATGGACGACCAGACCCTGCTGGTGGTCGCCTTCAATGCCACGGTGACACTGCTGGTGCTCGCGGTGATCTACCGCCCGCTGGTGATCGAGAGCGTCGATCCCTTGTTCCTGCGCACTGTCAGCCGCGCCGGCGGCCCCGCGCATCTCGCTTTCCTTGCGCTCGTCGTCATCAACCTCGTCAACGGCTTCCAGGCGCTCGGCACGCTGCTGGCGGTCGGCCTGATGATCCTGCCGGCGGGCATCGCGCGGTTTTGGTCGCGCGATCTCACCGTCATGATCTGCATCGCGGTCGTCGCCGCGGCCGTCTCCGGCTATGCCGGCCTCGTGCTGTCGTTCCAGACCCGCGTGCCCTCGGGGCCCGCGATCATTCTCGTGGCGACGGTGTTCTACATCGTCTCCGTCCTGTTCGGGCGCGTCGGCGGCGTCGTCAGGCAGATGTTCCCCGGCCGGCATCTGGAGGCGTGACGATGCGCTTCCTTTTGCTCTTTGCCCTGGTGCTGATTGCCTCGCCGCTGCACGCCGCGGAGCGGCTCAATGTCGTCGCGAGCTTCTCGATTCTCGGCGACTTCGTCCGCAATGTCGGTGGCGACCGCATCAACCTGACGACGCTGGTCGGCCCCGACAGCGACGTCCACGTCTACACGCCGGCGCCGGGCGATGCGAAGCGCATCGCGGATGCCAAGCTCGTCATCGTCAACGGGCTTGGCCTCGAAGGCTGGTTGCCGCGTCTCGTGCAGTCCGCAGGCAGCAAGGCGCAGGTGGTCACGGCGAGCGCGGGCATCGCGCCGCTGAAGCTCGGCTCGGCGGCCGATCCCCACGCCTGGCAGTCCGTGCCCAATGCCAAGGTCTACGTGACCGACATCGCCAACGCGTTGGCTGCGGCCGACCCGGATGACGCGGAGTTCTTCCGCACCCAGGCCAAGACCTATCTGGAAAAGCTCGAAGCCCTCGACCGCGAGGTCCGGGACGCCGTCGCAAAAATCCCGCCGGAGCGGCGCAAGGTGATCTCGACCCATGACGCCTTCGGCTATTTCGCCGCCGAATACGGTGTCCAGTTCGTCGCCCCCCTGGGCGTCTCCACCGAAACCGAGCCCAGCGCGCGGGACATCGCCGCCATCATCGGCCAGATCAAGGCGCAGAAAATCCCGGCGGTATTTCTGGAGAATGTCAGCGATGACCGCCTGATCCGGCGGATTGCGGCCGAGACCGGGGCCAAGGTCGGCGGGACCCTGATTTCGGACGGTTTGACTGGCGAAAAGGGGCTTGCACCCACTTACATTGATATGGTCAGGCACAATATAAAGGCCCTGACCAGCGCGCTTGACCATTAGGGCAGGGGCCACCCCGCCTCGCGTCGCGCGGAAAAGCCCGATCCGGAGTAGTTATGTCTGAAGCGACCTCCCAGAAAATTCCCGTGACCGTCCTGACCGGCTATCTCGGTGCCGGCAAGACCACGCTCCTCAACCGCATCCTGTCGGAAAACCACGGCAAGAAATACGCCGTCATCGTCAACGAGTTCGGCGAGATCGGCATCGACAACGACCTCATCATCGGCGCCGATGAGGAAGTGTTCGAGATGAACAACGGCTGCATCTGCTGCACCGTGCGCGGCGACCTCGTCCGCATCATGGACGGCCTGATGAAGCGCAAGGGCAAGTTCGATGCCATCATCGTCGAGACCACCGGCCTTGCCGATCCGGCGCCGGTCGCCCAGACCTTCTTCGTCGACGAGGACGTGCAGAAGAATGCCCGGCTCGACGCGGTCGTCACGGTCGCCGACGCCAAATGGCTGTCCGACCGGCTCAAGGACGCGCCCGAGGCCAAGAACCAGATCGCGTTCGCCGACGTCATCGTGCTGAACAAGACCGATCTCGTCAACAAGGGCGAGCTTGCCGAGGTCGAGGCCCGCATCCGCGGCATCAACCCCTATGCCAAGCTGCATCGCACCGAGCGCTGCTCGGTGGCGCTGGCCGACGTGCTCGACCGCGGCGCGTTCGACCTTGACCGCATCCTCGACATCGAGCCGGACTTCCTCGAGGCCGACGATCATGACCACGACCATGATCATCACCACCATCATGGCCACGACCATCACCATCATGATCACGGCCACGGGCTGAAGCACTATCACGACGAGGACATGCAGTCGCTGTCGCTCAAGACCGACAAGCCGCTCGATCCGAACGTGTTCATGCCCTGGCTGCAGAACCTGGTGCAGGTCGAGGGCGGCAAGATCCTGCGCTCCAAGGGCATCCTCGCCTTCCACGACGACGACGACCGCTACGTCTTCCAGGGCGTCCACATGATGCTGGAGGGTAACCATCAGCGGAAGTGGAAGGACGGCGAGCCGCGCGAGAGCCGCCTCGTCTTCATCGGCCGCGAATTGCCGGAAAAGGCCATTCGCGAAGGTTTTGAGAGCTGCATCGTCTCGTGATGAAAGAGTTTACGCCGGCCCCCGATTCCGCCTCGATCGTCTCCGTCACCGACAAGGTCAAGCCGGTTGCGCTCGGCATGGGCGTGACCTCGGTGCATTTCCTTGGCCCCCGCGCCGCCTTCGTCGGCGGCGAGGAGAATGTCGCGTTCGTAGATAGCCAGGGCGAGATCACCACGGTAGCTGCGCACAGCGGCGGCATTCTGTCGACGGCAAGTGACGGCAAGCGCCTCGTCATGGGCGGCGACGACGGCAAGGTCGTCTCGCTCGATGCCAAGGGCGAGGTGACGCTGCTCGCGACCGACCCGAAGCGGCGTTGGATCGACGCGGTGGCGCTGCACGCCGACGGTGCCTTCGCCTGGTCGGCCGGCAAGACCGCGACCGTCAAGAGCGGCAAGAACGAGGAGAAGTCGCTCGAGGTGCCCTCGACCGTCGGCGGTCTCGCGTTCGCGCCGAAGGGCCTGCGGCTCGCGATCGCCCATTACAACGGCGCGACGCTGTGGTTTCCGAACATGGAGGGATCGGCCGAATTCCTGCCCTGGGCCGGCTCGCATCTCGGCGTCACCTTCAGCCCGGACAACAAATTCCTGGTCACCTCGATGCACGAGGCGGCGCTGCACGGCTGGCGGCTCGCCGACAACAGGCACATGCGCATGACCGGCTATCCCGGCCGCGTCCGCTCGATGTCCTGGAGCGCGGGCGGCAAGGGGCTCGCGACCTCGGGCGCCGACACCGTCATCGTCTGGCCGTTCGGCAGCAAGGACGGCCCGATGGGCAAGGAGCCCGCGATGCTCGCGCCGCTGCAGGCGCGCGTGTCCGTGGTCGCCTGCCATCCGAAGAACGACATCCTCGCCGCCGGCTACAGCGACGGCACCGTGCTGATGGTACGGCTGGAGGACGGCGCGGAGATTCTGGTCCGCCGCAACGGCACGCCGCCGGTCGCGGCGATCGCCTGGAACGCCAAGGGCACGCTGCTGGCGTTCGCTGACGAAAATGGGGACGGCGGCCTGCTGGAGCTGTAAGCCCGGCTATCCACAGCCACTCCCCGTTATGTTACTTTTGTTAGCATGTAACATAATCGACAAGCAGTCCCTGTAGGGTCGCAGATGCAGAGCGCGTGACGTGCAATTTCGAATTGCCGTCGCGCGATCGATTGTGCCCGGCGCCGGTAGACCCGGTGTCGGGGTGCAATTCGAATCCTCGTATCCAAGCGCCACGCCAGGGAAGCCCCATGCCATCCATCCCCGTTCTTCCGACGCTCGTCAGCATCACGGGCACCGATCCGTCGTCGACCGACGCGTCCGTCGTGCACTACACTGTCACCTTTTCGAAGCCGGTGTCCGGCGTCACGGTCGATCAGTTCACCCTTGCCACGACGGGGAGCCTCAGCGGCGCCGGCATCACGGACATCACGCCGGTGGCCGGCAGCAACGGCGCGAGCTACACGGTCACGGTCAACACCGGCTCGGGCAGTGGCTCGCTGGGGCTGCAGCTGACCGGCACCAACGTGCATGATTCAAGCGGCTATTATGTCGGACCATTCCAGTCGGAAACGCAGATGAGCGGCCCGCGCTTCAGCATCATCAACACGGCGGCGGTCGGCGACATCAACGGCGATGGCACGCAGGATATGGTTTACATCCGAACCTCCAGCGCTTCCGGCTATTTTCTCGATGTCAGGACCAATGACGGCACCGGCCATTTCACCCAGACGTCGCTGACCGGCGCCTCGGAGCTGGAATCGTCGATCCGACTCGGCGACGTCAACGGCGACGGCAAGCTGGACATCCTGATGGGCAACATCTTCACGGGCACGCTGGACGTCAAGCTGGGTAACGGCAACGGCAGTTTCGCGGCGACGACGAAATATGCGACGGGTGGCAGCACGAGCGGCAATATCAGGGCGCTTGCCGACTTCAACGGCGACGGCAAGGCCGACGCGCTGATGTTGAGCAACAATGGCACGTCGCTGTTGCTCGGCAACGGCGACGGCTCTTTCGGATCGCCCATTGCTACCGATGTCTCCGGCGTCCTCGCGAGCGGAGATTTCAACGGCGACGGCAAGATCGACCTGCTGACGCAGAACTCGTCGTCGGTTGCCGTGCGCCTCGGCAACGGGGACGGCACGTTCCAATCCCCGATCACGGCCGGCACCTCATCGCAAGCGATCACCGGCGACTTCAACGGCGACGGCAAGCTTGATCTTGCACTCGGCACCAACAGTTCGATTGCGATCCTGCTCGGCAATGGCGACGGTACCTTCGCGTCGTCACAGACCTTCCTGACACCGGCACCTGTCTGGAACCTGGCGTCCGGGGACTTCAACGGCGACGGCAAGACGGACCTTGCCGTGGTCGCCAGCAGCAACAACACGCTTTCGACGTTCTACAGTCGTGGTGACGGCACGTTCGCTCCGGCGGTGACGTTGCCGCTCGACACGGGCGTCAACGGAATCACCGTCACTGACCTCAATGGCGACGGAAAGGCCGACGTCGTGGTGGAGTGGTCAACGAGCAACTCCTCGACCGGCGAGGATGTCCTCCTCACCGCGCCCAATGCGACCTCCACGCAATATACGATCAACCGCACGCCCGCGGCCCTGACGATCCTCGATGCGGACGTGACACCGGGTGCGGACGGCAGCAATTACATCAACGCGGCGCATTTCCACGGTGGGACGACGACCCTTTCGGGTTCGGGCAACGCCGGCGACACCGTCACGGTCACGAATGCGGGCGACAATTCCGTCATTGGCGTCACCACGGTCGGCAGCGACGGTAGCTGGAGCCTCGGCGTGTCCGGCCTCCAGGACGGTTCGACCTACAGCTATACCGCGACGGCCACGGATGCCCTTGGCAACCACAGCACCCCCGGGCCCGTGTTCACCTTCAAGGTTGACACGACCGCCCCCGTCCTCACGATCACGAGCATCGAAAATTCCGCTGCAACGCCTTTTTCGATCACCGTCCGCGGTACGCTCGACGTAGCCGATGCGGCCTCCGCGCTCACCCTGTCGTTTGGTCCGACGGATTACGCGGTCACGAGCGCTGCCGATGGCACCTGGCGGCTGGACAATCTGTTTGCGGCAACCGGACTTTCCTACGTGACGGCCCGTCTGCGCGATGCCGCCGGCAATGACGGCGTGTCGCAATCGATCCCTCTCGCGTTTGGTTACACGATCGCGAGCGGCGCATCACTGCAGGGCACCATCGTCGCGGCGTCCACGTCGTCCTTCAACCCGAGCCTCACCGTCCGTGGGACCTCGATCGGGGCGATCGTCCTGCGCAATGGCATCGAGGAGGACTACGGCGTCTCGACCGGATCGGTGGTCAAGAATGGCGGTGCGCAGCACGTATTTCGCGCCGGCGTGACCGACGCGACGATCGAAGCCGGCGGCTATCAGGACATTCGCGCGACTGCGCGTGCGACTGGAACCCTGCTGTACGGTTTTGGGCAGGTCTATGCCAACGGCACCTCGGACCACACCACGATCAAGGCTGGCGGGCAGCAGTCCGTCGCCGCCGGTGGCAGCGACATCAACTCGACGATCGACGGCGGAATCCAATATCTGAGCGGAACGGCGACCGGCACGACGATCGGCGCCGGCGGCAATCAATACGATTACGGCACGGCAACCGGCGCGCTGGTCCAGAGCGGCGGCGCCCAGCACGTCTATCAGGGCGGCAGTGCCAGCGGCACCACCGTTGCTGCGGGCGGCTATCAGGACGTCTACCAGGGGACAGCCACCAACACCGTGCTCGACGGCAATCAGCAGGTGCTTGCCGGCGGCCACGCCGACGGCACCGTCATCAACGACGGTGGCCGGCAATATGTCGGCTCCGGTGGCGCGACGACGGGGACGACGGTCGCAACCGGCGGCTTCCAATATGTGGACGCCGGCGCGACCGACGATAGCGCGACGATCAATGGCGGCTTCCAGTTCGTCCTGGGCACTGCGACCGCAACGGCCGTCAGCGGCGGAGGCGAGCAGGATGTGGGGGCGGGCGGCAGCGTCTCGAACGCGCATCTGGACGGCGGCAACGAGCATGTCTATGCCGGCGGCCTGCTCCAGAACGTCGATTTCGGTGGCTCGAACGGCGCAACGCTGGCGCTCGACGCGCCGACGGGCCTGTCTGGCGCGATCGCCAATTTCGGCGCGGACGACACCATCGACTTCCGCAACACCGTGATCAGCAGCGTCGATGTCGACAGCTCCAACAACCTGACGGTGACGACCGACAGCGGCCAGAGCTACTCCTGGGCGCTGCTGGCGCAATACTCGGCCTCATCCTTCGTGCTGGCATCCGACGGCAATGGCGGCACGGCGCTGAGCTACGTGCCGCAGCAGCAGTCGTTGCTCGCGGCCGCGCACTGACGCGAACGACTCGCGGGCATCGGCTTCCACAGCCGATGCCCGCCGAAATTGACCTCGGTGCCACTCTCGCATAGATCGTCTGTCGACCGGTGCGAGGGACCATGCGGTTTTTGACGACATTCCAGATTGCTGATTTCGCGGACACGCTGGTCAGCCTGTTCACGGCCTTCGTGCTGGGCACGCTGATCGGTGCCGAGCGGCAGTACCGCCAGCGCACCGCGGGCCTGCGCACCAACGTGCTGGTCGCGGTCGGCGCTGCCGCCTTCGTCGATCTCGCCATGCACCTGGACGGCGCCGACGGTGCGGTCCGGGTGATCGCCTATGTCGTCTCCGGCATCGGCTTTCTCGGCGCCGGCGTCATCATGAAGCAGGGCATGGACGTGCGTGGCCTCAACACCGCGGCGACGCTGTGGGCCTCGGCGGCGGTCGGCTCCTGCGCCGGTGCCGACATGGTCGCGCAGGCGGCGGCGCTGACTGTCTTCGTCATCGCCGGCAACACCATGCTGCGCCCGCTGGTCAACGCCATCAACCGCATCCCGCTGAACGAGAAGGCGCTGGAGGCGACCTATTACTTCAAGCTCGCGGTCACGACCGAGACCTTGCCCGACATGCGCGACCGCCTCGTCGACAGGCTCGAGGCTGCGAAATATCCGGTCGCCGATGTCGACGTGGTCGAGATCGGCGACGACGACATTCTGGAGATCGTCGCCAAGCTGGTGGCGACCGCGGTTGATCCGAACGAGCTGAACGTGGTGGCGACCGATCTCCAGCATCTGCCGGGCGTGCGCCACGCCACCTGGGAAGTCAGCACCACGGAGTGAGACGGCGCTTTGGCGCGCGGACGGGCGGTTCCAGCCTCGCCGGTGCGGAACCCGGCCGCCCCAATTTCGTTGATCCCCCGGATAAAGGCGGTGATCGACATGCCCGGCCCAAACGACAAGCGCAGACTGAAGCTCGACCTGACGATTGCCTGCTCGCTGTTTGCGGCAGGAATCCTGGTCTCGGTGGTGTCACTGGCCCAAATCAAGGCCCAAAGCCGGATGGAGACGGCACAGGCAACGCAACCGCTCCAGGGTACGCCGTCCGACGATCAGAGCAAGGTGCCCGCGGAAGCCAAGCCCGGCGGCGAGCGCCCGACCACGCCCGCGCCCGAGCCCGCGCGGCCCGAGCCGCAGACGCAGGGGGCTGCGGGCGCGGCCAAGCCAGCCTTGCCTCAGGCGCCTGCCGAGAAGATTGCGCCGCCGAACAAGGAGAAGTAGCCCGGCGGCCGGCCCACGGTGACGCGCATTTGACGGCGGATGCCACTGATCCGATCTCGCCTCGGCGTACGGCTCGCTCCATAATCGTCGCATCGACGACAGATGGGGCCTTCCATGAAAATCGAAGACGTCCGCCGCACCGCATATTCGATGCCGCTCACCAACCCGTCGTTCCCGCCGGGTCCATATCGCTTCTTCGACCGGGAATACTTCATCATCACCTACAGGACCGATCCCGAAGCCCTCGCCGCCGTCGTGCCCGAGCCGCTCGAGGTGGCCGAGCCGGTGGTGAAATACGAATTCATCCGCATGCCCGACTCGACCGGATTTGGCGACTACACCGAAACCGGGCAGGTGATCCCGGTCCGCTTCAGGGGCGAGGAGGGCGCCTACACCCATGCGATGTATCTGGACGACGAAGCCCCGATTGCCGGCGGCCGCGAGCTCTGGGGCTTTCCGAAAAAGCTGGCAAGACCGAAGATCGAGGTCGAAACCGACGTGCTGGTCGGCTCGCTGCATTACGGCTCGGTGCTGTGCGCCTCCGCGACCATGGGTTACAAGCACCGCAAGGTCGATCATGACGTCGTGCTGAAGTCGATGGCGGCACCGAACTTCATCCTGAAGATCATCCCGCATGTCGACGGCAGCGCGCGGATCTGCGAGCTCGTGCGCTTTCATCTCGATGACGTCGTGCTGAAGGAAGCCTGGACCGGCCCTGCCGCACTCGGCCTGTTTCCCCACGCGCTCTGCGACGTCGCCCGCCTGCCGGTGCGCGAGGTGGTCTCGGCGCTGCACTTCAAGGCGGACCTGACGCTCGGGCTCGGCAGCGTGGCGTTCGACTACATGGCGGGATAGGCCGTCAAACGAAAATGCCCGGCGCGAAGCCGGGCATTTTGATCGATCGCCGCGCGGTCAGCGCACGAGGATGTTTTTGAACTGCCAGGGATCGCTGGTATCGATATCCTCCGGGAACAGTCCCGGCCGATCCGTCAGCGGCGTCCAGTCGGTGTAAAAGCCCTTCACCGGGCCGAGATACGGCAGCTGGATTTCCAGCAGGCGATCGAAGTCCATTTCGTCGGCTTCGACGATGCCTTCCCTGGGGTTCTCCAGCGCCCACACCATGCCGCCGAGCACGGCGGAGGTCACCTGCAGGCCGGTGGCGTTCTGGTAAGGCGCGAGGGCTCGGGTCTCTTCGATCGAGAGCTGCGAGCCGTACCAATAGGCGTTGTTGTCGTGGCCGAACAAGAGCACGCCGAGTTCGTCGATGCCGTCGACGATCTCGTTCTCGTCGAGGATGTGGTGCTTCTCCTGCATCTTGGCGGCGCGGCCGAACATCTCGTGCAGCGACAGCACGGCATCGTCGGCCGGATGATAGGCGTAGTGGCAGGTCGGCCGGTAGACCGCCTTGCCTGAGGCGTCGCGCACGGTGAAGTAATCGGAGATCGAGATCGACTCGTTGTGGGTGACGAGGAAGCCGTATTGCGCGCCGCGGGTCGGGCACCAGGTGCGCACGCGCGTGTTGGCGCCGGGCTGCATCAGGTAGATGGCCGCGCCGCAGCCAGCTTCGTGGGTCCGCGCATTCTCCGGCATCCATTTTTCATGGGTGCCCCAGCCGAGCTCGGACGGCTGCACGCCTTCCGACAGGAAACCTTCCACCGACCAGGTGTTGACGAAGACATCAGGCTCCTTCGGCTTCTTGGAGCGTTGGGTGTCACGCTCGGCGATGTGGATGCCCTTGATGCCGGCCTGCCGCATCAGATCCGCCCATTCGGCCTTGGTCTTCGGCCGGGGAGCATTGAGCTTCAGATCGGCGGCGACGTTGAGCAGCGCCTGCTTGACGAAGAAGGAGACCATGCCGGGATTGGCGCCGCAGCAGGAGACAGCCGTCGTCGAGCCCGCCGGGCGCGCCTTCTTGGCCGCCAGCGTCACTTCGCGAAGCGCGTAGTTGGAGCGGGCTTCCGGGCCCTTCGAGGCATCGAAATAGAAGCCGAGCCAGGGCTCGTTGACGGTGTCGATGTAGAGCGCGCCGAGCTCGTTGCAGAGCTCCATGATGTCGGTCGAGCCGGTGTCGACCGAGAGGTTGACGCAAAAGCCCTGGCCGCCGCCTTCGGTGAGCAGCGGGGTCAGCAGCTCGCGATAATTGTCTTTTGTCACGGCCTTCTGGATGAAGCGCACATTCTGCTTCTCGCAATGCGCCTTGCGGCCCTCGTCCTTGGGGTCGATCACGGTGACGCGCGACTTGTCGTAATCGAGGTGCCGCTCGATCATCGGCAAGGTGCCTTTGCCGATGGAGCCGAAGCCGACCATGACGATGGGACCGGTGATCTTCGCGTAGATCTGCGAGGGAGGGCTCATGGGATGGGTTCTCCGGAACGTGCTGGCGGACGGGTGGTAAGGGTGGATCAGGCGCTGCGGCGCTTGGCGGTGACTTCGATCTCGACCTTCATCTCGGGCTTGGCGAGGGCGCTGACGACCAGCAACGTCGCCGCCGGCCTGATGTCGCCGAGAACCTCGCCGCAGACGGCGAAGTGGGCGTCGATGTAGCTCGCGTCGGTGACGTAGTAGGTCGCACGGACGATATCGGCCATCTCGAATCCGCCCTCCTTCAGGGCGGCTTCGATGGTCTTGAAGCAGTTGCGTGACTGGCTCGTGACATCTGATGGCATCGTCATCGTGGTGTAGTCATAGCCGGTGGTTCCCGCGACGAAGGCGAAATCGCCGTCGATCACGGCGCGGCTGTAGCCGACGGTCTTCTCGAGCGGGGAGCCGGTGGAGATCAGGCGACGGGACATGGGTTCGGCCTCGACTGAAAGGGGGATTTCGTGGGGTTAAAGGGCGTTTCCGGGGCCTGCGCAACCCCAAAGGACGAGAGCTGAGCGCAGGCGCGACCAGGCGTTGCCGCTCAACGCGGCTTCGGTCGTCGCCATCATGGCGATCCCTTAGGCCGCGCGCGCCTCGAGGCCGCGAACTACCCTCCGTTTGGACAGGGCAGCCCCGGTCGGGACGATCATCCCTTCGGCGCCATCCAGCGCGCCGTCGGTGAACTCGATCGCCAGCAGGCGGTTGCGCTCGAACGGGCCGGGCAGGGCGAGCGCGCCGGTCTTCTCGGCCGAGAAGCCGAAGCGGGCATAGTAGGGCGCATCGCCGAGCAGGATGACGGCGGCATGCCCGCGCGCCCGGGCGGCGGCCAGCGCTTGATTCATCAGCGCGGCGCCGATCCCGAGCTCGCGGCAGGCAGGGTCCACCGCCAGCGGTCCGAGGACCAGAGCGGGCCTGCCTCCGGCGCTGACGTGCCACAGCCGCACGGTTCCCACGAGCTTGCCCTCGCGCGTCGCCGACAAGGCAAGGCCTGTGGCGGGCGCACGTCCGTCGCGCAGGCGCTGGCAGGTCCGGTCATGGCGGGTCTCGCCAAAGCAGGCATCGAGCAGCGCTTCACGCATCGTGGCGTCGGCAGCACGTTCCGCACGGATCGCGAACGGAGCGGCTTCCGAAGAGAGGGCAATTTGTGGCTTCCGAGGAGCAGTCATGGCGCGTCAGTCCCCGCTTGAACCGGCGTGCGCGCAGCACGCCTGTCCAAGACGTCGTCAGATCGAAATGTCAGGGAAGGAGCCGGCAAGCCGGCTCCCGGGTTCGTCAGGCCTCAGAACGAGAGAGGCGGATCAGATATGGCAAATCAGATGTGGTAAGTCTTGAGCGGCGGGATGCCGTTGAACGCCACCGCCGAGTAGGTCGACGTATAGGCCCCGGTGCCTTCGATCAGCAGCTTGTCGCCGATCTCGAGCGTGACGGGAAGCGGATACGGGCTCTTCTCGTACAGCACGTCCGCGCTGTCGCAGGTCGGACCGGCGAGCACGCACGGGGTCATGTCCGCGCCGTCATGCGGGGTGCGGATGGCGTAGCGGATCGACTCGTCCATCGTCTCGGCGAGACCGCCGAACTTGCCGATGTCCAGGTACACCCAGCGCACCTCGTCCTCGTCGCTCTTCTTCGAGATCAGCACGACCTCGGATTCGATGATGCCGGCATTGCCCACCATGCCGCGGCCCGGCTCGATGATGGTCTCCGGAATCTGGTTGCCGAAGTGCTTGCGCAGCGCGCGGAAGATCGAGCGGCCGTAGGTCACGACCGGCGGCACGTCCTTGAGGTACTTGGTCGGGAAGCCGCCGCCCATGTTGACCATGGTCAGGTTGATACCGCGCTCGGCGCAGTCGCGGAACACCTGCGAGGCCATCGCCAGCGCACGGTCCCACGCCTTCACCTTGCGCTGCTGCGAGCCGACATGGAAGGAGATGCCGCATGGCTCCAGGCCCAGGCGCTTGGCGACGTCGAGCACCTCGACGGCCATTTCCGGGTCGCAGCCGAACTTGCGCGACAGCGGCCATTCGGCGCCGGCGCAGTCATAGAGGATGCGGCAGAACACCTTCGCGCCGGGAGCGGCACGGGCGACCTTCTCGACCTCGGCGACGCAATCCACGGCGAAAAGCCGGATGCCGAGCGTGAAGGCGCGCGCGATGTCGCGCTCCTTCTTGATCGTGTTGCCGAAGGAGATGCGGTCGGGCGTAGCGCCAGCGGCCAGCGCCATCTCGATCTCGGCGACGGTCGCGGTGTCGAAGCAGGAGCCCATGGAGGCCAGCAGCGCCAGCACTTCCGGCGCCGGGTTCGCCTTGACGGCGTAGAACACGCGGCTGTCGGGCAGCGCCTTGGCGAAGCTCTGGTAATTGTCGCGCACGACCTCGAGGTCGACGACGAGGCACGGTTCGGTGTCGAGACCTTCCTTGCGGCGGTTGCGCAGGAATTCCTGGATGCGTTCGGTCATGGCACTCTCCAACGGTCCCAGCGACGGGATCCGTATCAACATGACGTCGGATAAGAGTGCTCCGGCCACATCGCGCGATGGAGGCGCAACGAAACCAAAGACTCAAACCAGACTGTGCTGCCGTGGATTGGTTGGGAGAGTTTCCCGCCCGCACACCTGGCAATGAAGGACAAGCCTTTTCAGTAGCCCGCGCCGGCGGTGGAATGCCGGTAGAGACCAAAAAAGCCCGATCCGTCGTTGCTTTAAGTCGCGTCCCCCGTTGAGAGCGGGGTGCGCCGGTTCGCCTCCGGCTGCCAGTCACGGTTGCAAAGAGTGAAGTCACCTTCGACATGGCATCTCTTTGAGAGAGATGCTGGACGCTTCGGAGTCTGCTTCAACCTTCCGGCTTCGGCACTTCCGAAGAGCCCCTCGGCTTCTTCACCCCTTGGCGGCTGTCCGGCCTCTTGTCCGGATACCTACCGACTGACACACGACCACAGGCACGTGCGAAATTGGGCAAGAGCGCACATAAGCGTTTTGACTCCGCTTCGCAAGAATTTTTTTAGGCTGCGGACAGAATTGCCTAACATCTGCTTGCGCGGTGTTGCGCGAGCGACGCGGAAGATGAACGTGCGTTAAGTTTTTTGTGTCGCGCCCGTGTCCGTCGCGCGCGAGCGCACGTCAGCGGCGCTTCGTGAAGGGCTCGACGCGCTGAGCTGCGCGGATGAACGCAGTCATCACCAGCACGCCGAGTGCGAACAGCACGGCTTGCAGGATGTGCGTGCCCTGGTCGCCGAGGCCGAACAGGATCGCGAGCGCCCAGCCGCCGGCGAAGGCCGCGCCGAACACCTCGGCGCCGATCAGGATGGCGGCGCTGATGACGGTGATGACGCTGGGCCAGGCGATCTGGCGGGAAGAGGAGGCGGGCGCGTTCATGAACTCAGGAGTCCCTAGGCTTCGAGGGCCGCAATCTCCCCGAAAAGGGGCCCGGGAGCAAGGGCAAATGGCCCAAAAAAGCCCCATCGCGTGCTATAGCTGGCCCCAACAAATCAGCTCAAAAATAGAGACCTGCGATGTCAGAACCCCGCCAAACTACGGACTCCGAGACCAATCCGCTGCTGAAGGCCTGGGTGACGCCGTTCGCGACCCCGCCCTTCGACGAGATCAAGCCGGAGCACTTCCTGCCGGCCTTCGAGCAGGCCTTCGCCGACCACTCCGCCGAGATCGCGGCGATCACCAACGATCCGGCCGCGGCCGACTTCGCCAACACCATCACGGCGCTGGAGCGCTCGGGCAGGCTGCTGAACAAGGTCGCGGCGGTGTTCTACGATCTCGTCTCGGCGCATTCCAACCCGGCCATCCTGGAGATCGACAAGGAGGTCTCCTTGCGGATGGCGCGGCACTGGAATCCGATCATGATGAACGCTGTGCTGTTTGGCCGCATCGCCCAGCTTCACGAGAACCGCGCCGGCCTTGGTCTGTCGCCCGAGCAGCTCCGCCTGCTGGAGCGCACCTACACCCGCTTCCATCGCTCCGGCGCCGGCCTCTCCGAGGAGGCGAAGAAGCGCATGGCCGAGATCAACGAGAAGCTCGCCCAGCTCGGCACGAGCTTCAGCCACCATCTGCTCGGCGACGAGCAGGAGTGGTTCATGGAGCTGGGGGAGGCCGACCGCCAGGGCCTGCCCGAGAGCTTCGTCGCCGCCGCCAAGGCTGCGGCGGAAGAACGCGGCATGGCCGGCAAGGCCGTCGTGACGCTGTCGCGCTCCTCGACCGAGCCGTTCCTGAAGAGCTCGGCCCGGCGCGACCTGCGCGAGAAGGTCTACAAGGCCTTCACGGCGCGCGGGGACAACGGCAATGCCAATGACAACAATGGCACCATCGTCGAGATCCTGAAGCTGCGCGAGGAGAGCGCCCAGCTGCTGGGCTATCCGACCTTCGCCGCCTACCGGCTCGAGGATTCCATGGCCAAGACGCCCGACGCCGTGCGCGGCCTGCTCGAGCGGGTCTGGAAGCCGGCCCGGGCCCGCGCGCTCGCCGACCGCGACGAGATGCAGGCGCTGATCACCGCCGAGGGCGGCAATTTCAAGCTCGCGCCCTGGGACTGGCGCTTCTATGCCGAAAAGCTCCGCCTCCAGCGCGCCAATTTCGACGATGCCGCGATCAAGCCGTATCTGACGCTCGACCACATGATCGCCGCCGCTTTCGACTGCGCAACGCGCCTGTTCGGCATCACCTTCGAGGAGCGAAAGGACGTGCCGGCCTGGCACCCGGACGTCCGGGTCTGGGAGGTCAAGGGACCCGACGGCAAGCACAAGGCGCTGTTCTACGGCGACTACTATGCCCGGCCGTCAAAGCGCTCCGGCGCCTGGATGACCTCGCTGCGCGACCAGCAGAAGCTCGACGGCGAGATCGCGCCGCTCGTCATCAACGTCTGCAACTTCGCCAAGGGGGCCAATGGCGAGCCCTCGCTGCTGTCGCCCGACGACGCCCGCACCCTGTTCCACGAGTTCGGCCACGGCCTGCACGGCATGCTCTCCAACGTGACCTACCCGTCGCTGTCGGGGACGTCGGTGTTCACCGACTTCGTCGAGCTGCCCTCCCAGCTCTACGAGCACTGGCAGGAGCGGCCCGAGGTGCTGCAGCAGTTCGCCCGCCACTACCAGACCGGCGAGCCGCTGCCGGACGATTTGCTGCAGCGCTTCCTTGCGGCGCGAAAGTTCAACCAGGGCTTTGCGACCGTCGAGTTCGTCTCCTCGGCCCTGGTCGATCTCGAATTCCACACCCAGCCGGCCGCCGCCGCGCAGGATGTCCGCGCCTTCGAAAAGAAGGAGCTGGAGAAGATCGGCATGCCCGAGGAGATCTCGCTGCGTCACCGGCCCACCCAGTTCGGCCACATCTTCTCCGGCGATCATTATGCCGCCGGCTATTACAGCTACATGTGGTCCGAGGTGATGGACGCCGACGCCTTCGGCGCCTTCGAGGAGGCCGGCAACATCTTCGATCCGGCCGTGGCCAAGCGTCTGCACGACGACATCTACTCGACCGGCGGATCGGTCGATCCGGAGGCCGCCTACGAGGCCTTCCGCGGCCGTCCGCCTGAGCCCGACGCACTGCTCCGCCGCCGCGGCCTGCTCGACGACGCCAAGGCGGCCTGATGGGCATGCGTGCCCTGTTCGGCTTGCTGCTCGCCGCCGGCCTGTCGTTCGCGGCGGGCACTGCGAGCGCGCATCCGCATGTCTGGATCACCGCGACCAGCGAGCTGCTTTACGCCGCGGACGGCACCATCACCGGCGTCCGTCACGCCTGGACCTTCGACGACATGTTCTCGGCCTATGCGGTGCAGGGGCTCGAGAGCAAGACCAAGGGCACCTATACCCGCGAGGAGCTGGTGCCGCTGGCGCAGACCAATGTCGAGTCGCTGAAGGAATACGCCTACTTCACCTTCGCGCGAGCCGACGGCAAGAAGGAGCGGTTTAACGAGCCGGTCGACTACTTCCTCGACTACAAGGATACGGTGCTGACCCTGCACTTCACGCTGCCGCTGAAGAACCCGGTCAAGCCCAAGCAACTGGTGCTCGAAGTGTTCGACCGCTCCTTCTTCATCGACTTCCAGATGGCCAAGGACAATCCGGTCAAGCTGGTCGGCGCGCCCGCCGGCTGCCAGATGAAGCTCGATCGGCCCAGCGACGGCTCCGCCACCGCGCAGAAGCTCAACGAGCAGACCTTCCTGAACGGCGAGAACTCCAATTTCGGCATGATGTTCGCCAACAAGATCACGGTGGATTGCCCTTGATCGGTCGTCTTCAGTCTCCGCTCGCCCGCGGGCTGCTCGCCTGCGCCGCAATCGTCGTCGTGCTGGGCGCGGCCGATGCCGCGCTCCACGATCTCCTCGCGCAAAACCCGTTCGGTGCACCACGCCCGACGCAGGCCGCCGAGCCCGAGGCCAGCGGCCTGATCGGCTGGCTGCTGGCAAAGCAGTCGGAATTCTATCGCCAGATGTCGGCGACGATCCGCGCCGCCAAGTCGGACGGCTCGGCGGTGTGGACGCTGCTGTTCATTTCGTTCGCCTATGGCATCTTCCATGCGGCCGGCCCCGGCCATGGCAAGGCGGTGATCGCCTCCTATCTCGTCGCTAACCGCGAGACCGCCAGGCGCGGCATCGCGCTCTCGTTCGCGTCCGCCCTGATGCAGTCGCTGGTCGCGATCCTGATCGTCGGCATCTCGGCCTGGATCCTGAATGCGACCGCCAAGACCATGTGCAAGGCGGAAGGCGCGATCGAGATCGCAAGCTATGCCCTGATCGCGCTGTTCGGCCTGCGCCTCGTCTGGGTCAAGGGCCGCACCTTCATCCGCGCGCTGCAGGCGGCCCAGCCGGTGCCGGCGATCGCCGGCGTGCCGCATGACCATGATCACGGCCGTCACCGTCATCACGATGCGCATGAGCATCACCACGATCATCATCACCATGATCATCACGGCCACGACCACGCGCACGCCCATCACCATGGCGGGCACGACGACCACGTCCATGATGAGCATTGCGGCCATTCCCACGGTCCCACCCCGAGCGAACTCGCCGGCCCCGGCGGCTGGCGCCGCGGCTTTGCCGCGATCCTGACCGTCGGCATCCGCCCCTGCTCGGGCGCGATCCTGGTTCTGGTGTTCGCGCTCGCCCAGGGACTGTTCTGGGCCGGCATCGCCGCGACCTTCCTGATGGGCCTCGGCACCGCGATCACGGTTGCCGCCATCGCGGTCGTCGCCGTCTCCGCCAAGGACATCGCGCAGCGCCTCAGCGCCGGCCGCGACGGCGGCGGCGCACTGTTCATGCGGGGCATCGAATTTGCCGCCGCTGCCGTCGTGCTGCTGTTCGGCGCGGGGCTTCTGTTCGGCTACATCGCGGCCGAGCGGACGACGTGTTTCTGAACCAAGCTCTCGTGCCCCGGACGCAGCGCAGCGTCTCTTCGACGGTGCGCTGCAGAGCCGGGGCCCATCTCTCCGGACTATAACCTGTAGCCTTCTGGGTCCCGGCTCTGCGGAGCAGCGCAAGGGCGCTGCACCGCGTCCGGGACACGGGAGCTGCTGGCTTTGCGAAGCTCCCTCCGGTCCGCTATTCAGTTCGTCAAACGAACAAGAACAGTCGGGGGATTCCATGTCGCGCGATAACTTCTGGTTCTTTCACCCGTTCCGGGTGCGCTATTCCGAAATCGACGGTCAGGGCGTGGTCTTCAACGCGCACTACCTGACCTATTTCGACACCACCATCACCGAATATTTCCGCGCGCTGGGGTTTGACCAATATGCGGATGCGCAGGCGAGCGGCATCGACTTTCACGTCGTCAAATCGGTGATCGAATACAAGGCGCCGGTCAGGTTCGACTGGGAGCTCGACGTCGGTGCGCGCGTGGCGCGGATCGGCAATTCGAGCCTCGTCTTCGAGCTCGGCATTTTCCAAAAAGGCGGCACGGATGCGCTGGTGACCGGCGAGATCGTCTGGGTCTACACCAACCAGCAGACCCATCGCCCAGTCACGATCCCGGCATCGATGCGGGCGCTGATCGCGACGCGGGAGCGTCATCTGTCGGTGTGAGATCCGACTCACACCGGCAGGAAGCGCTTCAAGGCCGGCATGAAGAAGATCCCGAGATTGATCGCAAAGCCGATGCTCCAGAGGATCGAGCGCAGGGTCGGGCGGTTGCCGAGATAGGTCAGCACATAGGCGACCCGCACGATCAGGAACAACGCGGCGAGCTCGTCGATCAGCCGCTGCGGCGAGTCCCTGTATTCAGCGAGCAGGACGGCGAAGGCGAAGAACGGCCAGGTCTCGATGCCGTTCTGATGGGCGCCCAGCGCACGCGCCGCGATGGCGTCCTGATAGAAGGCGGGATCGCGCGGGCGTGAATTGTCGAACCCGCGAAACCTGATCCATTTGATCGCGGCGATCGTCGCCAGATAGAGCAGCAGCGCCCCGAATACACACCATTCCGCGAGCGTCATCTTCCCTCCCCCGCTTGAGGCGGACCCTAGCGAAACCGGGCTCATCTTGACAAGTTCGGTGCAACGCGCGACGCAACTGAGCATGACGACCGCAGCCCCCATCGCGACCGCGAAGCCGCCCCTTCAGTCCAGCCAGCCGCGCGTCGGCGTGCTCCTGGTCAATCTCGGCACGCCCGATACGGCCGATGCGCCGGGCGTGCGGGTCTATCTGAAGGAATTTTTGTCCGACGCCCGCGTCATCGAGGACCAGGGCCTTGTCTGGCAGTTCGTCCTGAACGGGATCATCCTGCGCAGCCGCCCCCGCACCAAGGCGCTCGACTACCAGAAGATCTGGAACAACGAGAAGAACGAATCGCCGCTGAAGACCATCACGCGCTCGCAGAGCGACAAACTGGCCGACGCCTTGTCCGATAGCGCGCACGTCGTGGTGGACTGGGCGATGCGCTACGGCAATCCCTCGATCAAGTCGGGCATCGACGCGCTGATCGCGAAGGGGTGCGAGCGCATCCTCGCCGTTCCGCTTTATCCGCAATATTCCGCCTCGACCTCGGCCACCGTCTGCGACGAAGTGTTCCGCGTGCTCGCCCGGCTGCGCAACCAGCCGACGCTGCGGGTGACGCCGCCTTATTACGAGGACGAGGCCTATATCGAAGCGCTCGCGGCCTCGATCGAGACTCATCTGGCAACGCTGCCGTTCAAGCCCGAGCTGATCGTGGCGTCCTTCCACGGCATGCCGAAATCCTATGTCGACAAGGGCGATCCCTATCAAAACCACTGCATCGCCACGACCGAGGCGCTGCGCCGCCGGCTCGGCATGGACGACACAAAGCTGCTGCTGACCTTCCAGTCGCGTTTCGGCAATGATGAGTGGCTCCAGCCCTACACCGACAAGACCATGGAGCGGCTCGCCAAGGAAGGCGTGCGCCGCATAGCGGTGGTGACGCCGGGCTTTTCCGCCGATTGCCTCGAGACGCTGGAGGAGATCGCGCAGGAGAATGCCGAGATCTTCAAGCACAATGGCGGCGAGCAGTTTTCCGCGATCCCCTGTCTCAATGACAGCGATCCCGGCATGGACGTGATCCGCACCCTGGTGCTGCGCGAGCTCCAGGGTTGGGTCTAATGGTGTCTCCCATGAACCGCCGCGAATGCCTGGCGCTTCTTGGGACGATCACCGCGCTGCCGGCCGAGGTGCTGGCGCAGCAGCCGAATGCGGCGCGCCGGCTCGGCGTGCTCTCGGTCATCGCCTCCGACAACGTGATCGGGCAGGCGCGCCTCGCCGAGGCGCTCGCCGCCCATGGCTGGAAAGAGCAGAGCAATCTCAGGGTCGATTGGCGCAGCGGTGCGGGCGATCGCGCGCGCATCGCCCGGCTCGCCGATGAGCTGATCGCGCTCAAGCCCGACATCCTGCTCGCGCTCGGCACGCCCTCGGTGGAGGAGCTGCGCCAGCGCACCACCTCGATCCCGATCGTGTTCGCCGTGGTCACCGATCCTGTCAGCCAGGGCTTCGTCAAAAACCTCGCGCATCCCGGCGGCAACATCACCGGCTTCACCGATTATGACGGCCCGCTGGCCGGCAAATGGCTGGAGATGCTGACGCAGGTCACGCCAAAGGTGTCCCGCGTCTTCGTCGTCTACAATCCCGCCACCGCGCCGTTCGCGCCCTTGATGCTGCGCACGATCGAGGATGCCGCGCGCACGCTGCATGTGGCGGTCGAGCCAGTGCCAGTGAATGACGCCGCCTCCATCGCCGCGCTGGCCGCACGCAAGGACGGCGGCCTGCTGATCCTGCCGGACTTCTTCACCATGGCCAACCGCACGCCGCTGCTCGCGGCGATCAATGAGGCGCGCATGCCTGCGGTGTTCTGGAGCCGTGCCTTCGTCGAGGAGGGCGGGCTGATGTCCTACAGCACCGATAGTGCCGAACAGCTCCGCCGCGCCGCCAGCTACATCGACCGCATCCTGAAGGGGGCGCAGGCCGCCGACCTGCCGGTGCAGAACCCCACCAAGCTCGAGCTGGCGGTCAACCTCAAGACGGCCAAGGCGCTTGGCGTCACGCTGTCCCCGGGCCTGCTCGCAATCGCGAACGACGTCATCGAGTGAGGCTGTCTCTGACGGACGGCGTCTCAGGATTCGTTAACTTTCTCTGGTAGGTTTGCGCCCGCACGCTTTCAAGAGCCTTCCGCAAATACATATCGCAGCCGTTTCCTTCCTCTCCGCCTTGTGCAGAATCCCGCCGATACCGACGTGAATCGCGACCGCTGAACCGGTAGGGTCGTGATCCCGACCAATGACAGCGCCGGAAAAGGCCTTTTCCCGGCTTCTTTTCCGCCTTGGAGGAAATATGAGCGGTTTCGACATTTTCGCGATTGTTCTGGTGCTGCTCGTCATCGTCACGCTGATTGCCGGCGTGAAGACGGTGCCGCAGGGCTATGACTGGACCATCGAACGTTTCGGCAAATACACCCAGACGCTGAGCCCCGGGCTCAACCTGATCGTGCCCTATTTCGATCGCGTCGGGCGCAAGATCAACATGATGGAGCAGGTGATCGATATCCCCGAGCAGGAGGTCATCACCAAGGACAACGCCACCGTGACGGTGGACGGTGTCGCCTTCTACCAGGTGTTCGACGCCGCGAAAGCGAGCTACGAGGTCTCCAACCTGACCCAGGCCATCACCGTCCTGACCATGACCAACATCCGCTCGGTGATGGGCGCGATGGATCTCGACCAGGTGCTGTCGCATCGCGACGAGATCAACGAGCGCCTCTTGCGCGTCGTCGACGCCGCGGTCTCGCCGTGGGGTCTTAAAGTCAATCGCATCGAGATCAAGGACATCGTGCCGCCCGCCGACCTCGTCGAAGCCATGGGCCGGCAGATGAAGGCCGAGCGCGTCAAGCGCGCCGACATCCTGGCGGCCGAAGGCCAGCGCCAGTCGGAGATCCTGCGCGCCGAGGGCGCCAAGCAGGGCCAGATCCTCCAGGCCGAGGGCCGCAAGGAAGCTGCATTCCGCGACGCCGAAGCGCGTGAGCGATCCGCCGAGGCCGAGGCCAAGGCGACGCAAATGGTGAGCGAGGCCATCTCCAAGGGCGACGTCGCCGCGCTGAACTACTTCATCGCCGACAAGTACATCAAGGCGTTCGGCCAGTTCGCGGACGCGCCGAACCAGAAGATCATCATGCTGCCGATGGAAGCAACATCCATGCTCGGCTCGCTCGCCGGCATCGGCGAGATCGCCAAGGCCACATTCGGCGAGAGTGCGGCGTCCGCGGCTGCCGCGGCCCGTCGCACCGGCTCGGTGCCGCCGACCGGCCCGACGCCGCCGGCAGTGCCGCCGCGGCAGGGGTAAGGAACGGCGCATGATCTTTCGATAAGGTCATGCGTCAATTACAAGAGGTCGTGTCATGACCGACATGTTCGTATCGCTCGGCACCTGGAACTGGCTGATCTTCGGCTTCATCCTGATGGCGCTTGAAGTGCTGGCACCGGGTGTCTTCCTGTTCTGGCTCGGGCTAGCTGCGCTGCTCGTCGGCCTGATCTCGTTCGCGGCGGCCATCTCCTGGCAGATCCAGCTCGTGATGTTCGCGGTGTTCGCCACCGCCGCCGTGCCGGTCTGGCGCCGCCTCGCCCGGCCGAAGCTGGACGCAAGCGCAAGCCCCTTCCTCAACAAGCGCACCGAGGCGCTCCTGGGCCGCGAGTTCACGCTGGAGAAGCCGATCATCGACGGCAGCGGCACCGTACGCATCGGCGACACGGTCTGGCGCGTCGCCGGCCCGGATACGCCGGCGGGGACGAAGGTGAAAGTGGTGCAGGTGGACGGCGCGAATCTGACGGTGGCGGCGACTTAGTCCGCCGTCATTGCGAGCCAACGGGGCCGCGCTTCGCGCGGACCCGTTGGCTCGCAATGACGAAACCGTTGAGACGACATCGCGAGACTCAGGCACCGCTCTTGCTGCGCCACCTCTCCGCAAACCGGTGCAGCGGCATGAACGTCTCGCACAGCTCCCGCCCCAGTGCCGTCAGTCCGTAACCGCCGCCGTCGCCGAGCTCCACGAAGCCGGCCTCGCGCAGCTCTGTCAGCCGCGCCTGCAGCACCGTCGGTGAAGCTTCGTCGCAGGCGGTGCGCAAGCCACGCGAGGTGAGCGGCTCGCCGCGTAACTCCCACAATATCCGCAAGGCCCAGCGCCGGCCGAGCAGGTCGAGCAGCGCCATGACCGGCCGCCCGGTGCGCGAGCCGCGGACCTTCCCTGATGCTGCCTGCTTGGCCATTGCTACCCTCTTGCGTCGTGCTACAGATAATGTAGCGTAGTGCTACGGTAAATGTAGTAACGGAAACAGCCCATGTCCCAGGCCGCACCGCGCATCGCCCCGCTCACCCCGCCTTATCCCCCGGAGATCCAGGCGCAGTTCGACCGCATCATGCGCGGCGCGCCGCCGCTGGTGCTGTTCCGGGTGATGGCGGGCCACGCCCGCGCCTGGGACAAGTTCCGCGCCGGCGGGCTGCTTGATCCGGGACCGCTGTCGCTGCGCCAGCGCGAGATCGTCATCGACCGCACCTGCGCGCTGAACCGATGCGAATATGAATGGGGCGTGCATGTCGCGATTTTTGCGGGGCCGGCAAAGCTCACCGCGGACGAGGTCCGCGCCACCGCGCAGGGCGACGCGAATTCAGCCTGCTGGTCACCGGGCGAGCAGGCGCTGATTGCGGCCGTCGATGCGCTGCACCACCGCGCGACGTGGAGCGACGAAGAGTTCGCCGCGCTGTCGGCGCATTACGACGAGGCGCAGATTCTGGAGATCATGTTGCTGTGCGGCTTCTACCGCACGGTGTCGTATCTGGCGAACGGGCTGCGGCTGCCGCTGCAGGAGAAGGCGGCGCGGTTTCCGGCGTAGGTCTCGTCATTGCGAGGAGCGAAGCGACGAAGCAATCCAGAGTCTCTCCGTAGCGGCAGTCTGGATTGCTTCGCTGCGCTCGCAATGACGGAGGAGGGAGATGCGCCTCACCCACGCTGTCATTCCGGGGCGCGCGAAGCGCGAGCCTGGAATCCATCGGGCCGCGACCTCGGAGATGGATGGATTCCGGGCTCGCGCCCAAGAGGGCGCGCCCTGGAATGACGAGGGGAGAGGGCGCGTGCCTTACGCCACGCCCGCCCGCAGCAGATCGTGCAGGTGCACGATGCCCACCACCTTGTCCGCCTCGGTCACCACCAGCGTCGTGATCTTGCGCGTGTTCAGCACTTCGATCATCTCGGAGGCGAGCATCGAGGGCGGCACGGTCTTGGGCTGCCTGGTCATGATGTCGTCGACCGACACCGTCAGCAGGTCAGGCCGCATGTGGCGGCGCAGATCGCCGTCGGTGATGATGCCAGCAATGCCGCCGGCCTCATCGACGATACAGACGCAGCCGAGGCCCTTGGCCGACATCTCCATCACCGCGTCCGACATCTTGGTGCCGAGCGGCTTGAGCGGGATCTCCGCGCCGGTGCGCATGTAGTCGCGGACGAATTTCAGCATCGCACCCAGCTTGCCGCCGGGGTGGAAATGCGCGAACTCCAGCGCGGTGAAGCCGCGGCCTTCGAGCAGCGCGATCGCGATGGCATCGCCGATCGCGACCTGCATCATCGTCGACGTCGTCGGCGCCAGATTGTGCGGGCAGGCCTCGCGCGCCTTCGGCAGCTCGATCACGATGTCGGCGGCCTGTCCGAGCGACGAGGTCGCGTTCGAGGTCACCGCGATCATCGGGATCGCAAACCGCGCCGAATAGTTCACCAGCGTTTTCATCTCCGGCTGCTCGCCGGACCAGGACAACGCCATGATGACGTCGTCGGTGGTGATCATCCCGAGATCACCATGGGCGGCTTCGGCGGTGTGGACGAAGAAAGCCGGTGTGCCGGTGGAGGCCAGCGTCGCCGCGATCTTGCGCGCCATGTGGCCGGACTTGCCGAGCCCGGTGACGATGACGCGGCCCTTGGCGTTGCGGATCAGGTCGACCGCCCGGGCAAACGCCTCGCCGAGCGGGCCGCGCAGGGCGGCGGCGAGCGCGTTGATGCCGCCACTCTCCGTCTCCAGGGTGCGGAGCGCGGATTCGACGCTGTCAGCGGTGGGGCCGGATGATTGGGTCATCAGCGGTTTCGAGCTCGGCATATTCAGGTCCAGGGAGGGGAGCGTTCGTTGCCGTGCTGCTTAGCACGCCCGGACGGGCGAGGCGACGCGAGCCACTTATGCCCTCAACCGGTCATTAACCATAATTGTTTTAACTCCATTAACGATGGTTCCCGCCAGCCGGTGGGGGTGATCGTGAAAGCATTTGATTTCGTTGGGGTAATTCCATCGTGGGGCCGTCTCCAGGCACCGGCCGGAGCAAACGCGCGCATTTCCTGCGCGCCGCTTTGCCATGTCTGGCGTTGACGGCCCTCGGAAGCGGCCCGGTAGCGGCCCAGAGCCTCACGCCCGACCTGTTCAATCCCAACCGCGGCGGCTTTGCCGCGCCCGAAACGCTGCCGACGCGGCGCACGGCGGGCGTGCCGCAGGCGCCCTCCGATGCGCTGCCGGCGCTGCCCGATCCCAATGCCGATCCGCGCACCCGCCAGCAGCAGCAGGCGCCCGCGCCCTCGCGCGTCGGTCAGGTCCCGACCTACGGCCTGCCCGCCGCCAATGGCGCCAGCGGCTCCGGCTACGACTCGCTGAACCGCAAGCGGCAGCAGCCCAAGCTTTATCCCGGCCAAGCCAAGCCGAAGCGCCCGCTCGGGCCCGGCTCGGCGCCGCCGCCCGCAACGCCGGTGACGACGCTGGGGCCGCCGCGCATCGCGCCGCCGCCATCCGAGACCGCACACAAGCCACCGGTCGCCCCGGCGATGGCCGGCAACGTGCCGGGCCAGCCGCTGCGCCGCCGGCTCAAGGTCGATGACGACGCGTTCGGCGCGGTCGGCGATTATGCCGGCAGTTTCCTGATCAAGGGCGGGCTCGAGCTCTCCACCGGCTACGACACCAACCCGGCGCGCCTGAGCAAGCCGGTCGGCTCGCCGGTCATCGTCGTCGCGCCCGACCTGCTGGTGCAGTCCGACTGGGAGCGCCACGCGCTGGTCGCCGATCTGCGCGGCTCGTTCTCCGCCTACACCAACAACATGCCGGCGACGATCGACGGCTTCGCCTCGCCGTCGCCGGTCGACATCAATCGCCCCGATTTCACCGGCCATGTCGACGGACGCCTCGACGTCGACCGCGATCTCAAGCTGACCTCGCAGCTGCGCCTGCGGGTCGCCACCGACAATCCCGGCAGCCCGAACGTGCAGGCCGGCCTGCAGAAATATCCTATTTATGCCAGCTACGGCACGACGCTCGGCTTCGACCAGACCTTCAATCGCTTCCAGGTCGCCGCCGGCGCCACCATCGATCGCACCGCCTACACGGATTCGAAACTCACCGACGGTTCGACCTTCAGCAACAACGACCGCGACTTCAACCAGTATGGCGGCGTCGGGCGCTTCTCCTATGAGCTGAAGCCGGGCCTGAAACCGTTCGTCGAGATCGAGGGCGATACCCGCGTCCACGACCAGCCCGCCGACCGCAATGGCTACTTCCGCGATTCAAACGGCGGCTATGCCAAGGTCGGTTCGTCCTTCGAGTTCTCGCGCATCCTCACCGGCGAGGTCTCGATCGGCTATGCCGCGCGGAACTATGTCGACCCGCGCCTCAGCCAGCTCTCCGGCTTCCTCACCGCGGGCTCGCTGATCTGGAATGCGAGCGGCCTCACCACGGTGAAATTCTTCACCGACACGCAGATCAACGAGACCACCGTCCCCGGCTCATCCGGCGTGCTGGTGCACACCTATGCCGCCGAAGTCGATCACGACTTCCGCCGCTGGCTCACCGCCGTCGGCAAGTTCACCTACGGCACCTACGATTACCAGAACCAGGGTCGCAACGACAAAACCTACTCGCTCGAAGGCAATCTGATCTACAAGCTCAACCGCAACATCTGGATCAAGGGCACGCTGCGCCACGACATCCTGGATTCGAACCAGCCGGGCTCGAGCTCGCAGGGCACGGTGGTGATGGTTGGGGTGAGGCTGCAGAATTAAGCGGGGCGTAGTGGGGGCGCTGGAGCGTATGCGGCTCAGTTGGCTCCGCTCTCGCCACCCACTCCACTGTCATGCCCCGGCTTGACCGGGGCATCCAGTACGCCGCGGCCTATCCGTATACGTTTGACGTCTCTGGAATACTGGATCGCCCGCTTTCGCGGGCGATGACACCTTTTGCAAGTCTGGCGGCCGAGCAAAAACTCAGCGCGGCAGATCCGTCTTCCCCATCAGGAACGTGTCGATCGACCGCGCGCACAGCCGACCTTCACGGATCGCCCACACCACCAGCGATTGCCCACGGCGCATGTCGCCGGCGGTGAACACGTTCGGTCGCGAGGTCTGGTAGTCCAGCGTGTTGGCCTTGACATTGCCGCGCGGGTCGAGGTCGACCGAGAGCAGCTTGAGCAGGCCCTCGTGCACGGGATGCACGAAGCCCATGGCGAGCAGGACGAGCTCGGCGTCGAGCTCGAACTCGGTGCCTTCGATCGGCTTGAACTTGTCGTCGACGCGGACGCAGTGCAGCTTCTTGACCTGGCCGTTCTCGCCCGTGAACTTCTGGGTCAGCACGGCGTATTCGCGGACGGCGCCTTCGGCCTGGCTCGAGGAGGTGCGCATCTTCAGCGGCCAGTTCGGCCAGGTCAGGCCCTTGTTCTCGCGCTCGGGCGGGGCGGGCATGATCTCGAGCTGCGTCACCGACAGCGCGCCCTGGCGCAGCGAGGTGCCGATGCAGTCGGAGCCGGTGTCGCCGCCGCCGATGACGACGACATGCTTGCCGCCGGCCAAAATCTCCTGGACGCCGTTCAGCGGCTCGCTGGAGACGCGGCGGTTCTGCTGCGGCAGGAAATCCATGGCGTAGTGGATGCCCTGGAGATCGCGGCCGGGGATCGGCAGGTCGCGCGGGGCTTCCGCGCCGCCGGTCAGCGCGATCGCGTCATACTCGTTGAGCATCTCGCGCGGATCGACATTGCCGTCGGCGCCGACATGGCTGTTGTAGTGGAAGGTGACGCCTTCGCCTTCCATCTGCTTGACGCGGCGGTCGATGACACCCTTCTCCATCTTGAAGTCGGGGATGCCGTAGCGGAGCAGGCCGCCGGCCTTGGCGTACTTCTCGAACAGGTGCACGTCGTGACCGGCGCGCGCGAGCTGCTGGGCGCAGGCCATGCCGGCCGGACCCGAGCCGATCACCGCGACCTTCTTGCCGGTCTTGACCGCTGCGACCTCAGGCTTCAGCCAGCCATTGTCCCAGGCGCGGTCGACGATCGCGCATTCGATGGTCTTGATGGTAACAGGGTTGTCGTCGATGTTGAGCGTGCACGACGCCTCGCACGGCGCCGGACAAATGCGGCCGGTGAACTCCGGGAAGTTGTTGGTCGAGTGCAGGTTGCGCGAGGCTTCTTCCCAGTTGCCCTGATAGACGAGGTCGTTGAAATCGGGGATCTGGTTGTTGACCGGGCAGCCGGGCGTGCCGGGCGCGACCGAGCCGGTGCCGTGGCAATAGGGAATGCCGCAATTCATGCAGCGCGCGGCCTGGTCGCGCGTTTCCTTCTCGGTCAAGGGAACGACGAATTCGTTGTAATGCTTCACGCGCTCGGCGACCGGGGTGTACTTGCGATCGTGCCGTTCGATTTCGAGAAAACCCGTGATCTTGCCCATTAAACCCGAAGTCCCTGCCGCTTAAATTCGTTTTGTTTCTTCTCGTCGTCATTGCGAGGAGCGAAGCGACGAAGCAATCCAGTCTGCATCAAGGTAAAAAGTCTGGATTGCTTCGCTTTGCTCGCAATGACGGGGTGTGATTGCCTTACGCCCCGATCGCGATTTTCGGCTCGGCGTCCGCGTTGGCGACCATCTCGCGCAGCGCGCGCCGGTACTCGACCGGCATCACCTTGCGGAATTTGGGCAGCCAGTCCTTCCAATTGGCAAGGATGTCGGCGGCGCGCTTGGAGCCGGTCGCCTTGGCGTGGCGCGAGATCAGGACGTGCAGCCGCTCGACGTCGGAGTCGAGCAGGTTCTTGAACACGTCGACCCGGCCGTGCGCCTCGAGGTCACCGGAGTGGTGATAGGTGCCGGCGTTGATCAGCTCTTCCGACAGCACCGGCTCGAGCTCGACCATCGCCATGTTGCACAGCTTGTCGAAGTCGCCGGTCTCGTCGAGCACGTAGGCGATGCCGCCGGACATGCCGGCCGCGAAGTTGCGTCCGGTCTTGCCGAGCACGACCACGATGCCGCCGGTCATGTATTCGCAGCAATGATCGCCCGCGCCTTCGACGACGGCGACCGCACCCGAGTTACGCACGGCGAAGCGTTCGCCGGCGATGCCGCGGAAGTAGCATTCGCCATCGATCGCGCCGTACATCACGGTGTTGCCGACGATGATGCTCTCTTCCGGCACGATCGCGGAGTTCTTCGGCGGCTTGACGATGATCTTGCCGCCCGAGAGACCCTTGCCGACATAGTCGTTGCCTTCACCCTCGAGCTCGAAGGTGACGCCGTGGGCGAGCCACGCGCCGAAGGCCTGGCCGGCGGTGCCCTTGAGGCCGACATGAATGGTGTCGTGCGGCAGGCCGGCATGGCCGTAGATCTTGGCGACCGCGCCCGACAGCATCGCGCCCGCGGAGCGGTTGGTGCTGTTGATCTTGGTCTCGATCTTCACCGGCGCGCCGCGGTCGAGCGCAGGCTGCGCCTTCTCGATCAGCGTGCGGTCGAGCACCGCCTCCAGATGATGGTTCTGGCGCTCGGAGTGATAGATCTTCTGGCCCTTCTCTTCCTTCTGCTTGACGAAGAGCTTCGAGAAGTCGAGGCCCTTGGCTTTCCAGTGCGCAACCAGCTTGGTCTGGTCGAGCAGCTGAACCTGGCCGATCATCTCGTTGAAGGTCCTGAAGCCGAGCGAGGCCATGATCTCGCGGACTTCCTCGGCGACGAAGAAGAAGTAGTTGATCACGTGCTCGGGCTGGCCGGTGAAGCGCTTGCGCAGGACAGGGTCCTGGGTCGCGACGCCGACCGGGCAGGTGTTGAGATGGCACTTGCGCATCATGATGCAGCCGGCCGCAATCAAGGGAGCGGTGGCGAAACCGAACTCGTCGGCGCCCAGCAGTGCGCCAATCACGACGTCACGGCCGGTGCGGAAGCCGCCGTCGACCTGGACCACGATGCGGCTGCGTAGCCGCTCGCGCACCAGCGTCTGGTGGGTTTCGGCAAGGCCGATCTCCCACGGCGAGCCGGCATGCTTGATCGAGGTCAGCGGCGAAGCGCCGGTGCCGCCCTCGAAGCCCGCGATGGTGACATGGTCGGCGCGCGCCTTGGCGACGCCCGCGGCGACCGTGCCGACGCCGATCTCGGAGACGAGCTTGACCGAGACGTCGCCCGTCGGGTTGACGTTCTTGAGGTCGTAGATGAGCTGCGCCAGATCCTCGATCGAGTAGATGTCGTGGTGCGGCGGCGGCGAGATCAGGCCGACACCCGGGGTCGAGTGACGCACCTTGGCGATGGTCGCGTCGACCTTGTGGCCGGGCAGCTGGCCGCCTTCGCCGGGCTTGGCACCCTGCGCCATCTTGATCTGCATCATGTCGGAGTTGACGAGATACTCCGTGGTGACGCCGAAGCGGCCCGAGGCGACCTGCTTGATCGCCGAGCGCATCGAATCGCCGTTCGGCATCGGCTTGAAGCGATCGGCTTCCTCGCCGCCTTCACCGGTGTTCGACTTGCCGCCGATCCGGTTCATGGCGATCGCAAGCGTGGTGTGTGCCTCGCGCGAGATCGAGCCGAAGCTCATCGCACCCGTGGCGAAACGCCTGACGATGTCCTTGGCCGGCTCGACCTGGTCGAGCGGCACCGGCTTGCGCTTCTCCTCGTCAGCGTTCTTGATCCGGAACAGGCCGCGCAGCGTCAGCAGACGCTCGGACTGCTCGTTGAGGATCTTGGCGAAGGCGCGATAGCGCTCCAGCGAGTTGCCGCGCGCGGCATGCTGCAGCAGCCCGACCGATTCCGCGGTCCAGGCATGGTCCTCGCCGCGGCTGCGATAGGCATATTCGCCGCCGACATCGAGCGCGGTCTTGTAGACCTGCGCCTCGCCGAACGCGTCGGCATGACGGCGCACGGCTTCTTCGGCGATCTCGGCAAGGCCCACGCCCTCGACGCGGGTATGCGTGCCGGCGAAGAACTTCGTGACGAAGTCCGCCTTGAGGCCGACCGCGTCGAAGATCTGCGCGCCGCAATAGGACTGGTAGGTCGAGATGCCCATCTTGGACATCACCTTCAGCAGGCCCTTGCCGATCGACTTGATGTAGCGCTTGACGATCTCGTAGTCGTCGAGCGAGCCGGGCAGGCGGTCCTTCATCGCGACGATGGTTTCGAACGCGAGGTAGGGATTGATCGCTTCGGCGCCGTAGCCGGCAAGGCAGGCGAAGTGATGCACTTCGCGCGGCTCGCCGGATTCGACGACGAGGCCGACCGAGGTGCGCAGGCCGGTGCGGATCAGGTGATGATGCACGGCGGCGCAGGCCAGCAGCGACGGGATCGGAACCCGGTCGGTGCCGACCATGCGGTCGGACAGGATGATGATGTTGACGCCCTCGCGCACCGCGCTTTCGGCGCGCGCGCAGAGCTCGTCGAGCACTTGGTCCATACCGGCCGCACCAAGGCCGGCGTGGAAGGTGGTGTCCAGCGTGCGCGACTTGAAGTGCGACTCGGCGACCTCAGAGATCGAGCGGATCTTTTCGAGGTCCGCGTCGGTCAGGATCGGCTGGCGCGCTTCGAGACGCTTGGTGGTGGCGAGGCCCTGCAGGTCGAACAGGTTCGGCCGCGGTCCGATGATGGAGACGAGGCTCATCACCAGCTCCTCGCGGATCGGATCGATCGGCGGGTTGGTGACCTGCGCGAAGTTCTGCTTGAAGTAGGTGAACAGCGGCTTGGCCTTGTCCGACAGCGCCGAGATCGGTGTGTCGTTGCCCATCGAGCCCGCGGCTTCCTCGCCGGTGGCCGCCATCGGCGTCATCAGGATGGTGATGTCTTCCTGGCTGTAGCCGAACGCCTGCTGGCGATCGAGCAGCGACAGGTTGGAGCGCACGCCGGTGGTCGGCACCTTCGGCAGCTCTTCCAGCACGATCTGGGTCCGCTCCAGCCACTCCTTGTAGGGATGGCTCCTGGCGAGCTCGGCCTTGATCTCGTCGTCGGGAATGAGACGGCCCTGCTCGAGGTCGACCAGCAGCATCTTGCCGGGCTGCAGGCGCCACTTGGTGATGATCTGGTCCTCGGGGATCGTCAGCACGCCCATTTCGGACGCCATCACGATGCGGTCGTCCTTGGTCACGAGATAGCGCGCCGGCCGCAAACCGTTGCGGTCGAGCGTGGCGCCGATCTGGCGGCCGTCGGTGAAGGCGATCGCGGCGGGGCCGTCCCACGGCTCCATCAGCGCGGCGTGATATTCGTAGAAGGCGCGGCGCTTCTCATCCATCAGCGGATTGCCGGCCCACGCCTCCGGAATCATCATCATGACGGCGTGCGGCAGCGAGTAGCCGCCCTGCACCAGGAATTCGAGCGCGTTGTCGAAGCAGGCGGTGTCCGACTGGCCTTCGTAGGAGATCGGCCAGAGCCGGTTGATGTCCTTGCCGTAGAGCTCGGAGCTGACCGAGGCTTGGCGCGCCGCCATCCAGTTGGTATTGCCGCGCAGCGTGTTGATCTCGCCGTTATGCGCGATCATGCGATAGGGATGCGCCAGCGACCACGCCGGGAAGGTGTTGGTCGAGAAGCGCTGGTGAACGAGCGCGAGCGCGCTCTCGAAGTCCGCCTCGTGCAGGTCGGGATAGTACTTGCCGAGCTGGTCGGCGAGGAACATGCCCTTGTAGATCACGGTGCGGCAGGACATCGAGCACGGGTAATAGCCGGCGCCGCCGCGGTCGCGGCGCTGGTAGATCGCCTGCGAGATCGACTTGCGCAGGATGTAGAGCCGGCGCTCGAACTCGTCCTCGGTCTTGGCGATGCCGTTGCGGCCGATGAACACCTGCACGCAGGCGGGCTCGGTCGGCTTCACGGTGACGCCGAGCGAGGAATTGTCGGTCGGCACGTCGCGCCAGCCGAGCAGCGTCAGGCCCTCTTCCTTGATCTGGTCGGCGATGATGCTCTTGATGACGTTCCGCCAGGCGGTGTCGCGCGGCATGAACAGCGCGCCGATGGCGTATTCGCCCGGCGCGGGCAGCGTGAAGCCGAGCTCCTTGGCCTTGCGGGCGAAGAAGGTGTGCGGGATCTGCACCAGAATGCCGGCGCCGTCACCGGCGCGCGGGTCGGCGCCGACGGCGCCGCGATGCTCGAGGTTGCAGAGGATGCTCAGCGCGTCCGAGACGATCTCGTGAGACTTCTTGCCCTTGATGTTGGCGATGAAGCCGACGCCGCAGGAGTCCTTCTCCAGGCTCGGATCGTACAGGCCTTCAGCCGGCGGGCGCGAATTGTGCTCCTGAATCGGATCGGTCGTTTTCGAGGCGACCGTCGCCGACAGTTCTTCTGCCACGATGTTTGCGCGCTCGAATTGCGACCCGTTCATTGTTCCAATCCTCTCCATGCGGCAAGCTGCCTCACCGCTCTCTTCGGCGCACCTTGGGCGTTCCGCGGCACCCGCCTCTGGGTCACCGCTCGTCCGCTGCGAGCCGCATTTTCTTAAATTCAGGCCTCGGCGTTCTTCGTCCCCGAGAACGGTTTGGCCTGTTACCTTATGGCGCTCGAGAGCACCGACTTTCGCTGCAATCCCTATGCCGGAACCGCAGGCAAAATTGAGACAGTCTTCCTGTCCTAACAATCACCTTGCCAAATTTTTGTCTATCACACAAGCGCGCGGAAGTCCCGATTCCCGATATGTCAATCAATCGCTTTCCGAAAGTTGCGCGGCCCCGCTTTTGAAGCAAACGCGCCCTGATCCGGCCCTGTGGACGCCGAAATCCCGAATGAAGCTTCGGATAGCCCCTTCGGAAGGCGCGCCACGCCGCAAGAAGCGAAAGAGCGCCTGCCGTTCGAGGCCTGACAGGAGCGTCTCGACCATGAAGTTTTTCACAGGATGTGTGGCCGCCGCCGCGCTGGCACTGGCTGCGACTGCGGGACATGCGCAGATTTTGGCTCAGGTTCCGTCCGACGGTATTGCGAGAGGGGGCGTGATCCCGGTGTCGGATTTCGACGGACCCTACGGGCCGGGCGCAGCCGCGCCGCCACCGCCGCCGCGCTACGGCTATGGCTATGGCTATGAGGAGCGCGGCCCGGCCCCGGCGCTGCTGCCTTCGATCGAGGTCTACGCGGTGCTGCGTGACAACGGCTTCTCGCCGCTCGGCATCCCGCGCCTGCGCGGCAGCGTCTACACCATCGCGGTGATCGACCGCCGCGGCGACGACGGCCGGCTGGTGATCGATGCCCGCGACGGACGGATCATCCGCTTCCTGCCGAGTGCGGATGCCTACGGCATGGCGCCGGCCTATGAGGAGCCCATGGCTGCGCCCTATCGTCCGCAAAGTGCGCTGCCGCCAGCGACGATGGTCCGTGGCGGCCCGCCGCGTCCGCCGGCCCCGATCCCGCATGTCGCCAGCCGCACCGTGCCGCTGCCGAAGGCCGCTCCACAGCGCGGCGAGACGCCGGTCGCTGCGGCAAAGCCCGTTGAGCCCAAGACGCAGCAGGCTACGCAGCAGGCCCCGCAGCAAGCCCAGGCGCCGCAGGCTCCGCCCGCGCAGCAGGCCGCCGCCGTGCAGGCCGCGCCGCAAGCCGTCGCTCCGACCGTCGTCCAGGCGAAGCCGGCTCCCACGATCTTGCCGACGCAGGAGATGCCGGCCGCGCAGGGGCTTGATTAGACCCGAGCAGAACAAAAGCGCCCGATGACGTCGGGCGCTTTTGCGTTGTCGCGATGGAGCCCTAGCTGCGCGGATATCCCGCAGCGTCCAGGATCAGTTTCACCACTTCCTTCGGATGCGACACCAGCGAGAGGTGGCCGGCGTCGAGCTCGATCGTCGTGGCGTTCATGCGCTTGGCGAGGAAGCGCTCGAAATCGGGATTGATGGTGCCGTCGTTCTTCGACACCGCGTACCAGCTCGGCTTCGAATGCCACGCAGCCTCAGTCGTACGGCCGGCAAAGATCGAGGCGGCGGTCGGCCATTGCACCGCGTAGAGCTCCTTCGCCTGCTCCGGCTTCACGCCATTGGCAAAATACTTCAGGAAGGCGTCTTCCGAGAGCTTGGTGTAGCCGTCGCGCTCGACGATGCCGGCGCGCGCCGGACCCGCCGGAAACTGCTTCGACAGCGCAACGAAATCCTCATTCGCGTCGGGCGCGCGGGCGGCAATGTAGACAAGGCCGGTGACCTTCGGATCGGTGCCGACCTGGCTGATCACGGTGCCGCCCCAGGAATGCGCGACCAGCACGGTCGGCCCATCCTGCTCGGCCAGTGCGCGCTTGGTCGCCTCGACGGAGTCCGCAAGCGACGACAGCGGATTTTGCACGGCCGTCACGTGCAGGCCCGCGGCCTGCAGGATCGGGATCACCTCCGACCAGCTCGAGCCGTCGGCCCAGGCGCCGTGCACCAGCACGACGTTGGTCGCCTTCACGGTCTGCGGGGTCTGCGCATGGGCAAGGCTGATGGGAGCCGCCAGCAGGCTCGCGGCGACGAAAAGGCTGCGCCAAAGTGACATGATCGTTCTCCGTCTCGTTTTGGGTTCGATACCCAAAGGACGGGGCGCGAGGCCACGGCGTTACGCGTTCACCACCCTGTGATGCAGCGCAAAAAACGCCCCGGGGCACCGGGGCGTTTTCGCAAACCTGGAAGTTGATGGGCGCTTAGGCGGCGACCGAGCTCTCGATCACTTGCGCCTTGGGCGCGCCGGCGTTGATCGCGATCTGGCGCGGCTTCTTGGCTTCGGGAATCTCGCGGAGGAGGTCGACGTGAAGCAGCCCGTTCTCGAGCGAGGCGTCCTTCACCTGCACGAAGTCGGCAAGCTGGAAGGCGCGCTCGAAGGCGCGTGCGGCGATGCCGCGATAGAGCACTTCGGATTTCGAGTTCTCGTTGGCGACTTTCTCGCCCTTGATCGTCAGCGTGTTTTCCTTCGCGACGATGGAAAGCTCATCCTTGGCAAAGCCCGAGACCGCAACGGTGATGCGGTAGGCGTTCTCGCCGGTGCGCTCGATGTTGTAGGGGGGATAACCCGGGCTGCCGTCCGAACCGGCCTGGTCGAGCAGGTTGAAGAGGCGGTCGAAGCCGACGGTGGAACGATAGAACGGGGTGAGATCGTAGGTACGCATGGTCTAGTCCTCCAATGAGCGACTGTTTCGGTAACCCGCCCGCCAATCGGGCCGGGCTTTAGTCTGTGTGCAGCCTGATGTTCCGGTTCCGAAACACTGGTAGCGGCCTGCACTGAGGTGATATGGGTGAGTCCAGACGGCGTTCAAGAGGGCGGCACTGGCGCCTTTTCGGCGCTCCCGCCCCTTGATTTGCAGCACTTGAGTACAGCACTTGGCGCCCAAGCACTCCCAATCATGACGCTGGTCTCGATTCCGTCCAACCCCGTTCCCGAAGACGTCGTCAGCGGCACCATCAAGACACCTGACGGCGCCGAGCTTCGTTTTGCCCGCTGGGCGCCGCCGGCCAACCGCAAGGGCACCGTCTGCGTCTTCACCGGGCGCAGCGAGCAGATCGAGAAATATTTCGAGACCGTGCGCGATTTGCGCGACCGCGGCTTTGCGGTGGCGATGATCGACTGGCGCGGGCAGGGCCATTCCTCGCGGCGCCTGCGCGACCCGCGCAAGGGCTATGTACGCGACTTCTCCGATTTCGAGATCGACGTCGAGACCTTCGTGCAGCAGGTGGTGCTGCCGGATTGCCCGCCGCCCTTCTTCGCGCTGGCCCACTCCATGGGCGGCACGGTGATGCTGCGGGTGGCGCATGCCGGCAAGCGCTGGTTCGATCGCATGGTGCTGTCGGCGCCGATGATCGACCTGCCGGGCCGCACCACCTCGTGGCCGGCGCGAACGCTGCTGAAGACGATGCGCCTGATGGGAATGGGCGGTCGTTATGTGCCCGGGGGCAGCGACCGCATCACCGGGCTCGATCCCTTCATCAAAAATCCCGTGACCAGCGATCCCGTCCGTTATGCGCGCAATGCCGCGATCCTCGAGGAGGACCCGACGCTCGGGCTGGCATCGCCGACGGTCGCCTGGGCCGATACCGCCTTCCGCGCGATGCACACCTTCAGGGGCATGCACTACCCCTCGGAGATCCGCCAGCCGATCCTGATGCTGGCGGCCTCCAACGACACCGTGGTCTCGACCGCGGCGATCGAGGAGTTCGCCTATCATTTGCGCGCCGGCTCCCATCTCGTGATCGCCGGGGCCAAGCACGAGATCCTGCAGGAGCAGGACCGCTACCGCTCCCAGTTCTGGGCCGCCTTCGACGCCTTCGTGCCGGGGACGCCGCTGTTCAAGTAGCCGCATCCTCCGTCATTGCTTCGTCGCAAGTGCTCCTCGCAATGACGGCGTGGACGCATTCCGGCCTCTCCCCGCGAGCGGGGAGAGGCGAACGGCAGCTCACAGCGTCTTCAGATACTCGATCAAATCGTAGCGCTCCTGCTCCTTGAGCACGCGGCCGATGGTGCCGTCCTTGCCGGGGCCCGGCGTGCCATCGAAGGAGTGGCCGGCATTGCTGTTGCCGTACAGGTCGGTGCCGTCGGACGCGCGCGTCGAGAAGCGCGACTGCCCGGTCTTGCAGCTCTCGCCGTCGGAGACCGCAAAGCCCACCTGCTTCGGATCGTAGTCGCGGCCGCCACCCATGCAGAACGATTTGGGGCGGTCGGCCGCGGGGCTCAGCATCCAGTAGAGCGAGGGCACCGATCCGTTGTGCAGGTAAGGCGCAGTGGCCCAGACGCCGTTGAGCGGGCGCGCGCGATACCAGGGCGGCGGCTCATTTTTCTCGGCCGGCTGCGGACCGGGATTGGGGCAGTTCTTGCGCTTGCCCCACCAGGCCTGCTGAACCTTCGGGTCGATCTTGGCATCGTCCATCGCCTTGCGGCTGACGATGTCGACGAGCACCATCAGGCCGACCGCGTACGGCATGTCGGTCGACGAAATATCCTGCAGCTTGCAGTCCCACCAGGCATTGAGATTCTGCGTGGGGTCGAGCTTGAGGAAGCCCGGCACCTGAACCGTTCGCGTCGCCAGCACATTGGCCTGAGCGGGGTCGGTCCCCATGCCCTTGGCGCTCTTCTGGACCTCGTTCAGGAATTTGTCGTCGCCGATGGTCTCCCACCGTGACGAGGACCAGATGCTCTGCTGCGGAAATTCGGCGTCGAACTTGGCGTCGTTGACCGGGCCGAGATGGCATTCGGCGCAGATCTCAGCATAGAGCTTGCGGCCGCGATTGACGCGCTCGTCATCGATCTTCCAGGCGGCATCGCCGAAGATGTCCGACGGCCATTTCGGCGATACCAGTCCGGAGAGCTGCTTCTTCGGATAGGGCGCCTGCCCCTTCAGTAGATCTTCGATCCAGTTCAGGTTCTTGATGTCCATCGACGAGCGGAACAGCGTGTCCTTGGGCGTATTGTCGGACAGGTTGAGCAACGCGGTCACGCCCAGCGCCTCGCCGGCGTTGCGGATCAGCGGCTGCTCGATCGACGCGTCATATTGCGCGTATTTGAGCCAGGGCACGGTCCAGATCGGCGGGAAGCTGACCGGCGCGTCCTTCGCGTGCAGGTTCTTCTCGAAGCCGCTGAGGCCGCTCAGCGCCATGTCCTGGGAGAAGACCTGGTTGCCGATGCGGTTGAGCGCATCGAGGCGGCCATAGCCTTCCTCGGTGTCCTGCTGCGGCTCGTTCTGCTTGGTCTTCTCGTTGAACCGCGTCTTGCCCTCGATGGTCTTGGCGTAGGTCTTCTCCCAGTCGACCAGGAACGTGCCGATCGCGCTCAGCTTCTGCTTCAGCGCATCGCGGTCCGCATCGCTGGCGGAGGGGCCGAGCACACGGTCGGCGAAGCGCTTGAAGCGGCCCGGAACGTAGAGCGTATAGGCGATCGACAGGCCGGTCGTGACCTCGAGCTTCCTGAGGTCGGTCATCGCAGGGCCGCCGTCGAAGCGGATGTCGATGCCTTTATAGTGGATCTGGCCGGTGTGGCAGGCGGCGCAGGTGAGACCAATCCGGTCCTCGCCGACCTTGCCGGTCGCGGGATCAGGTACGCCGGTCATGCGTGCAAAGCCGACGGGCAGGCCGTCGACGTTCTCGGCCTGGGCACCCCAGTTGACCGGCGGGTCCCAAAGCCGCGCCGGCACCGGCTTGGTCTTGTCGTAGACGTTGGCATAGCCGAACCGGCGCAGCGTGGCGTCGTCGGTGTTGATCGTCTGCGGGCTCGGGATGAAGCCGAAGCGCTGCAGATGGTCGCTGTCATGGAGCATCCCGGGCTTGGCGAAGAAATGCAGGCGCGGCTGCTCGAGCGCCATGAACCAGGTATAGGGCACCGGGAAGGTCGCGGTGCCCTGGCTGGCGTGATGAAACCAGTGCCGGTCCTCCAGCGCCCAGTTCTGCTCGAGCCAGTACGCGGCCTTGGGTTCGACCAGCTTCGGCAAGGGCGGCGCCACGAGGTCGCCGAGGATGCCGGGCAGCATCGGCTGGAATTGATCGGGAAAGCGCAGCGCCACGACGCCGAAGATGAAGAGCGCGGCGGCTAATCCGCCGATCGCGCGCAAGAGCGGCGAGGGCGGGGTGACGGGCTGGGCGACGACCCGTTGGGTGACCCTGCCGGGGAATTTGCGCTCGTTGAACAATGTCCTCACCTCGGCCACGCTGAGATAGCGGTCGTCACCTTCGCCCTTGCCCATGATCCTGAGCAGGATCGGCCACTCGAACTTCATCAGGATCGGGTAGTACCAGCGCGCCTGATTGCCGGCGCGCTTGAGATTGTCCTTCATGAAGGTCTGGATCTGCGAGGCGTTGAGCCCGGTCTCGGTCCCGCCATCCGGATCAGTATAGGTGCCGCCGAAACTGGCGAGCCGCGCGATCTCGTCCTCGTTGACGTGCCCGTCGACGCCGAGGATGCGCGAGCCGGCCCCGAGCTTGTCGAGCGGGCCGCCGCGCAGCCGGTCGAGCTGCGCGCCCCAGAAGATGCTTTGCAGAATGTGACAGGCGCCATTGGCGATCAGCGCGACGCCGCGGACCTGGATGCGGGCCGAGGTCTTCTTCAGCCCGGTCTCGCCGCTTGCATTTGCGATGGTCTGCGACACCGTCCGCAGCGGCACGGTGCCGCCATCGAGAAAACCTTCGCCGACGAGGCCGCGCAGGAAGGGACAGGGATTGTTCGGTGAGACCTGGATCGAGGGGTCGAATGGCGGCTTCGGAGCGGGGTGATGCATGGCCCAAATCCTGAAAACGGCGAATCGCAAAAACCGGACGCGCCGATCAAGCGCGGAAAGTCCTAACAAAACGACAGCAGGCTATACTACTTCAGCGTGTAACGAAGTGTGGCCGAATTCACTGCCGTGTCAATAAAAGCCGGCGCGATGTCGCGGGGAAACTGACAGGAGATTGACCGCCGCGGCTCGCCCTCAGGACTCGGCGGCGCGTTTGAGGTCGCCCTGGACCAGGGTCAGCTTGCCGAGCGGCACGCCCGCCTTCAGCAGGCCCTCGCGGTAATGCGCGAGGTCCTCGGGCCGCTTCCAGTGGAAATTGCGCAGATGACGGTCCACGTTCAGGGTCGGGTAGTTGCCCATGAGTACGATTGTGGCCTCGCTCGCTTCGGCCGTCCGTCCCAGTTGCGCCAGCGCTGCGGCGCGGATCGCCAGCGCCTGCATGTGGTTCGGGTTGATGTAGAGCTGCTCGCGGGCCCATGACAGCGTCGCGTCATACTGCCTCAGGAGATAATGGCTGAAGGCGTTCAGCGCGGACCATTGGTAGCGCGGGTCGCTGTTGTCACGCTGGGAGGCCATCGAGAACAGCTCGATCGCCTCGCGGTGCTCGCCGACGACGAAATGGCAGATGCCGAGCACGCCGCGGGCGCCGTTGTCATAGGGATTGAGCGCGACCGCACGCTTGGCGGCGTCCATCGCGGCCTCGTAATGTCCCTCCAGCGCATGGGCCCAGGACAGGATCGAGAACGCGAAGGAGGAGCGCGGGTCGAGCCGGACGCTGGTCTCGGCGAGGTTCATCGCCTCCGCCCACATCTCCCGCGTCCCCTTGACCCAGCCGAACTGGATGCTCTGGATCTGGATCGTGGCGAGATAGGCGTGCGCGATCGACAGTTTGGGATCGAGCCTGATGGCCTCCCGGAACAGGTCGACGGCGGTGGCCAGATCCTCTTTGGTCTGCCGGTAGTAATGCGACAGGCCCTTGAGGAAACGGTCCCAGGCGCTGACGTCGGTCGAGATCCGCGCCGGCGCCGAGGCCTCGGCACGGACGATCTCGGTGGCGATGGCGGCCGACAGGTTGGTGGTGATCTCGTCCTGCATCGCAAAGAGATCGCCGATGTCGCGGTCGTAGCGCCCGGTCCAGAGCTGCTCGCCGGTCTCCGGCGCGATCAGCTCGGCGGTGACGCGGATCTTGGCGCCGGCGCGCCGCACCGAGCCCTGGATCAGATAAGTGGCATCGATCTCGCGCGCGATCAGGCGTGTGCTCACGTTCTTGCCCTTGAAGGCGAAGGTCGAGTTGCGGCTCAGCACCCGATAGAAGGATTGCAGCGAGAGCGCGTGGATCAAATCCTCGGTGAGGCCGTCGGAGAAATACTCGTCCTGGGCATCGCTGAGATTGGCGAAGGGCAGCACGCCGACGATGGCGGTGCGGTACTGCTGCGAGAGGGCGGAGGCCTCCCTCAGCTCGGGGGCGAGCGCAGGCGCGCCCTCGGGCGTCCAGGTCCAGACCCCGACCGCATCCTTGATGTTCTTGAAGCGATGGTTGCCGGCATCGGTCAGCAGCACGGAAACATGCTTGCTGGCTTCGCGATAGGCCTTGGCCGAGATGGCGAAGCCGCCGGGGCTCGCCACGGATTCGAGGCGGACGGCAATGTTGACATCGTCACCGAAGACCTCGTCCTCGTCGGCGATGACGTCGCCCATGTGGATGCCGAGCCGGAACTGCATGGCGCGCTCGGCGGGCAGATGGTGGTTGCGCTCCGCCATCAGCGTCTGCATCGCGATCGCCGCCTCGGTGGCGCCCACGATCGAGGCGAACTCCAGCAAAAAGCCGTCGCCGGTGTTCTTCACCACCCGGCCGCCGTGATTGAGGATGATCGGATGAATCGCGCTGCGATGGGCCTTGAAGGCGGCATGGGTGCCGGCCTCGTCGCTGCCCATCATGCGCGAATAGCCGGCGACATCGGCGCAGACAATGGCGGCCAGACGTCTTTCCATAGCCCCGGAGCTCCAAGGGATCGGAGACCAGCCACGGCGTGGCAGTCGCCTCGAATCCCGCATTTCAAGAACCCTGCCTTTATAGAGCAGATGTGGCCGAGCGATAGTATGAACCGCATTGCAAATTCCACGTAAATTTGACGCATACCGGCGGTGGACGGAGAGCAGCGAACCGACTAAGCCCGACTTCCAAGGCCGCAAGGCGGGCCGGGTGGGGGATTTCACATGCTGGGCATTCACGAGATCTGGCTCTTCATCCTGTCGGGCATACTGCTCAACATCACGCCCGGGCCGGATAGCGTCTATGTGATCGGCCGCAGCATGCAGATGGGCTGGCGGGGCGGCGCCGCGGCTGCGCTTGGCATCAGCTTCGGCTGCTTTTTCCACGTCGCGGGCGCCGCGATCGGCCTTTCGGCGTTGCTGATGGCCTCCTCGACGGCGTTCTCGATCCTGAAGCTGGTCGGCGCGGCCTATCTGGTCGTCACCGGGCTTCAGATGCTGTGGTCGCGCCCGGCGCTGGCGTCCGCCATCGACGAGCGGGCGCGGAGCTCGCTGCGACGGGTGTTCCTCCAGGGCGTCTTCACCAACGCGCTCAATCCCAAGGTCGCGCTGTTCTTCCTGGCCTTCCTGCCGCAATTCGTCGCAGCCGATTCCGCCCACAAGCCGCTCGCCTTCCTGACGCTCGGCCTGATCTTCATCTCGACGGGAACGCTGTGGTGCCTGGTGCTGGCCGCATTCGCGGCCAGGGCCGCCCACCGGCTGCGGAGCTCCGAAGGCGCGATTGCCTGGGTTAACCGCGCGCTCGGCGGCCTCTTCATCTATCTCGGCATCCGCGTCGCCATGCTGGAGACGCGGTAGATTTGTGTTGATCAAGGCCATGTCGACATCACCCAACTGAACGGATGCCTCGCGGGTCGCTATTCCGGTTCGAGGCGACGTAGTCGATCTCGCCACGCGCAATCCCGATATCCATGAGTTCCCGGTCGTTGAGGCTGCAAAGATCGGCGCGCAGCCGCGCCCGCTTGCGCCGATCTTGCAATTCACCCCAAAATTCCCTGAGCGCTCCGGAGAATCGCCGGTTCAATCCGGTAGTCTGGGTCGGGCGCGTCGGCGTGTAGATCGTGCTCATGCAGGATCTCCGGGGCATGCTCTCTCAGAGCCTGAGCGAGCGTGCGTTTGGCTGCGGGTTGGACGTTCCAACTCTCTGCTCTTTTTTGACTTTGCTCTCCGATACCTTCGCGCGCCCCCTCCGAATGGATGGGGCGACGGGAAATCATTCCGTTCAATGAGGGTGCATTGGGCGATGCCCGCTTTCGGTGCCGCGACAACCGGATGTTGCTCGGCAAAAATGGGTTGTACGATATGGCCAAGGCTCGCGCCGGGCGATTGCGAATGTGACGGTCCTGTCGGCACACCGCGATCAAGCCACCGCAATCAAGAAACGCCTGAAATCAGCAAGTGAGACATAGCATGACCGAAGCTCGTGATCTCTCGCAACTGCTGGCGGCAATGTACGATTGCGCCATCTCTCCCGACCTGTGGCCGCACGTTTTGCCGCTTCTGGCCGGCTACATGAATAGCCGGACCGCAGCCATCGGCGCCCGCCGCCGCGCCGCCGAGAGTCCTCATTTTTTTGTAGAGTTCGGTTTCGAGCCTGACGTGCACGAGATCTATGTTTCGAAATATCACGCAATCAATCCACGCGTGAGCGCGATGAGGATGTTCGGCGTAGACGAGCCGGTCCGGACCGAGGACCTTCTGGATATCGAGGAGTTCCGGCAATCGAGATATTACAAGGAGTTCAATCGGCCCTATGATGTGGGAGATGTTCTTGGCGCGAAGATCATCGAAGACGCAAATCGCATCGTGTCCTGTAACGTCAGCGGAAAAGACGGATACAGTCTTGAGGATGTCGAGCGATTTCGTGAACTCTGTCCGCATTTGCGCCGCGTTCTGACGATCTCGGATTTGCTCGAACAGAAGACGGTCGAACGCAATTCGCTTGCTGAAGTGTTGGACCGTCTCGCCGTCGCCGTCATTCTCGTTGACCGGAAGCAACGCATCATTCACGCCAATGCGGCCGCCCAAGAGTTCCTGTCCGACAACAAGGGCCTGAGTTCAGTGCATGGCGTGCTTACGGCGAACGATCCCCGCAACCGGGAGGGATTGCGCCGGGCTTCGCGAATGCCTGATCTGGATGCAAAATCGCTTCCACTGGAGACTGAAGAAGGGTGCTTTGCGGTCGCGACGCTGTTGCCTCTGACGAGTGGCCTTCGCGCAAGCTACGGCGGGCAGCTTTCTGCCAGCGCCGCAATCTTCGTGCACCATCAACCTTCGTTCGACGAAGGCATGGTGACCACATTGACGTCGGCCCTCGGCCTCACGGGCGCCGAGGCGCGTGTGTTGTCAGCCTTGCTCGAAGGTCTCAGTCTCGCGGACATCGCGGTGCGATTTCAGATTTCGATCAACACCGTCCGCTGGCATCTCAAACGGCTCTTCGAGAAGACCAACACCAAGCGACAAGCGGAGCTGATCCGATTCGCCTCGAGTGCCGTCCCGCAAGTCCGCATCGCCGGCGATGGGATGGGCAGTATTCATTGAGCATTGCGATTCGTTGAGCGACGATGTCGCGCTCGCGCGCTAGCGGAACTCCGTCACCAGCGCGCTGCCGGCCAGATAGAGGCCGAGGAAAATCATCGCGACCAGGAACCAGCGGCGAAACGCTTCCGCCGGCATCCGCGCGCGCACCGACTGGCCGATGAACATGCCGGCGAAGGCCATCGCCATGCCCACGGCGCCCGGCACGGCGTTGGCCGGTGTCAGCAAGCCGCCGGCGGTGAGGTTGAAGGCGAGCGCCAGCGTCGCCGTCGTAAAGAACACGCCGAGCGCCTGCACCAACTCGTCCTTCTCCATGCCGATCGCCTGCATGAACGGCATCGAGGGGATCACCTGCACGCCGGTCGAGGCCGAGATCATGCCGGTGATCACGCCGACCACGCCGCCGACCCATTTCTCGTGCCCCGGCGCGACGTGGAACTTGAATTTGCTGAGGCCGACGATGGCGTAGATCACCAGGAGGATGCCGAGCACCACGGTGCCGTAGCGCGCATACGGGCCGGTCAGCGCGCCGGCATTGAGCCAGCAGCCGATCACGGTGCCGATCATCAGCGGCCACAGCCGCCGCAGGATGTCGCGCAGATAGGGGCCGGCAAAAGTCTGCCAGATGTTGGTGACGATGGCGGGCACGATCACGATGGCGATGGCGCGGCTCGGCGCCATGCTGACGGCGAGCAGGCCCATGGACACGGTCGGAAGGCCGAGCCCGACGACGCCCTTGACGAATCCGGCGATCAGGAAGACGGCGGCGATGAGAATGAGAAGCGGGTCGATCATGGCCTGCACATTGACCGAAGCCGCGCGCCGGCACAATCTGAAGGTTACGGAGATAGCCTTCGTTAGCTACGAAGGCTAGTGCATGATCCGGAAAAGTGCGCGGCGGTTTTCCGGCGAGATCATGCTCCGATAAGAAGGCGGACCTGCCATGCGTTTCGACCTCGTCGACCTCCAGCTCTTCATCGCGGTCGCGGACCAGCGCAGCATCACGCGCGGCGCCGAACGTTCGAACCTCGCTTTGGCTTCCGCCAGCGCGCGGATCAAAGGGCTCGAGGACGCGCTCGGCGTCGCGCTGCTCAAGCGCGGGCGCCGCGGCGTCGAGCTGACCGCGGCCGGCGAGAGTCTGCTCGATCATGCGCGGGTGGTCATTCACCAGATCGACGCCATGCGCGGCGATCTCGCAGGCTTTGCCAGCGGCGTGCGCGCCAGCGTGCATTTCCTCGTCAACACCTCGGGGTTGTCGGAGCACCTGCCGAAGGCGCTGGCCGGATTCCTGCACGAGCATCGCGATATCGCCGTCGACATCGAGGAGCGCGAGAGCACCGATATCGCGGCCGCGATCACCGCGGGTGCCGCCGATCTCGGCTTCGCCGCCGAGCACGCGCTGCCCGACCATATCGAGCGCTTCGTCTTCAGCGAGGATCATTTGACATTGGTGACGTCGCGGCGCGGCCCGTTTGCGGGGCGCCGCCAGATCGACTTTCAGGAGACGGGCGCTTGCGACTTCATCGGGCTTACCAGCGCGACCGCGCTTCAGATGCACATTTCGAAGCATGCCGCCCGGCTCGGCATGCGCCCGCATTACCGCGCGCGCCTGCGCGATTTCGACGCGATCTGCCAGATGGTCGCCGCCGACGTCGGCATCGCCCTGGTGCCGGTCTCCGCCGCCCGCCGCTGCGCAAAACTGATGCCGCTTGCGATGGTCCGCCTGCGCGACGCCTGGGCCAACCGCAAGCTCGTGATCTGCGCGCGCAGTTTCAAGGCGCTGCCGCGCCCGGCCAAGATGCTGGTGGAGCATTTGAGGGCAGAGGCGGTGTGAAACCTACTTCGCCGTCTCCACCCCGGCGTCCTTGATCACCTTGCCCCACTTCTTCGTCTCGTCCGCGATGAACTGACGAAAATGCTCCGGCTCGTCGCCGATCAGCGTCGCGCCCTGCTGGGCGAGCTTCTCCTTCACGCCGGGATCCGCCATGGCCTTGGTGGCGAGGCCATGCAACGCGGTGACGATCTCCTTCGGCGTGCCCTTCGGGGCGACCATGCCATACCAGTTCTCGATGCGCAGGTCGGGAAAACCCGCTTCCGCCAAGGTCGGCACGTCGGGCGCGGTCGGTGCGCGTTCGGCCGACCCCATCGCGATCGGCCTCAAGGCGCCGGCCTTGACCTGCGGCAGCAGCACGGGGAGATCGAGGAACGTCATCTGCACCTGCTGGCCCAGCAGGTCGTTCACCGCAGGGGCTGCGCCGCGATAGGGCACGTGGACGATGTCGATCCTGGCCGTCAGCTTGAACAATTCACCGGCGAGATGCGGCAGGCTGCCGGGGCCGGAGGAGGCGAAGTTGAGCTTGCCGGGCTGCGACTTGGCGAGCGCAATCAGCTCGCTGATGTTGTTGGCGGGCACGTTGGTGGCGACGACGAGCATTTCCGGCACGGTCGCAACCAGCGTCACCGGCGCAAGATCGACCTGCGTGTCGTAGGCGACCCGCTCCATGCTCGGGCTGATCGCGAGCGCGCCGGCCGAGGAGATGGCGATGGTGTAGCCGTCGGGCGGGGCCTTGGACACCGCGTCGGTGCCGAGCACGCCGCCCTGGCCGCCGCGATTGTCGATCAGCACCGGCTGCCCCGACAGTTCCGACATGCGCTGGCCGATCACGCGGGCGATGATGTCGTTGGGGCCGCCGGCCGGGAACGGCACGATCAGCTTGATCGGTTTTGCGGGGAAATTCTGCGCCACCGCCGCTGACGGCAGCAGCGGAGGCAATCCAAGGAATATTCCAAGGAACGATCCAAGCAACAATCGAACAAGCGGCCTGCGTGAGATGGTCATGCAAGCCTCCCGCTCGCGTTTCTTATTGGTTGAGAAGCCTCAGTGCTTCTTCATGCACTCTTGCGTCGCCGGCGGCAATGATGCGGCCGCCGCCCTGGGCCGGCTTGCCTTCCCAGGTGGTGACGACGCCGCCGGCGCCGGTCACGATCGGGATCAGGGCCGCGATATCATAGGGTTTCAGCTCGGTCTCGACCACGAGGTCGACATGGCCGGCCGCCAGCATGCAATAGGAGTAGCAGTCGCCGCCATAGCGCGACAGCCGCGCGCTTTTCTCGATCCGGCCGAAGACGGCGCGGTCGCGCTCGTTCATCAGCAGCGGAGAGGTGGTGTAGGTCGTCGCCTCCGACAGCGAGGCGCAGCGGCGGACCTGCAGCCGGCGCTCGCCGGACGGGCCTTTATAGTTGGCTGAGCCGTTGTCGCCGGAAAAACGCTCGCCGATGAAGGGCTGGTGCATCATGCCGTAGACCGGCGTGCCCTTGTGCAGGAGCGCGATCAGCGTGCCCCAGATCGGAAAGCCGCCGATGAAGGACTTCGTGCCGTCGATGGGATCGAGCACCCAGACGTAGTCGGCGTCCTCGCGCTCATTGCCGAATTCCTCTCCGACGATGCCGTGCTGGGGGAAGCTCGCCTTGATCAGCCGCCGCATCACCGCTTCCGCGGCGCGGTCGGCCTCCGTCACGGGATCGAAATCCTTGGTCTTGCTCTTGTCGTCGATCGACAGCGAGGTGCGGAAGAACGGCAGAATGGTCTCGCCGGAGGCGGTGGCCAGCCGTCCGATGAAGGCAGAGAAGTCGATCACCGTCACGGCGTATCCTCAAAGCGAAAGTCGGGTGAAGCTCATCTTGCCTAGCTCAATTCGCCTTGCGCGTGCAGCGCTGTGTTGATTTGCACCCTGGTATTTTGGATGCCGGAAGCCGCTGCCCCATCTCAGTCATATGCTGGCCAAATATCGATCATTGAGTTGAAAACTTAGTTCCGAACATGCCTTGTTGGTATGCAAACGACTATCAACCCATTGAATTTCCTTATCAAAGAAACTGAATCCAGGTTTCTCTTAAAGCAATTGAGCCATGTGCGTATTGCATGGGGAATCGCTCAAAAGCCCTTGCACTTTGTGCGTCGCGGCCGCATATTGTTGCGGTGCGGTAGCGCTCTGCGTTACCGCTGCCCTCCTTGGGCGTTTCCTCCCTAGACTTGGGCCGCTTCTTCATCAGAAGCGGCCCTTTTTTCTGTCCGCCTCTGTTTTCAGTTTAGCGCGCGTAGCGATGCGAAGCGAAGGCGCATTCGCGCCAACCGCTCGCGGGACAATCGTTCAAAGAAAAAGCGTCTCGTCTATTCTGCCGCGGCCTGGAACGGGCCGAGATCGCCGAACGGGATCGTGGTCGCCAGAACGTCGGCGAGCACGCCGAAGTCGGATGCGACTTGCCCAAACCGCGGACCGCGCTCGCGCCGCCGCTCGTCCATGTAGATCCCGCGGTTGAACTCGAGCTGCACCGCGTGCAGGCCGCTCGCGGGATTGCCGTAATGCTCGGTGATGAAGCCGCCGGCATAGGGCTTGTTGCGGCCGATCGAATAGCCGAGCCCGCCCATGGTCTCCTCGACCCGGTCGGGCAGCAGCGGCGTACAGCTGGTGCCGTAGCGGTCGCCGATCACGATGTCGGGCCGGCGCGGCTCGTCCCTGCTGACGCCGACCGAGGGCATCGAGTGGCAGTCGACCAGCACCACGGTGCCGAACATCTGGTGGACCTTGTTGATCAGCCGGCGCAGCGCGCGATGGTAGGGCTTGTACAGCGTCTCGATCCGCGCCAGCGCATCCTCGACCAGGATGCGGTCGCGATAGATCTCCTGGCCGTCGCCGACAACGCGCGGAATGGTGCCGAGGCCGCCGGCGACCCGCATCGAACGCGTGTTGGCAAAGCTCGGCAGCCGCCCGCTGAACATGCGCGGGTCGAGCTCATAGGGCTCGCGATTGACGTCGACATAGGAGCGGGGAAAATTGACCCGCACGGTCGGAAAGCCGCGATCGCTCAAGTGGCCGATCAGCTCGTCCATGAAGGAATCTTCGGACCGCCGCAGCTGCGGCAGGTCGATCCGCGATGCTGCCAGGAATTCGTCCGGATAGGTCGAGCCGGAATGGGGCGAGTTGAAGATGACGGGCGCGCGCCACTCGGCGGGCTCAAAGATCTCGAAGGCTGGCGAAACCTCGCCGTCAAACCGGGTCATCTTCTCAGGCTTCGTCCCACATTCTCAGGCTTCATCCCTCGGCACCGCAGGTTCCCGGAAAACGTCCGGCGAAGACCTGAGCGCTATGATTCGGCCGTCCAACGGCTCTTATCTGTCCGTCATTGTCCGGAATCACAACCATTCTGCCAAGCGAAAAGATGTGATTTGCCGCTGGAACATGTCTTAACCGTGTGGGCAGGCAGGTGGGGACGCGCCGGTGCGGCTTGATTGATTCGCAGCCCGTTCGGGTTCACAAGGAGCCGGCAGTGCGCGCCGCCAGGGTAAAGATTTTCACCCCAAATTTACCGTCTGTCGGGCTTAGTGACCTCTGCTGATAATCCTCTGGGGATTCGACGTTTCCTGCCATGCCAAAGATCCTGCTCGCCGAAGACGACAACGACATGCGCCGTTTCCTGGTCAAGGCGCTGGAAAATGCCGGTTTTCAGGTCTCGTCCCATGACAACGGCATGGCCGCCTATCAGCGGCTGCGGGAAGAGCCGTTCGAGATGCTGCTGACCGACATCGTGATGCCGGAAATGGACGGGATCGAGCTCGCCCGCCGGGCCTCGGAACTCGACCCCGACATCAAGATCATGTTCATCACCGGCTTCGCCGCGGTCGCCCTGAACTCGGATTCGGACGCCCCCAAGAACGCCAAGGTGCTGTCCAAGCCCGTGCATCTGCGCGAATTGGTCAGCGAAGTGAACAAGATGCTGGCGGCCTAAATCGGCCCCGTTCCGTCCTTGCGCCGGGTCCCCCGAGCCGTTATAGGGACCCCACCCGATCTAGACGACATCTAGGGCACGTAGCTCAGCGGGAGAGCACTACCTTGACATGGTAGGGGTCACAGGTTCGATCCCTGTCGTGCCCACCATCTTCTTCAATGACTTAGGCGCCCCGCGCCTGAGGTCTGAAGGGGTGGTTTCCACGAGATTTCCACGAAGGCCCATTTCGACGCGGGCTGCCCCGTCCAGATGCGGCTGGCTGCCCAAATGCAGGCGCTCGGTTTCCGGCCCCCCGGAGAGGGATGCCGAAGCATAGCCTCGCTTCCCCCACGTTACTCCGAAGGTAACGCAGAAGGCCGCGTGCTCTTTCTCGATCGTCGCCTTGGACGTAGCCATCACTTCTCTATCTCGCATCGAGCGCGCTGGATCGTATCGATCTGGAGACAGTGCACGTGAAGAGTGTCACGCGAAGCGCCTCTTTCGTCAACAGCGCGTTTCTCGTGTTTAAGCCAGTGCACTGGCCTATACTAATGGGCCCTTCGCCTCTCGATTCGGCTCCGCAGCGCATGTCCTCATCTCCAGGCAGAATTGCCAGCGAGTGGCTCGCTTACATTCGGCCTCACGTCCGACCCTACGAGGCGCTGGGCCGGGGCGATCGCCGCGACTACATCGCCAAGCTGTCGAAGCGGGTGAAGCTGAGCGACAACACGCTCCGGCGTTTCATCTCGGCTGCCCAATACCTGGAGGCCGAGGGCATCACTGAGCTGCCGTCCGGAGTTCGGATGCCCGTGGCTGCCGTCGAGCGCGTCGCTCGCATTGCAGCACGCCAACCCGAGAAACGACAGCAACTGCTGAAGGATGTTGCCGAGGGTAGGCTCACGATCATTGAACTCAGGGGCCTTCTCAAGAAGAGCACCAAGGCTGCTGCCAAGCGCGAGCGCGCTGCACACCGTGAAGAGCCGCTGGAGCAGCGGGCGTTGGCGGCGCTCGAGGCGCGAGGCGTTCTCAAGCGTGCCGAAGCGTTGCTCGCGACGTTTCAGGATATGGACCACTGGTCGTACTTCGATTCGCACACCAAGCCTGTCCTGGTTATTCAGCTTCCGCGGGACCGGCGCATCGTCGTCATGGATGACAGATCGGTCGGTGGCACAGCCGCCTCGTTCATGAGGCAGCGGAAGGAGTTCTTGCGCAACATTCTCGCCGGCACGGGCCTCTATGACCAAGTGTGCGTCTTCGCTTCGATCTGGCACGAGGACGTCGGGAAATTGATGCGAGCGATGCGGCCGCAGATGCGGCGGCGCGTCATTTTGGTAGGGCCGGAAGAGTAGTAGTGGCGGTGCGCATCGGGCGGATGAGTTGATGTCCGCGCCCGCGAAGCTGCCTTTTGTTCGGCAGCGACCAAACAACAAGGGCAGAATGGCAAGCGTTTCAAGTGCTCTTGCTTCGCAAAAGCGTCTCGGATGGCGACTCACCAAACGTGACCTTATAAAGGTGCGACAGCTCTCCCATGTGCGAAAAACCGTTTGCGAATGCGGCCGATGACACCGACGTGGCCGGCATGCCTTTCGCGAGTTGCGCACGTAAAGCCCAAAGCCTTTTGTTGCGGAGATGTTGATGCAAGCTCGCTCCGTGAACTGCCTGGACAGCAAGCTGGAGCGTTCGGACTGACGTTCCCAGCTCTCGAGCTAGGCTCTCACTGTAGAGAGGCATTTCTGGATGCAAATGCGCAAATTCATCCAGCTTCGAAACCAGCTTGCGGTGCCTTTCGAAAGCGCGCGAGCTTGAAGATTTGGCGCTCTTGGGGACCAGCACATTATCCAAAGCATCTATCAAATCGTGTCGAAGCGATACGGCAGCAAACGCAAATTGCTGATGATGCATTGAAGCAGACGACAAGGTCAAAGCGCTTCGAATAACGTGTTGTAGACGTTAAAGGCACTCAGCGCTCGTATTGTGCAAACGTAGTCGTCCTTCGGACTCGTCCCATCCACGATTCTGCATGTCGGAAGAGAACCGGATGACAGCGAACGTATTAGGAGACGGCTCGCGAAGGTCGAGCAGGATCTCGCTTCTCAGCAATCCGACTTCGGACGAGCTCCAGGTCTTCCCGTTGAAAACGGCATCTGTCTGGTTGCTCATCGGTACGACCAAAGTGCAACCCATGGCATTCATCATCCCCGAAAGTGTGCGAGGCGATGTTTGCTCGAGCATAATCAGCATGCCAGGCAGCGCGGTGATCGCGCGACCGTAGAAATACGGTCCGAGCAAGGCGTAACGCTCCATCTCCAAAAATCCGATGGCCCTGAATTCGTCAGGGCTAGAGACGTGCTGCAGTCTCAGATGAGCGGATTGCTTCAGCTTCGAAATGGCACGGGTTTGCACCGAACTATTGAGTAGGATCAATATCGACCGAATTCCGATAGGCACGTTGGTTATCGTTTATATGACTGCCAGCATACTATCAATGCAATCATTGATAAGAGGAAAATGCCTCATGTCCAACATCGTACTCGCTGATCGAGGTCGCCCGGGAACGGGCAGACGGTTTGACTGTTGCTTTGTCCGCAATTCGGTCGGCCCAAGCTGGATGAGCATGGCGATGGCACAGCTATGCCGCGCAACTCGGTAATGATGACGAACTAAAAGCAAACCTGCCGATTTCCGATAGCAAGCGCAAGCGAGGTTTAAGGGCGGCCAAGTATGCAGTGCTGAAGCTCCGGCTGCTTGTTTTGGGGGATGCCGTGCAGGTTCGTTTGACCATTTCGCGTTCCATCGTAGTCTTCGGTATTGCCGTCGTCCTTGGACTCGCTGCCATCATAGGCACCAGCAGCTACGTCCTTCAGCAGATCAAAGTTGGCGGGCCGGTGTACGAAAGGATCAAGCTAGGCAACGACCTGATCGCCGATATTCTGCCGCCGCCAGAATACGTAATCGAGGCCTATCTGGAGGCGACGCTTGCGCTGCGCGATCCCGGCTTGCACATCGAGCGCCGTGAGCGGCTGTCGCAGCTCCGGAAAGACTACGATGACCGTCGGGAATTTTGGTCGAAGTCGGGGCTTGATCCAGCGTTGAAATCGCTTCTGGTTGAGAAGTCAGACGCCGAGGTTAGCCGTTTCTGGAGAGCTATCGAGGAAGGATTGCTGCCGGCCCTGTCGGCCGGCAGGATCGACGCTGCGGTCACGGCTTATGAAGCGACAACCTCGGCTTATAAGGCGCATCGCGCCGTCATTGACGAGGTTGTCAAAAGGACGACCGACGCGAATACGGCCGCCGAGGCCAGTGCTTCATCAACGGTCAGCACGCTTTCGAATGCTGTGTGGGGCGTATCCGCGTTCGTAGTTCTAATGATCTGCGCGGGCCTTGTTGCCGTGGCGCTGGGCGTCGTACGGTCGATCAGGTCCATGACCTCGGCGATGGAGCGGCTCGCCGGCGGCGACCCTGATGCTTCCATCCCCTCCGCCTCGCGCCGCGACGAAATTGGCGCAATGGCGCAGGCCGTGCTGGTGTTTAAGGACAATGCCGCGCGTGTGCGTGAGATGGAGACTAATCAATCTGCACAGCGCATTCTCGCTGAGCAGGAACGCAAGATTAAGTTCGCGCGCATGGCAGACGAATTCGAGGCGACTGTCGGCGGCGTCGTGGGCATTGTCTCTTCCGTATCCTCAGACATCGAGGCGACCGCTGTAACGCTCGCCGATGCCGCTCGCTCGACGCGCACTCTCACGGAAGGCGTCTCCATTGTATCAGAGAGTTCGTCCAAGAGCGTCGGCTCGGCGGCGGCAGCATCTGAGGAAATGGCGGCCTCTGTTGGTGAAATCGGCCGCCAGGTCGATGAAGCCAACCGCATCACCAGCGCCGCGGTTGGCCAGGCGCATCGCACCAATGAGCTAATGGCCGCATTGTCCGGGGCTGCAAGTCGCATCGGCGAGGTCATCAAGATGATTACGGCGGTCGCAGAGCAGACCAATCTGCTGGCTCTCAACGCCACTATTGAAGCAGCTCGCGCTGGCGAAGCTGGGCGCGGCTTTGCCGTGGTCGCTGCCGAGGTCAAGGCTCTGTCGGCCCAGACGGCGAAAGCAACGGACGAAATAGGCAGCCAGATCACCCAAATGCAGGCAGCGACAGAATCTTCAGTCGGCGCGATCCGGCAGATCGGCAGCACGATCTCGCGGCTCTCGGAGATCTCGGCAACCATTGCCGCAGCCGTGGAGGAGCAAGGCGCAGCGACTAAAGAAATCGCCCGCGGCGTGCAGCAAGCCGCAGATGGCAGCGACGAGGTCGTCAGCAGCATCCGGCAAGTCAATCGCGGCGCGGCCGATACTGGAGCGGCGGCAGATAAAGTGCGCCACGCGTCGGAAACACTTAGTGGCGAGACAGCACGTCTGACAACTGCGGTTCGGCGGTTCGCGGAGACAATCAGAGCGGCTTGACGTTCTCTTGATTTGATGATCGCCTACGTCCAAGCGCGAAGAGCGGCTGAGTTAGTTCGCATTGGATCAAACTAGGCAAAGCACATCGCGACCGCCCCCGATGGTTGGGGTGGACAGCCCATCGCCGGGAAGGTGGTCCGGGTGGACCCGGCCGGTTTCCTGAAGGTCTCCGCGCTCGGCATCGAGGAGCAGCGGGTCCGCGTGACCATCGATTTCAGTGACCCGCTGCAGGCATGGTCGCAACTGGGGCATGACTACCGTGTGGTCGTCCACGTGACCACTTGGAGCGCTCAGGACGTCCTGACTGTGCCGGTAAGCGCTCTATTCCGAAACGGTGATCAGTGGGCCGTTTTCGCCGATGATAACGGCCGTGCGCGGGCCAAGCCAGTTCAGATAGGTCACCGCAGTAACCGGTTCGCCGAGGTATTGTCCGGACTGACTTCGGGGGATCAGGTTGTTGTACGTCCAAGCGACCGAATCGTCGACGAAAGCAGGATTGCGCAGCGAGGGAGGTAGAGGCGCCTCGGGCCTTCGAAGCGGCTGCTTCTGGCGCAAAGCGGATGTTCGGAGGAACCCGCACCGGCTGCCTCGACTTTCGAGAAGGCAGTATGTCTTCCCCGTCGACGCCGCGGCCGGTCCTCCGCGCTTGATCTAGCGCAAGAAACTGGGATCGCTTTCAAGATAGCTTCCATCATTCAATGGCTCATTGGAGGTCGCAATGATCATTGAGGGTCTGTCCCGGGAACATCGCAACATCGAGACGCTGCTCGCCGTGCTTGAGCGCGAGCTTCAGATTTTCGATCGCGGGGACCACCCTGACTATGAGGTCATTCGCGCGATCATCAACTACTTTGAGCTCTATCCGGAGCTGTACCATCATCCCCAGGAAGAATTGGTCTTTGCCAAGCTAAAGCTTCGAGATCCAGCTGCGGCCGCAAGGGTCGGCGATCTGACGCTTGAGCACCAAAAAGGGACCCAGCGTTTGCGCCGCGTGGCTCAGGCGATCGACAGTGTTCTGGCTGATCGAGAGATTCTTCGGCAGAATGTGAACAACATCATTCGCGATTTCATAGAGAGCGAGCGGCGTCACATCATGATCGAAGACCGCGACTTCTTCCCCGCCGCCCTCAAGGCTCTCAAGCCTGCAGATTGGACTGAGATCGCTTCGGCCACAACCAATCATGAGGATCCGCTGTTTAGCGAGGCTGCCGAAACAACCTTCGACGCGCTACGAGCGCGCATCTTGCAGATGGAGCAAGAGTCCGAAGTCGAACGGCGTTAGAGCGTGCTGCGGGCTGGTTGACGAGCGTCCCAATGGCAGATTCTGTGCCTTGTTCGAGTCTATGGAAGGCAGTTAGATCAATTGCGTGCAGAAGCCTCCCGAGTTGCACGAGGCGATGCACGTGTCAGCTATGGGGGAGAGCGAGCAGATCGTTGATCTAGATCATTTCGCTATACCGCCAAGGAACGCATGCTGCGCATCGGATACGAGGAAGGTTCCATATGGCGCCGGTCTCAGCACCTCATAACGGAAAATGCCCTCGCGGTGGTTCTGGGCTGGTTCATCGCGAGTGGTACGAACGTATCAATGCTCAGGAAGCCCAAGAGCTCTGGCGCTGCTGGAACTGCGAGCGCGAATTCATCACCGCCGTCGCATCTGACGGGACAGAGCCATCAGTCACTGGGATCACCGAACCGTTCTTTACGAACCTGCTTGTCTAGTCATTGACGCCTGGGCCGATCGACAAGGAATTCGTTTGATGCGCTCGGTCGGTGCGTCGAGATATCGCCTTGGTGCCCGCGCATGACGTCAGTCATTTGGAAAGGTGTTGATAGGAATCGGCGCCGAGCCTGGCCTTGCCTCATCTTTTCGAGCGCTGGTATGAAGTGCCGGACGCTGCTGACCGCCGCGATCGTCGCCATGCTCCCGCTATTTAATGCGGGGGCAGAGAATCTGCCTGCTGGCAATGCGTCAACGCAACTATCCGACCTTATGGTCGCGCTCCAATTCCAACACATCAAATTATGGTTCGCCGGAAAGCTCAGCAACTGGAGCTTGGCGAATTACGAGCTTCGACAGATCGAAGCCAACTTGCGGAAGGCAATGCCCCGTCCATCCGAAAGCCTGCGATTGTCCCAAGCTAACGAACAGTTGCAAGCCCTGGATCGTGCGATTGAACTGAAGGATAGTGCAGCTTTCGCCAAGGCTTACTCGGATCTCACGAACGGATGCAATACCTGCCACCGCGCCAGCGGATTCGGTTCGATCACCATCCAGGTGCCGGTCAATTCGCCGTTCGGCGATCAGCTGTTCGCGGATCAGGTCGCGGAGGGTCGTGCGCTGGCTCGCGGGACCTGCGGCCTATGTCACGTCATCTCGGATGCTTCAAAGGAGACACCAGCCTTTCGCTTCCCCGCGCCAAGCTTCAGCGAAATTGCCAGTCGACCATCCTTCTCAGCCAGCGATCTCCGACTGTTGTTGGCGTCAAGCCACCGTCGCGTCGGCCCGAACGAAGCAATGCTCAAGCCAAAGCTCGCCGAACACCAGATTGACGCGATCGTGGCGTTCTTCGAGACCTTGCAGGCCGACCGGGCTCGCTAAGAACCCAGCCTACGGCACGGTCGCGGCGATCAGCGTTCTAGTCCTGACTCTTTAGGCTGAGGATATAATTCGCGAGAGCGTCGGCCTGATCGGGTGCGATGACCAGGTTAGGCATGTTCTGATGGCTGGTCTTCAGGAACACTTTCAGCGAAAGAGCTGTCGTTCCATGCCTGTTTGCGATTGCCGCGAAGCCCGGTGCCTGATCCGACGTCCCCGCCATGTGCGGTTCGATTGCATGACACGGCTTGCACCATGCTTCCGCGAGGCGGCGTCCTTCCAGCGCGCTGTCCGCAGCAAGTCCGTCCGCGTTGTGCACGCGGACGAGGAAAAAAGCTGCCAGCGCGACCAAAATCGCGAGGCTCTTGCCGACTTGGATGCTGCGAAACATGTTTCCTTCTCAATTCGCGGTTGGGCTCATAGCAACACCGCGAGCGCCCGCGGGTATTAGCTTCATCGCCAAAAACGCCGGCTGATCGGCTGCTTCGGCGAAGAAAAGCAAAAGGGCCGAGCGCAACCGCCTTGGCGGAGGCCGCGGCTCCCTAGCACGCGATCAGGTCGGTATGTCCAAATCCCTTTGAGTAGTCGAGCAGGGAAACGATCGTCGGTGTCAGGCGGAAGACGCAGACATCCGAAGTTGTCGGCATGGGAAGATCAAGGCCCCCTTGGTTTGGATATCGCGAGATCAGGAGCCGCAAGGCTTTTTCGAATTCGGCGGGATCCGTCACGAGCTTCGCGTGTGCCGCCATCGACAGGCCGGCGATGTCCATCACCTGGGCGGGATCGTCGTCCACCGCTAGCGAGACCCGATCGTCCCTCGCCAGGTTAGCTGCCTTCTGGCTGTCTGCTCCACAAAGGAAATAGATGACGAGCCCGTCATTGGCGTAACCAACCGTCGTCACCTGGGGCCAGCCGTCAGATCGTAGCGTTGCGATCCTCGTAGTCCGGTGCTGATCCAGAAGCCGAAGGATTTTCCGCTTGAACGTTTCGTCCATTGGTCGCCTCCGATTTGGATCAGTGTAGCCCCGAAGAGGCTTGCAGGTTTTGAGGCAGGTCAAGTATCGGAGCAGCCGGCCGTCAAGCCTCGGCGCAACCGGCCTGCCCATACCCTTGAGAGCAGTTACGCCAATCGCTTTCGGCGGGCACGGTGCCATTTGGCGGTCATACTTGTCGCTCCAGCGAGCCCTATCACCATCGCGCTCATCCTTTGAGCTGCATCAAGCCGACCTTCAACGGCGATGACATCGTGTGGGCTCGGAGGGCTGCTTCGATGCGCCGATTTGCCATGAAAGCCCTATTCACGGCTCTGGCTTTCAGAAGGGCCGAGAAGGAGCGAATCGATTGGGATCGAAATATTTCGATCCTCTCGACGGCGGTGACCGTCGGATTGGTTACGCTCTATGTTTACGGGAAGGCGACCTCGCGCTGGTGAACCGGAACGACTGCGATGATGCGATGCTTGCTGATACTTTCGACAATAGCCCTCTGGTCGAGCACCGGCGCCCACGCGCTCGACGAGGAATATCGACATGGCAAGGAGCTGCTGCAAAAAATGTGCGCCCGCTGTCACGCAGTTGGCAGGACCGGCGCGAGTCCTAACAGGCAGGCGCCACCTTTTCGCAGTTTTAGCGAAACCAAGCTCTACGACAGCGACTTCCTGCAGCGACTTCAGGATGGCTATAGCAGCATTCATCCTGCAATGCCGACCTTTCGCTTCAACAGGGATGATGCCGAGGCAGTTCTAAACTACATGAAGTCCGTTCAGGAAGCACCGAAGCCGAAACGATCTCTACAGGGGGGGCCGTCTCTAGGGCGGTAGCATTCCCAATGTTGTTGATTCCGGTCAGGCAACGAGGCTGGTTTCGGAAGAGAGTGATCTGCATGTGAAAATGCCGAACCAAACCATGTCGTTTGAGCGGGTTTGGCGGTGGACCCTGGTTGCGATCGCAATCGCGGGACTGACCGCGGGTATTGTTGCGCGAGCCGCAGGTCGACCTGATTTTGCCGATCTCGCATGGGCAATCGGCACGGCACCCGTGATAGGGGGACTGGCCGTTTCGATTGTCAGGGACTTGCTGGGCGGCCGCCTGGGGGTGGACGCGATTGCTCTCCTGTCGATGAGCGCGGCGTTGGCGCTCGGCCAACCGCTCGCGGGGGCTGTGGTCGCGCTGATGTATTCCGGTGGAAATGTGCTGGAGGATATCGCGATCGCACGAGCGGAGCACGACCTGCGGTCTCTGGTCGATCGTGCGCCGCGCCAGGCCCATCGCAAGACCGGCGAGGGGGTGGAGGAGGTGCCGGTCGAGGTAGTTTCCGTCGGCGAAGAGCTCCTGGTACGCGCCGGCGAGATCGTGCCGGTCGACGGCATCGTCCATTCGGCCGCGGCGACCATCGACGAGTCGGCCGTTACGGGAGAGCCGATACCTGTCGAGAAGACGCGGGGCAGCGCTGTTCATTCTGGTTCGCTGAATGCGGGAGAGACGTTCGAGTTGACCGTTACCGCACCGGCTGGCGAGAGCACCTACGCCGGTATTGTACGCATGGTAACGGCGGCGCAAACGGCGAAGGCGCCTTTTGTGCGCTTGGCCGACCGCTATGCGTTGATCTTCCTGCCGGTGACGCTCGTCATCGCCTTCCTGGCGTGGCAGATCTCCGGCGATCTGACCCGCAGCCTTGCCGTGCTGGTGGCGGCGACACCTTGTCCTCTGATTCTGGCCGCGCCGGTTGCCTTCATCGCCGGCGTGGCGCAAGCCGCCCGCCGTGGAATCTTGGCCAAGGGTGGAGGTGCGCTGGAGGCGCTGGCCCGCGCGCACACCGTCCTGTTTGACAAAACCGGTACCTTGACGGTGGGAGGTGCGCGGTTGCTCTCGATTGAAGTCGCCCCGGGGGAAAATCCCGACGAGGTCCTCACTCTTGGGGCATCGCTTGAGCAGGCCTCGCATCATGTCCTTGCCAAGACCGTCGTTGCTGCCGCCGTTGATCGCGGCCTCAAGCTGAAAACGCCCGAACAGGTCAAGGAGACCGTGGGCACCGGCTTGTCTGGCCTGATCGACGGCCGGCAGATAACCGCTGGCTCGCGAGAGCTGATTCGCTCGAGTGCTGAGCTGTCGCCGTGGGAGTTGCGGGCAATCCGGCGCGCATCTTGGCGCTCGGCGTTGATCGTCTTTGTTGCCGTGGACGGACGTCCGATCGGTGCGCTGCTGTTGGCCGACGAACTGCGGGCTGATACGCCGCGAGCGATCCGGCTGCTGCGCGACGCGGGCATTGCGCGAATGGTCATGGTCACGGGCGATCGCGCCGCAGCGGCGCAGGCCATCGGAGCAGCGCTCGACCTCGATGCCGTGCTGGCCGATCGCGTTCCCTCTGACAAGGTCGAGGCCGTGCGCACGGAGCAGCGGCTGCATCCGACCATCATGGTCGGCGATGGCATCAATGACGCCCCGGCACTGGCCGCGGCCGATATCGGAGTCGCGCTCGGCGCGCGCGGCGCGAGCGCCTCGTCCGAGGCGGCAGATGTCGTGATCCTGACGGATCGGCTTGATCGCGTAGGGGAAGCGATCATAATTGCGCAGCGAGCACGGCGTATTGCCCTTCAGAGCATCATTATTGGTATGGGATTGTCGTTGGCGGCCATGGTGGCCGCCACCGTTGGCTGGCTGAATCCCGTCCCGGCAGCGATCGTGCAGGAGGTGATCGATGTTGCCGTCATCCTGAACGCGCTTCGGGCGCTCACGCCAGCCCATCGGATTGCCGGCCGCCGGATATCCGCAGAGCAGGGGCTGACGCTTCATCACGAGCATCAGGCGCTGTTCAGAGATCTCGACCGGCTGCGGAAGATCGTCGATGCGATTGACGATGCGACCCCAGACACGGCGGCGACCTTGATCGAAGAGGCTCATCGCCTGGTCCAGGGCAGCGTTGTGACGCACGAGCGCGAGGATGAGGGCAGCGTCTATCCGAAAATTGCAGAGGTGCTGCGAGAACGCCATGGCCTTTCGGCCATGAGCCGCGCGCACCGTGAGATCCTACACCTTGCGCGGCTGCTCGCGCGGATCGCGGCCGACCTACCGTCAGAAAAGATCGATCGGTATCTTATACGGGACGCCCAACGTGTTATCGAGGCGATCGAAACGCTGGTGCGCATGCATACTGCTCAAGAGGAGGATATTTACGAAGCAGTGTCCGCGCAGTAATCAGGGGCGAGCTTTACGCTGTCTAAGCGCCAGGCGACAAAGCCCTGTTGATTAGTCGATCGTGCCGAATTCCGCCACGGGCAGGATCCAATAGACGAGATTGGTGCCGGTAAACGAAGCCCGAACCCGGTCCAGCAAGCGCTCGGCATCGCTCCGTGGCAGGATAATCCATACAATGACCTGATCGGCGTGCCCTTTGACGCGTTCGGCCGGGCTTTGGAGCCGCACGCCGGCGCCGTGCCCGGCCGCATCGGAGGCCGTGAAACCCCTCACCAGATCGGTCTGTTCGCCGAGATAGTCGAACAGCTCATCGCGAAGCTGGCGCGGCAGGATCAGTGTGAGGCAGACGGAGCCGCTCGTCATTTGGTCCCCTTCGCAGCGCCGCCGTAACGGCGGTACAGGATCGGCAGCAGGATCAGCGTCAGCAGTGTAGACGAGACCAGGCCCCCGATCACGACGATGGCCAGCGGTCGCTGCACTTCCGATCCTGGACCCGAGGCAAACAGCAGCGGGATCAACCCGAGCGCCGTGATACTGGCCGTCATTAGAACGGGCCGAAGTCTTCGCATGGCGCCTTCGACGACGATGCGCCCCTCGCTCAGCCCATGAGCGCGGAGCTGGTTGAAGTAGGAGACCAGCACGACGCCGTTCAGCACGGCTATGCCGAGCAGTGCGATGAATCCTACCGACGCCGGAACGGACAGATATTCGCCGCTCGAGACCAGCGCGAATACGCCGCCGATCAGGGCGAAGGGGATGTTGACCAGCACCAGCAGGGCGTGGCGGACTGAGCCGAACGTGGTGAACAGCAGCACGAAGATCAGGCCGATGGCGACTGGCACTACGACAGAGAGCCGCGCGGCGGCGCGCTGCTGGTTCTCGAACTGGCCGCCCCAGGTCAGCCGATAGCCGTCTGGCAGCGGAAGCTCGGCGGCAACCTTCTGCTGAGCTGCCTGGACGAATCCGACCATGTCGCGGCCGCGGACGTTGGCGCGAACCACGCTCATCCGATTGCCGTTTTCGCGGTCGATCTTCACGGGTCCATCGACGCGCTGGATACGGGCGACCTGCGACAGAGCGACGTGCTGCCCGGACGAAAGCGTCAATGGCAGGCTGGCGAGCAGAGTCGGCGCTTCCCTGGTCGTCTCGCTGCCGCGGACCAGGATGGGCGTGCGGCGTCCCTCCTCGAGTGCCGTCCCGATGGTGCGGCCCTCGATCTGCGTGCGCAGCGAGTTGGCAATGAAATCGACCGTCAGGCCGAGGCGGCCGGCCTCCATCCGGTTCACGGCTAAAGTGTAGTATTGGGCGCCTTCGTTGAGGGTGGTATAGACATCCTCGGCACCATCGATGCCGGACAGGATGGACGTCAGTTTCGCCGCGATCTCATTGAGCCTGACGATGTCCGGCCCGAAGATCTTGACTGCGACGTCGCCGCGTACGCCGCTGATCATCTCCTGCACACGCATGTCGATCGGCTGGGTGAAGCTGAGCGAGATGCCGGGAAAGCCCGCCAGAACCTCGCGAAGCTTCTGAAGCAGGGCCTCTCTGTCCGTAGTCTGCCGCTCTGCCGCAGGCTTGAGCACGAGAAACGTATCGGTTTGATTGGGACCCATGGGGTCGAGGCCGAGCTCGTCCGATCCGGTCCGGGCGACAATGCCGGCAACGTCCGGCACCTTCAACAACGCCGATTGCAGCCTGGCATTGATGGCGAGCGATTCGTCCAGGTTGACGGAAGGAAGCGTCTCCACGCTGACAATGACGTCGCCCTCGTCCATCGTCGGCATGAAAGTCTTGCCGAGTTTCGTGTAGGCAAAGCCTGCGGCGGTCAGGCCGATCAGCGCTGCCGCGACGACCTTGCGCTCATTGTTCAACGCCCAACCCAGGGCAGGGGCGTAGGCGCGCTGCGCGGCCCGGATCAGGAGCGGATCTCCATGCGAGGCGGACTTGAGCAGGAAGGAGGTCGCGACTGGAACGACGGTGAGCGCGAGCAGCAGCGAACCGGCCAGGGCGAATATGATTGCGAGCGCGACTGGAATGAAGAGCTTTCCTTCCAGTCCCTGCAGGGTCAAGAGCGGTACGAACACGATGATAATGATCAGGACGCCGGACGCGACAGGTTGCAGGACTTCGCAGACCGAGCGGAACACGATGTGGATCAGCGGCGTGGCTCTGCCGGGATCGTGCTTGCTGAGGTTGCCGACGATGTTCTCGACCACGACCACAAGTGCGTCGATCAGCATTCCAATCGCGATTGCAAGGCCGCCGAGACTCATCAGATTGGCCGACATCCCGACCGCCCGCATCACGATCAACGCCATAACGATGGCGAGCGGCAGGCTGAGCGCGATCACGAGCGATGCGCGCCAGTTACCTAGGAACAGCAGCAGAAGCACGATCACGAGCACAGTGGCTTCGCCGAGCGCCCGCACGACGGTGCCGACGGCACGGTTGACCAGATGGCTGCGGTCGTAGAACACGTTGATCGAGACGCTCTTTGGCAGCGACGGCTGCAGTTCCGCAATCCGCGCCCGGACGTCGCGAACGAGCTGGCCGGCATTGGCGCCACGCAGGCCGAGCACCAACCCTTCGACCGTCTCGCCGCGGCCGTCGGCCGTGACCGCCCCGTAGCGGGTCAGCGCGCCGACCTTGACGCGGGCCACGTCATTGACCCGGATCGGAATGCCGTCGCGGGTATCGACAACGATTGAGCGGATATCGTCGACGCCGCGAATGCTGCCTTCGATGCGAACCAGCGCACTGTCTTCACCCTGGTTCACGCGGCCCGCGCCGTCGTTGCGGCTATTGGCCTCGATGGCCCGGCGGAACAGGTCGTAGGAGATGCCGCGGGCGGCAAGCGCGTCGTTCCGCGGAACGATCTCGAAGGCACGGACATAGCCGCCGAGCGCGTTGACATCAGCAACGCCGGGAACCGTGCGCAAGGCCGGGCGGATCACCCAGTCGAGCAGGGTCCTCCGCTCCGCGAGCGAGAGCTCGGGGCTGTCGATGGTGAACATAAACATCTCGCCCAACGGACTCGTGATTGGCGCAAGCCCGCCGCTCACGCTGTCCGGAAAATCGCGCGAGATGTTTGACAGGCGTTCCGAGACCTGGTTGCGCGCCCAGTAAATGTCGGTGCCGTCCTCGAAATCGACGGTAATGTCGGCCAGCGCGTATTTGGTGGTCGAGCGTAGAATCTTCTTGTTGGGGAGTCCGAGAAGCTCAAGCTCGATGGGAACCGTGATGCGCTGTTCGACCTCCTCGGGGGTGAGGCCCGGCGCCTTCATGATCACCTTCACCTGAACCGGCGATACGTCCGGAAAGGCGTCGATTGGCAGGCTCGGAAGAAATACGGCGCCGGCACCGATCAACAGCAGCGCGCTCAGGACGACGAACAGTCGCTGCGAAAGTGCAAATGCGACGAGGCGCCGGAGCATCTATTGCCCCAACCCAGAGAGAATACCGCGCAGCGCCGAGATGCCGCCGATCGCGATCTCGTTATTGTCCGTGATAGGGCCGGATACCACCACGTGGTCCTGATCTTCCGCGAGCAGAGTGACTGGAACGAGGCGGAAGCCGCCGTCGATGGCCACGAAGACAGAAGTCTGTTCGCCGCGGCGGACCAGCCCGCTATAGGGAATCTCCCAAGCGCTTTCGCCGGCGGAAAGGAAGCCGATGCGTGCCGCAGCTGTCTGGCCAGGATGCAGCTCACCATTGTTGGGGATTACCGCGCGCACCAAAATGGTCTGAGTTGCCGCATCCGTGGTCTCGGAGACCAGCACGACGTTGCCCGGTATGGCATAGCCTTCGATTTCAATCTTCGCACCGGTGCGGATCGCACGGATGTTGGACGCTGGAATTGCGATCTCTGCCCAGAGTGACGATAGCTGCGCGAGCTTGACGAGCGGCGCGGACTGCTCGAGCCGCTGGCCTGGCGAAACCGCGATATCAACGACGGAAGCCGCCTGCGGTGCGTGGACGGTCAGCCTCGCGCTGATCGCCGCCTCGTTGGTCAGCCGCGAGACGGCCTCATCGGACAATCCGCTCAGGCGCAACATCTGGCGTCGCTCGGCGACCGCGATGCTCGCCTGCCGCGCCTCGGTCTGGCTCGCCTCCAGCACACGCTGCGGCACCGCCTTTCCTTCAAACAGGTCGGCGCTGCGCCTGAGTTGCTGGGCGGCGAGAACTTCTTGCGCGATCGCTTGCAGATACTCGCGTTGCTGCGAAACGAAGCCCGGGCTTTCCAGCGTGACGAGTGGCTGACCGGCGCTGACGCGGTCTCCGCGAGCGACAGCCAGATTGGAGACCATCCCTGCAACGGGAGCGCTGACGACCCACAATTGCGGCGTTGGAATCACGATCTGGGCCGGGTAGGGTAGCGTCTGGTCCGTACGACTCGATACCGGATGCGTGACCCGGACTCCGAGATTCTGAGCCTGCTCCGCGCTCAGCTTCACTTGATCTTCCGCTATCGACACGGAGGGCAGAAAACCGAGTGGGAGTGTAAGAAGAGCCCGGACCACGGTGCGAAAGAGGCTCGGACGGAAGGTCGCCTTCCGGAAGTGCATGACGGATGTCCTCTATCGCCGGGCAGCCGGAGCGCCGTGATTGCGGATCTTGCTTACTCTCCCAAGGCCATGATGGATTGATTTGCGTCAACCACGCCCCGCTTGTCGCCCGTAGGTGATGCAGTCGGGTGCTTCAACGGCTTCCCCGTGGGTCCTCGTACCGCCCCCGGAAATTCGAGCGGACGTGCGATCGGCTGCGCAATTTCGCCCGCGGTCACCAATGCATTGCGAGTTTCGCAGACTTACGCAAATCCGGAGTTCTGCTTCGCGTCAATACACGAAGGTCGGTGTCTCAAGCAGGTGATCATTCACTGTCACGACGCCAGGAATAGCTTCGGCCGCTACGCGGATGGCTGTCCGTTCGGCCACGGATGGTGCGAAGCCCCAGAGGTCGACGACCCCGTTCCGTACCGTTGCGTTCAGGTTGAACGTATGCGCCCAAGACTGCTTCTTGAGCTCCTCGAGGAGACTCTTCCTGATGGATGCATCGGAAAGCGACACCTCGAGCTTCGGCCTGGCGCTTGCGATCGCCTGAAGCAGGTTGGCCCGGCTGACGATTCCGACAAGCTGGCCGAGCTGGTTGACGATTGGCACACGTTTGATTTGATTGTCCTCGAGCCGCATTGCGATCTCGTGCAGCGGCGTCTCCGGCGCAGCGGTTACGACGTCGCGCGTCATGATGTCGTCGACCTTGACTGCGTGCGATTTGACATAGTCGGTTGCGAGTTGAGCATCGCCGGTCAAAAGACGCAGCCACCAGGAGTAGGGGCGTTCGGTGCCGGCTTCGGCTCGGTGGATCAGATCGCCTTCGGTCACAATCCCGAGGATCTTGTTGTCGGCATCGACGACAGGCACCGCGCTGATGCGTCGAGCAAGCAGGAGTTGCGCGACCTCGCGGACCGTGGCGTTTGCGTCGACGGTTATAACGGGGGAAACCATCACGTCTCGTGCCTGCATGACAACCTCCGTGTCAATCGCTCAGCTTCGATTTGTCGGCATCTTGCCGGATTGGGGGCGGTCGAGATTGATCGGGATCAAGCGACAGGGCCTGCCGAGCGGTCAGAATGATCGACCTTCGAGGGAGGACATTCGCATGACCAAGATACCGCATCGTGCCGTTGTGTTCGTCGGTGATGGGCGAAGGGCGCTATTCTTCCGGAACGAAGGCGACGAGAAGTTCCCGCATTTGAAGGTAGAAGCCGCCTTCGAGGATCAGAACCCGCCGGCCCGCGACCAGGGAAGCGATCGGCCTGGCCGGGTGAGCAAAGCCTCGCATAGCGGGCAGAGAAGCGCCGTGGAGGCAACCGATTGGCATGAGCTCGAGGAGCGCCGCTTTGTGAAGCAGGTGGCGGTTGCCGTGGAACGCATTGTGCGCGGCGAGCCGTTGACGGCGCTGATCATCGTCGCACCGCCGCGCACTCTGGCGGCGCTGCGGTCGGATTTTCATCCTGATGTAAAGCGACGGATCGTGGCGGAGCTCGCCAAGGACCTCACCAGGCACACGGTCGGCGACATCGAAAAGCATTTGCTGGACGAGTAGGGCAGACCGTCTGGAGTAACCTGTCCGAGCTCGCCTCCGACCACAAGCGATCGAGGACAGACGGGAATACCCCGCTTGATGTGCGTCAAGTCTGGAAACGTCCGAATGCAGGATAAGCGGCCATCGCGTCAGGTATTGGAGCACGGACATGTCTCTTGCCAGCGTCATGGTGTACGTCGACCCAAAGCAGCAGGAAGAGGGACAGATTGCTGTCGCTGAAGGCATCGCAGGAGGTTTTGGAGCGTCCCTGGTTGGTGTCTCGGCCGTCGCAGTAGAGGCCCCGTTCGTTGCCGAGGGCGTTATCATCGAGCAGACAACGGCCGAGGATCTCGAGCGAATACGGGCGATGCTTTCGGCCAAGGAAGCATGGTTCAGGCGGATTGTCCGCCTGCCGAGTGAAAAGGTGGAGTGGCGCTCGGCGATCGCACCTCCGACCGAGTTCCTGGTGGAGCAGGCCAGGGCTGCTGACCTTATCGTGGTCAGGGGCAAGAAGCTTAACGTCAATTACACCCGCCGTCTCGATCCCGCCGGCGCCATGCTGCGAATGGGCCGTCCAACGCTTTCGGTGCCGGACGGTGTAACGCAACTAGCCGGCGATCGAATCGTGATTGGCTGGAAGGATACCCGGGAGGCGCGTCTCGCCGTTCGTGAAGCGTTGCCGTTCCTTACGAGGGCGTCGAGGGTCGCAATCGCCGAAATCTGCACATCTGAGGAGCAGGATGCGGCGCATAGCCGGGTGCGGGATGTGGCTGGCTATCTCAAGAAACACGGAGTGAGCTGCGAACATGAAGTTCGTGTGCATACGGCAGAGCCGGATGCTGGCTATCTCATTCGCTTGGCTGCGGACGTGGGCGCCGACCTCATCGTTACAGGAGGTTATGGACATAGCCGGTTGGGCGAATGGATGTTCGGCGGCATGACGAATAGCCTTCTGCAGCAGGCGCGAGCCTGCCTGCTGATGGTCCACTAGGCCGCGATGCTCGCTCTCGACAACGGCGGTTCGACGCTGCAATCGAGAAAGCCCGGCTCGCGATTTTGATGGGAGACAGGCAATGCGAGCGTCAGATATCATGCGGAGGTCGTTTGCAACCGTGAAGCCGGAAGCGCCGCTGCTGGAGGCGCTCCATCTCCTGCTCGAGACCAATCAACGTGGCCTGCCGGTCCTCGATAATGAAGGGTCCTTGGTCGGCATCATTGCCGAAGGCGATTTCCTCCATCGTCACGAGCTGGGCGTTACCTATCCCGAGGGGTGTTGGCTCGAATGGCTACTGGGGAAGCAGGAAGGCGAGCTCGCTCGTGAGCGAACCAGAGGACTGCGGGTCGAAGCAGTCATGAGCCGTCATCCCGTTTGCGTCGACGAGAATGCGACGATCGATGCGGTCGTCAAGGAAATGGATGTCTACCAGATCTCGCAGGTGCCGGTGCTCCGCAAGAGAAAGGTCGTGGGTATCGTTGGCCGAATGCAGATGCTTACAGCGCTGGAGAGCTGTCTTAGGGAGCCTGGGCGAGCCTTACGGGAATAGGATTGGCGGGCGAAAATATTCTGAACAATCGCGATGGGCCCACTCGATAATATACCAGACCGAGACATTCGGCTCGATGCCTGCAGAGGCATTGCACTCTGGTTTGTCTTCATCAACCACATCCCGGGGAATATCTGTAGCTGGCTTACGTTGAGCCATTATGGATTCAGCGACACCACAGAGGTCTTCATGTTTGTCTCGGGGCTGACGTGCACGATGGCATATGGACACGTGTTCAGAAGCGCTGGGACTTGGGCGACGATCTGTCATACGGTTCGACGGAGCTGGGAGATTTATTCGGCATTTCTGCTGTTGACGCTGTTTCTGGTCGTGGCCGTCCATCGGATGGATGCCGACCTCGCAGACGAGGCAAATGTGGCGATCGTCCTGCAGCAACCGGGAGAAGCGCTGTCGCGTGCGGCAATCCTGCAATACCGGCCCGTCAATACGGATGTGCTGCCGACCTTCGTGCTCTTCCATTTGGTGTTTGCACCGTGGCTTTTGCTTTTGCTTAGATGGCCAAATGCCACTTTGGCCGCTTCGGCCCTGTTGTATGGCCTGGTTCAGATATACGGCTGGAATTTTCGGGGATGGCCGACGAACGACTGGTATTTCAACCCGCTCGCCTGGCAGTTTCTCGTCACGCTCGGTGGATGGTGGGTGGTGGTGGGGCGCTGGCGGCTAATGGCATTCGTGACGTCACGTCCGGTGATCGTACTGTCGGCCGCATACCTGATTTGGTCGCTAGCAGTTGCAATGAGTTGGATCAGTCCGGCTCTTGAGCTCGCAGTTCCGCAGTTCCTGAAAGGCTTGATCTACCCGATAAACAAGCCGGATCTTGATCCGCTGCGACTTCTGCATTTCCTTGCGCTTGCGATCTGTATCACCAATCTCGTGCCGGCGCATTGGGCCGCTTTGCGGTCGAGCGCGCTGCTTGGAGCCGTTCGTTGCGGAGAGAATTCGCTTGAGATCTACTGTGTGGGGGTCCTGTTGTCCCTTGCGGCATATATCGTTCTGAGAACCGTATCTGACGGCGCGCTCGCTCAAGTCATAGTCAGCGGCACGGGCATCGCCCTTCTGACCGTCTTTGCCACCTTGCTGACAGGGTTCACCCGCCTTGCCGCGCCTCGAACAAGGCTACTTTGATCAAGTACATCTTCGACATTTCGGACCGTTCACATGCCTTCAGGCGCTCTGCGCAATTTTCGGATGATCACGCCCGTGAGTCGTGGGGCGCCGGCGATGCGGCCGCCTCAGTGAGATCGATGCGCTCGTAATGTCTCCAGGCACGCGGCAGGTTGAGTTGGGGGCTGGCGGGCTCCTCAACAGGTCCTCCGACTTGATCCGTGTCAAATGACAGGCATCGGAAGCAGCTACCATTAGATCGCAGGCGGAGCAGCGATTATGTTGCCGTTTTCTGTCGAGCAATTTTTCGGGGTCTTCGCAAGCTACAACAGAGCGATCTGGCCGGCACAGATCGTTGCCTTGATCATAGGGGCTCTGGCGTTCGCACTGGTATTCCGCAGGTTCAAGCGATCCGATGAGATCATCGCCGGTGTTCTTGCCGCGATGTGGGCGTGGACGGGGCTCATCTATCATTTGATATTTTTCGCGCCCATCAACAAAATGGCCTATGCATTCGGTGCGCTGTTCGCAGTTCAGGCCATGGCGTTTGGATACGTTGGTGTCATACAGGGTCGAATGACTTTCGGCCGGAGCAACGGTCCGGCGGCGTGGATTGGCATTGCATTCGTTCTCTATGCGGCTGCCATCTACTGGCTTCTTGGAGTGGCGACCGGTCATGACCTTGCGGAACTGCCTGCGTTCGGTGTAACGCCATGCCCCCTCACGATCTTCACGTTCGGGATGCTGCTGCTCACAATCCGGCCGATTCCCCGCCTGCTGCTGATCATTCCTGTCCTCTGGTCGCTCATCGGCGGCAGCGCGGCAATCCTGCTGCACGTGCCGCAGGACTGGGCGCTGCTCGTGAGTGGAATCGTATCAGCCGCTTTGCTCGCTGGCCGCGACCAGAGGTTGGCGCCAGCCTCCTGACGATGAGCGGTAGCATTCTGTAATCTTGCTTCACTTTCGTCAGCTCTGGGTCCAGAAGACGACATCACAGACGATAGCGGCTGGCCTGCCTCAAACGCAGGTCTCCGCTCCTCCTTTCAGCGTCACGGGAATGGTGAGATAGCGTACTCCGTTGGCTTCGGCAGGTGGAAATTTGCCGGCGCGGATGTTGACCTGGATAGACGGCAGCAGCAGCCTGGGCGCCGAGAGCGTGGCATCGCGCGCCTGGCGCATGGCCACGAACTCAGCCTCCGTGACGCCCTCCTTGACCTGGATATTCTTCTTGCGCTGTTCGCGCACCGTGGTCTCCCAGGCGTATGTGTCGCGGCCCGGCGCCTTGTAGTCGTGACACATAAATAGCCGTGTCTCGGGCGGCAGCGCCAGGAGGCGCTTGATCGACCGGTAGAGCTTGTGCGCGTCGCCGCCGGGGAAGTCGGCCCGCGCAGTGCCGTAGTCCGGCATGAACAGGGTGTCGCCGACGAACAGGGCATCCTCGATCTTGTAAGAGACGTCGGCGGGCGTGTGCCCGGGTGTGAAGATCACCTCCACGTCGAGTTCGCCGACCTTGAAGCGCTCGTCGTCCCGGAAGAGGCGGTCGAAGTCGCTGCCGTCCGTCTTCAGGTCGGTGGCATTGAATATCGGCCGGAAGATGCGCTGCACGTCCTTGATGTGCTCGCCGATGCCGATTTGGGCACCTGTCTTCGCCTTGATGAAGGGGGCGCCTGAGAGATGGTCGGCATGGGCATGCGTCTCGAGCACCCATTCGATCGTGTAGCCCGCCTCTTCGGCGGTCTTCAGCATGGACGCAACCGATCGCGTGTCCACCTCGCCCGAGTTGTGGTCGTAGTCAAATACGGGGTCGATGATAGCGGCCTTCTTGGTCGCGGGATCGGCGACCAGATAGCTCACCGTGTTGGTCGGCTCGTCGAAGAACGCTCGGATGATGGGTTGTCCTGACATGGCTTGAACCTCCTGATGTCACCGGTTCGTTTGAACTTGACATGTATATTAGAACTTACTAAATAAGCAATATCTAATATATGGAGTTGGGCCAATGGCCTCCCGGGCCTTCGATCTGGAGACATTCGAAAAGCAGGCCGTTGAGGTCGCCGGAATCCTGCGCGCGCTCGCCAACGAGCGTCGGCTGATGATCCTGTGCAACCTCGTCGAATGCGGCGAGAGCAACGTGAATGCCCTCGCGGAAGCCGTGGGGCTGTCGCAATCGGCGCTGTCGCAGCACCTCGCGAGGATGCGCGAGGAGGGCCTCGTCACCTTTCGGCGCGAAAGCCAGACGCTCTGGTACCGGATCGCCGATCCGCGCATCGAGCAACTCTTTGCGACGCTGCACGAACTCTATTGCAAGCCCGTCAAGGCGAAGAGCTGATTTAGGAAAGTAGAGGAGCTAATCATGTCACTACCCACAATCAAGCCAGCTGAGGCACGCCGCCTGCTCGACAGTGGCGCCCTCCTGATCGACATCCGCGAAGCTGACGAGCACGCCCGCGAGAAAATTCCTGGCGCGCAGCACCTTCCCCTCTCGAAGCTCGACGAGGCCGACTTCGCCTTGCATCGGGGCAAGCCGGTCATCTTTCATTGCAAAAGCGGCGCCCGCACTCAGGCCAACGCGCCACGGCTCGCGGCGAAGCTGAGCGAACCCTGCGAGGCCTTTATCGTCGAAGGCGGGCTCGACGCCTGGCGCAAGGCCGGCCTGCCGGTCGTGAACGACCGGCGTCAACCGCTGGAGCTTCAGCGCCAGGTGCAGATCGGGGCTGGCAGTCTTGCGGTCGTGGGCACGCTGCTCGGGCTCTTCGTATCGCCGTGGTTCTTCGCCGTACCGGCCTTCGTCGGTGCGGGGCTGGTCACGGCTGGTGTCACGGGCTTTTGCGGCATGGCCCGCATTCTCACGCGCGCGCCTTGGAACCGCAGCGTCTACGGCCCGCCCAGACGGGCCGCGTGACAGTGCTTTAAAGCGAGGAGTTGCCCACAATGCTGTCGCTGACCCAAAGTGCGCTCGGCCTCGCCTCTGGCTCGGTGGTCGGCTTTTCGCTGGGGCTGGTCGGAGGAGGCGGTTCGATCTTGGCCGTGCCGCTTCTCGTCTATCTCGTCGGGGTGTCGGATCCGCATGTGGCGATCGGCACCAGTGCGATCGCAGTTGCGGCAAACGCTGCAGTGAACCTCGTCAACCACGCCCGGGCTGGTAACGTGAAGTGGCGTTGCGCTTCCGTGTTCGCGCTCGCAGGCATGGCCGGCGCCTTTCTCGGCTCTACCCTTGGCAAGGTCATCGAAGGACAGAAGTTGCTGGCGTTGTTCGCTATCGTCATGATGGCGGTGGGTGCGCTGATGCTGAAGGGCCGCGCCGGCGCAGGCGAGCCATCGGTCCGGCTTAGCCGAGAGAACCTGCCGAAACTCTTCGCCCTGGGAGGTCTCACGGGAGCCTTGTCCGGCTTCTTCGGGATCGGCGGCGGCTTTCTAGTCGTTCCGGCGCTGATTGCGGCCACTGGCATGCCTATCCTCTATGCGGTCGGTTCCTCCCTCGTGGCGGTGACAGCCTTCGGGCTGACGACGGCGGCCAACTACGCCCTGTCCGGTTTGGTGGATTGGTATCTCGCTGCGTTGTTTATCTCCGGCGGAGTTCTTGGCGGGATGCTCGGCGCCGGCTCGGCAAGCTCGCTCGCCGCGCGCAAAGGTGCATTGAACACCGTATTCGCTGCCCTCATATTCGCGGTGGCGATCTATATGCTGGTCCGCAATCTCGGCTTCACGTGATTGAGACCTCCGAAAAAACAAGCGATCGACGCCCTAGTTTTCCGGTGTTCGACTGGCAAACCCGCGGGTGGCCGCTTGACTGGCATGCGAGCTGACCGAGCGTTTATGAATCCTGGTGCGGATGGACGGAGTGCTGGCGCTTCCTTTGTCGCATCGACGACGACATGGCATGTTCCGCAAGATGAGTGAGCGAGAGATCGCCCCTCCGCTACTTGGTCGACGAACAATTGATTGGGGACTGGTAGTTGCTTGGCGGGATTTGCTTGCGCAGGGTCGGTCAGAAATCTGCCGGTAGCTTCAAGATTGGCGTCGATTTGTTGGATCTCATAGGTAGCCAAGCCCCAGTTGCTGAGCTTGCCCGCAAACCAAAGCTTTGCGTGCTGAAGCTGAAGTTTGGTCATGAGATCAGACAGTGTTGCGGACACGTCAGCCGGTGCCCCGGCACTGGAAGCCGACAGCGTCACTAGAATCGCGACCAACAGTAGGGTTTGCAGGTGCATAGTCGAGTTTTTCCGATGTCAATCGCCAAGTTGGCACCTCCACTCGTCCCGGCGTTGATTTCGATCAAGACGCTATCGGGCCCGGGACATATCTCTTGGACCTTTCCGGAGTGAACGATTTGCGCGCGCATCACATCATGTCCCGGCGGGTCCTGACCATACGACCCGAGGCTTCGGTCGCCGACGCCGTCAAATTGATGCTTGAGCATCACATCAGCGGCCTGCCGGTCGTGGATTCGGCGGGAAGCTTGGTAGGCATGCTGTGCGAGAGCGATTTTCTCAGGCGGAGCGAGATCGGAACCGAGCATGAGCGCAATCGGTTGCTTTCGATGCTGCTTGGAGCAGAGCGAGTCGCCGGGGAGTTCGTGAAGGAGCGCGGACGCAAGGTGGAACAGGTAATGAGCCGTCGGCTTGTGACGGCCAACGAGCAGGCGGCGCTCGACGAGGTGGCAGACATGATGGAGTGCCGGCACCTGAATCACATTCCGGTCATGCGCGATGATCGCATCGTCGGCATCATCACACGATCCGACTTCTTGTCGGCTGTCGCTGGATCGCTGGCGGGTGCTTCAGGCTATTCCGGAGGTGACAATCAACTCCGCCGCGCGGTTCTCGCCGCCCTCGCCAAGATTGCGTGGCAGCCGATCGGATTGAATGTCAGAGCGAAGGACGGCGTGGTCTCGCTACGTGGCGTCATCAGGGGTGAGAATGCGCACCGAGCTGTCATCGTAACTTGCGAGAACGTTCCTGGTGTTCGTCGGGTAGATGACCGCCTCTGTCTTCAATCTACGTGTCCGGACCCGGAGGATGATTATGGTGGCGGCGATTTTGTTTCACCTCAGATGGAGCCGTCCACGCTCGATGACGAGCCGCTGTAGCATCGTCAGTTAAGCCCGCGGTATCATGGCGCGGCGGCATCGAAGGACGCACGCGTGCATCGCACCATTGGACCGACCGAGCGTCCCGCCCCCTCAGTGCTCGCTCGAACTCGCGGCGCGCTTTCCGGCGTCGCGGCGAGCGGATCGCGCGGCGAGCCTCTCGGTGGATGACGACAGGAGCGCAATTTCAAGCACGCCGTAGAGGGCAAATAGCAGCAATACCTTGATCAACTCGTTGGTCATTTTGACGTCCTCCGCCAATCCGATTTAGATCGGACGCTTCTCGGCTTGGGTCATTTGGGTGAGGCTATTGCCCGGACGGGGTTTGTAGATCGTCTGAGTTGCCATTGCTTGCCCATTCGTGTCCGAATGAGCGATCTTGGCGCCCAGCGTTGTCGCCATGATGGCGATGCTTGCGAGCAGGACAGCGACGACAACCTTCAAATGGGTCGCCCGATCCGCCGTGTAAATCGAGTGGTTCATTGCTGGCTCCATTGGCAACGAGCCGAACGCTTTATTTGCGGATTGTTCCTACCGCATCGGGCGAGCGATCAAAATTCAGGGAGGTCACCTAGGGAATTATCCGGAGGTCCCGATTCGCTGGGATGCGCGGGAATTTGCGAATCCTCAAATCGAATCCAGCGCGGTTGATTAGGCTGTTCCGGCAACGTCACTCGGATCGCCTGAGGGGGCGCCATGCGAAGCGGTATATTTCGCCGATGTTTAGAATGGATCGCCGTCTCTCTATGCGGTCTGCTGCTGGTTGCCGACTCCAGCCCCTGTTTGGCCAACGATTATCAAGATCTGGGAGAGATGGATCCGACGAGAGGCCTGGCGGTTCTCGCGAAGCGTATCTCGCCGGCCGTGGTCGGAATACGAGGCTGGGGCGTGCCGTCCGAGCCGCGAGTATTCGATCCCGAAGCAGGTTTTCCGGATCCCCCAACGCTTCGCGAGTGGCAGGGGTCAGGCGTCGTCGTGGATGCATTGGCAGGCCTGATCGTCACTGCAAATCACTTGGTGGCAAACGCGACGACCGTAAGGGCATTTCTCCAGGATGGCCGAGTTCTTGACGCCGTCGTGCTTGTAAGATCGGAGCGAGATGACGTTGCGCTGCTTCGGATCGAGCCCGGAAACCTTCGAGCGTTGATTTTGGAGTATCCAGGCGTGCCCGATGTGGGGGAGCCGGTAATCGCGATCGGAAATCCACAGGACTGGGGGCAGAGCGTGACATTCGGCATCGTGTCGGCCCTGCATCGCTCCTGCCCAGGTATTGCGAACAGCGATCTAATTCAATCAGATGTCCGGATCGGTCAGGGGAGTTCGGGCGGAGCATTGGTGAATCTAAAGGGCAAGGTCATCGGCATAGTCGTTGCGCGAAGAAGCGGCTTCGCCTTCGCCGTGCCAGTAGACGCGGTCAGGAGGCTTTTTGTGGCTGCCCGTTAGACTTTCTCCCGCTGGAGAGCGCTCGCCATGATGTTCTGCGTCAACAGCGAGGCTGCGAGCGCCCAAAAGGCTGCTCCCGATTCCTTCGGGTTCAGCCCGCGGCCTTCAAGTCCTCTGGGGATTCGACATAATAGCCGGAGTATGAATCAACCAAGCAAAGGTGGTCGTGGACGTCCTTGACGCCATCGGTATTCTCGGCGGCGATGATCGTCGCCCGCCGGGCCTCGTCGGTCGTAATGAGGCCGTACAGGTGAACGACGCCTTTGCGGACATCCACCCTGAAACCAATCGGACGCCAGTCGGTACCGTTGACCGCACGCGTGATACGCTCGCGAATGTGCTCGTCATCGGCGGTCGGATCCGGAATTTCGTGCGCGAGGCTTGCCATCGCCTGCAGCAGATTGCTTCGCGAAACGATCCCGATCGCCGCCTTGCCCCGCATCACCGGAACGCGTTTGATGTCGTGCTTCTCCATCAAGTCGACCAATTCGGCCAGTGAGGTTTCTTCCCGAGCGGTCACGACCTGCCGCGTCATGACGTCTTCCACCTTTCGGCCGCTCTCGTGAACGAACTCGGCTGCGGCCCTTCCAGGTCCCATGAAGAATTTCAACCAGGCTGCGTGCTTGCGTCCGGTGCCGATCTCGCTGCGGCGGAGGAAGTCACTTTCCGAGACGACGCCAACGAGATTGCCGGCATCGTCGATGACAGGAAGGCCGCTGATGTGCATCTGGAGCATGATCTTGGCGGCTTCTTCGATCGTCGTATGAGGCGTCACGGAGACGACGTCTCTGGTCATCACGTGAAGTGCGTGCATGATGTGGCCTCAATATCACGGGGGTGCGATGTTGAGTGAGGCTGCGATGCAGCCTCACTCCGGCAGGCTATCAGGCCGCCTTCACGTTGATCGTCTTGGCCGGCTTCTGGGCTTCCTCGGTTTTCGGAAGAACGACCTTCAGTACGCCATTCTTGAAGGTTGCCTCGATCTTGTCGGCGTTGACGCTTTCCGGCAGCGTGAAATAGCGCTCGAAGGTGCCATAGCGGCGCTCGGAGACGTAGTAGTCCTTCTTCTTTTCCTCGGTCTCCTCGCGCTTTTCGCCTTTGATCGTGAGACCGCCGTTGGCCACCTTGATATCGATGTTCTTCTCGTCGAGCCCCGGCAGCTCGGCCGTGATCTCATACGCCTTGTCGCTCTCGGCGACGTCGACGGCAGGAGCGGAGATCGACTTGGAGAAGTCACGCTCGAGCCGCGCTAGCGAGCGGAACGGTCGGTTCCAGAAGCCGTTACCGAAATCGTCGAAGATCTGGTCGATCTCGTTTCTCAATGCCTGAAGAGGCCGCCATGTCTCGCCGGCGACAGCGGGCGGAGTAGACGATTTCGTGACGGGCAGTTTTGTTTCGGTTGCCATGATCATTTCTCCTTGGAGGCTTGACCATCTCGGTCGTCGAGGAGAGTAGCCACGGTCGTCCGTCGGAAAATTGATTTTGCTCAAGCCTTGAGTTTGACACGTTGAAATTCGTCGCTTCGGCAGACCGCGATAATCGAAGGCGCGCTGCTGGATTTGCAGACTGAGTATGCTGTGAACTTATCGTCTCCAACGGTCTGTGCGATGATGAGGCAGGAAGGCAGACGTTTTCCAATCTTCAGGCAGCTGTCAGTCTCGGTCCAATGCCATCGACTTCGGCACCCAGTGGTCATTGAGTTTAACGTATGAGCGCTTGACGGCCGACCAAGCCGTTCGGTGTGCGATCTCTTCCTGACGAATGTCTGCGGCATGCGAAGCAAAGGAATGGTTGAACGCTTCCCTTAGATATCCAGGGCGTGAGACGGCAAGTGACGTCGCAGTCTTGCAGGGAGATCATCGTTTGATCGATAAGGCACCGCCCACGCCTCCTGTCAAAGCACCATCGTCGCATGAATCGGTCGACGACGGCCGGATGTCGGAACCGCCAGCGCGAAAACGCGACCGCTACATGGCCAATTCCGTCTCGGGCAGCCTCTCACGTTTCGGCTCCGGGATTTCCGTCATCGTCGCTTCGGTCAATAGGAGCACGCTTGCGACGGAAACCGCATTTTCGAGAGCTGTCCGTACGACCTTTACTGGATCGACGATGCCGGCCTCGGCGAGATCGACATAGATTTTGCGGGCCGCGTCGAAGCCGAAGCTGCCTTGACTTTCGAGCATCCGCGAAACCACGACGCCACCGTCGGCAGCGGAATTCTCGGCAATCTGGCGCGCGGGCGCCTCGAGTGCGCGTCTCAGGATCTGTACGCCAGTCCGTTCGTCGCCCTCACAGGCTGCTTCCTCCTTGGCCACAGCCGCGACCGCACGAAGCAGTGCCAGCCCGCCGCCGGGCACGATACCCTCTGCGACTGCCGCTTTCGTCGAACTGATAGCGTCATCCAGGGCTTCTTTCTTCGCTTTCATTTCAGCCTCGGTCGGCGCTCCCACCCGGATCACCGCGACGCCACCCGACAGCTTGGCGAGGCGCTCCTCGAGCTTTTCGCGATCGTAATCGCTGCTCGTTTTGTCGATTTCGACGCGGATCTGCGCCAGTCGCGCATCAATGCGGGTGCGATCGCCACCGCTGCCGATCAACGTTGTATTCTCCTTGTCGGCGACCACGCGTGCGGCACGGCCGAGTTGCTGGAGGGTCGCGCTTTCCAATTTGAGGCCGAGTTCTTCCGAGATCACCTGGGCGCCCGTCAGGATCGCGATATCCTCGAGCATGGCCTTGCGCCGGTCGCCGAACCCGGGGGCCTTGACGGCGCAAGCCTTGAGCACGCCCCGCAATTGATTGACGATGAGCGTGGCCAGCGCTTCGCCCTCGATGTCTTCCGCGATGATCAGAAGCGGCCGGCCGCTTTTGGCGACCTGCTCGAGAACAGGGACCAGATCACGCAGCGCGCCGATCTTGTGATCGCAGAGCAGGACGTAAGGGTCCTGCAATACCGATTCCATCCGATCGGCATCGGTAACGAAATAGGGTGAAAGAAAGCCGCGGTCGAATTTCATCCCCTCAACAACGTCGAGAAGGGTTTCGGTCGTCTTGGATTCCTCGACCGATATCACGCCATCGCCGCCGACCTTTTCGATCGCATCCGCTACGAGCTCGCCGATCGACGCATCGTTGTGGGCCGAAATCGTGGCAACTTGCGCCTTCTCCGCCCTGGAGTTCACAGGCTTGGCCATGGCGCGCAATGCGGCGATGGCGGCCTGCGTCCCGCGATCAAGGCCACGTTTGAGGTCGATGGCGCTCGCGCCCGCAACTACGTTTCGGACGCCATCCGAAAGGATCGCGTGGGCGAGAATGGTTGACGTACTGGTGCCGTCGCCGACGACGTCGCCAGTCTTCTCGGCGGCCTGCCGAAGGACCTGGGCGCCGAGGTTTTCCTCTGCGTCCTTGAGATCGAATTCCTTGGCAATTGTCACGCCATCATTGCAAACGATCGGCGCTCCCCAGGCCTTTTGAATCAGAACGGATTTTGACTTCGGACCGAGCGTGACGCGAATGGCGTCTGCCAGCAGCGATGCGCCGCGCAGGACTTTCTCGCGGGCCGCGGAGTGAAACAAGACCTGCTTGTGCGCCATTTGAATGCCTCAAACGTTTTGTCGTCGCCAATCCGGATAGTCACTTTCGTACGGTTGCGCGCGGCTCAGCTTGATCCTGGTCAATTCATGGCTGAGGTCATCGAGGCGCACATTGCCGAGCTGCCCTCAATAGGGACGCTTGTGTTGACCTAGCGCAATCTGAGCGGCGCGCGGCGGCGCTATTTGTCGGCGAGAGTTCAACGGAGCCCCGCTTACCAGATCGGCTGACGGGCACGGCATCGCCATGGTCGAACAGGCATTTCCACTCCCAAGGCGGGAGCATAAGGGCAGCATCCCTGCCGCAACGGTATGGTCCGGGCTCGTTGCCCACAGATGGTTTGTCCTTGCGACCGCATTATGCCTGGGGGCCGTCGCCTGGCAGGGCATCCGAATTTTGCTGGGCCCCGCGGTCGTGGTGGATCAGGTCGAGCGTGGGCGGTTGATCGAGACCGTGGTTGCGAGCGGGCATGTCGAGACCCCATACAGGGTCGAGATTGGAAGCCAGATAACAGGAACAGTGGAAGACGTTCTGGTCCAGCAGGGTGAAAGAGTTGTAAGAGGCCAACCGCTGATCTTGCTGGAAGCACGTGAGCTGAAAGCATCTGTCGTGCAGGCACAGGGCGCGGTAGCCCAGGCCGAAGCTCGGATCAAGCAGCTTGAGGAGCTCACGCTTCCGTCCGCGAGGGAGGCACAGGCACAAGCTCAAGCGACACTTCTCAACGCCCAGCAGACTTATGATCGAACAGCGCAGTTGGAGCGCAACGGCTATGCGACGCGCGTCGCGCTCGATGAAGCGCAGAAGACGCTCGACGTGGCTCGGGCCGTCAAGCGCGCCGCCGAGTTTCAAGTCTATACCGCGAGCCCCGGCGGCAGCGACTATGTCATGGCCCAGACGCAGCTCAATCAGGCGCGCGCGAATCTCGACACCGCAGAATCCCGCCTCGGTTATGCTACGATTGTCGCGCCGCGCGACGGTGTGCTCATCACCCGAAGCGTCGAGCGGGGCACTGTAGTCCAGGCAGGAAAGGCGCTGCTGGTACTCGCGCCTGCAGGCGAGCTGCAGCTGGTTCTTCAGATCGACGAACGAAACCTCGGCAGGCTCGCACTCGGGCAGACCGCGCTGGCCTCTGCTGATGCATATCCGGACCGGCGCTTTTCCGCGACTGTCACTTATATCAATCCGGGCATAGACATATCGCGGGCAACCGTCGAAGTGAAACTCACGGTGCAGGAGCCGCCGGATTTCTTGCGCCAGGACATGACCGTTTCTGTCGATATCGAGGTCGCCGCGAAGGAGAATGCAGACGTGCTTCCCATGCGTTCTGTACATGACATCCTCTCCGGGCAGCCGTGGGTGCTTGCGGTCAGGAATGGACGAGCGATCCAGCATCCTGTGACGCTCGGACTTCACGGGACCAGCCAGATGGAAATACTGGAGGGGCTGGATGCGGGCGATATCGTCGTCCCGCAGAGCTCAGGTGTCCGCGCTGGGCAGCGCGTACGGCCAGTCCTGCCATGAACCACTGGCTTCCTTTCGAATGGATCGCCGCCGTGCGGTTCCTGCGTGAGGGGCGGCTACAGACCGTCTTCATCATCGGAGGCATCTCGATTGGCGTTGGGGTCATTGTCTTCATGTCGGCGATGTTGGCCGGTCAGGAGGCAAATTTCATCAGACGTGTACTCGCCTCCCAGCCTCAGATCCAGCTTGTTACACCGGACCAGATTGCGCGTCCTCTGCGCAACGCGGCCGGTGAGATCGAGGATGCAGTCGTGCAGCGACCAAGCCAAAGGGTCATCTCAATTGATCAGTGGCCGAAGATCATGAGCCAGATGCGCGCAATGCCCGAGGTCACCGCGGTCTCGCCGACCATCACCGGATCGGTCCTGGCGGTCCGCGGCGACGCCAGCCGGGCCGTGACGCTGACGGGTGTCGAGCCGGAATCGTATTTCAACATTGTCAAGGTGCCCGAGTACATCGTCGTGGGAGCGGCGCGTCTAACCAGTGAGGATATCGTTATCGGTACCGAACTCGCCAAGAACCTCGGCGCGACTGTCGGCGACAAGTTGAACCTGCAAGCCGCGGCAGGCGGCAATCGTGTATTGACGATCTCCGGACTGGTCGATTTCGGTAACAAGAGCATCAATCAGCGCGTGAGCTTCGTCGCACTGCGGACTGGCCAGTCTCTTCTTGGCATGATCGGCGGCATCACGACCATCGACATGACGGTCAAGGACATTTACGCGGCCGAAATCGTCGCCCGGCGCATTCAGGCCGCAACGACTGTCGAAGCCGACAGCTGGATCGCCACGAATGCGCAATTCTTCACCGCGGTCCAGGCGCAAATCTATACGAATACCCTGATCCGCATCTTTGTCGGCTTGTCAGTGGCCTTCGGCATCGCCGCGGTTCTGATCGTTTCTGTAATCCAGCGATCGAGGGAAATAGGAATTTTGCGTGCAATGGGCACGTCGCGTGGCCAGATCCTGCGCGTGTTCCTGCTCCAGGGAGGACTGCTCGGCTTTGTCGGCTCTCTGTTCGGCGCGGCCTTGGGCGCCGTCGCACTGGTGTACTGGCACGCCGTGGCCCGGCAGGCGGACGGCACCGAACTGCTTCCGCTTGTCCTGGAAGAGAGCCTGTTCATCTACACAGCGCTGCTTGCCACGGTGACCGGGCTGCTGGCCGCGATGGCACCGGCCGTGCGGGCTGCAAAGCTCGATCCAGTGGTGGCGATCCGTGGCTGACGAGATCCTCAAGCTCGAGCGAGTTTGCAAGGGCTACAATCTCGGCCTGCCCACCGAGGTTGAAGTTCTGCACGATATCGACCTCGAGCTCGACCGTGGCGAGTTTCTGGCATTGATCGGCCCGTCCGGCTCGGGCAAGAGCACGCTGCTCAATGTGGTCGGTCTGTTGGATCGGCCCACGAGCGGTCGCCTGCTGATCAAGAAACGCGACACGGCGTTGCTCAGTGACGATGAGCTCACGCATCTGCGGGGGCACACCATAGGCTTCGTCTTTCAGTACCATCTGTTGATTTCGGCCTTCACCGCCCGCGAGAACGTCATGATGCCGATGCTGGCGGATCGCGGCTTTTCGAGCGCGGAGATCGAAGATCGGGCCGATGATCTCCTGCGCCAGGTCGGTCTGGAGAAGTTCGGGAGCAACCTTGCCAACAACTTGTCGGGAGGACAGCAGCAGCGCGTGGCAGTTGCCAGGGCGCTGGCCATGAGCCCGGATCTGGTGCTGGCCGACGAACCGACGGGTAATCTGGACACGAAATCGGCGGATGCCGTCTTTGAGTTGATGCGGCGGGTCAACCGCGAGAGCGGCACGAGTTTTCTGTTGGTCACCCACAATCTGGATCTGGCACGTCGGTGCGATCGGATCATTCAGGTGGTTGATGGGCGCATTGCGGGCCACCAGGTCGAGAGCCTGGGCTGATGAACCGCTTCAGCGGCGACCACGGAGCGCAGCCGCCGCGGCATTCAGTAGCCTCTTTTTCGTGGCTCGATAGCGGGGCGGCCGGCCATGTCCCGTGCTCTTGAACCGTCTCAAGTCGCGCGCATCCCCCAGCGACGTATGCAGCTGCTTGGCAACGTCGCGAAAAAGCAAATCTTGAAAGGCCAAGCCGGCTCCCAGCTCCAGCAGCGAGTCGACGACATAGCGATAATACTTGCACTTCAGCCTCAGGCGATGTTGCTGCTTCGGGTCGAGCTTTCCGAGATGACGACCTGACTGTTGGATTTCGCTTCGCCATTCTGGCAGCCGCATTTCGGCGAACAGAGCCACGTCGGCGGAATGAGGTTCATCGTCGATGGGCAGCGCGGGCCGACGGGCTTGCTGGTCGATATCGCGCAGGAGGCGTCGGTAACCGCCCGAGCAAAGGTTGGCAGCCAATTTGCGATAGCGTTTCGCTCTTGTTCGTTCGACCGAACGCAGGTTGCCTTGCGCCCATCCGCGGTAGCGTCGTCGGCTCGAATATTGAAGCATGACATCCTGGTCGCGGGCTCTTCCGAGCCGGGAGTTCAGCGACCGAACGCGCGATGCTATCCTGCTCCATCCCGAGTCCGTAAGGATCGGCGAGAAGAATAGCAGAGCCGAACTGAGACGCGTCAGTTCAATGCGCATCTTGTGAACTGCATCTGCGTCGCCGTCGGCGGCAGGGGATCTGTGACCCTCCAAAGCTTGGACGCAGCCGATCAGGATGTGCTGGAGCGCTGCTCTGCAATCGGAATGCCCGGCTTGCGGATGGGGCGCCTCGTTAAGGAGCGGTGCGTTCCGTTCCATTTGGCAGAACTTGCCAGAGATTGTTCAAGTAAGCATCAGGCCAGCTTTCGGGATACCTGCGTTGACCTGAATCAAGCACACTTCGTTCGCCCAAATTACCATCTCCGGCGATTGATCCGGACGGGAGGTGCACGTGGACTCCAATCATATCTCGCGAAAGCAGACGATGATGATGGCCGTCATCTTCGCGGCGGGCATGCTGCTTGTTGTCCTGCAATTCATTGCGACGACTTACAATTCAATCGAGACCATCCCTTACAGCCAGTTCGAGCAGCTGCTTGCCCAGGACAAGGTCACCGAAGTTTCGGTCGGTCCCGATACGATCCAGGGAAAACTGAAGGAGCCGCTTCCTGGAGGAAAATCAGCTTTCGTGACATCGCGCGTTGACATGGCCTTGGCCGAGAAGCTGGCGGCCAAGGGCGTAAGTGTAACCGGTGTTCCGGGGAGCGGCCTGCTTCAGGGCCTGCTGTCCTGGGTCTTTCCGCTCGTCGTCTTTTTCGCGATCTGGTACTGGGCGGGACGCAGCATGAGCGGCGGCCAGGGTTTCGGCGGGTTGATGGCGATCGGGAAGTCCCGCGCCAAGGTCTATGTCGAGAAGGACATTAAGGTCACTTTCGCCGATGTCGCCGGCGTCGACGAGGCGAAATTCGAGCTTCAGGAAGTGGTCTCGTTTCTGAGGGATCCCGCGAGTTATGGCCGATTGGGAGCGCATGTGCCCAAGGGGATCTTGCTGGTGGGGCCGCCAGGAACAGGAAAGACCCTGCTCGCCCGCGCCGTGGCCGGAGAGGCGGGGGTTCCATTCTTCTCGATCTCAGGTTCGGAGTTCGTTGAAATGTTCGTCGGGGTGGGCGCGGCGCGTGTCCGGGACCTTTTCGAGCAGGCCCGCAAGGCCGCTCCATGCATCATTTTCGTCGACGAACTTGATGCACTCGGACGCAGTCGCGGGCCGCAGTCGTTCTCCGGCCACGACGAGAAGGAGCAGACCCTCAATCAGCTTCTGTCGGAACTTGACGGCTTTGATCCGAGCGCCGGCGTCATCCTGCTGGCGGCCACCAATCGCCCCGAAATCCTGGATCCCGCGCTTCTGCGGGCGGGGAGGTTCGACAGGCAGGTTCTCGTCGACAGGCCGGACAAGACCGGGCGCACTGCCATTCTCAATTTGCACGTCCGCAAGATTCGCATGGCTGAGAAGGTCGATCTCGACAAGGTGGCAGGCCTCACGACCGGCTTCACGGGTGCAGACATCGCCAATCTCGTCAACGAGGCTGCGATTGCCGCGACCCGGCGGGGAGGCGACAAGGTCTTGTTCGGCGATTTCGTCAGCGCCATTGAGCGGATCGTCGCCGGCGTCGAGAAGAAGAGCCGGGTGCTCGGCAAGGACGAGCGGCGCAGGGTCGCCTATCACGAGATGGGGCATGCTCTCGTGGCGGCGAGCCTGCCTGGCGTCGATCCGGTGCAGAAGGTTTCGATCATACCGCGTGGGATCGGCGCGCTCGGGTACACCATTCAGCGTCCGACCGAGGATCGGTTTCTGCTGACGGTCGAGGAGCTGAAGAACCGCATTGCCGTGCTGATGGGCGGACGGGCGTCGGAACGTTTGATTTTCGACGGCGCAATCTCGACCGGCGCCGCCGACGATCTTCAACGCGCGACTGAAGTCGCCATCGAGATGGTGACCAAATACGGCATGGACGAGGTGGTCGGGCAGCGCACCTACGCGCCCAAGCCTCAGGCATTTCTCGCGGCTCAGGATGCGGTCGTTACCGCCGCAGAAGCTACGGGTCGCGAGATCGATCTCGCGGTGCGAAACCTGATCGAGGAGGGTGACCGCCGCGCCCGCGACATTCTGCAACAGCGGCGTGCCGAGCTTGACGCCGGTGTCGAGCTCTTGATCGCGAATGAAACGGTGACTGCGGAGCAGTTTGCTCCGCTGCTTGCCACGAGCGCCGAAATAAACCAGCCGGTCGCCGCATGAGCGCGGGCCAGCGGTAGGGCGCAGCAGCCGTGCGACACCTCGCGCGGCTGATCGGGGCCGACTTTAGGAAGGAGGAAGGCCGCTTCCGCCTCAGCCCGTAGCACGCATCAGCGGATCTCGACGAGCATCCACCGGCTGTTGGCTGACCACGACGTCATGCCACAGCTTGGCGATGCTTGCTTGGGTCTCCGGCGCCACGAAACAGTGGCCCTCGTTGTCGAAGTCGCAAAAGCGTGCGTCGGTATCTCCGCGCAATTCAGCTAAAGCCGAACTGATGGCCCCCAAACCGACCATTACCTGGTCGATACTCTCCAGCTTGCTGTTGTGCAGCATATCCATCAGCCGGAAACTTCTGACCGGCGGCTCTCCAAAGGAGATACCGGGGTGCCTGAACTCGAACAGCACACTGAGGGCGGCTGGCATTCCACGCAGCCGGCCGAAGACCGCCGCCATGTCGTTTTCACTGCAAACAGCCAAGTGGCTGGAATGTGCCTCGGGCGGGACGGGAGCAGTCGGTGCCAGGCGAAGGCCGGTGATGACCTCATGCTCGATCCAGCGTCGCACTTCGATTGGCGCGTTGCAAATCTGATCCGCCGTTAATGTAATCCCGATCATGGCCAGCTCCTATTTTTGCTTACCATAACCGCCAGCTTGAGGCTGATATTGACGTCCATCAAAGGGGCGTGGTCACGTGGCGGCGCCCACCGCCCTGTTCGCTCTTAGTCCGAGCGTGACCCGACCGTATTTCGCAAGCGGTGGCAGAAGTCATCGAGCAAGTGTGAACATTCTCGAGATGAATCAAGTGCCGTTCCGCGCCTTGTGATGTGCCTGCGGCGAGGGAGTCGCAGATGGATGCCGCTTGTGCGACCTCTTGCCTGCTGACCGCAACCTTACTCTCGGCAAACGCGAGGTGCTCGGCATCATTGCTCAGTTTGTTCAACTCGGCGATGAGCAACGATGTTGTCGTGCTGCGTTGCTGCATCGTGAGCGTGGCGCCTCTCAGAATGCCTAGGTAGTGGTCGATATTTGCCCGGGCGACATACCGGTGCATGGCGTACTCCCCGCTACGCGTACCTGCCGAATGTTACCACTCACAGAGCGTCGCGGCGATATTGGGTTCCGCGCAGTATAGCAGGGTTACGGTATTTTAAGACCTGTAGGGCCCGGCGCCCCAAGTGATCCTCCCGAGTTGCTCAGCTTAGGGCGAAAGCGCAGCTAAGGAGCACGGAGAATTCATGTCCAATACCTTATTCCGCTGTCCCAACACCGGTATGAATGTTCAACACCTTATCGGCGAGTCATCCTCGGAGAAGGAGAGAGCTGTCGTGGTGGTGACTTGCCCAGCCTGTGCGAGAATTCATCTCGTTAATGCCGCGACGGGTGAGCTGGCGCGCGATGCCAAGACCCGATAGTGCTCGAGGTCAGATTTGACCCTGATCAAGTAGAGGCAGTGCGAGTGGCGTAGATTGTTGGCACGTAGCTGACCCACGGCTACGTCCCCAAGTCGCCGCCGAGGCCCCGACCCAAGTCCTCGGCGGCATTTCTTTGCCTTCAGCTGATAAAGACAGGTTGTATCGATGCACACCTACTATTTCGACATGAAGGACGGCGTTCCTGTTCGGGACAGGACAGGTGTGGAACTCGTGAGCGATGGCGCTGCGATTGCGCACAGCAAGCAGTTGGCCGACAAGGTACGGATCGAAAAGCCAGCAAGCGATCCGGACCTGCGGATCGTCGTCATCGACGAAAGCGGGCGTGAAGTTCACCGTGAGCAAGTCTACCCGTGAACTATCTGATCGAGCCCTCGGATATCGACTGCGGCCAGTTAACGCGAATCTAGCTCAGGCGAAAGTGCCTAGGCCGACGATCGGATGGAAGGCGCCGATCGAGCGGCCCAAGTGTGCTTTCAATGCGGGGCTGGTCTTAGCGATGGTTCATTCAACGGGGTATGAACTCTCACTCGCCACAGCGTCACGGCGAGAATGAGATACGCTGCACAAGTCCACAGTGACTGCCAATTGGCCGGCCCCTCGTTGAACCCTACGTAGATCGCCGCGAACAGGAATACGCCGGCGTATATCGACTCCGCCATGGGGCGAACCCCTCCGTCGACGGGATTGATCAGCATCACGGCGGCGAAGGGCACGGCTGCCATGGTCAGAGCTGCATAAGGAAAATCCACAAAACGCGGGTCGAACACGAGGCCGATCGCGGTCGCTGTGCCGATCACGATTGTTGCGATCCAGGACACTCCGTGCAGGATCGCAAGCGTGGATCTCGTTCGGTAAAACGCCGGACCCAACAATTCCAGGAGGGTGGGCGATGGACGGCCTGACATGAGGGCCGCGGCGCCAAACAGCGGCGAAACGGTTGCCGCCAGAAGAAGCGAGCCCCAGAGCGGCCAGCCAGTAGCTCCATAGCTTTCATAGACGATCTTTTGTGTGGCCACTCCAAACAGGATTCCCGACGTTGTGGCCGATATTGCGACTGCAAACCACGCGACGAGTCCAGGCTCCCTATAGTTGAGGCGCAACGTGAGCCAAGCCGCGCCGAATATCAGGATTGCCAGCCCCATCCCGATGCCCATCTGCAGCTTCCACGTTGGAAAGTTGCTGATCGGAGCGCCAGGCGGGTATTTAAGGCTACGCTGTTCGGCATCGAAGAGGCCCCAAGATCCCCCGACGGTGCCCTCGATCTCCCGTTTCCAGGATTCGTCATAGGCCTCGAACAGATTGACACGAAAATTCTCGCGCTGGGCCAAGTCGAGGATTTCGGAGACCACCCGAGCTTGATTCACCGGCGACGGCAAGGCTGAATCGCGCATTCGTCCTGCACTTGGCCAACCTATTTCTCCGATCAGGATTTCCTTTCCTGGAAATTCCGAGGCTATCCGGCGGCGAATTTCGCCGACATGAGCGGCAGCAGATTCTGCTCGGATCGGCACATTTTCCCAATACGGCAGGATATGAACGGTGACGAAATCGACGGAGTCATAGAGTTCGCGGTTGCTCAGCCAGAATTCCCAGACATCGGCATAGGTAACGGGGACGTCGACCTGTGACTTGACTGATCGCAGTGTTGCAGCGAGATCAGAGGCCGTGATGTCCTTGCGCAGCAAGGTCTCGTTTCCAACCACGAGCGCGATGATCGTGTCGGGGTATTGCTTCGCGAGGCGAACCGCCGTTGATATCTGGGTCGAATTCTTCTGGCGGTCCTTGTCGAGAAAGATGCCCTGAATGACTTTCAGCCCCTGCTTGGCTGCGAGTTCGGGAATCTCGTCAAGACCGAGATCGGTCGCATAAGTCCTGACGCAGTTGGATATCTGAGCGAGTTGGGCAAGATCTTCCGCGATCTGCTCACGCGATACCTGCGTCGCCTGGGAAAGCGACGTCTGATGATTGCGAAAGGGAGCGTATGATATGCATTGAAGCTTGTTGTTCGGATCGATCGGCGCGCGCACCAAATCGGCCGGTAGGCCGAGCCACCACCACGCAACAGCGATAACGGCCAGCGATACCAGCGGAAGCGCCAACTGCGTGTGAAAGGAAACTTGGCGCTTTCGTCGTGCGGAAATGATTTGCGTGGCGCTTTCGAGGCGCGTGATCCGAAGGTCGTAGGCCTGCGTTTGTGGAAGTTCTGCCATATCGAGTGCGCGCTATCCCCATCAGGGACAATATAGCGGAGCGATCAATGGGCTGCTTGTGACGCGATAGCTCGCCCAAGTGCTGCGGTCTACTTATCCTGAAGGCGGGAGACGTATTCGGTCAAGAGCAGAATTCGCGTGCGCACCAGCGCATCGCGGCTACCACGAATGTCGTCATGCATTCACTCTGCCAGAGGGCCCTGCGAAAACTGTGAGCTGTATCGATCACCCCAGATCGGCATGTCGCTTGGTCCATGCCCTGCCACCTGCTCGCGGCCATCGATCATCCCGTAGACACGTGCGACTGGAAAGACGCCGCCGTTTTCCTTGGCAAGAGTTGTCAGGCTAGGAACGCGGCTCTTGAGAGCCGGCGCAAACGGACCCTTGCCATCTCCCAGCAATCCATGACAGGCAGCGCAGCTGGTCTGGTACTCCAGCTTTCCCGGATCGTAGATCTTCGCGTTGCTCTGTTGCGCTGGAGCGGTGCCGGAAAAAGCAGAGACCGCCGCCAGCAGCATGATCGACCAAAATCCGGAGTGCATCTGCTTCCCTCCTGTCGAATGAAGGGACAATGCTGCGGACAAGGCAGGCAGGTCTTGACTTGCGTCAAGATGGATCGTCGCCCCGTGAGGCGGAAACCAGCAAGTGTATGGGGAGGCATTCGTAGAGAGCAATATTCTGCTCTCCAACGAAGCGTTGCATTCTCGGCTCTTGCGAGTGCGCAGACCTGCTGACCGCCTGCGCACGAAAGTGCGTTTGCCATCCGATGAGCGCCCTCAGCTCGCCTGGTTACATTATCGCGGACGACAGCCGGCTGCATTGGTCTCGTCAATTGCCTTCAGGACAGGTCACAAAGCGTCGGCGCTGTCCGCGAGCGGTACTCGGTGGCCGCGGTTTCCGTAGGAATACGCAGCCGCCGGCAAAATTGTTCTAGATCAAATTTGCTCCGTTTGCTCCGTCCTAGCATTTCCAAAAATCTAGGGAGGTAGCGATGCTAGTCAGGACCAGTGCGGTATGCGCGCGCCCGCCTGCTGGGATGTTGTCTGCCTTGGCCGGTGGACAGATATTCTCCAGCGAATTCAGGTATCGCAGAGGCGAGGAAGTTTTCGGTGAGGGTGAGGAGGCGCAGTACGTCTATCAGATCCTCTCTGGCGCCGCGCGTACTTACAAGTTACTTCCGGACGGTTGTCGTCAAATCAATTCATTCCACCTCTCGGGTGACATGTTCGGCTTGGAGAATGGAGCGAGCCATCGCTTTACGGCAGATGCGGTTGTCGAGACCAACGTCAGCATCATGAAGCGGGTCAGTCTCCTGGACGCCATGACGCGGTACAGGACGGGACCAGGCAGCCTTCTCAGTCTTGTCACACGAAATCTTGTACATGCTGAGACGCACATGCTTCTGCTCGGCCGGAAGACCGCTCTCGAGAAAGTGGCCGCTTTCCTGCTTGAAATGGATGAACGGCTGACCCATCCGGCGGTCTTGACCCTGCCGATGAGCCGGCGAGACATTGCCGATTATCTCGGAGTAGCGCTCGAGACCGTATCGCGTACACTTTCGATCCTAAAGGACGAAGGCCTGTTGCAGTTCTATGGGCCCACGCAAAGGCGCGTCGTGCTGCTTGACCGCGAAGGGCTTGCCAGGCTGGAGGCACAAGGCTGAGTGGCGGTGCGGACATCGCGCAAAGTTCACATCTGGACTGTTGCAGGGGAGGAGGTTGGAATGACCATTCGTCTATTACTCCATGATTGCTCAGCGCCAGCAGATGAAGTCAGTAAATTGTATGGGGCCTACCGCAGGACGCTTCGCAGCCTCTACCTGGTCGATCGTGGCGATCCTGTTTGCGAAATTGTCGCTCGTCGGATCATCGAGATTGCCGAAGCGGGGGTTCGAGATCCAAAGCTGATATCTCGGATGGCGATCGAACAATTTGATGATAGCGGAATGAGTAGGAGGATCGGATGACCAATCTCGGCGGCGCATTCGCAAAGGCTCATGAGAACAACATTGATCGCTGAGCGCAATTACATCGAAGCCGAATCTTGGCGGAAAGGGCCGCACTCCAGGCGCTCGGCACGGCTGATGACCGCGGGCTGGCGGCGACGGTCGCCGGCATGCCGGAGCCACGAGACACCGTCGGTGCTGATTCTGGCTCGAAATCAATCGAATGGATCTAGCGCCTCGCGGAGCCCGGCGGCGGCCTAATGCTTACCCGGGGGCGTAAAGATTTGATTGGCGGGCGCGCGTTGGTCGGTCGGTATGCCAATGGTGATGAAGCCGCGTTCCATCGAGGTGTGGCAAGCGTTGCAGCCGTCGGTCAGGCCACGCATGGAGGCTGCAAACTTTTTGCCGTCGCCCGCCGTAATGGCGTCAGCGACCGACAGCAGGGGGTCTTTCATCGTCGTGACGTTACTGACCGGCACTCCGGGGTAGAATATGGCAGCTTGGGCCATGCTGTCGGTCAATTGACGCAGCTCAAAATTGGCCAGGTCCCAGTTCTTCGACTTGCCTGCATACCAGAGCTTTAGATGCTGGAGCTGTGCGGCATTCATGGCTTCGACCAAGCGAGGCGCAACCCTTGCGTTCGGCGAGGGTGGAAAGTCGGGCTGTGCAACTGCGACAGACGTCACCGTTGCCGAGACCGCCAGGATCGCACACCAATTCCGCAGCTTCATTTGACCAATCCCGTTTGACTGAAGAAAGACTATCAGCATGACGGGTAAGCCTGTTGCGCTGAATCAAACGAAGCGTCGGCCTCAGATCGGTCGGCCGCGTCCTCGCTATGCGGCTCAATCCTTGGCGTCCGGTTGCGCCTACTGTGAAAGTGTGGATTTCCCGGAGTTCGAGACGGCATGGGCTCAAGCTGTCGCCGGGTCCGGAACGCACTGCCATTCATCAATCGGGAAGCGGTTCCACATGCTGAATGACGTCCTCGTCCATATCCCGAGCGAGCGGGCTTTTCGGCCCGTCGTGGATGTTGCGGTCTCGCTGGCCTCGATGTTCAACGCTCATGTTGACGCGATTTCCACCAGCTATGTCATGGGCCGCACATCCTATGCGATCCCTCCAGTCAGAGAGCGGCTCGATGCCGAGCAGCGTCGAGCTGTCGAGTGCAGCCGGAGGGCACTCGAGTTGTTCGAGACGACGGCGAACGGCCGCGGAGCTTCATATGAGTGTCGTTCGATGGTCGGTCCTCCGGCTCACGTGAGCTCCAGTTTTGGCGAGGCCGCCCGCGTTCGCGACCTGACGGTCGCTCTGCCGCCGGGCGCAACAGATCAATCACTCGATGACGCGCTCACCACGGAAGCACTTTTCCAAAGCGGCGGTCCCGTTCTCTTCATACCCGCCGATTGGGCTGGCTCCTTGGCACTCAAACGTATCGGCGTCCTCTGGGATGGCAGCATGTGTGCCGGGAGAGCGCTCAGGGATGCCCGACCATTCCTGTCTCGCGCCCACGCTGTCGTGATCGTTGCGGTTGCCGGAAACAAGACGATGCCGACCGCAACCGGCGCAGGAAAATTGGGCCACCATATGGGGCGCGTCGGATTGGCCCCCGAGCTGCTCGAGTTGACAGTGACGCAATCTGACGTCGCGCCCTTGATCTTGTCCGCAGCCGGCGATCAAGAGTTCGACATGCCGGTCATGGGCGCCTACGGACATTCTCGAGTGCGGGAGGGGTTATTCGGCGGCGTGACACAGGACATGCTGTCGAGGATGCCGGTACCGACCCTCATGTCGCACTGACGGTGCGACTATCGAGATTGTGTGCCCGATTGCGCTCGTCGCTCCGTAGTCGATCATGGGCGCAACACCGCGGCCCCAACGAGCTTGCCGTCTCTCAAGCGAGCGAGTGCTTCGTTGGCCTTGGCGAGCGGGAATACCGTCGTGTGCGTCTGAATATCCGTTCTCGCCGCGGCGGCGAGGAAATCGATGCCGTCTTGTCGCGTGAGATTTGCAACCGATATGACCTGCCGCTCGCCCCAAAGGATATTGTAGGGGAATGACGGAATGTCGGACATATGAATGCCTGCGCAGACGACGCGGCCGCCCTTTCTCACCGCGCGCAGGGCAAGCGGCACCAATGCGCCAACCGGTGCATATATGATCGCGGCGTCCAGCTCGGTCGGCGGCCTAGCCTCGGAAGCGCCGGCCCATGCCGCGCCAAGTGAAAGCGCCAGCTGCTGCGCATCTTGATCGCCGCCCCGCGTGAAGGCGTAAACTGATCGCCCTTGGGCTCGCGCGATCTGCGCCACGATATGGCCGGCAGCTCCGAAGCCGTAGATGCCAAGCGTTTTGCCTTCACCGGCCATCACCAGGGACCGCCAGCCAATCAGGCCAGCGCAAAGCAGCGGCGCAATGGCTGCGTCATCACCGTGCTCGCCGAGCGGAAAGCAATATCTCGCATCGGCAACCAGGTGGCTCGCAAAGCCGCCGTCGCGGGTGTAGCCGGTGAACTTGGCGCGGTCGCAGAGATTTTCCTTGTCTGCCCGGCAGTAGTAGCATGCTCCGCAGGTGTGGCCGAGCCAGGGCACGCCTACGCGCATGCCCAGCACCAGATCCTCAACACCTTCTCCTAGTGCGTCGATGCGGCCGACGACCTCGTGGCCGGGAATGATCGGATAGGGAATATCGGGCAGGTCGCCATCGACGACGTGCAGATCGGTTCGGCAAACACCACAGGCGCCGACCTTGACCTGGACTTCGCCCGGCCCAGGGCTGGGGTCTGGCCGCTCTTGGAGGACCAAGGGCGCGCCCGGCGCTTTGAGAACCATTCCATACACGTTGCAAGCGCTCCATTATCGTGGCTTCGCCGACTTTGGCCTCCTCGGTCGAGAGGTCGAAGGATGCAGGTTACGCTCCCTCCGCCCGGCGCGTAACGGCCTAATCCAATTCAAAGGCGGAACGGCAATCCTGCTTAAGACCGGGATTCTGGTCGTTCTTCCGCAGCACGCAGTTACCGATGACGAGCGCATCCAGTTCGTTACCCATGAAGCAGCGGAACGCGTCTTCTGGCGTGCATACGATCGGCTCGCCGCGCACGTTAAAGCTGGTGTTGACGAGAACCGGACACCCGGTCCGCGCCTTGAAGCGCGTCAGCAGCAGATGAAAACGCGGATTTGTCTCTGCAGCGACCGTCTGGATGCGGGCGGAATAATCGACATGGGTGACTGCGGGAATTTCTGAACGTGCGATGTTGAGCTTGTCGATGCCGAACAGTGCCTGCTCTTCGACGCTCATGCCGCGCCGCCTCTCCTTTCTCACGCCGGCAACGAGCAGCATATAAGGACTGTCCGTATCGAGCTCGAACCAGTCGGCGACGTCCTCGCGCAGCACCGCCGGCGCGAATGGGCGAAAGCTCTCACGGTACTTTACCTTGAGGTTGAGTGTCTTCTGCATGTTTGGTGAGCGTGGGTCGCCGAGGATCGAGCGAGCCCCCAGCGCGCGGGGGCCGAATTCCATGCGGCCCTGAAACCACCCGACTGCGAGCTGATCGGATAGTGTTTCGGCCGTCGTTTCAATCATGTCGTTCTCGTTGAGGACGGCGAAGTGCGCGCCGCAAGCGGTTAGCCTGCGCTCGATATCGCTTTGGGAGAATTCGGGGCCGAGAAACGCTCCGGACATTCCGTCAGTTGCGGCAATGCTGCGCTGCCCGCTCCTGAACTGATGGAAGGCCGCAAGCGCGGCGCCGACGGCGCCGCCGGCATCGCCCGCGGCCGGCTGAATCCAGATCCGATCAAACTTGCCGTCGCGCAGGACCTTGCCATTGGCCACGCAGTTGAGCGCCACGCCGCCAGCAAGGCAGAGATTGCGCGCGCCGGTTCGGCTCGCGAGGTCGCGGGTCAATCGGAGCACCGCCTCGTCCAGCACGGCCTGGATCGATGCTGCGATGTCCATGTGGAACGACGTCAGCAATTGGTCGGACGAGCGCACTGGGCGGCCGAACAGCTTTGCGAACCGTTCATTGGTCATGGTGAGGCCGGTGCAATAATCGAAATAGGACATGTCGAGCCGGAACGATCCATCCGGCTTCAGGTCGATCAAGTGGTCCAGCATGAGCTGCGCGTATTTGGGCTCGCCATAAGGCGCCAAACCCATCACCTTGTATTCGCCGGAGTTCACCTTGAAGCCGGTGTAATAGGTGACGGCCGAATAAAGCAGACCCAGGGAGTGGGGAAAGTGGATCTCCCTGAAGATCTCGAGGCGGTTGCCTTCGCCCGTCGCCGCCGAGGTCGTCGCCCATTCGCCGACCCCGTCCATGGTGAGAACCGCGGCCTTCTCGAACGGCGAGGGGTAGAAAGCGGACGCAGCGTGACTTATATGATGCTCGACGAACAACAGCCGTTCCGCTGCAAAGTCCTCGTCGAATTCCTGAAGCTTGGTCCGCAGCAGGCTTTTCTGGAACAGCTTTTCCCTGAGCCACAGCGGGATTGCCATCTGGAAGGAGCGGAAACCTCGCGGCGCCAGCGCGATATAGGTCTCCAGCAGGCGCTCGAACTTCAGGAACGGCTTGTCGTAAAATACGACATGATCAATCTCAGAAAGTTTGGCGTCGGCAGCTTCCAGGCAGTAAGCGACTGCATGGCGCGGAAACGAGGCATCGTGCTTTCTGCGGCTGAAGCGCTCCTCTTGCGCTGCAGCAACGATGCTGCCGTCCTCGACCAGCGCCGCAGCACTGTCGTGATAGAATGCCGAAATGCCGAGGATGCGCATCGGTTCAGAACAGCGTGTAGATGAACGGTGCGACCACGGAGCCCTTCGTCAGCACGGCAAGCCCACCGAATACGACCATCATGATCAGGATGGGCATCAGCCAGAACTTCTTCCGCGCTCGCGTGAAACGCCAGAGGTCGACTAGAAATTCCATCATCAGAACTGGTCTTTCATTGTTTCCGGTGCTGGTCCCGGCGTGCGCGCAATCCAATAGCTCTCGGCGTCGGGCTCGCGTTTCAGCCGTAGGAGGTCTTTGCCGCGCTGCCGCATGACGAGGCCTGTCGGCAAAATTGTACCGTAGAAAAGAAGGCCCATGACGATCGGGTTAACGATCTTGTGCAAGAGCAAGCCAAGTTTCGTCCAACGACGGTTCAGGGGATGCAACAAGGACGGCCTGCTCCAGGCGACGGCACAAAGCATCCCCGCGGCAGACAGAGTCCACGGCCACAGCCGCCCGTGATGCCAGCCGTTCAGGAGGCTCAAGAGGGCGAGCGCACCGGCCATGACCCAGCCGAAAGTCCGATCCGAGCCCGGACCCGGTGCCTCGTCGCGGACGAGATTCTCGTGGGTTGCTTGCGGCATCGTAGCTCACCAAGCCTCCAAGGATAATCCAGGCGATTAGCTATTCTTGCGCTGATCACCTAGGATTCTATTGATCGAAAGCAAGCTCAGTCCTGAACTTGATGCATTTATTGAGGGATTGAGAGTTTCATTCCGGAGATTTTCATGAAGCCGTGGTTTCGCCGGCTGGTGCATGGAGCGTTGCTCTTCATCAGCTGGGGTGCGATTTTCGAGATCGGACTGCGGCTGCAGCAATATTTTGGGCCCCTGTTCGATTTGGAGATGGCGAGCGTCAACCTGAATTGGGAATCCAACGTCCTGAACCATAAGCCGGCTCCGGAAAACCAGAGCCTCTGCATTTACGGCGATGTGACCGGCTTCAGCTACCGGAGGCTCTTTGACGAGAACGGTGTCAGGGTAATCGACGACAAGGCTCTACTCGAGGGATGTAGCAAGCCGCCGTCGGTTCTGTTTCTCGGCGATTCCTTCATGGAAGGCTACGACGACGAGAACACGCTTCCGTATCACGTTGCACAATACCTCAAGAAGGAGCACGGGGTCTGTCTGAAGACCCACAATGCCGGATACACGTCTTATTCTCCGGCAATCTTCGTGCCCCAGGCAAAGAAGCTGCTGCCCATCGTACATCCCGATTATATCGTCGTCGACGTGGACGAGACTGATCTCTATGACGACTTCGCGCGCTATCGTAAGTTGATCGTCCGCAACGAGCGCGGACAGAACGTCGGCGTCAAGGCCTCACCCATCGGACACGAATGCAGCGTCGGTCTGATGAAGGCTCGTGAGCATCCCTTGTATCTGATGCGGCTCGCGGCGAAAGGCTGGCTCTCTCTTGTACGTATGCCGGCAGTGATCAGGCAAAGCCGACCGGATGACTTTGTTCTCTTCGGCTATTCGAAGGACCAAAGCGCCGATATCGAGGGAAAATATGCGGAACCGCTCGCGACGTTCCGACAGAACCTGCGGGAGTTGGCTGACGTCCTGAAGGGTTACACCGCGGATGGGAGTCGGGTGCTCTTCATTTTTCATCCTCATCTCGGGCACTTGAAGGCCGATGCCGAAGGGCATCTCTGGAACAATCTCGTCAGCTCTTCTGTCGAGAAGATGTGCATCGACAATGGCTTTCTGTTCTTCAATGCTACCGAGACGTTGAAGCGGCGGTTCGGATCGCGGCCCGAGCGGTTTTATTGGTCGCGCGACATCCATTTCACCTTTGAGGGGTTGAAAGAATATTCCAAAGCAGTCGCGGCTTTCATGGCCTCGGATATGTTCAAGCGAAGGGGTAGTGCGCTTGATGATGGCGACCGATCTCACGCCGCCACGGGGCTCGTCGTACCCTCCGCGGATCAACTGCAATGAGAAGGTCCGGACTCGCGTTCACGTTCGGGCCGCATGATCTTCATCCAGGGCAAGCAGCAGAGAGGCAACCCGATTGGCCGAAGCGGCCCATTCGGCGAGCTTTGCATAATTGTCGGTGAACCAGTTGAAGGCGGTTTGCACGATGACGAACGCGGCCGATGCCTGAACGACTTCGCCCAGGGTCATCGTGTCGGCGAGATATTTGGGAAGGCAAAGCAACAGGCCGATCACCGGAGTGACCAGCAGGCTGCTGTAAGTCACGAGCGTCATTCGCATCAACTGCCAGCAGTAGATCCGCCAGATGTGGATTACGGCCTTCAATGCCGCTCCGACGTCATGACGTCCATTCGGGTCCGCAAGCGATGCTGTGCTTTCGCCTCTTTCGCGAATATGAGTGCCGATTGCCCGGACTTCGGCCTCCATCCGTTTGTTTTCCTCGATGATGCGTGTCAATCGGCCAGCCGTGAGCCAGATTCCAATCGCGAGCAGCGCCGAATACGCGACGGCCGCGAGGACGAGGTAGCCGGGGATGGTCAGAGAAAGTCCGTGGACGTCGATTGTCAGGTCGCCTCCCACCGACCAGAGCACGCCTATGAAGGTCGCGATCGTGAGAAGCGATTGAAGTAGCCCGATCGTGAGATCGACCGGCAAGTCGGTTGCCACTTTGGCGTCCTCTGCGATGCGGTATTCAGGGGCCTGATGATCGCCGACGATGAAGCGAAGGCGGGTGTGACGGTCATCCTGGAGCCAGTAGTCGTAGAGCACATTGCTGAGCCATGCACGCCACGACCGCTGGAGGGTCATGCGGGCCCATACTGAATGCACGGCAAGGGCGATGCTGGCAGCCGCCAGCGGTGCGAACCGCAAGGCGTGGTGCAAAAGGTCCGTTCCATCTTTGCGCCCGACGGCGTCGAAAAAATCGCGGTTCCAGATGTTCAGTTCGTATTGTGTCAGGAGTTGCAGGATCACATTCGCGATCAACGTAATAACTAGCAACCAAGGACCAAAGGCGGGTGGCGCCCGCCAATAGCCCGAGGCGCTTCGCCAGAAGCGAAGTAGCAACTGCGTTTCATCGGAGTTGAAGCGCGTTCGTGTAAGCATCGCAGCGACACCCACAATAGGTTAGCCATCGACCACGGCCCGCAATTGACCTGAATCAACATCGGGTGGCGCGCTGACGGCCGGCGTTCACTCGACCCGGTACTGCGCAGTATCCAGGTGTTCGGTGCGGCCGATACTCGAGAGAACTAGAGTCGTACGCGGATCAACCCAGCTCGACACACGTGAAATGAAGTGTTGTCGGTCATCCAGATCCGTCGGATATGACCTTTGTCGGATTTAATCGTGTGCTGAGGCTTGCGCACCCATTCTTCGCCGCGCGCTTTTGTGTACCGACGCGGGCAGACATCGACCCCGGAACTGTCGAGGGTCCCGCGATCTTTGGCATCGGGTGGGGAATGCGGCTTTTGCCCGGGGCCTGCGCTGACAGCGCTCGGTTTCGGCTCGGCGCCCGCGTTCATCTTCGTAACCGCGATGTGCGTGGGCATGGTGCTCGCTCGCTTCATCACTCACCTGCCGTCGTTAACGCGTTTATGCCACGCCAGCCGATCCCCTCGAAACCTGACATCAGCAGAGAGTAAGTCGCATGGATAAGGACTATCCCGAGATCATCCGGCAGATCTCCGCCAACATGCAGAAGCTGCGCGACGACATTCCCGACGCGATGAAGGGATTTGCCGCGCTTGCCCAGGCCGCCACGCGCGATGGCGCGCTCGACAAAAAGACCAAGGAGCTAATTGCGCTCGCGCTGGGCGTTGCTGCGCATTGCGATGGCTGTGTTGGACTTCATACCGAAGCTCTCGTCAAGCTTGCCGCGACACGCGAAGAGGTCGAGGAAGCACTCGGCATGGCCGTCTACATGGGTACCGGCCCGTCGCTGATGTACGCCGCGGACGCAATCGCGGCCTACCAGCAGTGTGCGAATTGCAATCGCGTCGTTCCGTGAGAAATAGCTGAATTTCCGGTGTGAGCCACAAGCGGGAGCCGCGGGTGCGTTTTCCCCGACGCTTGACGATACCAGGGAGTAAGATCCATACGGGTCGTCTCAGCTCCACTGCCCTGCTAAATCTCTGCTCCCTTGATTTTGCTCAAATCGCACGATCCAGCGCGTGCTAGTTGCTCTTGTACTGTTGCAACTACTGGGAGAGCCAAAATGAGCAAGGGCATTATGGTTTGCTGTCTCGCTGGCGGCTTGTTCAGCGGAAGCGGAGTTGCGATTGCGGATACAATCGGACGTTACGAATGCAACGTTGTCGGCACGCAGGCGCCTGAGCCTATCGGTGATCGCAACGGACACACCCTGGTAAGTACGCAATTCTCATGCTTTGGCGTCGATGGCATCTTCAAGAATGCCGTTTATTCGGCGACAAACGTCACGGAGTGGGACGGCCCGGGCAAGGCAAGGCAGTTGCAGGCTGGCGGCGTTCATCGTACGGCGGGCGGATTGGCAGTTACCCAGATTGTGGAAGGCACCGGCTCGATGATCATGAAGGACGAGAAGCCGATTGGCGGGCAAAGTTCAGGGACGGCGGCCGTTAGATTTTCCTCCGGGACTTTGGCGCCAATTTCTGGGAAAACCCTCAAGTTCACGACAAGGACGACCGGGCTTGGTCGATTTGTTTTGGAGTTCTCAGAGTAAGGCTTGTCCCGTTTGCCGGGCGTCCAAGTAAAATCGCGGCCTATGTTCTGCCGCCGCGCTGGTGGCGTCTGCACAGCCAGCGCAGCAGCGCTTTGATCGAAATTGAGCACTACCGACGCTCGAGCAGCAGTCGGGCAAACCTTAATAGAGCGGTTCTGGCGGCGAAACCAGGCGGTCAGCTTCGGGCCAAAAGGCGATGTGAATGATGGCGAGACGTTGCTTTATCGAGCGAGCAAGGCTGACTGTGACGCTTGTGCTTTGAGGCCACGTTGCTACCCGGACACGCCTGCTCGAAAGGTACCTCGTTCGATTCGTGAGAGGGCCCGCGACATGGCGGGTGCGATTGCTAACTCCTGGGAAGGTCGAACATCACGACGACTGCGCAAGAAGGTCGAAATGTTGTTCGCTCACCTCAAACGCAGTCTCAAGCTGGACCGACTGCGACTACGTGGACCGAATGGTGCCCGTGACGAGTTCCTTCTCGCCGCCGCTGCCCAGAACCTCCGGAAACTAGCTAAGCTGGTCCCAATGCCGCAGCCAAAACCGGCCTGAGAGGTGGTCGGTTCGCGCTGCAATTTGCGGCCGCCTCCGTCGCGGACGACTTCTTCAACGGAATCGACCCAGAACGGACATCTCGCAAGAGGCGTGGTTGATTAAAACGAGAACGGAATGCTGGCGCGCCCACGCACCGACCAAACGAGGAAGTCATTGCCGAGGCCGCCCAGTTCACCTCCGACGCTCCCGCGAATGCCGCCTGCGACATCGAAGTTGAGACCTCCTGTCACACGCGCCGACCAACCCTGCACGAATTGCGTCGGCAGAAGGGGCGCCGTGCTGCTATTGTTGAAGTAGTAGTCCGCATATGCCCCGACATAAGGCGCAACCGTCATGGTCGCGCCAAAGAGCCACGGATAAGCGACTTTCGCGCCGCCGCTCGCCCGACCGCTCGAGAAATCGTAAGCGCTCTGCAACGTCCCAAGACTGTCGAGATACTGGTTGTCGTGCTCCCACAGGATATAGACCTTGGCCGAGGGCTCGATCTCCAGAAGCGCAATCTTGTACATTCCGGTCAGGGCCGCAGTACCGATCCAGCGGCTGCCGGGGAAGGTCGCTGAGGCCGTCCCTGACACGCCGTCATAACTCACACCCGAGCGCGCCAGCCCGGCGTCGAAGCGAATGCCGGGAGAGATTCGCCAGCCGAGGTACCCACCCACTGTCCAGCCGTCGCCCTTCAACCGGCCGTTGAGCGTCGTCGAGGAATAGTTGAAGTTCTCGTAGCCGCCCACCGCGCCGATGAGGAAGTCCGGCGTGAGGCGGCGGGTGACGCCGAATAGCGCATTCACCTGGCCACCCACGATATCGCCCGCCGAGAGGCCGGTATTCCAGCCGGTGCCGCGAATGTCGGCCCAGAACTGCCACTCCCGAGGCGCAGGTACGGGCCGAAGCGGAGCCTTGGCGGGCATCGGATTGCCGGCGTAAGCAAGCGCCCCGAACGTGTCGTTGATGCGCGCATTGTTGACGGGCGCATTGGTGGGCGCTTGCCCCGGATAGGGCGTCCCAGTCCAGAGCCCCGTCTCGCGCAGCACGCTTTCGCGCGCGCTCATGGTCGAGTTGAACTCGCCAGGTGTCCCGCGAAGGCCGGCTTGGGGCTCGGCCCCGAAGTTGATATGCATCCCCCCACCGGTCGAAGTGATCAACGAACCGCCGCTGTCGGAGAAACCGTCCGCGATCGCGCCACCGACGGCGCCCTCGAACGCAGCCCCGGAGGCGTGTGCCTCGACGTTGGTGACGGCAAGTTGCAGCGCTCGCAGCCGCGTGCTGTCTGCAGGTACGCCAACGACCTGGGTGAGCGGCACCGACACGCTGGCCGCGAAGCCGCCGCCTCCGGGGAAGCTTGCGGTGATCAAATGCGAACCGACCGAAAGCGTGGCCGTCACGAAGGTCGCAACCCCGCCCGTCAGGACTCCAGTGCCGATGGCGCCGCCCGCATCGAGGAAGGTGATCGTGCCGGTCGGCGTGCCGCCGCCATTCGCAACGGTTGCGGTGAAGGTCACCGCCTGACCGTGGCTGCTTGGATTAAGTGAGGAACTCAGCGTCGTGGTCGTTCCCGCGGTATTGACCGAGATGGTGGCGCTCGCCGCCGCGCTGGGCGGAGCTTCGTTGGACGTCACACTCGCGATGGTGTTGGTCTTGGTGCCCGCAGTTGTTGCGGTGACGTTGATGGTGATCACGCAGCTTCCACTCGCAGCCAGCGTCCCGCCGGAGAGCGACAGGCCGGCGCCGCCGGCTGCTGCGCCGGCGGTTCCGCCGCAGCTATTGGTCAGTGCGTTCGGTGTCGCAACCACAAGGCCAGCAGGAAGACTGTCGGTGAAGGCCAGACCAGTTAGCGAGGTCGGGTTGGCATTGCTGAGTGTGACGGTAAGAGAAGTCGTTCCCCCGATTGCGATATTGGCCGCGCCGAACACTTGCGAAACTGCAAGAGGAGTGGCCGACCCGACCGTGATGGTCGCGCTCGCCGCAGCGCTGGGCGGAGCTTCGTTGGACGTCACACTCGCGATGGTGTTGGTCTTGGTGCCCACGGTTGTTGCGGTGGTGTTGATGGTGATCACGCAGCTTCCACTCGCAGCCAGCGTCCCGCCGGAGAGCGACAGGCCGCCGCCGGCTGTAGCGCCGGCGGTTCCGCCGCAGCTATTGGTCAGTGCGTTCGGTGTTGCAACCACGAGTCCGGCAGGAAGAGTGTCGGTGAAGGCCAGGCCGGTTAGCGAGGTCGGGTTGGGATTGCTGAGCGTGACGGTGAGAGAAGTCGTTCCACCGACCGCTACACTGGCTGCGCCGAATACTTGCGAAACTGCAGGAGGTGTGGACGAGCCGACCGTGATGGTCGCGCTGGCCATGTTGCCGGCGCCGCCAAAGGAGCTTACGACAACCAAGTTGGTCTTCGTGCCATTCGACGTGCCTATCACATTGACTGTGACGGTGCAGGATCCGCCCGATCCGCTTATTCCGAGAACGGGATTGACGAAACTGATACTGCCGCTGCCTGCCACTGCGGTGGTCGTCGGAGGGCCCGCGTTCGTGCAGGACTCCGAGAGGCCGTTCGGCGTCGCCACCACGAGGCCGGCCGGCAAACTGTCGGTAAATGTAACGTTGGCGGCTGAATCAGTCGAACTGGTATTCGTTACGGTAAAGGTCAGTGTCGTCGAGCCATTCAACGGGATCGACGCTGCACCGAATGACTTGGTGAGAGTGGGAATTGCGGCTTGGGCCAATGCCGGGCCGGCAAACGAGAACAACCCCAGCACGACTGTCGCAGCCACCGCAACGCCGCGCGCCCATCCCCCCTTTGGGCCAACAAAAGTCTGCTGGAATCGCCCAGCCGCGCGAGCTTCGCACCGACGTTGCAAACCGGTCTCCGCATCATCAGCCCCAGCCGAGTTCCGCGAACTTCCCGATATCGCCAAGCATATATTCGCAAGGGACTTCCAACAATTCGTGCCTTACGCAATCTCTGCGGGAACTTTCCTTTTTGTTCTCCGATGTTGCGACAAAGGCACAGCACCCCTCAATGCGACGAGCGCCGTTAAGACGGTGACGCACTCTTTTGATCCTGCGGACCGCTCCAGCGCCCGCCATGATCAATGGAAGCTGGGCGCCCCGCCGATGCGGGAGACAATCTTGATGGCTTTGGTTGTGGTGACGATGTCAGTTTGTGGCCCAGGCTGTGTGATAACCCTTTTGTCGATTGGCAGGTGGAGAGGCCCGGGATCGGTTTCGCGGCTAGAGTTGGCTTCGATACAAACTCCCCTATGTCTGCATCGCCTCCAGCAGCGTTCGGCAACCCAAGATCGCTATTACGCGTTTCATATTGTAGGCGAGCACATTGAGCGCCATCTCGGTCGCAACCTTGTGCTGTCTTCGCATCAGGAAGTGCGTCGCACCCATCCAGGCCTTTATGGTCCCGAACGGATGCTCCGCGGTCTGCCGGCGCAAAGTCATCTTGTTGGGGTCTTGGTCGAGCCGCTGCTGAACCTTCTCCAGCACAGCCTCGTGCTCCCAACGCGCGATGCGCCGTTCGGGGCCAGTCGTGCACAGAGCTTTGAGCGCGCAGGTTTGGCAAGCGGTCGTCCAGTAACGGCGCAGCATCTTACCATCCTCGTAGCCGGTGAAGTGGTACGTCAGCCGTTCACCGGCAGGGCAGCGATAGATGTCCTCGGCCGCGACATAGATGAAGTCCTGCTTGCCAAAACGGCCTGCGGCCTTCGCTCCTGAGGTCAGCGGTTTTGGCAATGTGACCGTGATGCCAGCCTCCTCGCAGGCACGAATCTCTTCACCATCGTAGTAGCCGCGGTCAGCAACGGCATCGATCGCCTCGACAACCATCTCGTCACGCGCCTGCCTGGCCATGTTCGTGAGCTGGTGCCGATCGCTGCCCACGTTGGTCACCTCATGGGCCACAATGAGATGATGCTGCGTATCAACTGCAATCTGCACGTTGTAGCCCACAATGCCGGTGTCCTTGCCACTCGTCGCCATCGAGCGGGCGTCAGGATCGGAGAGCGAGATCTGCTTGTCCTCGCTCTTCATCATCTCCGCGTTGATCGCGTTGAGCCGAACGATCTCTTCCTTGAGCTTTTCGATCTTGCCTTTCAACCGCTCAACCTTCGCCTCCGGCACCGCATCGCCGTGGCGATCGGCGGTTTCAAGCTGTGAGAGGTAGCGGGCAATGCTCTCATCGATCCGCTCAAAACGCCTCTTCATCTTGGCTTCGGTGAAGTTCTTGTCCCGTGCATTGACAGCCTTGAACTTTGATCCATCAATCGCGACGCTCGCTGCACCGAACAGATCAAGCTTGCGGCATAGCGCGACGAACTCGCGACAGACCTCACGAATGGCCTTGCCATTGTCCCTTCGGAAGTCCGCAATGGTCTTGAAGTCCGGCGCCAGCTGCCCGGTCAACCAGATCATCTCGATGTTGCGCTGGCATTCCCGCTCCAGGCGCCGGCTCGACGGAATCCGATTGAGATAGCCGTAGACGTAGAGCTTGAGCATAGTGCTGGGGTGATAGCTGGGCCGGCCGGTCTCCAGTGGCTGGACACCCACGAACCCAAGCCTGTCGAGATCGAGACCGTCGACGAACACGTCGACCGCTCGCACCGGGTTATCCTCGCTCACATAATCGTCGAGCGATGCCGGGAACAGCGTGCTCTGCCCGCGACCCACCCCTTCAACAAAGCGCTTCATCAGATGCCCCGCAAAGTTGGGGAATCTTATCGCGCGAATCACTTCAAATAGAGCGTTTTCACACAGCCTGGACCCATTGCAGACCTGTGGCCGATCGTTTCCGCCGACGCAATGAGGCGACATGTCCGAAGTCGGGAATCTGAGCTTCCGAAATACAGGGCGGACCGAAGTAATCGCCCCCAACGGTTGGTCCGTTGATTATCCAAGGTCGTCGAGCGATTCGTGCAGCGCTTCATGCAAACGAATGATGTTTGTGCGATGCTTGTTCAGTTATATGCGACGTTATGGAGACTTGACAGGGAGTGATGCATGGCACTGGCCAACGCAACGCCCCAAGCCCTTGGGCCCTTAAGCGCATTGAAAGAGCATGATACCGGGATGATCCGTTTCGTCCCTCGATCGGGCGGAGCAGTTGTCGACGGCGTTGAGTGGAAAGCAGTGCGGGAGCGGCCGCTGGATGATGGCGGCCCAATCAATCCTTTCGAAGTGCTGCCCCTCGAATTTTCCAGCGTTCCGGCGATCGAACATCTGGGCCGCGTCGTTGACCGCTTTCCCCACAAGATCTGCGTTGATGACGGAACGAACCAACTGACATTTGAGCGGCTTCATTCCGTCGCGGTCAACTTGGCCAATCTACTCTCTGCGCTCGTCCCTGCAGGACAAGCAGTGGGGCTGATGATGCCGAACTGCATATGGCAGCCTGTTGCGATGCTTGCCTGCATGGCGGCAAAGCGACCTTGCCTTCCCCTTAACTGCCGTGACCCAGCTAGCCGAAACGCCGAAATTTTGACCGACGCAGGACTCACTGTCGTGATCGGCTGCGAGCAGGACGCTTCGCCGAGCTTGGCAAACCTCGCGGAGATACGCTGGATCGACATCACGAATTTGACCGACGAAGAAAATGGCGGCTCCGTCCCTTCCCCCGCGCACTCCGTCGATGAGCCGGCTCTCATCCTCTACACATCGGGAAGCACCGGACGTCCGAAAGGCATCGTGAACAGCCAACGCAGCATCCTCCAGCGCGTATTGCAGTACGTAAATGCCGCCCATCTGACCCACGAAGATGTGTTCTTCCCGTTGAGCGGGCCCACCACGATTGCCGGCTGCAGGGAGATGCTCGCGTCATTACTGATTGGTGCGAGGCTATATATTGCGGACATTGAGGCCCTTGGACTTCATGGGGTGCGGCAGGCAATTGGATTGGAGCGCGCTACGGTCATTTATTCCGTTCCCACGCTGCTCCGCGCCATGATCTCGGCCGGACATCACGACGATTTTCAGTCCGTGCGGATCCTCAGAATTGGCGGCGAGAAGGTCTTAACGGCTGACATCGAGTTTTTTCGTCAGGCAATGCCGCGCGCTTACGTTCAGATCGGCTACTCTTCGACGGAGACGACAGGCTCCCAGTGCTTCCCTCCAGCACAATTCGCCGAGGGAGCCATCGCGGCTCCGGCCGGGCGCCTGCTGCCGGGGATTTGGTTTGCCGTGGTTGGCGACGACGGAACTTCCGTTGCAGAAGACAAATGCGGCGAGCTCATCATATCCAGCCCCTTCGTAACGCTCGGGCGATGGGAAAAGGGGGGACTGGTTCCATCTCGCAGTGATCCCACCGACCCGAAGCGTCGGATACATGCCACAGGCGATCTCGTCATGTTCGATGATCGAGACGTCATGCACATTGTCGGTCGTAAAGACCGGCAGATCAAGGTCAATGGAAGACGCCTCGAACCCGCGGAGCTCGAGGTTGCGGTTCGCCGCATTCCACACGTGGCTGACGCGGTCGCCGTCGTCACGGTTGCGAGTGAATTGGTGATCTTTGTCGTTCTTGAATCCAACTCCGGAATTGTATTCCCAGGCGCGATCTGGGAAGCCATCCGCAGAACCGTTCCGGGATCGCTTCACCCCAAGCGAATACATGAAATAGCGAACATCCCTCGACTTGAGGGCGGCAAGATCGATGTCGTCGCCCTGCGTGCCCAGGATGAAGCTTTCGCCGGAACCGGTCTCGTCTCGCCCGCACGGCAGGCACCAGATGAACTCCGTTATGCGTACTCGGCAGTCGAGCAGGGATGGAAACGGGTGCTTGGGACGCGGAGCGCGGTGGGGTCGTGGGATGAAGCGGGAGGAAATTCTCTGCAGCTTCTCCAGCTTGTCATGGAATTGGAAGACCGAATTGGCAGGCAACTTGACCTGAGGGCATTTGCATTGGACGCGAACGTCGCCCGTATGGCTGCCGCGGTAGCACGCGCACTCGGCGAGAATGCGGATCTGGATTGTGACCAATCAAGCAAGCCGCCGCTGTTTCTGGTGCCGGGTTCAGTCGGCCTCGGTCCGAGCCTAATCGCTTTCGGGGCCACGTTGGACGATGTGGCCCAAGTCACCACCATCCGATATCCGGCACTGAATGCGCTGTTATCCGGCCAATCAGAAGTCGCAGACATTGCGGCTGCAGCCATGGAGCAGATCTGCCGCGTCCAGCCCAGTGGCGACGTAAGGCTTTTGAGTTATTCGCTGGGAGGTGCAGTTGCTTTCGAACTCGGGCGTCGGCTCATAGCCCAGGGTAGGAAAGTAAGGTTCTTCGGCATACTGGACACCAATGTGGGAGATGAATTTAGCGGTTACGCGGAAACAATCAGCCGGACGCTTCAGCGCATCCGGACTCACCGAGTTACCATCTACAGGATGCTCTGCCGTTCCTTTACCAAGGTCATTGTACGCTTGGGTCGAGAGCAACTGCTCCGTCGCGTGCTCGAGTTCAGGCAATGGAAGCTCGCTCCAGCTACCCACTTTATGCTCACGCTGGAGACAGAGGAAGTTTTGCGTATGCGCGCGTTTCGGGATTGGGTCCGTCAAGCCCATGAGCAACTGCCAATCACCGGCACGCTTTTCTCCTGTAGACGCCCCCATGTCGCTCCGCGCATGGGCTGGGATCGGCTGGTGGAGCGAGTGGAGGTCATTCCAGTCAGTGGCGAACACCTGGACCTCATCGTTGAACCACATTTGGCAATCAATCAGCCGCTGATCGAAAGGGCTCTAATCGCAACCTACCGAACGTCGGCGATCCGCTAAGCGAGCTGAAAAGTGGGTCGTCTAACGGGATGCCGGCGATTGCAAGCGACCTCGTACGGCTTGGCATAGGGACGGAAGCGCCAACGACGCACCGCCCTATAGATATGGGACTGCACCAGGTAGCCGCCCGGCTGCCAGACGTGCATGCGATTTTTGCAACCGGTGAACAGCGGCTGCGTCAACAGCTTGAGCAGTTCCTCGTCATCGAACGCGTCGCGCGGCAGCGGTGCCAGGTTCTCCGGATTGATGCACTCAAACGTGTAGCGCACGCCGCTGTATTGCTTCTCCCTGGTCCAATCGATGAACTTGTACAGGCCTCCCCAGTATCTGCTTTTGATCGTGGTCGTGGTGACGCGGGTGAGCTCGGACCAGCCGCGCGCTTCCGCGTACTTGAAGCGCTGGTAGAGTGTTTTTGCAGCCTCGCGCGGGATGTCGTCGCGGTTCGGGACATCGGGCAGCGCCTCGTCGAGCAACTTCCACTTGTCGTCGGTGAGCTCGTTCATTCGGGGATCGCCAAGGAAGTCGATCGCGAACTGCACGACGGCCTCCGCCTCGCCACGGCCCTTCATCGTGTGCTGGCGCTTCCGGCTGGCCGGCCGCAGAAATTCCTGCAGCAGCGAGGACATGCGATCGGAATTGCTCGTGGTCGGATTGTCGGAGTTGGTCGGCTGGGCCGGGGCAATGATCGCGAGCGGCGCGATGGACGGCGCGACGGGGCGACATTGGCCGGCACCAATTGGGCCACGCGCTGGGCCACTGCGTCCTGAACGAGCCGATCGATCATGGCGATCGGATCGAAGGCGTCGGGCCGGGCGGGCAAGGCCGTCTTCGGCCCCGGCGCGCAGCCTTCGTTAGTTGCTTCGGTGGCCTCGTGGCGGCCGGCTTCGTAGGAACGGCGGACGTTGAGCCGGGCGATGTTGGTCTCGGCGGTCTTGTTCTGGTTGACGAAGTCGACCCAAAGGGTCGGCATCTGGGGAAAGCGCATCGGGTAGGCGTAGCCGCGTTCCTGCGCCCGCGTGAGAAAGCGCCGTACCTCGTGCTCGAAGGCGCAGCGCTCGGCCAAAAGCCGCTCGTCAGTCGGCGAGCCGCGGCCAACATAGGCGCGCAGCCGTACGTCGAGCACAGTTCCCATGGCTTCCAGGTCGGGAGCCTCGATCAGCTCCTGTACCATCCCTTCGTCTCCTTCTTAGGTGTCTTCATCATTCAAACTCCTGATTTGAGCTAGCAGTGCCGCGGAGCGGCGGGCGTGTGCCGGCAGGACGAAACCTGCCGGTCCGTTCGGTTCAGTCCGAACAGAACTGAGGCCGGGTAAGGGAGCCGGCGGTTGTTGAACGGGAAGAGGTCGGGGCAGGCCGCCAAACGAGCCGGTTTCTTCCTCGTTCTGTAGGGCATTGCAGGCCGATGCAGGGCTCGGCAGGGGCATGCAGGACCGGCCGAGGTGGCGGTGCGGCGGCCGGCGCGTTCGCGCGCACGGCTCAGGGCGCTGGTAAGAGTCCCATCCGGCAGGATCGTACCGTCCCTGCGCGTCACGCCGGCGGCCGCGAGCACCTCGCCGATATCGACCGCGGTCGCGCCATTGGCGGCCAATCGCTCGAACAGATGCAGGTTCTGATCGAAAATGTCCTGAAAGCGGATGCGGCCAAATATGTTTTTGGCACGCCGCCCAAGCGTGATGAGCTCGTCACGGAGCTCCCACGGTAGGCGGTTGAACAGGGCTTTCCGGTGCGCCGTGGATGCCTCCTTGCTCATGCGGGCACCCAGAGCGAGAGGCGGCCGTTTCCACGAACCTTCCAGGAAAGGCCGAAAACCCGCGCAAACGAGGCTTCACCGGACGTAACGAGCTGGAACGAATGTGAACCAAAATCAAGGGGATACGCCGGCGCGGCGAACCTTGACATGGTAGGGGTCACAGGTTCGATCCCTGTCGTGCCCACCATCCTTCGCTCGCGATAGCGAGAGAAGGATGCCGCGCCGAAGCCCAACGGGCGCAGGCGGGCTGAAGCCGAGGGCTTCGGCCAGTAAGCCACCGAAAATTTCAACGTGAAGCGTGTCCGGCGAATCTCGCGAGCGAAGACGGACTGGAACGCGCCCAAGACCGACCACGTCGCCCTGCACAAGGGCAGGGCGTTGCGATTGCTGCGAAGCTGAGCTCTTAGCGCGGATGCTGCATCCCGCTATTTCAGTTCCGTGTTCGCCACCGGCATGATGGAGGCGACGTGCCAGCCGTTCGCATCCTGAACATAGGTCTGGCTGATCAGAAATGTATTCTGCTGGGGCGGCTTGCCGGGAAGGGCGCGGGTGAAGACGATCGGGACGAGGATCTGCATGACCTCGTTCGAAATCACGGCAACGTGGAATTTCGACATGTCGGGTTCGAGCTGCCAGGTGCCCTCGTAATACGCCTTGAAGCGGGCTGCGACCGCATCACGGCCTCTCGTCTCGATCCCCCGGGCAAACAACAGCGTGCTCGGCGAATTCCAGAGCATCGCCTTCACGTCGTCCGCGTTGTGCGCATTTTGCGCGGCGATGAATTTCTCGAAGGCGGCTCGTGCCTCGGCATCGTTCGCCGCGGCCTGCGCGGGTCCGGCTGACCCGACTGTCGCGGCGAGGAGCAGCGCCGCGGCGGTTGCCGCAAGGCGACGGTTTCGTGTCAATGGTCGTGGACGGGTGCTGCCTGGAGATATCACGGGTCGGATCATGTTCACCTCTCGCCGTTGGCTGGTGGCGTTTGAATGGCGATCGTCATACCATTTGTGGCTTCGTCGACGTTTCCCGATCGCACGATCGGCGGTCACCGTGACATCACGGATGCGTTGGCAAAGGCCCTCGGATGTCGCGGGGACGCAACGGGCAAGCTCTCGCCGCCAACGCCAGGTTGAGCTATCGTCTCGCGGTGCCGTCCGGCCCGACGGAGCCAACCGGCGCGATGGATCACGGTGAGGGGAATGCGCATGATGCGGGTGACCTGTCTGGCCTTGGCGATGCTGGCGCTGTTCGCGTCGCACGCGGATGCCGCGATCATCGACTGGCAGGCCGAACTGCAGCGCTGCCGCACGCTGCGCGAGAACGTCGCGCCGCTGCTTCAGGCCGGTGAGGGGATTTCCGCCGTCGGCCGCTCCAACAGGTCCGTCCGCCGCTGCATCTGGATCCAGCGCATGGCGGTGCGCAAGAAGATCCCGGGTGCGGAGGTGTGGTAGCCGACGCGCTCGTTAAGCGGGCTTGCTCGTCCGACTGAGCAGCGCGTCCTTCAGTCCGGTCGGATAGAGGTGCGGTCCGCCCGCGACATCGAGATCGGCGAGGTCGAACCAGCGGGCGACGATCTGCTCGCCGTTATCCTCACGGAAATCGATGCGGTCCTGGCCGCTGAACGACCCGTCCGGAAACGCGACCTCGGCGATGAACATCACCTCGTGGCCAGTCGATCCCTCGTGCGCGAAAATGTTCTCCATCACCAGCGGCTCCCCCGTGATGGTGATGTCGATGCCGAGCTCCTCGTGAAACTCGCGCAGGAGTGCCGCCCGCCAGCTCTCGCCGAACTCGATCTCGCCACCGAGCGGGCGCACACCGTTGATCCGCCCCGCATCGTCACGCACCTCGGCCGCCAGCAGCCGCCCGTCCCGCCAGTGCAGGCCGATCGCGACGACGCGGATGTGGGGATGCGGGCGCCATGTGGTCATGGGGCATGGTTATCGCGCGCGCCGCGGCTGCGCAATGCGCGTGGGCGAGGTGTTGTCGGGCCGGAACCGCATTGCCTTCAGCATGCAAAGCTTCGCAGCCTTGATCCGTGAGGCCCCGCCTGCCATTGTCCTGTCATCCGCCCCGGGGCGACGAGCCCGGTGAGAGATGCTGATGGGGCGTTCGGCGACATGTGTCGCTTCGGACGTGAAGAGAAGGCCCGTTTTCGAGATGAGCAGCGTGAACAAGCCCGGCGGCAACTATTTGCCGGTGATCATTCATGATGGAGTTGCCTATGTCAGCGGCCAGCTCCCGCGTCGTGGCGAAGACCTTCTGTATGCGGGCAAGGTCGGCGCAGATGTCGATATCGCGGCCGCGCAGCAGGCCGCAGCCCTCTGCGCCGATCTCTGCATTGCGGCCATCAACCACGCAACGGGTGGAGAGGACAGGATCGTCCAGGTCCTGCAGCTCGTCGGATACGTCGCTTCAGCGCCTGGATTTACCCAGCAGTCGCAAGTCATGAACGGGGCCTCCGACCGGCTGATCGAGCGCCTCGGCGATCGCGGCCGTCACACGCGCACGTCCGTCGGCGTCGCCGAGCTGCCGCGGGGCGCTCCGGTCGAGCTGAGCATGATTGCCGCCGTCCGGTCGTAGCAGGCCGCCTTATGTAACGAGATATCTGGCGACCGCCGCCTCGTCCCATTCAATGCCGTTGCCGGGCTCCTCGCCCGGCAGTGCAAAACCGTCCTTGATCGCCAGCCGCGTCGCCAGCACCGCATCGGCCCAGTCGACATATTCCAGCCAGTGCGCGGTCGGCGTCACGCAGAGCAGATGCGCGCTGACTTCCGAGAACAGGTGCGTGGACATCTCGATGCCGGCGGCGTGCGCCAGCGCCGCGGCGCGGAGCCAGCCGGTGACGCCACCAATGCGCTGCACGTCTGGCATCACGTAGTCGCAGGCTTCCGCCGAGAGTGCGGCCTGCATCGAGAAGGCGCTGTCGAAATTCTCGCCGATCTGGACCGGCGTGCGCAAGGCGTCCGCGATGCGGGCGTTCCCGGCATAGTCGTCGTGGCGGATCGGCTCCTCGATCCAGCTCAGCCCTTCGTCGTCGAGCATCTCGCCGCGGCGGATCGCCTCCGTGACGGTCAGCGCCTGATTGTAATCGCACATCAGCGTCACCTCGTCGCCGACGGCCTTGCGTACCGCGCGCACCACGGCGAGATCCTCGCGCGCATCGGGCCGGCCGACGCGGATCTTTGCGGCGTGAAAACCTTCGGCCAGCAGCTTGTGGGCCTCCTCCACCGCGGCGCCGGCAGGCATGATGCCGAGCCCCTTCGAATTGTAGGCACGCACCGGCTTCGGCGCGCCGCCGAGCAGGCGCGCGAGCGGCAGGCCCTTGCTGCGCGCCAGCGCATCCCAGGCCGCCATGTCGATGCCGGATTGCGCCAGCCGCTGCAGGCCGGCGAGGCCGAGCAGGGTGAAGCGCTGGGTCAGCTTGCGTTCGATCTCGAACGGCAGCAGCTCGTCGCCGGCGAGCAGCTCTGACATTTCCGTGACCATCGCGGTCAGCGGTTTCAGGGCCGACGGTGTGATCGAGAACAGATAGGCATGCCCCACCGCGCCCTGGTCGGTCTCGCAGTCGATCAGCACCAGCGGCGCCTTTGCCACGGCCCCGGTCGAGGTTTTCAGCGGCAAGTTCATGGGCACGATCACGGGGCGCGCGTTGAAGCGCTTGATACGGATGTCGGTCATACGGAGGATCTCCCGGCGGAGTGAATGCAGGTTCATGCTCGATCTTAAACATTCGTCGTGAAACGAAAAGCCGTCTCGTCCGACCACCATAAAATGGGGTTGCGCGGGGGCGCGTTTATTGGCTCTGTGCGCCCCGATGTTGTGCCGCAAATCCTCCGGATTTGCGACAAAAACGCACACAACGGAGCCACGACGTGAAACAAGAGATCTCCGAAGAACAGCGCAAGAGCGGCATCCTGATGGGGGCCGCGGTCGCCTTCCTGCTGCTCGCTCTGCCGCTCGCGGTGTGGCTGGACCTGACCGAGCTCTCCAAGACGGCGCTGCGCCGGCAGGCCATCGATCTCAATTCGGTGATCACGAGCGTGCGCAGCTATTACGCCTCGAACGTCGTGGGGCGCGTGCTTGCCAACCCCAACGGCACCACCCGCGTCGTGCACAACTACGAGTCAATTCCCGGCGCGATCCCCATCCCGGCGACGCTGTCGCTCGAGCTCGGCCGGGTGATTGGCGCCCAGCAGGAGAACATCACCTATCGCTTCGTCTCGGATTTCCCGTTCCAGAACCGCGCCCCGCACCAGCTCGACAAGTTCGAGAAGGACGCGCTCGATGCGCTACGCAAGGATCCCGAGCAGAAGATCGTCGAGACCGAGACCTCGCTGTTCAACGACAAGGTCCGTCTGGTCGCGCCGGTGACGATGGGCCCGGCCTGCGTGAGCTGTCACAACAGCCACCCCGAAAGCCCGAAGAAGGACTGGAAGGTGGGGGATGTCCGCGGCATCCAGGAGGTGATCATCGCCCAGCCGATCGCCGCCAATATCTTCTCGTTCAAGTTCCTGCTGGCCTATTTCCTGATCGCGGCCGGCAGCGGGCTGTCGTTCCTGTCGCTGCAGCGCCGCCAGGCGCGCCGCATCAAGGGCATGAACAAGGAGCTCGAATCCGCCAACGACTTCCTCGCCTCGCTGTCGATGAAGATCTCGCGCTACATCCCGCCGCAGGTCTACAAGAGCATCTTCTCGGGCCAGAAGGACGTCACCATCCACACCGAGCGCAAGAAGCTCACGATCTTCTTCTCTGACATCCAGAATTTCACCGCGACCGCCGAGCGGCTGCAGCCGGAGCAACTGACCCAGCTCCTCAACGAATATTTCACCGAGATGTCGGCGATCGCCCATGAATATGGCGGCACCATCGACAAGTTCATCGGCGATGCCATGCTGATCTTCTTCGGCGATCCCGAGACCAAGGGCGATCGCGCCGACGCGCAGGCTTGTCTGCAGATGGCCTGGCGCATGCAGCAGCGCCTCGCCGAGCTCAACGCGAAATGGCGCGCGTCCGGCATCGAGCAGCCGTTCCGCTCGCGCATGGGCATCAATTCCGGCTATTGCAATGTCGGCAATTTCGGCAGCAGCGACCGCATGGACTACACCATCATCGGCGCCGAAGCGAACCTCGCCGCGCGCCTGCAATCGATCGCCGAGCCGGGCGGCATCGTGCTGAGCTACGAGACCTTCGCGCTCGTCAGCGACATCGTTCGGGCCCACGCGCTGCCGGCGATCACGATGAAGGGCATCAGCCGCGAGGTCATTCCCTATTCGGTCGACGCGCTGAACGATGCGGCGGCGGAAAAGAGCGGCGTCATCACCGAGCGCGCGCCGGGGCTCGAGCTCTATCTCGATCCGGCCGTGGTGAAATCCGGCGATGCGGCACGCGTGCGCTCGCTGCTGGAGAGCGCGCTGGCTTCGCTGAAGCCGGTGTGAGGGGGCCGCTCGCGAGTATCTTCTTTCTCGTCGAGAGAGTCCCCGTGCGGCACCCCTCTCCCTAACCCTCCCCCGCAAGGGGGGAGGGAACGCACCGTTGTCGTGGCGCGAGTTCGTTCCGTTCAATTGCGACGATGCTGAATGCGACGATGCAGTGAGGCACAGCGCCGCGGCACACTCGGCTGCGCTCCCCCCTTGCGGGGGAGGGCGGGGGAGAGGGGTGGCCCAGCAAACGGTCTACCCGAAGCACCTCACCTTGCCGCGCCCTCCGTAAACGCCGTCTCGATCACCTCGCCGAACGGCTGCCAGGAGCGGCCGTCGAATTGCACCAGCCGCATCTGCTTGATCGGCAGATAGCGGTCCGGCGAGGTGTTCATCCTGATTTTGGGCAGCGCGAGGGAGGGCTGGTAGGCCTTCAGCGACGCCGCCTGCCGCATGATGTTGTCGCGCGAAAGATCGTCGCCGCATTGCTTCAGCACCTGCGTCAGCGCCTCGGCCGCGGCGTAGCCATAGACCGCCGCGCTGTTGTTGGTGCTTTCGACCTGGTGATACCTGTCCATGAAGGTGAACCAGTCCTTCATGGCGGGATCGTCCTTCCATGCGGGATCGCTCGGGTCCTTCAGGAAGGCTGCCGAGATCACGCCGGCCGAATTCTCCAGACCCGCGGGCGCCATCGCATTGGCGATCGACGCCGAAGCGTCGTTCACGATGACGACCGGGCGCCATTTGAGCAAGGCCGCGATCTGGATCACCTTGGAGGCTGTCGACGGCACGCCGAGAAAGACGAAGATGTCGGCGCCGGTGCGCTTGAGGATCGAGACGTGTCCTTCGAGATGCTCGTCGTTGATGTCGAAGGCGATGTCGACGAGGATGTGGCGGTTCAGATCGCCGAGGCCTTCCTGGATACCCTTGTAGAGCATGCGGCCGAACTGGTCGTTCTGCCAGAGCACCACGATCTTCTTCTGCGGATAATAGGCCTGGATGTAATTGGCGTAGATGCGCCCCTCCGACCGGAACGACGGCTGCCAACCCATGGTCCAGGGAAACGCCTTGGCCTGGCTCAGCTCCTCATCGCCGGAAGCGACGAACAGCTGCGGGATCTTCCTCTCGTTCAGATACCAGCGCGTGGCGATATTGCCGGGCGTGCCGAATGATCCGAACATCAGGTGCACATCGTCCTTCTCGACCAGGTTTCGCGTCAGCTCCAGCGCGGCCGCTGGATCGGAATTGTCGTCGCGCGTGATGAAGCGGATCTTGCGGCCGTTGATGCCGCCGCGGGCGTTGACCATGTCGAAATAGGCGGCCTCCGCCTTGCCGATCGCGCCGAATTCCGAGAGCGGTCCCGAATACGGCATGACATTGCCGATGCGGATGTCGTTGTCGCTTGCTGGTTGCTCGGTGTGCTGCTGCTGTTGCGACATCGCCCCGAGCGACGCGAGAGCGGCGATCAAAACGAACAGCATCCTGCCGGTGACGCGCATGCTCGACACCTTATCGTTGGCCCCCAACGAGGTCGGCTCAATCCGCACCCAAGCGAATTGATCTACGTCAAGCGTTTGGCGATCGTGTGGCTAGGTGGTGCGCTTCAAAGTGGCGCACGGCAGGCTGAACGAAACGGCAGGCGTGTTGACCGGGCTGCTACGGTCTTTGTGCGTGGCGTTTCTCTGATCGAGAGAGTCCCCGTGTGGTACCCCTCTCCCTAGCCCTCCCCCCTTGCGGGTGTTCAGACCGGGGAGATAGTGGACGGGTGTTCGGAGACATCGTGGACACTTTCGAGCCGTCCGTCGAGGGGCCGGATGTCGGCGGTTGCAATCGTCTGGGTTCTGAAAACGACGTCGAAGACGCCATCTTTTGTGGTTGGCCGGAACGCGATGTCTTTGCCGCGGAAGGCCTTGGGGAGTTTGAGGTTGCGGCCGCGAAAGCTGACGTGACCGCCTTGCTGGACCCGGCGCACAGTGTCGCTTGGTGCGTATTCGAAGGGCGTGATGGTCTCGACATAGTCGCGCGGGCTCGGCTGATAGCGGCTGGCCGGCACAGCGAGGTCGAGCGCTTCGTGCGGCCGTTGCGTGTTGTAGACGGTGCGCCATCGCTCGAACGCATGCTGGGCCGCGGCGATGTCGGCGAAGGCAGGAGCGGACAGAACCTCGGCCTTGAGGCTGCGGTGGAAGCGTTCGTCCTTGCCCATGGTCTGCGGATGATAAGGTCGGGAATGGCTGATTTTGACGCCATGCTCGATCAGCCAGACCCCAAGCGGGGTAAACGGGCTGCCCGGACCGTCGCCCCAGGGCGAACCGTTGTCGGTGATCAGCCTCTCGGGCAGGCCATAGCGGCGGAAGGCCACGATAAGATGCTGTCTGACCGTCTCGGTCTGCTCGTCGGCGCATGCTGCCAGTGTCACCGAAAAGCGCGAATGATCGTCGAGCACGGTCAGCGGGTGAAGCCGGCCGGCGTGCATGGCCACGTGGCCCTTGAAGTCCATCTGCCATAACTCGTTCGGTCGCGACCGCTCGAAGCGGGTGAAGGCAGGCGAACCACCGCCGAATTTGCCTAGTTCCACTCCGTGTCGCTTCAGAATCGCCGTGACTGTCGAGGGCGCCGGAACTGCCTCCCGCCCTAAATCCTTCAGTCGCCTGGCGATCTTCCGCCCGCCCCAGGCCGGATGCTCGGCACGTACCGAAAGCACGGCATCCTCGACCGCCGAAACACTGCGCGCTGGAGAATGCTGTGGCCGACGAGACTGCTCTTGAAGTCCGCTCGTCCCGGCTGCTCGCCAACGCTCCAGCCACTTGTAGCCGGTCGTCGGGCTGATGCCGAACCGGCGGCACAACTGCCGAATATTGGCTCCTTCTTCCGAGGCCAACATCACAAACTCCAATCTCGCGTCCATCCGGGACACCTCGTGGAACGGCATCCGACAACCTCCTTACTGAGCTGTCGAAAGTGTCCACGATGTCTCCGAACACCCGTCCACTATCTCCCCGGTCTGAACAGCGGGGGAGGGCTGGGGAGAGGGGTGGCCCAGCAAACGGTCGAACTAATGAGCCCGCCGCCCCGCTACGGCAACCCCCGCGCCTCGAGCTGATGCACCAGCAGCAGCGTCGGCTCCGCAAGACTGTCGCCGGAGCCATCGAGCCCGAACGCGGCGGCGATGCCGTCGCGGTTGCGCAGGAGGGCGGCGCGCGGGCAGTGGCCGGCGCCACAGAGCGTCTTCTTCAGCGTCTCGCCCTGCGCAACGATGCCGGCGGAATCGTCCGTGGCCCAGGCCAGCACGATCGGCACGTCGACATTGAGGATGCCGGGGAAGGCCGACCGCTTGTCATATTGGGTGGGGTCGGTGCCGAGATAGGCCTTCTCGCTGTCGCTGGCATCCTTGCCGGCGCGGTAGACCCCGGACACCAGCACGACGCCCGCGACCTCGGCGCGATCGGTCTGGAGCTCGGGATGCGCCAGCAGGGTGGCGACGTGGAAGGCGCCGGCGCCGTAGCCGACCGCGACGATCTCGCGGGCATCGCCGTTGAACAAATCGATATTGCCGTGGATCCAGGACAGCGCCGCCGCGACGTCGGTGGCGCCGACCGGCCAGGCCGCCGACGGCGCCAGGCGATAATTGACCCGCACGCCGATCATGTCGTTGCGCGCGGCAAAGCACATCACCTGGTCCTGGATCTCGCGCGACAGGTCCGGCGCACCGCGGTCGCCGGTAAAGGTGTCGCCGGCCACGAACAGCAGCACCGGCCGCGGCGTGTCCGCCTTGGTCGTGCTGGCGGCGACATCGAGCACATTGGCCTCGGTCTCGCCGTAGCGCAGGCCGCGCGAGAAGGTAACCTGTTCACACAGCCGCGCCGTGCCGCCGGCGGTGGTGTCGGAATCGGTGAGGCCGACGCGGACGAGATCGGACGGCGCCAACCGCGATGCCGGCACGGGGCCATGCGCGGAGGCTGTCGTGACGGTCAGGAAAAGCAAAAATGCGAGACAATTCTTCATGGCGATGGGGCCTTGCGCGCCATATTGGCTCGCTCTCGGGGCCTGTCTTTTCTATTCGCCTTATTAGTTGGCTGGTGTTGAGGCGATTTCACGGCACCTCGCGGCTGCCCTCAGGACCGGCTCAATTCCCCGGCTGGAACGTGCAATCGGCACCGCTGCCGTCCTTCCGCCTGATCGCATTGGGGTCGATCGTGCAGCTCAGCTTGGTGAGGCTCTCGAAGTTCGATCCTGCCGCGCCATCGGGCGGAACGCCGGCCAGCGCTTCGGTGGCGAAGATTTCGTTGGCGGTGGAGCCGTTCACCGTCTTGACCTTCTTGCCGAAGGTCACCTCGCAGTTGCGAATGGTGATGTCGACATTGCCGGTTCGGCAGACGATCCGGTCGGCGGTCACGACGATCGGCTTCTTGTAGGGGATGTCGGCATTGGCGGCGAACAGCATCGCCACCGCCTTCTTCTCGGGCCCGGTCAGGTCCGGCGACAGCGGCGCGATCACGCCGGCGAGCGCCAGCGCGGTCGCGCCCGAGATTTTGCCGGGCGCGGCTGCGGCGGCGCCCTGTGTGCAGATCGCAAGGACGCCGCAGCCAAGGATCAATCGACCGAATTTCATCTTGCCCCGACCTGCCGTTCAGGCGGCTTTCTTCCGCGTAGCCGCCTTCTTGGCGACCTTCTTCGTGGTCTTTTTGGCCTTTTTCTTCTTCGCCGCCTTTTGCGCGGCGAGATACGCCTCGACCTTCTTGGAAGAATGCCCGGCTGCGGCGACGGCGGATTTCAGCTTGGCCGGGGTGATCTTGAACTTCTTCGACCAGTAGCGGACCTCATAGGCCTCGCTCAGCGCAATCCGGCTCTTGTCGGCGGCACGGTGCTTCTGGAGCTTGATGTACGCCTCGACCTTCCTGGCGGAGTGGCCGACCTTCTTGACCGCGTATTTCAGCTTGGCCGGCGTCACCTTGAACTTCTTCGACCAGTAGGCGACTTCGTACTTCTCCGTCAGCGCGATCAGTGCCCGATCGGCCCCGCCGCGCTTTGCCTTGTCGTCGGCCATGCTTTCCTCCTGCCCTGGATGGCGTCCAGTCTAGCATGCAACCCGATTTGGAAGGCAAGACGCCGTCTGCGCGGCGATTGCGCGGAGCTGCCGTTTTGCACTGATGTCTCAAACCGTTGCGTCGCGCGACCGCGTCTCGAGCGGGAAGCGGCGTTCTACTGTGCATGGGGTTGTTTTCGCACTTTTTGTTTTTGAGGTGCCTGTCACACCCGCTTCATCGTCCGGAAGGTGATGGAGTAGCGGCGTGCCTCGACCGGCGGAATGCTGTGCTCCCATTGCGACCGCGCCTCGCCGTCCATCAAGTAGAGCGAGCGCGGCAGGGCCTCGAGCGTGTGGCGCTCCCATTTGTCGCCGCTGCGGCGGCGGAAGCGGAATTTGCAGGCCGAGCCCAGCGACAGGCCGAGGATCTTGTCGAAGTGCGGCTTGTCGCGATGCCAGCCGATGCCGACACCGGCGTCGTATTCGGTGCACAGCACCTGCCGCACGCTGCCCTCTACCAGCCCCGCCCAGGCCTCGACCTGCCGTGCGACGGGGCGCACCCAGTCCGGGATCGGCGCGGCCTCGGTGAGCCGCTGCAGCGTGTAGTCATAGCTGTAGCCGAACCAGGCCACCCGGCGGTTGCCCTCGCAGGCGCCGAACTGGAAGCGCTGGAGCGGCAATGCTGCGATGCGGCCGATCAGATCCCGCTCGGCGGCGGCGTCGATAAAATTGTCGGTATGGCGAAGGCCGGCCGGTCCTGCCTCCGGTTCGGCGAATAAACCAAGCTGCGTCATTCCTCGCATTTCCGTGATGGAACCTTCTGGCGTCTGAAGCGACTTATCTATGACGCGGAAAAAAACGTGCGAGGCTGTCATGGCAGAGAAGCATACCGCCGATCCGGCAGAGATCATGCGGGCGACCGGTCATCCTGAGCTGGAATATGCCGCCGGCTGGACCATCGCCGGTCTGGTCACCATCGGCACGATTGTCGCCGCCTGGGTGTTTGCAATTTAGGCTGCGGGAAACTGGAGCTCGAAGGCGACGCCTTGCTCGGAGGGTTTGAGCCTGATCGAGCCGCCATGGCTCGCCATCACCGCGCGCGCGATCGCAAGGCCCATCCCGGTGCCGCCCTGGTCGCGGCGGGTGGTGAAGAACGCATCAAAGATCCTGTCGCGGTTCGGCGCCGAGATCGGCTCGCCGTCATTGCTCACCGTCAGCAGCAGGGTCGTCCGCTCGTCCATCGCTTCCAGCCGGATTGACGTCGCCTTGTGCCGCATCGCGTTGTCGGCGAGATGCGACAGCACGATCAACGCCTTCTCGCCGGACATGCCGATCGCCCGGTCTAGGCTGCCGCTGGCCTCGATGGAGCTTTCCGGAAACCGGTTCTTGAGGTCGGCGATGACGGGCGCGAGCTCCGTGCGTTCGTTCTGCGGCAGGCTTTCGGCGCGGGCGAGCTCGCGCAGCCGCTGCGCCATCGCCTCCAGCCGCTGGGTGTCCGACAGGATGTTGGCGATGAAGGTCTTCTGTTCGGCCGGCGTCAGGCCCTCGGGCTTGCCTTGAAATGAATCCTGCAACAATTCGGCCGCGCCCTTGATCGAGGTCAGCGGCGATTTCAGCTCATGGGTGAGATGGGCCGAGAACGTCGCGATATAGTCGGAGCGCCTCGCGAGCTGCTCGGCCATGCCGAGGAAACTGTGCGAGAGCTGGGCGAACTCGCGGGTGCCGTAATGCCGCAGCGGCTGGAACGCCTCGCGGTCTCCGCGGCCGATCCTGGCGGCGCGGTCGATCAGCTCGCGCATCGGCAGCGTGATGGTGCGGGAGAACACCAGCCCAATCGCGATCGTGCCAAGGATGACGGCCAGCCCCGCCAGCACGAACTTGCCGCGCTCCTGGTAGAGATGGTCGAAAATGTTGCTCGGCGTCCGCGTGGTGTAGATCACCCCCGCGACGCGGTTGTTGACGATGACCGGCATTGCCGAGAACACGTGCACGCCGAGGCCGCGACTGAAGGAATAGATCGGTGGCGGCGGCCTATCAGGGACGCGGTTGCGCAAGGTGGCGCGGTACTGCCCGTGCAGCGCGTCCGCGACCTCCTCGATATGGGCGAGCGACTGGCCGACCTCGTAGCGTCCGGCGATCACGACGCCCTGCGGATCGAGGATGCGAAAGCCCGCCAGCGTCACCTTCTGGGTCTCGCGGATGATCGGCGTCAGCCTTGCGCCGATCTCGACATAGGCGGGCTGTGCCGGCTGGGATGCGGGCAGCGCGTCCGGCCGGCGCCGCAGCAGATCGTTGGCGGTGAGGTCGAGCGCGGGGCGGATCGGCGTGACCTGGTCGCCGGGGTCGGGCAGCACGTTCGGCGGCACCTCTGGGCCGAGCACCAGGCCGCTGTCGAGCCTTGCCGTGACCTCCTGCGCATAGATGGTCGCGAGCACGCGGCTCTGCGCGATCAGCTCGGCCTGGGTCTGGCGGATCAGCTGGTTGTCATAGAGGCGGAAGAAGAACAGGCCGACCAGCGGGAGTATCGCGACGGTCGCCAGCACCGTGAAGATCACGAGCCCCAGCGACGGCCGCCATTTGTCGGGTGCCGCGCTCATGCCTCTTTCTCGCAGCGGCCGAGCTTGAAGCCGACGCCGTGGATGGTCTCGATCACGTTCTCGCAGTCTTGCGCCGCGAGCTTTGCGCGGATGTTGCGGATATGGCTGTCGATGGTGCGGTCGGAGACCTGGATGTTGAGCTGATAGGCCGCCCGCATCAGCTGCTCGCGGTTGAACACCGAGGTCGGCCTTGTCAGGAACGCGCGCAGGATGCCGAACTCGATCGCGGTCAGCTTCAGCGGCGTGCCGGCGAAGGTCGCGACATGCTGCTCGGGATCGATCAGCAGGCCGCCTTGCGACAGCGCGGCCGGACTTGCTTTGGCCTCGCCATTGCGCGGGCTGAGGCGGCGCAGGATGACGTTGACCCGTGCCACCAGCTCGCGCGGGCTGAACGGCTTGGTCACGTAATCGTCGCCGCCGATCTCGAGGCCGAGGATGCGGTCGATCTCCTCGTCGCGCGCCGACAGGAACAGGATCGGCATGTCGGAGCCTTTGCGGATCTCGCGGCAGACGTCGAGGCCGTCGAACTCGGGCATGCCGATGTCGAGCACGATCAGGTCGGGCTTGTCGGCGGCAAAGCGGGCGAGCGCCTCCTTGCCGTCGCGCGCCTCGATCACGTCCATGCCGGCCTTCTTCAGGGCGACGCGGATGACCTCGCGGATGTGGCCCTCGTCGTCGACGATGAGAATGCGATGCGCCAAGAATCTCTCCGCTGCCCCGTCAGCCGGCCGGGCGATTCGCCGCCTGCGCGTCCAGCCTGCGCTGGAGCCGCCAATTACGGAAGCCCCAGCTCCGCCAGGCCAGATCCTGGCGCTGCTGTTCTACAAGGCGGTCGCGGCGCGACACAAGGCAGCTCTCGGGGTCGCCGGGTCTGAGCATGATCGCCTTGTCGATCGCGGGCAGCGCCTGCGGCCCGAGCGTCAGCAGATAGTTAATGTCGATCTGCACGCCGTTGCCCGAGGCCTCCCGGCTGTGGGCGACATTGTAGTTGGCGATGAAGGCATCGAAATTCACCAGCGAGCAGCCATAGAGCACGATCGCCAGCGCGATCAGGTTGACGCCGACGAGCCATTCGTTGGACCTGTCGAGCACGATGCGGGCGACGATCAGGATCAGCCCGAGCGCCACCAGCCCCATCCAGATGAAGGCCGCGATGCGCCAGTAGGTCAGCATGTAGACGTCGACGTAGAGGTCGAGCCGGAGGATGGACGACGCGACAAGCAGCACGTTCTGCCCCACCCAGAGATAGACCAGCGGCCGGATCACTTTCGATTTCTCGGCCGGCCCGCCCGGGCGCATCGCCACCAGCACGAAAGCGGCGGCGAGCAGGGCGGTCGCGATCAGCGGATAGGCGCCGCGATGGGCGTACCACGCATAGGTCAGATTATCGGGCAGCCCCACCTGGCCCCAGAGATAGATCCCGTCGAGCACGGACTGCGCCGCGAACAGCAGATTGAACAGGATCAGCGATCGCAGAATGGTGGCGGGGCCCAGAAATTCCGGCGAGACGAAGGGCGGAAGCGGGGGCGGCTCGACAGTATTGACTTCGGTGGCGACGGTAACCTTCCTGCGCCGCCAGCGCACGTGAATGAACGGCCAGACTAGCGCCAGCATCAAGGTCCAGAACAGCACGCGCGAGACGCTGACATATTCGAAGATCACCTTCGGATTGAGCAGCGATACCCATTGCTCGATCACGGGATTGGCTGCGGCGAACAGCGCCACGAACACGGTGCCCAGCACCACCGGCATCAGCCACAACGCAAGGCCGCGGGTGAACGCCGACATGTTGAACACCTGAAGCGCGTCGGGGAAAAATCTGATGGGACCGAGCAGGACAAGGTTTCGGAGCGCGCGAGCACGGTCCGCGAGGCCGGTCGTCTCTGGATTGGTCGCGAGCAGGAGGGCGATGATCAGCGCCGTGACAAGGACGAAGAACGAGAGCGTGTTGAGCTCCTCGATGGCTGGCACGAGCCCGAGCGCGACGACTGCGCCACCGATCGCTGTGCGCCGAACGTCCAGGGACGCATGGTTGGCGAGCAGCGATGCGCAGACGAGAGCGGCCGCGAAGATCACCAGCGCCAGCCCCACCCTCTGACCGTAGAACAGCCAGTCGGCGAGTGCGGCGAGCACCAGCGCCATCACGAGCTTGACTGATACCGCCGAAGGCCTGATCGGTCGGATGTCCGTCGCAGGTGTCGTAGCCAGGCTCGTCATGTGCAAATGACCTTTCGTGAATATCGCTATCGTGCAATCTGCACGGCGCTTGCGCAGAAGCCGGGGCCTTCGTCTGCACGGTTTCAGGAGTCTTTTGCAGTTTTCGTGCAGGTGCGCTTTTGCCCCTCGCGCAGCTTCAGTCGCGCTGATAGGTGCGGTGCGTTCATCATTTTGGACGTGACGCATCATGCAATTCCTCAATCGCATCGGTCTCATCCTGCTCTGGCTCGTGGCGCCTCTTGCCGCGTTCGCCGCCGCCAACAAGAACGATCCTTATCTGCTGGTGTTGCGTGGCGCCGGAAACATCGCCCTTGTCGTCGCAAGCCTCCTGATCGTCGTCGTCCTGCTACGTCGCGGGCGCTGGCGCAGCATCGCGGGCAAGCTGCTCGTCATGCTCTGGTGCCTGCCGCCGGTCCTGATGTCGACAGCGCATCTGAAGTTCGAGCTGCGCAAGCGCGATGTCCTCGCCGCCAGCGCCGCCGAGGCGCGCCGGCTCGGGCCGCACTTCATGGTCGGCTATTCCTCCTTTCCCGAGGTCGCGCGCCTGGCCGAGCAGGGCTTGATCGGCGGTGTCTACGTCACGCGCCACAACATCCGCGGCCGGACCGTCGAGACGCTGCGGGCCGAGATCGCGGCCTTGCAGGACAAGCGGCGTGCCGCCGGCCTGCCGCCGCTGGTCGTCGCCGCCGACCAGGAGGGCGGCATCGTCGGGCACCTGGCGCCACCGCTGACGAAAGTGCCGGCGCTGGCGACGCTCGCAGGCCTCGCGCCCGACGAGCAGCAGGCCAAGGCCGAAGAGTTCGGCCGCACCCACGGGCGCGAACTCGCCGGCCTCGGCGTCAACCTCAACCTCGCACCCGTGCTCGATCTCAAGCCGCCGCAGCGGCGCAACCGTCTCGACTTCCACACGCTGATCGGCCAGCGCGCGATTGCGACCGATCCCGCCGTCGTCAGCGCCATCGCCAGCGCCTATGTCCGCGGACTTGAGGAGTCAGGCGTAGGCGCCACGCTCAAGCATTTTCCCGGTATCGGGCGCGTGCGCACCGACACGCATCATTTCAGCGCCAGCCTCGATACGCCGGTGAGGGAGCTCGAAGCCACCGACTGGCTGCCGTTCCGGCAGGTGCTGTCGCATTCGCGCAGCGCGCTGATGGTCGGCCACGTCACGCTCACCGCGGTCGATCCTGACCGTGCCGCCTCGCATTCGAAGCGCGTCGTCGACGGCATCATCCGCGGCACATGGGGTTACCAGGGCATGGTGATGACCGACGACCTCGTGATGGGCGCGATCTACCAGAACGACGTCTGCAAGGCCGTGGTCGAGGCCATCAATGCCGGCGTCGATATGCTGCTGGTCGCCTATGACGGCGCGCAGTTCTATCGGGTCTTTGCCTGCGCCCTGGAGGGATCGCGGCAGAACAGGCTCGACGCGGCCATGCTGCGTGCGAGCGAGGCTCGGCTGGAGCGGGGTCTTCCGATCCAGCAGGCGCAAGCGGCGTCAGGCGTGGTGCGAATCGTCGAGCGCCACTAGCCCTTGGCGAACTGGCGATAGTCCGGCTCGCGGTGAAACCAAAACTTGTAGCCGGTAATGGCCTTCTGCATGGCGACATCGTGGATCGGCTGGTTGAGCGGAACGACGGGGACATCGCGCATGCAGAGCGCGATGAAATCCTTCACCGCCTTGTCGTACTCGGTCGCATCAGAGGTGAAGCGTGCCTTGTCGATCAGCGCGTCCATCTCCTTGTTCTGGTAGGAGGAGATGTTGAAGATCGAATTGTTGCCGTGGAAATTCCAGTAGAAGTAATATTCGGGATAATCCAGCCAGCCGCTGAAGCGGTTGAGCGCGAGCGGCAGCTCCTTCTTGTTCAGCGTGGTGCGCCAGTTCGCGCCCGGAATCTTTTCGATTGATGCCTTGATGCCGATCTTGGCGAGGCTCTCCTGGATCAGGATGGCGGTCGGCTCGCCGACCGTGGCCGTGCCGGTGTCGAGCGACAGCGTCGTCTCGAGGCCGGATTCGAAGCCTGCCTCCTTCATCAGCGCCTTGGCCTTGTCGAGATCGGTGACGTAAGGAGAGGTCTGCGGCCAGACCGGCTTTGAGACGTCCGCGGCTCCGCCATACATCGGCACGGCGCGGCCGAAGAAGGCACTGCTCTGGATCTGCTCATAGGGCATCGCCCAGGCGATCGCCTGCCGCAGCTTGACATTGTCGAACGGCGGCTTCGCCGTGTTCAGCGCGACGTACCAGAGCGCGTTCGGGATCGGCACGCCCGAGACCTTGACCTTGCCCTCCTTGATGATCTGCTCGAAATCGCGCGGCGCAAAGCCGCTGGAGATATCCGCATCGCCACGCTCCAGCATGGCGCGGCGCGTGCCGGCGGAGGGGACGTCGCGCGCGATCACGCGCTTCACCTTCGGCAGCGGCCCGCTCTTCCAGTCGTCGAAGCGCGCCAGCACGGTCTCGCTGCCGGGCTTCCAGCTGTCGATCCTGTAGGCGCCGCCGCCGGCCTCGTTGGTCCTGAGCCACGCCAGCGCCCACGGGTCTTCGGCCGTCGCGTTCTTTTTCGCGAGCTCGGAGTTGATGATGAAGGGCACGACCACGGCGACATTGAACAGCAGCATCTTGTCCTTGCGCACATAGTCGATGCGGAAGGTGTGGTCGTCCACCACGACGAACTGCTCGGGCTTTTCCAGCGACCCCGCCGACATCTGGAAGGTCGGAAAGCCGCCGACCTTCACCGCGCGATCGAACGACCATTTGACGTCCTTCGCCGTAACTGGCGTGCCGTCGTGGAATTTGGCGTCCTTGCGCAAGTGGAAAGTGCAGGACATGCCGTCGGCTGCGACCTCCCAGCTCTCGGCGAGTTCGGGCGCGAGTTTTTCGCGGTCGTAGGACAGCGTCCCATCGGGCAGCGTCTTGGAGGCGTAGGTCAGCAGGCGGTCGTAGCAATTCCAGGACAGTCCGTTCACGGTCTGGTTGGAGCCGACGCCCTGCATGTCGAGCGAGTTCGGTCCCAGCTCCTGCACCACCAGCAGCGTCTCGGCGCGTCCCTGTGCCCAGGCGAAACGTGGCGCTAGCGCCGTTGCTCCGGCAGCTCCGAGGCTGCCAAGCACGACGTTACGGCGGCTGATATGGAATGTTGAATCGCTCATCGAAGCCTCTGGGAGAGAATTGTCTCGGGATCGAGAGGCAAGGTGTATGCCATCGGCGCGCTTCAAGGTGTCGCAAGCGGCGTCCTAGCACAGCTCGTCAGCGAGGAAGTCGACCAGCGCGCGCACCTTGGTCGAGGGACGCGGACCGGCCGGGAACACGGCGTAGACGTCGACCGGAGCGAGCTTGTAGTTCTTCAGCAGCGGCACCAGCACGCCTGCCGCGATCTCGGGGCCGGCCATCACGGGTGAGGTCATCGCGATGCCGAGCCCGGCCAGCACGCTCGCGAACACGCCCGGTCCGGAGTCGGTGGTGATGCGGCCGCGGACCTCGACCGATGTCTCCGCGCCGTTACGGGTGAACGACCAAGTGGTATGGCCGAACAGTCCGGGACCGAAGATGCAGTCATGCGAGGCGAGATCAGCCGGCGTCTTCGGGGTGCCGCGCATCGCAAGGTAGGTGGGTGCGGCGACGAGAAAGCGCGGCAGGGTCGCCAGCTTCCGTGCACCAAAGCTGGAGTCGCTCAGCGGGCCCAGGCGAATGGCGACGTCGGTGCCTTCCACGACGAGATTTTGCCGTTCGTCGGCGACGGACAGCTCGACGCGCAACTGGGGGTGCAGCCCAAGGAATTTCGGCAAGCGCGGGATGATGTGTCGCGTGCCGTACACGATCGGCATCGTGATGCGGATGGTCCCACGCAGCGAATCGATACCGCGCGCGGCGTCCTCGGCGTCCTCGATGTCGGCCAGTACTTCGCGCGCACGCGTCAGGAACAGCGCACCAGCGTCGGTGACGGTGATGCGCCGCGTGGTCCGCAGCAGCAGTTTCACGCCGAGCCGCGTCTCCAGTTCGCCGATGATGCGCGAGACCGAAGGCTGCGACAGGCCGAGCTCGCGCGCGGCCTTCGAGAAGCTGCCGCTCTCTGCGGCACGGACAAAAACAGCCAATTCCTGAAGACGGTCACTCATCTGAATTCCAAATAAATGTTCTCCATATTGTCCATATACCCCTTCGTTTGCAAATGATCCAGATAGGACGGGCCAACAGCAACCGATGGAGCTTCTCATGGCCCTGCAAGACAAACTCGACGCTCTCAAAGCCGACTTCGAAGGCGGCCGCTTCCCCCTCAAGCCGACGAAGGAAGCGTTGGACACGATGCATCGCGCGACCGCCGAGCTGATCGCGAGCGGCCGGGCGCAGCGCGCGAAGAAGGCTGGTGACGCCGCGCCGGAATTCACCCTGAAGGATCCCGACGGCAAGCCGGTCTCCTCGCGCGACCTGCTTGCGAAGGGACCGCTGGTGGTGTCGTTCTATCGCGGTGTCTGGTGTCCGTACTGCAACCTCGAGCTCCAGGCGCTTCAGGAGGCGCAGCCGGAGATCGCCGCGCGTGGCGCCAGTCTCGTTGCGATCTCGCCGCAGACCGCGCCGAACAGCCGTAAGTCGCAGCGTGATAACAAGCTGTCGTTCCCTATCCTGAGCGACATCAGGAGCGAGGTCGCCGGCGCCTTCGGCATCCGCTTCGCGCTCTCCGATGAGCTCGTCTCGCTCTACAAGTCCTTCAAGAACGACCTGCCGACCTTCAACGACGACCCGTCCTGGGTGCTGCCGATGCCTGCGCGTTACGTCATCGGCCGCGACGGCGTCATCGCCTATGCGGAAGTGAACCCGGACTACACGCACCGTCCCGATCCGTCCGAGCTTCTGCCTGTGCTCGACCGGTTGCGCACGGGCAAAGCGGCCTGATCGCTACGGCGTCACCGCTCCGCGTGCCACCGCGCGCGGGGCGGTCAGTTCCTTCCATGTGGAATTGGCGACATGCACCGGCGAGAACGCCGGACGCTCGACATAATGTCCGTCGCCGGCCTCGGCACGCAGATCGCCATCCTTCCAGACAATGCGGCCGCGCGAGAGCGTTGCCGCCGGGCCGCCGGTGCAGGCAAAGCCTTCGAACACATTGTAGTCGATCCGGCTCATCTGCCGCTTCGCGCTGATCGTCTTCGTAGCCTTGGGATCCCACACCACGACATCGGCATCCGAACCGACGGCAACCGCGCCCTTGCGCGGATAGATGTTGAGGATGCGGGCGATGTTCGCCGAGGTCACTGCGACGAATTCCTCCTTCGTCAACCGTCCCGTGGCGACGCCCGCGGTCCACAGCAGCGCCAGGCGATCTTCGAGCCCGCCGGTCCCGTTCGGGATCTTTCTGAAGTCGCCGAGCCCGAACCGCTTCTGCTCGGTGGTGAAGGCGCAATGGTCGGTCGCGACGACTTGCAGCGAGCCGGCCTGCAGGCCCGCCCACAGGCTGTCCTGATGCGACTTGTCGCGGAACGGCGGCGACATCACGCGCTGCGCGGAATGGTCCCAGTCCTTGTTCTGATATTCGCCATCGTCGAGCAGCAGATGCTGGATCAGCGGCTCGCCATAGACGCGCTTTCCTGCGGCCCGTGCCCGCGCGATCGCCTCATGCGCCTCGCGGCAACTGGTGTGCACGATATAGACCGGGGTGCCGGTCATATCCGCGATCATGATGGCGCGGTTGGTGGCTTCACCCTCGACCTCCGGCGGCCGTGAATAGGCGTGGCCCTCGGGTCCCGTGACGCCGCGCGCGATCAGCGCCTCCTGCATCTGGGCGACGACGTCACCGTTCTCCGCATGCACCACAGGCATGGCGCCGAGATGGGCGCAGCGCGCGAACGAGTTGTAGAGCTCGTCGTCGTTCACCATCAGCGCGCCCTTGTAGGCCATGAAATGCTTGAAGGTGTTGATGCCGTAGGTTTTGACCACGGTCTCCATCTCGTCATGGATCTGCTTCGACCACGACGTCACCGCCATGTGGAAGCCGTAGTCGGCTGCCGCCTTCTCGGATTTGTGCCGCCACTCCTGATAGGCGGCGAGCATCGACTGGCCGGGATCGGGCAGGCAGAAATCCACCACCATGGTGGTGCCGCCGGTCAGCGCGGCCTTGGTTCCCGATTCGAAATCGTCGGCGGTCACCGTGCCCATGAACGGCATTTCGAGATGAGTGTGCGGATCGATCCCGCCGGGGATGACGTAAGCGCCGCCCGCATCGACGATCTCCGCGCCTGCCGGTGCGTCGAGCGATGCCCCGATTGCGACGATGGTCCCGCCATCGATCAGCACGTCCGCACGGCGCGAATGATCATGATTGACGACGGTGCCGCCGCGGATGAGGAGGGGCATGGGGAACTCCGGCGAGAAAACGGGACGCCGCGAAAGCTAAGCGTGCGGCCTGCGATGCGACAGGCGAAATTTTAGTCAGGCACCGCCGACAATCTCGCTGTCTCCCGGCCGCTAAGCCGCCCGCGCGATCAGACCGTCGACCATCGCGCGCACGAGGCCCGCGATCTCCTTGCGCAGCGCCGGCAGCGGCACGGCGACCAGCTTCTGCTCCAGTCCCAGCGCCACCATGCCATGCACCGCCGAGAACAGGCTGCGCGCGGTGATGCCGAGCTCCTCCGCGCCTCGCTTTGGGAACAGCTGCGTCAGCGGCTGGTAGATGTGCCGGAACAGCTGCATCTGGTCTTCGATCGACCAGTCGGGCAGGGCCTTGTCGGCGTCCATGCGATGCTCGAACAGCGCGCGCCAGAGCTGGAGATTTTCCGCGGCGAAATCGCAATAGGCAATCGCGATGCGGACCAGCGTCTCCTGCGGCGAGGGATCCCCGGCGCCTTCCGCATCGGTGAGCGCCTTATCCAGTCGAAGCAGCGTGCGCGAGCCGACGCGCAGGATCAGCTCGTCCACGTCCGTGACGAGATTGTAGACCGCGCCGTTGGCGCAGCCGATCTCGCGGGCCAAATCGCGGGTCTTCAGGCCCGCCAATCCGCGGTCCGCAATCATCCGCTCCGCCGCCTGGATCAGGTCGGCGCGTAATTTCTCTCGACGTTCCAGGGCTTTAGTCATCTGTTAACCATTGGCGTGAGCATTGCTCAAATATTTCTTGAGCGTTGCTCAAGATGTGCTACAAAGCATCCGTGAGCAACGCTCATAACAGGGAGCAGCAAATGTTCAAGACGGTAGTGACACTTTTCCGCGGCAGCGTTGCCGCCGCAGGCGAGGAGCTGGAGGACCGCACGGCGCTCCTGATCCTCGACCAGCAGATGCGCGATGCGGCCGCGGCCGTCGAGCGCAGCAAGCGGACGCTGGCACTGGCGATCGCGCAGGACCAGCAGGAGGGCCGCAAGCTCGAGACGACCATCGCCCGTATCGCCGATCTCGAGACCCGCGCTATTGCGGCGCTCGACGGTGGCCGCGAGGATCTCGCCAAGGACGCGGCCGAAGCCATCGCCGGCCTGGAAGCTGATCGCGATGCGGCCATGACGGCCCGCGCGCTGTTCGCGACCGAGATCGCGCGGCTGAAGCGGCATGTCGCCAACGCGCAGGCCCGCATCACCGAGCTCGATCGCGGCCGCCGCGTCGCCCGCGCCTCGGAAGCGGTGCGTTCGCTTCGCCGCAGCGGAATCGAGGCGGCTCGCCCTTACGAATCCACGCTGCCGGAAGCCGAGAGCACTTTGCGACGCCTGCGTGAGCGGCAGATGGAAGCCCAGGCCGCCGATGACGCGCTGGTCGAGCTCGATGCGGCCACCGGCCCGCTCGCCACCGCCGAAAGACTCGCCGAGCAGGGTTTTGGCCCCCGGCTCAAGACGACCGCGGACGACGTGCTGGCGCGGTTGAAGTCTAAGCGCATGCCGACGGCCTGATCTCGAACCCGATCTCTCACAACCCCATCATCATTCGAACCAACAGGAGACCATCATGAACCAGAACGGCCAACCCCACAGCGGCGCCTGGGTGACCTTCACGTACGCGTCCTTCGCAGCTTCCGCCTTCCTCGTCGCGATCGGCATCTTCTTCCTGCCGATCGATCTCTGGATGAAGGGCTATCTCACCATGGGCATCGTGATGCTGATCCAGACCTGCGTCACCCTGACCAAGACCGTCCGCGACAATCACGAGAGCGGCCGCCTGGTGAACCGGATCGAGGATGCCAAGGCCGAGCGCCTGCTGATGGAGGTCTCCAAGGCGGCGTGAGAAGGCGGCTTAAGAAGGCGGCTTGAGACCGGCCGCAGCAAACAAGCAAAAGGGCGGCGGAACAACTCGTTCCGCCGCTGTACCCAAGCTATCGCTGTCGCCGACGAATTGTATCCCGTCAATTTGCTCCGCGTTGGCGTTATCGCGCCTGCGAAATGCAACCGACCCATGACGGATCGCACATATGTGCGCTCTTGCGCCGTGGCACCGGCCGGAGCACTCTGCGCGAGCGGTGCTGAGAATGCCGCCAATAAAGACGTGCTTATAAAATTTTGGCGAGGAAGCATCCATGGCGGTGACGCGGATCGACTGCGACATCCACCCGGCGGTTGGTGGCACGCGCACGACGCTGCTTCCCTATCTCAGCGATCACTGGAAAGAGCAGGTGGTGAGCCGCGCTATCGACGGCCTCGACCTCACCTCCTATCCGCCGAGCATGCCGCTGACCGGCCGCGCCGACTGGCGGCCGGCCAATGGCGCGAAGCCGGGCTCTGATCTGGCGATGGTGCAGAAGGGTGCGTTCGACCAGTTGGGCGCGAGTCACGCCATCCTCAACGTGCTCTACGGCGCGCAAGCCGTGTTCGATTCCTACATGGCGGCCGATTTCTGCAAGGCGATCAACGACTGGATCGCCGCCGAATGGCTGTCGCGTGACCCGCGCCTGCGTGCCTCGATCGTGGTGCCGATGCAGGCGCCGGATCTGGCGATCGAGGAGATCGAGCGCCGCGCCGGCGACGTCAGGTTCGTCTCCATCCTGGTGCTGGCGCAGGGCGAGACGCTGCTGGGCCGGCGGCATTTCTGGCCGGTCTACCAGCTCGCGGAGAAATACAAGCTGCCGCTCGCGATCCACGCCGGCACGCAATATCGCCAGGCACCGAGCTCGGCCGGCTGGCCGTCGCACCGCTACGAATATTACTTCGTCGAGGCCCAGGCGTTTCAGGCGCAGATCCTGAGCCTGATCTATGAAGGCGTGTTCGGCAAATATCCCGATCTCAAGGTCGTGCTGATGGAGTCGGGCGTGAGCTGGCTGCCGGCCTTCATGTGGCGCGCCAACAAGACCTGGCGCGGCGTCCGGGTCGAGGTGCCCTGGGTCGAGCGCGAGCCGGCCGCGATCATCCGCGACAATTTCCGCGTCACGATGCAGCCGTTCGATGCACCTGGCGATGCCAAGAGCGTTGAGGAAATCATCGACCAGATCGGCTCCGAAAAGATGTTCCTGTTCGCGTCCGACTATCCGCATTGGCAGTTCGACAGCGACGATCCGATCCCGCCGCATCTGCCGAAAAGCATCATCGACAAGATGTGCGTCGACAATCCGCTGGAGACGTTTCCGCGGTTGTCTCTTGTCAACTAATCCTGGAGGTTCGCATGAGTGAAGTCATCGACCGTCCGCTGCGTGACGACGAGAAGCCCGCTGCGAGCCGGCTGCGCATCGTCGATTGCGACGTGCACCCCAGCCTGCACTCGTTCGACGACCTCAACGAGTTCCTGCCGAAACGCTGGCAGCAGCACCTGAAGGAATATGGCAGCCATCTGCGCACGCCCTATCTCTTCACCACGCCCTATCCGCGCTCCTCGCCGCTGATCGCGCGGCGCGATGCGTGGCCGCCGACCGGCGGGCCGCCCGGGTCCGATCTCGCCTTCATGCAGAAGCAGCATCTCGATCCGCTCGATGTCGAGTTCGGCATCCTGCAGGTGCTCGACCTCTTCATCTTCTCGCAGCAGAACCTCGAATTCGGCGCCGCAATCCAGCGCGCCATCAACGACTGGCAGCTGGCGTTCTGGTCGCATCGGGATCCGCGCCTGAAGGCCTCGATCCTGGTCGGACAGGACGGGGTGGACCTCGCCATTGCCGAGATCGAGCGCTGCGCCAAGATCGGCGAATACATCCAGATCAACGTCTCGCCGCGCGCCAACGAGCCGCTCGGCCGCCGCCGCTACTGGCCGATCTACGAGCGCGCGCAGGAGCTCGACCTGCCGCTCGGCATCCATGTCGGCGGCTACGGCGGCCACGCACCGACCGGCGGCGGCTGGCCGTCTTATTATGTCGAGGAGCACCAGTCGAACGCGCACACCATCGCGGCGCAGCTCGCCAGCCTCGTGATCGAGGGCGTGCCGGAGCGGTTTCCAAAACTGAAGATCGTCTTCATCGAGGGCGGCTTTGGCTGGATCCCATCGGCGGTGTGGCGGATGGACCAGCATTTCGAGCGCTTCCGCAGCGAGGTGCCGCATCTCAAGCGCAAGCCGTCGGAGTATGTTCGCGAGCACTTCTGGTTCACGACCCAGCCGATCGACGAGCCGGACGAGGCGCGGCATCTGCGCGCGCTGATCGAATGGGTCGGCATCGACCGCCTGCTGTTCTCGTCGGACTATCCGCACTGGGATTTCGACGATCCGCGCTTCGCCTTCAAGACGCCGCTGACCGAGGCCGAGCGGAAGAAGATCTTCAGCACCAATGCCTGCGCGGTCTACAAGTTCTGAGATCGGCATGGCCCGTCACATCGTCGCGACCACCTCGGAGATCCCGCCCGGCGGCAACAAGGTCGTCGATATCGCCGGCCGCGATATCGTCGTGTTCCATGTCAATGGCGAGTTTTTTGCGCTCCTGAATCGCTGCCCGCACGAAGGTGCGCCGCTGGAGAAGGCGGCGTGCGTGGCGCGCCTCACCTCGCCCGAGCCCGGCGTCTATGAGCGATCACGTGTCGGCGAGATGCTGCGCTGTCCCTGGCATGGCTGGGAATTCGACATGCGCAACGGTCAGTCCTGGTTCGATCCGAAACGCGTCAAGATCCGGTCATATCCGGTTGCGGTGGAGCGCGGCGACGAATTGCAGAAGGGTCCGTATGTTGCCGAGACGTTTCCGGTCCATGTCGAAGACAGTTATGTGATTGTCGAGGTCTGAAGCGGCATTGCCGATTGAGATTCGAACGCAGGTGCGATATGGCTCTCGCGCTTTCCAGAGGCGGAGATGAGCTTTGTCGAAACAATCCCTGCGTGAGGAGGCCGAGCGCCTGATCCGCGAATCGATGGAAAAGAAGACCATCGTCGTCAAGCAGGGCACGACCCGCATCGAGGCCGTCTGCGGCAAGTGCGGCGCGCCAAACCGGGTTCAGGCGGAAAAAGGCCAGAGCCGGGTCAAGTTCTCCTGCAAGAATTGCGGGCACCAGCAAGAGACGCTGTAGGGCTGTCTGATCGCTCGGCGTCGTAACTCTATCCCCTCATCCTGAGGAGCCCGCAGAATGCGGGCGTCTCGAAGGATCGAGGCCCCAGCCGGGCCTGCATGGTTCTCAAGGCGATGCGAAGCATCGTCCGGGAGACGCGCGTTCCGCGCTCCTCACCATGAGGGTCTGATAGTCACTCCTCCTTCACGAACCTTGCGAACGCATCCGCATAATCCGGATGCCAGCGCGACAGCGGCGGGCGGTTCTCGACGATGTCGCCGGCGGCCCACAGCATGCGCTTCTCGTCGAGCGCGCGCGGCACGTCGTTGTCCGGGCACAGGATGTAGAAGTCGCCGGCCGCGAGCCGCGCCAGCATGAAATCCACCGTCTGCTCCGGCGTCCAGGCGCCGGCCGGTTTTTCGGTGCGGCCCTTCGCGGTCAGCCCGGTGAAGACGAAGCCGGGGATCAGCAGGTGCGCGGTGATGTGGCAGTCCCTGGTGTTGCGCAGCTCGTGCTGGAGCGCTTCCGTGAATGCCTTCACGCCGGCCTTGGAGACATTATAGGCGGGATCGCCCGGCGGTGTGGTGATGCCCTGCTTCGAGCCGGTGTTGATGATGAGGCCGGCCTTGCCGCGCGCGATCATGCCGGGCGCGAAGATGCGCGAGCCGTTGATGATGCCCCACATGTTGACGGCGATGATGCGCTGCCAATTGTCGGGCTCGCCGAACAACGTGCTGCCGGGCTGGATGCCGGCATTGTTCATGAGCAGGTCGGTGCCACCGAAATGCGCGCCCACCGCGCGTTCCAGTTCCCTGACGCTCTCCGCCTTGCCGACATCGACCGCGAAGGTCATCACATGTGTGGCAGAAGTAACGGATGACAGTTTTGTTGCGGCCGCGGCCAGCCGCGCCTCATCGACATCGGCGATGCACACCTTCATGCCGGCGCGCGCGAAGGCTTCGGCGGCGGCAAGCCCGATGCCGGAGGCGCCGCCGGTGATCACGGCAACATTGTCTTTGACGATGGCTGGATGTGGCATGGCTCGTCTCCGGGCAGGGGGCTTGGTCGAGCTATAACATGGCGCTCGCGCCACCCTGCACAAGTCGGCATGGGAGGTCTTCGTTCCGCGCCGCCTTTACGCCCCTCCGGCAGCGCTGTATTCTCTTCGACCTAACGATCCCGCCGAGATCGAACCCAATCAATCACCTGACAGGGAGTGCAGCCATGGCTGTGTCGCAGGCTATTCCGATCACGCGTCATCCGTTCGCCAACGGGTCCTACAAGCAGATGCTGATCGACGGGAAGTGGGTCGACGCCGCTTCCGGCAAGCGCTTCGAGACCCATAATCCCGCCACCGGCGAATTGCTCGCAACCGTCGCCGAGGGCGACAAGGAGGACATCGACCGTGCGGTCGCCGCCGCCCGCCGCGCCTTCGAAGGCCCCTGGAGCAAGGTCAAGCCGTTCGAGCGCCAGAACCTGCTGCTCAAGCTCGCCGACCTCGTCGAGAAGAATTTTGACGAATTGTCGCAGCTCGACACGCTCGACATGGGCGCGCCGCTCAGCCGCACCCGCGCCTATCGCCTCCGCGCCGTCGGCATGTTGCGCTACTATGCCGGCCAGACCACCGCGATCCATGGCGAGACCATCGAGAACTCGCTGCCCGGCGAGATCTTCTCCTACACGCTGAAGGAGCCGATCGGCGTCGTCGGCGCCATCATTCCTTGGAACGGCCCGCTCACCGCCACGATCTGGAAGATCGGCCCGGCGATTGCGACCGGCTGCACCGTGGTGCTCAAGCCCGCCGAAGAGGCGCCGCTGACCTCGCTGCGCATCGCCGAACTCGCGATGGAAGCCGGCATTCCGCCCGGCGTCATCAACGTCGTGCCCGGCTATGGCGAGACCGCGGGTGCCGCGCTCGCTTCGCATCACGATGTCGACAAGGTCGCCTTCACCGGCTCGCACGTCACGGGCCAGTCGATCATCCGCGCCTCCGCCGGCAACCTCAAGCGCGTCTCGCTCGAGCTCGGCGGCAAGTCGCCGGACATCGTGTTCGCCGATGCCGATCTCGATGCTGCCGTCCCCGGTGCGGCGATGGCGGTGTTCGCCAATTCGGGCCAGATCTGCAGCGCTGGCACGCGCCTGTTCGTCGAGCAGTCGATCTATGAAGAGTTTGTCGGCCGCGTCGCCGAGTTCGGCAAGAAGCTGCAGGTCGGCAACGGCCTCGATCCCAACGTGCAGATCGGCCCGCTGGTCTCCGAGCAGCAGCTCGAGCGCGTCACCGGCTATCTCGACATCGGCCAGAAGGAAGGCGCGCGAGCGCTCGCCGGCGGCGGCCGCGTCACCGAAGGCGCACTGTCGAAGGGCTTCTTCGTGTCGCCGACGGTGTTTGCGGGCGTGCAGGACAACATGCGCATCGCGCAGGAGGAGATCTTTGGTCCCGTTATCTCCGCGATCGCGTTCAAGGATATGGATGAACTGGTCAAGCGCGCCAACAACACCACCTTCGGTCTCGGCTCGGGCCTGTGGACGCGCGACGTCACCAAGGCGCATGCGGTCGCGAAAAGCTTGCGCGCCGGCTCGGTGTGGGTGAATTGCTACCAGGCGATGGACCCGGCCGTGCCGTTCGGCGGCTACAAGATGAGCGGCTACGGCCGCGAGTCCGGCAAGCAGCACGTCGAGGAATATCTCAATGTGAAGGCCGTCTGGATCAAGACGGCGTAAGGCCTGTTCTCCCCCGCGTTCCGCGCGAGGGAATATCTGCTTTTGTGAGGGGCGGCGCCTTTTCCGGCGGCCGCCCCTCGCTATATGATCCGCATCCTTTCATAGCCATCCGGGGTCCCCATGAAATTCGAGGCGTTGTTCAAGCCGTTGCAGGTCGGTCCGTACAAGCTTGCGCATCGCGTCGCGATGGCGCCGCTGACGCGCATGCGCGCCGAGCGCGAAAGCTTTTCGCCGCGCCCGCTCAACGCCGAATATTACGGCCAGCGCGCCACGAAAGGCGGCCTGCTCATCGCCGAAGCCTCGCCGGTGCTCTCGCACGGCCGCGGCAACCCCGCGACACCAGGCATCTATTCGGAGGCGCAGATCGCCGGCTGGCGCAAGGTCGTCGATGCCGTGCATGCCAAGGGCGGCATCATCTTCCTCCAGCTCTGGCATGTCGGTCGCGTCTCGCATTCGTCCTATCATGGCGGTGAGCTGCCGGTGTCGGCCTCGGCTATCCCGATCAAGGCCGAAGGCATGAAGGCGATGACCGCCGACGGCAAGATCGCCGATTATGAGACGCCGCGCGCCCTGGAGACCGACGAGGTCAAGGGCGTCGTCGAAGCGTTCAGGCAGGGCGCCAAGAACGCGCTCGCGGCCGGCTTCGACGGTGTCGAGATCCACGGCGCCAATGGCTATCTGCTTGAGCAGTTCCTGCAGTCGCGCAGCAACGAGCGCACCGATCAATATGGCGGCTCGATCGAGAACCGCGCGCGGCTGCTGCTCGAGGTCACGCAGGCCGCAATCGACGTCTGGGGCGCCAACCGCGTCGGCGTCCGGCTGTCGCCGCACGGCATCGCCAATGATTCCGGCGAGCCCGATCCGATGCCGCTCTACGCCCACGTGGTGAAGGCGCTCGACAAGCTCGGCCTTGCCTATCTGCACTTCATCGAGCCGCGCTCCAGCGGCGCCGGCCGCGCCGACGTTCACTGGGACAACGTGCCTTCTGCGATGGTGCTGTTCCGTCCGCTCTACAGCGGCGTGCTGATGACCGCCGGCGGCTTCACCGGCGAGACCGCAAATGCGGCGATTGCCGATGGCTACGCCGACATCATCGCCTTCGGCCGCATCTTCATCTCCAATCCGGATCTGCCGCGGCGGCTGGAGCATGATTATCCGATCACGCCGTATAACCGCGCGACGTTCTATGGCGGCGAGGAGAAGGGGTACACGGATTATCCCGTCTATGACGAGCTGACGCCGGCGTAGGCGACTTCGTAGCCCGGATGAGCGCAGCGAAATCCGGGACTTTCGCCTGAGCAAGAGCTTTCCCGGATGTCGCTGCGCTCATCCGGGCTACGGGGCTATTGTGACGCCGCGACCGCACCACAAATTCCGTCATTGCGAGCCAACGGGTTCGCGCTTCGCGCGGACCCGTTGGCTCGCAATGACGACGGAGGGACGTTCATGGCCAAAGCCGCAGTCGCCGCAGGAACCGCCACCGGCCAATGCCTCTGCGGCAAGGTCACCTTCGAGATCGACGTTCCCGCCCGCTGGGCCTGGCACGATCACTCCGCCCCCAGCCGTCGGGCCCACGGCGCGGCTTACGCGACCTATGTCGGCAGCTGGAAGAAGCGCTTTCGCATCACCTCCGGCAAAGCCGCGCTCGCCCGCTACGAGGACAAGGCCACCAAGACCACGCGCAGCTTCTGCTCGCATTGCGGCACGCCGATCGCCTATGAGCGCCCGCGCGGCCCGCACATGGTCAACATCCCCCGCGCCCTTTTCAAGGAGCGCACCGGCCGCCAGCCGCTCTATCACATCGCGATCGAGGAGTTGCAGGAATGGGCCTATACCGGCGAGCCGCTGGTGCCGCTGAAAGGTTTTCCGGGCGTGGTCTGGCAGCGCTCGAAAAAGAAGAAGCGTGCGGGTGGCGAGGATCCGTTCGAACTGGGGCGGGAGGAGATGTAGCGCGACTCTCGTGCCCCGGACGCGGAGCGGCACGAAGTGACGCACCGCTGAGCCGGGGCCCATGTAGCGGCGATGGTGGTGCCAATTTCTGGGTCCCGGCTCTGCGCCGCACCGCTGCGCGCTGCGTCGCGTCCGGGACACGAGCGCGCAGTTTGCCGCTCTCGCGCAACGCAGCCATGACCGCGCTCCATTGCGCGTCGCCTCTGACTTCGTCCATCATGCTTTCCGTCCTTGCGGCAACGTCCGCTCCTGGAGGAAGCATGAAGAACAAGATCACCGGCCGTTCCGCCTTTCTCGCGCTGCTCAAGGACGAGGGCATCACGCATCTGTTCGGCAACCCCGGGACCACCGAGCTGCCGATCATGCATGCGCTGAAGGACCATCCCGACCTCACCTATGTGATGGCGATGCAGGAGAGCCTGGTGGTCGCGATCGCGGACGGCTATAGCCGTGCCTCCGGAAAGCTCGTCGCCTGCAACGTCCATGTCGCGCCCGGCCTCGGCAACGCCATGGGCTCGCTCTACAACGCCCAGTTCACGGGCACGCCGATGATCCTGACCGCCGGCCAGCAGGAGCAGGGTCACGGCCTGATGGAGCCGGTGCTGTACGGCCCGCTGGTGCGCATGGCCGAGCCGCTGGTGAAATGGGCGGTCGAGGTGACGCGGCTGGAGGATCTGCCGCGCATCGTGCGCCGCGCCGCCAAGGTCGCGATGACGCCGCCCACGGGGCCGGTGTTCATCTCGTTGCCCGGCGACATCCTCAACAGCGAAGCCGGCATCGACCTCGGCCGCTCCACCCGCATCGACGCCCGCACGAAGCCATCGGATGAGGCGCTGAGGGCGTTTGCCGCACGCCTGCTCAAGGCCGAGCGGCCCGTGATCGTCACCATGGACGAGGTGGTCAAGAGCGATGCGCTGAAGGAGGCCGCCGAACTTGCCGAGCTGCTCGGTGCGGCGGCTTACCAATCCTCGACGCCCTATGGCTCGCACTTCCTGTCGGAGAGCCCGAGCTTCGTCGGCACGCTCGCGCGCGTGCAGAAGGTCGCGCGCGATACGCTCGCGCCTTACGACCTGCTGATTGCGCTCGGCGGCGATCCCTTGCGGATGTCTGTTTATAGCGAGGTCGACGCATTGCCGGATGGTCTCGGCATCGTGCAGATCGGCCTCGTCGATTGGGAGATCGCCAAGAACTACGGCGCCGAGATCGCGCTGAAGGCGGATCTCAAGGAAACGCTGCGCGCGCTGATCCCGGTGCTGAAGGAGATGGGCGGGGCCGCACTGGCAAGTCGCGCCAGGGGGCGGCTCGCCGAGCTGGCGCCACAGAACTGGACCGCACGCCGCGCCGCTCTTGTCGAGCAGATCGGCAGGGCCGCGGGACGCGCGCCGATCGATCCGGACTTTCTGGTGCTGCAAATGGTCGAGGCCATGCCAGACAACGCCATCCTCGTCGACGAAGGTCTCACCTCCAGCCGCCAGATCACGGCGCTGCGCCCGCATCGCGACCGCTATGGCTATCACGGCCTTGCCTCCGGCGGCATCGGCTGGGGCCTGCCGGCCTCGGTCGGCGCCAGCATCGCCAATCCGGATCGTCCCGTCGTGTGCTTCTCCGGCGACGGGAGTGCGATGTATTCGATCCAGTCGCTGTGGACCGCGGCGCATCACAAGCTGCCGCTCAACGTCGTCATCGCCAACAATGGCGGCTACCGCATCATCAAGCAGCGCCTGCTCGCTTTCCATGGCGACGACAATTACGTCGGCATGGACTTCGCCGATCCACCGGTGGATTTCGCCGGCGTCGCCAAGGCACTCGGCTGCGAGGCGATCAGGATCAGCGATCCGCGCGAGCTGAAGGCGACGCTGGCGTCGGCGTTCAACCGGCCGGGGACGAAGCTGATCGAGGTGATGGTGGACGGGAAGGTGTGAGGCAGGCTCTCTCCACCGTCATTGCGAGGAGCACTTCCGACGAAGCAATCCAGACTGATTCCGCGGAGGGACTCTGGATTGCTTCGCTGCGCTCGCAATGACGGAGAGATAGTGAACTCTACCCCTTCTTCCCCACGCGATACCCTGCCGCCGGATGCGGCGCGTCGAGCCGTGCGCGGCCGTCGCCGAACAGTTTTTCGCGCAGCGTGCCTTTCGCATATTCGGACTTGTAGCGTCCGCGCCTGGTCAGCTCCGGCACCAGCATGTCGGCGATGTCCTCGAAATCGCCGGGCGAGATCGCGAACGCGACGTTGAGGCCGTCGACGTCGGTCTTCTCGAACCAGTCCTCGATCTTGTCGGCGACGCTTTCGGGCGTGCCGACCACGACCGGGCCGGCGCCGCCGATGCCGACATGCTCGATGACGTCGCGCACGGTCCAGACGCGGTCAGGGTCGCCGCGGGTGACGTTGTCGAGCGCACTGCGGCCGGCATCGTTCTGGACGTGACGGACCTGCTGGTCGAGCTCGTAGCCGGAGAAGTCGATGCCGGTCCAGCCCGACATCAGGGCGAGCGCGCCTTCCGGATTGATGTGCGACCGGTAGTCGGCATATTTCGCCGCGGCTTCCGCTTCGGTGTTGCCGAGGATGATCGTCATCATGTTGAACATCAGGATCTCGGCCGGGTTGCGGCCGAGCGCGGCGGCCTCCTGGCGGATCGCCGCGACGCGCGGCGCGATGATCTTGGCCGACGGTCCCGACATGAACACGCATTCGGCGTGCTTGGCGGCGAACTGCCGCCCGCGCGGCGAGGTGCCGGCTTGGTACAGCACCGGCGTGCGCTGCGGCGACGGCTCGCTGAGGTGGATGGTGTTGTTGATGCGGTAGTTCGCGCTCTCGTGGTTGACGCGATGCACCTTGCTGGGATCGGTGAAGATGCCGCGCTTGCGATCGCGCAGCACCGCGTCGTCCTCCCAGCTTCCTTCCCAGAGCTTGTAGACCACCTCCATATATTCGTCGGCGATGTCGTAGCGGTCGTCGTGCCCGGTCTGCTTGTCCTTGCCGGCACCGCGCGCGGCGCTGTCGAGATAGCCGGTGACGACGTTCCAGCCGATCCGTCCCTCGGTGAGGTGGTCGAGCGTCGACATCCGCCGTGCGAACGGGTAGGGCGGCTCGAAGGAGAGATTGCTGGTGACGCCGAAGCCGAGATTTTTCGTCACCGCCGCCATCGCCGAGAGCAGCAGCAGCGGCTCGTTCGACGGCGTCTGTGCCGCATTGCGCAAGGCTGCGTCAGGGCTGTTGCCATAGACGTCATAGACCCCGAGCACGTCGGCCAGGAACAATCCGTCGAAACGGCCGCGTTCCAGCGTCTTGGCGAGGTCGATCCAATAGGGCAGGCGGTTATATTCGGCGGTGCGGTCGCGCGGATGGGTCCACAGGCCCGGTGACTGGTGCGCGACGCAGTTCATCGCAAAGGCGTTGAGCCTGATCTGTTTGGCCATCATGGTCCCCCGGCGCTCTGTACTGAGCGCTCTTCGAATGATAGATGTGCGCCCCAACTTGGCGAAGTTCTTGCATATAGCGCGACCTTGGCAAGGCCAAAATCGGCAGCAGTCCCGCCTTTGGCAAGCCAATCTCAAGAGAGCAAGAACGAAATCCCAAGAGCTGAGCAAGAGCTAAACAAGAACTATCCAAGTCCCCGCCACTTTCGACGGCCAGCGTAGCCCGCCAGGTTCGCCCCCCGTCGAAACCTTGAAAACGAAAGCAATGACCAGAGCCGACGCCATCGCCCGCGCCCGGGACGACTTCAAATCCGGTGCGTTCCTCGCTGAACTCGACCGCCGCGTCGCCTACAAGACCGAGAGCCAGAATCCGTCACGCGGCGCCGAGCTGCGTGCGTATCTGGAACAGGAGATGATGCCCTCCTTCGCCGCGCTCGACTTTACCAGCCGTATCGTCGAATCCCCGAGCGGCAAGGCGCCGTTCCTGTTCGCCGAGCATCACGAGAGTGCTTCCGCACCGACCGTGCTGGTCTATGGACACGGCGACGTCGTCGATGGCATGGAGGGCGAGTGGCGCGATGGCCGCGATCCCTGGCGCACGACGGTTGCGGGCACGCGTCTTTATGGCCGCGGCACCGCCGACAACAAGGGCCAGCACAGCATCAACATGGCCGCGCTCCGTGCGGTGCGCGAGGCCCGCGGCGGCAAGCTCGGCTTCAACGCCAAATTCATCGTCGAGATGGGCGAGGAGATCGGCTCGCCCGATCTCGGCAAGGTCTGCGACCTCAACCGCGAGGCGCTGAAGGCCGATCTGTTCATGGCGTCCGACGGGCCGCGCCTGTCGGCCGACCGGCCGACGCTGTTTCTGGGCTGCCGCGGCGGCATCCGAATTCATCTCGATGTCAATCTGCGCGATGGCGGCCACCATTCCGGCAATTGGGGCGGCGTGCTCTCCAACCCCGCGACCATCCTGGTCAACGCGATCTCGACGCTGGTCGACGGCCACGGCCGCCTCCAGCTCGACGCCCTGAAGCCGCCGCGGCTCACCAACCAGATCCGCAGCTATCTCGCCGACGTGCAGGTGGTCCCGACCGCGGATGAGCCCGCACTTGCGGAGAACTGGGGCGAGGACGGCCTGTCCGCGGCGGAGCGGCTTTATGCCTGGAACACGCTGGAAGTGCTGGCGATGTCGTCGGGCAATATCGAGAAGCCGGCCAACGCCATTCCCGGCCACGCCAATGCCGTGCTGCAACTGCGTTTCGTGGTCGGCACCAAGGTCGATGGCCTGATCGACGCTGTCCGCGCCCATCTGGTCGCGAAGGGTTTTCCGATGGTCGAGGTACGGGCGGCCCAGAGCTTCGCCGCCTCGCGCACCGATTTCGACAGCCCCTGGATCAATTGGGCGGCGGATTCGGTGAAGGAGACCACCGGCAAGCCGCCGGCGGTGCTGCCGAACTTCGGCGGTTCGCTGCCCAATGACGTGTTTTCCGAGATCCTGGGCCTGCCGACGATCTGGGTCCCGCACTCCTATCCCGGCTGCTCCCAGCATGCGCCCAATGAGCACATCCTGCTGCCATTGACCGAAGAGGCCTTGACGGTGATGGCCGGGCTGTTCTGGGATCTCGGGGAATTGCCAAAGCCACTGACCTGAGCCCGTTAACCTGAGCCGTCATCTCGCCGAAAGTCACATTCTAATCCGGTCTGATTTGTGCTTGCATCCGGCCGCATCATCCTGAAAGGGGAACAAAAAAGTGAAACATTTCCGTAGCATCGGGCTCGCGCTCGCCGCGACCTTCGCCGTCAGCCAGGCTGGGGCCCAGGAGCTGACCGGCACGCTGAAGAACATCAAGGACACCGGCGCCATCACGCTGGGCTTCCGCGACTCCTCGATCCCGTTCTCCTATCTCGACGACAACCAGAAGCCCGTCGGGTTCGCGATGGACATCTGCTACAAGATCGTCGACGCCGTGAAGAAGGAGCTCAAGCTCGACAAGCTCGAGGTCAAGCTCAACCCGGTGACCTCGGCGACCCGTATCCCGCTGATGGCCAACGGCACCATCGACCTCGAATGCGGCTCGACCACCAATAATGCCGAGCGCCAGAAGCAGGTCGCCTTCACCAACACCCACTTCCTGACCGCCAGCCGCTACGTCTTCAAGAAGTCGAGCGGCCTGAAGTCGATCGACGACCTCAAGGGCAAGACCGTGGTCTCGACCGCCGGCACCACCAACATCAAGCAGCTCACCGAGGCCAACGTCGAGAAGAAGCTCGGCGCCAACATCATCCCGGCCAAGGACCACGCCGAAGCCTTCCTGATGGTCGAGACCGACCGCGCGGTCGCCTTCGTCATGGACGACATCCTGCTCGCCAGCCTCGTCGCAGGCTCGAAGTCGCCGGATGACTACGTCATCTCCAAGGACGCGTTCTCCAAGCCCGAGCCCTACGGCATCATGCTGCGCAAGGACGACGCGCCGTTCAAGAAGGTGGTCGATGCGGCGACGGCCGCAGTCTACACCTCGGGCGATGGCCAGAAGATCTACGAAAAGTGGTTCATGGCCAAGATTCCGCCGAAGGGCCTCAACCTCAACACGCCGATTTCGGCCGAGCTGAAGAACGAGTTCGCCAAGCCTTCGGACTCGCCGAACCCGGACGACTACAAGTAAGATAGAACCTCGATCTCTGGATCGGGATCATGTCCGGCCACTCTTGACACCAGAGTGGCCGGACATTTGCATAGGCGCCGGGACATCCATAGCTGGCGCGTTCGCGCGGGGGACACGTGAACTATAATTGGAACTGGGGAATCTTTTTCCAGCCGAACCCGATGGGGACGGGCACCTATCTCGACATGCTGCTGTCGGGACTGGCGCTGACCCTCAAGACCGCGGTGCTGGCCTGGATCATCGCGCTGATCACCGGCTCGCTCGTCGGCGTGATGCGCACGCTGCCGTCGAAGGGCGCCAACCTGTTCGGCTTCTGCTACGTCGAGTTCTTCCGGAACATGCCGCTGCTGGTGCAGCTGTTCCTGTGGTTCTTCGTGCTGCCGGAAATTCTGCCGAAAGCCGCGGGCCTGTGGCTGAAGCAATTGCCGAACGCGCCGTTCTGGACGGCGGCGATCGGCATCGGCCTGTTCATGTCGGCGCGCGTGGCGGTGCAGTTGCAGGCCGGCATTTCCTCGCTGCCGCGCGGCCAGAAGATGGCGGCGACCGCGCTGGGGCTGACCACCGTGCAGGGCTATCGCTACGTGCTGCTGCCGATGGCGTTCCGCATCATTCTGCCGCCGCTGACCTCGGAGTTCCTCAACACCATCAAGAACACGGCGGTGGCGATCACCATCGGCCTGCTCGAGCTGACCGGACAGGCGCGCTCGATGCAGGAGTTCTCGTTCCAGGTGTTCGAGGCCTTCACCGCCGCCACCATCCTCTATCTCCTCGTCAACGCCGTCGTCGTGACCGCAATGCGCTTCCTCGAGCGCTGGGTCGCGATCCCCGGCTACATCACGGGGAAATAGCGCCATGCTCTCCAATTTCGATTTCGACGTCATCCGCCGCGCGCTGCCGTATCTGTTCTTCGAGGGCATGACCTTCACCTTGACGCTGACGGCGCTCGCCGCACTCGGCGGTCTGGTGTTCGGCACCGCGCTCGCGCTGATGCGGCTCTCCGGCTACAAGGTGCTCGGGCGCATCGCCGGCATCTATGTCGACTTCATGCGCTCGCTGCCGCTGGTGCTGGTCATCTTCTGGTTCTACTTTCTGGTGCCTTACATCGGGCAGTGGTTGACCGGCGCCTCGCGCCCGATCAGCGTCGGCGCGTTCGCATCCTCGCTCATCACCTTCATCATGTTCGAGGCCGCGTACTTCTCCGAGATCATGCGCGCCGGCATCCAGTCGATCTCGCGCGGACAGCCGGCTGCAGCCAACGCGCTGGGGCTGACCTACGCGCAGACCATGCGCTACGTCGTGCTGCCGCAGGCCTTCCGCAACATGCTGCCGGTCCTGATCACGCAGACCATCGTGCTGTTCCAGGACACCTCGCTGGTCTACGTCCTCTCGATCACCGACTTCCTCGGTGCCGCCAGCAAGATCGCGCAGCGCGACGGCCGTCTGGTCGAGATGTATCTGTTTGCCGCCGTCGTCTACTTCACCATTTCCTGTATCGCGTCTTTCGGCGTTCGCCGCCTGCAGTCGCGCATCGCCATCATTCGGTAGAGTGTATCGGTCATGATCGAAATCAGCCACGTCAACAAATGGTACAGCCCGACCTTCCAGGTGCTGACCGACTGCACCACCAGCGTCACCAAGGGCGAGGTCGTCGTGGTCTGCGGCCCCTCGGGCTCGGGCAAGTCGACGCTGATCAAATGCGTCAACGCGCTGGAGCCGTTCCAGAGCGGCGACATCAGCGTCGATGGCACCAAGGTCAACGATCCCAAGACCAACCTGCCGAAGCTGCGCTCGCGCGTCGGCATGGTGTTCCAGCACTTCGAGCTGTTTCCGCACCTCAAGATCATCGACAATCTCTGCCTTGCGCAGGAGAAGGTGCTGGGACGGTCGTCCGACAAGGCCGTGACGAAGGGCATGCAGCTGCTGGAGCGTGTCGGCCTGAAGGAACAGGCGCAGAAATTTCCGGCACAGCTTTCCGGCGGCCAGCAGCAACGTGTCGCGATCGCGCGCGCGCTCGCGATGGATCCGATCGTGATGCTGTTCGACGAGCCGACCTCGGCGCTCGACCCTGAAATGGTCAGCGAAGTGCTCGATGTCATGGTCGACCTCGCCCATGAGGGCATGACCATGATGGTCGTGACCCATGAAATGGGCTTTGCCCGGAAGGTCGCCAATCGCGTGATCTTCATGGACCGCGGCGAGATCGTCGAAGACGCCCCGAAGGACGATTTCTTCGGCAAGCCTCGCAGCGACCGCGCGCAAAAGTTCTTGTCGAAGATTCTGTCGCACTAGCTTCTCTGTCATTCCGGGGCGCGACGAAGTCGCGAGCCCGGAATCCATAACCACCATCGGGAGTATGGATCCTCAGATGCGCAATTGCGCATCATAGCTCGCGCTACGCGCGCCCCGGGATGACGAAGAGCAGGGTTTATCGGGCCCGGCAAATCTCCTATACCGGTGGGCAACCCCATTCCCCCAGGAGACCTGCCTTGGACTCGATCGCCTACGTCAACGGCTCATTCGTCCCGCTCTCGGAAGCCAAAATCTCGGTGCTCGACCGCGGCTTCCTGTTCGCCGACGGCATCTACGAGGTCTCGGCGGTGCTGGACGGCAAGCTGGTCGACAACGCCTCGCATCTGGCGCGGCTGGAGCGGTCAGTCGGCGAGATCAAGCTCAAGCTGCCGGAGACGGTCGAGCGCATCACCGAGCTGCAGAAGGAGCTGATCGCGCGCAACAAGATCGAGAGCGGTCTCGTCTATCTCCAGGTCACGCGCGGCGCCGACAAGGGCCGCGATTTCCCGTTTCCGAAGGGCGACGTCAAGTCGAGCCTGGTGATGTTCACCTCCGAGAAGGACATCGTCAACGCCGCGGTGGCCAAGACCGGCATCAACGTGATCACCGTGCCCGACATCCGCTGGGAGCGTCGCGACATCAAGAGCGTGGCGCTGCTGGCGCAGGTGCTGGCGAAGCAGGCCGCGGCGGAAGCCGGCGCCGGCGAAGCCTGGATGCTGCAGGACGGCTACATCACCGAGGGCGGTTCGTCGTCGGCGTTCATTCTGACCAAGGACGATGTCATCGTCACCCGCAAGAATTCCAACGCGATCCTGCCGGGCTGCACCCGCAAGGCGGTGATCGCGCTTGCCGAAGAACGCCAGCTCCGCGTCGAGGAGCGTTCCTTCACGGTCGCCGAGGCGCTCGCCGCCAAGGAAGCGTTCATCACCTCGGCTTCGTCGTTCGTGCAGCCGGTGGTCGCACTCGACGGCAAGACAATTGGCGACGGCAAGCCCGGCCCGATCGCGACGCGGCTCCGCGAGATCTATGTGGAGTTCGCCAAGGCGACGGCGGTCTAAGCCACACCCACCCCACGAGAGTGTCATCGCCCGCCTTGTGCGCTATTGCGCACTGGGGCGGGCGATCCAGTATTCCAGAGACGCCTGTTATTGAACCGAGAGGCCGCGGCGTACTGGATGCCCCGCCTTCGCGGGGCATGACAGTTGCGAATGTCTTACGCCACCGAGGCCTTCACCTTCACCGGATGCACCGCGCGGAACGCGATCGCGATCCTGTTCCAGGCATTGATGGCGCCGATCAGCATGGTGAGATTCACCGTCTCCGCATCCGAGAACTGTGCGCGAACCTGCTCGTAGACATCATCTGGCGCGTGCGTCTCGGAAATCAGCGTCACGGATTCCGTCCAGGCCAGCGCGGCGCGCTCGCGGTCGGTGTAGAGCGGAGATTCGCGCCAGGCGTTGAGCAGATAGATGCGCTGTTCGGTCTCGCCGCGCTTGCGGGCGTCCTCGGTGTGCATGTTGATGCAGAGGGCGCAGCCGTTGATCTGCGACGCCCGGATCTTGACGAGCTCGATCAGCGATTTTTCCAGACCGGTCGACTGGATCTGCTCCTCCAGCGCCATCAGCGCCTTCATCGTGTCGGGGGCGGCCTGGTAGAAATTCATGCGGGGTTTCATGGTCGTTCTCCTTGCTTGCGGGGTTGATCTCAATGGGCTCCGCCGGCCGACGCCTGGCCGGGCTTCTTCAGGAACAGGACGGCAGCGAGCGCCACGATCAGCGCCATGCCGAGCAGATAGAAGGTGTCGCTGAAAGCGAAGATGTAGGCCTGCTTCTGCACGGTGTGGCCGATCGCGACATAGGCGCGATGGGCGGCATCGGCACGGTCGAGCACGCCGTGATTGACGAAATACTGCGTGAGCTGTTCCAGCCGCGTGCGGGTGGCCTGTTCGAACACCGAGACCGACTGCATCAGCACGTTGGAGTGATATTGCTCGCGCTTGGTCAGCACGGTCTGGAGCAGCGCGATGCCGACGGCGCCGCCGAGATTGCGCATCATGTTGAACAGGCCGGAGGCCGAGCCCGCATTCTCCGGCTCGATGCCCGACGTTGCCACCGCCGACAGCGGCGCCATCACCAGCGCCTGGCCGATGGCGCGGACGACGTTGGGCCACAGCAACTGGTCGGCGGCGTAGTCGTTCGTCATGTAGATGTTCATGAAGTTCGAGGCCGAGAACAGCACGAAGCCGATGCCGATGATGATCCGCGCGTCGAAGCGCTGCATCAGCCGCGGCACCAGCGGGATCAGCAGGAGTTGCGGCAGGCCGGTCCATGCCAGCACCATGCCGATCTGCTCGGCATTGTAGCCCTGGATGCGCGACAGATATTGCGGCAGGATGAAGACCGAGCCGTACAGCGCGACGCCCAGCAGGAAGTTCGCGAGCATGCCGAAGCCGAAATTGCGGCGGACCAGCAGGCGCAGGTTCAGCAGCGGCTTCTTCACGGTGAGCTCGATGATCAGGAACGCAGTCAGGGCGACGGCCGCGATCACGCTCAGCTTGACGATGAAGGGCGAGCCGAACCAGTCGTCCTTGTTGCCTTCCTCCAGCACGGTCTGCAGCGCGGACAGGCCGATCGCCATGGTGATGATGCCGGCCCAGTCGCCCTCGCGCAGCAGCGCCAGCTTCATTGGCCTCGCGTCGAGCGCGTACCAGAGCATGCCGACCATGACCGCGCCCGGCACGAGGTTGACGTAGAAGATGTACTGCCAGCCGAAATTCTCGGTGAGATAGCCGCCGATGGTCGGGCCGATCGCGGGCGCGAACGTCGCCGACAGCGCGAACAGCGCGAGGCCGACCGGTTGCTTGGCGCGCGGCAGCAGCGTGATGATCAGCGTGAAGGCCATCGGGATCAGCACGCCGCCGGTGAAGCCCTGCACGGCGCGCAGCACGATCATCTGCGGCAGGTCCTGCGCCAGCGCGCAGGCCGCCGACAGCACCAGGAACAGGATCGCGTTGGTGAGCAGGTAGATGCGGATCGAGAACACCTGCGCGAGCCAGCCCGACAGCGGGATCACCACGATCTCGGCGATCAGATAGGAGGTCGAGATCCAGCCGCCGTCGTCGATGCCGGCGCCGATCGCGCCCTGGATGTCGGCGAGCGAGGCGTTGACGATCTGGATGTTCAGCACCGCCATGAACGCACCGAGCGTGGCGCCGATCACGGCAATCCAGGTCTTGGCGGAGACCGCCGGTGTGGCGGGCGCGGTAGGGGCGGGGAGGTTGGCGGCGGATGCAGCGTTGACGGTCGGTTGAAGCGTGCTCATGGAAGCCTCGTCTCGGTCTTTGAGACAGGATGCGTTAGGCGGATGGTTTCGATAATCAGGAAAGCCCTGGAAGGATTATCCGGCAGGATTTGAAAATCCTGCCGGGTCCTCCCGCGTCAGCTGCCGTTCGGGCGTGGCGCGTTATCTGCAACGCGCTTCGCGGTCTCCTGCTCCGCCACCACGGCCGCCTTGGTGTCGACGGTTAGCACCGCGGACATGCCGGGGCGCAGCAGTCCCGTGAGGCTGTGGTCGTCGAGCACGATCTTCACCGGCACGCGCTGCACGATCTTGGTGAAGTTGCCGGTGGCATTGTCGGGCGGCAGCAGCGCGAACTCAAGTCCGCTGGCCGGCGACAGGCTGTCGACATGGCCATGCAGCGTGCGATTGCGAAAACTGTCGACGCGCAGCTCGACCGGCTGACCCGGACGCACATGCGTGAGCTGCGTCTCCTTGAAGTTCGCGACGACATAGACCGCATCGAGCGGCACCACCGCCATCAATTGCGTGCCGGCCTGCACGTACTGGCCGACGCGTAATGAGCGGGCGCCGACCGTGCCGTCCACCGGCGCGGTGATCTCGGTATAAGACAGGTTCAGCGCGGCCTGCTCCGCGACTGCGCGAGCGCGTTCGAGCTGGGCCGTGGCCTGGGCGCGCTGGGTGGTGAGCACGTCGACCTTGCGCTGCGCGGCGACGAGGCCGGATTTGGCGTGCTGCAATTGCGCGTTGCTGGCGCGGAGTGCCGCGTCGGTCTGCTGCGCGCGCTGGATCGTGCCCGAGCCCGACTTCATCAGATCGTCGTAGCGGGCGCGTTCCTCCTGCGCGAATTTCAGATTGGCGTCGGCCGCCGCGACATCGGCGGTGCTCTGCTCGATGATGGGCTGCTGCAGCTCGAGCTGGGCGTCGATGTTGCGCACCGAGGCTTCGCCTGCGGCGACATCGGCGCGGGCCTGCTCGAGCGCCGTCTTGAAGTCGCGGTCGTCGATCGTGGCCAGCAATTGGCCGGCTCTGACCTTCTCGTTGTCGCCAACCAGCACCTTGGCGATGTAGCCGGAGACCTTTGGCGCGATGATCGTGGAATCGGCCTTCACATAGGCATCGTCGGTGGATTCGAGGTAGCGGCCGGTCTTCAGATAGTCGTAGCCGTAGTCGCTGGCCACAGCGATGCCGAGCACCAGCGCGAGGCCGATGGCCGCCCGCTTGATCGCCTGCCCGGACGGGCGGAGGCCGATTTTCTCATTGTTTTCAGTGACGTACGAAGCGTTCGACATGGCATCCTCGGCAATTCCCAACCGCCCCGATCCGAACGGGGCGCTGTTGATGGTGGCAAGATGCGTTGTCCCGGCTGTTGTGATAATCCCGGAAACAATGGAAGCATTATCCACCGAGAGTGGATAATTGGAGCCGGAGATCATGGACCGCTTCACCAGCCTCACAGCCTTCGTCCGGGTGGTCGAAAACGGCGGCTTTTCCGCTGCCGCCCGCCGCCTCAACATGTCGACGACCATGGTCAGCAACCATGTCCAGGCGCTGGAAGACCGGCTCGGCGTTCGCCTGCTCAACCGCACCACGCGCAAGGTGAGTCTCACCGAAATCGGCAAGGCCTATTACGACCGTTCGACCCAGATCCTCGCCGATCTCGAACAGGCCGACGATATCGCCGGCGAACTGCAGTCGGAGCCGCGCGGCACGCTGCGTATCCATGTCGCCACCCACATGGTGCCGTTCGTCGCACCGGTGGTGGCGAAGCTCCTGTCGCTCTATCCGGAACTGAAGATCGATCTGCGTATGGGCGAGGCCGACATCGACCTCATCGAGGAGGGCTATGACGTTGCCTTGCGCATGACCCCGCCGCCGGATTCAAGCCTGATCGTGCGGAGCCTCGCCACCTGGCGTCACGTGCTGTGCTGTTCCCACGATTATCTCGAGAAGCACGGCCGGGTGCAGAAGCTTGACGAGCTCACCACGCATAATTGCGGCCGTCACCTGAATTATCCGTTCGGCGACGAATGGCGCTTCTTCGATCGCAAGGGTGCACCGGCTTCGGTCCGCATCTCCGGCAGCTTCGTCACCAACAGCGGGGAAGCGCTGCGGAAAGTGGCGCTGGAGGGGGCTGCCGTCTGCCTGATGGCCGGATTTCTCATTCAGGATGATCTTGAAGCCGGGCGGCTGGTGCGCCTGCTGCCGGAATATCGTCCCGTCGAGATGTCGATGAACGCGGTCTATCCGCACCGGCATCATCTGTCGGCGAAGGTGAGGACCTTCATCGACACGCTGGTGCATCACAGCGCCGAGCAGCAGAAGCTGATCAATCCGTATTCGTGAGAATGTTGCTCCTCATCCTGAGGAGCGCGGAACGCGCGTCTCGAAGGATGAAGGCCCGACTGTGGCCTCGCCCTTCGAGACGCTTGCTTCGCAAGCTCCTCAGGGTGAGGGGATGGACATTCGTTCTGAGCCCGTAGGATGGGCAAAGGCGCACCGCGCCGTGCCCACGATCTCTCTCCATCATCGAAAATGGTGGGCACGCTTCGCTTTGCCCGCCCTACGGCAGCGTCAGCGCGGCGGCGGCAACCGCCCGAACACGGTGTCGAGCGCCATGCCGATCGCAAGCAGGCGACGGTCGCTCCCCGCGGAACTGTCCAGTTCAAGCCCGATCGGCAGTCTACTCGTCGCCCCCAGCGCGATCGGAATCTGGATGCCGGGAATCCCCGCATTGCTCCCAGGATCGGTGTTCTGGATGAACAGGCCGAAATTCTCGAGGCTGCTGGACTCCGGGTTGGAGGGAATCGCCACGCGCGGCGTGGTCGGGAAGGCGATGGCGTCGAGCTTGTTGGCGGCGAAGGTGTTGCCATAGAGCGCCTGAAGCGCGGGACGCGCGGACTTGATGGCGTCGTCGTAGATCGGCTTGGCGTCAACCAGCGTGCCGTCGGGGGCGGGCAGTTTTCGCGGGATCACCAGGCCATCATAGGTGCCCTTGACGTCGGCGCTGGAAATCTCGTTCGCGAGCGCCTCGATGCTGAGGCCGGTGCCGGTGTGCCTGAGATAGGCGACCAGATCGTCATAGGCCTCGTAGAGCGCGACCGGAAAGCTGACCTGGCTGTTGAGCTCGGCCAGTTGCGGCATCTCGATCTCGACAACGGTGGCACCCTGCGCCCCTAGCTTTGCGATTGCCGTCCGGAATGCGGCGTCGGTGTCAGCGTCGAGATTGGTCAGCATCGATCTGACGAGGCCGATGCGCACTCCCGCAAGATCCGCCGGCGCGATAGCATCACCGCCCGCGATGACGCGGTCGAGCAACGCGACGTCAGCCATGGTGGCGGCCATGGGGCCAGCGGTGTCGCGGGTGTGCGAGATCGGCGCGATGCCGGCTTGCGGATAGCGGCCGACGGTCGGGCGTAGCGAAGCGCATCCGTTCAGCGCGCCGGGCACGCGGACCGATCCTCCGGTGTCGGTGCCGAGGCCGCCGGCGACGATCCGTGCGCCGATCGCAGCGCCCGTCCCGGATGATGAGCCGCCGGCGATGAGAGTGCGATCATAGGCGTTGCGCACGCCGAACTCGGCGCCGGTCTTGAACGCGGTGTTGTAGCCGGAAATGCCGAAGGCGAGCTCGTGCATGCTGGTCTTGCCGATGATGACCGCGCCCGCAGCCCGCAGTTTCGCGGCAACCGGAGCATCGGCCTTCGGAACGTAGTTCTTCAGCGCCGGTGTGCCGGCGCTGCAGGGCAATCCCGCGACCTCGATATTGTCCTTGATCACGATCGGCACGCCGCCGAGCGGCTTTGTCTTGTCACCTGCTGCATCGAACGCAGCCGCCGCCCTCAAGGCGCCGGCCTCGTCCAGGGTGACGAAAGCATTGAGGTCGGCGCTGGCTTTGGCGCGGGCAAGAGCTTCCGTGGTGAGCGATGTGCTCGTGACTTTTCCGGCGCGGAGGTCGGCGGTGGCCTGGGTCAGGGTCAACTGGTCGAAATCCATGATGCCTCACCTGATTGCAGAGGCGCCGACAGGGCGCCCCTCAGGCTCCGAGGCTGAAGCCTTGCCGGCGCCGCGTCAACCGGAGGCGCGCTTCTTTTGTGTTACCGATGTCGTCGAATTCATGAGCAGCCGCTCGACCTCGGGCTTCACCTTGGCGATCGCGATGTCCTTCACCGGGCCATAGCCGCGGATCTCCATCGGAGCCTTGGCGATGGCGATGAGATCGGGCAGGCGCGCCGCATCGAGCTGTCCGAGCATGCGTTCGATCACGCCCTGATACCAGGCGATCAGCTCGCGTTCCGTGCGTCGCTCGGCGGTGTAGCCGAACGGATCGAACGGCGTCCCGCGCAATCGCTTCAAGCGCGCCAGCACCGCGAGCGGCATCTGGATCCATTGGCCGAACGCGCGCTTGCGCGGCCGGCCACGCGCGTCGCGTTCGGACGGCAGGAACGGCGGCGCCAGATGATATTGGACGCCAAAACCGTCCTCGAATTCGCGCTTGAGCTCGTCAAGGAAGCCGCTTTGCATGTGCAGGCGCGCGACCTCGTACTCGTCCTTGTAGGCCATCAGCTTGAACAGGGCGCGGGCGACAGCCTCGGTCAGCGCCTCGCTGTTCAGGGGAGCTTCGGCGCTGCGAACTTTTTCGATCATCGCGCGATAGCGCGCCGCATAGGCGCCGTTCTGATAGGCGGTGAGGAAATCGGCGCGGCGGGCGATGAGTTGGTCGAGCGTCTCGGCCTTTGGTGCTTCGTCCGTCTTCGGCAGAAAGTCCGGATCGGCGGCGGCAATCCGGCCCCACGCAAAAGCCTGCTTGTTGCGATCGACGGCGACACCGTTGAGCTCGATGGCGCGGAGCATCGCCTGCAGCGAGACCGGAACCAGCCCGCGCTGCCAGGCAAAGCCCAGCATGATGATGTTGGCATAGACGGCATCGCCGAGCAGCCGCTCGGCCAGCGCGTTGGCATTGATGGTGCCGAGATTGTCGTTGCCGATGACCTGCCGGATCGCACGCAGCCGGGCGGGCGAGGCGAGATCGGCATCGCGGAAGCGGACCACGTCACCGGTCGGCATCTCCGCGGTGTTGACCGCGGCGCGCATGCCGCGGTGATAGGTGCCGGACGCCTTTGGCGAGGAGCTGACGACGAGGTCGCAGCCGATCAGCGCATCGGCCGCGCCCTGGTCGATGCGCACCTGGTGCAGCGCGTCGGGGGAGGCGGCGAGGCGGATGTAGCTCAGCACGGGCCCGAATTTTTGCGCGAAGCCTGTAAAATCCAGCACCGAGACGCCGCGACGCTCCAGATGTGCGGCCATGCCGATCAGTGCGCCGACTGTGATCACGCCGGTGCCGCCAACGCCGGTCACGAGCAGGTCGTAGGGACGCTCGAGCATTGCAGGGGCCGGCAGGGGCAGTGTAGCGGCGCGGCCGATCGCGTCGATCTCGCTCGCGCTCTTCTTCCGGCGCGTCGCGCCTTCGACCGTCACAAAGCTCGGGCAGAAGCCGTTGAGGCAGGAAAAATCCTTGTTGCAGGCCGACAGGTTGATCTGGCGCTTGCGGCCGAACGGCGTCTCCTTCGGCTCGACGCTGAGGCAGTTGGATTCGACCGAGCAATCGCCGCAGCCCTCGCAGACGAGATCGTTGATGTAGGCAAAGCGCTTGGGATCGGCCATCTGCCCGCGCTTGCGCCGCCGTCGCTTCTCGGTGGCGCAGGTCTGCTGATAGATCAGGACGGAGACGCCGGGGATATCGCGCAGCTCGCGCTGCACGGAATCCATCTCCTCGCGCGGATGGATGGTGACGCCGATGGGGAGGTCCGCAGGCCGGAACTGTTCGGGATTGTCCGACGCCAGCGCGATGCGCTCAACGCCCTCGGCGCGGACGCTGTGCGCGATGGCGTGCACGCTGACGGGGCCGTCGACCGGCTGCCCGCCCGTCATGGCGACGGCATCGTTGAACAGGATCTTGTAGGTGATGTTGGCCTTGGCGGCGATCGCCTGCCGGATCGCCATCGAGCCCGAGTGATAATAGGTGCCTTCGCCGAGATTCTGGAAGATGTGCTTGTTGCCGGTGAATCGCGACGATGCCGCCCAGTTCACGCCCTCGCCGCCCATCTGGATCAGCGACGACGTTTCGCGATCCATCCAGCTCGCCATGAAGTGGCAGCCGATGCCGGCCAGCGCCTTCGATCCCTCCGGCACCTTCGTCGAGGTGTTGTGCGGACATCCCGAGCAGAAATAGGGCGTGCGCGTCGCGCCCGCGACGTTGATGGATCGTTCGGTCTCCGGGAGCAGTGCAGCGGCCCGCGCGGCGAGATTGAGGCCCGGAAACATCGGATCGAGCCGCCGCGCCAGCACGGACGCCAGCGCGCGCGGCGACAATTCGCCGATCCATGAGATCAGCCGCGCGCCGGTTTCGTCGTGCTTGCCGACCATGCGCTCGGGCTTGCTGCCGGGATAGTCGTAGAAATATTCCTTGAACTGGCTCTCGATGATGCCGCGCTTCTCCTCGACCACCAGGATCTCGCGCTTGCCCTTCACGAAATCCATGGCGTCATGCAGCGCCAGCGGCCAGACCATGCCGACCTTGTAGACGTCGATGCCGATGCGGCGGCAGGCGGCTTCATCGAGGCCCATCAGCCGCAGCGCCTCCATCAGGTCGAGATGCGCCTTGCCTGTCGTGACGATGCCGTAGGTCGCGCCGGGGATGTCGTAGATGTGGCGGTCGATCGGATTGGCTTTTGCGAAGGCGTAGACCGCGTGCTTCTTGGCTTCCAACCGCTCCTCGATCTGCGGGCCCGGCAGATCCGGCCAGCGATAATGCAACCCGCCGGGCGGCGGCGTGAACTCGGGCGTGCGGAACAGGCGCGGCGGACGCAGCGCGACGGATGCGGCCGACTCCACGATCTCCGAGATCGCCTTGAAGCCGACCCACATGCCGGAGAAGCGGCTCAGCGCGTAACCATATTCGCCGAACGCGAGATATTCGCCGACATCGGCCGGGTGCAGCGTCGGCATGAACCAGCTCATGAAGGCGACGTCGGACTGGTGCGGCATCGAGGAGGAGACGCAGCCATGGTCGTCGCCGGCCACCACCAGCACGCCGCCATGCGGGGAGGAGCCATAGGCATTGCCGTGCTTGAGCGCATCGCCGGAGCGATCGATGCCGGGGCCCTTGCCGTACCAGAGCCCGAACACACCATCGACCTCGCGGTCGGCCTGCGTCTCGACCTGTTGCGAGCCGAGCACCGCTGTCGCCGCAAGGTCCTCGTTCACGGCGGGGAGGAATTCGATGCGGTCCTGCTTCAGCCGTTGCTGGATGCGCCACAGCTCGAGATCGATGCCGCCGAGCGGCGAGCCGCGATAGCCGGAGATGAAGCCCGCCGTGTTGAGGCCGCGCGCCCGGTCGCGCCTCGCCTGGTCGAGCGCGATGCGGACGATGGCCTGCGTGCCCGTGAGGAAGACGCGGCCCTCCTCGCGGTCATAGCGGTCGGAGAGCTCGTAACTGTCGAGAGAGGGAATGGCGTCCATGGCGGACCTCGCGCGGCATCCTGCCGATAGGTGGAAGGGTATGCCTGGGAAGTTGGTAGGTCTTACCTATTTCTCCCGCACGAAATCGTTATTCGGTAGAATTTTGCAAAAAGAGGCAAAGTTTGGTAGATTCGATCAAACCGAGAGCCCTCCATGATCGAAGAGCAGGACACGCGGATTCTCACCCATCTCCAGAAGGACGGCCGCGCCACCAATCAGCAACTGGCCGACGAGGTCGGCATGTCCACCTCGGCCTGCTGGCGCCGGGTGCGGGCACTGGAAGAGAGCGGCGTCATCCAGGGCTACGCAGCGCTGGTCGCGCGCGAGCAGGCGGGCTTTGCAATGTCGGCCATCCTCCACGTGTCGCTGGAGCGGCATGACGCAAAGTTCGTCGACGAGTTCGTCTCCCGCGTCACCAGGCGCCGCGAAGTGCTGGAGTGCTTTGCGACCACTGGCGATGCCGACTACCATCTGCGCGTCGTCGTGCAGGACATGGTTGCCTACAACCGCTTCCTCGACGAGTTCATGTTCCGCATTCCCGGCATCCGCTATGTCCGCAGCAATGTGGTGCTGAAGGAGATCAAGACAGGCGTGGCGCTGCCGTTTTGAGAGAGTTTCGTGGGATGGGTAGAGCGATAGCGAAACCCATCAAGATCTATCCGAGACGGATCCTGGTGATGGGTTTCGCTGCGCTCTACCCATCCTACGGCAACTACAGCAACGGCACCTCCGCTACTGCCCCTCCCGCACAAACCTGTTCCGCAGCGTCCCGACACCGGTGATGTCGATCTCCACGACGTCGCCGTGCTTGATGTCCGGCGACGCTCCGTCGGTGCCCATCCAGATCACGTCGCCCGGCCACAGCGTGAAATATCTGGTCAGCTCGACCAGGAACGGCACCACGCCGAAGATCATGTCGCCGGTAGCGAAGCGGTTGGTCTCCTTGCCGTTGACCCGGACGATCGTTTCCATCCTGGCAAGATCAGCCTCGGTCTCGATCCACGGCCCCATCGGCTTGAACGTGTCGGCGTTCTTCGAGCGCCACAGGCTGCGATCGGCCTTCTGCCAGCTGCGTTCGCTGACGTCGTTGCCGATGGTGTAGCCGAACACGCAATCCATCGCGTTCTCAGCCGAGAGGTGCTTCACCTTCTTGCCGATCACGACGGCGAGCTCGCCCTCATAGTGGATCTTCTCCGTCGCAAAGGAGGGGATGACGACGTCCTCGTCATGCGCGATCAGCGCGTTCTGCGCGCGGTAGCCGATCTCGGGTCTTTCAGGGACGGCGGGCACCTCGCCGCGCTTGTCGGCGGCTTCCTTCAGGTGCTTGAGATAGTTCAGGCCGACGCAGTAGAACGTGCGCGGGATCAGCGGCAGCTCGATCTTCACCGCGCTGAGCGGATGCGTGCGCGAGGTGCGCTGCCATTCGCCGAACGGGTCGCCGTCGACCGAGATAACCTGGTCGCCCTCGACGATTCCCCACGAGGTCTTGTTCGAGGCGGTGAATTTCAGCCAGCGCATGATGTATCCTTGTTATTCCGCGGCGTCGCGCGGCTGTACTTTCCACGCGCCAGCGACGGGCCGCGTCAAGCCGAGATTCTCCCGCAGCGTCTTGCCGCGATACTCTCTCTGGAACAAGCCGCGTCGTTGCAACTCCGGCACGATGTGTTGCACGAAGTCGGCGTAGGAGCCGGGCACATAGGTCGCCGCGATGACAAAACCGTCGCAGCCGCGCTCGACGAACATCTCTTCGAGCTTGTCCGCGATCTCCTTGGGGCCGCCGACCATGGCGTCATGCACCTGGCCGCGACCGGAGAAGGTGACGAAGTCGCGCGCGCTCGGATTGCTCTTGCCTGATGTCTTCAGCACGCCGTCGCGGATGCCCAGAATGCCCTGCATGCTCGTCAGCTCCTCCGTCGTCAGCGGCTCGTCGAGACCCTTGGAGGCAAAGTCGTAGTTGAGCGCTTCGGCGAGCAGCGACAGCGCGTCGATCTCGAGCGGCAGCTTGTTGATCAGTGCCATCTTGTCTTCAGCCTCGGCCTTGGTCGCGGCGCAGACCGGCGTCGTCAGATTGCAGAGGAACATCTGATCGGGATCGCGGCCGGCTTTCGCGGCCTCGTTGCGCACGGCCGCATAGCCGTCCTTGGCGGCGGCGAGATTGCGAGCGGCGGTGAAGATCACTTCGCCCCAGCGCCCGGCAAAGCGCTGGCCGCGGCCGGACGCGCCCGCCTGGATGATGACGGGATGGCCCTGCTGCGAGCGCGGCACGGTGAAGGGACCGCGGGACTTGAAGGCGGCGCCCTTATGATCGAGCCGCTTCACCTTGGTCGGATCGGCAAAGCGGCCGCTCTTTTTGTCCATGATGAGCGCGCCGTCTTCCCACGTATCCCAGTGACCGAGCACGACCTCCATGAACTCGTCGGCCTTGTCGTAGCGGGAATCATGTTCGGGATGGGAGTCGCGCCCCATGTTGAGCGCCTCGCCGTCATTGAGCGAGGTGACGACGTTCCAGCCCGCGCGTCCGCCGGAAATCAGATCGAGCGTTGCGAAACGCCGCGCGACGTCGAACGGCTCGTAATAGGTGGTCGAGCAGGTCGCGCCCAGGCCGAGCTTGTCGGTGACCATGCCCATCGTGGTCAGCACGATCAGCGGATCCATCTTCACGCAGCGGATGCCGTATTCGACGGTGTGGGCGTGGTCGTTGCCGTAGCGGTCCGGCATCGCCAGCCGATCGTCGAAGAACGCCATGTGGAATTTGCCGGCTTCGAGAATCCTCGCGATCTCCTGGTAGTAATCCGCCGACATCGAATCGTCGCGCGAGTCCGGATGCCGCCAGGAGCTCGGCAAGTTGGTGCAGTTCTGCGCCTGGAGGAAGCCGACCAGTACCATCTGCCGATTCATGCTGCTGTTCTCCGGATTGCGTCAGGCCAGATCGAGGATCGTGTCGAGCCGGTAGTCACGCGCCAGCGCGCGCAGCTTCTCCCAGGTGGCATCTTCGATCTCGATGCCGTCGCGCAGGCGCTGCTGCTCGCGTACGCCCTCGATCTCGCCGGGATAGTAGACGCCCGCGCTGCCCTCGGACGGCGGGGTCGATTTCAGGTATTGCGCGAATTCCGCGACCTCGCACTTGAACTGCTGCAACGGGCGGAACGCGGCGACGTTGAACACCGCCATGAAGCAGCCGTCATTGTGCCGCCCGGTCGGCTCGACGCCGAATCCCAATCCGGTGAGCAGGCCGCACAGCACCTCGACCATGGCGGCAAGACCGCTACCCTTGTAACCCTCGGTGCCGCCGAGCGGCAGCAGCGCGCCGCCCTTGCGGTATTGCGTGGGATCGGTGGTGTGCCGCCCGTCGGCGTCGATGATCCATCCCGTCGGAATTTCCTCGCCGCGCGCGACCGCGAGCTGGATCTTGCCGGCCGCGACCGCCGAGGTCGCCATGTCCAGATAGAACGGCGCATCGAGATCGGACGGCACGGCGATCGAGATCGGGTTGGTGCCGAGCCGCGCCTCCTTGCCGCCGAATGGTGCCACATGCTTCGGCGAGCGGCCGGAATCCGCCGTCGCGATCCCGATCATGCCTTCGCGCATCGCCATCAAGGGATAAGCGGCGAGGCGGCCGACATGGCTCTGCCGGAATACGGTGCAGGCGGCGACATTCGCCGTCCTGGCCTTCTCGATCGTCAGCGCCATCGCCTTGGCGTTGACGTGGAAGCCGAACCCCCAATTTCCGTCGATCACGGTCGTGGTTGGCGATTCCTGGACGATGGTCCATTTGGCGCCGGGAACGATGTGTCCGGCCTTGATACGATCGATGTAGGTGGGAACCGCGATCACGCCGTGGGAATCGTGACCGGCGAGATTGGCGTTGACGCAGCCCGTTGCGACCGCGTCGGCCTCTTCCTCGGAAGCTCCGGCCGCCTGGAGCAGAGCGGCGCTGATGCGCGTGAGGCGGTCGGCCCTGACGATCGGCATGGCGTTTCCCCGGCATTGTGCCCTTAACGGGCTGCTTGTTGGGAGCCATCGTCTCAAAGCGCGGGCGCGATATCAATCTCCCGTAAACCAATACAGGGCTGCAAATTCGTAAAGAGAGCGCGCCTTTCGTCGACGATTCATCCCGCGCGGCGGCATTCCCGACAGTTTGGTGCGCCTCGTTCGCCGCTCGTTCACTTTGATGGAGGGTTTGCAGCGCGCAATAACGACCACTTAGGCGATCCCCGTTCATAAAGCACCCGGGAGAAATCGGCAGAAATGCCCGGGAGTTGAGATCGTGCCGACGACACTCGCGCGCACCTTTGCGGCGTTGAGCGCCATCAATGAAGCGATCCTCTACGCGAAATCGCCGGACGAGCTGTACCAGAAGGTCTGCGACGCCGGGTTTTCGAGCGGGGATTTCTTGGCCGTGGCCGTGTTCCTGGTTGGCCCGGACGGAAGGCGGTTGCGCTTTGCGGCCGGTTGCGGCGAGGACGTGGCGCGCCTGCGCGCGATCGAGATCACCACGGAAGACGGCACGCCTGAGGGCTCCGGCGTCGGCGGCGAAGCCTTTCGCAGCCGGAAGCTCTGCATCAGCAATGACTATCTGAACGATCCGCGCTCGCTGGCGTGGCGCGAGGGCGTGGCGAAAGCGCATATCGGTGCGGCGGCAGGGGTGCCGCTGTTATGCAGCGGCGAGAGCGTCGGCGTGCTGTTCGTGACCCGCAGCGAGGCCGGCTCGCTTGACGCGCAGATGGTGTCGCTGTTCGAGCGCATGTCGGCCAATGTGTCCTATGCGCTTGAGAATTTCGCGCGCGAGACCGCCCGGCAGAGCAGCGATCGGGCGACGCGGCGGCTCAACCGCATGTTCGGTGCGCTCAGCGCCACCAACGAGGCCATTCTGCGCGCCAAGACCGAGCAGGAGCTCTACCAGCTCGTCTGCGATGCCTCCGTGCATGGCGGCAAGTCGCTGGCGACCTTCGTCCTGCTCAAGGAGCAGGATTCGCATTGGCTGAAGCCGGTCGCCGGCACCGGCGAGAATCTGGAGATCGTGGCGCGGACCCATTACTCCACCGACCCCGAGAATCCCTACGGAGGCGGGATTTCAGGCGAAGTGTTCCGGACACAGAAGCCCATCGTCGAGCGCGATCTCGCGCGCCGCACCAAGGGAACAGCGTGGGAGCAGGCCAATATCAACACCGGCGTCGCCGCGGTTGTCGCGGCGCCCTTGATCAAGCATGGCCGAAGCATCGGCGTGATCCTGTCTTTCCTCAGCCAGTCCTGGGCCAGGGACGAGGAAATCGTCGGGCTGATGCTGCGTATCGCGGAGAACGTCTGCTTCGCCATCGACAATTTCGACCGTGAGGCCGAGAAGGCACGGATCGCCGCAGAGGAAGAGCGCCTCGCGCGCATGTATGCGGCGCTCAGTGCGACCAACGAGGCGATCCTGCGCGCACACTCGCGGGCGGAGCTGTTCGACCTCGTCTGCGAAGCGACGGCGAAGGGCGCCAAGTTCACTTCGGCCAACATCGCGCTGGTCGATCACGAAGCCGAGCTGCTTCGCGTCGTCGCCTGCTATGGGCCGAACGCGGATATGGTTCGGAACTTCAAGTTCTCCACCTCAGATCAAATTCCCGAGGGGCGGGGGCTCACCGGCACCGCCTTCCGGACGCGCCAGCCCTGCATCAGCAACGACGTGCTGTCCGACGACCGGATCAAGCCCTGGCAGGCCAATGCCCGCCGCAACGGCATCGGCTCCTCCGCGGCGCTGCCGCTCTTCAACGGCGCCCGCGTCGAAGGCATCTTTCTCTTCAACTCGCCGGAGCGCGGCACGTTCACGCCCGAATTCGTCGAGCTGCTGCAACGGCTGCAGGCCAATGTCGCCTTCGCGCTCGAGAATTTCGACCGCGCGGATGAAAAGGCGAAAGCCGAGTTGCAGCGCAATCGCCTGCGCGGCATGCTGGAGGCGCTGAGCGCGACCAACGAAGCGATCATGCGGGTGAAGACCCGCACCGAGCTGTTCGAGGCGGTCTGCGACGCCGCTGTGCTCGGCGGCACCTTCTCGTCAGCCACCATCGCGATGGTGGATCTGAGCGGACGCAATCTCGACATCGCCGTCACCAAGGGCGAATGCCGCCATCACGTCGAAAAGTGGCGCTTCGCGACCTCTGCCGACGAGCCCGAGGGGCGGGGACTGGCCGGAACCGCATTTCGCACCGGGGCACCCTGTGTTTCCAACGATCTGCTCACGGATGCTCGCGCGACGCATTGGCGCCGGGTCGCGCGGGATCAAGGCACGAAATCCGGCGGTTGCTTCCCGCTGCTGAAGAACGGAACCGATGCCATCGGAATCCTGCTGTTCCTCTCGCCGGATGAAGGCACGTTCACGCCGGACCTGATCCAGCTGCTCGGGCGCCTCGCGGAAAACGTCTCCTTTGCGCTCGACAATTTCGACCGGGCCGAGGAGCGGGCGCGAACCGAGGCGCAGAAGGAACGCCTGAGGCGCATGTTCGCGGCGCTGAGCGCCACCAACGAAGCGATCGTGCGCGCCAAGTCGCGCAGCGAGCTGTTCGAGCTGGTCTGTCAGGCCGCCTCCACCGGCGGCAAGTTCACCTCCACGACCATTGCGCTTCTCAGCGCCGACAGCGACCAGCTCGCGATCGTCGCGGCCGCGGGGCCGTCCGCCGAGACCACTCGCAATGTTCGTCTCTCCATCGACGCCGACCGGCCGGAAGGCCGCGGCATGAGCGGCACGGCGTTCCGCACGCGGCAGCCCTGTGTCAGCAACGACTATGTCAACGACAGCCGCGTCAGCGCCTTCCATGCCGTGCTGCAAGGCGACGGCGCGCGGTCAGGCGCGGCGTTCCCGCTGATCACCCACGACAAGGCTGTCGGCGTCATGATCTACATGTCGACCGAGCAGGAAACCTTCACGGTCGAGTTCGTCGAGCTGCTGCAGCGTCTCGCCGACAACGTCTCCTTCGCGATGGAGAATTTCGATCGCGCCGACGAGAAGAACCGGGCCGACGAACGGATCGAATACCTCGCCTCGCATGACAGCCTGACCGATCTGCCGAACCGCGAGACCTTCAACGGGCTGCTGCGCGAGGCGATCGACGAGGCCCAGCGCCACGATCGCCGCTTTGCGGTGCTGTTCATCGATCTCGACCGCTTCAAGGTCATCAACGATTCGCTTGGCCACGAGGCCGGCGATCTGCTCCTGCTCGAGGTCGCGAACCGGCTGCGTGGCGCGCTGCGGGCGAGCGACGTCGTTGCGCGCCTCGGCGGCGACGAGTTCGTGGTGATCCTCGACCAGTGCGGCGAGATCGACGACGTCCAGCACATCGCGACCGGGCTGCTGACGGCGCTCGCCGAGCCGATGGAGCTCGCCGGCCACGAGTGCCACACCACGGCTTCGATCGGCATCGCGATGTATCCGGCCAACGGCTCCGATGCGCAGACGCTGACCAAGAATGCCGACATGGCGATGTATCTCGCCAAGGAGGACGGCAAGAACGGCTATCGCTTCTTCTCCAAGGAGGTGAAGACGCAGTCGATCGAGCGGCTGTCGCTGGAAAGCGCGCTGCGCCGGGCGCTGGAGCGCGAGCAGTTCTCACTGAACTACCAGCCCAAGGTCGACATGGAGACCGGCCAGATCACCGGCGTGGAGGCACTGTTGCGCTGGACCCATCCCGAGCTCGGCAACGTCTCGCCCGCGCAGTTCATTCCGCTCGCGGAGGAAACCGGGCTGATCGTGCCGATCGGCCGCTGGGTGCTGAACGAGGCCTGCGCGCAGGCGATGGCCTGGCAGCGCCGCGGCCTGCTGCCGCTGTCGATGGCGGTGAACCTGTCGCCGCGGCAGTTCGCCGACGAGCATCTGCTGCAGGATGTCGACGAGGCCCTGGCGGCCTCCGGCATGTCGCCGGTGCTGCTGCAGCTCGAGGTCACCGAGAGCATGATGATGCGCAATGTCGGTCGCGCGCTGAAGGTGCTTGATGCCATCCAGAGCCGCGGCATTCGCCTTGCCATCGACGATTTCGGCACCGGCTATTCCTCGATGTCGCTGATGAAGCACTTCCCGATCGACACCATCAAGATCGACCGCTCCTTCGTGCGCGACCTGCCGCAGGATTCGGAGGATCAGGCCATCGCGCAGGCGATCATCAGCATGGGCAAGGCGCTCGGCATGACGGTCGTTGCCGAAGGCGTCGAGAACGCCGAGCAGGAGGCATTCCTGCGCACCCATGGCTGCGACGAGATGCAGGGCTTCCTCATCTCCAAGCCGCTGCCGGCCAGGCAGATGGCCGAGCTGCTGCGGCCGATGGTTCTGCCGGTGGCGCCGCCGCTGCAGCCCGAGCCGGACCTTGCCGCGAAGGAAGCTGCGGCGTTACGGCTGAAACGCGCTGTCGTCTGACGGCAGTGGATGAAGCTCGCGGACCTCGTGGTCTGCGCCTTCTGCAATGCTTGGAAAATCCTGCGGCCCGGTCAGCGAGGTCTGCTCGACGAACAGCGACAGGATCGTGCGCGCGCCTTCGGCGAAGCTCGTGCCTTCGTTCAGGCCAAGCTCGGCACACCATGAGCAGCTCATCGGCTCCTGGTCGTCGACCACCGCCATAGCAGGTCCCCACCACCAGGCAGGCGCGGGCGAGCGCTCGTCCGTGGGTACGACATGCCAGCGGACGAACTCATCCATCACGCGCTCGAACTCCAGGCGTGCAGCCTGATGCATGTGGTCGAAACTCCTGAGAATCCGCGCCTGATGACAGGCCGGCGCGCGGATCTGATCATGGCCTTGACGCTCGGAAAAATCGGCTCGCGCCAAATGGGCCGAGCCATGCATCCCGACCTCATCGTCGGCGATGCCAAAGAATGCGGCCGTTGGCGATACGCCAACGGCGGCGGTGAACATGCATTCTAGCCGTTTGGGGGCACGGCAGGCAAGGTACGGATGTTACGGTTGCTTAACGGGCCTTAAGCGGATGCGCCTTCTGGTGCCAGGCCCAGGCGGTGCGGATCACCGTGGCGAGGTCGGAATGGCGCGGTACGAAGTTCAGCACCTTTCGCGCGGCCGAGGCGTCGGCGACCAGGTAGGTGGGATCGCCGGCCCGGCGCGGCTTGACCGTGTGCGGCACCTCGCGCCCGGTCTCCTGCCTGATGGCGTTGAGGATCTCGCGCACCGAGAAGCCGGACCCGGTGCCGAGATTGAAGCTGCCGCCGGCATGTCCCTGTTCGAGCAGCTTCAGTGCCGCGACATGTGCGGCGGCGAGGTCGGTGACGTGGATGTAGTCGCGGATCGCGGTGCCGTCGGGCGTGGCGTAGTCGTCGCCGAACACGGCAAAGTCGACATGCCCCTGCAGCGCCATCATCGCACGCGGAATGAGATGCGTCTCGTTGTCACGCAGCTCGCCGATGCCGCCGGCGGGATCGGCGCCGCTGGCGTTGAAATAGCGCAGGCAGAATGCGCCGAAGCCATAAGCCGCGCGATAGTCGACGAGCATCCGCTCGATCATCCATTTCGAGGCGCCGTAGGGATTGATCGGTGCGCAGGGGAAGTCTTCCGGCAGCGCCTTGGAATCGGCATTGCCGTAGACGGCGCCGGTCGAGGAGAACACGATGCGATGGCAGCCGGCATTCCGCATCGCCTGGAGCAGCGACAGCGTGCCCTGGACGTTGTTGATATAGTATTTCTGCGGGTCGGTCATGGACTCGCCGACGAGGCTGGCTGCCGCAAAATGCATCACCGCCGTGATCTTGTGGTCGGCGAAGGCGCGCGCCAGCGCCGCGCCGTCGAGCAGATCGCCCGTCACGAGCTCTCCGGCAACGAAACTGCGATGACCTGTTGTGAGATTGTCGTAAACGACGGGCCGATAGCCGGCGGCGGTGAGGGCGCGGCAGGCATGCGAGCCAATATAACCCGCGCCTCCTGTGACGAGGACGGTCGGTCGGTCGGTCATGTCGTAATCTACTCTTCTCTCAGCGATTGAAGGGCCGTTGGCGGCTGAACAGAAGATAGATCGCGCGGGGACTGGTGGTCAAATAGCGCCAGAACAGGCGGCGCGGCTCGAGCCAGGTGCGCCAGGCCCATTCGAGACCGATATTCTGCATCCATTGCGGCGCGCGGGACCGGCTGCCCGACAAGAAGTTGAACAAGCCACCGGATGTCTTGATGACGCCAACATTGGTCAGTAGCGGCGTATATTCCTCGACGAATGCCTGCTCGCTGGGCACGCCGAGCGCAACCCAGAGATAATCCGGGGCGAGCGCGTTGATCTCCTCGACTTTCGCGCGCAGGGCGTCGCCGCGCAGATAGCCGTGGCTGTAGCCGACGATCTTGAGGTTCGGATAGAGCTTGCGAACATTCGCGACCGCGGCAGCGTTCTCCTCCTCGCTGGCGCCGAACATGTAGAAGGTGCGGCCGATCGCTTCGGCCTTGCGCGCGACGTAATGGAACAGGTCGGTGGTCGCGACGCGCTCGGGCAGCGGGAACCAGGATTGCAGTTTCGAGGCGGCCACCAGCGGCTGACCGTCGGCATTGATCATGTCGGCGGCGCGGAACAGGCGTTCGGTCTGCGGCTCGGTCGAGCAGCGCGCCAGCACCTCGCCGTTCGCCGAGGTCAGGTACAGCGGACGGCCGATGCGGTTGTCGGGATTGGTGGCCTCGATCATGAAGTCGGCGGTCGCTTCCAGGTCGAGTGCGGCCATGCGCAGGCCGCCGACCGTGATTCGTGGCACGTCGGCGGTTGCGGCTCTGCCTTCCGGGTTGATGCGGCGCTCAAGCATATTGTCTGCCTCCCTGGCGCGCTTGGGTTGTGGGAGTGAGCTCGTCGAGCACGACGCCGACGAGTTTGCGCTCGGCGCGGCCGAGCATGCTCAGGATTTCTTCCAGGCTGTCGTTGATGTCCGTGCTGGTCGGCAGCACTGCCACCAGCGCGTCAGTGTCGTCGAGCAGCTTGCGGCTGCTGGCTGCAAGCGGCATTGCGGGGCCGTCGAGGATGACGAGATCATAGCCGCCGGCGGAGCGCGCCTGCGCAATCGCCTTGCGGATGGCCTCGGCGGCCTTGCCGGCGTCGCCCTCGGCCGCCGGCAGCACCGAGATGCCGTTGACCGTCTTGATCTCGCGTGCGGCCTTGCTGCCGATCGAGAGCCAGCCACGCGCGCTCGGCTCGCTCTTGCCGGGGCGATTGACCTTGTTCGAGAGCGGGTGAGCCTGATGGTCGGCATCGATCATCAGCACGCGGACGCCGTCACGCGCGGCCGCGAGCGCGAAATTCAGTGCGGTTACGCTGCGCCCGGTGGTCTCGCCCGTACCAAGGAGCGCGATCACCGGCATCGTCTTGCCACCGGCACGCCGGGCGACCGCGGCGCGCATGTCGCGCCAGGCATTGAGCAGGCTCGTCAGAGGGAAGCCGGGGCGCAGCGTCGGCCAGCCCAGCCGTGTCAGGTCGACGCCGCCGCCGGTGGCGAGAATGGCGCCCAGCGTATGGATGACGTCGGCCTCCTGGAGGCGCGCGATCAGCGGCTTTTCGATCAGGGGCCGTTCGCCCATCGACGGTTGCAGCGGTGGCGCGGCAACTTCCGGCTGCGCCTCTGCAACTTCGGGGGCGCGCGAAGCCGGCTGCGGCCGCGGGGGCTCGGCAGCCCGCGGCGTCTCCGGGGTGCGGGGAGCCTGCGGCGCCGGCGTGCGTTCGCGGCGGGCCGGCGTGGGCGCACCGGCGAACAGCAGCTCGGCGGCAACGAACCAGCTCGACGCTGCGATCGCGCCGAAGATGAAGCCGATCATGGCGAACAGGCTCATCGCCGGCGGGAACGAGCGCCGCTGCGGTACCGTGGCCTCGCCGATGACGCGGGCAGCCGACGTGTTCAGCGTCTCCTGCTCCTCGGTCTCGCGCGAGCGCTTGAGGAAGGACTGATAGACGTCGCGGCTGGCGTCGGCCTCGCGCTCGAGCTCACGCAGGCGGACAGCCGCTTGGCTGAGCTGCACGCTCTGCCGCTTCTGCGCTTCCAGCGCCCGGTTGAGCGAGGCTTCGTAGTCGCGGGCCCGCGTCAGGTCGTTCTTGGCCGACTGGGCAAAGCGATCGATCTCTTCGCTGATGGTGCGCTTGAGATCCTCGACCTGCTTCTCGGTCTGGCGCAGCGCCGGATGGCGCGGGCCGAGCTCGCTCGTCTGCTCCGCATATTTCTTGCGGGCATCGGCATATTGTGCACGCAGATTGGCGATCGTCGGCGATTGCAGTGCTTCGGGAATCGCGCCGGCATCGGCTGCCGTGCGCCGGCTCGCCTCGATCTGGTCGAGCCGGGCCTGTGCGTCCATCGTCGCCGCGCGGGCCGCGGAAAGCCGCTGGTTGCTGGAGGAGAGCTGCTGGTCGCTGATCAGCGCGTCCTGGGTGCCGACGAAATTGTTCTGGGCCTTGTAGGTGGCGAGCGCGGTCTCGGCGTTGCGCAGCCGCTCGCGCAGCTCCTTCAGCCGGCCGGAGAGATCGTTGGTGGCGCGACGAGCGGCCGAAGCCTGCGAGTTGCGGGATTCCGCGAGGTAGGCGCTGGTCAGCGTGTTGGCGAGCATCGCCGCCTTCGCCGGATCGGTCGACCAGACCTCGATATCGACGATGAAGCTCTTCTCGGTCTTGCGGATCGTGATGTGCCGGTTCAGCGCGTCGAGCGCCGCAAGCTGCACTTCCTTCGTCTCCGCCGCGGAGGGCGCGCGGGGCTGCAGACCGATCAGGCCGAGCAGCGACGACATCAGCGACCTGGCGTCGCCGCCGCCGAATTCGGGATCCTTGTCGAGACCGGCCTGCTGGATGACCTGGAGCAGCACGCTGTTGGAGGTGATCAGGCGCGCCTGGCTCTCGACCACCATGGACATGCCGGAGACGTCCTGCGCGCGCGGCGTGAGCTCGCGGTCGACGAGCTGGAGCTCGCGTGGGTCGACATAGAGCTGGGCGGTGGCAGTGTAGCGTGGGGTCAGGCTCTTGCCGACGGTGACCGCCAGCGTCGCGCCGAGCAGGGCGGCGGCCGCAATCGCGATCTTGCGACGCCAAAGCAGATTGACCAGCTCCAGCACGTTGAAGCCGGCCTGAGGCGCCTGCTGCGGGGCCTCCGGTTGGGCCCGATCTATCGGCTGGCTATAGTCAAGCATGATCCCCAGCTTCCATTCCAACTGCCGCGGGCTGAGGGGTTACTCTTCGCTTTACGCCACGCACCCGGGATATAGGTGCCCAATCAACGCAACAGGGAAAATTAACCATACTCATTGAGGGACTATTCACCGAAATGGCAAACAAAGCGTTTAAACGCATGCCACAGTTCCACGCGTCGCCGTGACGCCGTCGATACCGGGGTCTCGCAGAGATTAACGGTTCGTTACCGCGCGCAGCGTCACCGCGAGACTTCGCTCGTTGCTCGGTGGATCGCGCGCGCATTCGTGTCAGCTTTTCCGCAGGATGACGTGATAATCGCCGCGGCGGACATCGGTGCCGCGCGGCAGCACGGCGTTGAGCATGGCGGCACCGGCATCGACCAGAGCCGCGAACAGCGGCTTGCGCTGTCGCATCTCGGGATAGCGGGGGCTTTCGACCTCGCGGCGATAGATCATCTCGAGGCCGTTGGCGGCCGCGAACGCCTCGAGCCGAGGCAGGGTCACCAGCGGGTGGAAAAAGGTCGGGAACGGCGGCTCGCCCGGCAGGCCGGCATCCTTGATGCCGCGGATATTCCGGTAGAACCAGACGTGAAACCAGTGCGGCGAGTATTTGGTGACGACGCCGGACAGCGAACGCGGATTGGGCGCGCCGATCAGGATCATCCCGCCAGGCTTGAGCGCGTCGCGGAAGTTCAATAGCGCAGCATCGACATGAGGCAGATGCTCGATCACGTTGTAGCAGATGACGAGATCGAAGCTTCCGGATCCGAAGCGATAGGTCTGAACGTCGCCGAGGATCGCCTCGTCCGCATAGGTGTTGTTGCGGACCTGGTCCTCGTCGATGTCGACGACGCTGACCTTGCTGCGGCTCAGCAACTCCGGCGGCAGAACGCTGCAGGAGCCGCCACCGGCCTCGTAGGTCGCGAGCTGGCCCTGCGGCAATTTCCGGCGCAGCACGTCGTGGACGGCGAGCAGGCTGTCGCGGGCTTCGCCGGGGACGAGATCGTGCAGCGCCTCGGCGGGGGCAGCGGTGGGGATGTCGATCGCCGTGGCTGTCGCGAAATCGATCGTGGCTGGCTTGTTCATTGTCTCTGACCGCGCTTGTTCTATTCAAATTTACAGGAAAAATGTCGCATGCCCGAAGAGCAAATCCGATGCCGTCGCGCTTCACCGGTCGCGGTGCTTACGGCCGGGTTAATGCGCATGGGCGTTAACTACGGCATTGTCCGCTTCGCGCCGTCACTGAACGCTGGACTGCGAATTGCAGTACCACGTGCGTATGGATTTGCGGGAGAAAGGCGCGAAAGCGGTTAAGCGTATGATGGTACGTCTGCATGGCCGCGAGATCCGCAAGGCGCTGCCGTTTGATGCCTCGATCGCGCCGGTCACTTTGGCACGCATCTGTCCCGCGGTGCTGTGCCGTCGCGGGACGGCGGCGGCGCATGCGATCGACGCAGGGCTTTCTCAACATATCTCGGGCATTTAGAGCGGAATGACATTGATCCCGACAGACCTGTCCGCCAGCCGGATCTCGGATGCCGTGCGCGATCCCAACCGCGAGATCGCGGCGAGCTCGCACGTCATCGACTTGTCCGTCGGCATCGTCGTCTGCATTCCCTGCTTCCGCCGCCCGCAGCATCTGCGGCTGACGCTGGACTCGCTGGCGAACCAGCGCACGCCGCGGTCCTTTGCCGTCGTCATGGTCGAGAACGATGCCGCAGGGCGCGCGAGCGCGCCGGTTGCCGCGGAGTATCTGGCCGACGGGAGGCTGCAGGGCATCTGCCTCGTCGAGCAGCGGCAGGGCAATTGCCAGGCAATCAACGCCGCGTTCGAGACGGCCCAGACGCTGTTTCCCGCCGCGACCCGCTTCCTGATGATCGACGACGACGAGATCGCCTCGCCCGACTGGCTGGAACTGATGGTCCGCACCGCGGAGGCGACCGGCGCCGACGTGGTCGGTGGACCTGTTCTGCCGGTCTTCGACGACGACAGCCAGCCATGGCTTGCGCGCCATCCCGCTTTCTGTCCGGCCTATGACTACACCGGAGCGGTGCCGTTGATCTATGGCTGCGGCAATTGCCTGATCACGCGCGCGGCGTTCGAGCGGCTCGGCAATCCGGCCTTCGATCTGCGCTTCAATTTTCTCGGCGGCGGCGATTGCGACTTCTTCGTGCGCTGCCGCGATGCCGGCATGATCTTCCACTGGACGGCCGAGGCCGTCATCACCGAGACCGTGCCGGAGAACCGCACCAGCTTCAGCTGGATCGCAAAGCGCGGCCTGCGCATCGGCGCGATCAACTATCGTGTGCAGTACAAGGCGGCACAGGGAGCGGGCGCCAGAGCACGCGTGTTTGCGCAAATGCTCGGACGGCTGCCGCTGTCGCTGGTTCGCTCCGCGCGCCTGTTCGCGACATCGAAAGCGGTCGTCGCCATGCATCCGGCGCTGGTCGCGATCGGCTCCATGCTTGCCGCGTTCGGCTTCGCGCCGAAGCCCTACGAGGCCTCGAAGATTGTCTCCTGACGCTGCGGACTAGATGCCAAAGCAGGCGAAGACGACCCTGATCGCGGAACGCGGCAGGGCCTTGAGTGACCTGCGTCCGACGATCGCGAGATAAGCCAGGGCATCGCGATATCGGCGGAAACGGATCGCCTGCATCGCTGAATAGGTCACGAGATGAATCTCGGCGGACTGACGCAGTCCGGCCGCAGCCCTCTCGGGCAGTCTTGCCAGGATCAGCCCGTCGTCGAAGATGCGTTCGACGGCCGGGAAAAAATCGTGCGGCGTCCGCATCGCGGCGTTCATGGTATTGGCCGTGTGCACGCGATAGTCGAGCAGCAGCTTCGGCGCGAACGCGAACTCGCCAATGGCCGCGAGGCGGCACCAGCAGTGCCAGTCCTCGCAATATCTGAGCGAGGTATCGAAGCCGCCGATGGCACGAAAAGCCTCCGCCCGTGTGAGCGCGATGCCGCCATTGACGATGAAGTTGCCGGCCGCGAGCCGCGCCAGCACGTCGCCGGACGGCTTGCGGCGTCCCTTCAACAACTCGCGCCGGCCGATCTGCCGTCCCTCGCTGTCGATCGTATTGTAGTCGCCATAGACGAGAACGGCGCGGGGAGCACGGCGCGCGGCCGCCAGCAAGGCTGCCACCGCGCCGGGACGCAGGCGATCGTCGGCATCGAGAAAGATCAGCCAGTCGCCGCTCGCATGTCGCGCGCCGAGATTGCGCGCGGACGAAACGCCGGCGGAATCGTTGGTCATCAGGCGCAGCCGCGGATCGCTGACGGCGCGGACGATCGCGATCGTGTCGTCGGTCGAGTCGTCGTCCACGACGATCACCTCGGTGACCTCGTCCTGCGCCAGCGCGCTCGCGATGGTTTCGCCGACATAGGCGGCAACGTTCTTGGCGGGAATGACGACGGACACCGACGCAACGGGGATCAGCGGTCGCTGGAGACGTGCGACTGTCGCCGCGCGCGGCGCGGCGGGGGCTTCGAGAACGTCGTCGGCTGTGCTCAAGCTGCGGCTCGTCCTTAACGATCTGTTAACCTGGGCGCATCTGCGCGGCTGCTGCGGATGATACCCGCATTACGGCGAATTCGTTTCCGGGAAGCCGCGTGCGAGGCCGGTTTCGTCAATTAGCGTTAAGCCGTTGGCATTAAGCCTGTCGGAAACTTCGAGCAGTGCGACAGCCGGTCCCATGCGAGAATGCGCGACCTGCTGCCGCGGATGGACCCAGTGCCCGCAAAGACATTCGACTACGATCCCGACGACATGGTCCTCAACCTGTTCTACGAGGACAAGGACGATCGCTGGTTTCCCGGCGACCGGCATCTGCGGCGCATGGCGCGCCGCATGCTGTTCGGCGAGCCCAGGATGAGCGGGCAGCTGCGCGTGTTCCTCAATCTCTGTGCGGGCCTCGACCGGCTCGGCATCCGCTACCGCGTCAACGATTACGGCTACATCGCGCAGCATCCCGAGGAAGTCGCCTGCATCATCGGCCGCACTTTCCTGCTCGACAAGTTCGCGTGGAAGAACCCGATCCTGCTCGGTGTCGCCGCCCACAATCATCCGCTCGACGACCCGGACCTGTTCAAGCGGCTGCCGGTGAAGAAGGTGGTGGTGCCCGGCCCGTGGTACGTCGACATGTACCGCCCGCATTGGCCCGAGACCGAGGCCTGGCCGGTCGGCATCGACACCGATCTCTGGTCGCCGTCGCGCGCCGCGCAGAAATCCGTCGACGTCCTGATCTACGACAAGGTGCATTGGGATCGCGAGCGCTATGCGCCCGACCTGATCGAGCCCGTCCGCGCCCGGCTCCGCAAGGAGGGGCGCACGTTCACGCAGCTGCGTTACGGCAGCTACAAGGAAGAGGACTATCAGGCCGCGCTGGCGTCTTCGCGCGCGATGATCTTCCTGTGCCAGAACGAGAGCCAGGGCATCGCCTATCAGCAGGCGCTGTCCTGCGGCGTGCCGGTGTTCGCCTGGGATCCCGGCGGACCGTGGCGCGACCCCGACTATTATCCGCACCGCGTGCAGTTCGCGCCGGTGTCGTCGGTGCCCTACTGGGACGACCGCTGCGGTGCCAAATTCGTCGACACCGCCACCTTCGAGGCGGGCTGGGACGATTTCTGGGCCGGCTGCGCCGAGAGCAAATTCGATCCGCGCGGCTTCGTGCTCGACAATCTCACGCTGGAGCAGCGCGCGCTGCAATATTACGAGATCGCACGGAGCGTGGCGCGGCAGCAGAAGGTGTCCGCGACCTCCGGCATGCTGGTTGACGGATGGTTAACGGGGATGGGCTAAGACCTGGGGCTTGCTTCCCCGGGTTCATCACACCGGCTTTGAGCCATGGATCGCAGCGCCGCTGACATGACCGACGTCGAGGCCCGATCGCTCGGCCACCTCCTGCGCGACGGCCTGTCCGGGCTCAATGCTCTGCAGGCGGCGCGCTGCCTCATCGTGGTTGCGGCGCTGCTGCTCGTGCTGGTGACGCTCGATCCGTTTCCGGACCTGCGCAATCCCGATGTCGCCACCGTCGTCGGCGGGCGAATGGCGCTCACCTATGTCTCATGGGGCCTGCTGGCTGCGGTCGCGGTGCTGTTCGTCGCCGCCACCGATGCGCCCGCGCTGAAGAGCCTGGTGACGCCGCTGCATCTCTGCCTCGTCGGCTGGCTTTTGATCAACATCGTCTTCTCCGAGAGCCGCGGGGTTTCGATGCAGCGCTTCGTACTGGCGGCCAGCGTGACGTCGATCGCGGTTCTGATACCGCTGTTGCCGCCGACGCAGCGCAGCTTCAACCAGTGCCTCGGCGCGGCCGCCCTTGCGTTGCTTGCGCTGTGCTATCTCGGAATCGTCCTCGCGCCGCAATATTCGATCCACACCGCGCTCGACATCACCGAGCCGCAGCTCGCCGGCGACTGGCGCGGCAGTTTCGGCCACAAGAACGTCGCCTCGCCCGTGATGACCATCCTGGTCTATGTCGGCATCTATTTGTCCGCCGTCGGCTCGTTCGTGATGGGACCGGCGATCGCGGCGCTGGCCGGCCTGTTCCTGGTCTTCACTGGCGGCAAGACGTCGTCGGTGCTGTGCCTTGCGATCTATGGTCTGGCATCGCTGGTCTACGTCACGCGAAACCTGTGGCTGAAGCGGATGGTCTGCTTCGTACCGCTGATCGTGATGAACCTGCTGACGGTCGGCAGCGTCATGAGCCCGTCGCTCGGCGCGATGACGCGGCTGCTGCCGCTCGATCCCACCTTCACCGGCCGTTCCGAGATCTGGGAGTTCGCGCTCGCGGCCGTCGCCGAGAAGCCGATCATCGGTCACGGCTATGCGGCGTTCTGGGACGATGTGACCGAGCGCCAGACCGCTGCGGGCTCCGAATGGGCGACATCTGCGGCGCATAGCCACAACAGCTATCTCGATCTCGCCGTCACCATCGGCCTGCCGGGGCTGCTGCTGGTCGTCCTCGTCTTCGTGCTCGCCCCGCTCCGCAATTTCCAGACGGTCCAGGCGCACAATCGCAGCAACGCGCTGGGCAAGCTGTTCCTGACCATCTGGCTGTTCGGCCTGTATTTCGGGACGACCGAGACCTTCCTGCTGGAACGCCAGAATCCGGTCTGGTTCATGTTCGCGCTCGCCGTCGCCGGCCTGCATTTCCTGGCGAGGTTCCAGTGCGTCGCGCAGATGGAACCGGGACGCTGACAGTTTGTCGCAGTAGCTCATCTATCGCAGGGCCGGAAGGTGGTATCGGCTTAACGATAAGCAGCGACGTCGCTTGTGATCGGCGGCAAAACATCATCTATCTGGAGACATTCTGTAACTGTATGCGCCGCGGATGACGTTTCTCAGCGTCGAGCAACCAGATGATCGGGTGTCCAGCACGTCGGGAATCGCAGTCGATTTCCTGCGCGACTGGCGGCTGGCCGCATCGCGCCTGAATTCCGGCCATCGCACCGCCTTCCAGCATGGTTACTGGCTCGACGCCTGGTACGCGGCGTTTGAAGACTCTGCGCCGCTGATCGCCGTGATTTCCGATGCCACGACCGGCAAGGACATCGCGGTCGTGCCGATGATCAGCCATGTCAGGCGCGGCATCCGTATCGTCGAGTTCGCCGATCTCGGCGTTTCCGACAACAACGCGCCGATCCTTGCAAGCGATGCGAAGTTCGATGCCGCCGATGCGCGCGCGATCGGTGCCGCGCTGGTCGATGGCTTGCGCACCTTGCCTGACGGCTTCGACCTGTTGCGCCTGAAGAAGATGCCGGCCCAAGTCGGCGGCAAGGTCGGCGGCAAGCCCAATCCGCTGGTCTCGCTAGGCCGCATCGGATCCTGCTCGGTCAACGGCAACCTCGTGCTGATGGGCGACGACTATGCCGACTATCGGGCCTCGATCCGGCGTCTGCAGCTGCCGCGATGCTGGCGCGTCTTCACCCGTCTTGGCAGCGCGAGATTCGAGATCGCCACCGATGCGGCACGCGCGCGCGAGTTCCTCGATGTGATGGACGTGCAGCAGGAGGAGCGGATGAAGCAGCTCGGCTCGCCGTTCGTCCTCAACGACGACGTCCACGCCGCCTTTTATCGCGAGGTGGCGCGGCAAGGCGCCGCCGAGGGTTATGCCGTCGTCTCGGCGCTGGTCTGCGACAAGGGAATCGTCGCCACCACGCTCGGCGTCCGCTACGGCGCGACCTATTTCCTGCTGCGCATCAGTCATACCGGCAGGACCTGGGCGAACTTCTCGCCCGGGCTGCTCGTGACCGAACGCACCATGGAGGCGCTGCATGCGCAGGGCGTGCGCCGCTTCGATCTCAGCGTCGGCAATCAGGACTACAAGCGCCGGTTGGGCGCCGAGCAGGTGCCGCTGACCGATGTCAGCGTCGCGCTGTCCTGGCGCGGCCTGCCCTTTGCCTGGCGCGACCTTGCCGCGCAAGGGCTACGCCGCCATCCGAGGCTCGCCGCATTTGCGGCGCGGGTGATGGGCAAGCGGGCGCGCTGACGCAACGCCGGTTGTCTCGCGGTCATCTCCGAAGGCCTGCACAAAACGCCTCCAGCAACGCCCGGCCCTGCGGCCAGTCACCGAGTCCGCTCGACGCATTGATGTGGCCGAGTGCGCCCGCCACGATCAAGCCGCACTGCCAGTCGCGCGCCTGCCGCTCCGTCGTCGCGAGCGCGCCGTAGGGATCATCCGTGCTGGCAATGATCAGCGATGGAAATCGCAGCGCGCTCATTGGGACCTGTCTGAATGCGGCGGCTTCTGCGGGAAAATTGCGGCCGTCCGGATCGGGGACCGCGACCAGGAATGCGCCTGCAATCGCAGTGGGGAAGCGAAGAGCCCAGTGCGCCACCAGCAGGCAGGCGAGGCTGTGCGCGACCAGCACCGGCGGGCTCTTGCTGCGCGCGACCGCGCGCTCCAGCGATTGCGCCCAGTCGTCGAGGTCCGGCTGGTCCCAGCTTGCCGGCTGAAATCTCGTAACGCGCGCGTCAGCGCGCTCCCACAAGGTCTGCCAATGGGTGTCTCCGGAGCCGCCGAGGCCGGGCAATGTGATGATGTCGTGCATGATCGTCTCGTGATATCTGATGTGCATGCAGTGTGGCCGATCCCGGTCCCGCATCACATGGCAAGTCATCGGCGCAATCGGGCATTGGCCGATGATCTCAAGGCGGAATGGAGAATTTCGTTGGATCGCTTCGGGAGCATCGATGCCAAGGATCTGAAGATCCTGGAGGCGTTGCAGGCCAATGCGCGCGTGCCGTTATCCGAGCTCGGCCGTTCTGTCGGGCTGTCCCAGCCGGCGATCTCGGAGCGGGTGAAGCGGCTCGAGGAAGCCGGCATCATCGAAGGCTACGGCGCCCGCATCAACCCGCGCGCCCTCGGGCTCGGCCTGATGGCGCTGGTTCGCCTGCGTACCTCGCATGAGCATATCAAGACCTGCCTCAAGCGGTTCAGCGAGATCCCCCACATCATCGAGGTCCATCGTGTGACCGGCGATGACTGCTTCGTGCTCAAGGTGCTCGTCCCCGCGCCGGAAGACCTCGAGACCATCGTCGATCGCATCGCCGGTTTCGGCGCGGTGACGACCTCGCTGGTGCTGCGGAGCGAGCCGCCGCGGCCGATCGGTAGAGACCTCGTCAGGAAGAAAGCGGAACGCTCCTAGACGGCGCTGACATCACGCAGGCCCAGCAGGTCACGTCCGCTTCACGCGTTCGTGCAGCCTTCACAGCGAAATCGGCCGCGCGAGGCCCTGAACAGGCTGCGGCAGTACCACCGCCGCGCCAGCGCCTGCGCGGGCTTGCGGATCATCTGCGCGATCAGGAGGAGTTCAAAGGCCATTGCGCATAGATGGGGCGGCATTCCCGAATGAGAATGCCGCCCCTGTCGCATCAGCCATGCAGCTTCTTGGCGGTCTCCGCGATCTGGCGGCCCTGGTAGCGCGCGCCGGCGAGCTCGTTGGCGCTAGGCTGGCGGCTGCCGTCGCCGCCGGTGATCGTGGTGGCGCCATAGGGCGCACCGCCCGTGACCTCGTCGAGCTTCATCTGGCCGGCAAAGCCGTAGTTCATGCCGACGATCACCATGCCGAAATGCAGCAGGTTGGTGATGATCGAGAACAGCGTCGTCTCCTGGCCGCCATGCTGGGTCGCGCTTGCCGTGAAGGCGCCGCCGACCTTGCCGTGCAGCGCGCCCTTGGCCCAGAGCCCGCCGGCCTGGTCGAGGAAGTTGGCCATCTGCGAGGCGATGCGGCCGAAACGGGTGCCGGTGCCGACGATGATCGCGTCGTAGTTCGCGAGGTCCTCGATCTTGGCGACCGGGGCCGCCTGGTCGACCTTGTAATAGGATGCCTTGGCGACCTCGGGCGGCACCAGCTCGGGCACGCGCTTGATGTCGACGGTGACGCCGGCCTCGCGCGCACCTTCGGCGACGGCATTGGCCATCGCTTCGATGTGGCCATAGGCGGAATAATAGAGGACGAGAACTTTGGTCATGGTGGTCTCCGTTGGGATATCGCGATGGGGTGAGTTGTCTGGTTCGCTGTCGTTGCGAAGGAGATGGATGCCCGGTTCGAGGCCGGGCATCACGAGTTGGTGTGGCGGCGGCGCTTACGCGGCGTCGACGAGCACGAGCTCGGTGTCTTCGAGCGCGGTGATCTTCAGCCTGGCCTCGTCGCGGATCGCGGCGCCGTCGCGGGCATTGACGCGCACGCCGTTGATCTCGACGGAACCCGCCGCAGGCACGAGGTACAGATGCCGCGACGTCTGCGGTTCGTACTCCGCGCTTTCGCCGGCCTTCAGCGTTGTGGCGAGCACCCGTGCATCGGCGCGGATCGGCAGCGCGTCGGTGTCACCCTCGATGCCGCTCGCGATGGTGACGAGCTTGCCGGAGCGGTTCGCCTTCGGGAACGGCTTCGAGCCCCAGGTCGGCTGTCCGCCGCGCGCCGTCGGCTCGATCCAGATCTGGAAGATGCGCGTCTGCGTCGGTTCCAGATTGTACTCGGAGTGGCGGATGCCGCTGCCGGCGCTCATCACCTGCACGTCGCCCGCTTCAGTGCGGCCCTCGTTGCCGAGGCTGTCCTGATGGGTGATCGCGCCCTCGCGCACATAGGTGATGATTTCCATGTTGGCGTGGGGATGAGCCGGAAAGCCGGTGTTCGGAGCGATCTCGTCGTCGTTCCACACTCGCAAGGCGCCATGGCCCATGTTGTTCGGGTCATAGTGGCTGGCGAAGGAGAAATGATGTTTTGCTTTCAGCCAGCCGTGATCGGCGCCGCCGAGCTTGTTGAAAGGTCTGAGTTCGATCATTTGCGTAATTCCTTTGAATGGATGGTGGTGGCGCCTGGATCAGGCGCCGAACCCGCCATCGACGTTGAGCACGGTGCCGGTGACGAAGGAGGCTTCGGGGCTTGCGAGGAAGACCACGCCGGCTGCCACTTCCTCGGGACGGCCGAAGCGCTGCAGCGCGTGCTGCTTGCGCTGGGTCTCGGCGAACTCGCCGCCGTCCTTCGGGTTCATGTCGGTGTCGATCGAGCCGGGCTGCACCACGTTGACGGTGATGCCGCGCGGACCGAGGTCGCGTGCAGCGCCCTTGGTGTAACCGACCACGGCCGCCTTGGTGGCGACGTAGTCGGCAAGGCCCGGGAACGAGGCGCGGTCCGCGAGCATCGAGCCGACGGTGACGATGCGGCCGCCTTCACCCATCAATTGCGAGGCCGCGCGGATCGCCGCGATCACGCCATGCACGTTGACCTGGTCCTGCCGCTCCAGCGCGGCCGTATCGGCGTTGGCGTCGTCGATCGCGCCGCCATTGGCGACACCGGCGTTGTTGACGAGGATGTCGAGATGGCCGAATTCCTTGGCAACGTCGTTGACGAGCTTCGTCACGTCCTTCGCCGAAGCCTGGTCGGCCTTGAAAGCGCGGGCCTTGACGCCCTTGGCCTTCAACTCGGTGACGACGGCTTCCGCCTTTTCCGGCGAAGCGACGTAGCTGATGGCGACGTCGGCGCCTTCATCGGCGAGTGCGCGGGCGGAGGCCGCGCCAATGCCGCGCGAGCCGCCTGTGACGAGGGCAACCTTGCCTGAGAGCTTCTTGGTCATTGGATTTCTCCATTCCTGAATTTCTGATGACGCTTGGATAAGCCTCCGCCTGTGGTATAGAAATAGAAACTGTTGAAACGTATTGTTTCCTGAAATATCCTTATTGGACCGATGCCATGGCTAAACTTCCCGATTTCGAGGCGCTCGCGATTTTCGCAAAAGTCGTGGAATTACGGTCGTTTGCGGGGGCCGCGAGCGAGCTTGCGATGTCCAAGGCGACGGTCTCCAAGGCGGTGACCCGGCTGGAGGAGCGGCTCGGCGCCCGCCTGTTCAACCGCACCTCGCGCCGGCTCGCGCTGACCGATGCCGGCCACAAGCTCGCCGACCGCGCCACGCGCCTGCTCGCCGACGGCGAGGCAGCCGAGAACGAGGCGCTGGCGCAATCGGTGGCGCCGCGCGGCCTGGTGCGGCTCGCCGTGCCCATGACGTTCGGCACCAAGGCGGTGGCGCCGCTGCTGCCGGAATTTTTCGAGGCCTATCCGGAAGTCTCGGTCGATCTTCACTTGAGCGATGCGACCGTCGATCTGATCGGCGAAGGCTTTGACATGGCGGTGCGGATCGCGCGGCTGCCGGACTCCTCGCTGATCGCGCGGCGGCTCTTCACCATGCCGCGCTTCACCGTGGCGGCGCCCTCCTACCTGAAGAAGCACGGCCGGCCGACGCATCCGATGCATCTGGCCCAGCACAAATGCTTCAGCTACGCCTATCTCTCTACGCCGAACGTCTGGCACTACACCAATTCGGCCGGCGAGCAGGCGAGCGTGCGTCCGGGCGGCCAGCTCCGCGTCAACAATGGCGAAGCCGTGATGCCCTCGCTGATCGCGGGCCTCGGCATCGCCGAGCTGCCGGAATTCATCGTCGGCGAGGCCATCTCCTCCGGTGCCGTCGAAGTGATCCTGAAAGACTGGAAGCAGGCCGAAGGCGCCGTGCACCTCGTGACCCCTCCCGGCGGCCCGAGGCCCGCACGCGTCGAGGCGCTTGGGGATTTTCTGGCGGCGAAGCTGCCGGGCACGTGCAAGCGTGTGGCGAAGAAGAAAACGTCGGCCAGTGTGGTCAAGGTCAAATGATGCTATTCTCTACGCGTTTGCCGAATGCCAACGTGCCTCATGCAGTGCCGCGCGGTGACAAGCAAGAACCAGAGAAACATTGTCATTTGTCTTATCGCCTTGGGGATGGCGTGCTTCCTTGGGCAAGGTTTGATCGCGAGCTCCGCGCCGGACTTCCTGAATGAAATTGAGCTTCCGAACTCGCTCGGATCGATGAGACTCGCGGCCCCCGACGGCCGTGTATTCATCGTCAGCGAACCTCTGGGACGCGTGCAGCGCTATGGGCCGTCAGGGTTCGAACGAGGGTTTCAGGTTCATGCAGGCGGCGGCACCTTCGATGCCGGGATTTCTCCGTCGGGCGAAGTTCTCTTATGCTTGGGACGTTCGCACGAGTTGGTCAGACTTGACCAGGACGGCAGAGAGACCGGTCCCCGGCAGTCTTGCGCACGTAACGTATGGGGAGACGATCGAATCCCTTTTCTCAATCACTACGCTGCGCGCGTCCAAGTACCCTTGATCGCGTTTAGCTGGATTGCCGCTATGGCGGTCCCGCTCTGGCACCCCTTTACAGCGTGGCTGTTGATGATGGTCGGGATTTTGCTATCCTATTATTTCCGTTTCCGTGAGGCCAAGGCCGATAGTGCCAAGCATGATGGCATCGGAGAGCGGAAGGTAACTTGATCACGACACCTTCACGCCGTCGATCGCGACAACCCGCAAGTTCGGCTTCAGCGTCCCCTCCAGTTGCGCCTTCAACTCGTGAACGCGCGGATCGCTCGAGCGTGCGGCGCACACACCGTATTGATGGACCGACTGCGCCAAGGCGCGCCGCGCTTCCGGCGTCCGCGTCAATTCGGGCGTTGAAAGCCGCAGGACGATCGCTGCGAGATTGACCAGCATTTCGTCCAGGGCGACGTCGATGGTCGCAAGATTCCGCATCACACACTCCATCAAGAGGGCAACGGCGGGTTCACGGATGCGTTCCGGTAGAGGCCTGACATGGTCAATGCTTCGTTAACGCCTTGTTCTTGCCGCGCGGCGCGCTAGGCTGGCGACACAAAAGAAAATCGGGGGGTAGGGGACCATGATGGATCGACGCAATCTCTTGCGTGCGGCTGCGGCGCTGCCGCTGCTGCGGGCTGCTGTGCCTGACAAGGCCTTCGCGCAAACCTATCCGGTGCGTAACATCACCATGATCGTGCCGTTTCCGGCCGGCGGCCAGGCCGATCTCGCGGCGCGCCCGGTGGCGATGGCGCTGGAGCGGATCCTTGGCAAGCCCGTCATCGTCGACAACCGCGCCGGAGGCGGCGGCGGATCGGTCGGCAATGCCGCCGCCGCCCGCGCCGAGCCGGACGGCTACACGCTGCTGATGACGCTGTCGTCGCTCGCGGTGCTCCCCGAGGCCGACCGTCTGTTCGACCGGCCCGTCGCCTACGAGGTCTCGCAGTTCATGCCGATCGCGCGCGTGCTCGCCGATCCCACGCTGCTCGCGGTGCCGGCCTCGGCGCCGTGGAAGACGGCGCAGGAGTTCGTCGAGGACGCCAAGAAGCGTCCGGGCCAGATCACTTACGGCTCGTCCGGACCCTACGGCACGCTGCATGTGGCGATGGAGATGTTCGCTAATAGCGCCGACATCAAATTGCTACACGTGCCGTTCCGCGGCGCGGGCCCGGCATTGACCGCGCTGCTCAGCGGCACGGTGCAGGCGATCGCGGCGGCGCCCGGCACGCTGAAGCCGCAGGTCGACGACGGCAAGCTGCGCGTGCTCGGCAATTGCGGCGCACAGCGCATCGCAAGCTTTCCGGATGTGCCGACCTTCCAGGAACTCGGCTACAAGGATGTCGAGATGTACATCTGGGCCGGGCTCTTTGCACAGCGTTCGCTTCCCGCGCCGATCGCGACCCGCCTGCGCGAGGCGATGGCGCAGGTGATGACGAGTCCCGATGTGCTTAAGGCGTTCGAAACCTCGGGCAGCCTCGTCGCTTATCAGGATGCGCCGGCCTTCTCGCAATTCGTCGCGACCGACAGCCAGCGGCTGATCGCGGCGGTCAAGAAGATCGGCAAGGTCGAGTAGGTTCCGCCGCGCTTTCACGTTTTGTTGTTGGTCCAGAACCGGCTCTCGCCTCATTGATTGATGAGAATTGGAGGGATTCGGGAAGGATCGACATATGCGAACAGAGCGGATTGCGCTGGGTGTGGCGCTTGCGATCGGCGGCATCGTCGCGCAGAGCGCCACCGCCGAAGAATATCGCGGGACCATGGAACAGCAGATGGCCTGCACGCCGGATGTGTGGAGGTTGTGCAGCGATCAGATCCCGGATGTGAGCCGCATCACGGCTTGCCTGCAGGCGAACACGCCGCAGCTCTCGAGCGGCTGCCGGGCGGTGTTCCAGTCCAATAACCAGATGCCACCGCAGCAGCCGGTTCCGCGTGGCCGCGCCGCGCCGCCGCCGCGCTACAACGCTGCGCCGCCGCCTCCACCGCCGCAGCCGCGGCCATATAATGATGATGACGATTAGCGCTGACTGCGCATGATCCGGAGAAGCTGCGGTCGTGCCGCTTCGTTAGCGCTCGCCCCTGCGGTCCGACTCGGGTCGATGTCCAAGCACCATCCGCAGGGCGACGCCGAAGAGAATGGCGGCGACTGGCCAGTGGAACCAGATCCTGTGCGCGCCCGTGAACAGATTGATCAGAATCAGGAAGACCGACACCGTGAGGGCCACTGCCACCGGGCGGGGCAGTTTTCCCAACCAATCCCAGACGATATTCGTCGGCAAGGATGGCTCGCGCCTGTCTTCCATCAGCGGGGCACGCGCTCTCTCCGCAGGCGTTGCGTCTTCGATCGGGAAGCTCCCTCGCCCTGCGGTTTGGCCACCCAGGGTCAACCGATAGCTGGTCAGCGGGGCGATGTTCTTCATGGGGCGCTGGCCGAGACAGTCGAAGCCGACAGATAGTTTGTTGTGCACCTGATCGTAGACGGAGCTCGAGATCACGACACCGCCGGGTTCAGCGAGTTCTTGCAGTCGCGACGCGATATTGACGCCATCGCCGTAGATGTCGGACCCGTCCACCATCACATCACCGAGGTTGATGCCGATGCGAAACCGCATCGAGCTCGCCTGGGGTGCGTCCGAATCCTGATTGGAGATTTCCTGCTGAATCTCGACCGCGCATTGCACGGCCTCGACGACGCTGGCGAATTCGGCGATCACGGCATCGCCCCAGGTGTTGACGATGCGACCGTCATGACGCTCGACCAATCGCGCAATGGCCGTGCGGTAGCGGCGGAGCGTCTCCAACGTTCCGGCCTCGTCCGCTTCCATGAGGCGAGAATAGCCGTACACGTCAGCGCACAGCACGGTGGTCAGTCGTCGTTTCACCTTGTCGTCGGTCATGGTCCCCATGCTAGCCGCCCTGACCGCCAAATGCATCAGGCATCGTGTCCCGGCCTGGGGTCAACGACTGATCGTGGCGCCGGGCCGTGACAGAAGTGCAACGAATTGCTGCCGGCCACGCCCGTCTTACGGCCTGACCTCGCAGACGTCGACCCATTCGGCAGCGGTCAACTCCGCCATCCGGTCAGGCGTGATGCGCACCGCGCTGTGGGTCGAGCCCGCAGCCGGCACCACCACGTCGAACGCCTTCAGCGAGACGTCGCAATAGATCGGCAGCGGCGATTTCAGCCCGAACGGGCAGACGCCGCCGACTTCGTGGCCGGTGATCTCGGCGACCTCCTCCAGCCCCAGCATCTTCGGCTTGCCGCCGAACTGCGCCTTCACCTTCTTGTTGTCCATGCGCGAGGTGCCGGCGGCGACGATCAGGATCACGCGCTCGCCGACGCGCAAGGACAGCGTCTTGGCGATCCGCCCGGGTTCGACGCCATAGGCCTCGGCGGCCAACGGCACGGTCGCGGAGCTGATCGGGGATTCGATGACGGAGATGTCGGGGGCTTTCTCGGCGAAGAAGGCGCGAACGGATTCCAGGCTCATTCAGGTCTCACGGGCAGGCAATGATCTCTAAAGCATGATCCGGAAAAGTGCGCAGCGCTTTTCCGCAAAGATCATGCTCAAACGACAACCTCAAGCGCGATGACGATTCATCCAAATCTCATCGCGCGTCAGGCAATCCCCAGCAACTCGGAGAGTGCGCGGACGCGGTGGTCCGGCGCAAAGCCAAGCTCGTCCATCTGGGTGCGGATCGCCCTGAACATCGTCAGCGGTGCCACGAGTTCGTTCTCGACGCAAGCCAGCGCCATCGCCTCCGGCGTCACCCGCTCGATCCAGGCGACGTTCAGCCCGAACGATTTCGCGCCTGCGACGTCCCAGGGGTTGGAGGAGACGAACAGGACCTCATCAGGCGCGGTGCCGAGCGTCTCGCCGATCAGCTCATAGGCCTCCGGGCTCGGCTTGAAGACCTTCTTTGCATCGACGCTGATGGTGGCATCGAGCAGGCGGTCGAGCCCGGAGTTGCGCACCAGCGCATTCAGCATGTCGGGGCTGCCGTTGGAGAGGATGGCGAGCTTTCGCGGCTTCAGCGCTGTGAGCGCTGTGGCTGCATCCGGATAGAGGTCGAGATGCAGATATTTGTCGATCACGCGCTCGAAGGTAACAGCCTCATAGGCAAGTCCGAGCAGGCGCAGCGTATAGGCGAGCGAGTCGCGGGTCACAGCGGCAAAATCCTGGTAGCGCCGCATCAGCGAGCGCAGCCAGGTGTATTCGAGCTGCTTGATCCGCCAGACCTGCGTGATGATCTCGCCATAGCCCGGGAACGCATCCTCGGTGATATCAGCGACCGACTGGATGTCGTAGAGCGTTCCGTAGGCGTCGAACACGACGGCTTTGATGCTCATTGGCTGTCCTTTCGGGCCGTTGCGATCGCAAGAACTCCGCTTGGGGAAATGCGCATAATCGTCAGCTTACCAAAGCACAGCGGAAGTCCGCCCTGCAAGAATGATCGGCGGCTTGTGACCCTTAGCTCCCGGCGCGCGCGCTCGCGTGGTGATGCCGCCGCCTTGCTCGCGCCGACACACGCGAGTAGGATCGCGAGGTCTACCGCTCTCGTGGAACGCCGCTGACAATGGCAGAGTTGATACAATCGAGAATCTGCAAGGGGTGCTGGGAACAGATGCACGTTCCGGTGCCGATTCGCGGTGTGATTTCGGTGCCATTTCGCGCGTTTGGCGTTCGTCCGAGCCGAATGAACCCCAATACCTGCACGATCTGCGAGCTGATGTTCGCGAAGGTCATGCGAGCCCGCAAGATCACCATCGACGCAACCATCATGTTCGCTGACCTGCGCGGTTACACCAGCCTGTCGCAGTCGCAGTCGTCGGATGCCGTCTCGAGCTTGCTCGACGCATTCTACGACGAATGCGCGAACGCGATCTGGGCGCACGATGGGATCCTCAACAAGACGATCGGCGATGCCGTCATGGCCGTCTTCAATTTTCCCCTGGTGCGCAACGAGCATGCGGGGAACGCTGTGCGCGCTGCACGGGACATTCAGCAAAACTGGCGCGGACGTCGCGAGGCGCTTGTTACAGCCTATGGCATCAATGCAAGCGAACTTGGGATCGGCATCGGCATCCACTCCGGCGCACTCAGTTTCGGCGAGTTCGGCCACGCCCATCGCGACCTGACGGCGATCGGCACGGTGGTAAATACCGCCTCGCGGGCCCAGTCAGTTGCCGAGGCCGGCCAGATACTGGTGACGCAGGAAGTGTTTCAGCGCGCCCAACCGGATCTGAAGGACAGCCACTCGAAGACATTCCAGCTCAAGGGATTCAATGCCTCGATCGAGCTTTACGCCGCCTAGCGCAGTCGGCCCGCACTGTCGAAGTCCGGTTTGCCGTCCGCAGAACTTCTCGAAGAGTACTGGCGAAACGATGTTCATCAAATTCTTGGACAAGGGCGACAGGCGTGCAAGCCGGTACTATGCAGTTCACCGCGGTTTCAACGGAGGATGTTAGGACTACTCGGTGAACGAGTTCGACCAGTAGATCGCAGCGGGAAGAGCGTTCTTGAGCGTTACTCGTGGACAGGTCCGTCGATCTCTCGCACCGTTGGTTGTGACGATTGGGTCAGCTTCTGGCCCCAAGCCGCGGCTGGTTGGTGTCTGCGTTATTCCGCCGCTGTTAGGGACTAAGCGGACATCCGTCGAATGGATCAAACCGACGCGAATGACCCGAAGCGGACATTCTGCTCCCCACTCCGAGCGTCACTTCCCGTCATCCTGGCGACTTCGGACCGACCGGAGTGAGCGAGACCCTGACAAACCGCAACTCCTTGACGCGACCATCATCGATCAACAAGGCATTGCATGCGCCGTCGTCCGTGCAGGCGAATCGCAGATTTCCGATCGGAAAGGCCGCCCCAAAAGTGTCAGTCCCGACGGGCATCAAATCGATGTCTCCTCTTGGATGGTGGACCTTTAGCACGCCATCGCTAACGAACACATCATATATGACGCCGAGTTCTGCGCTGTAGAATTGGCCCTCGTAGGCTTTGAGCCGCTCCAGTTTGGGCTTGGTAATCGCGATGCGCCTCAGAGGAAGGCTTGCGCCGTTCTGGTTGAGGACGGCGTTCTGAGCCTGCCCGCCTTCCACTGTCTCGTCAAAGACGACTTCTGCTGGAACCACTCTCAAGCGGAAGGCGATGTTTGAGACGGCGTACATTGGAAACGATGGCTGGCCGGTGGCGCGCGTGACGAGATGGTCATTATCCTTGCTAAAGGAAATGATGAATCCCGGCCTGAGTTCATAGTCGCCGACGTAGGCGTCGAGGACCTTGGGATCAACCACGACTTCCGGCTTGTCGCCGAAAGCTGGCTTGTCAGGCGTAGGCTGGAGCTGATCCTTGAGATAGATGTCGGCGATCGCGAATGAGAGCGCCGCAGGGTTCAGGTCTCCCGCGTTGGCAAGGACTACGACCGAGAAGTGTTGGTCTGGAAACCTGAGAATATTGGTTCGATATGCCGCATCACCGCCGGCGTGCTCAACCATCCTAAGCCCGCGGTATTTGCCGATGGACAGGCCAGAGGCGTAGGCGATTTCCGTGCCGGAATTGAGTTTACCCCTCTCCTGCATCTGTGCCAGGAGCGCCAGGCCACCGACCTCGCCGGTGTAGAAGTTCTCGTCCCAGCGCGCCAAGTCGCCGACCGTTGAAAATAGGCTGGAAGGCCCAACCGTCGAATAGGTGAGCGCTACATATTGATAATTCCCATCCCGCCGCCGCCCGTAGGAATAGGCTCGGTCCTTGACGACCACACCGTAGTTGTCCTGGAAGTGTGTATGAGACATACCCAGAGGATCGAAGATGCGCTCCTTCGCAAACTCGGGCAGCATCTTACCAGATACCTGCTTCACCACCATTGCGAGCAACGTGTAGCCGCTGTTGCTATAGAGAAACTGATCGCCGGGTTTGAAGTTCAACTCGGTTTGCTGAAACAGCACGCGGGCGACATCATCATCGGTAATCTCGTCGTCAAGCCGCCATCCTGCGAGGGCCAGAAGGTTCCATTGATCTCGTATTCCGCTCGTGTGATGGAGCAGATGGCGGATCGTGATAACCTTGCCGAAGTCGTGCAACTTCGGAACGTATTTGCGCACGTCGTCGTCGAGAGACAATTTTCCATCTTGCGCGAGGAGGTAAATCGCGAAGGCGGTGAACTGCTTGGAGACCGAGGCTAAGTGAAACACAGTCGCCGGCGTGTTTGGCACGCCATACTCCAGATTGGCCGCGCCATAGCCTTTGCCGTAGATGATTTCACCGTTCTGAATGACGGCGATGGAAGCGCCGGGCGAGCCCGATCCGGTCCATTGTGCAAATAGCTGATCGACGGCGCGCTCCATTGATGTAGCCTCCTCCGCCTCAGCGCCAGAGACGCGAGGTCCCAAAAGACAGAGAGCCGCAACAGCGATCGCTACGATCCTAGCCGGCATTCTACTTCCCCATTGACGCGCAAAGGTTGCACTGCGGATCGGAAATCGCAAGCTCACCGATGTCGAAAATTGGCCCAAGCCGGACTCAGCACGAGTTGCACCAATACGCCGCTATCCGGAGCGGAGCAGACCTCGGCCGAAGTGCAGCACAAGCTAGACGGTCGGCTGACGTGCTCGCCGCGTCCAGGTCTCCCGCTCGGCGAAGACCTTGCTGACCTCCGCCATGTGCTCCGTGCCCCATGAGCAGAGCGGCACCAGCGCCTCGGCAAGGCTGCGGCCCAAACCGGTGAGGCTGTAGTCCACCCGCGGAGGCACCTCCTTGTAGTCGGTCCGCTTCACGAGGCCATCGGCCTCCAGCTCCTTCAGTTGCTGGATCAGCATCTTGTCGCTGACGTCGCGCACGGCGCGCCGGAGCTCGCCGTAGCGGGTCGGGCCGTCCTGGGCGAGGAAGTAGAGGATCAGCGGCTTCCACTTGCCGGAGATCACCCGCAAGGTCGCGTCGAGGCCGCAGGTGAAGCCGGGCAGTGTCGGTGTGCAGCGCTGGACCGACAGTGGTGTCTGCGCCGGTGGAGAGATCGGGTCTGAATCATCGAGCGACATTTTTTGGGCACTTACCAAAAGGTGCATACTTGTCGATAGGTGGGTGGGCCGCCAGCTCAGTGCAACCCTAATGAAGGAGCACATCATGGGCAGACTACAAGGCAAGACGGCGGTGGTGACGGGCGGCGGGACCGGCATCGGACTTGGCGCGGCGAAACGGTTCGTCGATGAAGGCGCGTTCGTCTATCTGTTCGGACGGCGGCAGGAGCCGCTCGATGCCGCCGTGGCGCAGCTCGGATCCTCGGCGCGCGCCATCAGGGGCTCGGTGACGGATCTGTCCGACCTCGACAGGCTGTATGCGGCGGTGAAGGCCGAACGCGGCGGGGTCGACATTCTGTTCGCCAATGCCGGGACCGGGTTGTTTGCCCCGCTCGGCGAGATCACGGTCGAGCATTACGATCAGATCTTCGACGTCAATGTGAAGGGGCTGGTGTTCACGGTGCAGAAGGCTCTGCCGCTGATGACGAAGGGATCGTCGATCATCCTGACCGGTTCGAGCACGGGGGTGATGGGGACGCCGCAGTTCAGCATCTATAGCGCGACCAAGGCCGCGATCCGCAATCTGGCGCGGAGCTGGGCGCTGGACCTGCGCGGCACGGGCATCCGGGTCAATGTGCTGTCGCCGGGGCCGATCAAGACGGAACTGGCGCTGGAGATCGTCGGCGAGGAAGCGTTCGATGCGCTCGGAAGCGCCACGCCGATCGGGCGCGTGGGCGATCCGGCCGAGACCGGCGCGGTGGCTGCGTTCCTGGCGTCCTCGGACAGCAGCTTCATGACCGGCGGCGAAGTTTTCGCCGACGGCGGTCTGGCGCAAGTCTGAGATCTTGCGTGCGAGGGCTTCGGTCGTTGGATCGAAGCCCTCTGCGCTGCTGTTCCGACGCTTCCCGGATTTCGCGCACGCTCCTTCAACAAATCGTCATCTCATCGACCCTCGCGCAGCGGATTGACACTGCTCCTCGTCAGGCGTTCTATTCGGAGCACGGGGATTTGCGATCTCCCCGCGAGGCGACATGCCCAAGTATCGCGTCCTGGTATCAAGGACGCCGCATGTCTTCTTACACCTCGATCTCATCAGAAAAATTGTTCCGTCATGTTGGTGCCCCCAGCGCGCCGTCGCTCGTCGATGTCCGTATCGACGAGCGACGCGCGGCCGACTTGCGCATTCGACAAGACGGCGAGCGCCGCAAGCAAGCGAGCACATGGGACGCGTTGGGGACGACGATCAAGTGGAGGACGCCATGACCACCAATACCGACCGCCGGGACTTCGTCAGGGGCGTGGGGGCCGCCGCGGCGTCGGCCGCCATGCTCGCGGGGACGCAAGCCCTTGCGCAAGCCAGTCAGCCAACAGGAGCGAAGCCAATGACATATCAGTCCAAGCCGATGCCGTTCGATCCGAAATCCATTGCCGGCATCTCGGAAAAGGTGCTCGTCAGCCATTACGAGAACAATTATGTCGGCGCCGTAAAGCGGCTCAACGCGATCGGAACGCAGCTCGCCGAGCTCGACTTCGCGAAAGCCCCGAATTTCATCATCAACGGCCTGAAGCGCGAGGAGCTCATCGCGTCAAACTCGATGATCCTCCATGAAATCTATTTCGACGGGCTCGGCGGTGCCGGCAAGCCGAGCGCTGCACTGGCCGACGCGATCGCACGCGATTTCGGCAGCATGGAGCGGTGGCGCGCGGAGTTCTCCGCCATGGGCAAGGCCGAAGGCGGCGGCTCCGGCTGGGTGATTCTTTCCTACTCGCCGCGCGACAAGCGGCTCGTCAACCAGTGGGCCGCCGACCACACGACGACGCTGGCCGGCGGACGCCCCGTGCTGGTGCTCGATATGTACGAGCACGCCTATCACATGGACTACGGTGCTGCGGCCGCAAAGTATGTCGACATCTACATGGAAGCGATCAAATGGGACAACGCCGCGGCACTGTACGATCAATACAGGCGGGAAGCCTAGACGTCGTGAAAAGAATGAGTGTGGCGCTGCTGGGAGCGGCGCTGCTTCTATTGTCGGTGGGAGGAAACGCGATGGCGGAAACTGTCAATTTTGACAACGCAGCAACCGGCGCAGCGCCCGAAGGCTGGATTCTGACGATGACGGGGCGTGGCCAGCCTCAATGGACCGTCGAGGTGGAATCGACGGCGCCAAGCAAGCCCAACGTCCTGAAACAGTCCGGTCAGGCGACGTTTCCAGTGGCGCTCAAGAACGGCACCCGCATCCTGGACGGGTTCGTCGAGGTCAAGTTCAAGGCCATCGCAGGCTCCGAGGATCGTGCGGCCGGTATTGTCTGGCGCGCCAGGGATGCCGACAATTACTATGTCGTGCGGGCCAACGCGCTTGAAGACAATGTCGTGCTCTACAAGACGATCAAGGGAGTTCGCAGTGCGCTCGATATCGTCGGCCGGAAGGGCGGCTATGGCGTCAAGGTATCGGTGCCATCAGGTCAATGGCATTCGTTACGTTGCGAGTTCGCGGGAACGCTGTTCAAGATAAGCTACGACGGCAAGCCGATGTTCGAGGTCGAGGACGAATCGATCAGGGACGCCGGCATGATCGGCCTGTGGACCAAGGCCGACAGCGTCACCGTATTCGACGACCTGATTTATGGTGCGCTGAACTAGGCTACCGTCGGCGTCGACCTGATCACGTCGGAGGAACCATGCTCGCTCGAACCCTGATGACGACCGCCGTCCTGTTGACACTCGCGCATCCGGCAATGGCAGAGGAGCCGCTCACCACCTACAAATCCCTGAGTCCCGAATTGGCGCTTGATCTGGCCCGGGCATCGCTTGGCGATTGCCGGTCCCGCGGGTATCAGGTCACTGTTGCGGTGGTCGATCGCTTTGGGGTTACGCAGGTGATCCTTCGTGACAGGTTCGCAGGTGCTCACACCGTGTCAACGGCTTCGGGCAAGGCGTGGACCGCAGCGACGTTCCGTACCAGCACCACCGAACTCAATGCGATCAGCCAGCCCGGCATGATGCAGGCCGGCATTCGCAATCTTCCCGGCACGGTCATCATAGGCGGCGGGTTGATCGTCGAAGCGGGCGGCTCGCTGGTCGGAGCCGTCGGTGTGTCCGGCGCGCCTGGCGGGGACGCTGACGAAGCCTGCGCCAGGGCCGGTATCGACGCCATACGCGACAAGCTGGAGTTTTAAAGCATGATCCGGAAAAGTGCGCAGCGGTTTTCCGAAAAGATCATGCTCAAACAACAACCTAAAGCGCGATGACGATTCATCTAAATCTCATCGCGCTTTAGGGCCGCCTTGCCCCCGTCAGCGCTGGCAGAGCTGCTATAGCCGACCAAGCAGACTCCGCCAGTTGATGAATACGCGCCTAGATCCCCAAAATCTTGCGCGCGTTGGCCTTGAGCACCTTCGGCCGGATCTCGTCGCGGATGTCGATCTTGGCGAAGTCCGACAGCCAGCGGTCCGGCGTGATCACCGGCCAGTCCGAGCCGAACAGCATCTTGTCCTGCAGGATCGAGTTGATGTAGCGCACCAGGATCGGCGGGAAGTATTTCGGCGACCAGCCGGAGAGGTCGATATAGACGTTCGGCTTGTGGGTCGCGACCGACAACGCCTCTTCCTGCCAGGGGAAGGAGGGGTGGGCGAGGATGATCTTGAGGTCGGGGAAGTCGGCCGCGACGTCGTCCATGTACATCGGGTTGGAATATTTCAGCCGCATGCCCATGCCGCCCGGCATGCCCGAGCCGACGCCGGTCTGGCCGGTGTGGAACAGCGCGATCGCGCCGCCATTGTTGATCTCTTCGTAGAGCGGATAGGCCATGCGGTCGTTGGCGTAGAAGCCCTGCATGGTCGGATGGAATTTGAAGCCGCGGACGCCGTATTCCTCGATCAGCTTGCGCGCTTCGCGCGCGCCGAGCTTGCCCTTGTGCGGGTCGATCGAGACGAAGGGGATGAGGACGTCGAGATGGTCGGAGGCGGCCTCGATCATCTCGTAATTGTTGTAGCGGCGGAAGCCGGTCTCGCGCTCGGCATCGACCGGGAAGATCACCGCGGCGATGTTCTTGGAGCGGTAGTAGGCCGCGGTCTCCGGCACGGTCGGCGGATGCTTGTTGGGCGACTTGAAGTATTCCGCCATCTGCGCCTGGAAGTCGTCATAGCCATCGTCGGGATGGCAGCCGCAGGGCTCTTCCGCATGGGTGTGGATGTCGATGGCGACGACCTTGTCGATATCAGGCAGCTTCAGCTTCGGCATTGGTTTCCTCCCGAGGGTTGCCAAATTGATTATATGATATAACGAATTTGGCAAGGCGTCGCGGGAGGCGAAAGCGCAGCTCGCAAAAGTCTTTGGCGTGCGCGACCCCTGAGGGGCCGGATCAGGCCGATCCGGCCATTTCTACTGTGCATGGGGTTGTTTTCGCGAAAATGCCGGTTCGGAACCGGGCAGTTAACATTGACATGACCTCCCGCCATGCCTTAAGAACCGCCCCGTCCCGGGCGGTCGGTCCGCCGGCGGGAAAGATCTTATTTTGCCACATTCGCGCGTGCCGAAACGGTAGTGCCGAACACGGCCTTTCGAACGTTCAGGATTCTGCCATGAAGGTCCGTAACTCGTTGAAGTCGCTGCGCGGTCGCCATCGCGCCAACCGCCTGGTCCGCCGCAAGGGCCGGGTCTACGTGATCAACAAGGTGCAGCGCCGCTTCAAGGCTCGCCAAGGCTGATCTGAGCGGCTGATATTGCCCTCGCGGTCGCCTTCGCGCGCCCCGCAAGACCACGGTCTCACACGAGTTTGACGCCGCCTTTGCTTTGCAAGGGCGGCTTTACGCGTCTAGACTTTCGCCATGGCAGTCAGATTCCCCTTCGCGTCCACTTTGTGTCTGGCCCTCGTGCTGGGAGCCGCCGGCTTCGCTCCGGCCTTGGCGCAGGGCGCCCCGCCGGCCCCGCCGCCCGGCAAGGAGCAGAAGAAGCTGCCGGAGGCGCCGGCCAAGCTGCCCAAGGTCGATCGCGGCAAGAATCTCGATTTCCTGTTCGGTGCGCTGAAGGCCGCGCCTGACGAGGCCAGCGCCAAGCATGTCGAGGCGCGGATCTGGGCGATCTGGATCCAGACGCCGAGCGACACCGCCTCGCTGCTGATGGCGCGGGCCAAGACCGCGGTCGACGCCAAGAAGATCGAGGTCGCGATCAAGCTCCTGGATGCGGTCATCAAGCTCCGGCCCGACTACATCGAGGCCTGGAACCGGCGCGCCACGCTCTACTACATGCAGAACGACTACGGCCGCTCGCTCGCCGACATCCGCGAGGTGCTGATCCGCGAGCCCCGCCATTTCGGCGCGCTCGCAGGCCTCGGCATGATCATGCAGGAGGTCGGCGACGAGAAGCGCGCGCTCGAGGCCTACCGCAAGGCGCTCGCGGTCAATCCGCATCTCGAGAAGATCCCGGAGCAGGTCAAGGCGCTGACCGAGAAGGTCGAAGGCCGGGATATTTAGACTAGTCCAAAACTCGATCATGTCTTGAGCGAGTGCGGCGGCTTCGGATTAACCACGATCCGAAGCGCGGCAACGTGAGGACTATTGCCGGCGCCGCGACAGGCCTACCTGCAGTGCAGGAGCACAGCCATGAAGCGTTTGATCCTCGCAGGTGTATTGCTGCTGGCGTCCGGGACGATGAGTCTTGCGGACGGCTTGTTCTGGGTGGTCGGCGACCGCGCCACCGGCAAATGCAGCATCGTGACCAGCAATCCCGTGATCATCGGCGATATCTGGTTCGGTGACGGCCCCTACAAATCCAAGGCCGACGCCAAGCTTGCCCGCTCGACCATCCGTGCCTGTCCCGCCGTCACGCCCGATGACGAAAAGGACGAGGACAAGACCGACTAGGCCGATAGCGGCCTAGTGCAGCGCGCTGCCGCCGCGTTCGGCGAGGCCGCGATCGGCGGCCGCGGCGTAAGCCTTGGCGAGTTCCGACTCGAGGTGCTCGTTGATGAGGAGCAGCGCCCGCACGGCGCCGCGCAGGTCACCGTTGCAGCTCGCCACGATCTCATCGATCGCAGTGTCGTTGGATCTGAAGCTCATCGAAATTCTCCGGTTCAAATCAGGACAAATCCTGCCGGTCTTTCCCGCATCCCCCCGGGGTTGCGGGGAGGATCGGCGCCCACCCGCACATAAATGGCGGAACCGACCGTGGCGATTATAAGGAAGCCGCGATGACGACTGCATGAAGCTGGTCCGAGGCTGGTGTGTCCCGGCGGTCAGCATTGATTTCATTAGGTATTTTAGTTCGGCAATTATGCACATATCCACAGCCCCGCCGTTTCCGGTGGAAATGCCGAAGCTGGCGGGGCGAAACTGCGGCCTGCCGAATTCGTAGCTGCGATGTGCCCTGGATTGCCCGGACTCACTCCATGATCGTGATCTCAGTCGTGACCGCGCTGGTGCTGCTGGCGCTGGCCACGCAGGCCGGAATCGTTGCCGTGCAGCGCGCCTTTCCGCCGCAGGGCCGGATGATCGCGGTCGAGGGCGCGACGCTCCACGTCGTCGATATCGGCCCGCGCGATGCGGGCCTGCCGATCGTGATGCTGCATGGCGCGAGCTCCAATCTCGAAGCGATGCGGCGTCCCCTCGGCGACATGCTCGCCGGGAATCACCGTGTCATCCTGATCGACCGTCCCGGCCACGGCTGGAGCACGCGCGCGCGGCGGCAGGATTCGACGCCGCAGATCCAGGCGCGGATGATCGATGAAGCGCTCGGCAAGCTCGGGATCGATCGCGCGATCTTCGTCGTACATTCCTGGAGCGGCGCGCTCGGTGCACGGATTGCGCTCGATCATCCGTCCCGAGTCGCAGGTCTCGTGATGCTCGCGCCGGTGACGCATCCCTGGCGCGGCGGCGTCGGCCGCTACAACGAGATCATCGCAACGCCCGTGATCGGCCCATTGCTCGCCTATACGATCACGCTGCCGCTCGGCTATTTCCTGACCGAGCCCGGCGCGCGCAACGTCTTCCTGCCGCAGATGATGCCTGACGGCTTCGTGCAGGACTCCGCGACACCGCTGCTGCTGCGCCCGCGCGAGTTCATCGCCAATGCCTATGATCTGGTGACGCTGAAGGCAGCGGTGAGGGCGCAGGTCGCGCGCTATGGCGAGATCAAGGCGCCGGTCACGATCATCGCCGGCGAGCCGGACAAGACCGTGAAGACCGACATCCACGCGCGCCCGTTCGCCGCGACCGTGTCGAATGCAAAGCTGATCGTGCTGCCCGATCTCGGCCACATGGTGCAGAACGCCGTGCCGGATCTCGTGAAGACGGAGATCGAGGCGATGATCGGGAGAATCGCCCCGGTGCAGGCGGCCGCCGATTAGAGCGTCCGAGCGAAGCGGATGCCGGTCCGCGTGAAGAATACGCGTCAAAACAAAAAGCGAGAGCTTCGGTTCTGATTCAACAGAACCGAAGCTCTATCGGCCGCGGCCAGGCCGCTTACTGCTTGATCTTCCCGTCCTTGTCGAACTGGGAGACGTAGGTCCAGAGATTGTTGATCTCGGTCTCGTTCTTGATGCCGGCGAACGCCATCTTGGTGCCGGGGATCTTGGCCTTGGGATCCTTGATGTATTCCTTGAACGTCGCTTCGTCCCAGGTGATGCCGGAATTCTTGTTCGCGTCCGAGTAATTGTAGTCCGGCGCGGTGCCCGACTTGCGGCCGTTGAGGCCGTTGAGCTCGGGGCCGACCTTGTTCTTGGCGCCTTCGCCGATCGCGTGGCAGGCCAGGCATTTGTTGAACGAGGTCTTACCGGCGGCGGCATCCTGCGCCATTGCCGCCGGAGCGGTGGCCGTCACGGTGAGGATGGTCAGTACGCCAAAAATCAGTTTTGTCATCGGGTGCTCTTCGTCTCTTCCCTGGTGGGTCTAGCCTGGTCAGTCGCTTGCCTGGTCGGCGATCTCCGGACCCGCCGGTTTTGGCAGGCCGGCCCGGCTTGGACAAGCCACGAAACCATGACAGGTTTCATCATTTCCTACTTGTCCCAGAGCGAACTCGCGCAAGATCGCCGCTGCGACTTTCGGATGGCCTACCCAAATCGTCGCGGACGTGGTTGATTTGCCGCGACAAATTTGATCGTGGGCGACGAGCCGGAAGGATATGTCATGGCCATCATGATGCCTGCGAGCGACCAGGCGGTGCTCGCGCGCCGCGCGCAGATCATTGCTGCATTGCGCGCAATCGTGCCCGGCGAAGGGGTGATCGACAGCGCCGCCGAGATGCGGGCCTACGAATCCGACGGGCTGACCGCCTACCGGCAGCCGCCGATGGTCGTGGTGCTGCCCGATACGACCGAGCAGGTCTCGCTCGTCCTGAAATATTGTGCCGAACAGAACATCAAGGTCGTGCCGCGCGGCTCGGGCACCTCGCTGTCGGGCGGCGCGCTGCCGCTGGAAGACGGCGTGCTGCTCGGTCTCGGCAAGTTCAAGCGCATCCGCGAGATCGATTTCGACAACCGCGTCGTCGTCACCGAGCCCGGCGTCACCAACCTCGCGATCAGCCAGGCGGTCGCGCATGCCGGCTTCTATTACGCGCCCGACCCGTCCTCGCAGATCGCCTGCTCGATCGGCGGCAACGTCGCGGAGAATTCCGGCGGCGTGCATTGCCTGAAATACGGCATGACCACCAACAACGTGCTCGGCTGCGAGATCGTCCTGATGAGCGGGGAGATCCTGCGCATCGGCGGCAAGGGGTGCGAGAACGCCGGCTACGACCTGATGGGCGTCATTACCGGCTCTGAGGGCCTGCTCGGCGTCATCACCGAGATCACGGTGCGCATCCTGCAGAAGCCGGAGACGGCACGCGCCCTGATGGTCGGCTTCGCGCAAGTCGAGGCGGCCGGCGAATGCGTGGCGCGCATCATCGGCGCCGGCATCATTCCCGGCGGCATGGAGATGATGGACAAGCCCGCGATCCACGCTGCGGAGGCCTTTGTCCATGCCGGCTATCCGCTCGACGTCGAGGCATTGCTGATCATCGAGCTCGACGGTCCCAAGATCGAGGTCGATGAGCTGATCAATCGGGTCGAGACCATCGCGAATGGCTGCGGCTCGACCACCTGCCAGATCTCGACCTCGGAGGCCGAGCGCAATCTGTTCTGGGCCGGCCGCAAAGCCGCCTTCCCTGCGGTGGGGCGCATCTCGCCCGACTATCTCTGCATGGACGGCACCATTCCGCGCGGCGCGCTGCCGAAGGCGCTCGCGCGCATCCGCGAACTCTCGGAGAAATACCAGCTCGGCTGCGCCAACGTGTTCCATGCCGGCGACGGCAATCTGCATCCGCTGATCCTCTACGATGCCAACAAGCCGGGCGAGATCGAGCGCGCCGAAGCCTTTGGCGCCGACATCCTGCGCGCCTGCGTCGAGTTCGGCGGCGTGCTCACCGGCGAGCATGGCGTCGGCATCGAGAAGCGCGACCTGATGGGCGACATGTTCACCGAGATCGACCTCAACCAGCAGCAGCGGCTGAAATGCGCCTTCGACTCGCAGGGCCTGCTCAATCCCGGGAAAGTGTTTCCGACCCTGCACCGCTGCGCCGAGCTCGGCCGCATGCATGTCCATGCCGGCAAGCTGGCATTCCCGGACCTTCCGCGGTTCTAGCGCCGATCGCCGCATCGTCGCTGCGCCAGATTTGCTTTCTGTTCTAAACTTGGATACCGGCTCAGTCGTGGATACGCTCAAAGTTAGAGACGCCAAAGACGTCGAAGAGGTGGTGCGCGCGGCGATTGCCAATGAGCAGCCGCTCGAGATCATCGGTCATGGCTCCAAGCGCGGCATCGGCCATGCGATGGCGACCAACGCCGTGCTCGATGTCTCCGCGCTCAACGCCGTCACCTCCTACGAGCCCAACGAGCTGATCGTCACGCTCCAGGCCGGCGCGCCGCTGGCCGACGTGCTGTCGCTGATCGACGCCAAGAACCAGCAATTCGCCTTCGAGCCGATGGACACCGCGCCGCTGCTCGGCACGCCCGCGCTTGGCACCATCGGCGGCATGATCGCGGCTGGCCTCGCCGGTCCTCGGCGGATCAGGGCGGGCGGGGCGCGCGACCATCTGCTCGGCGCACATGCTGTCTCCGGTTTCGGCGACAGCTTCAAGACCGGCGGCAAGGTGGTGAAGAACGTCACCGGCTACGATCTCTGCAAGCTGCTGGCGGGCTCCTGGGGCACGCTGTCGGTGATGACCGAAGTGACGCTCAAGGTGATGCCGAAGCCGGAGGCCGAGCGGACGCTGCTGCTGCGCGGACTGGACGATGCCGCCGCCAACAAGGCGATGACCGCGGCGCTCGGCTCGCCCTACGACGTCTCGGGCGCCGCGCATCTGCCGAAATCGGCGTTCCGCGGCAAGACCGACGGGCTCGGCGATATCGCGGGCCAGGGCGAGGCGCTGACCGTGCTGCGGCTCGAGGGGATCACGGCGTCCGCCGCGCACCGCGCCGGCTCGCTGCGCGAATTGCTGGCGCCGTTCGGAACCGCAACGCTGATCGAGGACGCCGCCTCGTCCGCGCTGTGGGCCGCCATCCGCGACGTGTTGCCGTTCGCGGCCGGCGGCGCGCTCGGCGCCTGGCCGGTGTGGCGGATCGTCTGTCCGCCGGCTTCGGGAGCGGCGCTCGGCACCCAATTGGTGCGCGAGACCGGCGGCGACGTGATCTACGACTGGGGCGGCGGCCTGATCTGGGCGGCGCTGCCGCCGAATGGCGACGCGCATGAGCCCGCCGTGCGTCAGCGGGCCAACGCGGTCGGCGGGCACGCCACGCTGATCCGGGCCGCCGAGGACGTCAGGCGCGGTGTCGACGTGTTCCATCCGCAGGCATCAGGCATTGCCGCCTTGAGCGAGCGGGTGCGCGCCAGCTTCGATCCAAAAACCATTCTCAACCGGGGACGCTTGAGGCGGGACGCTGCGGCATGAAGACGGAATTCTCACTGGCGCAGCTCGCCGACCCCGATATCGCGCAGGCCGACAAGATCCTGCGCGCCTGCGTCCATTGCGGCTTCTGCACCGCAACCTGCCCGACCTATGTGCTGCTGGGCGACGAGCTCGACAGCCCGCGCGGCCGCATCTACCTGATCAAGGAGATGCTGGAGAAGGACCAGACCCCGACGGCAGAGGTGGTCAAGCATGTCGACCGCTGCCTGTCGTGCCTGTCCTGCATGACGACCTGCCCCTCCGGCGTGAACTACATGCACCTCGTCGACCAGGCCCGTGTCAGGATCGAGCAGCGCTATCAGCGGCCGCTTACCGAACGCCTGCTGCGCCAGGTCCTGGCCTTCGTGCTGCCGGACCCGCAGCGCTTCCGCATCAGCATGTGGCTGGCGCGGCTGGCCCGCCCGCTGGCCGTGTTCCTGCCGACGCCGCGGCCCTCGGCGACGCCCGGCCTGATCCAGCGCCTGAAGGCGATGCTGGCGCTGGCCCCGAGCCGGCTGCCGTCGCCCGGCGCGCTGCCGGGCAGCGTGTTCGCGGCGCTCGGCAAGAAGCGCGGCCGGGTCGCGCTGCTCCAGGGCTGCGCCCAGCAGGTGCTGGCGCCGCGCATCAACCAGGCCGCCATCAGCCTTCTCACCCGCCACGGCATCGAAGTCGTCCTGGTCCGGGACGAGCAGTGTTGCGGCGCGCTGACCCACCATCTCGGCAACGATCAGGATGCCTTGGGACGGGCCCGGGCCAACGTCACGGCCTGGCAGAAAGAAGCCGCAGGCGAAGGGCTCGACGCCATCCTGGTGACCGCATCCGGCTGCGGCACGGTGATCAAGGACTACGGCTATCTGCTCCGTGAGGATCAAGCTTTCGCGGCCGATGCGGCGAAGGTGTCCGCGCTTGCGAAGGACATCACGGAGTATGTTGCGGGCCTCGGACTCGAACCGTCTGAGCGTCACGACAACATCGTCGTCGCCTATCACTCAGCGTGTTCGTTGCAGCACGGCCAGAAAATCACGGGCCTTCCGAAAGAATTGCTTTCCAAGAATGGATTCGTGGTGAAAGATGTGCCCGAGAGCCATTTGTGTTGCGGCTCGGCGGGGACCTACAACATTCTCCAGCCCGAGCTTGCGGGCCGGTTGCGCGATCGCAAGGTTGCCAACATCGCAAGCGTCAAGCCGGACATGATTGCCGCGGGCAATATCGGCTGCATGGTGCAGATTGCCAGTGGCACGTCAGTTCCGGTCGTACACACGATTGAGCTTCTCGATTGGGCTACGGGCGGGTCGCGGCCGGCACTCAACACGTCGAGCTGAGCTTTCCTCCCGGGGTGACGGCAGAACGACGCCCGATCGACCATTGTTCGGCGGCAACAGGAGGACCACGATGGCGAAAGCGAAGAAGAAGAAAAGCAAGAAGGCCAAAAAGGCCAAGAAGGTTGTAGCGGCGAAGAAGACCGCGAAGAAGGCAGCCAAGAAGTCTGCGAAGAAGTCAGCCAAGAAGGCCGCGCCGAAGAAGGCTGCGAAGAAGACGGCGAAGAAAGCCGCCAAGGCTGCGAAGAAGGCTGCACCGAAGAAGGCTCCACCCAAGAAGGCCGCGAAGAAAGCGGCACCGAAGAAGGCGAAGGCAGCTCCCGCACCGCAACCGTCAGCGCCGGTGGCAGCTCCGGCTCCCGAGCCTGTCGCCGAGACGAGCTGGGCGATGCCTTCGTCTTCTGCGGAACCCACGCCGGCCGAGGGGCAGGGCTAGGCTCAATCTAGGCGCTGGGCCTGTCCCAACGACCATGATCGACAATAGGAAGGCCGCGGCGGAGGCGCTGCGGCCTTTTTGCATCGCCCGCGGGCGCTCGGTCGGCCGCCATTTCTCGCGCCAGTACGATTCGTAGCGTGGGCACCGCGCCCTGTGGGTTCCGTACTAACCCGGACCCTCCTGTGCACTTTGGAATGCAAATAATGTGATCGAGAAGCAACACAGGCTGACAACCTTTCGTGGAATCGCCAAAACGCCCAAAAAGTCGGCAGGTGCCCGTGTTTTTTGCTTCACGGTTTGCATCCCTCACTACAGATTGTCGCAGTAACGCAATTTTGCAGACAGGTCGTACGCCCCGGGGGGCTTCCGGGAAACCGACTAGGTAAGAACTGGTGATGGGGATCGAAATGAAAAAAGTGGCTTTGTTGGCAACGGCGCTGGCAATGGTGACGGGTTCGGCTTTCGCGGCGGACATGCCGGTAAAGGCGCTGAAGGCTCCCCCGCCGCCCGCGTTTGACCCCTGGGATATCGCCTTCGGCGGCGGCATCATGAGCGACTACATCTTCCGCGGTATCACCCAGTCGAACCACAACCCGTCGGTCGCGGCCTATTTCGAGCCGCGCTACAACGTCAACAAGGACCTGCAGCTCTACGTCGGTGCGTCCGCGGAGAGCATTTCGTTCCCGAACCGCGCCGCGGCCGAAGTCGACATCTACGGCGGTATCCGCCCGACCTTCGGCATGTTCGCCTTCGACTTCGGTATCTGGGGCTACCTGTATCCGGGCGGAAGCTGCTTCGGCTCGCAGGGCACCCTCGTCCAGGGCAATTGCGGCAGCAGCCTCGACAATTCCCAGGGCGCCATCGGCCTTCCGATCAACGGCAACTTCGCCAAGAAGGACGCGAGCTTCTACGAAGTCTACGCCAAGCTGAACCTCAACATTAACGACCAGTGGGTGGTTGGCTTCAACGAGTACTATTCGCCGAACTTCCTGAACCTCGGCGCCTGGGGCAACTACTCCTCGATCACCGCCAAGTGGACCGCTCCGAGCACGACCTTCGGCGCCAGCGGCGTCGGCATGTATGTGTCGGGTGAGTTCGGCCGTCAGTGGCTCGGCACCTCCGACGTCTTCTACGGCATCGCCGGCGACCCGCTGTACGCGAACGGCATCAAGGAGCCGAGCTACAACACCTGGAACATCGGTGTCGGCTTCACCTACAAGGTGTTCACGCTCGATCTGCGCTACTACGACACCGACCTGTCCAAGGGCAATTGCAACGCCTTCACCAGCGACTTCTCGGCCACCAATTCCAGCCCCGGCTTCGTCACCCCGGTCAACGGTGGCGCGAACGCGGCCACGGCCTTCGGCTCCAACTGGTGTAGCGCTGCTGGCGTCGCCAAGCTGTCGTTCGACCTGACGGCGATGAGCAACCTGAAGTAAGTTTCTTCCCGAGACGACTTCAAAGGGCGGCAGGGCAACCTGCCGCCCTTTTGCTTTGGGGGTTGGAGACGTGAGGCAGGGGAAGTCTCGGCCTTACGGCCAGGACACGGCCAAGACACGGCCAGGACGTGGAGTCAGCCTGCGCAGGCGTGTCGACTACCTGAATGCGAGCCGGTAGCGGCGCCGGTTCCTCACGCTCCGTCATTGCGAGCCACCGGGGCCGCGCTGTGCGCGGATCCGGTGACTCGCAATGACGAGGCCGTTCCCCGCGCCTCAGCGCGCCGCGGTCGTTTCCGCCTCGGCCGGCTCACCGTCCTTGCCGAGGACGTGGATCGCGCCGTCCTTCATCATCGTCACCTTGCGGGTGTGGAAGGCATCGAGCGTCGAGCGGTGGCCGATCGAGACGATGGCGGCCTGCGGCAGCTTCTCGGCCAGCAGCCGGTAGAGCCGGGCCTCGGAGGGCTCGTCGAGTGACGCGGTGGCCTCGTCGAGGAACAGATAGTCCGGCGCATGCAGCAGCGCGCGGGCGAGCCCCAGGCGCTGCTGCTCGCCGAGCGACAGCATCCGGTTCCAGTGGCCGTGCTCGTCGAGCCGTTCGGCAAGGTCGGGCAGGCCGACGCTGATCAGGGCGTCCCGGATCCGGGGAGCCTGGAATGCGCCGGGGGCTGCCGGATAGATCACGGCGTCGCCCAGTGCGCCGACCGGGAAATAGGGGCGTTGCGGCAGCATCATCAGCTTCGCCTGCGCGGGGATGGCGATGGTGCCGGTGCCGAACGGCCAGATGCCGGCGATGGCGCGGAACAGCGTCGACTTGCCGGAGCCCGACGGCCCGGTCACGAGCACGCGCTCCGGCGCCTGGATGGCGAAGCCGTCGGCTGCGACCAGAGGCGTGCCGTTGGGCAGATACACGCAGAGCTTCTCCAGGCTGATATTGCGGCTGCCGCCCGGCTTGAGCTCGACCGTCGCCTCATGCGCCGGCAGGTTTGCCGCGGTCTCGACCGACATTTCGAAGCCGTCGAGACGTGCGACGATCGCGCGCCATTCCGCCAGCGACCGGTAGGCCGTCACGAAGAACGACAATGCGCCCTGGACGCTCGAGAAGGCCGAGGCCGTCTGCATCATGTCGCCGAGCTGGATCTTCTTGGCGAAGAAGGCCGGCGCCACCAGCACATAGGGAAAGATCACGGCGGCCTGCTGATAGCTCGCCGTGAACATCGTGAGGCGCTTGGTCCGGCTCATGATCGCGTACCAATTGCCGATCACGAAGCCGAAGCGATCGAGCAGGCGGCTGCGTTCGGCGCCTTCGCCCTTGAGCAGCGCGATCTGCTCGGAGTTCTCGCGGACGCGGACGAGGTTGAAGCGGAAGTCCGCCTCATAGCGCTGCTGCTCGAAATTGAGGTTGACCAGGGGGCGGCCGATCCAGTGCGCCAGCGCGGTGCCGAAGATCGCGTAGATCAGCGCGCCCCAGCACAGATAGCCGGGGATCATGAAGTCGGTGCCGAACAGGTGCAGCGGCGCGGCGTTGGAGAGGCCCCAGAGGATGAGCGCAAAGGAGAACAGCGTCACGATCGAGGAGAGCAGGCCGAGCCCGATGGTCAGGGTCTGCTCGACGAAGTTCTTGACGTCCTCGGTGATGCGCTGGTCCGGGTTGTCGGCCGCGTCGCCCTTGAGCTGCATGCGGTAGTGCGTGGCGCCGTTGAGCCATTCGCCGAGATAGTGCTTGGTCAGCCAATTCCGCCAGCGGATCTGGAGCCACTGGTTCAGGTACAGCTTGTAGACCGCCAGCGCGATAAAGGTGAACGCGAGGGCGATGAAGATCCAGATCTGCGTGACGAAGGCGTCCCAATCGCTGTTCTGGAGCGCGCTGTAGAACCGGTTCTGCCACTGGTTCACCAGCACGTCGATTGCGACCAGCGCCAGCTCGATCGCGATCACGGCGCCGAGCAGGCCGCGGCCGGCCCATTTGTCCTCGGACCGGAAATAGGGAATGGCGATTCGCCAGACGATCGCGAGCGTGGCGCGGATGTTGTTCACAGAGCTAGGTCTCCTCGAGGGGATGTGCACAAATGCCCGAAGCCAAAGGCTTGCGGCAATGGCAGACATGGGCGTCCCTGGACGAAAAAGGGGCGCGCTTAGACTAAAGTCGCAAGTTCTGCAATTTGCGTTGTCTTGTCGCAGCTTGCAACCCTAGCATGGGCGTAACGGCGCGGGGTGGGGGCCTCCAGGATTTCGCGAGCTTGTGAGCAGGCGGGAACCGCCGCATTCGCGAGGAATTCGCGTCCAACTCGGGGGTTATCGCTTCCAACGCCAAGCAGGTCCGGCTGTCCACGCGGGCCGCCTGCCACACACATGCGTGGGGGAGGAAGACCATGTGGAATCAAATCTATGATCCGCTGCACAGTCCCGTGCTGTCGACCATCGCGGCGGCGATCCCTGTCGTCACGCTGCTGGTCCTGATCGCGAGCGGCCGTGTCCAGGCGCATATCGCGGCCATCATCGCCGTGATCGTGACCAACCTGATCACGATCTTCGTCTTCACCATGCCGGCCAACATGTCGATCCGCGCCTCCGTGCTCGGCATCGTCACCGGCTTCTTCCCGATCGGCTGGATCGTTCTCAATGTCATCTTCCTCTATCAGGTGACGGTCGCCACCGGCCGCTTCGAATTGCTCAAGCGCGCGGTCGGCGGCGTCACCGAGGACCGGCGGCTGCAACTCCTGCTGATCGCGTTCTCGTTCGGCGCCTTCTTCGAGGGCGCGTCGGGCTTCGGCACACCGGTCGCGATCACCGGCGCCGTGCTGATCGGCCTCGGCTTCTCGCCGCTCGCGGCCTCCGGCCTGTCGCTGATCGCCAACACTGCGCCGGTCGCCTATGGCGCGCTGGGGACGCCGATCCAGGGCCTCGCCTCGGTCACCGGACTCGATCCCTACATTCTCGGTGCGATGGTCGGACGGCAATTGCCGTTCTTCTCGCTGATCGTGCCGTTCTGGGTGGTGTGGGCGTTCGCGGGCTGGAAGGGCATGAAGGACGTCTGGCCGGCGATCCTCGTCACCGGCGTCTCGTTCGCGATCCCGCAATTCGTGATCTCGAACTTCATCAATCCCTGGATCGTCGACATCGGCGCGTCGCTGATCTCGATGGGCGCGCTGATCCTGTTCCTGAAGGTGTGGCGGCCGAAGCAGCTCTGGCTGTCGCCGGCGCTGCGCGGACATGACGAATCGGCGGCGACGATGGCCACCGCAAAGCCGATCGACAAGACGCCGCTGACGCAGAGCGAGATGTGGAGTGCGCTGCTGCCGTGGATCATCGTCTGCATCGTGATGCTGATCTGGGGCAACGGTGCCTTCAAGACCTGGGCGAACTCGATCTTCGTCTGGAACTATCCGGTGCCCGAGCTGCACCAGATGATCAACAAGATGCCGCCGGTGGCGCCGGCGCCGACCAAGGAAGCCGCGGTGTTCGGCTTCACCTATCTCTCGTTCACCGGCACCGGCATGCTGATCGCGGCGATCATCTCGGGCTTCCTGATGGGCGTCGGTCCCGGCCGGCTCGTCACCGAGTACGGCCGCACCATCCGCCTGTGCGCGATCTCGCTGATCACGATCTCGGCGATGCTCGCGATCGGGACGCTGACGCGGCTGTCCGGCGTCGACGCCACGCTCGGTCTCGCCTTCGCCGCAACCGGCGTGCTCTATCCCTTCTTCGGTACGCTGCTCGGCTGGCTGGGTGTGGCGCTGACCGGATCGGATACGTCGTCGAACATTCTGTTCGGCAACCTCCAGAAGATCACGTCGCAGCAGCTCGGTCTGTCGCCGGTGCTGATGGCGGCGGCGAACTCCTCCGGCGGCGTGATGGGCAAGATGATCGACGCGCAGTCGATCGTGGTCGCCTCGACCGCCACCAATTGGTACGGCCACGAGGGCACCATCCTGCGCTTCGTGTTCTGGCACTCGATCGTGCTGGCCTGTCTCGTCGGCGTGCTCGTGACGTTGCAGGCCTATGTCTGGCCGTTCACGGCGCTGGTCCTGCAGTAACGGGCCACGCTTCGACGCAAATCCCCGCGAGGTTCGCCCTCGCGGGGATTTTGCGTCCGCGCCCGGCGAACCTTCTCAATGACGCCATCCTCTTATAGAAGGTGCGGCAAATCAGGTCGGTCGAGAGGTTTCATGGTTTCGATCAAGCAGATCGCATGTGTGATGGTTGCAATGCTCGCGATGTCAACGCTCGCTCGCGCCGAGGACGGTTTTCCGTTCGGCACCGAGATGACGCTGGAGGCGCTGCCGCAGCCCGGCTCGAAGCGGATTCCGAACATCGAGATCGGCGACAATGGTGAGGTCGTGCTTGAGCTCTGGTGCAAGGGCGGCAAGGGCCAGTTCTCGGTCGCCGGCAACACCGTGATCTTCGTGCCGGGCCAGATCCAGGACCGCTCCTGCCCGCCGGCAAGGGCGCAGGCCGACGACGAACTCGTCGCCGCACTGAGCAGCGTCGAGACCTGGAAGCGCCAGGGTGATGTGCTGACGCTGATCGGCCCCAAGCCGCTGCGCTTTCGCTCGACCGGGAATTAGCGTTCGCTCTCGTGTCCCGGACAAGGCGTAGCGCGCAGGCGCTGCGTCCGGGGCACGAGAGCCTATTTCCACACCGACTTGTCGGCGTCCCAGCGCTGGCCCTTCAGTTCCTTGGCGAGCGCCTCGATCGAGCCGTTGTCGTCGGGCTGATCGCCTTCCTCGTCGGCCGAAGCTTCGTCCGAGAGGTTGAGCTTGGCGCCGCTGCTCTCGTCGGCGGTCGTGGTCGCGGGGCTGCCGATCCACAGCATCAGCTTGTCGGTGCTGCCGGGCTTGTCCGGCGAGATCAGCCCTGCGATCTCGATCGTGTCGGTGAGATCGAGCGCGGGGAAATCCTGGTTCGGCCGCTTGAACACCAGCTTGAGCTTGCCGGTCGCGGGATTGAAGTTTTGCGAGACGGGCTTTGCCGCGAGCGTCTTGCTCAGCACGCCGGCCACCGCGCTCGCGAGCTTGTCGCGGCTGATCTTGTCGCCGTCGCGCCAGTCGGCGGCGGCAAAGCGGATGGTGCGGTCCATCTCGGTCATGCCAGCGGTCCAGCCTGCGGCGGTGACGCCCGGCATCGCCTTGAACTTGGCCAGCAGCGCGGCCGCGCGCTCCGGATCGACCGACATGTTGATGGTCTGCTCGCCGGCGCGCAGCGCATCGCACCCGACCGACAGGCTCGCCAGCGTCACCTCGACCTCCTGGCCCTTCAGGCTCTTCAGGAACTCGGTGGCCGCATCCAGCTTGACCTTGACCGCGATCGCCTCCGGCGAGACGTCGGTGAAATCCTTCGGCTGCGCCGTGATGCCGTCGTCGGAGGTCTGGTTGTCCTGGAATTCCTTCTCACTGAGATCGGAATTGTCGGGCGAGGTGACCTCGGTGACAGTCTGGCCGATGCTGATCTGGCCACGGAATTCGAACGTGTCGCCGGACTGCTTGCGCAGCAGCTTCACGCTGACGGGCGACTTTTCGCCGAGGCTCTGCGTCGTGCCGGTCAGGTTCGGGCCGGCGACCTGGAGGTTCACGACGAAGCGGTCCTTGCGGTCGGAATTCTTTGCGACGGGATAGCAGACGTCGAGCACGGCCGCGGTGACCGTCTTGCCCTGGCGCGTCTCCTTCAGGATCACGTCGGCATTGCCGTCCATCAGCCCGTCGATCGAGGTGAAATAGCGCGTCTCGGTACCACCAGGCGCTGCCGCCTTCGGCGACAATTTCATCTGGGCGGATGCGACTTCGGGCGAGACGGCGAGCAGAGCCGCCAAAATGATCGTCGGGCAAACCAGGAGCGCGCGCATCGCCGAAATCCTCGAAGGAACAGAATCGGCCGCCACCGTAGTTGGTTTTGGCCGTCGGTTGAATCGGAAAGCGTGACCCACGATCGGCAAAAAAGAAGGCCGCCCGGAGGCGGCCTTCGCAACACTGTGATGGAACGGACGGCTTAGAAGCCGCCCATGCCGCCGCCGGCGGGCATCGCGGGCGGAGCGTCCTTCTTCGGCAACTCGGCGACCATGGCTTCGGTGGTCACCAGCAGGCCGGACACAGAGGCGGCGTCCTGCAGCGCGGTGCGCACCACCTTGGCGGGATCGATGATGCCCTTCTCGACCATGTCGACATAGTCTTCGTTCTGGGCGTCGAAGCCGAAGGTCTCGGACTTGTTCTCCAGGATCTTGCCGACCACGATCGAGCCTTCCACGCCGGCGTTCTCGGAGATCTGGCGGATCGGGGCTTCCAGCGCCTTCAGTACGATGTTGATGCCGGCCTGGACGTCGGCATTGGCGTTGGTGAGACGGCCGACGGCCTTCTTGGCGCGGAGCAGCGCGACGCCGCCGCCGGGGACGATGCCTTCCTGCACCGCGGCGCGGGTGGCGTTGAGCGCGTCCTCGACGCGGTCCTTCTTCTCCTTGACCTCGATCTCGGTGGCGCCGCCGACGCGGATCACCGCGACGCCGCCGGCGAGCTTGGCGAGGCGTTCCTGGAGCTTCTCACGGTCGTAGTCCGAGGTGGTCTCCTCGATCTGGGCCTTGATCTGGCCGACGCGGGCCTCGATCTCCGGCTTCTTGCCCGCGCCCTTGACGATCGTGGTGTTCTCCTTGTCGATCACGACCTTGCCGGCGCGACCCAGCATCTTCACCGTGACGTTCTCGAGCTTCATGCCGAGGTCTTCGGAGATCAGCTGGCCGCCGGTCAGGATCGCGAGGTCTTCCAGCATGGCCTTGCGGCGATCACCGAAGCCAGGCGCCTTGACGGCGGCGACCTTGAGGCCGCCACGGAGGCGGTTGACGACCAGGGTGGCCAGCGCCTCGCCCTCGACGTCCTCGGCGATGATGACGAGCGGCTTGCCCGACTGCACCACGGCTTCCAGCACCGGCAGCATGGCCTGCAGGCCCGACAGCTTCTTCTCGTGCAGGAGGATGTAGGCGTCCTCGAGCTCGGCGGTCATCTTCTCGGCGTTGGTGACGAAGTAGGGCGACAGATAGCCGCGGTCGAACTTCATGCCCTCGACGATGTCCACCTCGGTGTCGAGCGACTTGTTCTCCTCGACTGTGATGACGCCCTCGTTGCCGACCTTCTGCATCGCCTGGGCGATCATCTTGCCGATCGCGGCATCGCCGTTGGCCGAGATGGTGCCGACCTGGGCGACCTCGGAGGAGGCGGCAACCGGCTTGGCGCGCTTTTCGATGTCCTTGATGACGGCGGCAACCGCGCTGTCGATTCCCCGCTTGAGGTCCATCGGGTTCATGCCGGCGGCAACCGCCTTGGCGCCTTCGCGCACGATGGCTTGGGCCAGCACGGTCGCGGTGGTGGTGCCGTCGCCGGCGAGGTCGTTGGTCTTGGAGGCGACCTCACGCACCATCTGGGCGCCCATGTTCTCGAACTTGTCCTCGAGCTCGATCTCCTTGGCGACGGTGACGCCGTCCTTGGTGATGCGGGGTGCGCCGAAGCTCTTCTCGATGACGACGTTGCGGCCCTTCGGGCCGAGCGTCACCTTGACGGCGTTGGCGAGAATGTCGACGCCGCGCAGCATGCGATCGCGCGCGTCTCCGGAAAACTTGACGTCTTTGGCAGCCATGTCTGCAATCCCTCGTGTTTCGTGATGTGTCTTGTTTCGTGCCGTATCTTGCCGCCTTCGCATCAATTCCGGGATCGGCAGGTTGACCCCGGCGGAATGATGGATGCCCGGATCGAGCGATCCGGGCATGACATTCAGCGGCCGTTCAGGCGGATGGCCTTAGGCCAGAACGCCCATGATGTCCGACTCCTTCATGATCAGGAGATCTTCGTTGTCGATCTTGACCTCGGTGCCCGACCACTTGCCGAACAGCACGCGGTCTCCGACCTTGAGGTCGATCGGGATCAGCTTGCCGGCCTCGTCGCGGCCGCCGGGGCCGACGGCGACGATCTCGCCCTGGGACGGCTTTTCCTTGGCGGTATCCGGAATGATGATGCCGCCCTTGGTCTTTTCCTCGGCGTCGATACGTTTGACCACGACACGGTCATGCAGCGGACGAAATTTGGATTTAGCCATGACGTTTCCCTTTGGAAGGCTCGCTTCGGAAGTAGCGGAAGTGGGTGGGGCGGCGCTTCCGTCCCCCTCGTCCTGAGGATCGAACGGCGCGCTTAGCAATCGGGCTTTCCGAGTGCTAATAGTGCGCCCGGAAATATGGCTTGGCCGCGATCCTGTCAAGCAAAGGTGGTTAAGCGATTGGTGAGGCGGATATAGGATGGTGCCATTGGAAACTTGTTCGGGGCCCCGGCGTATCAAAGGACGTCATTGCTCCGGCAGCGGTTTTGCGCTTGGCTGCGGGAGGGGTGCGGCCATGGTCTTGTTCGGGGGAATGCCATGATCAGTTCAGCTCACGTGCGCACGGTTGCCAATCTGGCGGCCGCCTCATGCCTGGCGCTGCTGCTCGGCGCCTGCGGCGGCGGTATGAGCCTGCCGTCGTTCTCGTCGAACCAACCACCGCCCGAGGCCGACACCGGCGGCTCCGGTCCGGAAATGCCGGCGAGCATCCGTGCCGACGAGATCGTCGGCCGCTGGGGCCTCGCCTCATTCCAGAACCCGGCCGACCGCCCCCGCACCGAGAAGATGGCGCGCGAGCAGTGCAAGAATCCCTACGTGATCGGCGCCGGTTCCTCCGGCGGCGTGGTCATGCATCTGGCCGACCAGGCAACGCCCCAGGAGCTCCGGCTGAAGGGCTCGCCGAGCGGCAAGAATTATATCGGGCCGGCCGGTCCCACCCCCGGCGAGCAGGACCGCGAGATCGTCTCCTTCGACGGCCGCGTCATGATCACCCGTTTCATCGACAAGGACGCCGCCACCCGCTACGGCAACATGGTCTACGTCCGCTGCGCGCCGCGGGCGTGATCGGGGTTCGAACCTAACCACTCGTCATTGCGAGGAGCGAAGCGACGAAGCAATCCAGGCTGCCTCCGCGGAGGGATACTGGATTGCTTCGCTTCGCTTCGCTCGCAATGACGAAGACAACAAAAAACGCCGGCTCTCGCCGGCGTTCTGTTTTTCTCTATCTCGCGTCTGCTCAGTCGAACAGGGCGTCGATGTCGTCCTGCGAGGCGTGGCCGACGTCGCCGGCGAGCTTCGGGCCGTTGAGGAGCTTTTCGTCGTCGCTGCGCTGGTCGACCGGCGGGGGCACATGGGCCTTGATCGCGTCCACGCCGCCCCAGATGTCCATCATCGCATTGATGTGCTGCTCGATGAACTTCATGGTGGTCATGACCTTGCTGATGCGCTGGCCGGTCAGGTCCTGGAAGTTGCACGCTTCGAAGATCGAGATGACGCGTTCCTGGATGTCGTCGGCGAGACGCTTCTGCTGATCGACCGAGTCGACCTTGGAGAGTGCGGAAGCGGCCTGGTCGATCGACTCGGCGGCTTCGAGGATCTGCTGGGTGGCCTGCTCGGTACCGCCGACGACTGCGCCGAGCTCGCCATTGACCTTGGCCATCTCGCCGCCGTCGAAGCTCTTGCCATGCAGCGTCGCGATCTCGCGCTTGGTGCGGTCGATGGCGTCATGGATCAGGTCGAGCTCGACCTTCAGCTTCTCGCACTGCTCGATCTGCGCCCGGTAGGTCTCGAGCATGGTGCGGGCTTCGGAAAGCTCGTGGGCCGTGGAGGCGTCGATCGCCGCCATCGCCGCGCTGCCGGTCAGCGGGGCAGCAACGGCGCCCTTCGCCATCTGGGCGCGGATCGCGCGCAGCTCGGCCATGATCTCGCTATGCATCGGGGTTGCCTCATCAGTTACGTCGAGAATGGGCAACTCGCCACCGACGATATCTTCGACACGAAAACGCTTGCGGTGAACAGCCATCAGGATACTCCCCCCACCTCACTCACGCGGACTTTGTAGGCAGAAGCGATTTAACACGAGGTTCACGCCGGAACTGACTTGCAGTCGTGCGCGACGGCGCGAGAAGGAGCGATTAACCATGAGCGATCAGCATTCATCGAAAATAAACGCTGATCGCCAAATTGCAGGCCCGCTCGCGACGTGGTGAATCCAAACGCCGCTTCCGTTTACCAAACGCAACGGCTTTTGCTTTTTATTGACCACGTCGCGGCGGCGGATCAGCCAGGCGCCTTTCGCGACGCGTGTGATCTAGACGAAACAGTACAGAGTACGTCGATGTTCAAGAAAATGTCTGTCGCGCTGCTCGGCAGCGCTTGCACCTTCGTTGCCGGCGTAAACAGCGCCAGCGCCTTCGACAATACGGTGCCGAACGATCCGCCCGCGGTACTCTACCAGCCGCACGTGCCGGCGGCGCCGGTGCGCGTCGCCTCCAATGCCAACATGGGTGGCGGCTTCATCGAGTTCCTGTTCGGCGACGGCCCCGGCCGCGGTCCGGCCTACGCGCCGCAAGCACCGGTCTATCAGCAGCAGCCGGGCTATTACGACCAGCGCCGCCTGCCGCCGATGGGTGAGCCGCAGATGCAAGGCGGATATCAGCAAGGCGCCGGTCTCCAGCAGGAGGCGATTGACCCGCGGCAGCGTCCGTTCGATCCGAAATTCGAGAAACAGATTGTTGACTATAGCGGCAAGGAAACTGCCGGCACCATCGTGGTCGATACGCCGAACAAGTTCCTCTACCTCGTCGAGGGCAACGGTCGCGCGATGCGCTACGGCATCGGCGTCGGGCGTCCGGGCTTCACCTGGTCCGGCGTGAAGTCGATCACGGCCAAGCGCGAATGGCCGGACTGGACCCCGCCGGCGGAAATGATCGCGCGCCGGCCCGACCTGCCGCGGCACATGGAGGGCGGTCCGGAAAACCCGCTCGGCGCCCGCGCGATGTATCTGGGCTCGACGCTCTACCGCATCCACGGCTCCAACGAGCCCTGGACCATCGGCACCAACGTCTCCTCCGGCTGCATCCGCATGCGCAACGAGGACGTCATCGACCTCTACGGCCGCGTCAATGTCGGCACCAGGGTCGTGGTGATGTGAGAGGTCCTGAGCAAACAGCTTGAAATGAAAACGGCCGCCTCCCGGGCGGCCGTTTTGTTTGGTGCGCCAATCAGGCAGCCTTACGCGTAATCGCTGCCGCCATCGTCGCCGCCGCCGAAATCGCTGTCGTCGTCGGCCATGTCCATGTTGCCGTTGTCGTGATCGTCGTCGTAGTTCTGGTCGTTGTTGTCGCGGTCGTTCGAGGCCTGGTCGAAGAAGCCCTGGCGGGAATCCCGGTTCGAGCCGATGTCGTTGAGGCCGGCATCGCGCGCCAGCGAGCCGCCGGACTGATCGCCGCTACCACCCCAAGGGCTTCCACCCCCGCTGCCGCCACCGCGCTCCTCGATGATCGTGGTGTCGCCAAAGGCCTGCTGGTGCGATCCGCCCATCATGCCGCGGATGCTGGAGAGCAGCAGCGAGCCGCCGACGACGCCGGCCGCGGCTGCCGCCGCCGTGCCGAGGAACGAGCCGCCGCCACCGCCGACCGGCGGAGCGCCATAACCCTGACCCGGGGCCCCATAACCCTGGCCGGGGGCTTGACCCGGGCCTTGGCCGTAAGGCTGTCCATATTGCGGCTGGCCGTAACCCGGCTGCGCCTGCTGCATCGCCTGGCCGCTGTTCCAGACCGGCCGGGAGTCACGCGGCGGCACATTCGGAACCGAGCCGCGCGAGGGGCTCCCGCCGAACAAGGTGTCGCGCATGGTGTCGAGGAAGCCGCCGGACGGCGCCTGCTCGGGCGCATGGGCCGCTTCCAGCTCCTGGATGCGGTTATGGGCGCGCTTCAACGCCTCGTCCTGCAGCAGCGTGGTCTGCACCAGCGCGTAGACGGCGCCGGGGGCCTTGCGCAGCCCGTCGGAGATCGCGGCGATCGCATCGGGATCGCGCGGTGCATTTTCCAGTTTCGAAAGCCGGTCGAAAAGCTCGTCAACGAGCTGGCGTTCCTGCGGCGTCATGATCTGTCTCCTCTGCGCAAAACCAAGCGCGCCGAAGATGTAGGGTTCCAATGTGGCCCCAACAGTGCCCGCCGGATTAAATTTCCGTATGCGACAAGCTGCCTGACGGGCTCGCTTTTCGTCCGGGTCATCCCAGTGTCACGTTGCTGTCCGCCAGCAGGCGCGGGAAGGCGTCGCCCGAGAGATAGGCGTGCTCGCGCTCGCGCACGTCCGTCATCGGGTCAAGGCCGGTGAGGACATCGTCGACGAAGCCCGGATGGCACATCACGAGGCCGCCGTCGGGGAGGCCTTCGAGGAATTGCCGCATCAACTCGCCGAAATCGGACGCGCGCGTAAAATCATAGGCGCCGGCAAAGCCGGGATTGAAGCGGAGGCCGGCGCTGCCGGCGCGGCGGCGGAATTGCGCGCTGAGGATGTCGAGCACCATGGCCTTCGGAGAGGCGAGCCGCTGCGTCAGCGGCAGGTCGCGGCCGCCCTGGCGCACCCAGGCCTGCGGCGCGCCCTCGCTGACGGCATCGACGAAGCCGTCGCGCACCTGCGGATAAAGCTGCACATGCTGATGGCCGTCGACGAAGTCGGGCGCGCGTCCGAATGCCTCCACGAAGGCCGCCAGCTGCGCCTTCACCTCGTTGCGGACGAATTCGCGGTCCAGCCGCCGCATCAACCCTGCGCGCAGGAGTTTCGGAAACGGCATGAACATGTCGCCGTCGAGCGGACGGTAATGCATGGTGAGCGGCCGGAACGGTGCGGACAGCGTCACGTGCAATCCGATCGCGCAGCGCGGGCTTTGCCGTGCCGAGGCCTGAAGCGCATCGACCTCGCTGCGCTCGATCGCGGGGCCCACCATCATCACTGACGTGGCGTTGAGGCGGCCGCGCTCGATCAGGTCACGGATGGCGCGGTTGACGCCGGGGCTGATGCCGTAATCGTCGGCGCAGAGCCAGATCCGCCGCAGGCTCGCGGCCGCGCTCATTCAGCCGCCGTCCGCTTCGAGGCGTCGTCGGCCTTGTCGGTCTCGAAATGCTTCTCGCTGTGCTCGGCGACGAAGTAGATCGGGCGCGCCTTCAGCTCGGACAGGATCTTGCCGATATATTCGCCGACGATGCCGATCATGATGAGCTGCACGCCGCCGATGGTCATCAGGCCGACCACGAGCGAGGGATAGCCGGGGACCTGCTTGCCGGTCGTGAAGACCTCCCAGAGGATCGAGAGGCCGAACAGGAAGGCGATGCCGGCGAGGATGACGCCGAGCAGGCTGGCGAAGCGCAGCGGCGCCACCGAGAACGAGGTCAGGCCCTCGATCGACAGGCCGAGCAGGCTTGCGGCGTTGAAGGTGGTGACGCCATGGGCGCGCGCCGAGGGCTCGTAATCGACCCGGATCTGGCGGAAGCCGATCCAGCTCGCGAGGCCCTTGAAGAAGCGGTTGCGCTCCGGCAATTGCCGCAGCGCCGTGACCGCGCGCGGCGACAGCAGGCGGAAGTCGCCGGCGTCTTCCGGGATCTTCTGGCGGGCGCCCCAATTGATCAGCGCGTAGAAGCCGTGTACGGCGACCCGGCGCAGGAAGGTCTCGTTGTCGCGATGCGCCTTGGCGGTATAGACGACGTCATAGCCGTCATCGATCCAGTGTCGGACCAGTTGCTCGATCAGCGCGGGCGGATGCTGGCCGTCGCCGTCCATGAACATGACGGCGCCGAGCCGGGCATGGTCGAGGCCGGCCATCAGCGCGGCCTCCTTGCCGAAATTGCGCGACAGCGACACCACCTGGACGTCGATCGCATCGGCCGGCAGCGAGCGGGCGATCGACAGCGTCGCGTCCTTGCTGCCGTCGTCGACATAGACGACCTCGCAAGACAGCCGATAGCGCTCCCGCAATGTCCTGGCGAGATCGCAGATGCGCTGATGCAGGGCGGCGAGGCCCGTCGCCTCGTTGTAGACGGGGATGACAATCGACAGCCCCTTCGCGGCGGCGCTCGCCGCGGTGGTCGTCAGGGCGGATACGTCAGAGCCCAGCGTCATCGATCAAGGTTCCAGAGGGCGTTCAAGGTCATCTCAACAGCATATGGTAGCCGCCGTTAGCTGTCGCTACGCTGAACAAAGCTGCTCAACAAGCTTTGGTTTCACCGCCGCAGGAACGCCTCGAGCTTGGCGAACAGCGGGTTCTCCCGGTCGAACACGTAGTCGAGCGACACCACCGAGACGGTCTCGGCGCCGTGCTCGCGCAGGAAGCTCGCCAGCGCATAGAGCTGCCCCGGCGGGCAGTGCAGCGTCAGCATGCCCGACGAGGTCGGTCCGCCGAACGGGGCTACGACGCCGAACCGGCTATGGGCTTCGCCGAGCAGGGTGGCGTCGCACTGCCGGAAGCGGGTTCGGACCTCGCGGTATTTGTTGGCGCGCGCCCGCGCTGCGATGTGATCGAGGATGACGCGCGCGGTCTCGCGCGCCTGCGGCGTCCAGTCGGCATCCTTCGAGGCGACCAGATTGGCCTGGCTGCGCAGCATCACGCCGTCGTCGAGCACCCGCAGGCCGTTGGCGGCAAGCGTCGCGCCCGTGGTGGTGATGTCGACGATCAGCTCGGCGCTGCCGGCCGCCGGCGCACCTTCGGTGGCGCCTGCGCTCTCGACGATGCGGTAATCGGTGATGCCGTGGCTCTGGAAGAACGTGCGGGTGAGGTTGACGAACTTGGTCGCGACCCGCATCCGCATGTGATGCTGCTCGCGGAAGCCGGTGGTGACATCGTCGAGATCGGCCATGGTGCGGACGTCGATCCACGCCTGCGGCACCGCCACGACGACGTCGGCATAGCCGAAGCCGAGCCCCTCGATCAGCGACACGCGCTTGTCGGCGTCAGGGATGTTCTCGCGCACCAGGTCTTCGCCGGTGACGCCGAGATGGGCGAAGCCGCGCGACAGCTGCGATGCGATCTCGCTCGCCGAGAGATAGGCGACCTCGACATTGTCGAGGCCCGCGATGGTGCCGCGATAATCGCGTGCGCCGCCGGCCTTCGACAGCTTCAGCCCGGCACGGGCGAAGAAGGCCTCGGCGTTTTCCTGCAGGCGGCCCTTGGAGGGAACGGCCAGAACGAATGGCGCGCTCATGACTTAAGCTCCCACCTTGCGACCGATCCGGGTCAGCGTGCCCACCCAGACCGAGAAGCCGACCGCGGGGATCGGCTCGGCTGAACCGAGCTGGGTCATCAGCCCGTCGTAGCGGCCGCCGGCCACCAGCGGCTCGGCGCCGTTGCCGCGATGATGCAGCTCGAATTCGAAGCCGGTGTAATAATCGAGCCCGCGCCCGAACGCGGTCGAGAAGCGTGTCTGCTTCACGTCGATGCCGCGCGCCGCCATGAAGCCGACCCGGCTCTCGAACTGGTCGATCGCTGCGGTGAGATCGAGCCTGGCATCGGCGGTGAGCGCGCGCAGCGCGGCAATTGCGTCGTCGGGATTGCCCGCGATCGACAGGAATCGCTTGAGCACGGCGATTGCCTCGCGCGGCAACGCGCCGCCCTTCAGCGTCGATTGCTCGAGGAAGCGGTCGGCGATCTCGGCCGTGGTGCGGCCGCCGACATTGGTGGTGCCGGCAATCGACATCAAATCGGTGACGAAGGCGAGCGCGGCCTTGCGGTCGGAGCCGGCGAGCGCGGCGAGCACGCCTTCATATTCGCTGCGGGCCGCGGTGGTTGTGGCCGCCAGCTTCTCCAGATCCTTTTCCAGGCTGATCTTGCGGTTGAAATCCTTGACCAGGCGGCGGCGCCAGACCGGGTAGAGGTTGAGCGCGTCGAGCAGCGCATTGAACAGCGCGACATCGCCGGTCCGGATCTCGACATCGCTCACACCGAAGGCCGCGGTCGCCTCCAGCGCCAGCGCCAGCATCTCGGCATCGGCCGCGGCGCGGTCCTGGCGGCCGAACGATTCGATGCCGGCCTGAAGAAACTCGCTGGCCTGGCCGCTACGGTAACGGAACACCGGGCCGAGATAGCTGAATCCGGCCGGCTGGCCGGCGCGGCCCGAGGCCAAATAGTCGCGCGCCACGGGGATGGTCAGGTCCGGGCGCAGGCAAAGCTCCTCGCCGGAGAGGTCCGTGGTCAGGTACAGGCTCTTGCGGATGTCCTCGCCGGAGAGGTCCAGGAACGGCTCGGCCGGCTGCAGGATGGCGGGCTCGGCTCTGACATAGCCGGCCTGCGCGAACGACAAGAGCAGCGTATCCGCCCAGGCGGCGGAGCCGGCAGCATTTGAGGTGGCAGTCGCGGTCATCTCAGGGGTCCATCGTCCCGGTGGAACCGGGCAGGGCAAAGGGAGGCGAATTGGCGCAGCCCTTAGCATGGCCGGAAAGCGGTTTCGACCTCCAAAGGATCAATCGCTTAACGGCTTTGGGGTCGGGAGGCCGCGATCTCGCGGAAAGTAGCTCAGGTATTTTAATACCTGGAAGCGACAGCCCGGCCTTCACGCGGCCAGGCCAGGGACATCTATGGATACACCGCGGAGCAATGGATGAGCCCGAGCTCCTCGCGTCGCCGCATGTCCAATGCAACATCGTCGTCTGTGGCCATGTCGTCCCGTGCGACCGCCTCGTTGCCCGTCGCTGGCTATGTCCGCCGCATGCGACTCAATGCAGCAACCGCGGACATCACATTGAGAAATTAGCGAGGACGGGCAAGTCGTCGCATACTCATTTTGGGTATGGCGGATAAACCGTTCGCCGCTGCCTTCGTTTACAATGTGAATGTTGGTTTGATTCATGCGCAATGCAGCAGATGTTATCCGGACGGTCTCGCGGCACACGCTGGCCTATATGCTGTTTTCGATCAGCGAGATGTTCCGGCACTACGACGAATTCGATCCGCTCGACCTTCTGATCGTTCACGCGATCCTCAACGCGAACGTCATCAACGTGATGAACGATCCGTCGCTGGATGAGAGGTTCTCCAGCATTCACGCGGTCGAGCCGGATGCGATCAAACAAGGGGTGTCCCGGGCGGCGCTCTCTCGTTTCCTCAGCCTGCCGCTCGAGACGGTTCGCCGTCGCGTGACGGGACTTAAACGAAGAAAGATTCTGGCCGAGACCAAAGCAGGGCTGATCGTGACCGAGCAGAACGCATTCAGGTTTGGAAACAATCACGAACTGCAGAAGACCAACATGCTGCTGCTCACGAAACTGCTTCGCGATCTCAAGCGCGCCGGCATCAACGGGCCGGACGATTTGCGTGCCCCCAAGGGTGCTGCATCCACAAGGAAGGTGAAGTAAGCTGCAGGATATGGATCGAGGCCTTCTCAATACGGTTCGCGACGGAGCGCAAAGAACGGCAACGGACGGCTTGCTGTCGTTCCAGGATCTGAAGCCATCCGCGGCTCTCGAGCTCCAATCGTACGATATCGATCATTTCGGCGAGACCGAGAGATATGCGGGTGCGTCCAGCATGCCGCTGTCTGCCGGGACGACTGCAATCATGCGCGCCCGGCTCAGCCTGCCGATCCTGACCCTGTCTCTGGTGAAGACCTTCCCGCGGATCATTCGCGGTTACGATCTGGCGCATGCCGTCGCCGTGGCGCTGCCGATGGACCATGTGACCTCCACCCGCATCAATGGGCAGTCAATCGGCAGCTCCGTGCTGGTTCTGAAGGGGAGCTCCGATTGTCTGGTCTACGAGCCGGCGGGGCGTCTGTGGGCGGTCGCCTATTTCAGCCTGCCCGCGCGCGAGCCCTGGTCGCAACTGGATGACGGCTATCATTTGCTGAGCCCGGCGCCGGACGTGCTCGCCTCCCTGCGCTCTTTGATTTCCACCACGCTTGAAACCGCAGCCTATGATCCGGACTTCCTGAACGAGCCGGCGTCGCGAACGGTCGTCGAACAGTCCCTGTTCGCCACGATGGATGCCGTCATTCGGAGCAACGTGAATCGCAGTCCCTTGCACCTCACGACGGATAGCTATCAGCGGATCGTCGCAGAGATGGAACGATTGATCCGCCACGATCTCGCGATCTGGCACAAGACGACCGAACTGGCGGAGCGGGTGGGAGTGTCCGTTCGGACTCTCCAGAGTGCGACGCAGGCCATCTGCGGCATGAGCCCGCATCGCTACAGCCGGGTCCTGCGCCTGTGGTCGGTGCGCAAGCAGCTGCGCACCGGCAAGGCGGGGCGCAGCGTGAAGTCCTGCGCCATCGGTCACGGCTTCTGGCATCTGAGCGAGTTCGCGGCGAGCTACAGGGCCGCTTTCGGAGAGCTGCCATCCGAGACCCTGCATCGGTCGCTGCGAGAGGTGGTCTAAAGCGCGATGAGATTTGGATGGACCGTCATCGTGCTTTAGGTCGTCGTCTAAGCATGATCTTTTCGGAAAACCGCTGCGCACTTTTCCGGATCATGCTTTAGCGGCCTCCACCGCCCCAATCGCCCAGCACCGCCTGGACCAGTGCCAGCGCCGCCACCGCGGCGGTGTCGGCGCGCATGATCCGGGGGCCGAGGGCCAGCCGCAGGATCTTCGGCTGGCGCAGCAGCAGCGCCCGCTCCTCCTCGGCAAAGCCGCCTTCGGGGCCGATCAGCACGTCGATACCTTGTCCAACCTCGCGCGCGCCGAGCAGGCTCTGAACGGGGTCCTGGACCTCTGCCGCCTCATCGCAAAAGACGAGCAGCCGGTCGGCAGGGCGCTGACTGAGGTACCTGTCCAGCGGCACCGGCTCGGTCACGTCCGCAATGCTGAGGATGCCGCATTGCTCGGCCGCCTCGACGACATTGGCGCGCATCCGCTCGGTGTTGACCCGGGAGGCCTGGGTGAACCGGGTCAGGACCGGCTGCAGGGTGGCGGCGCCCATCTCGATGGCCTTCTGGACCATGTAGTCGAGCCGGGCATGCTTGAGCGGGGCGAAAACGTAGGCGAGGTCGGGCAGGCGGTCCTGGGGCCGGGTCTGCTGCAGGATGACGAGGCCGTCCGGCCGTTTGCGGCCCTCGATGGCGGTCTGCCACTCGCCGTCGCGGCCGTTGAAGGCCAGCACCTCGGCCCCGGCGGCCAGCCGCAGCACATTGCCGAGATAGTTGCTCTGGTCGCGGTCGAGGGCGACCCTGGCGTCCTGGGCCAGGGGGGTGTCGACGAACAGGCGGGGGGCGCGAAAATCGTGGGAGGGCATCGTTCAAAGGTCCGATTTGCCGGCGTTATTAACCTAAAGCCGCCATTTCGGGGGTAAATATTGCCAAACCGGTGCGTCGGCACGCCGCGCTCTTGCCCTATTCGACGGGTTGTTAAGGGCCGGCGGGAATCGTAAAAACGCGAACACGCTGGTTGCGCTTCAATTTGGGAAGACGCCGAACCCCGTAAGCTCCTGCCGGAGAGACTATCTTGATGATCCGTCGTTTGATGGTTCCGATCACTGCCGCCATGGTCACCATGGGTGCCGCTGGCGCCTACGCCCAGGGATTCCCGGCGCCACTGCCCGGACAAGCCGCGAGCAGCTCGCCGTTTCCGTCCGTAAACGGTTCGGCGCCGACCGCCTCGGTCGGTAGCGCCCCGCAATCCTCGTTTCCCGTGAACGGCGCGGCCCCGCTCGGCGGCGCCGGTGCTTTCAGCGCGGCCCCGCCGACGCAAGCCGGTCCCGGCGAGGACTGCATGAAGGCGTTCGTGCCCCTGCGCGAAGAGGCCGAGAAGCGCGGCAAGATGATCAAGGCCGCGAGCGATCGTCATGCCACGCCGGACGAAGCCTGCAAGCTGTTCAAGAATTACAGCCAGGCCGAATCCAAGATGCTCAAATATGTCGAGAGCAATTCCGCCAAATGCGGAATCCCGCCGCAGGTCGGCGAGCAGCTGAAGGCCAGCCACAAGAACACCGAGGCCACGCAGGCCAAGGTCTGCAACGTCGCGCAGCAGATGCAGCAGCAGCAGGCGCGTCCGGCTGGCCCGTCGCTGAGCGAGGTGCTGGGCTCGGGCTCGGCGCCTGAAGCCAATGCCGGCAAGAAGGGCGGCAGCACCTTCGACACGCTCAACGGCAACGTCCTCACCCGATGAGCGACGCCAGCGCCCGCGTTGCCGACTCCACCGGCAACTGGGTCGATACGCTCGCGCCGCCATGGGCGCGGCCTTATCTGCGCGTGTCCCGCTTCGATCGTCCGATCGGCTCCTGGCTGCTCCTGATGCCGTGCTGGTGGTCGGCGGCACTCGCCGCCGGCATGGCGCATGACGCCAGTCGCCTGCCGCTCACCATCGTCCTGTTCTTCATCGGCGCCTTCGTGATGCGCGGGGCGGGCTGTACCTGGAACGACATCACCGACCGCGACCTCGACGCCAAGGTCGAGCGCACCCGCTCGCGGCCGCTGCCCGCGGGGCAGATCACCGTGAAGCAGGCGCTGGCGTTCATGATCGCGCAGGCGTTGATCGGCCTCGTCGTGCTGCTCCAGTTCAACCGTTTTGCGGTCGCGACCGGCATCGCCTCGCTCGTGGTCGTCGCCATCTATCCGTTCATGAAGCGCGTCACCTGGTGGCCGCAGGTCTTCCTCGGCCTCGCCTTCTCCTGGGGCGCGCTGATGGGCTTTGCCGTCACCCTCGCCCGCATCGACGTCACCGCGCTCGTGCTCTATGCCGGCGCGATCTCCTGGGTGATCGGCTATGACACGATCTACGCCCACCAAGACTCCGAGGACGACGCGCTGATCGGCGTCAAGTCCACCGCGCGTCTGTTCGGCGCGCACACGCATCAGGCGCTGATCCTGTTCTATGGGCTCGCGGTGGTGTTGATCGGCGTTGCGCTGGCCTCGGGCGATGTGCGCTGGCCGGCCTGGCTCGGGCTTGCAGCCTTCGCCGCGCATCTGGCCTCGCAGATCGTGCGCCTGAGGATCGATGATCCCGAGCTGTGCCTGCGCCTGTTCAAGTCGAACCGGGATGCGGGCTTGCTGCTGTTCGCGGGATTGCTGGTCGACGCGGTGATGCGGGCGGCGTAGTTCGTAGGGTAGATTAGCGAAGCATAATCCACCAGTTTGCTTTCCGTGTGCGGATAGATATTGGTGGGTTACGCCTTCGGCTAACCCACCCTACGGCACCTGTGATTGTCGCTTAATTCCGCGCGATGATCTCACGCTCTGCGCGATGAACCGGCAGCTCGCGCGCGACGCCGGCGCGGCGGCGCATCAGGAATTTCGGACGGCGGGCGCGGATCGCATTGGCGCGACGGCGGCGCGGTGCGGGCTTGCGGGCGCCTTCGTCGAGCTGCGGCAGCGCGAACAGCTCGCTCCAGACCGCCCAGGCTTCAGCAAGCTCGTCGCCGTCGGCGCTGACCAGCAGCGGAACTGAGAGCGAGGGATCGCGATGCACGAGGACGAGGGTCTGCGCCTCGTCATTGCCACGCAGCGCGACGCCGGTGAAATCACTGACGCGGACGTTGATCGCCATCTGCATGCCGCGGACGGCACGGCGCAGCACGACGCGTTCGCGATGAAGCTCGATCTGCCTGGTGTATCCGTCGGCACGCGGATCATGCGCATCGAAGCGGACAGGAAGGGAAAGGGGGTCGAGCCGCAAGCTGCGGCCCGACCCGGCGGGAGCGACCCCGCATGTTGCTGTTTGACGCCTCACGGCTTTCGTTCTCCCCGCCGGGATTATGTTCCCGGTCGATGCGAGGACCTTAGCGCGCGGTGTCCGAAAACCGCTTAAAAAGGCTGGTTAACCCATCGTCACCGGCGGTCATGATTGACAAGAGCTTGGCGCACATGATTGACGAGACGTTGCGCGAGAGCTGCGAATCTGAGCTTTTTGCCGGCTGAAAATGCTTGAAGTCCGCACCATTTGGGCACATCTGGTGTTCAGGGCCCCGATCGCCCCGAAACCTCCCGCCCCAACAGGATTTCGTTTGTGAACCCTTCACCAAGCTCGACGCTTTCGTCCAAAGCCAATCGCGACCTGTTCGATCAGTCCGCGCTGTCCGACCTTGCACAGCGGCTGGTGGAGGCGGCCAAGCGCGCGGGGGCGGATGCGGCCGATGCGGTCGCGGTGCGCGGCATCTCGCAAGGCGTCGAGGTGCGCGACGGCCGCGTCGAGGAATCCGAGCGGTCCGAGGGCGACGATGTCGGCCTGCGCGTGCTGGTCGGCCAGCGCCAGGCGGTGGTCTCCACCAATGACGCCAGCGGCGATGCCGTGACCAAGCTTGCCGAGCGCGCGGTCGCGATGGCACGCGTCGCGCCTGACGACAAATATGTCGGCCTCGCCGATCCCGCGCTGCTCGCGCGCGACTTCCCCGATCTCGACCTGCTCGATCCCGACATTCCCGCAACCAGCGAGCTCGAGCGCCGCGCGCTCGAGGCCGAGGCCGCGGCGCTTGCCGTGAAGGGCGTGTCGAAGTCCGGCGGCGCTTCGGCCTCCGCCGGCATGGGCGGCATGGTGCTCGTCACCAGCACCGGCTTCCACGGCTCTTATTTGCGTTCCAGCCAGGGCATCTCGGCGACGGCGATCGTCGGCGAAGGCACCGGCATGGAGCGCGACTACGATTTCACCTCGGCGCCGCATGGGGCCGATCTGCTGTCGCCCGAGGTCGTCGGCCGTTCCGCCGGCGAGCGCACCGTGGCGCGCTACAATCCGCGCAAGGTCGAGACCTGCAAGGTGCCTGTGGTGTTCGATCCGCGCGTTGCAGGCTCGCTGGTCGGCCATGTCGTCGGCGCCATCAACGGCGCCTCGATCGCGCGCAAGACCAGCTTCCTCAAGGACAAGCTCGGCCAGCAGCTCTTTGCCAAGAACATCCGCATCATCGACGATCCGCTGCGCAAGCGCGGCCTGCGCTCGCAGACCTTCGACGCCGAGGGCGTCGCGGTGAAGAAGACCGCGCTGATCGACGAGGGCGTGCTGACCACCTGGCTGCTCGACTGCGCCACCGCGCGCGAGCTCGGCCTTGCCACCACCGGCCACGCCCATCGCGGCGTCTCCTCCTCACCCTCGCCGGGGCCGTACAATCTGCATCTCGAAGCCGGCACGCCGACGCCCGCTGAGCTGATCTCCGACATCAAGCAGGGCTTTTACGTCACCGATTTGATCGGCTCCGGCGTCAACGGCGTCACCGGCGATTACAGCCGCGGCGCCTCCGGCTTCTGGATCGAGAACGGCGAGATCACCTATCCCGTCAGCGAGGTGACGATCGCGGGCCACCTGTTCGAGATCTTCAAGTCGATGCAGCCTGCCAACAATCTCGAATTCCGCTACGGCATCAATGCGCCGACGGTGCGCATCGAGGGTTTGACGCTTGGCGGACGCTGACGCGAACTCTCTCGACGCGACGATCCTGACGCGCGATGCGGCGCTGCTGAAAGACACGGTGCGGGATGCGGGCGCGCTCGCCCGCTCGATGTTCCGCACCGAGCTGAAGAAATGGACCAAGGGCGCATCCTCGCCGGTCTCCGAAGCCGACATCGCCGTCAACGACCTGCTCGAATCGCGCCTGCGCGCGGCGACGCCCGATTATGGCTGGCTGTCGGAGGAGAGCGCCGACGATTCCACGCGGCTGTCGCGGCGGCTGGTCTGGGTGGTCGATCCCATCGACGGCACCCGCAACTATCTCAACGGTCACGACGAATGGTGCGTCAGCGTCGCGCTGGTCGAGAATTCCGCGCCGGTGCTGGCCGCGGTGTTCGCGCCGACCAGCAATGAGTTCTTCTTCGCGGCCCGCGGCCAGGCGACGCTGCTCAACGACAGGCCGGTGCGGGCGACGTCCGGATCCAGCCTCGACTTCTCCCGCATGTCGGGCCCGAAGCCCATGGTCGAGCGCCTCAACATGGCCGGCGGCGACATCAAGCTGCATCCACGAATCGGTTCGCTCGCGCTGCGGCTCTGCCGGGTCGCCCAGGGCGCGCTGGATGCGGCTTTTGCGGGCGGCAGCAGCCATGATTGGGACCTTGCGGCGGCCGATTTGATCGTGCAGGAAGCGGGTGGTAGGATGAGCGACCTCTCCGGAGACCCCATCCTCTATAACCGCAGGGAAGTTACGCACGGGGTGCTGGTGGCAGCGGGACGCGATCGTCATGCGAGCATTGTCGCGCATTTTCGAAATCGTCCCTTGCCCTGAGCGCTTTCGTCGTGCTTGTCGACCACTGCTTTGCCGGGCAGCCCATTAGGAACCGAACTCATGCCAGATAGCGCCCCGCAGCAACTGCTTCACCTCGTGATCGGTGGCGAGCTCGTCGACCTCGAGCACAACACCTTCAAGAACCTCGACGACGTCGAGATCGTCGGCCTCTATCCGAACTATGCGACCGCGCACACCGCCTGGCGCGCCAAGGCGCAGAGCACGGTCGACAACGCGCAGATGCGCTATTTCATCGTCCATCTCCACCGGCTGCTCGACCCGAATCAAGAACCGGCGCGTTGAAAAAACTGCTTCGCAATACGCTGCGAAGCAGCTTCGTTCAGCGTGCCGTCGGGGTTCTGGCGGCCGAATATCTGCGCTTTGTCTGGCGGACCAACAAGTTCACCTTCGATCCGCCTGATGTCTATGACATCGTCGAGCCGCGGATCCCCGGGATCTTCGCCTTCTGGCACGGCCAGCATTTCCTCACCCCCTTCATCAAGAACAAGGAGTCCTACCGCGCCAAGGTCCTGATCTCCCGTCACCGCGACGGCGAGTTCAACGCCATCGCGGTCGAGCGGCTCGGCATCGGCCTCATCCGCGGTTCCGGCGACCATGGCGGCGCCTTCCACCGCAAGGGCGGCGTCGGCGCCTTCAAGGAAATGGTGCGGACGCTCCAGGACGGTTGTAATGTCGCGCTGACCGCCGATGTCCCCAAGCGCGCGCGCGTGGCCGGGCTCGGCATCATCATGCTGGCACGGGAATCGGGGCGGCCGATCATGCCTTTCGCGATGGCGACCAGCCGCTTCATCCGGCTCAAGAACTGGGACCGCACGACCATCAATTTGCCGTTCGGGCGGGGCGCATTGGTCGGGATCAAGGAAATCAACGTACCGCCGGATGCCGATGCCGCCATGATGGAGGCGTTGCGGCAGGAGCTGGAAGACACGTTGAACGAGGCGACCCGCCGTGCCTATGCGCAGCTCGGCCGCCCGGGGCCCGAAGATGCCTAACGCGCTGCCCAATTCGCTGCCAATGACGCTGCGGATGTACCAGCGCCTGGCCTCAGGCCTGGTGCCGCTGGCGCCTGTGCTGATCAAGCGGCGGCTCAAGCAGGGCAAGGAAGACCCCGCGCGCGTCGGCGAACGGCGGGGGCTATCCCAGGACGTCCGGCCGCATGGCCCGCTGGTCTGGATCCACGGCGCCAGCGTCGGCGAGGTGCTGGCGGCCGGCGCGCTGATCGGGCGGCTGCGCGATCTGAACCTGCGCATCCTGCTCACCTCCGGCACCGTCACCTCGGCGGCCGTCGTCGCAAAGCGCTTCCCGCCCGACGTCATCCATCAATACGTGCCGTATGATTCCCCGCGCTATGTCGCGCGCTTCCTCGATCACTGGAAGCCGTCGCTGGCGCTGTTCATCGAATCCGATTTGTGGCCGAACCTGATCCTCGCGGGCGCGGCGCGCCGGGTGCCGATGGTGCTGATCAACGGACGGATGTCGCCGCGCTCCTTCCCGCGCTGGCGGCGCATGTACGGCACCATCTCGGCGCTGCTGTCGCGCTTCGACATCTGCCTCGCGCAGTCGAAGACCGATGCGGAGCGCTTCTCGGCGCTCGGCGGCCGTGACGTCGTCACCACCGGCAATCTCAAGCTCGACGTGCCAGCGCCGCCGGCCGATCCCGCCAAGCTCGAACGTCTCATGGCGACGACGCGCGGGCGTCCGATCATCGTCGCCGCCTCGACCCATCCGGGCGAGGACGAGATGCTGGTCGCGGCCCATCGCAGCCTCGTCGGTTTCTTCCCGCAGCTCTTGACCGTGATCGTGCCGCGCCATCCGGATCGCGGCTCCTCGATCGCCGGCCTGATCACGGCGTCCGGCCTGAAGCCCGCTCTGCGCTCGCGCGACGAGCCGCTGGCGGCGACCACCGATATCTATGTCGCCGACACCATGGGCGAGCTCGGCCTGTTCTACCGCCTCTCGCCGATCGTGTTCATGGGCGGATCGCTGATCCATCATGGCGGCCAGAATCCGATCGAGGCGATCAAGCTCGGCGCGGCCATCATTCACGGCCCGCACGTCTTCAATTTCGCCGATGTCTACGAGGCGCTCGATGGAAGCGGCGGCGCGCGCCAGGCGGACACGCAGGAGCTGCTGGTCAAGCAGCTCGGCCAGTTGCTCGCCGATCCCACCATTCGCGACAAGATGCAGCAGGCCGGTCACGGCGTCGTCGAGCAGCTCGGCGGTGCGCTGGATCGCACCATGACGGCGCTCGAACCCTATCTGCTGCAATTGCGGATCGAGATGGGAGCCGCCAATGCGTGAGCCGGCCTTCTGGTACCGGCCGCGTTCCCCGAAGTCGCATCTCCTCAGCCCGTTGGGCGCGCTCTATGGCGCCATCACCGCGCGGCGCATGGCGCGCAAAGGCTTTGACGCCGGCATCCCCGTGATCTGCGTCGGCAATTACCATGTCGGCGGCGCCGGCAAGACGCCGACCGTGCTGGCGCTGACGAAGCTGCTCCGCGAGCTCGGCGAGACGCCGGTGGTGCTCAGCCGCGGCTATGGCGGACGGCTGAAGGGCCCGGTGATGGTGGACCGCGAACGTCACACCGCAGCCGACATCGGCGACGAGCCGCTGATGATGGTGCGCGACGTCCCCGTCGCCGTCGCGCGCGACCGGCTCGAAGGCGTCGCGCTCGCCAAATCGCAAGGCGCGACCGTGATCCTGATGGACGACGGTTTCCAGAACCCGCGTTTGCTGAAGGATACGTCGCTGATCGTGATCGACAGCGAGCGTGGTCTCGGCAACGGCAAGGTATTTCCGGCCGGTCCCTTGCGCGCGCCCTTGAGAGCACAGCTCGCGCGCACCGACGCGCTGGTGCTGATCGGCGACGGCCACGCCGCGGACGATGTCGCGGCCGAACTCGCCAAGCGCAACAAGCCCCAGCTGCGAGCACGCCTGAAGCCGGATGCGGCTTCGCTCGCGCAGTTGTTCGGCAAACCGGTTTTCGCCTTCGCCGGCATCGGTGATCCCGAGCGCTTCTTCCGCACCCTGTGCACCAGCGGCATCCAGGTCGCGCGCACGCGCGCCTTCGCCGATCATCACATGTTCTCGGACAACGAGATCGCCGCGCTCGGAGCGGAAGCTAGCCGCGAGCAGCTCACGCTGGTGACGACGGAAAAGGACCTTGCCCGCCTGCGCGGCCGCGCGGGCATCCCCGACGGCATCGTGCCGTTCGCGGTCCAGCTCGAATTCGACGAGCCGGCAAGGCTGCGGCAATTGATCAGCGACCATCTCTACAAGGCGCGCGAGCGGCGCTTCAGCGCACGATGATCTCGCCGCAAGCCGTGAACTCGTAGGCACTTGAGCATGGAATTGCCGGTTGTCTGCGTCAAACGCCCAAAACATTTCACGCTTCTTCCGAACTAGAGAACCGAATTGCCCGCTTGCCCGCCTAAAGTTGCGGGAACACGAAAGGGCAGGCGATGACCAATGTGCGGGCGGGTTTCCTCGACTCCATCGGCAATACGCCATTGATCCGGCTGCGGGCGGCGTCGGAGGCCACGGGCTGCGAGATCTACGGCAAGGCTGAATTTCTCAATCCCGGCGGTTCGATCAAGGATCGTGCGGCGCTCGCCATGATCGATGATGCCGAGCGACGCGGCAAGCTCAAGCCGGGCGGTGTCATCGTCGAAGGCACCGCCGGCAATGTCGGCATCGGCATCGCGCTGGTGGCGAATGCGCGCGGCTATCGCAGCGTGATCGTGATGCCCGACACGCAGAGCCAGGAGAAGAAGGACATGCTGCGGCTTTGTGGCGCCGATTTGCGCCTGGTGCCCGCCGTGCCCTATTCCAATCCCGGTCATTACGCGCGCTATTCCGGCCAGCTCGCGGAGGAGCTCGGCGCCTTCTGGGCCAACCAGTTCGACAACACCGCCAATCGCGAGGGCCATTATCGCACGACCGGCCCGGAGATCTGGGCGCAGACGGAAGGACGGATCGACGGCTTTACCTGTGCGGTCGGCAGTGGCGGCACCCTGGGCGGGATCGCGCGGGCGCTCAAGGAGCGCAATCCCGCCGTCAAGATCGCGCTCAGCGATCCCATGGGCGCCGCTCTCTATAACTGGTTCACCAAGGGCGAGCTGACGGCGGAAGGCGACTCCATCACCGAAGGGATCGGCCAGATCCGCGTGACCCGGAATCTGGAAGGCACGCCGATCGACATGGCCTATCAGATCACCGACGCGGAAGCCTTGCCCGTTCTGTTCGACCTGATCGAACATGAAGGACTGGTGCTGGGCGGCTCAAGCGCCATCAACATCGTCGGCGCCATGCGGCTCGCGCGCGACCTCGGCCCGGGCAAGACCATCGTGACGATCCTTGCGGACGGCGGACAGCGCTATCAATCAAAACTGTTCAACCCGGAATTCTTGCGCGGGAAGAATCTGCCCGTGCCGAGGTGGTTGGAGGAGTGAAGCGCCATCCGCCGCCCAGGGAAAACACCGTCCCAGTAAGGCGTGGGACAGCCTCGGCATCGGCTGTCCCACCGTGAAGCATTGCGGATGCCATCTATTTTGCGATCGCCGCCCTGGCCGCTGCGATCTGGGCCTTCACGGCATCGAGGTTGAAGCTCGCGCCCCTCTGCATCGGCGGGAATTCAATCGCCGTCATCGCCAGTTTCTCGACCTGCTGCTGGACGAAGACGAAGCGCCAGAATTCATATTTGAACCAGTCGAAGTATTGTTGCGCGCCAAATTTGGTCCCGCTATCGGGCCAGCCCGTCCGCTCGAACGGATCGAGGCGAAGGTTGATCAGATAGGGAACGTCAACCTTCGACTTTTCGCCCAGCCATCCCCTGGGCTGGTCGATGAAGCGATACTTGAAGTCGTCGATGCGTACGGCTCCCAGCTCGCTCTCGCCGAAGTACCAGACTTCATGCCGGTTCGACGGTCCCTTGCCGGTGATCATGTCCATCTGATTGTAACCGTCCAGATAGCACTTGTAGGTGCGATCTCCGATCTGCTTGCCCTTCTTGAGTTCCTCGACAATGTTCGGGTTGCCGGCAGCGGCCAGCAAGGTCGGGAACCAGTCTAGTCCGGAGATGATGCCGTTCTCGACCTTTCCGGCCGGCACCTTGCCGGGCCAGCGGATCATCGCCGGCACGCGGAAGCCGCCTTCCATGACCGTGCCTTTGCTCTGCGCGAAGGGCGTCTGTCCGCCATCCGGCCAGGTGAAGACCTCGGTGCCGTTGTCGGTCGTGAAGATGACGATGGTGTTGTCATCCACGCCCATGTCCTTGAGCTTTTGCATGACGATGCCGACATCGTCGTCGAGCTGCGCCATGCCGGCTTCATGAATCGACCAGCCATTCTTGGAGTTCCGCATCGCCTCATACCTCGGTGACAGGTGCGTGACGATGTGCATGCGGGTTGGATTGAGCCACAGGAAGAACGGCTTGTTGTCGGCCTTGGCCTTTTCGATGAACTTCAAGGCAAGGTCCCGAATTTCGTCGTCCACGGTTTCCATCCGCTTGGGATAGAGCGTGCCGGCGTCCTCGATCCTCTGCTTGCCGACCTTGCCCCAGCGCGGATCCACGGTGGCATCGTCTACATCGGTCGCCCACGTATGCAGCATGTTGCGCGGACCGACGACGTTCAACAGATCCTGCGGATAGCCGGGGTGAGCCGGATCTTCCATCGCGTCAAGGTGATACAAATAGCCGAAGAATTCGTCGAAGCCGTGCACGGTCGGCAGAAACTCGTTCTTGTCGCCAAGGTGATTCTTGCCGAACTGGCCGGTGGCATACCCCATGCCCTTGAGCGCGGTGGCGATGGTCACGGCCTCCGCCGGCAAGCCGGTGGGAGCGCCGGCCTGTCCGACCGTGGTCATGCCGGTGCGGATCGGCAGCTCGCCGGTGATGAAATTGGCGCGGCCCGCCGTGCAGCTCGCCTCGGCGTAATAATCGGTAAACAGCATGCCTTCTGCCGCGATCTTGTCGAGGTTCGGCGTCCGGCCGGCCATCATGCCGCGATGGTAAGCACCGATATTCCAGATACCGATATCGTCCCCCATGATGACGACGATATTGGGGCGTTGTCCGGCCGGCGCGGGGGCTGGTTGCTGCGCCTGCGCGAAGCTTGCTGCGCCGACAGCGGAGAGCGCTGAAGCCGCGACGATGGAGCTGCCGCTCAACAAGAGATCGCGGCGTTTCAATCCTGCGCTGCCGGGCCCGGTCTCCTTGTTTGGCTCGGCCGGGATCCTGTCGTTACTCATGGGACGATCCTCTTCCTGGCAATGCACCAGCCGGCATGGCCTGCGCCGGTGTCGATCGGCTCGGCGTTGGGCGCGGCCGATCGATAGCGGCGGCAAATGGTCGAAATCGCAAAGATGCCTGCCGCCTTCGAGCACCCTCACGCATGAACTTGGGAGCGGGGCCTTTGGTGGAAGATCAGGTTGACGGAAGCAGGCGAGTACAGCTTTGAATTGATCCAGATCAAAGGATTGACCTAGATCAACGAGGGGCCGGCCAGGCCCTTGCACGCTGGGGCTCGTAAGAGTGACACGAAGGGCAGCGACGCCTGCTGCTTCGAGCGAAATCTGCTTTGACGACAATTCCACGTTCAGTCGAACGGGCACCAGTCGCTTATCGGCTATTTCATCGGAGAGTTTCATGAAGACCTTCGACCCGTTGCTGTTGCTAGTACTGCTCGTCATGCAATCGGCCTCGGCGCAGGCTGCGGATTTGAACGGAGCATGGTCGATCGACGCCTCGGCCTGTGGCAGCATGTTCACCAAGGAAAACAACAGGATTTCGTTCAAGAAAGATGCCGATCTCCATGCAGGCGGTCTGATCGTCCAGGGAAGGGAGATCACCGGCACGCTGCAAAAATGCACCGTCAAATCGCGGCGCGATGACGGGCCGAATGTGCGCGTGGTGGCGGCATGCTCGGACGGCGTCGCGATTTCAGATGTCACGTTCGAGGTGAAACACTCCGGAGAGAATCAGATCACACTCAGCTCCAACGGCCCCGTGCCCATGGATATGATCTACGTTCGCTGTCCGATGTGACGTCGACGGCTTGCGAGCATCCCGGAACGCCTGCGTGGCGCCCGCCCCCGGAGGACCGGCGTCGGTCCCTGAAATGACCGTGTATTTTCAGACCACGCTTTGCTCACCCGACGGCAAGGCGCCATTCAGGTGGCATTCATCGCCAGACTTCTATCGGTTCCATCCGATCCTGGAGAATGCGATGAAACTGCCCCCTGCGGCTATGGCCGCCAGCCTTGTATGTCTGATTGTTGCGCCGGTGTTCGCGCAGACGACGCCGTCCGCCGCGCCGACCAGCACCGTGCCGGTTCCCGCGACCAAGCGCGTGACCTGTCTCGCCACGACGGCAAGTCTGAAGGGGCAGGACAAGCGCGACCAGATGCAGCTCTGCATGGCGCAGGCGCGGGTGGACTGCCTGAAGCAGGCGATCGATCAGAAGATTGTCGGCGAGGCGCGCAAGAGCGCGATCAAGACCTGCGTGGGCGGCGATGGTCCCGAGCCGCAATAGCCGCACGATGCCACGAACCCGGTCTCGTAGGGTAGGCAAAGCGGCTTGTCCGCCGAAGCTCGGAGAGCGAAGGCGGAAGCGTGCCCACGTTGCTCCTCGCGGTCTTGAAAAGATGGTGGGCACGGCGCTTTGCGCCTTTGCCCACGCTACGAGAGCTACAAGGTCACGGCTGCTTCAGCGCACCCGGAAAATGCCGCTGCAGCACGGCCGCGGGCGTGGCGTAGGCTTCCTGCAGATCCACGCTCCAGTACTTCAGCTCGTCGAGCGGGATCCGCGTGTCGGTGATCGCGCAGCGCACGAACGTCCCCGGCGAGATCACACGGAAATCGCCGTCAAGATATTGCACCTGCGCTTCGCCATGGCCGGAAGAGCCGAACTTGTTCAGCACGGTCGAAAGTCTCCGTGGAAGGCCTCTCCCAGGAAAACCTTGAGGCAAACCCTAAGGCAATCCCTGGAGGGCACGATGTGTTGGACGGGATTTAGCATAGATAGGGTGGCTTGTCCGCCCGGTAAACCCACCGGTTTGTGATGTTTTGCAGCCGTTTCAGCGTGATAGTGCTCGATCCGGGATCGCCGGCTCCCGCGCGGACCGGCTCCTCCTACGGCAGAGTCCGATGCGCCTTCGACTGACCGCCCTGTTCCTGACGCTGCTGATGTCGGCCGCGCGCGCCGCGCCGGAGACTGCGCCGCATCAGGTCGAGATTCCGCTGTCGTCCGGAACCCTGCATGCGCAGCTGTTCAAGCCCGCGGGCGAGGGGCCGTTTCCGACCGTGATTGCGCTGCATGGCTGCGGCGGCCTCGGCGGCCATTCCGATCCGGTGCTGCCGCGCTATCGCGACTGGGCCGAGCGGCTGCTCAAGGCCGGCAATGCCGTGCTGCTGCCCGACAGCTACGGCTCGCGCGAGCTCGGGCCGCAATGCCGCGTCAAGGAGATGCACGTCAAGGCGCGCCGCGAACGCGTTGCCGACATCGCGGCCTCGCGCGCCTGGCTGATGAAGCAGAGCTGGGTCGCGCGCGACCGCGTCAGCCTGATCGGCTGGGCCAACGGCGCCAGCGCGCTGCTCTGGGCGGTACGTCCGCAGAGCGTGGCGCGCGATCAGGGTCCGGATTTCCGCGCCGCGATCGCGTTCTATCCGGATTGCCGGATCTCCGCCGGCCTCGGCTGGAGCACGCGGGTGCCGACGCTGGTGCTGATCGGCGCGAACGACGACGTCTCCTCGCCGCCGGCCTGCCGCCAGATGGTGGACGGCGCGCACGGCCGCAGCGCGCTCGCGCGCATCGTGGTCTATCCCGGCGCCTATCACGATTTCGACCGCGCCAACACGCCGCTGCACGCAGCCAGCGCCAGCACCGATGCCGCCGTGCCCGAGCACGGCCATCTCGGCACCGATGCCGAGGCGCGCGCGGAGTCGCAGCGGGACGTCGCGGAGTGGCTGGCGCGGTGAGGCGGTGTTGAAGGTCCTGTAGCCCGGATGAGCGAAGCGATATCCGGGGAGGTTTGTCCTGCATGTCGCTGTGCTCATGCGGGCTACGCGTCCCGTACAAGCGGGGCCGTCCGAGGAACAACGTGACGCGGACAGCCCCGCATCGACCACCGCCCTGCACGGAAGTTGGCCGACCCGGAATCTACGGATCGCGCGCCAAACCGGTTTCAGCATGTAGCGATGCCTTAGTTCGACCATGATATCGGCTAAACGCATTCACATGCGCAACCGCATTGTCCTCTTCTCCTCCGCACTGATCGTCTTCACCGTCGCGATCTTCCTGTTCGAAGCCCATGCCGGCTCGCCCATGCTCGCGCCGGAACATTGCGGCTTCTGGACCACGATCGACGCGGGATTGTCCTGCCGCTAGGCGTGAGGGTGCCGTAGCCCGGATGAGCGCAGCGATATCCGGGGCGACTGGTCCCGCATATCGCTGCGCTCATGCGGGCTCGCGCTGCTTCCACATCGTCATTGCGAGCGCAGCGAAGCAATCCAGAGTCGCTCCGCGGAAAGATTCTGGATTGCTTCGTCGCTTCGCTCCTCGCAATGACGGGGATAGAGCGTGCGCTAGCAGGACTCTAGAACAAGCTGCCCTGATCCACCGGCTTGCCTGCGCGCTTCGGCGCGGGCTTGGTCTCCTGCGCGGTCTGCTTCGGCTGTGCCGGCGCCCGCTTCGTCGTCGGGGCCGGGCGGTCCGAATCCGCGGTCGCAGCCACGCGGCCGTCGGCGAACTCGATCTCGATCCGCGCATTCGGCCCGATGCTGTCGGCCGCGTGCACGGGGTGTCCCGCTTCATCCCGCACCAGTGCAAAGCCGCGCGCGAGCACGCTGCGATAGGACAGCGCCGACAGCAGCTTGCCGCTGTTCTCGACGCGGGCTTCCAGCCGCTGCAGCAGCGTGAGCAGCGCGCGGTTGGCGCGCTCGGCCAGCCGATGCGTACGCTCGCGCTGGCGGGCGATGGCGTTCCGCTGCACCTGCGCATTCGAAAGCTTGGAGGCCCGCAAGCGCACCTCGAGCCCGGCAAAGCGATCGCGCCGCTGCCGCAGCAGCGAGCGCGCGGACAGGCCGAGTCGCTCGCCGCACACCGTGAGGCGATGATCGGCCTGCGAGATCTGGCCGTGCAGCACGCGCAGCGTCAGCTTGGCGCTTGCCGCAGTGAACCGGCGGAAATGCGCATGCGTGTTGGCCTTGAGGCCGCGGGGCAGGGAGGCGCCCGCCGAATCCAGCCGCTGCCGCGGGATCGCCAGCAGATCGCCGGCCGACGGCAACGCGCGCGCGGCGGCGCGCAATTCGTTGCGGCGGCTTTCCTGGGCGCGCTGCCAATAGGCGTGGGTGCGCCGTCCGAGATCGGCGACCTCGACGAACAATTCGCTGCGCACCGGCACCGCCATCTCGGCGGCGGCCGTCGGCGTCGGCGCGCGCTTGTCGGCGACGAAGTCGATCAGCGTGATGTCGGTCTCGTGGCCTACCGCCGAGATCAGCGGGATCATGCTCTCGGCCGCCGCGCGCACGACGATCTCCTCGTTGAAGGACCAGAGATCCTCCAGCGAGCCGCCGCCGCGCGCGACGATCAGCACGTCGGGCCGCGGAATCTTGCCGCCCTCAGGCAGCGCGTTGAAGCCGCGGATCGCGGCCGCGACCTGCTCGGCCGAGCCTTCGCCCTGCACCTTCACCGGCCACACCAGCACGCGGCGGGGGAAGCGATCCTCCAGCCGATGCAGGATGTCGCGGATGACGGCGCCGGTCGGCGAGGTCACGACGCCGATCACCTCCGGCAGCCACGGCAAGAGCTGCTTGCGCGCCTCGTCGAACAGGCCCTCGGCGGCGAGCTTCTTCTTGCGCTCCTCCATCAGCGCCATCAGCGCGCCGATGCCGGCCGGCTCCAGCGCCTCGATCACGATCTGGTACTTCGAGGAGCCCGGATAGGTCGTGAGCTTTCCCGTGGCGATGACCTCGAGCCCTTCCTGGGGCTTGAAGCGCATGCGGCCGTGCACGCCCTTCCAGATCACCGCCTCGATCTTGGCGCTCTCGTCCTTGAGCGCGAAATAGCAATGGCCGGAGGAGTGAGCGCCACGGAAGCCCGAGATCTCACCGCGGACCCGGACATGGCCATAGGTGTCCTCCACGGTCCGCTTCAGGGACTGCGAGAGCTCGGAGACGGTGAATTCGAACGCGTTGTTCAGTTGTTCCGCAGGCGGCATCGGCAAACGATTCGGCATTTTGGGGTCGGACCCGACGTTAAGGATTTTCGCAGCGCGGCGCCAATCCGGAGATTGATTGGAAGAGTACTCTGCATTATAGAGTTCTCTATAGATGGCGAGTCCGGCGGAGTTCGGTCATGGCGATGCAGTTGCTGCGAGGTGCTCTTGGCTTGCTGAAATGGGGGCTGTGCGCAGTCGGCGCCGTGGCGCTGCTGCTGACCGCCCTGATCGCGACGCCGCTGCAGCGGCCTGCGGAGATGCGCTCCGTCTCGGACTCCGCCAAGGGCATCGACTGGTCGACGCTGCCGCCGCTCGAGCGCTTCCAGGCCCGCGACGGCACCTGGCTCGGCTTCCGCCATTACGCGCCAAAGGGGACGGCGGCTGACCGCGGCGCCATCTTCATTCACGGCTCCTCGGGCTCCTCCGGCACCGTCAACCACGCCCTGACCCACGCGATCGCTTCGCGCGGCGTCGAGACCTGGGCGCTCGACATGCGCGGCCACGGCGCTTCCGGCACGCGGGGCGACATCGGCTATGTCGGCCAGCTCGAGGACGATCTCGTCGACTTCGTCGCCCATGTCCGCAAAAGCGCGCCGGATCTGCCGCTGACCCTGATCGGTCATTCCGCCGGCGCCGGCTTCTCGTTGCGCGTGGCCGCGACGCCGATCATGCAGGATCTGTTCGTCCGTACCGTCTTGATCGCGCCCTATCTCGGCTACGACGCGCCGACCAACAAGCCGCATTCCGGCGGCTGGGCCAATGCCGACGTTCCACGCCTCCTCGGCCTCGCCGCGCTGCGCAAGCTCGGCATCGACTGCTGCGCGCAGCTTCCGGTGCTCGCCTTTGCAGTACCGCCGAATTCCGAGCGGATTTTGACTCCGGCCTATTCCGATCGCCTGATGCGCAATTTCGCGACGCGCGGCTATCGCCTCGATTTGCAGGGCGTGACGCATCCGATGACGATCTTCGGCGGCGCCGAGGACGAGATGATGATTTCGGACAAATATGCCGAGACCGTGCAAGCGATCAAACCGTCAGTCGACGTCAAGGTGATCGACGGCATCAACCACATGGGCATGGTCACCAATCCGAAGGCGGTCTCCGCGATTGCGGAGGACGTGGCGACGCGCGGCGCAGCGGGGAGCTGACCATGCATCTGACAACCGCGGGCACGATTCATGTGGTGCTGGCGGCGCTGTGCCTCGTTGCCGGATTCATCCAGTTCATGCGCCCCAAGCGCGGCGCGGGCCATCGCGCGCGCGGCTACTTCTACGTCTATGCCATGCTGGTCTCGGACGCCGCGACCTTGCTGCTCTACCGCTTCACCGGTCATTTTAACGCATTCCACGTCGCTGCGATCGTGAACTTCATTCTGATCGTGCTGGCGATCGTGCCGCTGCTGCGCACGCCGCGGCCGTCGAACTGGCGAAGGACGCACTATTACTTCATCGCCTGGTCCTATGCGGCGCCGGTCTCGGCTGGACTCACCAACATCGCGGCGCGGCTATTGCCGGTCACGACGCGGGAGCAGGTTGGATTGATTGCCCTTGTCGCCTCACTCGTGACGATGACGATCGCCTCCATCCTGATCCGGAAGCATCAGCCGCCATCGGATGCGCCGACGCCGTCCGCCGGGCTGGTCGAGCAGAGCGGAGCGCCATCGTGATCGACAGCAAGCAGGCCTCGGACGCGCTGAACGACATCGAGGACACCGTCCGCCGCGTGCGGCAGTCGCAGATCTACCAGGTCTCCAGCCTGGTCCTGCTTATGTGGGGCGTGCTGGCGTTCGTCGGCAACATCGCGGGCTGGCTCTGGCCGCGCTACGGGCTCTATTCGTGGTTCGCGGTGTACGCGGTGTCGGCCGTAGGGCTGATCGTCATCGGCGCCTATCATCGCTCCAGGGACCGTATTCGCGTGTTCGACGGCCGCTATTTCCTGACGTTCGCGCTGATCGCCGCCTTCGGCATCTTCTGCTGCTATTTCGGCCATTTCACGCCGCGCCAGCAGACCGTGTTCTGGCCGATCTACATCATGCTGTTCTACATGATGGCAGGCGTGTGGTTCGGCACCGCCTTCCTCGTGATCGGCGCGATCATCATCGCGCTGACGCTGATCGGCTATTTCTACATTCCGGGCCTGTCGCTGTTGTTGTGGATGGCGGCCGTCAATGGCGGCGGGTTGACTCTCGGCGGCCTCTGGATGCGGCGGAGCTAGACTTGGCAGAGCTCGACGACATCATCCACCAGCCGCTGCGCCTGAAGATCATGGCCGCGCTCAACGCGCTGCCTGCGGAGGTCGGGCTGGAATTCGCCCGCCTAAAAAAGCTCACCGGCGCCACCGACGGTAATCTCGGCGCGCATATCGAGACCCTGGCCAAGGCCGGCTACGTCTCGGTCGACAAGGCCTTCGTCGGCAAGAAGCCGCAGACGACGGTGACGGCCACCGCAACCGGCCGTGGTGCCTTCGCGCGGCATGTGGCGACGCTGCAGGAGATCATCGCGGGGAAGCAGGGGTAGCCCCGTTGTCATGGCGGTGCGAATTGCTGTGCCCTCTCCCCTTGCGGGAGAGGGTCTCTCCGCTGGTCAACACAGGCCCACTTGGGTGAGGGGTTCTCTCGGCGAGTCCTGCCCCGTTTGAGTCTGCGATTAAAGATTACAGTGACAGCGCACCGTCGCCATTGGGGCTGACGCTGCGCAGGCGAGCCAGAAAGTCCTTGACGCAACGGAACACCATGGATTTCTTTCGCTCGGAAGACCAGGAATGGTCGATGGACGGAGCCGACCCGTGAGATTTTTTCTGAGAATTTTGCTCGTAACCGCTCTCGTGAACCTTGCCCCAGCCGTCGCCCAGGCGCCGAAGAAAGCACTCGCTTCTCCTGCCTTGCAGAAGGAATTCGATGGCTTCATCGAGAAGTTTCGCGCGGCGCTCAAGGCAAACGATTCCGCCGCCGTCGCCGGCATGACACGATTGCCGTTCATGAACGACAGCGCAATTCGCGACGCCGCGCAATTTCGCGCCAAGACCTATCCGACCTCGTTCACGGCGAAAAATCGCGCGTGCATCCAGCGCGGCAAGGCCGTCTACGATCGCGATCAAGAGAACAATGACAATTACTTCGTCTTCTGCGGCGAACTCATCTTCGTCTTTACCAAGACGCCGACGGGATTCCTTTTTACGGAGGTCGGCGCGAATGACTGATCCGGGACTCCGGTGACAGTCACCGTAATTCTGATCCTCGCACGCCTTACAGCGAGCAGCACCCGCCGCCTGCATCTCACTTCAACAAGGGATCGAGGAAGCGCATGTTCTGCCGTACGAAAACCGGACGCAGGTGAGAGCCATCGGAGAATTTGGGCTCTCCCGCCCCGAAGAATGGCGAGCAGGTTTCGCCGGCGCCGCAAATGTCAGGAAAAGGATCGAGTAGCGTCGCTCCAGTGTGCTCACCAACCGCGCGCAGTTTGGTGTCGGCGAAAGAATGAAGGACTCGTAGCTCCGCGATTGGCACTGCCTGCTCAGCGGCCGGAGCAATTTGAAAGCCGGTCAGCCTTCGCGCTACCATTTGGCCTGGATTGAAGCGCGGGTGACTAGGTACGCCTAGCACTAAGTAGACCTTGGCTCCCTCGCCCTGCAGCAACCGCACATGGTCTGCAAGATTGGCGTAGAATGCATCCGCGCCCTCCCTTGTGGTTAGCGGAAGCCGCTCACCCTCGCGTTCGATCAGCGTACCTTCGGCGCCGTAGCCTGACCAAAAAGCTCCAAGCACCACCGACTGAACCTTCTCGCGCCGGACCAACTCGATCAATTTGTCGGGCAAATTGCCGCAACTGGCAAACTTATCTTGCTGGATCACGCCCGGCACCGGCGGGCAGCGGGGACCAGTCACGAAGTAGGTGCTGGCCGTCAGTTGGCCTTCGTCAGCCAGTTCCTGCACCCGTGGGCCGTAGTGAAACAGCACGCTGTCACCGCTAAGCGCCACCTTACGCTCGCCGTGTCCCAAATGGGCCACGAAAGTCCAATCGTGGTTTGATACGGCCATGCCCTTCGTTGGCTTGAAGTCGGCATCGAGTTTCGCGTCGCCAATCTTCCGCACGTCGATACCGGGAAGCGGTGGGAAACGTTCTGGAAAACCACCCTGCGTCCAGACGATCAGCCCGCACGCACCGAGTGCGGCTACGGCGATGGCGACAAGCCAGGTGTTGCGATGGCGATGCGTACCAAACCGAACCGGGCACTCGATGAAGCGATAGGTCGCCCAAGCCAGCAGAAAACTGGCAACCAAAAGAGCCGTGGCCATCAGAGGCGTCGGCGGTTTACTCAGGCGAATGACGTACGCGTAAGAAATCAATGGCCAGTGCCAGATATAGAGCGGATAGCTTATCAGTCCCACGAAGACGAGGGCGCGGTTGGACAAGATTGTTCGGTTCACCGTCGCGTTTGGCCCGGCTAAAATTACCGCTACGGCCCCTGCCACCGGCAGCAGAGCGGGCCAGCCCGGAAAGCGTGTCTCCGGCGTGAACAGTGCCACCGACGCCAACAGCGCGACGAAGCCAGCAAAGGAAATCGCGGACCGAACATTGGGGGCGAGGACAATTTGGCCGCGTGAAGCCAGACACGCCCCGGCCAAAAGCTCCCAGAAACGCGAGACGGGTAGGTAGAAGGCATCAGCGATGTTCGTGATGGACAGCGCGATGTTGGTCGCGAAGGACGCCAGCAACAACACGGCGAGCAGGCGCCCCATCTTCGCCTTCATGCGGAAGGCCATCCATAGCAATGCGGGCCAGAGGATATAGAACTGCTCCTCGATACCCAAGGACCATAGATGCAAGAGCGGCTTTAGGCTCGCAGCGCTGTCGAAATAGCCGCTTTCAGCCCACAGCGCGATGTTAGACAAGAAGCCCGCCCCGAAGAACACGTGCTTACCCAGGCGTGCCAGCTCGGACGGCATCAGGGAGACGAACCCGTAAGCCAACACCGCAGCCAGGCAAACAGTGAGTGCCGGGAAGATGCGCCGGATACGCCGCCCATAGAAGGCCGTGAACGAGAAACGGTGTTCGTTGATCTCAGTGAAAAGTATTTTCGAGATGAGAAAGCCCGAGATGACGAAGAAGATGTCCACGCCGACATAGCCGCCTCGGATCGCGTTCGGGTAAGCGTGATAGAGGACTACCGAAAGTACGGCAAAGGCCCGGAGCCCATCGATATCCGGGCGGTAGTTTTCGGTGACAGATGACCAAGGAGCGAGCTTCGTCATGCAGGCAGAAATTCCGACAAGTAAGTTGGCGCCACTGATCCGTTGGACTTAGGGCTTCTCTCAAAGTCAGAAACATTCCGAAATACTCGGAAACATATGAGGCCGCAAAGAGGCCGCTCCGCGGCTGAACGCAATCCGTCAGCACGCGGAGGACTTTGGGTTACCTGCGGACGCCCTCGTTTGAGAAACAGCTACGTAGTGCGAAACAACTTGTGCACCGCAACGTTTGTGGTTCCGCCGAAAGCCGGGGTAGCTTCCGGAGCGTCACCAACTGGTCTGCGTATGGCACGCCGAATGCCGGCTCGCGCCCAAGGCGCGCGGCCCGGAATGACGGGGAGTTTGGGCCGTTTCCCCTTGAGGCCCGCTCCGATTCGTGCGACCTCCGCCCCCAGCAAAACCCCTCATTTCGAGCCTTCGATGCACATTCTCCTGCTTGGTTCCGGCGGCCGCGAACATGCCCTGGCGTGGAAGATCGCAGCTTCCCCCCTGGTGACCAAATTCTGGTGCGCGCCCGGCAATGCCGGCATCGCGCGCGAGGCGGAGTGCGTGGCGCTCGACGTCGCCGACCATGCCGCCGTGATCGACTTCTGCAAGACAAACGCGGTCGAACTCGTCGTGGTCGGCCCGGAGACGCCGCTGGCCGCCGGCATCGTCGATGATCTCACCGCCGCCGGCATCAAGGCGTTCGGTCCGAACAGGATCCCCGCCCAGCTCGAAAGCTCGAAGGGCTTTACCAAGGCGCTCTGCACCGAATTCGGCATTCCGACCGGCGCCTACAAGCGCTTCACCAAGCCTGAGGATGCGCGCGACTACGTCATCAGCCAGGGCGCGCCGATCGTCGTGAAGGCCGACGGGCTCGCCGCCGGCAAGGGCGTCGTCGTCGCCAAGACGGTGCGCGAGGCCGAGGACGCCATCGCCATGATGTTCGAGGGCGCCTTTGGCGAGGCCGGCGCCGAAGTCGTCATCGAGGAGTTTCTGCCGGGCCGCGAGATCAGCTTCTTTGCGCTGTGCGACGGCGAGACCGCGATCCCGCTGGCCTCCGCGCAGGACCACAAGCGCGTGTTCGATCACGACGTCGGCCCGAACACCGGCGGCATGGGTGCCTATTCGCCGACGCCGCTGGTGACGCCGGCGATCCACGACGCGATCATGGCCAAGATCATCCTGCCGACGGTCGCCGGCATGAAGCAGCGCGGCACGCCGTTCCGCGGCATCCTCTACGCCGGCATCATGCTGACGACGCAGGGCCCAAAGCTGTTCGAGTTCAACGTCCGCTTCGGCGATCCCGAGTGCCAGGTGCTGATGCTGCGCATGATGTCGGACATCGTGCCGGCCTTCCTCGCCGCCTGCGACGGGCAGCTCAAGAATTTCGATCTGCGCTGGCATCCGGAATCCGCGCTCACCGTGGTGATGGCGGCGAAGGGCTATCCCGGCGACTACCAGAAAGGCACGCGCATCGAAGGGCTCGATGATGCCGCCAAGGTGGATACCGTCGAGATTTTCCATGCCGGAACGGTCGCGAAGGACGGCGCGATCCTCGCCAATGGCGGCCGCGTGCTCAACGTCTGCGCGCTCGGCAAGACCGTGACGGAGGCGCAGGCGCGCGCCTACCAGGCCGTCGACCGCATCAACTGGCCGGAGGGCTTCTGTCGCCGCGACATCGGCTGGCAGGCGGTGGAAGCGGAGAAGGCGAGGGGCTGACAGGGTGTTTGCCGGTCGGCGCGCAATTGCTGGCGGCGCCCGTCGGCACTCCAAAAATGTGCAGGCGGGGCTTGAACTTAGCTACTGTGCATGGGGTTGTTTTTCGACTTTTTTGTTGAGGGCCCTTCGCGACTGACCAGATAAGGATGCAGAAGATGTCCGATCTCGCCGACCTCTACCCCGGCTTCGCCTCCGAATGGATCAACACCTCCCTCGGCCGCATCTTCGCCCGCGTCGGCGGCAGCGGGCCGCCGCTGCTGCTGCTGCACGGCTTCTCCGAGACCAACGTGATGTGGCACCGCGTGGCGCCGCAATTGGCCGACAAGTTCACGCTGATCATCGCCGACCTGCCGGGCTATGGCTGGTCCGACATGCCCGAGAGCGATGCGCAGCACACCCCCTACAGCAAGCGCGCGATGGCGAAGGCCATGGTCGAGGCGATGGAGCAGCTCGGCCACGTCCACTTCGCGCTCGCCGGCCACGACCGCGGCGGCCGCGTGTCGTATCGCCTCGCGCTCGACCATCCCGGCCGGCTGTCGAAGCTCGCCGTGCTCGATATCCTGCCGACCTATAATTACTGGGAGCGGATGAACCGCGCCTATGCGCTGAAGATCTATCACTGGACCTTCCTCGCCCAGCCCGCGCCGCTGCCCGAGACGCTGATCTCGAGCAATGGCGAGTTCTTCCTGCGCTTCAAGATGGCGAGCCAGACCAAGTCGAAGACGCTGGACGCGATCGATAAGCGCGCGCTCGAGCACTACATCGCCCCGTTCCGCGATCCCGCCCGCGTGCATGCGATGTGCGAGGACTACCGCGCCGGCGCCTATTTCGACTACGATCTCGACAAGGCCGATTTCGAAGCCGGCAAGAAGATCACGGTGCCGATGCTGGCATTGTGGGGCAATGCCGGCATCGCCCAGGCCGCCGCAACGCCGCTCGATACGTGGAAGCAATGGGCGACCAATGTCGACGGCATGCCGGTGGATTCCGGGCACTTCCTCACGGAGGAGAACCCGGACGTGACCGCGAAGGCGCTGCGTGAGTTTTTCCTGGCGCCTTAGCGCCCTGCTGCACGCCAAACATTCGACCGTCATCGCCCGGCTTGACCGGGCGATCCAGTATTCCAGAGACGGCAGTGATTGAGCTGAGAGGCCGCGGCGTACTGGATGCCCCGGTCAAGCCGGGGCATGACAGCGGAGTGTGGAGCAATCAGCGCCGCTCCCGGAAGAACTCCCGCAGCAGCCGCGCGGCCTCGCTCTCGCCGACGCCGGAATAGACATCCGGCGCGTGGTGGCAGGTCGGCGAGGCAAAGAACCGCACGCCGGACTCGACCGCGCCGCCCTTGGGATCGGCCGCGCCGTAATAGAGCCGGCGGACCCTTGCAAAGGAGATCGCGCCCGCACACATGGTGCAGGGCTCCAGCGTCACGTAGAGGTCGCAGTCGACCAAACGCTCGCTGCCGATCTTCCTGGCGGCCTCGCGCAGGGCGACGATCTCGGCATGGGCGGTGGGGTCGTGGTCCGTCAGCGTCCGGTTACCGGCGGTGGCGATGACCTCGTAATCCCGGACCACCACGCATCCGATCGGAACTTCGCCCGCCTTTCCGGCATTTTCGGCCGTCAGAAGCGCCAAATCCATGAAAGAGGGGGCTTTCAAGCCTCGTATCATCCGAAGAAACCTGCTAGTAGCTCCGCCTTCAGCAAGAGTGAATACCCGGTTTTGCCTGAGCATGCGGCTCGGAACGAGCGCGCGCATAGCTCCCGCGCCGCCCCCTTAAGTGAGATTATTCATGCCTCGCGACAGCGACAAAGACAACGATTCCCGCGGCCGGCGAGGCCCCCCCAAGGGACCATCGAAGGGCGGCCGCTCCGGCAAGCCGCGCGGTCCCGACAAGAAATTCGCCAAGCGCGGTTTTGAAGGCAAAGGCGACCGCGACAGCCGCCCGCCCCGCGGCGACCGCGATAGCCGCCCGTTCCGCCGCCGCGAGGAGGGCGATGCCCCGCGCCGCGATTTTTCCGACCGTCCCCGCTTCAAGCGCGACGAGCGTGGCGGCGAGAGCCGCGGCGAGCGCAGCTTCAAGCCGCGTGGCGACCGGCCGTTCTCCGATCGCGGATCGCGCGACGGCGAGAAGCGGCCGTTCAAGCCGCGCGGTGAGCGCCCCTCCTATGGCCGCGACGACCGTCCGCCGCGCAGCCGGGATCGCGACGATTCCCGTCCGGCCGGCCGCTCCGGCGAGCGGAAGTTCGGCGACAAGCGGCCCTATGCGCCGCGCGGCGATCGTCCGGAACGCAAGTTCGACGGCGAGCGGAAGTTTTCGCGTGGTGGTGACCGTGGGCCGCGCGAGGATCGTGGCGAACGCAGCTTCAAGCCGCGCGGAGACCGCCCGAATTTCGATCGCGGTGATCGCGCGCCCCGCGGCGAGCGCCCCGAACGCAAATTCGAGGACCGGAAATTTTCGCGTGGCGCACCGGATCGCGGGCCGCGCAAGGATTTTGGTGGTCGCGATCGCGGCGAGGACAAGCCCTGGCAAAAGCGCGACGATCGTCGCGACGGCGGCCGCGGTGAGGATCGTCCGCGCTTCTCGCGCTCGCGCGACGACCGTGCGTCCGGCGATCGTCCGTTCCGTGACCGCCCGAAATTCGATCGTCCGCGCGAGCGCTCTGAAGGGCGCTCGGACTGGCACGAGCATCCGCGCAGCGAAGGTCGCTTCGGCGACCGCCCGCGCCGCGACAACGAGGACGAGAGCAGGATCTTCGAGAAGCGCCCCGCCTTTGGCGGCCGCGGCGCCTATCGTGACCGCGATCGGGATTTCGAGGGCCGGCCGCGCCGCGACGAGGCTCCGAAGCCGAAGAAGACCGGCGAGCGCATCGCCAAGGCGCTGGCGCGCGCGGGGCTGGCCTCGCGCCGCGACGCCGAGGAGATGGTCACGGAGGGCCGCGTCACCGTCAACGGCCGCGTCATCAACTCGCCGGCGCTCGACATCACCAAGAACGACGTCGTCCTGGTCGACGGCAAGCCGTTGCCGGAGCGCGAGCGCACGCGGCTGTTCCTCTACCACAAACCGCGCGGGCTGATGACGACGCATGACGACCCCGAGGGTCGTCCGACCGTGTTCGACAATCTGCCCGAAGGCCTGCCGCGCCTGATCTCGGTTGGCCGGCTCGACTTCAACACCGAAGGCCTGTTGCTGCTCACCAATGACGGCGGCCTTGCGCGCACGCTCGAACTGCCCGACACCGGCTGGCTGCGCCGCTACCGCGTCCGCGCCCATGGCGAGGTCACCCAGGCGCAACTCGACGAGCTCAAGAACGGCATCGAGATCGAGGGCGTCAAATACGGTCCGATCGAGGCGTCGCTGGAGCGCGACCAGGGCGCCAATGTCTGGCTGGTGTTCGCGATCCGCGAGGGCAAGAACCGCGAGGTGCGCAACGTCTGCGCCCATCTCGGGCTCGAGGTGAACCGGCTGATCCGCGTCTCCTACGGTCCGTTCCAGCTCGGCGAGATTCCCGAAGGCCAGGTCGACGAGATCCGCTCGCGCGTGCTGCGCGAACAGCTCGGCGACAAGGTGATCGAGAAGTCGGGCGCCGAGTTCGACGTGCCCTCGAAGGCTTCGCGCGTCGACGACGCGCCGAGCGAAAAGAAGCCCGCCAGCAAGCGTGGGGTGATCAACGACCGCAAGGGCCGCCGCGTGCTGGTGCAGCGTACCGGCAGCGAGGAGGCGCGCGAGCGCAACGAGATGGAGGCGAGCGGCTATGGCCCGCCGCGCCGTCCCAAGCGCGGCTATCACGGCAAGCGCGATCTGACGCCGCGGGAGGACTAGCTTGCGCGTCGTCGGCGGCAGGTTGAAGGGGCGCAATCTCGCCTCACCGTCCTCGCGCGACATCCGCCCCACGGCGGACCGTCTGCGCGAGTCCGTGTTCAACATCCTCGTGCACGCTTACGATGATCCGATCGAGGATGAGCGCGTGCTCGATCTCTTCGCCGGCACCGGCGCGCTCGGCATCGAGGCATCGTCGCGCGGCGCGAAATTCGTGCTGTTCGTCGACAACGGCGCGGAAGCGCGGGCGCTGCTTCGCAACAATGTGGAGTCGCTCGGCCTCGGCGGCGTCACAAAGGTCTATCGCCGCGATGCGACCGACCTCGGCCCCGCGCATCCGGTCGAGCCGTTCTCGCTGGTGTTCCTCGATCCGCCCTACGGCAAGGGCTTTGCGGAAAAGGCGCTGGCGTCCTTGCGCGATGGCGGCTGGCTGACGCCGGGCGCGCTGCTGGTGGTGGAAGAGGCGAAGGCCGCGCAGTTCGTGACGCCGGAAGGATACGAAGAGCTGGAGCGGCGGGCTTATGACGACACGGAGTTCGTGTTTTTGAAGAGCACGGCTCCGTAGGGCGGATTAGCGAAGCGTAATCCGCCATCGGCTCGTTCCGCGGACGCAAAAGCGGCGGGTTACGCTTCGCTAACCCGCCCTACGAACTCACCTCCGCCCGAACAGCTTCTCCACGTCGCTCAGCTTCAGCTCGACATAGGTCGGCCGGCCGTGATTGCACTGGCCGGAGTTCGGCGTCTCCTCCATCTCGCGGAGCAGGGCGTTCATCTCCTCCGGCCGCAGCCTGCGGCCGGCGCGCACCGAGCCGTGGCAGGCCATGGTGGCGGCGACATGCATCAGGCGGCGCTCCAGCGGCAGCGCCTCGTCCCATTCGGCCATGTGCTCGGAGAGATCGCGCAAGAGCCCGCCCGCATTTGTCTTGCCGAGCAGCGATGGCGTTTCGCGCACCGCGACCGCGCCGGGGCCGAAGGATTCGATGGCGAGACCAAACGAGGCCAGTTCCTCGCTGCGCTCCAGCAGGCGCTCCACCGTCGCCTCGTCCATCTCGACGATCTCCGGGATCAGGAGGATCTGCCGCTGCACGCCGTTCTCGGCGAGTGACGCCTTCAGCCGCTCATAGACGATGCGCTCATGCGCGGCGTGCTGGTCGACGATGATCAGGCCGTCACGGGTCTGCGAGACGATATAGGTCTCGTGGATCTGCGTGCGCGCCGCGCCGAGCGGGCGGTCGACGAGGTCGGCGACCGGCTGCGTTTCGAACCTGATGTCCGCGCTGGGCGCGCCGACGTCGAAGGCCGCCTGCGCGCGCTCGGCGAAAGCGGGCGCGGCCGAGCCTTCGAATGACGGCATCGGCGCGACCGGAGCCGACGGCGAGGCCCGCCAGTCCCAGCTTGCCGGACGCGGCGGCGTGAAGGCCGGCCGGAACGACGACAATGCGCTCTCGCCGCTGTTGGCGGCAGTGCGGCGGCCCTCGCGCGCGAGGCCCTCCTTCAATCCGTGCACGATCAGCGCGCGGACGAGGCCGGCATTGCGGAAGCGTACCTCGGTCTTGGCCGGATGCACGTTGGCGTCGACCTCGCGCGGATCGAGCGTGACAAACAGCGCCAGCACCGGATGACGGTCGCGCGGCAGATAGTCGGCATAGGCGCCGCGCACCGCGCCGAGGATCAGCTTGTCGCGGACCGGACGGCCGTTGACGAAGAGATATTGCCCGAGCGCGTTGGCCTTGGTCAGCGCGGGGGCCGCGGCATAGCCGGAGACAACGACGCCCTCGCGCTCGGCATGGACCTCGAAAGCATGGCTGCGGAACTCCGCGCCCAGGATATCGCCGAGCCGGGTCAGGCGGCCGGCCGCGCCGGGCAGCGCGGCGGCCCAGGTCACCGGTGCGCGCTCCTCGCCGGCGAGCGTGAAGGCGACGTCGGGCCGCGCCATGGCGAGGCGGCGCACCACCTCGCGGATCGCTTCCGCCTCGGTACGGTCGGTCTTCAGAAATTTCAGTCGCGCCGGCGTCGCGTAGAAGAGATCGTTGACCTCGACGCGGGTGCCGTGGGCCAGCGCCGCCGGCATGATCTCGGACTTCTCGCCGCCCTCGACATTGAGCGCCCAGGCGTGCGGCTCGCTCGCGTGCCGGGTGGTAATGGACAGGCGCGCGACCGAGCCGATCGAGGGCAGCGCCTCGCCGCGGAACCCGAGGGTGCGGATCTGGAGCAGATCCTCGTCGTCGAGTTTTGACGTCGCATGGCGTTCGACCGCAAGCGCGAGGTCTTTTGCGGTCATGCCGCTGCCGTCGTCGGTGATGCCGATCCGCCGCCGGCCGCCGCCGTCGGTGAAGACGTCGATCCGGCTCGCGCCGGCATCGATGGCGTTCTCGACGAGTTCCTTGACCACGCTCGCCGGACGCTCGACCACCTCGCCGGCGGCGATGCGGTTGACGACCTGTTCTGGCAATTGGCGGACGGGCATGAGGCCTTCGATCTGGATTCGCTGGTAGCGCTATTCTAGGCCGTGTTGCGTCAAATGCATGTGTTGGGCAACAGCGACGTGGCGGCCTGGGGAAGAGGGCTGCCTATCACATTGAAGATATTGGACGTTCGAGAAAATCGCAGAGGCCGGATGGAGCCGTCGTCCTGATTGTGGGGGGCCGGACAGAAGTGTAGCATCGTGAAAAAATGGCAACAGGACGGGAGGACGCCATGTGCCATCTCTTCGCGCACCAGCCCCAACGTGACTATGAATCCCAGACCCGCTCTTTAAGGATCGGCGGGCACTGTACCTCGATCCGGCTCGAGATGGCGTTCTGGGACACGCTGGAGGAGATGGCGGCCAGGGAGAGCATGAGCCTCGGCAAGTTCCTGACCACGCTCTACACCGAGGTGCTCGACCATCACGGCGAGGTCAACAATTTCGCCTCGCTGCTGCGCTGCTCGTGTCTGATCTATCGCTCGAGGAGCATGGTGGCTGTGCCGGAGTTCAAGGCGACGCTGGCGCCGATTCTCGATGCGGCGGAATAGCCGTCCCAACAAAAGTGCGTAGCCCGGATGCAGCGCAGCGCAATCCGGGACTCGGGCCACAAGCGATAGCGGCCCCGGATTACGCTTCGCTCCATCCGGGCTACGAGGCTCCTTGGAGGCTACGGGACCGCCTCCACATCGTCATTGCGAGGAGCTCTTGCGACGAAGCAATCCAGGGTCTTTCCGCAGAGACATTTCTGGATTGCTTCCGCCTTCGCCAAAGGCTTCGGCGGACAAGTCGCTCCGCTCGCAATGACGGGGAGAGAGCAGGCCTCAAATCTCCTTCTTCTGCATCGCACCCGCGATGTAATCCGCCTGCCGGATCGCGAGTGCGACGATGGTCAGCGTAGGGTTGCAGGCCGCGCCGCTGGTGAACTGGCTGCCGTCGGAGACGAACAGGTTCTTGACGTCGTGGCTCTGGCCGAACTTGTTGACCACGCCATCCCGCGGCTTCTCGCTCATCCGGTTGGTGCCGAGATTGTGCGTGCTCGGATAGGGCGGGGTCGGATAGGTCACGGTGGCGCCGACGGCGTCGTAGACCGCGGCGCCCTGCTTGTAGGCGTGGGCCCGCATCGCGACGTCGTTGGGATGATCGTCGAAATGCACGCTTGCGACCGCTTGCCCATGCTTGTCCTTCACGACCGGGTCGAGCGTGATGCGGTTGGTCTCCTGCGGCATGTCCTCGCCGACCAGCCACATGCCGGCCATGCGCGGATAGCCGTCGAGCGCCGCAGTGAATGGACGGCCCCAGGCGCCGGGATTGAGGAACGCCGCCATGAAGGGCAGGCCGATCGACAGCGTCTCCATTTCGTAGCCGCCGACGAAGCCGCGCTTCGGATTGTTGACCGACTCATCCCGGATGATGCCGGCCATGGTGGTGCCGCGATACATGTGCACCGATTTCTCGAACACGGCATAGACGCTGCCGGTCATGTGCCGCATGTAGTTGCGGCCGACCTGACCCGATGAATTGCCGAGCCCGTCGGGGAACATGCTCGAGGCGCTGTTGAGCAGCAGCCGCGGGCTTTCGATGGAGTTGCCGGCGACCGCGACGATGCGGGCCTTCTGGCGCTGCATCGCGCCGGTCTCGTCGGCGTAGACGACGCCGGTCACCTTGCCGCCGGCATCATGCTCGACCTTGACCACCATGCTGCCGGGCCGGACTTCGAGATTGCCGGTCGCTTCACCCTTGGGGATCTCGGTGTAGAGCGTCGACCATTTCGCACCGGACTTGCAGCCCTGGAAGCAGAAGCCGATCTGCTGGCAGGAGCCGCGTCCGTCGCGTGGCTGGCTGTTGATCGCCATGTTGCCGGTGTGCACGGTCTTGTAGCCGAGCTTCTTCGCGCCGGCTTCCAGCACCTTGAAATTATTGTTGCCGGGAAGACCGGGAATGCCGTTGGTGCGGGTCACGCCCATCTTGTTCTCTGCCTTGGCGTACCACGGCTCCATCTCCGCAAGCGTCACCGGCCAGTCCAGCAGGTTCGCGCCGGGAATGTTGCCGTAGGTGCTCTTCACCTTGAACTCGTGCTCGTCGAAGCGCAGTGACGCGCCGGCCCAATGTGTCGTCGAGCCGCCGACCGCCTTGACGATCCAGGCGGGCAGGCCCGAAAAATCCTTGGCGACGCGCCATGTGCCCGACGTGGTGCGCGCGTCGGTCCAGGCGAGCTGCGAAAAACTCTCCCACTCGTCATTGACGAAGTCCTGGTTCTCGATGCGGGGGCCGGCTTCAAGGATCACCACCTTGACGCCCTTCTGCGCGAGCTCGTTGCCCAGCGTTCCGCCGCCGGCACCGGAGCCGACGATCACCACAACGCCAGAATCGTTCAGATCGAATTTTGCCATATGCGTTCTCCTGAACCTGGGTGCGACTTAGGCCTTCGGCAGCCAGTCGATGTCGGCGAAGCCGCGGTTGATGTAGCCGCCGTGCTCGGCGGAGGAGCCCTCGTAGCCGAACCGCGGCCAGACCTCTTTCTGGTTGTAGAGCGAGACGACGAGGTCGCCGCGCACCTTTTGAAAGAAGTCGCTCTGCTCTATCTCCTTTAGCAGCACGACGCGGTCGGCTTCCCATGGCACTTCGGCGTAGCCAACCTTGTGGCGATCGCGCGCGTTCTGGTCGAGCCGCGTGATGCCGTCGCTGATCAGCGACTTGACGGCCGGGTCCTTGGCCGCTTTGCCGTCCCAGGGCTTGATCGCGACGATGTAGTAACTGTCGCCGAGGACGTCGTGCGGATAGATGTCGCGCGCGACCTTCAGCAGCGTCTTCATCGTCGCCGGTGACAGTGTGCTGGCATCCTCGGCCCAGGCATCCTCGACGCTGACGGCGACGCTGGTCGCGACGGCGACGACCGGCACGGCGGTCGCCGCGCCCTTGAGAAAGACGCGGCGGCTGTGCTTGCTTCGACGATCGATTTCTCTCATGGCATTCCTCCTTGGATTTTTATGATTTGGATCTTTGTGATTGATCAGCCGAAACGTCCGCCCCGCTGGATCACCTCGATCTTGTAGCCGTCGGGATCGCTGACGAAGAAGAAGCGCGCCAACGTTTTTCCGTCATGCTTGAAGTCACGCAGCGGCCCAGGGGCGAGCTTCTCGCGCTCGAAGCGGGCGTGCTCGGCATCGAGATCCTCGACCACCACGGCGAGATGGCCGTAGCCGTCGCCGAGCGCGTACGGCTCCTTGCGATCGAAATTCACCGTCAGTTCGACCTCGAAAGGTGAGGAGGGATGACGCAGATAGATCAGGGCAAAGTCCGCGAATTTCAGGTGGTCGGCGACTTCGAGACCGAAGGCGCGCTTGTAGAAGTCGAGTGCACGAGCCTCGTCGAGCACGCGGATCATGGAATGAACGGGCTTTGCCATTCAGTTCTGCTCCTTCAAATAGGCGATGATGGCAGCGCGCGTCTCCGGCTTGGCCTGCCGGTAGACCATGGTCACGCCGGGAATGACGGCTTGCGGATTGGTCAGCCAGGCATCTAACCTGGTCTCGTCCCAGGCGAAGTCCGCCTTCGACAGCGCCTCCGAATATTTGAAGCCGTCGACCTTGCCGGCGGAGCGGCCGACGATCTTCACCAACGGCGGCCCTTGGCGCATCGGTTCCGACAGGCTCAACGTGTGGCACACCGCGCATTGCTGCTTGAACAGGGTCGTGCCATCCGGCGGCTTTGCGGCCGGCAAAGGCATTTGCGCATCGGCAACTCGCACCACCAGCACCATCGCGGTGCACAATCCCAGCACGATCGCGCGCATCGCCAAGAATCCGCCCATCCACATCAAATTGCGCAAAGACTAGGCGTCGGCAAAGATGCGGTGGTAGTAGCGGGCTATTTCGTCGCGCGCGGAGATGTTCGTCGGATGCGAAGCGCCGCCTTATATGCGGAGCACAATTCCGCGAAACCGCCGTCAAATCCCTAAACGTTCACCACACCATGCGCATTGCATGACGGTCGCGCCGCTTGAAATGTCTACGCGATGCAATGGTCCGGTGCAGACGAGCGGCGCAGCGAGCCGCCGTGCCATTCATCGCGAAAAAATCCAGGAGAAATGGATGAAGTTGGTGAAGACCTCGATGATCGCATGCGCTCTGTCGGCTCTCATTGCGACGCCCGTTCTCGCGCAAGGCGCGCCGCCCACCGCCAAGCCAGGCGGCACCGTGCAAAGCAAGCCCATGCAAGGCGGCACGATGGGCAGTGGCGATGAGGAGATGAATGCGCAGCCGGGCGCGGCGGGCGAGAAGACCGGCATGAAGTCCACCAAGGGCACCCGCGGTACGGTCGGGACCACGGGCAGTGCCGCGCATAAGGGAACGGCGGACGACACCGCGACGGGCGGCGCAGCCACGGGCAAACGCTACTAGCCTCACCAGATGACACGACAGAACTCCGGTCGCCCCCGTGGCCGGAGTTCTTGCTGCGCCGCTAGTCGTCGAAGCGGCCGCCGCGCCCGGCCTTGACGTCGCCGCGGCGCTTCTTGCCGTCGAGCCGGCGCTGCTTGGAGGCGTAGGTCGGCCGCGTCGCGCGGCGCGGCGTCGGCCGGACCATCGCATCGGTCAGGATATCGACGAGCCGGTCGATGGCATCCTGGCGATTACGCTCCTGGGTGCGGAAGCGCTGGGCGTGGATCACGATCACGCCGTCCTTGGTCATGCGCTGGCCGGCGATGCGGGCGAGCCGGATCGCTGCGTCCTCCGGGATGGTCAGCTTGCGCGTGTCGAAGCGCAACTGGGCCGAGGTCGAGACCTTGTTGACGTTCTGCCCGCCCGGGCCGGAGGCGCGGACAAAGCCGATCTCGATGTCGTCCTCGTCGATGACGAGATCGCGGGATATCCGCAGCATGATGGCACCATTGGTGATATCAGGACATATCGCGGAACATCCATGTTCGGCAATGGTGCATGGCGGAAACGAAAATGGCCGGGGCGAGCCCGGCCATTTCAGCAAACGTCAGTAGAGATCAGTTCGACTTCGTCGCCGGAGCCGCGGCCGGCTGTGCGGCGGCCTGCGGGGCGCGGCCGACGACGACGGTCAGGAGACCCTGGCCCCAGAGGCGCTTCGCGGCGGCCCTGGCGTCGTCGATGGTCACGGCATCGACGATGGCGTTGCGCTTCTCGATATAGTCGATCGGCAGCTTGTCCTGCTGGTATTGCAGCAGCGCCTGCGCGAGCTTCGAGGATGTATCCAGCGCCAGCATCTGCGAGCCCTTGAGGTAGGACTTGGCCTCGTCGAGCTCCTTCTGCGTCGGGCCCTCCTCGGCGATGCGGCGGACCTCCTTGTCGATGGCGTCGATGGTGTCGCCGGCACGGTCGGCGCGGGTGCCGGTATTGCCGATGAAGATCGCCGAATGCTCCATCCAGAGCAGGGATTCGAACACCGAATAGGCGAGCCCGCGCTTCTCGCGGACCTCGCGATAGAGCCGGGAGGACAATCCGCCGCCGCCCAGGATGTGGTTGACGACATAGGCTGCCATGAAGGTGGGATCGTTCCGCTTCACGCCCGGACCGCCGAAGGTGATGACGGTCTGCGGCACGTCGAGCGGCACGAAGGCGCGCTGCGGCGGCTTTGCAGCCTCGATGTCAGGCACCGGCGTCAGATTGGCCTTTGCGGGCAGGCTGCCGAAGGTGTGGTCGAGCAGCTTGCCGAGGGTGTCCGGATCGACGTCACCGACCACCGCGATCTTCAGCCCGTCCTTGGCGAGCACGCGGCCGACATAGTCCTTCATGTCGGCGACCGTGACGGTCGGTACGCTGTCGAGATTGCCGTTGGTCTGCCGCCCGTAGGGATGATCGCCGAACGCGACCTCGAGGAACTTGCGGCTCGCCAGCGACGACGGATTGGTGGTCTCGCGGCGCAGGCCGGAGATCACCTGCGAGCGGATGCGCTCAACGTCGGCGGTGTCGAAATGCGGCGAAGTCAGCGCGCTCCGGAGCAGGTCGAAGGCCTCCTCCTTGTTGTCGCGCAGCATGCGCAGGCTGCCGCGGAAGGTGTCGCGGGTGGCACTGAAGGACAGCTCGATGGCGCGGCGGTCGAGCCGCTCGTGGAAGGTCTTGGAGTCCATGTCGCCGGAGCCCTCGTCGAGCAGGTCGCCGACGAGATTGGCGACGCCCGACTTGTCCTTGGGGTCCTGCGCCGAGCCGCCGGCAAAGGAATATTCCATGGCGATCAGCGGCACGGTCGCATCCTGCACGAACCAGGCCTCGATGCCGCCGGGGGATACCAGGCGCTGGATCTTTGCCGCGGCCTGCGACGGCGAGACCGTCGCGAGCGCAAGCGCGGCGCCGGTGGCGAGCGAGAAGGCAATGCGTCGAAGGAAAGGATAGGTCACGAACGCTTCTCCTCGCGCTTGGCGGCACTGGTGTCCTTGATCAGATAGCCCGTCACCGAGCGCTTCTTTTCGAGCCATTTCTGCGCGACGGCGCGGACCTGCTCGGCGGTGACCGCGCGGATGCGGTCGGGCCAGCTTCGGATGTCCTCGATCGACAGGCCCGTGGTCAGCGCGCCGCCATACCAGCGCGCCAGCACCGCCTGGTTGTCCTGGGCGTAGATCGCTTCGGCGATGAGCTGGGTCTTCACGCGCTCCAGATCCTCGGCACGGATCGGGTTCTGCGCGATGTCGGCGATGACGCCGTCGATCACCTGCTCGACCTCGGTGAAGCTGACGCCCGGCTTCGGCGAGGCCGAGACCGCGAACTGGGTCGGGTCGAGCGAGATGCTCGAATAGCTGGCGCTGGCGGAGACCGCGAGCGGCTTGTCGACGACGAGGGCGCGGTAGAGATAGGAGTTGCTGCCGCTGCCCATCAGCTGCGCCAGCACGTCGAGGGCTGCGCTTTCACCGGCCGCGGCCGTCGTGGCGGAGGGCACGAGATAATAGCGGCGCAGGCCCGGCTGCTCGACGCGCGGGTCGGCCAGCGTGACGGTGCGCGGTGCGGCCGGCTCCGGCTCCTGCGGACGGATGCGGGCTGCCGGGATCGCGGGCTGGGCCGGGATCGCGCCGAAATTGCGCTCCACCAGCGGGCGTATGTCGGCGGCCTCGACGTCGCCGGCGATCACCAGGATCGCGTTGTTCGGCGCGTAGAAGCGGCGGTAGAAGGCGAGCGCGTCCTCGCGGTCGAGCTTCTCGATCTCCTGGTGCCAGCCGATCACCGGCCGGCCGTAGGGATGGTTGAGATAGAGCGCGGCCATGATCTGCTCGTTGAGCCGCGCGTCCGGATTGTTGGCGACGCGCATGTTGTATTCTTCGAGCACCACGTCGCGCTCGGGCAGCACGTTCTCGTCCTTGAGGATCAGGCCGGTCATGCGATCGGCCTCGAATTCCATCATGGTCGGCAGCTGCTCTTTCGGCACGCGCTGGTAGTAGTTGGTGTAGTCGACCGAGGTCGAGGCGTTCTCGTTGCCGCCGACGCGGAGCACTGTCTGGGAGAATTCGCCGACCGGATGCTTCGAGGTGCCCTTGAACATCAGGTGCTCGAGGAAGTGCGCGAGCCCCGATTTGCCCGGTGTCTCGTCGGCCGAGCCGACCTTGTACCAGATCATTTCGGTGACGACGGGCGTGCGGTGATCCGGGATCACCACGACCTGCATGCCGTTGCCAAGCGTGAAGCTGGCGGGCGGCGCCGATGTCACCGTGGTCTGGGCGAGGGCGGCGCCTGCGGAGAGGACGCTCGTCGAAAGCAGTGCGGCCAGGAGGCAGGCCGCCGATCGGTAAGAGGACATCGTCATCCTTATGAAAGGCCGAGCCCGGATGTCCGGCTCGGAGGGCACGGCATGCTACACCGCGCGGCTGAGGCTTCGCGTCACGAAGCAGAGAACTCAACGCGTAGGCAAGTTACTGATAAGCAATTTATCGGCCGCGACCGGCGGGCATCGGCCGCCGGCGCCAGATTGGCCTCTGTCAGGATGTCGCAGTGGACAGGAACGTTATTGTTCCTTGTCCTTGCCCGACATGATGTCGAAATAGGTCCGCCGCGACTTGTCCTCTCCGGCGCCATAAGCATAGCTCGGCGACGGCGTCTGGTAGCCCGGCGGCGGCTCGACCAGCGACTGGCGCGGCGGCTCGCTCGTGAATTGCTTGGTCTCGCCCTTGCCGCCCTTCAACATGCCCCAGAGGCCGCCGGAGAAACCGAGCTCGGCGGGGCTGAGGGATGGATTGCCGTTGGTGCCGGGCTGGATCGGATCGTTGCTCGTCCGCTCAGGCGCAGCCGTCTGGCCAACTTTCATCTCGGCCGGCGTCAGCGCCCGGCCCGCCTGCCAGCTCTCGGTCTGCTTGGTCGCCTTCTTGCGCGCCGCGATGGCTTCCTTGCGGCGCTTCTCCTCGGGGTCCTTGGGCCAGTTCGGCGCATTCTTGGCCTGGGTCGCGGGAGGCGGCAGGTCGAGCTTGGGCGGCACGACCAGCGGCGAGCGCTCGCGGTATTCGATGCCGGGCTTTTCCATGCTCTTGGCGCCGATGCCGGACATCAGATTGTCGATGATCTTCTCTTCGAAGGTCATCCCGTCATCTTCGTCGTCGTCGCCGTCACCGGCGCGGACCGGGCCGGCCGTCATGACGAGGCCGATGCCGAGCGCGACAGCGGACAATTTCAACGCCCGCCAGAAACCCGATTGGGGGTCTCGAACCGTCGATCCGCTGGTCTTCGAGCTGCGCATTGCTGTACCTGTCTCATATTGTGGCAGATTGCTGCTCATTGCCGACCGCTCGCACGCGGCCAATCCTCGCAAAAAAAGCAAGGTTCCGCCTGCCAGCCCGTATCGGCCGGGATCAGGGCGCTTTTGCGGCGGGTACCCCCAGGAAGGAATCATACAATAGGGCCGCCACCCCAGCAACGATGGCCACGTCCGCGAGGTTGAAAACGTACCAATTATAGGTCGTTCCGCCGATTTCGATGTGAAACAGGGCGAAATCGACCACCGCGCCATGGACCAGGCGGTCGATGCCGTTGCCGATGGCGCCGCCGATGATCAGCCCCAGCGCGACCGTCGCGAGGCGGGTGTGCGACCGGACCATCCAGACCGCCAGCGCCACCACCGCGATGGCCTTGACCGCCATCAGCGCGAGCTGGGCCGCCTGGCCGTCGTTCTGGAGCCAGCCGAAGCTGATGCCGACGTTCCAGGCCAGCCAGAGGTCGAAGAACGGCGTCACCTCGACCTTGCCGCGGCGGGCGAGGTCGAACACGTTCAGCAGCCAGAGTTTCGAGGCCTGGTCGGCCACCAGGGTGACCAGGGCCGCAAGGATGCCGGCGCGCAGCGGGGTCATGGCCGGGATCAGACGCTCACGCCCAACGCCTTCCATTCGCGCAGCGCCTGGGCGTCGCGCGGGGTGACGTCGGGATATTCGGCGTCCTCGCCGACCGTCGGCGAGATCTTCCAGGAACGGGCGCATTTGGTGCCGACCGCCTTCTCGACCACGACCGCGACACCCGGCACAGCGTCGAGACGGAATGCATTGGCCGGCGCCTCGCCCTCACGCACCTCGTAGTTCGAGGTGATGCAGACTTCGGCCAGATCGGTGTCGAACAGCACCATCAGCATGTCGCGGTCGGCGACATAGATCACCGGCGAAGCTTCCAGCGACGAACCGATGTTCTTGGCGGCACGCTCGAGCTCCAGCGCGCCGGTGACGACGCGGCGGACGTTGCGGATCGTTTCCCACTTCGCGGCGAGCCCGTCGTCGCGGAGCTTTTCGATACCTTCGGGGAACAAGGTCAGATGCACCGACGGCTCTGCGCTCGGGCGGAACATCCGCCACGCCTCGTCGGTGGTGAAGCTCAGGATCGGCGCCAGCCACTTCAGGATGGCATCGCACAGCATGTCGATCGTGGTCAGCGCGGCCTTGCGCGCCGCCGAGGACGGCGGATCGCAATACAGCGTGTCCTTGCGGATGTCGAAGTAGAACGCCGACAGCTCCGAGTTCATGAAGGCCGCAAGGCTCGCGACCACGGTCTTGTAGTCGAACGCGGCATAGGCGTTGCGAACCGTCTCGGCATGGCCGGCCAGCTCGTGCAGCATCAGCCGCTCGAGCTCGGGCATGTCGGCATAGGCGACCTTCTCGCTCGGCTTGAAGTGATGCAGCGTTCCCAGCATCCAGCGGATCGAGTTGCGCAGCTTGCGATAGGTCTCGATGGTGTTCTTCAGGATCTCCGGGCCGATGCGCTGGTCGTCGGCATAGTCGGTGGCGCAGACCCACAGGCGCAGGATGTCCGCGCCCGAATCCTTGATCACCTTCTGCGGCTCGACGGTGTTGCCGAGCGACTTCGACATCTTGCGGCCGTTCTCGTCGAGCGTGAAGCCGTGGGTCAGCACGATGTCGTAGGGCGCGCGGCCGCGCGTGCCGGCGCTCTCCAGCAGCGAGGAATGGAACCAGCCGCGATGCTGGTCGCTGCCTTCGAGATACATCACGGTGTCGTCGCCGCCGTCGATCTTGCGGACGATGTTGCCGAGCTGCGGGAAGTTCTGGCGATCTTCCAGCACGAAAGCGTGCGTGGAGCCGGAATCGAACCAGACGTCGCAGATGTCGTCGACTTTCTTCCAGTCTTCGGATGCGCGCGTTCCGAGGAAGCGCTCGCGGGCGCCATCCATGTACCAGGCGTCAGCACCTTCCTCCATGAAGGCTTCGGTGATGCGCTGGTTGACGATCTCGTCCTGCAGGATCTCGGCCGAGCCGTCGGCCTTCTCGCGCACGAACACGGCGATCGGCACGCCCCAGGCGCGCTGGCGCGAGATCACCCAGTCCGGACGGTTGGCGATCATGCCGTTGATGCGGTTCTCGCCCGACGGCGGCACCCATTGCGTGACCGAGATCGCACGCAGCGCGCGGGCGCGCAGCGTGTCGCCCTTCTTGGCATGGCCGTCCTCGCTGATGTCCTTATCCATCGCGATGAACCATTGCGGCGTGTTGCGGAAGATCACCGGCTTCTTCGAGCGCCACGAATGCGGATATTGGTGCTTGAGGCGGCCGCGCGCGAGCAGCTTGCCGCTCTCGATCAACGCCTTGATCACGGCCTCGTTGGCATCGCCCTTCTCGCCCTTGTCGTTGAGCACGCGCTTGCCGGTGAAGCCGGGGGCCTGTGCGGTGTAGGCGCCGTTCTCGTCGACGGTGTAGGGGATCGCGGTCGAGATGCCGCGCGCATCGAGCTCGCGGGTGTTGGCCGTCCAGACGTCGAAGTCCTCGCGGCCGTGGCTCGGCGCGGTGTGCACGAAGCCGGTACCGGTGTCGTCGGTGACATGCTCGCCGGCGAGCAGCGGCACGATGAACTCGTAGCCGCCATCGAGGCCCTTCAGCGGATGGGCGCATTCGACGGCATCCAGCGTGTCGCCGGGGATGTCGCGCACCTTCTCATAGGACGTGACGCGCGCCTGCTTGAACACTTCGGCGGCAAGCGCATCGGCGAGGATCAGGAGATCGCCGGTCTTGGCCCAATTGTCCGCGGGCGCATCCGTCACCTTGTAGAGGCCGTAGACGATCTTCGGCGAGAACGAGATGGCGCGGTTGCCGGGCAGCGTCCACGGCGTGGTGGTCCAGATCACGACGCTGGCGTTGGCGAGCGCGCCGTGCGCGGGCGAGGTGACCGGGAATTTCACCCAGACCATATCGGAGGTGTAATCCTCGTATTCGACCTCGGCTTCGGCGAGCGCGGTCTTCTCGACCACGCTCCACATCACCGGCTTGGAGCCGCGATAGAGCGTGCCGTTGGCGGCGAACTTCATCAGCTCGCGCGCGATCTGCGCTTCGGCGGGGTAGGTCATGGTCTCATAGGGATGATCCCAATCGCCGATGATGCCGAGCCGCTTGAATTCCTCGCGCTGCACGTTGATCCAGTGCGTCGCATAGGCGCGGCACTCTTTACGGAACGCCACCATCGCGGCGGAGTCGCGGAAGTCGGGCTTCTGCTTGCCCTTCTTGCGATAGTTCTCCTCCTCGATCTTCCATTCGATCGGCAGGCCGTGGCAATCCCAGCCGGGCACGTAATTGGAGTCGAAGCCGAGCATCTGCTGGCTCTTGGTCACGACGTCCTTGAGGATCTTGTTCAGCGCGTGCCCGATATGGATGTTGCCGTTGGCGTAGGGCGGGCCGTCATGCAGCACGAACTTGGCGCGGCCCCGGGCTTCCTGGCGCAGCTTGTCGTAGAGGCCGATATCGTTCCAGTATTTCAGCAGTTCCGGCTCGCGCTGCGGCAGGCCGGCGCGCATCGGGAATTCGGTCTGCGGCAGGTACAGGGTTTTCGAATAGTCGTTGACTTCAGACTTTTGGGACTTCTGCGGCTTTTCGGACATGAGGCTGACTGGCTCGGAAATGGCGCGGGAACGGATGGCGATGCGGAATCGCGGGGTGAAACGACGAAATCCCGGTCTTGCGCCGAGCCGAAGGCTCAGGCGGAAGCCGGGCCGCTAATCCCTATGATGCGCCGCGCAAACATGGGCTCTCCATAGCAGCCGGGCGGAGGAAGCGCAAAGGCTGGGCGGGCCGGCTTTCGGCCTCAATCGACCGCGCCGAGCCGCGGAAACGCGTCCGGGGCGGCGGCCAGCATGGCGCGGGAGCGGACGGAATCGTCGTCCATCTGGCGGATCAGGGCCTCCAGACTGTCGAATTTCAGCTCCTCGCGGATGAAGCCGACGAAGGCGCAGTCGAGCGCCTGCCCGTAGAGGTCGCCCTTGAAGTCGAACAGGAAGATCTCCAGCAGCGGGGCGCCATTATCAAAGGTCGGGCGGCGGCCGAAGCTTGCCACCCCGTCGAGGCGCTCGGCGCCGCGGCCGACCCGCACGGCATAGATGCCGTGCTTCAGTCCGCAATTGGCGTCCAGGCGGATATTGGCGGTGGGGTAGCCGAGGTCGCGGCCGCGCTTCTCGCCGTGAATGACCTCCCCGGTGATGAACCACGGCGCCCCCAGCATGGTGGTGGCTTCGTCGAGCTGGCCTTCGGCCAGCGCGATCCGGATCGCGCTGGAGGACACCGGCCGCTCGTCGATATCGACATGCGGCTGGACGTCGACCTCGATGCCGAGCCGGGGTGCCTCGTTCACGAGCAGGCCCGGGGAGCCGACCCGTCCCTTGCCGAAATGGAAGTCGTAGCCGACCGCGATGCCGCTGACGCCGAGCCGCCCGATCAGGTCATGGTGAATGAAATCTTGCGCGGTGGTGCCGGCCCGCGCCTTGTCGAAGGTCATGACCACGGCGCCGGCGAGCCCGGTGCCGGCCAGCAGCCGCAGCTTGGCCGGTTCGTCCGTCAGGCGGAATTGCGGGGTGTTGGGGCTGAAGAATCGCCGTGGATGTGGCTCGAAGGTCAACGCCAGCGCAGGGCGGCCATGCGCGCGGCCCATTTCCATGGCCGCTGCGATCACCGCGCGATGGCCAAGATGAACGCCGTCGAAATTGCCCATGGCGACCACGGCGCCCTTCAATATCGCGGAATCCGGCGTCGTATCGCGGATAACGGTAAAATGCGGGGCCATCAGGGGAATTCTCGAAGCGGCAGGACCGGTCCGGACCGTGGCTTGACCGGCCGGACGAAGTCAAGCGGCAGGGGGCGACCGGATTGAACGTGATTTCAGTCCTTCGGGGCCGCCTGCGATTAACGCGCTGTTTAACGCCTTGGTGCTAGTCCTTGAAACGTGGAACTGAGGGGCTGGAGCCCGACGGGTCCGATTGTAGCAATCCTGGGTTTGCGTTTGGGGGAGTCGAGATGGCGGTTGATTTGTCGATGTCGGTTCTGGTGGTGGACGATTACAGCACCATGATCCGTATCATCAGGAATCTGCTGAAGCAGCTTGGCTTCGAGAATATCGACGATGCCAGCGACGGTTCGGCAGCGCTGAACAAGATGCGCGGCAAGAAGTACGGGCTCGTGATTTCCGACTGGAACATGGAGCCGATGACGGGGTACGACCTGCTGCGCGAAGTGCGCGCGGATCCGAACCTCGCCACCACGCCCTTCATCATGATCACGGCGGAATCGAAGACCGAGAACGTGATCGCGGCGAAGAAGGCCGGCGTGAACAACTATATCGTCAAGCCGTTCAATGCGGCGACGCTGAAGACCAAGATCGAGGCGGTCTTCCCGGACATGGCGAGCGCGTAAGCGCGCGCCTGACCGCACAACAATCTTTCCATTTGGAACGTCATGCCCGGGCTTGGCCCGGGTATTCGGCGTTTGTGGATTGCAAGTGAAGTCGTGGATCGTGGATGGCCGGGGCGAGCCCGCCATGACGGCGACTGGGGCTAAGCAATTGGTCTAAGCCCGCGGCATCTGCGCGGGCTCTGCCATCACCACTTCAATTCGCGCATCAAGGCCTTCGGCGGGTGGCCGAACAATTCCATCACCGAGTTCGGGTCGAGCTGGTCGAGGCCCTCGAACTCCTCGGCGTGGATGCCGCGGGTGACGAACAGGCAGTCGATGCCGAATTCGCGCGCGCCGGTCAGGTCGGTGCGAACCGAATCGCCGATTGCCAGCACCTTCTTGCGGTCGATCTGGTGGCCCTGGCGTTCGCCGGCAAGCGCCATGGCGCGCTCGTAGATCGGCCGGTGCGGCTTGCCGTAGAAGATCACCTCGCCGCCGAGCTCGCGATAGAGCTCCGCGATCGCGCCGGCGCAATAGATCAGCCGGTCGCCGCGCTCAACCACGATGTCGGGGTTGGCGCAGACCAGCGTCAGCTTGCGCTCGCGCGCCTGCAGCATCATGCCGCGATAGTCTTCCGCCGTCTCGGTCTCGTCGTCATAGAGACCGGTGCAGACGATGTAGTCCGCCTCTTCCAGCGGTGCGGTGGTCGCATCGAGGCCGCGATAGATCGAGTTGTCGCGCTCGGGGCCGAGCCAGAACATCTTGCTGCCGGGATGCTCGGCGACATAGAGCCGGGTCAGATCGCCCGACGAGACGATCGCGTCATAGGTCTCGTCGGCGACGCCCAGCTTGCGCAACTGCCGCTGCACCGAGTCGGCCGGGCGCGGCGCGTTGGTGATCAGGATCACCGTACCGCCACGGCTGCGATAGGTGTGCAGCGCCTCGCAGGCTTCGGGGAAGGATTCCAGGCCGTTATGGACCACGCCCCAGATGTCGCTGAGCACGACGTCCACACCACCCACGAGCTCGCGCAGGCTTTCGGCGAAATGCAGCGTGGTCATGATGCGTGCGGCCGATCAGATGCGGCGCGCGAGCGCCGCGTTGCCGGTGATGCGTTGGGCTGGAGGCGCGGAAGACGCAGCGCCTGGGCTGGGGGAAGCGGAGCCATTGGATCCCTGAATGTCCTGCGCCTGGTTCGGCGAGGCCCCGCCGGTAGCAGAAGCCCCTTCCGGCCGCAATGGCCGGGGCGGCGCGAACAGGAATCCCTGGCCGAATCGCACGTCATAGTCGAGCAGATCGACCACCGCGCGCTCGCCCTCGATCCGCTCGGCGATCAGGTCGATGCCGAAGCGGCCGAGCAGGTCGGAGAGGTCGGACGGGTGGATGTCCGAGGTCGAAGCCTGCCTGGGATCGAGCAGCAGGTTGGCCGGCACCTTGATGAAGCGCACGCCGCGGTCGGCGAGCTCGCGCGGCTCGATCCTGAGGTCCGTGACATGGTCGATCGAGAAGCGGAAGCCGCGCTGGGCGAGCGCGGCGAGATTCTCGGTCTCGACCGGGCCGAGATTGCGGAAGGTCGATTGCTTGAACTCCAGCACCAGCGAGGGCGCCAGCGCGCGGTTGGCTTCGAGGAAGTCGAGGCATTGCCCGAAGGTGGTGGAATTGCCGAGCGTCGAGGCCGCGACGTTGCAGAACACGCCGACATCCTTGTTGCGCACCATCAGGCGGCGCAGCACCTGCACACAGCGCAGCATCACCATGTTGTCGATGCGCCCGATCAGCCCGGAGGCCTCTGCGATGCTGATGAATTCCTCGGCGGCAATCAGCTGGTCGCGCTCGTCGCGCACCCGCGTTACGGCCTCGTAGAACCGCACCTTGCGCTGCGGCAGCGTCACCATCGGCTGGAGGAAGATGTCGATGCGGTTCTCGTCGACGGCGTTGCGCAGCGTCGCCAGCATCTGGGTCTGGCCGCGGCCGTTGGCGGTTTGAGCCGGATTGGCGCCCTGGGTCTGAACCGCCGGTGCGGACCGCGACGGCACTATGGGGCGCTGCGGCGCTGCGGGAAGCGGCGGCGCAACCGGGCGTTCCTCGACCGCTGCGATCAGATCGATCGGCGCCTCCAGTTCCGGCCGCGTCACTGCCGCAGCCGGAGAGGGCGCCGGTGCTGCGCCGGCCAGCATGTCTTCATGGGCCGACACGGTGGTGGCGAGCTGCTTGACCAGCCCGCCGAGCTCGTTGATCTCGCCGACCACCGACTGGATGCGGTCGGAATTGGTCGAATTGGACGAGGCGATCCGTCCCTCGATGGCAGCCAACCGGCGGCCGAACTCGGCGACCTGGCGGGCGAGGTCGGCGGTGCCGCGGGAGAGGTCGGCGATCTGGCCGCCGACGTCGCTGCGGTCGCGCAGCCGCATCGACACCGCGTTGTAGAGGATCAGGAAGGTCAGCGCCGTCAGCGCCACAATCGCGGATTCAGTTCCGCTGATGCCGGCGACCGAGTAGAGCACCAGCCCGAGCGAAGCCGCGACCAGAACCATGCAGATGGCGATGAAGATCGTCGAAATGCGAATCATGCCGCGCGTTACGCCTCAAAGAGCTGACAGCCTCACCCCCGGGAAAACACGGGCCGCGTCCGGTCCCGTCACGCCTCATGCTCCCCCAAGCCGTATCACCCTAACATCATTGTTGATTCGAGGGGATAGCGGCCTCGTTGCGGCTCATGTCAGACCGGCCCGGCGAAAGCCTTCGAGATAGTGCTCGCGGTCGGAGGCGAGCTTCACCGGCATGAACTCCGCGATCCAGGCCAGCGACACGTTCGGCTGGGCGCGGCGGAGCTCCTTCAGGGCCGCGCGGGCGATCTCGGTCTGCCCGGCCATGCCGGCGGCGGCCGTCAGCACCCGGTGCGCGCCGACGAAGTCGCTGCGCTGGCGCAGCGACTCCTGAGCGAGCCGGATCGCCTCCTCGTAATCGCCGCCGAGATAGCGGGCATAGGCGGCGATGCCGAAATAGACCGGCGCATACGGATCGCGCGGGCTGAGGCGGATCGCCCGCCGCGCGGCTTCGTCGGCCTCCCGCCAGCGGCCGCAATAGCTGAGCGCCAGGCCGTAATAGCCCTGCGCCAGCGCGAAGTTGGGATTGAGCCGGAGCGCCGTCTCGAATTCGGCCAGCGAGTCCTCGAACCGCCGCGCGAACAGGTTGACGTGGCCGAGCGCATTATGGGCCCAGGCATCCTCGTTGTCGGCGCGGATGGCGGCCCGCGCCGCGCGCTCGGCGGCGGAGATGGCGGTCGCCATCTCCATCCAGCCCATATGCGCCGTGAACATGTAGCTGGTGCCGAGCAGGCCGAGCGCCTTGCCGTAGTTCGGGTCGAGCGCGATGGCCTTTTCGAGCAGGACCCGCGCGGCGATGTGATCCTGCTGCGTCACGCGCCAATAATGCGACAGCGCGCGCATCACGAGGTCCCATGCGTCCATGCTGTCGGGCGGCTTGCGCTGGGCGCGAAAACTTTCCGCCGCATAGAGCTGCGGCTCGATCGCGGCGACGATCGCTTCGGTGATCTCGTCCTGGACGGCGAAGACGTCGGCGAGCTCGCGGTCGTAGCGCTCGGCCCAGAGGTGGCTGCCGGTGGCGACGTCGTTGAGCTGGGCAGTGATGCGGACGCGGTCGCCGTCCTTGCGAACGCTGCCCTCGACGACGTAGCGCACGCCGAGCTCTTCGGCGACCTGGCGCAGATGAACCGTACGGCCCTTGTAGATGAAGGAGGAGTTGCGCGCGATCACGAAGAACCATCGCAATTTCGATAGCGCGGTGATGATGTCCTCGCTGATGCCGTCGGAGAAATAATCCTGCTCGGTCTCACCGCTCATGTTGTTGAAGGGCAGCACCGCGATCGCGGGACGATCGGGCAGCGGCAAGACGGCCGGCGTCGGCGCGGCCGGCTTGCTCGCCGCAGCGGGCGCGGCGTCTGAGGAAATCTCCGTGACCGCGCCGACGAACCGCACGCCCTTGCGCGCGATGGTTCGGATCAGCCGCTGCTCCTCGCCATTGTCGCCGACCGCGCGGCGAGCCGCGTTGATCCGGCTCGTCATCGTCGATTCCGAGACAACGCGCCCGTTCCAGATCGCATCGAGCAGATTGTCCCGCGTCACCACGCGCTCGCGATTGCGGACGAGATGAAGCAGCAGATCGAACACCTGGGGCTCGAGCGGGATCAACGTGTCCCCGCGCCGCAATTCGCGGCGCGCGGGGTCGAGCGAAAAATCCTCAAACCGAAGCGTCACGATTCCTCCTCGCTCCCGTCCGGAAATCAAGGGCGTCTCAGCGTAAAATAATGCCGCTCTCAAGGCCAGCGATGCGCATGCGCCCTATCGTCCCGGCGTTTTCAACCCCCAGGAGATTGCCCATGTCGACAGCCGCCGCACTCCAGCCTGCCGTCCCCGATCTTGCCGCCGTCAAGCAGCGCCAGCATGGCGCCTGGTCGTCCGGCGACTATGCCGTCGTCGGTACCACCTTGCAGATCGTCGGCGAGCAGCTCTGTGAGGCACTCGACTTACGCGCCGGCAGCAAGGTGCTGGACGTCGCCGCCGGCAACGGCAATGTGACGCTGGCCGCCGCACGGCGCTGGTGTGACGTCACATCTACCGATTATGTGCCGGCGCTGCTCAAGCGCGGGCGGGAGCGCGCGGCCGCGGAGCATCTGACGGTCCAATTCCGCGAGGCGGACGCCGAAGCGCTGCCGTTTGCCGACGCGAGCTACGACGTCGTGGTCTCGACCTTCGGTGTGATGTTCACGCCGGACCAGGACAAGGCGGCCTCCGAACTCGCGCGGGTCTGCAAATCCGGCGGCAAGATCGGCCTCGCCAACTGGACCCCGCAGGGCTTTATCGGCCAGCTCTTCAAGACCATCGGCAAACACTTGCCGCCGCCGGCCGGCATGAAGTCGCCGGCGCTGTGGGGCACGCCGGCGCGGCTCGAGGAGATGTTCGGCAGTATGGCCTCGGAGATCGTGGCGGAACCGCGCATGTTTGTGTTCCGCTACCGCTCGCCGGAGCACTGGCTCGAGATATTCAAGACGTTCTACGGACCCACGCTGAAGGCGTTTGCCGCACTCGACGAGCGCGGCCAGGCCGCGCTGCAGAGTGATCTCCTGGCGCTGCTCGGCGAGTTCAACCATGCCGATGACGGCACGATCGTCGTGCACAGCGAATATCTGGAAGCCGTCATCACCAAGCGCTGAGATGCTGATGGGGCAGGCCGGACGATCTCCGGCCTGACCGCTTAAGAAGCCATTGCTGACTGCCGCTCGATCTCCGAGTTCAGCTCGGCGCCGAACATGATGACGATCGCCGACATCCACATCCACGTCATCAGGCCGATCGCGGCGCCGAGCGATCCGTAGGTCGCGTTGTAATTGGCGAAGGCCGAGAGGTACCAGGACAGCAGCGACGAGCCGGCGATCCAGAGCAGGGCGGCCGTCACCGCGCCGATGCTCAGCCATTGCCAGCGCGGTGCGTCGCGGCTGGGCGCGAAGCGGTAGAGGACGGCCAGCGCCGCCAGCAGGATGACGAGCAGCAGTGGCCAGCGCGCCAGCGCGACGATCAGCTTGCTCTCCGGCGCAATGCCGAGATGGTCGAGCGCGAGCGGGAAGGCGACCACGGCGCCCACCATCAGCAGGAGCGCGACGATGGCGCCGACCGTGAAGCTCAGCGAAATCAGGTTCAGCTTGATGAAGCCGCGCTTCTCGCGCTCCTCATAGGCGACGTTGAGCGCGTCGAAGATGGATTTGACGCCGGCATTGGCGCTCCAGACCGCAAGCACGAGGCCGAACAGGAAGGCCGCGCCCAGCACGCTGTTGCCTTTCGAGACCACGCGCGCGACCTGGTCCTCGACGATCTCGAACGTGCCCGCGGGCAGCATCAGCGCCAACCTCTGGAGATTGTCACTGATGGTGGCGGGATCGGCGAACAATCCGTAGGACGAGACGAGCGCGGTCACCGCGGGGAAGATCGCGAGCAGCCCGAAGAAGACGACGCCGCCGGCGGTCGCCAGCAGGCGATCGTCGTCGATGCGCTTGTAGGTGCGCCAGAGGATGTCCTTCCAGCCCGCCCAGGGAATCGCGAACGGGCTCGTCGAGCGGCGGCCGCGGCCGGGCTGCATGGCGGCGCCTGTCGGGCTGGTTTCCGGTGAGTTGCCTTCCTTGTTGCGATGGTCTTGCGGAGGCCCCGATCCGATCAGGCCGGTCTCCTGGAAATAGCGCTCCGCCGTGAGGACGAAGACGGCGGTGGCGGCGACCAGCAGCCAGGAGTCGAGCTGCCCGGAGCGCCGCGCACGCATCTCAGGCGTCCAATCCGTGGCTGTGGTGCCGCCGGCGCGCGGCCGTGAAGCCCAGTAATCCGATCGCGGCGAGCATCAGGCCAAGCTGCACGGAGCGGTTGGTCCGGGCTGACGAGGCACTGCCGCCATGGCTGCGTTCATGGCCGCGTTCGCCCGGCGCGAGCGGCACCAGCGGGATCGTGGTCGCGACCTCCTTCACCGCCTGCTTGACCGTTCCGCGCGGGATCCGCGGCGTCGCGATCGCAACGCGCATGCGGCTGGCGAGCGGCACGATCGGGCGGGTCCGGCGATTCATCTGGGCCATGGCCACCCCGGCGCACATTGCGGCGAGCACCAGCAGCACGGCCGCGACGGCACCCAGACCCCAGAATTGGCCGTAAGCGATGGCGACCCAGCGGTAGAGCGCGACCAGGCCGACGAAGAAGGTCGCAATCAGGAACAGCGCGGCGACCGCGAACAGTCCCGCCGCCACCGCGTAGGAGGTCAGGCGCCCCGTGGTCTGGCTGGTGCGGTCGCGCAGGTAGGACCGGGCCGCGCGCTTGAGATGGTTGAGTTTCAGCGCCATGCCGGCGCGCAGCAATTCACCCGATGGCGCGAGCATGCGGACATCCTCCGAGAGCGAGACATTCGTCGGGGGATGAACGTGGCGGAATTTGACTGGTTCCGCCGGCGCGCGTTTTGCCGGACCGGATCAGCCGAGATCGGCGGCCGCGATCCAGAACACCTCGCCCTCGGAATCTTCGGTGTCGAGCCAGAGCAGTGGCAGTTCCGGGAAGGCCTCGTCGACCAGGTCGCGGCCGCGTCCGATTTCGCAGATCAGGCCGCCGTCCGGCGTGAGGTGATCGGGCGCGTCCTGCAGAATGCGCCGGACCACGTCGAGACCGTCCGCGCCGCCGTCGAAGGCGAGCTTGGGCTCGGCCCGGCATTCCGGCGGCAATGCCGCCATGCCTTCGGCATCCACGTAAGGCGGGTTGGTGATGATCAAGTCATACCGCGCATCGCCGAGCGGGGCGAACAAATCGCCGCGATGCAGCGTGATCCGCTCATCGAGCCCGAATTCGCTGACATTGCGGGCGGCGACTTCGAGTGCTCCCTTGGAGATGTCGACGGCGTCGACCGCGGCATTCGGGAAATGATGTGCGGCGAGGATCGCGAGGCATCCCGAGCCCGTGCAGAGATCGAGCACGCGCTCGACGGCGGTGGGATCGTCGATCAGCGAGCCGGGTTCGCCATCGCCGCCGAAATGCGACTCCAGGAGCTCGCCGATGAAGGAGCGCGGAACGATGACGCGCTCGTCCACATAGAAGGGCAGGCCGCGCATGTAGATCTTGTTGACAAGATAGGCGGCCGGTCTGCGCGTCGTGACGCGCTGATGGATCAGGTCGAGGATGGTCTTGCCTTCTGCGGCGGTGATGCGCGCGTGGGCAAACGTTTCGAGCTGGTCGGGATGCAGATGCAGGGCTTCGCAGACCAGGAAGGCGGCTTCGGCGACCGGATCGGTCGTGCCGTGCGCAAAGGCGAGCTTTGCTTCAACGAAGCGGCTCACCGCATAGCGGACGAAATCAAGCAGCGTGAGCAGCTCGCCGGGGCCGACCTTGGCGAGCTTTGGCGCGGCGCGGCCGCGCGCGGTCTTCTTCAGAGTTTTTGCCATCAGGATTTGGTCCAGCGTGCGGCGGCCTCGTCGTCACGGGCGTGGGCCTCGACCCAGCCGGTGCCGGTGGCGCTCTCTTCTTTCTTCCAGAACGGCGCGCTGGTCTTGAGGTAATCCATCAGGAACTCGGCGGCCTGGAATGCGGCCTGCCGATGTTGCGAGGCCGTGAGCACGAGCACGATGTTCTGCCCGGGCATGAAGCGACCGACGCGGTGGATGACGGTGACACCATTGAGCGGCCAGCGCGAAACGGCCTCGTCGGCATGGCGCCTGATCTCGTCCTCGGCCATGCCGGGATAATGCTCGAGCGTCAGCGCGGCGACCTTCGAGCTGTCCTCGTCCGCGCGGCAGATGCCGGAGAAGCTCACGACCGCGCCGATGTCGGTACGGCTTCCGGTCAGGACCGCGATCTCGCGCGCGATGTCGAAATCGTCTTCCTGGATACGGATGGTGATGGGGCAGCCGGTGGCAGGAGAGGTCATGGGCCTAGCCGCCGGTCATGGGCGGGAAGAATGCGATCTCGCGGGCACCCGCGATGGCGGCGTCCGACTTGACATGGGCATGGTCGATCGCGGCGCGGATCACCTTCGGCTTCTCGAAGGCGTAAGCATAGGCCTCGCTCCGGCCGGACAGCCAGGCGATCAGCTCTTCCACGGTACGCACGGTCGCGGGCGGCTCGATGGTCTCCTCGGCCTTGCCGACGCGCTCGCGCACCCAGGCGAAATACTTCACTTTCATCCCTCATCCTCCTTGATGAGGTGATGGATGCCGGCGCGGAAATAATCGTAGCCGGTGTAAATGGTCAGGATTGCCGAGGCCCACAGCAGCGCAAGTCCGATCATCGAGACGACGGGCACCACCTCGTCGCCGGCAGGTCCCGCGAGCAGGAAGCCGATCGCGACGAGCTGGACCGTGGTCTTCCACTTCGCAAGCTTGGTCACGGGCACGCTGACGCGTAGCGCGGCGAGGTATTCGCGCAGGCCCGAGACCAGGATCTCGCGGCACAGGATCACGATGGCGGCCCACAGCGACCAGCCGTGGATGATGCCGTCGGCGGCCAGCATCAGCAGGCACGAGGCGACCAGCAGCTTGTCGGCGATCGGGTCGAGCATCCGGCCGAATGCCGATTGCTGATTCCAGATCCGCGCGTAATAGCCGTCGAGGTAGTCGGTGACCGCGGCCGCGATGAAGATGGCGACGGCGACCCAGCGCAGCCACAGCGGCTGATCCATGATCGACTGCGCATAGATGCATCCGACCACGACCGGGATCGCGGCGATCCGGCCATAGGTCAGGATGTTGGGGAGGGACATCGCGCGGCTGGTGGTCCCTCGTGTCGTGGCGATGTTCATCCGTCCTACCAATACCGCTCAAGCCTGAAGGTCAACCGTCCCGCCCCCAAATGGGGTGCGGGATGCGACGACCTTATGACCGCGTCCCCTTTAGTTCACCCCGGCTGGGGATGGAAATAGTCGAAAATCCTGCGGGCGCTCTCGGCGCTCACCCCCGGAACCTTGCCGAGATCGGCAATCGAGGCCCGTTCGATCTCCTTCAGGGTTCCGAAATGATGCAGCAAGGCACGTTTGCGTGACGGGCCGATGCCCGGAATCTCCTGCAATCCGGCCTCGCGGATGTCCTTCTTGCGCAGCTTGCGGTGCGAGCCGATGACGAAGCGGTGGGCCTCGTCCCGCAGCCGCTGGATGAAATAGAGCACGGGGTCGCGCGGCTCCAGCTTGATCGCCTCGCGCTCCGGCATGAACAGGGTCTCGCGGCCGGCGTCCCGGTCCGGCCCCTTGGCGACCGACATCAGCGACACCTGGGTCAGGCCGAGATTCGTGAAGATCTCCCGGACGGCATTGAGCTGGCCGCGGCCGCCGTCGATGATGACGAGATCGGGCCATTGCGGGAAATCGTCGTCCTTGGCCTTGCCGGCGGCGTCCTCGGGCGGATTGATCAGGCGCTTGAAGCGGCGCTCCAGCACCTCGCGCATCATGCCGTAGTCGTCGCCGGGCGTGAGCCCTTCCGACTTGATGTTGAACTTGCGGTACTGGTTCTTCACGAAGCCATCGGGGCCGGCGACGATCATGGCGCCGACCGCGTTGGCGCCCTGGATGTGGCTGTTGTCGTAGACCTCGATCCGCTTGGGCGCGTGCGGCAGGCTCAGCGTCGTGGCCATCGCGTCGAGCAGGCGGCTTTGGGTCGCGGTGTCCGCCAGCTTGCGGCCGAGCGCTTCGCGCGCATTGGTCAGCGCGTGGGCGACGAGCTCCTTCTTCTCGCCGCGCTTGGGTGCGGTGACCTCGATCTTGTGCCCGGCCTTGATCGACAATGCGTTGGCGAGCAACTCGCTCTCCTCGATCTCATGCGAGAGCAGGATGACTTTCGGCGGCGGCTTGTCGTCGTAGAACTGGGCGAGGAAGGAGCCCAGCACTTCCTCCGGCGTATAAGTCTTCTCCGCGCGCGGGAAATAGGCGCGGTTGCCCCAGTTCTGGCCGGTGCGGAAGAAGAACACTTCGACGCAGGAGAAGCCGCCCTCCTGGTGGATGGCGAACACGTCGGCCTCTTCCACCGTGCGCGGATTGATGCCCTGCTGCGACTGGATCGCCGACAGCGCGGCGAGACGGTCGCGGTAGAGCGCGGCGCGCTCGAACTCGAGCTCGCCGGAGGCCTTCTCCATCTCGCCGGCAAGCTCCTGCTTCACCGCATGGCTCTTGCCCGACAGGAAGTCGGTCGCCTCGCGCACCAGCGTCGTATAGCCGCCGAAGTCGATCTCGCGGGTGCAGGGACCGGCGCAGCGGCGGATCTGGTAGAGCAGGCAGGGGCGGGTGCGGCTCTCGAAGAAGGAGTCCGTGCAGGAGCGGATCAGGAACGCGCGCTGAAGTGCGGTGATGGTGCGGTTGACGGCGCCGGCGGAGGCGAACGGGCCGAAATAGCGCCCGGGCCGGGTCTGCGCGCCGCGATGCTTCAGGATCTGCGGCGCCCAATGGTCGCCGGTGATCAGGATGTAGGGAAACGATTTGTCGTCGCGGAGCTGCACGTTGAAGCGCGGCCGCAGCTGCTTGATGAGGTTGGCTTCGAGCAGCAGCGCCTCGGTCTCGGTGTTGGTCGAGACGATCTCCACGGTCACCGTGGCCGCGATCATGCGCAGGATGCGCGCCGGCTGCGGCGCACTCTGGCGCGCATAGTTGGACAGGCGCTTTTTGACGTTCTTGGCCTTGCCGACATAGAGCACGTCGGCGTTCGCACTGAGCATGCGATAGACGCCGGGTGAGGTCGGGGCGAGGCGGACGGCGCGCTCGATCGCCTCGTGGCCGGTCGCCAGCGGCTCTTCGCCGACCGCGCCGCTCTCCTCCAGGATGTCGGGCAGCAGCGCCTCGTCCTCGTCGTCGCCGCCCGCTGCCGCGGGATCGACGTCCGGCGCCGCCAGGGCTTCGGCCGGGGCGTCTGTCGCAGCAGCGCGCGGCGTTTTGCGCGCGCGGTCGTCCGGATTGTCGGTGGAATCGTGAACCATGGTGCGAATTTAGGCGCTGGGGGTGCTGATTTGAAGTTCCGGCCGCGCGGCACGCACAGGATGGCGGTGCGGTTCCCGGTAACGCTTGCTTAAGCCTGTTAAGAGCGCGGTAACCCGGCTTAACAGGCCTTTAACTTAAAACTCTCGATAAATCTTACGCGAAAAGATGGTGGTTCCGTAACCATGCGGTTTTGCCTTGCGCGGAGGCGCGGGCATCGCGGGGCGGCAGTTGCGTTGGAGTGTGTGATGAAGGGGCTCGTTGTGGGCGCAGCCGCGTTGGTTGCTGCTGGCTGGACAGCTTCGGCCGAAGCTGCCGATTTCAACTACGGCCAGCGCGCGCCCTATACCGTCAACCAGCCGCTCAACGCCTACAGCTGGGCGGGTCCGTATCTCGGCGCCAATCTCGGCTACGAATGGGGCTCGGTCAGCAACTTGCCCGTGAAGCCTGCCGGCTTCGTCGGCGGCATTCAGGCCGGCTATAATTTCCAGACCGGCCCGTGGGTGTTCGGTGTCGAAGGCGATATCCAGGCCGCCGGTGCCGACGATACTTTTGCGCCATGGAAGTTTTCCAATCCCTGGTTCGGCACTTTGCGCGGTCGCGCCGGCTACACCTTCAGCAACGTGATGGTCTACGGCACCGCGGGTCTCGCCTTCGGCGAGCTGCGCGCGCAGACCTTCGGCTGGACCGAATCGCACACCAGTGCCGGCTGGACCATCGGTGCCGGTGCGGAAGTCGGCTTCGCGCCGAACTGGAGCGCCAAGCTCGAATATCTCTACATCGATTTGTCGACGAGCCAATTCGCAATCACAGGCGTGTCAAACGGCTATAGCGCCAGCGTTGTGCGCGCAGGCGTGAACTATCACTTCTGATAGCCAAAGAAGAAAATACCGGACAACAGCCTCCCGGCCGCTCGCGGCCGGGACTTTTTTTGCGCCAGTGCTTTTCGCGCCAAGCGTTCGCTTGAAAATGCGCTAGGAGAGGATGACTAAATTGACCGCCTTCGGTCCCTTCCCCTTCTTGTCCGGCTCGACTTCAAAAGTGATGCGCTGTCCCTCGGCAAGGTCTTTTAGTCCCGCCCGCTCCACAGCAGTAATGTGAACGAAAACATCGCGACCACCATCATCCGGCTTGATGAATCCGTAGCCGCGTTCGCCGTTGAAAAACTTAACCGTTCCCGTCATGGCCATCGGGAAACTCCCCCTCATTGCTCCTCCGTCGCGACGCAGACTCACGTCACGACATGACCGGGCATTACGAAGCCCGGGAGCTGGCCATCCTTGGGCGGGCCTCATCGGCCCGGTCGGATCTTTCTTAGGCCTTCACTCCGCCGCAACCATTCGCGGAAGCGGAACGTAAAGCCAGTCACGCAAACAGCATAATACGGTTCTTTGCAGATTGACTACCGCTACTGCATCTTTTTCCCAAAGATGACGGAGCATTACGGCTTCGGCACCTCTAATCGGAATCTGGCAGCTCCGCCCTGGCCGAGCGGCATTTCCAGCTCGGGAAGGATCGTCTTGAGCTCGCCTTGCAGCGTGTATGGCGGATTGACGATGAGGAGCCCGGTGGAGGCGAGAGCCGCACCATCGAGCTGCGGTGCAACGCTGAATTCGAGGCGCAGACATTTGCCCGGTGGTTTTGCTGCGGCTGCGAGCCGCGCCACGGATTGCGCCAGAGTGTCGGTGGCGCGCCGGTTCTTGGCGGGATACCAGATTACATAGATACCGGTCGGCCATTTCGCGAAGGCGGTCGAGAAGGCCTCGCCCAGCCGCTCGAACTCGTCCTTGGCCTCGAAAGGCGGGTCGATCAGCACGAGTCCGCGCCGTTCTTTCGGCGGCACGAAAGCCGGCAACGCCATCCAGCCGTCGAGATCGACCACGCGGGCCTGCTCGTCGCGGCGCAGCACGCCGATCAGCGCCTTGCGCGCTTTCGGCTCGAGTTCGCAGGCGACGAGGCGATCCTGCGGCCGCAGCAGGCCGCGCGCGATCAGCGGCGAGCCCGGATAGGCCTTGAGCTCGCCCTTCGGATTGAAGGCGCGGACGATGTCGAGATAGGGCTTCGTCAGCGCCGCGGTTTCGTTCGAGAGGCGCGCCTGCATCAGCCGCGCGATTCCGGTCAGCCACTCGCCGCCACGCCGCGCCTCGTCGCTTTCGAGATCGTAGAGGCCGGCGCCGGCGTGGGTGTCGATGACGCGGAACGCCCCCGGCTTGTCCTGCAGATAGGTGATGATGCGCGCCAGCACGATGTGCTTGATGACATCGGCGAAGTTTCCGGCGTGGAAGGCGTGGCGATAGTTCATGGTGGAGAGTTACGACATCGCGCGACGAAAGTAACTGCCGTCATTCCGGGGCGGTACGCAGCACCGAGCCCGGAAGCCATTATCCGCATTGTCGGTGGTGAAATGGGTTCTCCGATGCGCAATTGCGCATCGTAGTTCGCGCTTCCGCGCGCCCCGGAATGACTGATTGAGGTTGCTCTACCCGCCCCGGACCGGCGGCATCGTCACCTGCTCGCGGCGGCAGGCGCGGCGTTCGATTTCCTCGCAGGCGCGGAACTGCAAATCCTTGCTGAGGCAGATGCGGACTTCCGAGAGGCGGGTCCGGTTGCAGGTGACCGAGATGGCGGCATTGCTCAGGCCCGGATTGGCCTTGATGAAGGCTTCTTCCACCTCGCCCGGCGCCACGGTCTTGGTCTGCGACAGGTCGAGATATTCGGCCGGAATCTTGATCGCCGCGCGCGCCTTGCGGATCGTCTCGAAATAATTGCGGCCGTCGAGCCCGGAGCAGGTGCCGTGCTTGTCCCACTCGTTGAAGATCAGGCCCGGCGCCGGCATCAGATCGAGCATCGAGGAGACGATGTTGCGGTTCAGCCGCGGCGAGGGCCGCTGGCAGTATTCGGGGAAGCCATTCTCGTATTGCGGCCACAGCCCGTGTACCACGAACGAATAGGGCCGGCCGTTGCATTGCATCTGCGAGCGCCCGCCGCCACGGCCGCGCTCGGAGGCTTCCTCGCAGAACGACGGCGACCACGACAGCGACAGCACGTAGAAATCGAATTCGCCGGGCGCGTTCTGCCGCTTGTCCTGGGCCTTCGCACCGCCGGCCAGGGCGACCAGCCCGGCCGCCAGGGTCAGCGAGATCATCAGGCGGGAGAACGAATGCAATCTAAACTGAAACATGGCGACGCCCCTCAACCAGACTGTGCAATAAGCCTAGCAGGCAAAGAGAACATTTCAAGAACAAAATACAAGCGACCGTCGTCCGGCCGCTTGATCCGTCCGAATCAGGACTTTTCAGATCAGGGCCTGGCGGCGCGGCAGGCGGGATTGTAGGCCCAGTTGCGGTCGAGGCCGACCATGCACCATTCAACGCCATTGCCGTAACCGGCGAAGCCGCCATCCTCGACGATCGAGAAATGCACCTTGCGCACCTTGCCGTCGTTGAGCATGGCGTCGCCGGTGCAATAGCGGCGCGGAATGTTGTCGGACTGCCAGGGCCGGAACGCGGTCTCGTGAACGGCGGAGAAGCCGGTGATTTTCAACGAGGAATTCCAGAAGGAGCTTTCCTTCTCCCAGAACTGGGTGGCGATCGTCGGCAGCGCCTTGTCGCAGTCGGCGACGGCGCCGTCATAGCGCGGTCCGCTCAGCCAGAAGTTCAGCTCCAGCGGATTGGCGGCCTTGGCCTCGCCGAGCGACAGCGCCCCGAACATGAGGCCGAACACGGCGGCAAAGCGGAGCGATTTCAGGGAGAGGGCGCGCATGGGCAATCCGGACTGCTGGTCTTGCGAAGGCTGGACGGTGCCGCGAAGGCCGGGGGAGGTCAAGTGCAACGCGGCAACACTTCGCCAGGAGTTGACCCTAACGTCGCAGCCGGCGGGGCTTCAGTTCTTTTCACTTCCATCTCGGCACCGTAAACTGGGGCCAACCAATTGGAGTGACGGGAATGCGAATCATTGCGGCCGCGGGCCTTCTTGCCCTGGGTATGATGGCGAGCCAGTCGGCGCGCGCCGATCTGCTTCCGGTGCCTCCGTTCAAGGGTAACGACACCGGCGGCATCATCGCCTATTCGATGGCGACCCAGACCGATGCGCGGCAAGTCGCGGTCGATCACTGCGCGCGCTACGGCAAGGTCGTGAAATTCCTCGCGGTGCAGGCCTATGAGGGCGGCTACATCTCGTTCTCCTGCCGCTGGGTGCCGTATGGCGCCGCCGACCGGCCGATCCGCACGCTGTATTGATACGCTTTAGCGCCAAGGCCTTTTCGTCAAGGCGTTTTCGTCAAGGCGCGTTTCGTAACGTCGCAATCTCTCAGCCGGGAGCTTCCCCATGACGCGCAAACTCGCTTTGCTCGGCTCGAGCCTTTGTCTTGCCTTGTCGGCAGGGAGTGCCAGCGCCGACGACCTGCCGGTGCGCAAGGCCGGTCTTTGGGAAATGAAGATGGTCAGGAGCGGCTCGGCGATGCCGGAAATGACCATGCAGCACTGCACCGACGAGACCGTCGACAAGGAGATGAGCAACAACGTCTCCCCGATGGCCAAGCAGATCTGCGCCAAGCAGGACATCAAGAAGACCGCGACCGGCTATGTCAGCGATTCCGAGTGCAGCGTCGCCGGCATCAGCACGACCTCTCATGCCGAGATCACCGGCGATTTCAACTCGGTCTACACGGTGACGACCACCTCGCACGCGCAAGGCGGTGCCGCCGGTGCGGCAGGCCGCGATACGACGATGACGCTGGAAGCCAAGTGGCTCGGCGCCTGCAAGCCGGAGCAGAAGCCCGGCGACATCGTGATGCCCGGCGGCTTCAAGATGAACGTGCGCGACATCGACAAGCTCAAGGCGCTGCTGCCGAAGTAAGGCGCGGTGAGTCCGTAGCCCGGATGGAGCGCAGCGAAATCCGGGGCCCTTGCGTCGCGGAGAAAGAATCCCGGATTACGCTTGCGCTCCATCCGGGCTACGGCGCCTACACCGGTATCCTTACGCTCGCCCTCAATCCGCCCATCGGGCTGTCGCCGAGGGTGATGTCGCCGCCGTGCGAGCGGGCGATGTCGCGGGCGATGGCGAGGCCAAGGCCGGTGCCGCCCTCGTCCTGGTTGCGGGCATTGTCGAGCCGCAGGAACGGCTTGAACACCTCTTCGCGCAAATGCGCGGGAATGCCCGGCCCGTCGTCGTCGACAATGACGGTCAAATATCGGTGATCGCGCTGGCCGGTGATGGCGATGCTCTTGCCGTAGCGGGCGGCGTTGGTGACGAGGTTGGCGAGGCAGCGCTTGAACGAGGCCGGTTTCACCGTGACCACCGGTAGTCCGTTGAACGCCACGGTCGCCGTGTGGCCGTGGCGCTCGGCGTCGCTGCGCAGCTCCTCGAGCGCCTGCGACATGTCGGTCGGCTGCGACTGCTCGCCGGAATCGCCGCGGGCGAACGCAAGGTAGTCCTCCAGCATCATCGACATCTCGTCGACGTCCTTGCGCATGCCCTCCATTTCAGGACTGTCGCCGATCAGCGCAAGTTCGAGCTTGAAGCGGGTCAGGATGGTGCGCAGATCGTGGCTGACGCCGGCGAGCATCGCGGTGCGCTGCTCCATCGTTCGCTCGATGCGCGACTTCATTTCGAGGAAGGCAACCGACGCGCGCCGCACCTCGCGCGCGCCGCGCGGACGGAAATTCGGCGCCTCGCGGCCCTTGCCGAAACTTTCAGCGGCATCCGCAAGCCGCAGGATCGGCTTGATCTGGTTGCGCAGGAATAGCACCGCGACGATCAGGAGGATCGAGGACGTGCCGACCATCCAGAACAGGAAGATCTCGGAGTTCGAGGCATAGGCGGCACTGCGCTGTGCGAACACGCGCATCACGGCGTCGTCGAGCTGGATGCGGATCTCGACGAGGTTGGAACGGCCGACGGTGTCGATCCAGAATGAGCGACCGATCTGGCGGCCGAGCTGCACCGACAGCGTCTGGTCGAGCAGCGAGAAGAACGGTTTTGGTCCCGGCGGCGGCATGTCGCCGGCAGGCAGGAAGTCGACGACGAGGCCGAGCCGCTGCTGCGCGATGCGGCGGATCTGGTCGCGATCCTTGTCCTGCGGATAGCCCTTGTAGACGTCGATCAGCGCGGCGATGTCCTGCACGACAGCGGCCGACAAGCGCCGCGTCACCGTGTTCCAGTGCCGCTCCATGAACACGAAGGCGACGACGGATTGCAGGATCACCATCGGCACGATCATGATCAGCAGCGCACGGGCATAGAGGCCGGTCGGCATCCAGCCCTTGAACGCGTTGCCCATCCAGCCATTGGCGGCAGAGACGCGCCCGGCGGCGCTCTTGAGCAGCGTCAGGCCGGTATCGATCGTGCTCATCGGTCGCGCTTCACTGATTTATGGCGAGGCCACCAGGCGGTAGCCGATGCCGCGCACCGCCTGGAGGAACAGCGGATTGGCCGGGTCGGTCTCGATCTTGCGCCTGAGGCGGTTGATCTGCACGTCGACGGCGCGCTCGTTGACGGTGCCGTTGCCGGTCAACGCGCTGCGCGGCACGGTCTCGCCGGGTGTCTCCGAAAGAATGCGCAGCATCTCGCGCTCGCGGTCGGTGAGGTGGATGACCTCTTCGCCCTGGCGCAGCTCGCCGCGTTCGAGATGATAGACGTAAGGACCGAACGCGATCTTCTCGACGGTCACGGCCTGCGGCGGCGGCGCGGCGCGCTTGAGGATGTTGTTGATGCGCAGTGCCAGCTCGCGCGGCTCGAACGGCTTTGCGACGTAATCGTCGGCGCCGATCTGCAGGCCCTCGATGCGGGCTTCGGCTTCGTGCCGCGCGGTCAGCATCACGATCGGCACCGAGGAGGAGGTGCGGATGAAGCGGGCGAGGTCGAAGCCGGTCTCGCCGGGCATCATCACGTCGAGGATCAACAGGTCGAAATGCAGGCCCATCAGCTTCGAGCGCGCATCGCCGGCGCTCGCGGCGGTGGTGACGCGATAGCCTTCGGCGGCGAGGAAGCGCGAGAGCAGGTCGCGGATGCGGCGGTCGTCGTCGACCAGCAGCAGATGCGGGGCGTCGTCGGCCGGTTCAACCGGCGGACGGGCGAGCGTGGCTGCGAGCGGCACGGTCACTCCTTGCTGTCTTGATTGACGGAGGCGAAGATCGTCTCGAGCACCTTGTCCGGATCGTCGCGGTCGATCATCGCGCGCAGGAAGCGCTTCACCGTGTCGGCGTCCTGCGGGTTCATCTCGGCGAGCGCCTTGGTGATGCGCGTGGTCTGGAGCCCGGCGAGCTTCTGCACCAGCGCCTCGCCCTTGGGCGTTGCGTAGAGCAGTCGCTGGCGGCGGTCATTGTCGCCGGTCTTCTGCACGATGTAGCCCTCGTCCAGCAGCTGCTTGAGCACGCGGCCGAGCGACTGTTTTGTGATGCGCAGGACGTCGAGCAGGTCGGCAACCTTCAGGCCGGGATAGCGATAGACGAAGTGCATGACCCGGTGATGGGCCCGGCCGAAGCCGAACGCCTCCAGCTCCTGGTCGGGATCGCCGACGAAGTCGCGGTAGGCGAAGAACAGTAGCTCGATGATATCCCAGCGCAAATTGCCTCCATCGCCTGCGGCCGGCCGAGGCTCGGCAGCGTCTTGAGAGGGAGTCGCGAAATTTATGTCAGGCATATTGACGTATCTTGGGTTCAATGTTACAAAACGATCAGCCCGCACGAAATTTTAGATCGTATCGCGACGGGTGGCCTCGAAGCAGGGTCGGCCGGAGTGAGCCGGACAGGCGGCGACGGCCGACGCAGATCTACCGTGCGATTGTCGAGCGGCATTTCGGCAAAACATACTGGACTTCCGCCTTCCGCAAAAGCATGTCCTCGGAGACATGCTGGCCACGGAAACCGGCCGTAACAAGGCTGGCGGTGGTCCGGCCAGAAATCCAATCAAGCCAGCCGGGCCCGAACAGGATCGGCCGGCGCCAGAACAGCGCCGCCACCGGCAGCGGGAGGCAAGGAAATGAGCATGAAATTCGACATCCAGCCCGCATCCAATCCGACACCCGAAAAGGACCGCGTCGCCAAGCTGGTGGACCCGGGCTTCGGGCGGGTCTTCACCGACCACATGGCGATCGTCCGCTACAACCAGGCCAAGGGCGGCTGGTACGAGGCGAAGATCGAGGCCCGCGCCAACTTCCAGATGGATCCGGCCGGCGCGGTCCTGCACTACGCCCAGGAAATTTTCGAGGGCCTCAAGGCCTACAAGCGCGACGACGGCGGCGTGAACCTGTTCCGCCCCGATGCCAATGCGCGCCGCTTCAAGGATTCCGCCGACCGCATGGCGATGGCGCAGATCCCCGAGGACGTCTTCATCGAGGCGGTCGAGCAGGTCGTGCGCATCGATCGTGCCTGGATGCCGGGTGGCGAGGGCAGCCTCTACCTGCGCCCCTTCATGATCGCGAGCGAGACCTTCCTCGGCGTCAAGCCGTCGTCCGAATACATCTTTGCGGTGATCGCTTCGCCAGTCGGCTCCTACTTCAAGGGCGGACCCGCGCCGGTCTCGATCTGGGTCTCGGAGAACTACACGCGCGCCGCGATCGGCGGCACCGGCGCCGTCAAGTGCGGCGGCAACTATGCCGCAAGCCTGCGCGCCCAGGCCGAGGCGATCCAGCACGGCTGCGATCAGGTCGTCTTCCTCGATGCGGTCGAGCGCCGCTACATCGAGGAGCTCGGCGGCATGAACGTTTTCTTCGTGTTCGATGGCGGCTCGCTCTCGACGCCGCCGCTCGGAACCATCCTGCCCGGCATCACCCGCGACTCCATCATCACGCTCGCCCGCGATGCCGGCAAGACCGTGCGCGAGGAGCCGTATTCGATCGATCAGTGGCGCAAGGATGCGGCGTCCGGCAAGCTGAAGGAAGCGTTCGCCTGCGGTACTGCGGCCGTGATCTCGCCGATCGGCAAGGTGCGCTCGGTGAGCGGCGATTTCGAGATCAGCGGCGGCGCCGCCGGTCCCGTTGCCATGGGCCTGCGCAAGCAGCTCGTCGACATCCAGTACGGCCGCACCAACGATCCGCACAACTGGATCCGCAAGGTGTTTTGATCTGCGATGAGCGTTTCCCCTCTCTCGCGAGTGAGAGGGGAAATGCGCAACGTTTGTGGCTTATTGCGCTATGAACGTGCTGATGCCGACACGCGACAAAACCAGGACACATCAAGCATCCTGGACATCGCGAACATGGCAACAAAACTCTCCCAGCCCATGAAATGGGTCGTTCTCGCCGCGATCACCGGCGTCTCCGTTTTCGGCATCCTCACCATCGGACCCACGCCGGAAGTCGCAGCCCAAGACCGCTCGCCGATCGTCGACGTGCGCACCACCGATCCGGAAATGAATGCCGCGATCGCGCGCGCCCGCGGCACGCTCCCCACCTTCTGGGCCTCCTATGAGGCGCCCAAACCGTCAGAGACCGGCCACTCCCTGAAAGTGCGCTTTTCGACCCGCAAGGGCGGGGAGCACATCTGGATCGCCGACGTGAAGAAGCTGCCGAACGGGGCCTATTCCGGCTTCTTCGCCAACGAGCCGCGCGACCTGCCGGGCAAACGGGCAGGCGACCCGGTCAAGTTCAGCGAAGCCGACATCTCGGACTGGATGTTCATGCGCAACGGCAAAATCGTCGGCGGCGAAACCATCAGGCCGACGCTGAAGTCGCTGCCGAAGGCGGACGCCGATGCCCTCCGGGCCCGGATGGAGCAGCCGTAGGGATGCAGTCGTCATTCCGGGATGGTCCGAAGGACCAGACCTCAGGTGCGCAGTTGCGCACCGGGGAATCTCGAGATTTCGGCTTCGATGCTGCGCATCGCCCCGGAATGACGGCGAATGGGCTGGTCCTATGGGCTCCCGGAATGCCGCAGCGGTTGCCGCACCGCGCCCCGGCTGGTAAACGCCGCGCATGGCCGAGAAACCCAAAAAACCCCAGAAACTGAAGGCGCGCCTGCCGCGCGGGCTCGAGGATCGCGATCCTGCCGCGATCCGGGCGACGCGCGAGATGGTCGAGAAGATCCGCGCCGTCTACGAGCTCTACGGGTTCGAGCCCGTCGAGACGCCGGCGATGGAATACACCGACGCGCTCGGCAAGTTCCTGCCCGACCAGGACCGTCCGAACGAGGGCGTGTTCTCGTTCCAGGACGACGACGAGCAGTGGATCAGCCTGCGCTACGATCTGACCGCGCCGCTGGCACGCTATGTCGGCGAGCGCTACGGCACCGACGGTCTGGTCCTGCCCTATCGCAGCTACCGCGTCGGCTACGTCTTCCGCAACGAGAAGCCCGGCCCCGGCCGCTTCCGCCAGTTCATGCAGTTCGATGCCGACACGGTCGGCTCGGCGACGCCGGCGGCGGATGCCGAGATCTGCATGATGGCTGCTGATACGATGGAGGCGCTCGGCATTGCGCGCGGCTCCTACGTCGTGAAGGTCAACAACCGCAAAGTGCTCGACGGTGTTCTGGAGGCCATCGGCCTTGGCGGCGACGAGAACGCAGGCCGCAGGCTGACCGTACTGCGCGCGATCGACAAGCTCGACAAGTTTTCGGCCGACGAAGTGCGCAAGCTGCTCGGGCCCGGACGCTGGGATGGCGGCGAGGAAGGCAAGGGCGACTTCACCAAGGGCGCAAACCTGAGCGAAGCCGAAGCCGACGTCGTTCTGGCCATCACCAGGCCGCGCGACAATTGGAAAGACGCAATTGCTGCCGCAGAGACCTACCTCGCCAAGAGCGAAGTCGGTCAGGCCGGCGTGAGCGAGCTGGAAGAAATTGCCGAGCTGGTGACGGCGTCCGGTTACGGCGCGGATCGCATCAAGATCGATCCGTCGGTCGTGCGCGGCCTCGAATATTACACCGGACCCGTCTACGAGGTCGAGCTGCTGCTCGAGACCAAGGACGAGAAGGGGCGCCCGGTGCGGTTCGGCTCGGTTGGTGGCGGCGGACGTTACGACGGCCTCGTCTCGCGCTTCCGCGGCGAGCCGGTACCGGCGACCGGTTTCTCGATCGGTGTGTCGCGGCTGCAGGCCGCACTGACGCTGCTCGGCAAGCTCGACACCCGGCCTGAAGCCGGCCCCGTCGTCGTCACCGTGTTCGACCGCGACCGCGTCGCCGACTATCAGAAGATGGTCGCGAGCCTTCGCACCGCCGGCATTCGCGCCGAGCTCTATCTCGGCAATCCCAAGAACATGGGCAACCAGCTCAAATATGCCGACCGCCGCAACTCGCCTTGCGTGATCATTCAGGGCTCGGACGAAAAGGCGCGCGGCGAGCTGCAGATCAAGGACCTGATCGAGGGCGCCAAGGCGGCGGCCGCGATCGCCTCGAACCAGGAATGGCGCGAGACGCGGCCGGCGCAGTTCTCGTGCAGCGAAGCCGACCTCGTCACAAAAGTGCGTGAAGTCCTGGCCCGTCATGACGTGAGCTGGGGCTAGCCATTCGCGCATCGCCTCATGCCCGGGCTTGTCCCGGGCATCCACCTCCTGTTTGATGCGCACCTCATGAACGACCGGGGTGTGCCCGGTCATTGCGACAGCAGGGAGAAGACAATGCCTGAGATCACCGTCAGCATGGCCGAGGGCCGCACCGACGAGCAGAAGGCCGGCATGATGCGCGACATCACGCAGGCGCTGGTGAAGAATCTCGGCGTCGACGCCGATGCCGTCGTCATCCAGATCAACGAAGCCCCGCTCCGCCACAAGATGAAGGGCGGCAAGACGTTCGTGGAGCGCGCGGCGGCGGCGAAGAAGTGACGCGTTAGCGTCATTCCGGGGCAGCCCGCCAGGGCTGACCACAATGCGCAACTGCGCATTGGGGAATCTCGATCGACAATCTCTGGATTCCGGGTTCGCGCTTCGCGCGCCCCGGAATGACGAGCAAGCACCATGGACGCACGCGACTTCATCACAATCGGCATGAGCGCCGAGCGCACGCTGGTGGTCCCGGCGGAGCGCACGGTCGGGCATTTCGTGCCCGGCATGCCGATGGTCTATGCGACGCCGATGATGATCCTGGAAATGGAGATGACGTCGGGCGATGCGATCCGCGCCGCGTTGCAGCCGGGCTGGGTCACTGTCGGCACCGAGGTCGATATCCGTCATCTCGCGGCCGCGCTCGTCGGCGCGACCGTGCGGACCACCGCAAAAGTCGTCGCGGTTGAGCGCCGCGTCATCCGTTTCGAGGTCGAGGCGTTCGAGGGCACGCGCAGGCTCGGCGAAGGCCGCCACGCGCGCGGTCTCGTGAATGTTGAGATGTTCAATAAAAGGCTGGGGGCGTAGCCGAGAGCGCGGTGCCGTAGGGTGGGTTAGCGAAGCGTAACCCACCAAACTTGTTCCGCAAACGCAGAAGCATGGTGGGTTACGCCTTCGGCTAACCCACCCTACCAGAGCATCTTACTTCGCCAATTCCTTCGACCGTTTCGTCGCCGCCGCGATCGCGCGGATCATCAGGTCGCGCAGGCCCGGCTCGTCCATCAGCACGCCGAGCGCAGCGGCTGTGGTGCCGCCGGGCGAGGTGACGTTCTGGCGCAGCGTAGCGGAGGGAAGCTCGGACTGGTGCAGCAGCTCGCCGGAGCCTGCGACCGTCTCGCGCGCGAGCCTGGTTGCAAGCGCCTCGGGTAGGCCCGCTTCGACGCCGGCGCGCGCGAGCTCTTCGGCGAGCAGGAACACATAGGCCGGGCCAGAACCGGAGACCGCGGTCACCGCGTCCATCAGGCCTTCATCCTCGACCCATTCGACTGAGCCCGTGGCGCGCAGCAGCGCGTCGGCGAGCGCGCGCTGACCGGCATTGACGCTCTTCGCCGCAACCGCAACCGTGATGCCGCGGCCGATCGCCGCCGGCGTGTTCGGCATCGCGCGCACCACGGCGCCGCCACAGACGTCCTCGAGCGCAGCGATCGTGGTTCCCGCCATGATCGAGACCACCGAGGTCTTCTCCGAGACAAACGATTTCAGCTTCGCGCCGGCCTCGCGGAACATCTGCGGCTTCACTGCGACGACCATCGTCTCGACGAAGCCTGCCGCCTTTGCGTCGGGATTGAGCGCGACGCCCTTGACCGCAAGCGCGGTGATCTCCGGCGAGATGAAGGGATCGACCACCGCGACGCGGCGCGGATCGAGTCCGCCCGCCAGCCATCCGGTCAGCATCGCGCCGCCCATCTTGCCGGCGCCGGCGAGAAGGATGGTACCGGTGATGTTTTTGAGAGTGCTGCTGTCTGCCACTGTGATCACCCAATCAAAAGGTGTCGTCCCTGCGTGCGCAGGGACCCATAACCACGAGTGGTCTTAACGGATGGAGGTGTTGGCAACAAGCGGTGCGCTACAAACGGCACTGCGCGGTCTGGGTCCCGGATCTTCGCTGCGCTCGTCCGGGACGACAGCGGAGGGCTGGGCGAGCCTTACGCTTCGCCCACCGTATCGAACATCGCGGCGTCCATGGCCTGCGCGGTGGTCTTGCCGGCCCACACCACGAACTGGAACGCCGGGAAGTAGCGCTCGCAGGCGTGGATGGCGCCGGCGAGCATGGCTTCGCATTGCGCGGTCGAGGCGGTGAGCCCGCCCGGCAGCACCAGCGCCTGGCGGTGCATGATCATGCCGGTGTTGGTCCACAGGTCGAAATGGCCGACCCACAACTGCTCGTTGACGGCTGCAACGAGCCGCTGCACCTCGCCCCGCCGCGGCATCGGAATCTTCATGTCGAAGGCGCACGCCAGATGCAGCGCCTCGATCTCACTCATCCAGGTGAAGGAGATCTGGTAGTCGGTCCACTGTCCCTTGGAGACAATGGTCAGCTCGTCTTCGCCGGAGCGTTCGAACGGCCAGTTGTTGCTGGCAGCGATATCCTCCACCACCGCGAGCGGGTGATTTCGGGAATCGATATTGCCTTCGAGCAGGGACATGCCGTCTCGACCTCTTGCCTTCTTGTTGTCCTTGATACGCACGCGGTTGGGCCCGGCGCGCGCTCCCTAAACGTCGTCGATCTCGGGAGTCGCTTTCGTGATCTCCTGGGACCGGCGCGGCCTGTCGCGGATCAAGTGATGTGATTTGCGGAATCTGCGCAACTGGCTGCCGAGTCCGTCCACAAGCCAGGACTCGTTCGTCCACAGCTCATCTCGGCCACAATTGTTAACGAATAGAACAAACAGGAATCGGATTCCGAAGGCTGGCCGTTCGTTAATTCCGCCGCGCGATGGCTGGGTCGCCATCGCAGCATGGGACCATGCGGTTTTTTGCTGCGGAACACGCTTGCTGCGGCCCCGGACCGGCGTCATATTTCCACTCAGGTCGTTCAATCCCGAGCGGCCGATGTTCTCAGGGCGGGGTGAAAGTCCCCACCGGCGGTAAGGGCCGAAAGGCCTAAGCCCGCGAGCGCCTTCTCGAAGGATTTGTTTCCAACGGGAAGGGTCAGCAGATTCGGTGCAACTCCGAAGCCGACGGTTAAAGTCCGGATGAAAGAGAACGGTCGGTGGCAGACGCATCGCAGGATGCGGCTGTTTGTCGTTCCGTGTGCCCTGATTCTGGTCCTTTGAAGGAAAGCCATGAATCAGATGCTGCAAGATCCCCAAACCGAAACGTCCCAGACCCAACCGCCGGTTCCACAGGATCCGGGGAAGGAGCATCCGCGCTTCGCAAAGCCGCAGCGGGTGGCCTTCGTGCAGGCCTGCTGGCACCGCGACGTGGTCGAGGAAGCCCGCATTGCCTTCATGAAGGAGGCCGAGGCGCGCCACCTCACCCATGTCGACGTGTTCGAGGTGCCGGGCTCGTTCGAGATCCCGCTGCATGCGCAGGTCCTCGCCAAGACGCGGCGCTACACCGCGATCGTCGCGGCCGGCCTCGTCGTTGACGGCGGCATCTATCGTCACGAATTCGTCGCCGACACCGTGATCAAGGCGCTGATGGACGTGCAGCTGCGCACCGAAGTGCCGGTGTTCTCCGCCGTGCTGACGCCGCAGCAATTCCACGAGACCGAAGTGCACTACGATTTCTTCCGCAGGCATTTTACGATCAAGGGCATCGAGGTTGCGGCCGCCTGTGCCGAGACGTTGCACGGCCTGGAGCGCCTGCGCGGCCAGGTCGCGGCTGGAATTGTGTAGAAGTTAGAGGTCACAAAAGCTCTCGCCCCTCATCCTGAGGAGCGCGCAGCGCGTCTCGAAGGATGAAGGCCACAGCGGGGCCTGCATGGTTCGAGACGGCGCTGCGCGCCTCCTCACCATGAGGGTCTATTAGTGTCGCGGAGGCGTCGCCCTTCACACGCCGCTGATTGTCAATCCCGCCGCCGTCCCTATAAAGTCGGCGGCGGGAGGAGGCCGTGCCGTGGAGACGGGCGGCCGACAAGATCATGTTCGAAGGACACGATCCCTATCTCGTCGCGCTCTCTGTGGCGATCGCGAGTCTGGGTGGCTATACCGGCTTTGCGCTTGCTGCTCGCATCCGCAACACGCCCGGCGTCAGTAACCGCGTTCTGCTCGCGGGCGCGGCCGCGTTTCTGGCCGTCGGCATCTGGACCATGCATTTCGTCGGCATGCTGGCCGCGCCGCTGCCGCCCGACACGGTCTATCTGGTGCTCCCCACCATCATCTCGTTCCTGATCTGCGCGCTGGTGGTCGGCATCTCGCTGTTCTTTGTCTCGATCGGCGAGCCCACGCTGAAGCGGGTGGCATCGTCGGCCGTTCTGCTCGGCGTCGGCATCGCCAGCATGCATTATGTCGGCATCCATGGCCTCGCCGGTCACTTCAGCATCGTGCACGACAAGGCCATGGTGGCGCTGTCGGTCGTGGTGGCGATCGTCACCGCTTATGGCGGCCTGCGCGCCTTTCTGGCGCAGCAGGAAGGCGTCCGGCTGATCGTCAGCTCGATCGTGTTCGGCATCGCCGTCTCCGGCATGCATTACACCGCGATGCTTGGCATGCATTTCGAGCCGCTGACGGGCGCGGCGCATCACCACGCCGGCGGCGGCCTTGCCGCGTCGCAGCAAATCCTGTCGATCATCGTGGCCGTGCTGTGCTTCGTCATCGCGGCCGGCTTCCTGCTGTCGCTCGTCCCCGATCAACGGCGTCAGGCTTCGAACTCTGCGGCTGCCGAACCGGTTGCTTCGCCGGTCGCGGCGGCCGCCATTGAACTGATTGCTGCGCCGGCTGCAGCTCCGCGTCCTGTGGCCCCGCTCGGCGGTCTCGGTCAGCCGCCGCGTGCGCCCGTTCCCCGGTTGCCGGTCGAGAGCGCCGACGGCACGCACTTCATCGAGACGGCGAACGTCCGCAGCGTCCGGGCCGATGCCCACTACACCCGCGTCCATGACGGCACCCGTGAGCGGATGTGCCCGTGGTCGATCTCGGAAGCCGAGGCGCAGCTCGACCCCTCGTTGTTCCTCCGGGTCCACCGCAGCCATATCGTCGCGATCCCCCATGTCGCGCTGGTCCGGAAGGAGGGCGATGGCGCCGTGCTCGAGCTCGACGGCCCGTCGCCGCACCGGGTGCCGGTGAGCCGCGCCAAGATTGCCGAGGTGAAGGCCCGGCTGGGACTGGCGAACCGGCGGCAGGCGTAAAGTCTCGAAGCAAGCTCTCTCGCTCCCTCGCCCCGTTCTTACGGGGCCGCGACGAGCTTCGCTCGCGCTGAGAGGGGTGGGGTGAGGGGCCCTCTCCGTACGTGAGATCGCCGTGAGGCCTGTACCCCCTCACCCGGATTGCATCTTGCGATGCAATCCGACCTCTCCCCGCAAGCGGGGCGAGGTGAAGGGTCGCCCCACCTGACGCAATTCGTGCGTTCAGGGCCGCAACTCGTGCGAAATCCGCTGTTCCGTGCCCGAATGATTGCGGCTCGCCCGGTCCGGAGTGACCGTCCCCTCCAACGTCCGCGCCGTCACGCGCCAAGGACGAATGTGGGAGGAGATGATGATCCCGGGCTCATTCAGCTATCACCGGCCGGCGAGTGTCGCCGACGCCGTCAAGCTTCTATCCGACCTCGGCGAGGATGCGCGGCCACTGGCCGGCGGGCACAGCCTGGTGCCGATGATGAAGCTTCGGCTCGCCACCCCCGCCCATCTGATTGATCTGCACGGCATCGCCGCCCTCAAGGGCATCAGCCGCAGCGGCAATAATCTCGTCATCGGCGCGATGACCACCCAGCACGAGTTGCTGGCCTCGGATGAGGTCGCCAAGTCGATGCCGATCCTGCATGAGGCGGCGCTGCTGATCGCGGACCCGCAGGTGCGCTATCGCGGCACGATCGGCGGCAATGTCGCCAATGGCGATCCCGGCAACGACATGCCGGCGCTGGTGATGACGCTGGGTGCGACCTATCGCCTCGAAGGCGCCGGCGGCGCCCGTGACGTCGCTGCGGCCGACTTCTACCAGGGCGCCTATTTCACCGCGCTCGAGCCTGGCGAGATCCTCACCTCCGTTTCGGTCCCCGTGCCGGCGGCCGGCCACGGCTATGCCTATGAAAAGCTCAAGCGCAAGGTCGGTGACTACGCAACGGCGGCTGCCGCTGTCGTCCTGACCATGTCCGGCGGCAAGGTCGCGACCTGCTCGATCGGGCTCACCAATGTCCACGAGACGCCGCTACTCGCCGCCGACGCGGCCAAGGCAGTGATCGGCACCAGCCTCGACGCGGCGACGCTGAAGAAGGCCGCCGCGGCAGCCGAAGCGATCATGGCGCCGGCCGCGGATGCGCGCGGTCCGGTCGAATACCGAAAACATGTCGGCGGCATCATGGTGACGCGGGCGCTGCAGCGCGCAGCTAGCCGAGCGAAGTGAGGGGAGAGGATCGATGGCCAAAACACACGTCACCATGAAGGTGAACGGCGCCGAGGTCGAAGGCCTCGTCGAGCCGCGCACGCTGCTGGTGCATTTCATCCGCGAGAATCTGCAGATGACCGGCACCCATATCGGCTGCGAGACCACCCATTGCGGCGCCTGCACCGTCGATATCGACGGCATGTCGGTGAAATCCTGCACGATGTTCGCGGTGCAGGCCGAGGGCAGCGACATCACGACGGTCGAAGGCATGGCCAATGCCGACGGCACGTTGTCGGCGCTGCAAGAAGGCTTCCGCATGATGCACGGCCTGCAATGCGGCTTCTGCACCCCCGGCATGATCATGCGGGCGCATCGGCTGCTTAAGGAAAATCCGTCGCCGAGCGAGCAGGAGATCCGGATGGGCATCTCCGGCAATATCTGCCGCTGCACCGGCTACCAGAACATCGTCAAAGCCATTCAATACGCCGCCGCAAAGATCAACGGCGTGGAATTCCGGGAGGCCGCAGAATGAACGACATGACTCCCACGCGGGAACAACGCGAAGCCGCGCTCGAAGGCATGGGCTGCAAGCGCAAGCGCGTCGAGGACATCCGCTTCACCCAAGGCAAGGGCAATTACGTCGATGACGTCAAGCTGCCGGGCATGCTGCACGGCGACTTCGTTCGCTCGCCGCATCCGCATGCGCGCGTCAAGAAGATCGACGACAGCGCGGCGCTGAAGGTCCCCGGCGTGCTCGCGGTCATCACCGCCGAGACGCTGAAGACCGTCAACCTCGCCTGGATGCCGACGCTCGCCGGCGACGTGCAGATGGTGCTGGCCGACGGCAAGGTGCTGTTCCAGAACCAGGAGGTCGCCTTCGTCGTCGCCACCGACCGCTATGCGGCCGATGACGGCATCAACGCGGTCATCGTCGAATACGAGCCGCTGCCGCCGCTGGTCGACCCCTTCAAGTCGATGGACAAGGATGCGCCGGTGCTGCGCGAGGACCTCGTCGGCAAGATGTCCGGCGCGCATGGTCCGCGCAAGCACGACAACCACATCTTCGAGTGGACCGTCGGCGACAAGGAGTTGACCGATGCGGCCTTCAACAAGGCCGAGGTCAAGATCAAGGAGATGATCTCCTATCACCGCACCCATCCGTCGCCGCTGGAGACATGCCAGTGCGTCTGCTCTTTCGACAAGATCAAGGGCGAGCTGACGATCTATGGTACGTTCCAGGCCCCGCATGTGATCCGCACCGTGGTGGCGCTGATCGCAAAGCTGCCGGAGCAGAAGATCCACGTCATCGCCCCCGATATCGGCGGCGGCTTCGGCAACAAGGTCGGCGCCTATCCCGGCTATATCTGCGCGGCCGTGGCCTCCATTGTCACCGGCAAGCCGGTGAAATGGGTCGAGGACCGCATCGAGAACCTGACCGCGACCTCGTTCGCGCGCGATTATCACATGACCACCGAGATCGCCGCGACCAAGGACGGCAAGGTCACCGGGCTGCGCGTGCATGTGCTCGCCGATCACGGCGCGTTCGACGCCTGCGCCGACCCGTCGAAATGGCCGGCCGGCTTCTTCAACATCGTCACGGGCTCCTATGACTTCCCGACCGCGCATCTGGCAGTGGACGGCGTCTACACCAACAAGGCGCCCGGCGGCGTCGCCTACCGCTGCTCGTTCCGAGTCACCGAGGCCGCCTACTGCATCGAGCGCGCCATGGATATTCTGGCGCAGAAGCTCAACATGGATCCGGCCGAGCTGCGGCTGAAGAACTTCATCAAGCCGGAGCAGTTCCCGTATCACTCGGCGCTGGGTTGGGAATACGATTCCGGCGACTACCACACCGCCATGCGCAAGATGATGGAGACGACCGGCTACGCCGCGCTCCGCAAGGAGCAGGCGGAGAAGCGGGCCGCGTTCGCACGCGGCGAGACCCGCGAGATTATGGGGCTCGGCATCTCCTTCTTCACCGAGATCGTCGGCGCCGGCCCGTCGAAGAATTGCGACATCCTGGGCATCGCGATGTTCGATTCCTGTGAGATCCGCATGCACCCGACCGGTGCGGGCATCGCGCGGATGGGCACCAAGAGCCAGGGCCAGGGCCACGAGACCACCTGGGCCCAGATCATCGCGACCGAGATCGGCATTCCCGCCGACAACATCATGGTGGAAGAGGGCAACACCGACACTGCGCCTTACGGGCTCGGCACCTACGGTTCGCGCTCGACCCCGGTGGCGGGCGCCGCGATCGCGATGGCTGCGCGAAAGATCAAGGCCAAGGCGCAGATGATTGCGGCCTACAAGCTCGAGGTCCACGAGGACGATCTCGAATTCGACATCGACGGTTTCCGGGTGAAAGGCCTGCCGGAAAAATTCATGTCGATGAAGGATATCTGCTGGGCGGCGTACAACTCGGTTCCCCCTGGCATGGAGCCGGGGCTGGAGGCGGTCAGCTATTACGATCCGCCCAACATGACCTATCCGTTCGGCGCCTATCTCTGCGTGATGGACATCGACGTCGATACCGGCGTGTACAAGGTCCGGCGCTTCTATGCGCTCGACGATTGCGGCACCCGCATCAACCCGATGATCATCGAGGGCCAGGTCCATGGCGGCCTGACCGAGGCCTTCGCCATCGCGATGGGCCAGGAGATCCGCTACGACGACGTCGGTAACGTCGTCACCGGCTCGTTCATGGACTTCTTCATGCCGACCGCGGTGGAGACGCCGCATTGGGAGACCGACTTCACCGTCACCCCGTCGCCGCATCATCCGATCGGTGCCAAGGGCGTCGGCGAAAGCCCGAATGTCGGCGGCGTGCCGGCGTTCTCCAACGCCGTCAACGATGCGTTCTCGTTCCTGGGATCCACGCACATCCAGATGCCGCACGATTTCTGGCGCAACTGGAAGGCGGCGAAGGATCTGGGGGCGGTGGCGTAGTGTTGTCGTCATTGCGAGGAGCGAAGCGACGAAGCAATCCAGACTTTCTTTGCCGTGGCATTCCTGGATTGCTTCGCTTCGCTCGCAATGACGGAGGAATACGGAGATGAAAAACCGAGACGAGATCGCGCAAGCCTTGGCCGCATCGGGCTACATCGCCGATGCGGATCTCGCGACCGCGATCTCGCTGATGCAATTGTTGCGGCGTCCGCTGTTGCTGGAAGGCGAGGCGGGCGTCGGCAAGACCGAGGTGGCGAAGGCGCTGGCAAAAGTGCACGCGACCGAGCTGATCCGGCTGCAATGTTATGAAGGCCTCGATCAATCCGCCGCGCTTTACGAGTGGAACTACCAGCGGCAGTTGCTGGCGATCCAGGCGCATCGCGGCACCGACAGCATCGAGGACCAGGTGTTCTCGGAAAAATACCTGCTGGAGCGTCCCTTGCTCGCCGCGATCCGCCGGCCGCAGGCGCCGGTCCTGCTGATCGACGAGATCGATCGCGCCGACGACGAGTTCGAGGCCTTTCTGCTGGAGCTGCTGTCGGACTTCCAGGTCTCGATCCCCGAGCTCGGTACCATCCCTGCGGTCACCGTCCCGCATGTCGTGCTGACTTCGAACGGCACGCGCGAGCTCTCCGACGCCTTGCGCCGGCGCTGCCTCTATCACTATGTCGATTACCCCGACGTCGATCGCGAGACCCGCATCATTCTCGCGCGGGTCGCAGGCGCGAGCCCGTCGCTGTCGCTCCAGATCGCGCGCATGGTCGAGGGCGTGCGCAAGGAGGAGCTGCGCAAAGTCCCGGGTGTCGCGGAGACGCTGGATTGGGCAGCCGCTCTCGTCGGTCTCGACATCCGCGATCTCCACGACGCGCCCGAGATTGTGCAGGAGACGCTGGTCTGCCTGCTCAAGACCCACGAGGACCGCGCCCGCGTCACACCCGAGGTGACGCAGCGCCTGCTGGGGAGGGTCGCATGAGCTGCTGTGGCTCCAGCCCCGGATATGACGACCTCCACGAGGTCTCGCGCCTCGTGTCCGCGAGGCTTGCCGCCTTCCTGCGCACGCTGCGTGATGCCGGCTTCCGCGTTGGGCTGGCCGAAGGGCAGGATGCCGCGACGCTGATGTCGGCGGGCTATGCGGCGCGGCCGGGCCTGCTGCGCGCGGCGTTCAAGCACCTGTTCTCGGCGCGCAAATCCGACTGGGACAAGTTCGATGGGCTGTTCGATGCGTTCTGGCTGGGCAAGCGCGTGCGGTCGCGCTCTCGCACGATGGGTTCGGCCCCAGGCGCCAGCAATCCGTCGCTGAAGAGCCTGCAGGACAAGTCGGCGGAGCAGGGTGGCAGCCAGTCCGCCACCGACCAGCTTCCGTCCTCCGACGACGCGCCGGACGGCCGTTCCGGCGAGGGCCGCATGGAAGGCGCCTCGCGCGCCGAGAACTTTGCGGAGGTCGATTTCCGAAAGCTCAGCGATCCCGATCAGGTCGCGCAAGCCCATGAGGCCGCTGCGCAACTCGCCAAGGCCATGCGGACGCGGCTGACCCGGCGGGACCTCGCACGCCGGCGCGGCTACCGGCTCGATCTTCGCCGCACCATCCATCGCAATATCAGCCATGGCGGCGTGCCGATCACCCTCGTCAAGCGGCAGCGCAAGGACAAGCCGCTGCGGCTGGTCGTGCTGCTCGATGCCTCGGGCTCGATGAGCATGTACACAGCCGTGTTCCTGCGTTTCATCCACGGCGTGCTCGACCAGTTCCGCGAGGCCGAGGCGTTTTTGTTCCACACGCGCCTTGCCTATGTCTCCGATGCGATGAAGGAGAAGGACGCCGGCCGTGCGCTCGACCGTCTCTCCATCATGGCGCAGGGCGCGGGCGGCGGCACCAGGATCGGCGAGAGCCTGCAGACCTTCAACCGATGGCACGCCGCGCGCGTGATCCATTCGCGTAGCTGCGTGATGATCGTGTCCGACGGCTACGAGACCGGCGATGCCGCTTTGCTCGGCCGCGAGATGGCAGCGCTGCACCGGCGCTGCCGCCGTATCGTCTGGCTCAATCCGATGATGGCGTGGGAGGGCTACACGCCCGAGGCGCGCGGCATCAAGGCCGCACTGCCGCATGTCGATCTCTACGCGCCAGCCAATTCGCTGCAAAGCCTGCGCGCACTCGAGCCCTATCTGGCCAAGCTCTAGGGGATGTTGCGATGACCGCCCATGTGGAAGTGCTGGATCTCGTGGCGCAGATGAAGGCCGCCGAGCGCGCCTTCGTGCTGGCGACGGTGGTACGTACGGTCTCGGTGACCGCGGCGAAGGCTGGTGCCAAGGCGATCATCGCGGCCGACGGCACCATCGTCGCGGGCTGGATCGGCGGCGGTTGCGCCAAAGGCGCGGTGCTCAAGGCGGCGCGCGAGGCGCTGGCCGACGGCGAGCCGCGCATGGTGTCGGTGCAGCCGGAAAACCTGCTGGCCGAGCTCGGCGTCAGCGCCGGCGAGAGCCGCGACGGCATCCGCTTTGCCAGCAACATGTGCCCGAGCAAGGGGACGATGGACATCTTCGTCGAGCCGGTGCTGCCGCATCCGTCGCTGGTCATTCTGGGTGCAAGCCCTGTGGCACTGTCGCTCGCGGCGCAGGCGCGCGTGCTCGGCTATCACGTCACGCTGGCCGCACCCGCCACTGAGCTCACGGCGCAGCCGGATGCCGACGCCGTCATCGATGGTTATCAGCTCGGCGAGCTCAACGACGCCAAACGCTTCGTCGTCGTCTCGACGCAGGGCAAGGGCGACGAAGCCGCGCTGCGCGCCGCGGTCGCGACCAAAGCCCAATATCACGCCTTTGTCGGCAGCCGCCGCAAGATGGCCTCGCTCCGCGCCAAGCTTCTTGCAGAAGGCGCCAGCGCGGCTGCGATCGACGATTTCAAGGCGCCGGCCGGGCTCGATCTCGGCGCCATCACGCCGGAGGAGATCGCGATGTCGATCCTCGCCGAGATCACCAGGGAACGGCGGCGCGGTCAGCGCGCCGCCCAACAGCCAGCAAGCAGAGAGTGACCGACCATGCAGATGAACGACAGCCAGCGCATCCCCGCCTCGCGTGAACAGGTCTGGGCGGCGCTGAACGATCCCGCCGTGCTGAAGCAGTGCATCCCCGGCTGCCAGTCGCTCGAAGTCACCGCGCCGAACGAGATGACCGCCACCGTGGTCTTCAAGGTCGGCCCGGTGAAGGCGACGTTCAGTGGCAAGGTGACCCTGTCCGATCTCGATCCGCCCAACTCCTATCGCATCTCGGGCGAGGGCTCCGGCGGCGTCGCCGGCTTCGCCAAGGGCGGTGCGGTGGTGCGGCTGGAATCCGAGAGCGCGGAGATGACGGTGCTGCACTACGAGGTCGATGCGCAGATCGGCGGCAAGCTCGCGCAGTTGGGCGCGCGGCTGATCAACTCGACCGCGACGAAGCTTGCGGGGGAGTTCTTCAAGTCGTTTGCGGACGTGGTGAGCGCGAAGGCCGAGGCGGGCTGAAGCTCACGCTTCGGTCCGCTCCGGCTTGAGCAGCCGGTAGTGCAGCCGCGCATAGTTGCCCAGCCACCGGACGGCGGCATTGAGCCCGAGCGCCAACAACGCGCCGAAGCCTGCGCCTGTCGTCACCAGCGCGACGCCTGCCAGCCCGCGCACGATGAGCGCGACGAGATGTCCGTCGCCAACATGCTTGTAGACGCTGATCAGCAATCCGATGCCGACGATCCCGAGCACGCACATCACGAAAGCGATCACCAGCAGGATGAGCAGAACGGCGAGCAGCAGCGGCAGCAGCACGATGATGTCGACCACGGCGAGGCCGCTGAGCGCAAACAGCGCGGCTGTGGAGTTGCGGAAGGAGTGGTGGTTCTCCCACCGTCGCAATCCCGTCTCGGCGCGCAGTTCGCGCGCCAGCCGCCTGGGGTCCCCGAGCGCGGAGGCGACCTCTTGTTCGGTCCGCCCCGAGGCGCGGGCTTCTTCGAAATGGGCGGCGTAGTCGGCCAGAATGTCGTCGATCTCGGTCGCCGGTAGCCCCGCGAGCCCATCGCCGAGGATATGAAGGAAGTCGGCGCGGTTCATTTGGCGTCTCCGAGCAGCCTGTCCACGGCATCCGAAAAACTTCGCCATTCGCGCTTCTGCGCGGTGAAGGCGGCGCGGCCGGCCGGCGTCAGCCGGTAGTATTTGCGCGGCGGACCGCTGCTGGATTCCTCGAGGCGGGTGTCGACCAGCCCGTCATCCTGCATCCGCCGCATCAAGGGATAGATCGTTCCTTCACCCATGCCGACGCCGGCCGACAGCGTGCTCGCGATCTCATAGGCATAGCTCTCGCCGCGCGCGAGCAGAGCGAGCACGCAGAGCTCCAGCGCGCCCTTCTTGAGCTGAACCTGATTCGTCGAGTCGGCCATTTCCTCCTTGACTACACCGCTTTCAAGGGAGCTTATATAGCAAGGTACTGTGTATTGCAAGGTACAGAGTATTGCAAGGTAACTCGAATATCCCATCCCGGAGGAAACGAGCCATGGCTTCTCTCAACCGTCGTCATCTGCTGGCTGGACTTGGTGCTGGACTTGGCGCGAGCGTGGCTCTGCCATGTGCGTTCCCTTGGACCATGCCTGCCGTCGCCGCATCGTCTGATGCCGCCGAGCGTCTCGCCGGACTGGAGCGGGCCGGCAAGCTGCCCGGCCTTCATGCGTTCCTGGTGAGCCAGGGCGGCAAGCTCGTACTCGAGCATTACGGGGAGGGCGCAGACCAGGGGTGGGACCGGCCGCTCGGCCATCTCGTGTTCGGCCCTGACGTGCTGCACGATCTGCGCTCGGTCTCGAAGAGCCTCGTCGGTCTCGCCTATGGCATTGCGCTCGCGGAGGGCAAGGTGCCGCCACCGGACGCAAAGCTCTACGCGCAGTTTCCGGAATATGCCGATCTCGCCGCGCAGCCCGGCCGCGACAGGATCACGATCCATCATGTGCTGTCGATGACGCTCGGCCTCGAATGGGATGAGCTCACTATTCCCTACGGCGATCCGCGCAACAGCGAGATGGCCATGGAAGCCGCGCCCGATCGCTATCGCTTCGTCCTGGAGCGCCCGATTGTCGGCGAGCCTGGCGTGAAGTGGACCTATTGCGGCGGTGCCACGGCGCTGCTTGGCCGGCTCATTGCCAAAGGCACTGGCGAGGCTCTGCCGGCCTATTGCCGCCGCGTGCTGTTCGACCCCCTCGGCTTCGGCCCATCCGGCTGGAGCATCGGCCGCGACGGCGAACCGCGCGCGGCATCAGGCGCGCGTCTGCTGCCACGCGATCTCGTCAAGATCGGCCAGCTCATGCTCGCGGGCGGCAGCTGGAATGGAAAGGCCATCGTTCCGGCCGACTGGGTCAAGCATGTGACCACGCCGGTCGTCCAGATCAGAGTTGGCCGCGACTACGGCTATCAATGGTACATGGGCGACTTCGCCACTGCGCAGCCGCTGCATTGGTTTGGCGGCATCGGCTGGGGTGGCCAGTATCTGTACGTGATTCCGGCGCGTGATCTCGTCTTCGTGATCCACTGCGGAAATTATGGACGATCAGGGCAGGAGCAGGCCGCCGTGCTGATCGCACTCCTGAATGACGTGGTGCTGCCGAGCTTTGGCTGAATTCACTCTCACCCCAGCGACACGCCCGCCTTCGCCCGGCTGATCCCGAGCGTCAGGATGCGGTGCAGGAGCTCCTTGTATTTGAGCCCGTCATGTTGAGCCGCCGTGGCGAACTCCTGGCTCTTGGCGATTTCCGGATTGGGGTTGGCTTCGATGAAATACGGCGTGCCGTCGGCGGCGAGACGAAAATCGATGCGCGCGTAGCCGTCGAGGCCAAGCGCCCGGTAGATGCGCTTCGCGGCGCGCTGGATGCGCGCGGTGACTTCGGGTGCGAGGTCTTTCGCCGGCCCGTCGACGATGCCGACGCGCTCCTGATAGTCGGTGTCGTGCTTGGCCTTTTCGGTCGCGATGTGGCGTGAGCTGCGTCCGCCCATGCTGCCGAATTTCAATTCCCACACCGGCAGCACGCGCAGCCGGTTGTTGCCGAGCACGCCGACATAGAGCTCGCGCCCCTCGATGAACTGCTCGGCGATGGCGGCGGTCTCGACGCGATCGTGGATGAAGGCGACCCGTTCGACCAGCTTCTCGTCGGTATCGACGATGGAGGCCTGCGAGATGCCGAACGACCCGTCCATGTTGAGGGCCTTGACGATCAGCGGCAACGCAAGGCGCGTCGGCCGTTTTACCTTGCGGCGCATCGGGAAGACGGCAAAAGCGGGCGCCGCGATGCGGCGGTGATGCACCAGCGTCTTGGACAGGTCCTTGCCGCGCGCCAGGATCAGGCCGCGCGGATTGCAGCCGGTATAAGGCACCTTCATCAGCTCGAGATAGCTGGCGATGTGCTGGTCATAGGCGACGTTGTTGTGGAATTCCTCCAGCAGCGTGAAAACCACGTGCGGCTTGAACTCCTCGATCGCTTCGCGGATCGGCCTGATTTCCTCCTGCGCGCCGAGCGGGCGGACCTCATGGCCGGCCGCACGCAAGGTGCTGACGACGTCGTATTCCGTCTTCCAGTTGTTGATCTCCTGGGGCGTGTATCCGTCGGTCGAATCCGGCGGCAGGAAGTCCGGATGCATCAGCACGAGAATACGGAGTCGTCTCATAGCGCGATCCATTTGCGCCGAGACGGGCCGAACAGCGCGTGCATCGTCTTGGCGGTCACGAGGACAGTGAAATCGAGAACGAGCTTTTGCTCCGGGCCGACCGCGCGCAAATCGAGCTCGCGGCAGCGGGAGATCATCTCGTCGAGCACGGCATCGAGCGTGAGCTGGTTTTCGCCCGTCCACCGCGCGACCAGTTGCCTGATCTGGGCGCGATGCCGCCTGATCAGGCTCGAAGCGGGTTTGAAGCGATGATGCCGTGGATCGGCGGAAAACAGCCGGGAGAGGTCGCGGTCGTAGGTCTTCGGCGGCGTGAAGGCGTAGAAGGCCTGCTTCTTCTTGTAGTGGTCTTCGAGCGTCTGGCTGAGCTTGCTCAGGGGATCGACACGCTCTCGCGTCGTGATCAGCGGCCGCTTTCCCGCGATCTCGCCCATCAGCTCGTCGACATATTCGAGCTTCTTCAGTGCCGGCCAGCCGGCATATCGGGTCCGCCAGTTCGAGCGCGGCCGCAGCCACACCGCGAAGGTCTCGGCAAAATCCTCGTCCGGGTGGCTCTGCGCGTACCAGAGCCGGAGATGCTGGACGTAACGCCGGCTCGCCGGGTTGGGCCGGTAGTAGCGCGGATAGTGCTTTGACGACGGACCGAACAGCTGCTGCCAGCGCCGGCGGCGCTGCAGCTGGTAGCCGTGCTGCAGCGCATGGCCGGCCTCGTGACGGAGGATGGCCATGCACTCGCGCCAGGTTCCGCCCTCGACGTCGAACATCATCTTCTTCTCGAGCTTCATCAGGCGGGGATGGGCGAGATAGAAGGGCAGCGCGATGCCGGGCACGTCTCCCGGACTGAACCATTCGCTCGAGATCCAGGTGTGCGGCCGCAGCCGGATGCCCCGCTCTTCGAGCTCCTCGTGGAGCGTGGCAACGCAGTCTTCGAGCCAGGTGCCTTCGACCGTGACCTTCAGGCTACTCAGGCGCTGCTGGAGCAGTTGCTCGTCCGACAGCTTTTCCCAAGCGAATTTCCGGCGCGGCATCAGGCATCCCGGTGGTGACTCGATATCCGGATGATGTCATGGGCGGCGGCGGGCAACAACCCACGGGGCCTGTGAGGCGTGCTGCGGCGCGTCGGAGTGAGGGATGGGAGACGCGCGCACTCCCTCGCCCCGCTTGCGGGGAGAGGCGAAGAAATCAGTCGAACAGGCTCGACACCGACTCTTCCGCGGCGGTGCGCGCGATCGCGTCCGAGATCAGGCTGCCGATCGGCAGCGTGCGGATGTTCGGGGCCTTTGTCACCGCCTCTGTCGGCAGGATCGAGTCGGTGATGACGAGCTCTTTCAGCTTCGAGCCGGCGATGCGGGCAGCCGCGCCGCCGGAGAGCACGCCGTGGGTGATGTAGGCGTAGACGTCCTTGGCACCCTTGGCGATCAACGCGTCGGCCGCGTTCACCAGCGTGCCGCCGGAGTCCACGATGTCGTCGACCAGGATACAGCTGTAGCCGGAGACGTCGCCGATCACGTTCATGACTTCGGATTCACCCGGACGCTCGCGGCGTTTGTCGACGATCGCGAGCGGGGTGTTGATGCGCTTGGCGAGGCCGCGGGCGCGGGCCACGCCGCCGACGTCGGGCGAGACCACCATCACCTTGCCGAGGTCGAAACGTTCGCGGATGTCGCGCACCATCAGGGGGGCCGCGAACAGATTGTCGGTCGGGATGTCGAAGAAGCCCTGGATCTGGCCGGCATGCAGGTCGAGCGTCATGACGCGGTCGACGCCGGCATGGCTGATCAGATTGGCGACGAGCTTGGCCGAGATCGGCGTGCGCGAGCCGGAGCGGCGGTCCTGCCTGGCATAGCCGAAATAGGGGATCACTGCGGTGATGCGGCGCGCCGAGGAGCGGCGAAGCGCGTCGGTGATGATCAGCAGCTCCATCAGATTGTCGTTCGCCGGAAACGAGGTCGACTGGATGATGAAGGCATCCGATCCGCGGATATTCTCCTGGACCTCGACGAAGATTTCCATGTCGGCGAAACGCCGGACCACCGCTTTGGTCAGCGGCATGTCGAGGCCCTGCGCGATGGCTTGGGCGAGAGCCGGATTGGAGTTGCCGGCGACAAGCTTGATGGAGCCGTTCTTGGCCGACATGGACGCTTCCTCCCGCGCTTTGCTGGATACGACGTTCAACATCAGAAAATACCCACTGACAGCACGGTTACGACGGCCGAGCAAATATCAGGCCGGGGGGCGCAATGGCAACCCGGGATGCTACGTTTTCCCTTTGAAAATCCTGAGTCGGGCCAACGGCTTGGCCGCAACTTGAGGCCGTGGTTGAGCGGAGGTTAGCGCTCGGCATAGCCAAGCGCGGAGGCCGGCAAGTCCGACGCCGGCGCCTCCGGGATCACGCTTGCCACCGCCGGTCCCCGCAGGCCCGGAACCGTGCCCGGGGCCTCCGGCGTTCCGTTGATCATGTTGGAAAGTCCGCTGAATCCGGCCTGGGCGATCTTCCGCAGCACGAGGTCGTCGGCCGCTTGCCAGGGATCACGCGCGGCATCGCGGCCACCCTTGGCGGTGGTCGGTTCCTCGCCGGAGAGGCGCAGCGCCCGCTGCTGGTTGGCGTCGTAGACGTCCCACACCCAGGCGATCACGGTCTTGCCCCGCACGACCTGGGCGGAGAGGTAGCTGCGCACGCGATAGGCGGCCGTTCCCTCGCGGGAGACGACGGACAGGCTGCGGAGCTTGGATTCACTGTCGAGCACGCCGACCATGCGGTCGAACACCTGCGGCGGCGGTCCGTCGATCGATTCGAAGGCGACGGTCGCGCCGGAGCCGGCACTCGGCGCCATCGCATAGGAGTTGGCGGCGTTACCGCCGCCTCCGGCGCAGCCGCCAAGCGCGGCCGCCGCTGCCAGCAGCATGACCGCCAGCACGCGCGAACCCGCGCGGCACAGGATGGATGACGCTTCCCTCATTGAGGGCAGCGATATCGTTAAAATCGATTAAGGTCTAGGGCAGGCGCGACACAGATCCGGGGCATTACGGGCACGATATTTATGCATCGCCCCGGAATGAGACGGCGTTGCCGGTGTGTTCACGCCTCCAGCGCAATCGCGTGAACGTGCCGGCCGTAATCCGGCTCCTTGCGATGCACCGAGCGGCGATAGCTGAAGAAGCGTTCGTCGGCGTAGGTGTCGAGGCCAAGGTCGTCGATCATCAGGATGCCGGCGGCCTCGAGCCGCTTGCGGATGAAGCCGGCGAGATCGAACATCGCGTGGCCCTCTCGCACCGACGGGATGAAGAACATCGCATTGTCCGCATCCGCCTCCATGAAGCGCGCCACGAACTCGTTGCCGACCTCGTAGCTCTCCTGGCGGATCAGCGGGCCGATCGCGGCGATGATGCCGCTGCGGGTGGCGCCGAGCTTTTCCATCGCCGCGATGGTGGATTCCAGCACGCCCGTGAGCGCACCCTTCCAGCCGGCATGGGCGCCGCCGATGACGCGCGCGTTGGGATCGACGAACAGCACCGGACCGCAATCGGCGGTGGAGACGCCGAGCGCGATGCCGGGTGTCTTCGTCACCAGCGCATCGCCCTTCGGCCGCGGACCGCTCGGCCACGGCGTCTCGGCGACGAGCACGTCCGGCGAATGGATCTGGTGCAGGCTGACGAAATGGTCCGGTGCGACGCCGACATGCTCGGCCATGCGGCGGCGGTTCTCCGCGACCAGGGTCTGGTCGTCGTTGGAGCCGAGCCCGCCGTTCAGCGCGGCATAGATGCCGCCGGAGACGCCGCCCTCGCGCGTGAAGAAGGCATGGCGCAGGCCGGGCACACCCGACAGCAGCGATGAAGCTATAGTCATCAATTGCCTCCGGAATGTTCGAGATCGCTGAGGCCGGCGATGCCCGACAATCGCGGCTCGGAAATGCAGAGCACCTTGAACATCGAGCCCATGCCGCTGCGTCCCGTCTCGGTCAGGCGCTTCAGTGCCACCGAAATGTCGGTGGCGACCTCCGGCGTTGCCTTCTGCATCAAGGCGGCGGCGCGGGTGTCGATCCCGACGCGCTTGAGGAAGTCGCCCTGCGTCACCGGCCCGTGCACGCGCGCGCCGACATCCTCCGCCGCGCGTGCGAGCGCCTGGAAGTCGACATGGGCGGTGACGTCGGCCTGGCCCGGCGCTTTCAGGGGATCGGTGAAGGTGTGGCGCGCGATCGCCTGGAAGGTGTCGCCGGCATCGCTGCGCAGATGGCCGTAGTCGATGATCAGCGCCGCGCCGTCCTGGTCGCGCACGCGCGTGGCGAGCTTCATGACCTCGCCGTCGGGGCGCCATTCGAACACGGCGCCGACGGGCGCGGCGCGCACCAAGGGCGGCAGCAGCACGTCGAAGCGCGGCGTCGGCTCGGGTGCCGCGCCGAATTGAAGCCTGCCGTTGGGATCGATCTCGATCACGCGCTCGTGCCAGCCGTGCTCGCGCTTCACCATCTGGTGGATCGGCAGCACGTCGAAATATTCGTTGGCGAGGATGATGCTCGGTCCTTCCGGCACGTCGTCGATGCTGTCGTGCCAGGCGACGTTGCGCACGCCCGACAGTGTCGCACTCTGCCGGTCGCGCAGCACCGGGTTGACCTCGACCATGTGGATCTGGAGCGCCTGGTAGAGCGGCGGCAGCACGCGGAGCGCGCGCAGCGCATCCGCCATCATGGTGCCGCGGCCGGGGCCGAGCTCGATCAGCCGCAGGAATTGCGGCGAGCCCATCTGCTTCCACACCGAAGCCGTCCACAGGCCCAGGAGTTCGCCGAACATCTGGCTGACCTCGGGCGCGGTGGTGAAATCGCCCTCCCGTCCGAGCGGGTCGCGCGAGACGTAATAGCCGTAGCGCGGATGCATCAGGCACAGTTCCATGTACCGCCAGACCGGCATGGGGCCCGAGGATTTGATCAGCGCCTTGATCTCGTTGAGTAGCGGCTGGTCGGTCACGGCGTGCTTTCTCGAAATGAATTAACGAACGGCCTCGATCGGCTTCGGCGCCCCGCGCCTCACTGCCAATACAATAAGTATGAGGCCTACGATAAGCATCGGGATCGACAACAGCATGCCCATGGTTAACCCGCCCCAGAGGTAGCCGAGCTGGACGTCCGGCTCGCGGAAATGCTCGCCGACGATGCGGGTCAGGCCGTAGATCAGGATGAAGCTGCCGAGGATGAGCCCCGGCCGCTTCAAGGCCCCCATCCGGATCATCACGGCCAGCACGATGAACAGCAGGATGCCCTCCATGCCCGCTTCGTAAAGCTGGCTCGGATGGCGCGGCACGTCACCGCCGGTCGGGAAAATCATGGCCCAGGGCAGGCTCGGGTCGGCTGCGCGGCCCCACAGCTCCCCGTTGATGAAGTTGGTCAGCCGCACCAGGAAGATCCCGATCGGGGCAACGCCGCAGGTGATGTCGCCGAGCGACAGGATCGAGATGCCGTTCCTCCGGGCGAACCACATCACCGCCACGACGCAACCGAGAAAGCCGCCGTGGAAGGACATGCCGCCTTCCCACAATTTGAAGATGGCAGAAGGATGCTCGATGAAGAACGGCAAATTGTAGAACAGGACGTACCCGGTGCGGCCACCGAGAATGATGCCGAGCGTGACCCACAGGATGAAATCGTCGATCTGCACCAGACTGATCGGCGATGCCCCGCCCCATAGCCTGTCTTTCTTGATCAGCGAGCGCGCATAGAGCCAGCCGAACGTGATCCCGCAGATATAGCCGAGCGCGTACCAGCGGATCGCGAACGGTCCGATCGCGACTGCGATCGGACTGAACGATGGAAAGTCGATGAGCAGGAACGGCATCAGGCCTTCTATGTCTAGACGAGGTTGCGGCGATAGAGCGCCAGCAGCCGCTCCCAATGCCGCTCGGCGGCGTCGCGGTCATAGACCGGGCGCTTGGGGAAGGCGAAGCCGTGATGCGTGCCGGGATAGATCTCGACCTCGGCCTTGGCGCCGCTCATGCCCTGCCTGACCTTCTCGATGATCTCGGCCGGCGCATAGATGTCGGTCTCGGCGCAGGCGAAATAGAGCTCGGCCCTGGTCTTGTTCGCGGCAAGATGCGGGCTGTCGTCCTGGTCGGTCGCAAGCTGCGTGCCGTAGATCGAGGCGGCGGCCTTGACGCGATCGGGGAAATGCGTGGCGGCGTTGACGGCGTAGCGGCCGCTCATGCAGTAGCCGACGGTGCCGACGATTTTCGTGTTCGCGGCGGCCTGGCCCTCGGCATAGGTGAGCAGCGCCCGCGTGTCCTCCATGATCATGGGGATGGTGAGCGAGCCCATCAGCGCGAACATGCGCTTGCGCTCCGGTGCGTTCGGATCGGCCGGCAGCGCGCCGAGCTCCATCACGCCGGAACGGTAATAGAGGTTCGGCAGCATCACGTAATAGCCTGACGTCGCGAGGCGGCGCGCCATGTCGCGCAGCTCCTCGCGGATCGCCGGCGCATCCATGTAGAACAGGATGACCGGAAACGGCCCGCCACGTTCGGGATGGGTGATGAAGGTTGCGGTATGGCCGTCCTTGGTGGGGATCGCAATCTGCTGGTCGATCATCTCGTGCGCCTTGTGATTCTTCTTATGCAGGGACGTTGAATACGATTGCAAGGAAACCGGGGCATGACAAGGATACCACCGATCAGCCCTTGAACCGTTCCGCGCGGATTGCCATTGTCTTTTCGAGCGTTCGCGCAAAGTTTATCGGAAGCCGCCAGGAGACCGATGAGGAGACCGAGATGACCCAGACCAACAACCGGTTTTTCGACGAGATCGGCCGCCTGATGAACGACGCCGCCGGTGCCGCCCAGGGCGTCAAGCGCGAGTTCGACACCGTGATGCGCACCCAGGCCGAAAAATTCCTGCGCGACATGGACCTCGTCAAGCGCGAGGAGTTCGAGGCGGTCAAGGACATGGCCCGCCTGGCGCGCGAGGAGAACGAGGTCCTGAAGGCGCGCATCGCGGCGCTGGAGGCGAAGGTTGGCGGGTAACGCCGGCGCCCCGTAGCCCGGATGAAGCGGAGCGCAATCCGGGAGCCGCACCCCAGGACCTCCCCGGATTTCGCTCCGCTCCATCCGGGCTACAGGGGATCACCCGGGTCCGCCCGGCAGCCCATTCTCCTTGTCATTTCCGCGTCTTCCGGGTAAAAGCCCGCCACGTTCACGGCCCCCGCACCCCTGGAGGCTTGCTGTGGACTATGCCATGGGCCGCGCTGCGGCCCATTAACTTTTGCAAAAACAAGGACTTAGACAATGGCGACGACCGTCAAGGAATTGAAGGCGACCGCACGTCCGAAGAGCGGCAAGGGGGCCGCCCGGGCTGAGCGTCGCGCCGGCAGAGTGCCCGGAGTGATCTATGGTAACAACCAGCCCCCCGTCACGATCTCGATCGAAGATCGTGAACTGCGCCAGCGCATCCTCGCCGGCCGGTTCCTGACCACGCTGGTCGACATCGACCTCGAGGGCAAGAAGCACCGCGTGATTCCGCGCGACTACCACCTCGATCCGGTCAAGGACTTCCCGATCCATGTCGACTTCATGCGGCTCGGCGAAGGCGCCACCATCCGCATCAGCGTCCCGCTGCATGTCGTGAAGGCTGAAGGTTCGCCCGGCGTGAAGCGCGGCGGCACCGTCAACATCGTCGCCCACGCGATCGAGCTCGAATGCGGTGTCGAGAGCATTCCGCAGTACATCGAGGCCGACGTCGGCTCGCTGGAAATCGGTCACTCGCTGCATCTGTCGGACGTCAAGCTTCCGGCCGGCGTGAAGGCGCTGACCCGCGAGGACGCGACCCTCGTCACCATCGTGCCGCCGTCCGGCTACGCCGAAGAGCAGAAGGCCGCGGCTGCGGCTGCTGCTGGCGCGGCTCCGGGCGCTGCCGCTGCTCCGGCGGCTGGTGCTGCGGCTCCGGCTGCGGGTGCTGCTGCGCCTGCCGCTGCTGCCAAGGCTCCCGCCGGCGGCGACAAGAAGAAGTAATCTCTCAAAGCTGGCGCGCGGTCCCTGACCGCGCGCCGAGCGAGGGGCGCGCCGCGTCATGCGACTCTTTGTTGGGCTCGGCAATCCCGGCGCGAAATACGCACGCAACCGGCACAATATCGGTTTCATGGCCGTCGACGAGATCGCGCGGCGTCATGGCTTTGCGCCGTGGCGTCGCAGGTTTCAGGGCGAGACCTCGGAAGGCACGCTCGGCACTGAGCGCGTGATCCTGCTCAAGCCGACGACCTATATGAACGATTCCGGTCGCAGCGTTCAGGAGGCCGCGAGCTTCTTCAAGATCGCGCCGGGCGACACCACGGTGTTTCACGACGAGCTCGAACTGCCGCCGGGCAAGGTTCGGGTGAAGATCGGCGGCGGTATCGCCGGCCACAACGGCCTGCGCTCGATCTCGGCGCATATCGGCAACGACTATCGCCGGGTCCGGCTCGGCATCGGTCATCCCGGCGTCAAGGAGATGGTGCACGGCCATGTGCTGTCGGACTTCGCCAAGGCCGACAACGACTGGGTGACGACGCTCTGCGACGCGGTTGCCGAGCACGCCGCACTGATCGTCAAAGGCACCGACGCGACCTTTGCCAACAGGGTGCATCTTGCGATGCAGGCGAAGGGATTTTTGACCAAGGACGAGAACGGCAAGGAATAACGCTCGTGGGATTCAAATGCGGAATCGTCGGATTGCCCAATGTCGGCAAGTCGACCTTGTTCAACGCGCTGACCGAGACGGCCGCGGCGCAGGCTGCGAACTATCCGTTCTGCACCATCGAGCCGAATGTCGGCGAAGTGGCCGTGCCCGATCCGCGGCTCGACAAGCTGTCGGCGATCGCCAAGTCGGCGCAGATCATCCCGACCCGGCTGACCTTCGTCGACATCGCCGGCCTGGTGCGCGGCGCCTCCAAGGGTGAAGGCCTCGGCAACCAGTTTCTTGCCAACATCCGCGAAGTCGACGCCATCGCGCATGTCGTGCGCTGCTTCGAGGACTCCGACATCACCCATGTCGAGGGCAAGATCGCCCCGCTCGCCGACATCGAGACCATCGAGACCGAGCTGATGCTCGCCGACCTCGACAGCCTCGAGAAGCGCGTCGACAACCTCTCCAAGAAGGCCAAGGGCAACGACAAGGACGCCAAGGAGCAGCTCGACCTCGTCAACCGTACGCTGGTGCTGCTGCGCGACGGCAAGCCCGCGCGGCTCGTCGAGCGCAAGGCGGAGGAGGAGCGGGCGTTCGCCATGCTCGGCCTGCTCTCGTCAAAGCCCGTGCTCTATGTCTGCAACGTCGAGGAAGGCTCGGCTGCCACCGGCAATGCCTTCTCCAAGGCGGTCGAGGAGCAGGCGGCGAAGGAAGGTGCCGTTGCCGTCGTCATCTCCGCCAAGATCGAATCCGAGATTGCCACCATCTCGCGCGAGGAGCGCGCCGACTTCCTGGAGACGCTGGGCCTCGAAGAGGCCGGCCTCGATCGCCTGATCCGCGCCGGCTACTCGCTGCTCCAGCTCATCACCTATTTCACGGTGGGCCCGAAGGAGGCGCGCGCCTGGACCATCCATCGCGGCACCAAGGCGCCGGGCGCGGCCGGTGTGATCCACACCGACTTCGAGAAAGGCTTCATCCGCGCCGAGACCATCGCGTATGAGGATTACGTCGCGCTGAACGGCGAAGCCGGCGCCCGCGATGCCGGCAAGCTCCGCCTCGAGGGCAAGGAATACGTCGTCGCCGACGGCGACGTGATGCATTTCAGGTTTAATACGTAAGGGTCTCGTGCCCCGGACGCAGCGCAGCGCTCTTGCGGTGCGCTGCAGAGCCGGGGCCCAGAAGTCTTGACTGCAGACGCATGGGTCCCGGCTCTGCGTCGGGTCATTTCATGCCGCGCCGCGTCCGGGACACGAGAGCCTCACTTCATCCCGCTGCCCTGGTCCCTGATCGCGCCGAGATGCTCGTTGATACGGAAGACGATCAGGATCAGCTCCGCGGCGATGCGCGAGAACACGATCCCGACGACGACGCTCGCAATCGACGACAGCAGCACCAGGAAGCCGCCGAACGGGCTGATCGCCATCGCCGCGAGGCCGGAGAAGATGCCGGAGAGGCCGAACAGGCAGATCAGCGCGATCACCAGCCAGTAGAAGGTCTTGATGATGGTGGGCGTGATGAAGCGGTCCCACTGAAACAGGTCGCTGAATGAAAACATTGCTCTCCCCAGGGCAAATCGGGACTTCAATTCGGGCCGTAATAGCGGGATCCTGGCCCCCGGTCGATCCGACTCGGACCACGCCGATACCGCGTATGTAGCACGAGCCATGCGGGCCGGCGGGTTGAGATTGCCGCAAAGTGCGGCCACAATCTGTCATTCCCGCTAGCCAATCCCAAGATGACCCTGACCTTCGAAGATTTCCCGCCCGGCCGGTTCGGAACATTCGGCCCGCGCCATGTCACCCGCGACGAGATCCTGGCCTTTGCCGCCGAGTTCGATCCGCAGCCCATGCATCTGGACGAGGAGGCTGCCAGCAAGAGCATGCTGCGCGGCCTGTCCGGCTCGGGCTGGCACCTCTGTTCGCTGATGATGCGGATGATGGCCGACGGCTTCATCACCCGCGCCGCGTCGCTGGGCTCTCCCGGCGTCGACGAGGTGCGCTGGCTGTCGCCGCTCCGGCCCGGTGACGATCTAACCCTCGATGTCGATGTGCTCGAGGCGCGTCCCTCGAAGAGCCGGCCTGAGCTCGGCATCGTCAAGTTCAAATGCACCGTGCGCAACGCGGCGGGGCAGGCGCTGTGCGAGATGACCTCGCCGATCCTGATCAAGCGGCGCGAAGGAGCGGTCTGATGCGGTTCTTCGACGACATCGCGATCGGCCAATGCCGCGAGATCGGCGCCTATACGTTCACCACCGAAGCCATCAAGGAATTCGCCGCCAAGTTCGATCCGCAGCGCTTCCACCTCGACGAGGAGGAAGGTAAGAACTCGCTGTTCGGCGGGCTCGCGGCGTCCGGCTGGCATGTCGGCTCGGCCTGCATGAGCCTGCTTGTCGCGGACGGCCAACGCCTGGCGCGTGAGGCCGCAGCGCGCGGCGAGGAGGTTGCGGTGTGGGGCCCGTCGCCGGGCTTTCGCGATCTGCGCTGGATCAGGCCGGTGCTCGCCGGCGACACCGTCTCCTACGTCAACGTCGTCATCGACAAGCGCACCTCCGCCTCGCGCCCCGGCTGGGGCATCCTGACGGCCCGCACCACCGGCACCAACCAGCGCGGCGAAGAGGTGTATTCCATCACCGCCAGCGCCTTCGTGCCGACGCGCGTGAAGGCTTAGACCTGTTCCAGGATGAACAGCCCAAATCAGTGGCGAGTGTTGCCCGCGCGCTATGGACGCGTTTCGGGGCGGCTGCCATAAGCCTGCGCAACATGGTTAGCCTGCGAAGCCGTCGGCGGAACCATCGAGTTGCTAACCAATTATGAACCTGTCGCTGCCTATTTGAAACGAACTGGGCAGAGTACAGGGGAATGAGGACCATGGCAGACCGCGGCGCACTCAAGCTGGTCGGATTTATCTTTGCTACCGCGACGCTGGCCGTGATGCTGGTTGCCGGCATGGTCGTGAAGGGTTACGCCGACGGCGCCTACACCCTGGAAGCCTCGAGCTTCGACGCGACCCGGTAAGGGTTCGTTAACTCCTGGGGCCGCGGTGCGGCCTCCACCCTCAGCGGCTATAGACGAACGCCAGCACCGCGATCGCAACCGCCAGCAATCCGACAAAGCGCAGCATGATCGTGCCGAACTGGTTCGGCGCAGGCCGCAGCGGTATGGGGTCCGTGGTGTCGGGCCGAATGCTTTCCATCTGAAATGTCCCCAAGCCTTGCCGTGGGCGGCAAGGACGCTAGGCATTGGTCGCAGCGGAGGAGGGGAGGGTTCAAAGCGCACCCTTCGCTGTCACGTCCCCGTGCCGCGCAAACTCCGCTGTCATGCCCCGCGAAGGCGGGGCATCCAGTACGCCGCGGCCTCTCGGTTCTAGCCCCGCTGTCTCTGGAATACTGGATCACCCGCTTCGCGGGTGATGACGCCTGCTTTGGAGAGACAGAGTGCCCCGTCACCCCCACAATCAAAACCGCCGCGCCCCTTTCGGGACGCGGCGGTTCGGTGATGCCTGGCGTCGGTGCTTAGCTGTTGCGCAGGCCGTCGGCGGCGCGCTTCCACTGGGCGACGTTGTCGGCGATCATGCGGGTCGACTTCATCGCGGCCTGGCTGAGTTGGGCGTAGCCGGAGATCTCGCGCTGGACGCGCTGGCCTTCGGCATGGAGCAGGTCGCGCAGGCTCTCGAGCTCGGAGATCAGATTCTCGATCTCGGCGAGCGAGGTGCCGGCGACGCGCTGGATCAGCGAGTTGACGTTGTTGACGGTGGCTTCCGCGTTCGGATCGAGCGGCGGCGTGTCGGTGGTGCTGGTCGCCGCCGGACGGCGCAGATAGGCGATGTCGTTGCGGACGAAATCACGGATGCCGGCTTCGACCTCGGTGACCGCGGCGAGGTTGCTGTCCACGGTTTCGGTCTCGGCGGCTTCGATCTTTTCCGGACGAATGGCGTTCATCGGTGTTCCCCTGTTCGCGTTGAGCGCAGCGCGAGTGTCCCCCGCACGACGGCGTCGGTCATCCGACTAGGGCGTCGGATTTTGACCGCAACTTGGCCGAGATACGGCAAGGGCAGACGATTCGGGGGCTTTGCCGTGGCGTATGGTTAGGAGAGTATGAACGCTGCTGTGAAGATGATCCTATCCCCGCATGGGGGGCGCATACTCGCCGCCAGCAGCATGGCCTCGATCCTTCGAGACACGCTCCTTCGGAGCGCTCCTCAGGATGAGGGGAGAGAGGGGAGCGTTGGACTGCTACCAGCTCTTCTTGAAGCCGGCCGTGACGCTCTTGTTGATCGCGCCCTGCGAGGTCTCGCCGACCGAGCCGGAGACGGTGACGTTGTCGAACAGCTTCTGCTCGGCGCCGACCTTGCGCAGCCATTTGTCGTCGGTGGTCGACAGCGTCTGGCCGGCGGTGACGCTGGTGCCGGTGTCGGTGATCGTGACCTTGGCGCTCTGGTCGGTCTCGTAATTGCGCGTGATGTGCCCGCCGATGCCGGGGACGGCGGTGGTGCCCTGCTGGTTGACGCTGTAGCCGTTCTGCAGCGTCAGCGACGTGTCGCCCGACAGCGGCACCGACTTGGTCAGCGAGGCCCCGAGCTTGCTCTGCTCGGAGCCGGGATCGACGCGGGCTTCCAGCGCGGTCTTGTCCCAGATCTGGCCCGCGCCCGGCGCGGTCGCGGTTGCCCAGGCGCTGCCGGAGGATTGCGGCAGGCTGCCGCCATTGGCCGCCTTCTGCGCCATCAGCTCGGACATCGTCCGCGGCTCGTTCGCGACCGTCATGTCGGCGCCGATCCGCGTGTCCCAGAACTCGAACACCGATTGTTTCACGGTCACGGCCGAGGAGCCGTTGGTGTTGGCGTTCGACGACCAGTTCAGCCCGTTGTTGGCCGCGGCCTGCGCCCGCTTCTTGGCGGCGATGATGTCGTTGAGCGTGCCGGCATCGATGGCGAGCTGGCCCCAGTCGAGCTTGTCGACGTCGATGCCCTTCATCACGTCGGGATCGTTGACGTCAGGAGCCTCCGCCGTCTCGGCCTCCTCGTCGGCCGCGGCCGGGCCGGGAGAGAAGGGCGGAATGATCTGCGCCGAGGCCGTCAGCACCGAGCCCAAGATGAACGCGGCCGCCAGCACCGGCAGCCTGGTCCAGCCAAAACCTGTCGAGAATTCCATCGTCCTGCCCGCGAAGCCCTGCGCATGCCGGCCGATAATATATATCGGCCATCGGTGATGACCATGCGCCATTCCGCGCTCAGAATGCTGATCTATCGTTGCGAAATTGTGGCGGCTCGCCCTCCGACTTTGGACGTGAACCAACGGGCCGCGCGAAAGGTGCGCGCCCGATGACGGCTTTGCCTGCAACGGCATCCGGCGGGGCTGGAGGCCAGGACGTCACAGCAGCCTTTGTCACCGGTCCCGAAAGCGGGACCCGTTGGCGTCCCCCTCAGCCGACGCTGGTCATCTTCGGCAGATGAATGGCGCGGCCGAGTGCCTGCTCAACCAGATCAAAGGTGTCGATCAGCACGCGCATGCTGATCAGCTTGCCGGCCCTGAACTGGGCGAACTGCGCCACCCGCAAGGAAATCGGCTTGTTGGAATCCAGCGCCGTCAGCGAATAGCGCAGCATCGAGGCGGCGGAATCGACGCCCAGCATGATGCTCTCGCGGTCGAAGCGGCGGACCTGGAAATTGTCGGCGAGCTGGTGGATGACGTCGAGCACGGCGTCCTTGCCCTGGCGCGCTCCGAGGAACGGAAACATGTCGATCGGGCCGTAGAGCGCCCACTCGACATCCTCGTCGATCAGGGCCTCGATGTCCTCGAAATGCCGGTCGTTGATCGCGCTGTGCAATGCGCGCGAGAAACGCCAGAGGCTGTGCTCTGTCATTTTGGGCAGTCCTGAAGCTGGCTTTACGGATAAAACGGAAAGCAACCCCATGCACTGCAATGTGCCCCGGGCCGCTCAACTCATTCGTATACAAACAAAATAGGATCTTTCGGCCAAAACGCAATTCACGTTTTTGCAATGCACAATTGATGGCTCTTTGTGAGATTTACAACAGAACCCCGTAATCTACCGGTCTCTCTTGGCTGCGGGTTCCCGTTCGATCGCGATCGCGTCGTCCCGCAGCGCCAGCAGGCCGAACGTCACCGCGCCGCCGATCCCGCCGATCGCAGCCCCGAGCGGCATGAAGGTGAAGAACACCAGCATGCCGCTATAGCCTTCGAAGCTCGTGGTGTGGGCGATCTCGACAAAGGCGAGCCCGGCCCCGACGCCCAGCGCCGCCCCGCCGAGCTCACCCAAAAACAGCCCCAGCAATGCAAGCAACACGACTTTCATCGACAAACCCCAGCCGGCGTGCACAACGCCCAGCGGATGGGTCTGGCACGCGGGGAGGGAGGTTCAAATCGGGGCGCTACACCCCGTCCACCCGCGCTCCCGTGATCAACGGCCCGATCTCGCGCTCCAGCACCTGCTGCACCAGATCGTAGGAATCGATGATCTCGCGAATCTGCGCCACCAGTCCGCCGCGGAAGGTGTAGAACACCGCCATGTCGAACTGCACGATGCGGTCGTTGCTGCGCTTCCTGAAATAGGTGTGCATGTAGGTCGCGACCTCGTCGCCGTCGGCGAGGATGTGCGGCGCCTTGTAGCGGACTTCCGAATAGCGCGACCAGATCGTCTCCCAGAGCGCGCGCAATTCGGCCTTGCCGTGGCGCGGCACCATGTGCGGCAGCGCGTCGATCGGCGCGTGGGTGAGGAAATCGACGTCGTCGGTGCAGCACGACAGCGCGGCCTCGATATCGCCGCGCGCAAAGCCGTCGAGCAGATGCAGCACCCGTTGCCTGTTCAGCTTTTCAACCGTCATGCCGCTCCCGCCCTCATTGGCCGTGGATTGCAAACGCTATCGTGCGGCTCGAGGGTCCATCAATCCGCAAGAACACAGGGCTCATTGCAGCTTGAGACGCGCGAGCACAATGCCCGGTTCATGGGGGTGCAATTGCGGGTTGCGAGCATATTCGCGTGCAAGAATTCGTGCGGCGTTCGCGCATCGCGATGACGCCGTGCGCATATCGTCTGACGCGCCCCGCCATGCCGCGCGCTAGGGAACCTGGACCTGTCGGCGTTCGTTGATGCGAAGACACGTATTGGACACCGCATCCGGAGACATCGACCCATGGAATCCAAGCTTCTCACTGCGGCCGCCGCGCTCCTCATGCTCGGCGCAAGCTCCGCCGCCAACGCCAAGGGCTGCATCAAGGGCGCCGTCGTCGGTGGCGTCGCCGGCCACTATGCCGGCCATCACGGCGTACTTGGCGCCGCCGCCGGCTGCCTCTACGGCCGCCATCACGCCAAGGAGCAGGAGAAGCAGCAGCAACAGCAGGGCCAGGTGAGCGGGCAGGGCAAGCTGTAGCTTCCCGTCATTCCGGGGCGCGCGTCAGCGCGAACCCGGAATCCATCCCACCTCCTTGTTCCGGCGCCGAAAAAGCGCGTGACCCGCCTCACATCGCGCCCCTCCCGCCGCGGCTAACGTCATGTCCATGTCATCTGGGAGACGTGCCATGGCCGCCATCGCCGCCGCGAGAAAGTCCCGCCTGCACAACACGCTGGAAGGCCTCGCGCTGACCGCGATCCTGCAGAGCTTCCCGACCTTCGCCGCCGCTGCCTTCCTGCTCAAGCTGGTCGGCAACCACGACCTCGTCGGCGACCCCGGCGTCGCCATCTTCGTCGCAATGGCATCGCTGATGCACGCGCTGTTTGCTGTGACCCTGGGCCCGAGCTTCCCCGCCTTCTTCAAGACCGTCTACGAACCAAAATTCTTCGAGGCTCACCTGTCGCTGTCCGACAAGATCACGGCATGGCGCACCCAGCCGGTCGCCTCGCTCCAGCTCGTGACCATCGTGCTGCTGCTGTCGGTGATGGCGGTGGTGACGGCGAGCGTGGGGTGAGCGCCATGCCCTTCATCACCGCGTCGAAATCCGCACCCCTCAATTGGCTCGAAGGCTTTGCGCTCACCACGATCCTTCAGGGCTTCCCGATCTTCGCCGCCGCGTCGCTGATGGTGAAACTGCTGGGAGACACTCACGGAGGCAGCCACGTCCTCACCATCGCGCTGGCGTCGATCTTCTACAGCATCTTCGTCGTCGCGATCGGGGCTGCACTTCCAGGGATCAAGAGCGGCTACGAAGCCCAGTTCTTCGACGCCAGCCTGTCCTTCTCCGAAAAGATCGCCCGCTGGCGCGCCAAGCCCGCGACGTCGCTGGAGCTCATGGCGTCGGTGCTGCTGCTGTCGTTGCTTGCGACGATCGCAGGGTGAGGAGCCGAGATCTCTCCGCCCGTCATTCCGGGGCGCCGCGAAGCGGCGAGCTATGGTGCGCAATTGCGCATTTGAGAATCCATAAGCACGACAAGCGCTGATGCGCTGCCCTACCTCTTCTTCCACCCACCCCGTCGCCCCGGCTGCCCACCCGTCGACTTCGGCGCGGGCCCGAACTCCGGGCCTGACTGCCGCGAATCCGTCGGCTGGATGATCCGGCTGGTGCTGCCGAACGGCTTTGACGGCAGACTCGGGTTCTCACGATAGGGCAGGGATTCCGGGCCGTGCATCTCGTCGAGATGCGGCTTGTGGACCTTTGAGCCACTGCCGCCGCCGCTGGCTTTCAGCGCCGAGCTCACGGTCTTTTTCTTCATGGCGCTGACGGGAAGGTTCGCGGCGTCGCCGTATTTCTTCGCGCCCGCATAGGCGCCGGCCTTGCCCGCAACGACGCGCTGCTTCGCGGTGGGATCGTCGACGACCGCAAGCTCGGTGGCGCGCAGACGCTTGACCTCGTCGCGCAGGCGGGCGGCTTCCTCGAAGTTCAGATCGGCGGCGGCCTCGCGCATGCGCGTTTCCAGATCGGCGAGCACGGCTTCGAAATTGTGGCCGATCGAGATGACGTCGTCGGTCATGTCGTGACCGCCGACCTCGACCAGCACGTGGTCGCGCTCGTAGACGGAGTTGAGGATGTCGCCGATCTGCTTCTTCACGCTCTCCGGCGTGATGCCGTTGGCGGTGTTGTACTCGACCTGCTTTTCACGGCGCCGGTTGGTCTCGGCGATGGCGCGCTCCATCGAGCCCGTCATGCTGTCGGCATAGAGGATCACCTTGCCGTCGACGTTGCGCGCGGCGCGGCCGATGGTCTGGATCAGCGAGGTCTCACTGCGCAAAAAGCCTTCCTTGTCGGCGTCGAGAATGGCGACCAGCGCGCATTCGGGGATGTCGAGGCCTTCGCGGAGCAGGTTGATGCCGACCAGCGCATCGAACGCGCCCAGACGAAGGTCCCGGATGATCTCGATGCGCTCGATGGTGTCGATGTCGCTGTGCATGTAACGGACGCGAATGCCCTGCTCATGCAGATATTCGGTGAGGTCCTCCGCCATGCGCTTTGTGAGCACGGTGATCAGCGAGCGGTAGCCGGCCTGCGCGGTGGCGCGGACCTCGCCGACGAGATCGTCGACCTGGGTGCGGGCGGGGCGGATGTCGACCGGAGGATCAATAAGTCCGGTCGGGCGGATGACTTGCTCGACGAACACGCCGCCGCTCTCGTTCAGCTCCCAGCCGCCGGGTGTCGCCGACACCGCAACCGTCTGCGGCCGCATCATGTCCCATTCCTCGAAGCGGAGCGGCCGATTGTCCATGCACGAGGGCAGGCGGAAGCCGTATTCGGCCAGCGTCGCCTTGCGACGGAAGTCGCCGCGGAACATGCCGCCGATCTGCGGCACGGTGACGTGGCTCTCGTCGGCGAAGACCAGCGCGTTGTCGGGCACGTATTCGAACAGTGTCGGCGGCGGCTCGCCGGGCAGGCGCCCGGTGAGATAGCGCGAATAGTTCTCGATGCCGGCGCAGCTTCCCGTCGCCTCCATCATCTCGAGATCGAAGGTGGTGCGCTGCTCCAGCCGCTGTGCTTCCAGCAGGCGGCCCTGGTTGTTCAACTGGTCGAGCCGCATCTTCAGCTCGGACTTGATCGACTTGATCGCCTGCACCAGCGTCGGGCGCGGCGTCACATAGTGCGAGTTGGCGTACATCTTGATGAATTCGAGCTCGTCCTGCTTGTGGCCGGTGAGCGGATCGAACTCCTCGATGGTCTCGATGGTGTCGCCGAACAAATTCACGCGCCAGGCGCGGTCTTCATAGTGCGCCGGGAAGATGTCGATGACGTCGCCGCGGACGCGAAACGTGCCGCGGGTAAAATCGGCCTGGGTGCGCTTGTACTGGAGCGCGACGAGGTCGGCGATGAGCTGGCGCTGGTCGATGCGCTCGCCCTTCTTCAGCGCAAAGGTCATCGCGGTGTAGGTCTCGACCGAGCCGATACCGTAGATGCAGGACACCGACGCCACGATGATGACGTCGTCGCGTTCGAGCAGCGCGCGCGTCGCCGAGTGGCGCATGCGGTCGATCTGCTCGTTGATCGAGGAGTCCTTCTCGATATAGGTGTCGGTGCGCGGAACGTAGGCCTCGGGCTGGTAGTAGTCGTAATACGAGACGAAGTACTCGACCGCGTTGTCCGGGAAGAAATTCTTGAACTCGCCATAGAGCTGGGCGGCGAGCGTCTTGTTCGGCGCCAGGATGATGGCGGGGCGCTGCGTCGCCTCGATCACCTTGGCCATGGTGTAGGTCTTGCCGGAGCCGGTGACGCCGAGCAGCACCTGGGAGCGGTCGTTGCGCTGGATGCCCTCGACCAGCTCGGCGATCGCGGTCGGCTGGTCGCCGCGCGGCTCGTAGGACGACTTGATTTCGAAGCGCACGCCGCCTTCGGACTTTTCCGGCCGCGGCGGCCGATGCGGGGTCCACACCTTGGTGGAGCCGTCGTCCTTGCGGAACTCCGGCCGGCCCTCGCGGATCAGCGATTCCAGCGCGTCGGCGGTGGCCTTGACGCCGAGCGCCTCCATCTTGGAGCGCGGCGGCCGCGCCAGCGCCTCGGCATCGTCCTCTTCGGTGGGAAGGCCGAGCTGCCGCGCCAGTTCCGGATCCAGCGTCGGGATCGTGGCCGCGGTGCCGTAATTGGCCTGCGGCGCCTCGTCGAAGCCTTCGCTGGACGCGCGCGCCCCCGCCGGCTGCGGATTGGGCCGCAGCGGCATCGGTTTGGCATTGTCCTGCGGAAACTCCTTCGGCGTCGAGGCCCGGGCGCGATGGGCGGCGGCCTCGCCCCCGGCGCGGCGGTCGCGCGAATTGTCCGGCGGCGGCTGCAGGCCCGTGCCGGATCCCAGCCCGGCATCGCCGCGATTGATCGCGGGATTGAGCAGTTCGGCCAGCGCCGGCCCGATCGGCTGCACGTCGGGCCGGTGCGCCTTCGAATTCGGGGCCTTGGTTTTGGGGGATTTTGGGGGAGCAGGTTTCTTCGCCATGCCCCGAATATGGGACGAGTCCGCCGCTCAGAAAAGGGCGAATGCCCGTCCGTGCTCAGGCTGCTGACAGCAGGTTGGCAGCAGGGGCGATTACGCCGCCACCCCGATCTTTTGCGCGATCAGCTTCGGCGCGTCCGACCAAGAGGTGAAGTCGACGCCGAATTGCAGGGTCTTCATGTGGAGGTCGTCGCGGCACACCTTGATATGCTCTGCATTCTCCGTGATGAAGAGCGTCTCGCGCAGGGTGCCATGGATCCCGGCTCGCTTGAGTGCGGTCTTGAACACTTCGGCGGCGGGCTTGAGCTTGCCGGCGTGGGTTGACAGCGTCACGCGTTCGTTGACCGGCTCGAAGAAACCCCGCAGGTGGGTTTTGTCCAGCACCTGGAGGTATTCGGCGAACGCCGCCGCGATAGCGTCCGGGGTTCGCGGTTTCGGCATCGTGTAGTCGGAGACCAGGCACATGACCAGCGGCTTGTGGTCCGCCGTCTTCAGGGCCTTGAGCGCGCCAAGGGCTTTCTCGACCCCGGGATACGGTGCTTGAGGCACCTTGTGGGTGTCGATGAGCGTGTCGCCGAGGTCAAGCAGCAGAGCCTTGATCATCGTCGTGCCTCGCTCGTCGGTGAGCTGCCCCTCACGCCGCCGGGAGCGGCCCCTCGTCATCCCCGGCCGTGCGGTGCGGCTTGAGGATGTCGAGATGAATGCCGCCGCAATCGGTGCAGCGCATGGTCCAGTACTCGCACCCGGCGCGGCCGCCGATCACACGGAGCACCGTGAGATCGCCGTCGCATTCGGGGCAATTCGACAACACCGACCGTGCGTAGGATATGGCCAGCGGCTGGGTCTCTTCGATCTCGAATTGCGACATCGCCGGTTCCTCTATTGCGCCGCGCTATGATGGGATGCTGGCCTATTGGTCGTCGGTTCGCCGGCGGAAGCGATCGATGTGATGCTTGGCATCGCGGATCGCCGCGTCGCGGTCGGGCCAGGCGAAGCCGACTTCCATGGCCGGAAACAGCACGCCGTCGATGGCAAGCGGGCTGAAATCGGCACGGCGAATACGGGCATGCCAGAGGCCCTTGCCGGCCTCGAAGGATTCGATGTCAAAGCCGTCGTAGAGAGTCGTCATATGTAGTCCCCAGAGAGTCTTGTTCGAGCGTCTTATTGGAGGGTCAGGGGACCACGTTTGCGGATTTTGGGATGTGAAGCGGTTCACAAGCGGCCGGCTTTTTTGCCCGCCAAGGAACCATCAAGGGAACTGTCGAGCGTCAGTTCCGCGCGGCGGTACGGCCGATCCGCTTGATGGGCCGGGCCGCGGGCTCGGAGGCTGCGCGCATGATCCAGCGGCGGAACGCGGCGAAATCGCGCTGTTCGGTCTGGAAACTGCGATAGAGCAGGTACCATCGCATGCCCTTGGGCACCGAGAGATCGAACGGCGCGACCAGCCGGCCGGCGGCGAGGTCGTCGTCGATATAGGGCCGGATGCCCATGGCGATGCCGAGCCCGTCGGCGGCGGCCTGGAGCGCCTGGCCGTAGAACTGGAACTCCGGCCCACGCGCGTTGATGCGGGAAAGGTTCGCGGCCTTCAGCCAGATCGGCCAGTCCTCGGGCGAATGCGCGACGCGGATCAGGCTCGGTCCCTTCAGATCGGCCGGACGCTTCAGGCCGCTCGCCAGGCGAGGCACGCAGACCGGCGTGAGGTCGCCGGCGAACAGCGGCTCCGCCACCAGCCCGGGCCAGTCGCCGGTGCCGAGCTTGATGCCGCAGTTCCAGTCCTCGCCGAACGGCACCAGCGCGCCGCCGGTGGTGAAGCGCACCTCGATGTCGGGCTCCTCGCTGCGAAACTCCGACAGGCGCGGGATCAGCCAGCGCATCGCAAAGGTGTGGCCGACCCCGATGGTGAGCACGCGCACGCTGGAGGGCGCGGTCACCTGCGCGGTGAGGCTTGCGAGCGCATCGAAGATCGGCGTCAGCCCGCTTTGATAGGCACGGCCGGCCTGCGTCAGAACCAGCTTGTTGGCCTTGCGTTCGAACAGCGCGACGCCGAGCCGCTCTTCCAAGAGATGCACCATGCGGCTGACGGCGGCCGCGGACACGCTGAGCTCGAGCCCCGCCGCAGCAAAGCTGCCGGTCCGCGCCGCCGCCTCGAATGCCTTGATGCCGTTGAGAAACAGCAGCCGCCGCAAATGATCCACCCTCAGGAAAGCTGATGCCAGGGCAAGATAACTCAGTTTGCGCAGAAGGGGCAAGCGGGGCACGTTCCCCTTCGCCTCTCCCCGCAAGCGGGGCGAGGGAGTGAAACAGTTTGCGTCCCTTACGTGCCCACCACAGGAGAATCCCTTCGTGACGCCCATCATGATCGCTGCCCTTGGATTGCTGATGGTCGCCACCGCGTTCCTGTCGGGGCTGTTCGGCATGGCGGGCGGGCTGATCCTGATCGGCGTGCTGCTGGCCCTGATGCCGCTGCCGACCGCGATGGTGCTGCATGCGATCACGCAGATGGCCTCGAACGGCTGGCGCGCGTTTCTGTGGCGGGCGCATATCCGCTGGCGGCCGGTGGCGAACTATATGGTCGGTGCTGCCGTCGCGCTCGCGGCCTGGTCGCTGACCCGCTACGTGCCGGACAAGCCGATGGCGCTGCTGCTGCTCGGCGTCACCCCGTTCATGGCGCGCCTGGCGCCGTCGAACATCAAGCCGGACCCTGATCGCCTCTGGCAGGGCACGGTCTACGGCACGATCTGCATGGGCCTGATGCTGATGACCGGCGTGTCGGGCCCGCTGCTCGACACCTTCTTTCTCGGCGGCGATTTCGGCCGTCGCGAGAAGGTGGCGACCAAGGCGATGTGCCAGCTCGTCAGCCATTTCACAAAACTGATCTATTTCGGCGGCGTCATCGACCAGGCCGCGAGCCTCGATCCCGTGCTCGCCGGCGTTGCGATCGCAGCCTCGATGCTCGGCACCACGCTGGCGCGGCGCATCCTCGAAGCCATGACCGACCAGCAATTCATCGCGTGGTCGAACAAGCTGATCACCACCATCGCCTGCTACTACGTCGCCCATGGCGGCTGGCTCCTGCTGCGTACGCCGGTGCTGGCCGCCCTTGCCAAAGGTGGCTTCCAATAAAGGGAGGTTTGCAATGAGCGAGACCGCCGATCCGCTGGTGCTGGACTTCGTCGAATGGATCGCGCGCGAGCCGCGCGCCTATGCCGAGGTGATCTCGACCTGGAAGACCTCGTGCCCGCGCCTCACCATCTGGGAAGACGCCGCCGAGCGCGGCTACGTCGCGCGCGAGACGATCGCAGGCCTCGGTCTGGTCATCGCGGTGACGGAAGGCGGCGAGAGGTTTTTGCGGATCAACGGGCGCTGAGCACGTCGCTTCGACTTGCTCTCGCCGGAGTGCTAAAGCATGATCCGGAAAAGTGCGCAGCGGTTTTCCGAAAAGATCATGCTCAGACAACGACCTAAAGCGCGATGACGATTCATCCAAATCTCATCGCGCTTTAGCGCGAAGGCGCCGCGAGCCGTGGCCGGATGATCTCGACCATGCGTTCAGCCGAGGTGCCCGGCGGAAAGAAGCCGAGATATTTTCCGTCGCGATCCATGAGATAGATGAAGGACGTGTGGTCGACCGTATAGCCGCCCGCGTCCTTGCCGATCGGGATCTTGGCAAAATAGACCTTGTAGGCCTCTGCCGCTGCTCCGATGGCGTCGAGGCTACCGGTGAGTCCGAGCAGCCGCGGATGAAACATCGGCACGTATTCGGCAAGATGCTCAGCCGTATCGCGTTCGGGATCGAGGGTGATGAAGACCGGTTGCACGGCGTCGCTGTCCGGGCCGAGCTGCTCGAGCGCCTGTCCGATCGCCATGAGGTCGGTCGGACAGACGTCGGGGCAATAGGTGAAGCCGAAATAAACCAGCATCAGCCGCCCGCGAAAGTCGCGGTCGCTGCGCGGCTTGCCGGTCTGGTCGATCAGTTCGAACGGCCCGCCGACCGGCTCCCGATTCCACATCAGGATGTCCATGGTCTCCGCGGCCGAGCGCGCCTGCGCCACTCCCGCGCAGGCCAGCGCCAGTATCACGCAAAGCCAGGCGCCTCGCATCACAGCCCGAAGGTGAGGCGGCTGCCCGTCGTCGTCACGATCACCTTGCCTTCCATCTGGGCATTGGCTTCCTGTGCGAAGTTGAGGCCACTGCAATGCATGGGCACCACGACGTCAGGATCGAGCGCCTTGATCTCGCTCACGACCTGCGTCAGATAGTCCTTGGGCGCCGGGCCGAGATGGAAGCCGCCGACGACGGCGTGCACCTTCTGGATGCCCGACACTTCCTGCGCCTGCCTCACCGAATTGACGATGCCGACATGGCCGCAGGACGAGATCACGACGAGGCCGAGATCCCGCACGTTGAAGCAGGTGGCGTGCTCGTGGATGTGCTCGTCCGGCACGATCTTGCCGTCCATCTCCGCCGGCAAATAATGGCCGACATTGCAGCCCAGCCCGTCTTTGATGCCGAACTCGACCAGGGTGTTCGGCAGCACGCGCTCGCTGCTGCGGCGGGTGATCTTGCCGGTGGTGAAGGCATGGTCCGCGATCACGGTCGGGGTTTCGCACAGCACGGTCGTCACCTTCTGAGCCGCGAGCTGCCGGCGGTCGAGGGTGCCGAAATCGGCGAACTGCCCCTGCGTCGGCGTCGGGTTGACGCGGTGGCAGAAATTATCCTCGCCACCTGCATAGAGCTTGAGGTCGGCGGGCAGCTTGTCGCGGAACTTGTCGAGGAAGCCGTTCAGGCCGCCGAAATGATCGTAATGGCCGTGGCTGACGATCAGCGCATTGAGCTTGGCCGGATCGACGCCGATCAGCGCCATGTTGTTGAGCAGAACCTCGGGCGTGTAGCCGTAGTCCAGCATCAGCGTGCGCTGATTGCCGCCGCCCTCGGATTCCAGCCAGAGCGACAGCCCCCATTCATTGTGCAGCGACTTGCGGAAGTCGCCGCCGCGCGCAGCCGGTGCGATCGAGACGCCATTGATCTGCTTGGGGCGAAAGAACAGATCGAAACTCGAATCCACGAGAACGCGGATCGAGAGCTTGTCGACGGTCGGAACGGCGATCGGCGCGGCGTTCGCGATCTCGACACAGGTGAAGGCATTTGCGGCCGCTGCTCCGGCCAATGCCGCCGAGCCGAGAAGGAAGTCGCGCCGTGGAATGGTCCTCGTCATTGCAATGCCTCCCGATGTTTGAAATGCCCTGAGCTTAGGTCCAATCCGGGGCCGGCTCAACAAGGCGCGGCCGGTCCGGCGCGAGGGCCAGCGAGGCTGTCGGGTCACACCCCGACACCGGCGACAGGACGGCTTTCTTGCGCTCCCTGTCATGAAGGCTACTCTGTTCGGCAGTTGCAGCAATGGGAATTGATCATGTCACTTAAACTCTACGAGCTCGTCGGCACCGACGCCTCGCGTCCCTTCAGCCCGTATTGCTGGCGCACGCGGATGGCGCTGGCGCACAAGGGGCTGGCGGCGGAGACGCTGCCCTGGCGCTTCACCGAGAAGAGCGCGATCGCGCCGCACGGCTCGGAGAAAGTTCCGGTGCTGCTGCATCACGACAAGCCGGTGGTGGATTCCTGGGCGATCGCGAACTACCTGGAGGACAATTTTCCAAACCAGCCGTCACTGTTCGGCGGCGAGGGCGGCCGCGCCATGGCGCGCATGATCAATGCGTGGGGCGACATTGCCATTGTCGGCGGCATCTTTCCGCTGATCATCGCCGACATCCCGAAGAACCTCGCCGAGGTCGATGCCGCCTATTTCCGCCAGTCGCGCGAGGCGCGTTTCGGCGGCAAGAGTCTCGAAGAGACCATGGCCAGCCGCGATACCGGCGTGATCGCGTTCCGCAAATCGCTGGAGGTGCTGCGGCAGACGTTGAAGAAGCAGCCCTTCATCGGCGGCAGCGCGCCGAACTATGCCGACTACATCGTGTTCGGCGGCTTCCAGTGGGCGCGCGCGGTGAGCCCGTTCAAGCTGCTGGAAGCCGACGATCCGGTCTACGGCTGGCGCGAGAAGCTGCTCGACGCGTTCGACGGCATGGCGCGGACATCGCCGGGACATCAAGTGTAGGCTTCGTAGCCCGGATGGAGGGTAGCGCAATCCGGGGCCGGTGCCTGCCGAGCGAATCCCGGATTACGCTTGCGCTCCATCCGAGCTACGCACCTCCGCCGCTGCTTTCCGCAAACACTCCCGGCACAGACAATCCTCGCCCTTGACCGGCATCGGCAGCCGCGCCGTCTCCTCCGCGCACCAGCACTTGCCCGAGAGATCGCAGCCGAACTCGGTGCCGCAGCGGGAGCAGGCGAGGCGGCGTGGTTCCGGCAGGGGGAAATCTTTCGCAATTGTCATGATTTACCCAAAAGCTGCGCCGTCATTTTCATGTCGGGTTCATCTGTCGCTGCGGTATATTACGCGTTGCGCTGGGACTCGGAAAGCGGTTGGCAAGGCGCGAAGGACAAATCGATGGCCCGCGATTCGCAAGCTGCCCTCGTTGCGCTGAACCGCTTCGGCTTCGGGGCCCGCGGCGGAGCGTCCGGCGATCTCATCAACGCGGCCTCCGATCCGCGCGGCTTCGTGAAGGCGGAACTGGCGCGCCCCAACGGCGTGCTGTTGGAGGCGCCGGGCCTGCAATCGACGCCGCAGCTCGGCCAGGCCGTGTTCGCCTATCAGGACCAGGTCAAGCAGGCGCGCGAGGCCGCAGCGAAGGCCGGCACGCCGCCCGAAGCGCCGCAGGCACCGGCGGATCAGAAGCCCGCCCTGCGCCGCAATCTCTCGCTGAACACGGTCGCAACCGAGATCGCCGGCCAGATGGCCGAGGCCAAACAGGCTGACAACAAGCTGACTGACAATTCGGCGAAGCCCGAAACCATGCAGCCCAGCATGACCGCGCCGCAGCCCGCAAAGCCCGCGCCGCAGCCGCTCAATGTGATCCAGAAAACCTTCCGCGCCGAGGCGCTGGCGCGGCTGCAGCGTGCGACGCTGGTCGAGTGCGGCTTCACCGAACGTCTCGTCGTGTTCTGGTCCAACCATTTCTGCATCTCCGCCAGCAAGGGCGAGCTGGCGCGGATCTGGGCCGGCGCGTTCGAGCGCGAGGCCATCCGCCCGCACGTGCTCGGCCGTTTCGCCGACATGCTCAAAGCGGTCGAGCAGCATCCGGCGATGCTGTTCTTCCTCGACAACCAGCAATCGCTCGGGCCGGATTCGCGCGCAGGGCAGAACCGCAAGCGTGGGCTGAACGAAAATCTCGCGCGCGAGATCATGGAGCTGCATACGCTCGGCGTCGGCGGCGGCTACACGCAGGAGGACGTCACCTCGCTCGCGCGCATCATCACCGGCTGGACCTTTGCCGGACGGCAGGGGCAGCTCGGCACGCCCGGCTCCTTCGTCTTCAACGCCAATGCGCATCAGCCGGGCCCGCAAATGCTGCTCGGCAAGAGCTATGAGCCGACCGGCCTTGCGCAGGGCGAGGCGGCGCTCGCCGACATCGCGCGCCATCCGTCGACGGCGAATTTCATCGCGACCAAATTCGTCCGCCACTTCGTCGCCGACGATCCGCCGCCGGCGCTCGTGGCGCGGTTGCGCGATGTCTTCGTCAAGACCGATGGTGACCTCAAGGCGCTTGCCGCGGCGCTGGTCGATTCCGACGAGGCCTGGAAGGCGCCGCTGACGAAGATGCGCTCGCCTTACGACTTCGTGGTCGCAAGCGGCCGGCTGCTTGCGCGCGTGCCGGAGGACCCGGGCGGCTATCTCAACAATCTGAATCTGCTGGGCCAGCCGCTGTGGTCGCCGGCGGGGCCGAACGGTTTCCCCGATACCAGCGCGGCCTGGGCCGCGCCCGAAGGCATGATGCTCAGGCTCGACATCGCCGCGCAGATGGGCGCGCGGCTCGGCAACAACATCGATCCGCTCGATCTCCTGGAATTCGCCGCTGCCGATGCGGCATCCATCGAAACGCGCAAGACGATCGAACGCGCGGAGTCGCGCCAGCAGGCGCTGGCGCTCTTGCTGATGTCGCCGGAAATGCAGAGGAGATGAAGATGATCGACTGCGTCGAGAACCGCCTCCTCACCTCGCGCCGTGGCCTTTTGCTCGGCGGCGCCTCCTTCGCGGCCTGGGCCTATTTGCCGAAATTCGCCCGCGCAGCGGACGGGCGCGATCCCAGATTGATCGTGGTGATCCTGCGCGGCGCGCTCGACGGGCTCTCGACCGTGGCCCCGGTCGGCGATCCCGATTATGCCGGCCTGCACGGCTCGATCGCGCTCACATCGGATGGCGCGCATCCCGCGATCATGCTCGATACTTTCTTCGCGCTGCATCCGGCGATGCCGGAATTCGCGCGCATGTACCGCGACATGCATGCCGCGGTGATTCACGCGGTGGCGACGCCCTATCGCGACCGCTCGCATTTCGACGGCCAGGACGTGCTCGAAAGCGGCTATGCCGGTCCGGGCCGCGTGCAGTCCGGCTGGCTCAACCGTGCGCTCGAAGCGCTGCCGCGCGGCGAACGCGTGTCGAGCGGCCTTGCGGTCGGCCCGACCACGCCGCTGGTGCTGCGCGGCAATGCACCGACCGTCGGCTGGGCGCCGGTCGCGCTGCCGCAGGCCGATGACGACACCGCGATGCGGCTGGTCGATCTCTACCGCCACCGCGATCCCGCGCTGGCCGCGGCGCTGTCGCAAGGCCTCCAGCTCGAGAAGGCCGCGAGCGGTGACGACATGAAGCCGAAACCCGGCAATCAGGTTGCGCAGATGCGGCAGGTGGCGCGCGGCGCGGCAAAGTTGATGGCGGCCGATGACGGCCCGCGCATCGCCGCGCTCGCTTTCGACGGCTGGGACACCCATGCCAATGAGGGCGGCCCGGTCGGTCGCCTCGCCTTCCTGCTCGGCGGTCTCGACGGCGCGCTCGCTGAATTCGAGAGCGGCCTGAGCGATCGCTGGCGCGACACCGTCGTCGTCGTCGCCACCGAATTCGGCCGCACCGCGCGCATCAACGGCACCGACGGCACCGACCACGGCACCGGCACCATCGCTTTGCTCGCCGGCGGCGCCGTGAAAGGCGGCCGCGTCATCTCCGACTGGCCCGGCCTCAAGCTCGCCAACCTCTACGAAGGTCGCGACCTCAAGCCGACGACGGACCTGCGCTCGGTGATCAAGGGCGTGCTGCAGGGACAGTTCGGTCTGTCGGATCGCGTGCTGGCTGAGACGGTGTTTCCGGACAGTGCAAGCGTAAGGCCGATGAAGGGGCTGGTGACTTAATAACAGCCGTCGTCATTCCGGGCCCGCGCCTTGCGGCGCGTCCCGGAATGACGACATGATGAGGCGAGCATCAGGAGAAATCACCCATGTACATCGCCATGAACCGCTTCCGCGTCGCCAAGGGCTCCGAGTCAGCCTTCGAGCAGGTCTGGCTGACGCGCGACACGCATCTGGACAAGGTACCGGGCTTTGTCGAATTCCATCTGCTGCGCGGTCCCGAGCTCGAGGACCACACGCTTTATGCCTCGCACACGGTGTGGGCGAACCATGCCGCGTTCGAGGCCTGGACCAAGTCGGACGCGTTCCGCGCGGCCCATCACAAGGCCGGCGACAACAAGCCGCTCTATCTCGGCCATCCCCAGTTCGAGGGCTTTGAGGTGATGCAGACGGTCGGACGCGGCGTCAAATAGCGCCGCGCCGCGGGGATCGGCGCCGTAAAATCAGCCCAGCGTGATCTTGTCGATCTCGGCCATCTCCTCGGCGCTGAGCTTCCAGGCGATCGCCTTGACGTTCTGCTCGATCTGCTCGACGCGGGTGGCGCCGGCGATCACGCTCGACACTTGCGGGCGGGCCGCGAGCCACGAGAAGGCGAGCTCCAGCATCGAATGCCCGCGCGCCTGCGCGAAGGCCTGCAGCTTCTCGACGATGTCCTCGTTGCGCGGCGTGACGTAGCGGTCGCGCAGCCGTTCCACCTTGCCGAAGCGGGTGTCGCCGGGCGCGGCCTCGCCCTTCTTGTATTTGCCGGTGAGGAGTCCGCTTGCGAGCGGGAAGAACGGCAGCAGGCCGAGCTTGTACTCCTGCGCCGCGGGCAGCAGGTCCTTCTCGATGTCGCGTACGACGAGGGAATATTCGTCCTGGCAGGAGACGAAGCGGCTGACGTTCATCGCGCGCGCGACGTACTCGGCCTCGGCGATCCGCCAGGCCGGAAAGTTCGAATTGCCGATGTAGCGGACCTTGCCCTGGCGGACGAGATCGTCGAGCGCGCGCAGGCTCTCCTCGATCGGCGTCAGCGGGTCGTAATCGTGCTGCTGGTAGAGATCGATATAGTCGGTCTTGAGCCGCTTCAGGCTCGCTTCCACGGCCTCCATGATGTAGCGGCGCGAGGCGCCCTGCTTGGTGCCGTCCTCCGCCATCGGCTTGGAATATTTGGTCGCCAGCACGATGTCCTTGCGGCGATCGCCCAGCACGGCGCCGAGCACGTTTTCCGAGCCGCCCATGTTCGAATAGATGTCGGCGGTGTCGAACAGCGTGATGCCGAGATCGAGTGCGCGATGGATCACCTTGCGCGAGGTCTCCAGGTCGGTGCGCTGGCCAAAATTGTTGCAGCCGAGCCCGACTGCGGACACGCGAAGGCCGGAGGCGCCGAGATTGCGAATTTCCATGGGAGATCCCTGTCAGAGATGAGCAGCGGTGCATTGTGGCCGCGGCGCGCGCGACCGGCAAGAAGCCCGCTTGCGCTGCTGCCATGCGGGCAAAAAAAAGTGCGGCCCCTGCCAGACGCGGCGACTGACGGGGACCGCTTGGGGCGTTTGATCGGTGACGGGGGGCCTGATCAGACGCAACTGCAACTTAGTCCCGGTGTGTTACGCGCCGGTGACAGGCCGAGTTATCCACAGGCCCGATGCCGCTGGGTCAGAAGATCTTGCGATAGACGATGAAGCCGGAGCGCTCGGCGACCTTGTCATACAGGCTCTGCGCGGTGACGTTGGTCTCGTGCGTCTGCCAGTAGACCCGCGGAGATCCCGCAAGCTTGGCTCGCTCGTACACGCCGTAGATCAATGCCGATGCGACGCCCTTGCCGCGCGAGGCCTCGAGCGTGAACAGGTCCTGCAGATAGCAGGACGGCTCGATCGCGGTGGTGCTGCGATGGAACAGATAGTTCGTCATGCCGAGCAGCTTGCCGTCGCTCTCGGCGACCAATCCGTGCACCGGCTCATAGGCATCGAAGAAGCGCTGCCATGTCACCTTGGTAATCTCAGGCGCGAGCGCGGTCGGGCCCGAACGGCCGTAGAAGGCGTTGTAGCCGTCCCATAGCGGCAGCCATTGATCGTAGTCCTGCCGTGCGACGGAGCGAATGGTGAGCGACATGTGGAAATCCCGCGTTCGATGAAGTGTCCTTCATACGGGATGATGGGAGCTGCGATCAATCGCGCAGTCGCTCACTCCGCGACGCGCAGATACCGGATCAGCTTGCGCCCCGTGGGATCGCGCAGCGAGCGGTAGTAGTCGGCGCTGGCCGGCGCGTCGGTGTGGCGCACGAGGTCGGTCACCGGCGTGTAGCTCAGCATGCGCCCGCCGTCGGGCAGCACGGTGCAGACGAAGCGCAGCACCTCGCCGGTGCGCAAGGCGATGTTGATCGGCGTGGCATCGCCGATCCGTACGGCCTCCATGCGCTGCGCGATGAAGGTGGCGAGTTCGTCCTCGGGCAGCTCGAACGCGCCGGTGTCGCGGCCGTGATACATCAGCGCGATGAAAGGCGGCTTGCCGTCGGCCATTTCGTCCGGCAACGCAAAGTAGTCGCGGAACGCGCGATTGATGAATTCGGCGCGCGTCTCGGCGTCGAGCAACACGATGCCGATGTCGACTTGGTCGAGCGCAGCCGACAGCCGCGCGGCAATGGCGTGGTTCTTGCGCTCGGCGGCAAACGCCGCGAGCAGGCGCTCGCGCATCAGGCCGGTGATGCCTGCGGTGCCGAAGGCCGTCACCGCGAGCAGGCCAACCAGATCCGCACTGGCATGGAAGGGCGCGGCGCGATGGCCGGCGAAGAACAGCGCCGCGCCGGCAACCGCGAGCGCCGCGCTGGCCATGGCCGAGGCGAAACCCGACAGCGCGCCGGCGAGCGCGACGACGCAGACGAACAGGGGGGCAGGCGAGGGAATGTGAACGGAGCGATCGAGCAGGATCGCCAGCAGCGTGATCGCTACCGTCAGTGCCGGACCGGAGATCGCACGCCATCCGAACCGCATCTCGTTCCTCCCTGAACGAGTAAGACGGTCAGACTGACCTACCGCCACGCGCGCGCAATCCGATTTCGTGCGGAGCGCTTAAGGGGCGCTTGCGACGGCGTGCAAAGCTTTCGGATGATTTTAGACCAAATGCACCGGCCTGAGATGGCGTTGCAGCACGGGCGCATTCTGCGTCGATGTGCCCGGGCTCTTGCGCATGCCGGTGAAGATCAGCAGCGAGGCTGCGACCAGGATGGCCGCAGTGAGGGTGAGTGCAACGATGACCACAGGCGATTTCATCGACGTCCTGTCGCAATGCCGGTCGGCGCGGGGCCGCGCGGCACCTTGAAGGCTCTCCAGGATGAAACGGGGATCAGACCGGCAGACCCATCGCCATGGTCGCCTTGGTCGACAGCACTGTCAGGGTGACGATCAGGCACAGCGAGATCGCGGCGACGGCGAGCGAGGCCGCGACCGCATTGGTCAGCCGGGAAGACGAAACGGTATCGGTTTGGCCCTTGAAGCCTGCCGTGCCGGACGCCCGAATCATGGGTCCAAATCCTTCAACGTGCGAGCGAATCACCCGCGACGCCGAATAATTTCACCATTTCAACCGGCAATATTTGGGCGGCTTTCGCGCCGAAAAAGGCGGGATTGGGGCAAAGGTTAACGTTATGCCCGGTATTTCTTAACGCCGGGCCGTTTTCAGGCACCCGCCGCGATGCTGGCGGGGTCGTCGATGTCGGCCGGCCGCCAGTCCATCGAGACGAAACCGGGCGCGGCCTCGACGCGCTTCAGCCAGTCCCGGATCGCCGGGAAGGGCTCCAGGTCGAAGTCACAGCGGTCGGCGAGGTGGGTGTAACCGTACAGCGCGATGTCGGCGACGGTGAGCTGGCGGGCGGCGAAATAGGAACTGGTCTTGAGGTGATTCTCCATCACCTGCAGCGCGCCATAGCCGCGCTCCATCCAGTCCTCCAGCGCGTGGGTCTGCAGGTCGCGGCCGCCCTTCACCAGCGACAGCCAGAAATAGGCGGCGCCGATGTTCGGCTCGAGCGCGTGCTGCTCGAAGAACATCCATTGCAGCGCCTCGGCGCGATCGATCCGGTTCTCCGGCGCGAGCGGCGTGCCGACGGCGACGTACCAGAGGATGGCGTTGGACTCGGCGAGGAAGCGGTCGTCGCCGACCTCGAGCAGCGGCACCTGGCCCGACGGGTTCTTGGACAGGAAGTCCGGCGTGCGGCTTTCGCCGCGCAGAATGTCCACCTCGACCGCTTCGTAAGGCAGGTTCAATAGCGCCAGCGCAAGGCGGACCTTGTAGCTGTTGCCCGAGCGTTGCATCGAATAGAGCTTGTACATTCTGGAAGTTCTAAACCTGGGACGGGGAAGCGCAACGCATCCTGCCCACGCGCCGCGAACAAACAATGATGCCGATGCGAATCCGCCGCAAGGGCTGACCCATAGAAAAACTCGAAAACCCTACCGCACTGCAATGCCGAGGAAGATCATTTCCGTGCGACCATCCAACTCAGTTCACGCTTGCGTCAACGCGCGGACGTATTGCGCCGTGCATTGATGTGAATGGGGAGGAATCTGCGTTGGGGCGTTAATGTCTCCACGTCGTCATGCCCGGGCTTGTCCCTGGCATCCACGTTCTTCGTGCCGCGTGGCAAGGCGTGGATGGCCGGGACAAGCCCGGCCATGACGGTGGCGAAACATCGGCACGCAACCCCCAAAATTGCTCCGAGGACAAGCCTTGCCGGATATGAGGGGTTTGCGCGGCAAAGTTGCGGAAAATTGCGGGAAAACGTGCCTTGAACCGCTCCAGATCCGTAAACTTTTGCGAGATCGGGCCGAAGTTTCTTGCGGTGCAGCGGCACACGTTTTAGGGTGCCCCATTCCCACAATTGGAGTCGTGAGGCCAAAGGGTTCACGACGCTTGTCAGGAGATGACGATGTCCTTCCTTGCCGCTGCGCTCGACCGTGTGAAGCCGTCCGCGACCATCGCGGTCACGGATAAAGCACGCGCGCTGAAAGCGGCGGGCCGCAACGTCATCGGCCTCGGTGCCGGCGAGCCCGACTTCGACACGCCCGCCAACATCAAGCTGGCCGCGATCCACGCCATCGAAGCCGGCAAGACCAAGTACACCGCGGTCGACGGCATCCCCGAGCTGAAGGAAGCCATCATCGGCAAGTTTCAGCGCGAGAACGGCGTCGTCTACAAGCCGAACCAGATCATCGTCGGCACCGGCGGCAAGCAGGTGCTCTACAACGCGCTGATGGCGACCATCAATCCGGGCGACGAGGTGATCATCCCCGCGCCGTACTGGGTCAGCTATCCCGAGATGGTGGCGCTCGCCGGCGGCGAGCCGGTGCCGGTGGTCTGCACCGCCGCGACCGGCTTCAAGCTGCAGCCCGACGCGCTCGAGCGCGCGATCACGCCGAAGACCAAATGGGTCATCCTGTGCTCGCCGTCGAACCCGACCGGCGCGGCCTACACCCGTTCCGAGCTGAAGGCGCTCACCGACGTTCTGGTCAAGCATCCGCATGTGTGGGTGATGACCGACGACATGTACGAGCACCTCGTCTATGACGACTTCCAGTTCACCACCGTCGCGCAGGTCGAGCCGAAACTCTACGACCGCACGCTCACCGTGAACGGCGTGTCGAAGGCCTATTGCATGACCGGTTGGCGCATCGGCTACGCCGGTGGTCCCGCGCAGCTCATCAAGGCGATGTCGACGATCCAGTCGCAGTCGACCTCGAACCCGTCGTCGATCGCGCAGTGGGCGGCGGTGGAAGCGCTGAACGGTCCGCAGGACTTCATCCCCGCCAACAACAAGGTGTTCAAGGAGCGCCGCGACCTCGTCGTCTCCATGCTCAACCAGGCCAAGGGCATCGAGTGCCCGCGTCCCGAAGGCGCGTTCTACGTCTATCCGTCCTGCGCCGGCACGATCGGCAAGACCGCGCCGTCCGGCAAGGTGATCGACAACGACGAGACCTTCGTAACCGAGCTGCTCGAGACCGAAGGTGTCGCGGTGGTGCAGGGTTCGGCCTTCGGCCTCGGCCCGGCCTTCCGCATCTCCTACGCGACCAAGACCTCCGACCTCGAAGACGCCTGCAAGCGCATCCAGCGTTTCTGCGGCAATCTGCGCTAAGCCTGTCGCGACAGTGCAAATTGGAAAGGCCCGCTTCGGCGGGCCTTTTTATTGCCGGGTGCAATCTGGCACGCCCGCGAATGTTGTGGCATAGACCATCGCGCGCCGCTTGCAGCGCGCCCTCTCTGCTCGCTTCACATTCATCGCCGGAGACATTCATGCGCCGTTCGTTCATCTTCGCCGGGCTCATCGCCGCCGGCCTCGTTGCCTCTGTCGCAAACAGCGACGCGCAGCAGCAGCGGATGGTCCGCGTCGGCGTGCTCGAATGCCGCGGCGGCGCCAGCGTTGGCTTCATCGTGGGATCGGTGACCAATCTTGGCTGCGTGCTGCGCGCCGAAGGCGTGCCCGAAGACCGCTATGTCGCGACGATCCGTAAAGTCGGCCTCGACATCGGCATCACCCAGGAAACCACGCTGGCCTGGGGCGTGTTCGCGCCGGTCGATCGGCTCGGCCCCGGCGACCTCTCCGGCACTTACGCGGGCGCGCAGGGCAGCGCCTCGGTCGGCGTCGGCCTTGGCGGCAACGTGCTCGTCGGCGGCTCCAACAATTCGATCGCGCTCCAGCCGCTCAGCGTGCAAGGCCAGGTCGGCCTCAACGTAGCCGCCGGTCTCGAAAGCCTGGAACTCCGTCCGGGCCGTTGAGACGTTCGGTCATCGCGAGCGAGCCTCTTCACCTCTCCCCGCGGGGGAGAGGTGGAACACCAGTCGTAAAGCCTTGGTCTAACTGACGACGCACCGCAGCGACGTTTGACGCTTGCCAAATCTTGGGGACGGGCAGAGCATCTGCGTTTGCCGACCCAATCATGGGCCGAGCTCCACACCAAGGAGGCGGCGAATGGGACAAGACGTCAGAAGTCCCCGAGGTCCACGGTGCATTGCGCTGGTGGGCCCTTTCCAAAGCGGTAAAACCACACTTCTCGAAGCAATACTGGCGCGAACGGGCGCAATCCCGCGCGCTGGCAGCGTGGACGCCGGAACTTCCGTCGGCGACGCCACGCCGGAGGCCCGTCATCACAAGATGACCGTCGGCCTCACTGCCGCCACCACGAGTTTCATGGGCGACAGCTACACCTTCCTCGATTGTCCCGGTTCCGTTGAATTCGCCCACGACATGCGCGCCGCGCTCCCTGCGGTCGACGCCGCCATCGTGGTCTGCGAAGCCGACGAGAAGAAGCTGCCGCAGCTTCAGATCATCCTGCGCGAGCTGGAGGAGCTGAAGATCCCGCGCTTCGTGTTCCTCAACAAGATCGACCGCGCCAGCCAGCGCATCCGCGAGACGCTCGAGATGCTGCAGCCGGCCTCGCGCGTGCCGCTGGTGCTGCGCCAGATTCCGATCTGGAAGGGCGATTTGATCGAAGGGTTCGTCGATCTCGCCCTGGAGCGCGCGTTCATCTATCGCGAGCACAAGGCCTCCGAGGTGGTCGCACTCGAAGGCGGCAATCTCGATCGCGAGAAGGAGGCCCGCTTCTCGATGCTGGAGAAGCTCGCCGATCACGACGATGCGCTGATGGAGCAACTGCTCGAGGACATCCAGCCGCCGCGCGATGCCGTGTTCGACGATCTCGCGCGTGAACTGCGCGAGGGACTCATCTGCCCCGTGCTGCTGGGCGCCGCCGCGCGCGAGAACGGTGTGCTGCGTTTGATGAAGGCGCTGCGTCACGAGGCGCCCGGTGTCGCGGAGACCGCAAAACGTCTCGGCGTTCCCGACAGCAAGGACGCGCTCGGCTATGTCTTCAAGACGCTGCATTCCCAGCACGGCGGAAAGCTGTCGCTGACGCGGATGCTCACCGGCCATCTCGATGACGGCGCGACGCTGCAATCCTCCTCCGGCGGCGCCAGCCGCATCTCCGGCATCCTCGCCGTCAACGGCGCTTACGACACCAAGCGTAACGCGGCGGACGCGGGCGACACGGTGGCGCTCGCCAAGCTCGACCCGATCAAGACCGGTGATGCGGTCTCGAACGGCAAGACCCCGCCGGCTGCGCTCACGGCCGCGGAGCCGACGCCGCCGGTGCTCGCGATCTCGATCGCGTCCACCGACCGCAAGGACGATGTGAAGCTCGGCCAGGCGCTGGCCCGGCTGCACGAGGAGGATCCCTCGCTCGTCGTCGTGCAGAACCCCCAGACCCACGACACCGTGCTGTGGGGGCAGGGCGAAATGCATCTGCGCGTCGAGGTCGAGCGCTTGCGCGACCGCTTCGGCGTCAAGATCTCCTCGCATCCGCCCGCAATCGGCTATCAGGAGACCATCCGCAAGCCGATCACCCAGCGCGGCCGTCACAAGAAACAGTCCGGCGGCCACGGCCAGTTCGGCGATGTCGTGCTCGACATCAAGCCGCTGCCGCGAGGCGACGGCTTCAAGTTCACCGAGAAGGTGGTTGGCGGCGCGGTGCCGCGCAACTACATTCCGGCGGTGGAAGAAGGCGTCGTCGACGGATTGACGCGGGGCCCGCTCGGTTTCCCCGTCACCGACGTGCAGGTGACGCTGACCGACGGCTCCTACCACAGCGTCGATTCCTCCGATCTCGCCTTCCGCACGGCGGCGCGGATCGGATTGAACGAAGGCCTGCCGCAATGCCAGCCGGTGTTGCTGGAGCCGATCCACGTGGTCGAGATCGTCTGCCCGACCGACGCCACCGCCAAGATCAACGCGATCCTGTCGGCGCGGCGAGGCCAGATCCTCGGCTTCGACACGCGCGACGGCTGGAGCGGATGGGACTGCGTCCGCGCCATGATGCCGGAAGCGGAGATCGGCGAGCTGATCGTCGAGCTGCGCTCGGCCACGGCCGGCGCCGGCAGCTTCACCCGCACCTTCGACCACATGGCCGAAGTCACGGGACGCGCCGCCGACCAGATCATCGCCGCGCATGAGCACGCGGCGTGATCGGGCTCGCGCGGTAAGGGCGTAGTCGCTCCCTCTCTCCCGTTCTTCATGGGGGAGGGGCTTTCTCGACGCATGTGGCGTTTAATTTTCGCCGCGCTCTCTCCGCGCGTCATTGCGAGCGTAGCGAAGCAATCCAGACTGTCTCTGCAGAGGCAGCCTGGATTGCTTTGTCGCTGCGCTCCTCGCAATGACGATGTCGAAGGAGTGCTCCATCGCCGTCGCCCTGAGGTGCTCGCTCTGCGGCGCAACGCGCGGCAGAGCAAGCCTCGAAGGGCGACGGCCCGGCTGCAGCGTGGGCCGCCCATCCCTCGAAGCTCCCCATGAGACGCGTTGCGTCCCATGGCTCGCACCTCAGGATGACGGAACACAGAGCCGCAATGACGGAGGAGGCTCTTGCGCTTGCTCTCAGATGATGTATTTTACATCATTGTATATGTACCAGATATCACTTATAAGCTCTGATACGTGAGGCCAAGGTGATCACGTCGTTCCAGATGCGGGCGGCCCGCGCGCTGCTCGGCATCGACCAGAAAACCCTGGCCGAGCTCGCCGGCGTGTCGCTGCCGACCATCCAGCGGATGGAGGCCTCCACCGGCAATGTGCGCGGCGTGGTCGAGACCTTGATCAAGGTGGTCGAGGCGTTCGATCGGGCCGGCGTCGAGCTGATCGGTGAGCAGGCCCGCAGCGACAGCGGCGGGCGGGGCGTTCGCCTGAAGGAGCCGGGGCCGCCGCGCAGCGTCGGGGCATGATCGTGTTGGTCGTGTCCGGGATCAGGATCAGCTAACCGCACCGTCGCGTCCGAGATCGCGGCCGCACGATGCAGTGGAGCATTGTGGGGCTGCGGAGCATGAGCATCACCAGCGAGCGGGCAGGCGGGCTGCGTCACTTGCGTCAGCCGACCTTTGCCGAACTGTTTCTGCCAAAGCTCGTCACCATCTGGCGCGAAGGTTATGGGCTATCGGATTTCCGTGCCGACGTCTTCGCGGGCCTCACGGTCGCGATCGTCGCGCTGCCGCTGTCGATGGCGATCGCGATCGCCTCGGGCGTGACGCCGGACCGCGGGCTCTACACCGCCGTCGTCGGCGGCTTCATCGTATCGCTGCTCGGGGGCAGCCGGTTCCAGATCGGCGGGCCCGCAGGCGCCTTCATCGTGCTGGTCGCGGTGACCGCGGAGCGGCACGGCGTCGACGGCGTCATCCTTGCCACCATGATGGCGGGCGTGATCCTGATCGCCGCGGGCCTTTTGCGCATCGGCACTTATATCAAGTTCATTCCCTACCCCGTCACGGTCGGCTTCACCGCCGGCATCGCCGTGATCATCTTTGCGAGCCAGTTGCGCGATCTCTCGGGGATCACGCTGGCGGGCAAGGAGCCGAGCGAGTTCGTGCCGAAGCTCGTCGCGCTCGCCGGCGGCCTGCACACGATCAATCCGTCGGCGGTTGCCGTGGCACTCGTCAGCATCGCCACCATCGCCGGCTTAAGGATCTGGCGGCCGTCCTGGCCCGGCATCCTGATCGCCGTCGTGTTCGCGGCGGTCGTGTGCGCGGTGTTCGCGCTGCCGGTGGAAACCATCGGCTCGCGCTTCGGCGGCATCCCGCGCGAATTGCCGTCACCCGCGCTGCCGGCGTTCTCGCTCGCAAAGGCGAAAGCGGTGCTGCCCGATGCGATCTCGTTCGCGCTGCTGGCCGCGATCGAATCGCTGCTGTCGGCCGTGGTGGCCGACGGCATGACCGGCCGGCGTCACCGCTCCAATTGCGAGCTGGTGGCGCAGGGCGCGGCCAATATCGGCTCGGCGCTGTTCGGCGGCATCTGCGTCACCGGCCTGATCGCGCGCACCGCGACCAACATCCGCGCCGGCGGGCGCGGCCCGCTCGCGGGCATGCTGCATGCGGTGTTCCTGCTGTTGTTCATGCTGATCGCGGCGCCGCTGGCGAGCTACATCCCGCTGGCTGCGCTCGCCTCAGTGCTCGTCGTGGTGTCCTGGACCATGGCCGAGAAGCACGAATTCGCAACGCTGCTGCGCTCCTCCTGGGGCGACGCCGTCGTGCTGCTCGCAACCTTCCTGCTCACGATCTTCCGCGATCTGACCGAAGGCATCCTGGTCGGCTTCGCGCTCGGCGCGGTGCTGTTCATCCATCGCATGGCGGAGATGACCGGCATCGAGGAGCGCTCGCCGCTGGTGGCGGCCGACCGTCCCGACGACGGCAATGGCGAGCGCGTGCCTTACGATCCGACGCTCGCGGTCGACCGCGACGTGCTGGTCTATCGCATCACCGGCGCGTTCTTCTTCGGCGCGGCCTCCGCGATCGGAAACGTGCTCGACGGCGTCGCCGAGCACCGCAAGGGTTTTGTGGTCGATTTCGCCGCGGTGCCGTTCCTGGATTCGACGGCGGCGAACGTGCTCGGCCGCGTCGCCGCCAAGGCGCACCGTCAGGGCATCCCGCTGTACATCACCGGCGCCTCGCCCGCGGTTCGCAGGGCGCTCCTGACCCATGGCGTCACCAAGCCGAACGCGCGTTATCGCGAGACCATCGAGCGCGCGGTCGCCGACATCAAGGGCCGCTCAGCCGCAACTGCCGCAAGCTAGCCCCGCACTTCTCAAGCCGATTGATTTGATCGACACTGCCGCGTCACGGCGGTGGTGGATCGCAATGCTCAATTCGGGGCGCAATATCGCGCTGGCCTGCGCGCTCAGCATGCTCGCGGGCTATGTCGACGGCATCGGCTTCCTGCATCTCGGCGGCCTGTTCGTCTCCTTCATGAGCGGCAACTCCACCCGCCTCGGCGTCAGCCTTGCCGAAACCCAGTGGTGGCAGGCGGCCGGCGCGCTCGGCCTGATCGCGCTGTTCGTGGCGGGCGCGGCGATCGGCAGCCTCGTCGTGCTCGGCGGCGGTGTCGAGCGGCAGCCGTGGCTGCTGCTGATCGAAGCCCTGCTTCTGGCCGGCGCCGGACTGTGCCATGCCTACGGCCTGCCGAACCTTGCGATCGCGGGCATCGTGCTTGCGATGGGCCTGGAGAATGCCGTGTTCCAGATCGACGGCGGCGCCGGGCTCGGCCTCACCTATGTCACGGGCGCGCTGATCAAGGTCGGCCAGTTCCTCGCGGTGAGCCTCACCGGCGGGCCGCGCTGGGGCTGGGCGCCGAACCTGTTCTTGTGGGCGGCGCTCGTCGCTGGCTCGGCGGCCGGCGCGCTCGCCTATATCAGGATCAACCTTGCCGCGATCTGGTTCGCCGCGGGCGCGGCGCTGGTGCTGGCTGCGATCGTGGCCATGGCGATGCGACGCTCGCGCGCTTGACAGAGCCTGCGGGACGCGAAATGGATCGCCTCCAACGTGACGCCAGAGGACAAGATGACCGCGCCCAAGTCGCCCGCCGCCTGCTTGATCGGATGGCCGGCCGCGCATTCGCGCTCGCCGCTGATCCATCATTACTGGCTGCGCACGCTCGGGATCGAGGGCGGCTATGTCATCGAGGCGGTGCCGCCGGACGATCTGCGCGACTTCGTGCTGCGGCTGTCGCTGCGCGGCTTCGTCGGCGCCAACGTTACCATCCCGCACAAGGAAGCCGTGCTGGCGCTGTCGACACCCGACGCGCGCGCCAAGGCGGTCGGCGCTGCCAACACGCTGTGGTTCGCGAACGGCGAACTGCGCTCGACCAACACCGACGTCGAGGGCTTCATCGGCAATCTCGACGCCAGCGCGTCCGGCTGGGACAAGGCGGACGAAGCGCTGGTGCTGGGGGCCGGCGGTTCCTCGCGCGCGGTCGTGTTCGGCCTGCTCGAACGCGGGGTCAAGCGCATCCATCTCGCCAATCGCACCATCGCGCGGGCCGAGACTGTTGCAAGACAGTTCGGATCGAACGTGCATCCTGTTACGTGGGACGCGATCGCGGACGTGTTGCCGCGCGCAAAACTTCTCGTGAACACGACATCGCTCGGCATGCACGGCCAGCCGGCGCTCGATGTCGACGTCGCGCGCCTGCCCGAGGCCGCCGTCGTCGCCGATCTCGTCTACGTCCCGCTGGTGACGCCGCTGCTTGCGGCTGCAAAGGCGCGCGGCCTGAAGACCGCCGACGGGCTCGGCATGCTCCTGCACCAGGCGGTGCGCGGCTTCGAGCTGTGGTTCGGCCAGAGGCCGCAAGTCACGGCCGAGCTGCGCGCGCTGGTCGAGGCCGATCTCACAAAGACTTGAGAGAATAGTGTGCGATCTCCGGCGTTCTCCCTTCGTGGGGACAATCGGAGACCGTCTATGACTATTCAACGTGCAACTTTCACACGCCCGATCATCGCCGTCGTTCTGGTGGGCGCGTCCACCTTCGCGGCGCTCGCACAAAAGGCGCCGGTGCCTACGCGCGTGCGCGGCACGATCGAGAGCGTCAATGGCGACGCCATGCAGGTCAAGTCGCGCAGCGGCGAGGACGTCAAGCTGCGCATCGCCCCTGACGTCAGCGTGTCGGGCGTTACCAAAATTTCACTCGCCGACATCAAGGTCGGCTCCTTCGTGGGCGCCACCACGGTGCCGGGTCCGGATGGCGGCAACAACGCCGTCGAGGTCCACGTATTCCCGGAAAGCATGCGCGGCACCGGCGAGGGCTCGCGGCCCTACGACCTCAAGCCGAACTCCAGCATGACCAACGCCACGGTGTCCGAGAGCGTGGTCGGCAATGACGGCCACACGCTGCTGGTGAAATACAAGGACGGCGAGAAGAAGGTGTTCGTCCCCGACAGCACCCCTGTCGTGACCTTCGTGCCCGGCGACAAGTCCGAGCTCAAGGCCGGCGCCAAGGTCATCGCTTTCATGAAGCAACTGCCGGACGGCTCGTTCGAGACCAACCGGGTCAGTGTCGGCCGGGACGGTTTGACCCCGCCGATGTGATCGAGGGGCATGATCCGGAAAAGTGTGCAGCGGTTTTCCGAAAAGATCATGCTCAAAGATTTGAGGGAATAGCGGTGGTCAGGCGGGGTTGCCGTGTCTGACCACCGCAACGCCCTGGAGGGACAAGGCCATGTCGAAACTGAACATGTCGAAGCTGAACAACTGGATGCCACGCGCCGTCGTGGCAGCTTTCATGACCTGCATCGTGACGTCATCCGTCTCCGCGCAGCAGGCGCCGACGGTCCGCATCCGCGGCACCATCGAGAGCGTTGACGGCGACACGCTCGGCATCAAGACCCGCGAGGGCAGCGACGTGAAGGTGAAGATGACCGACAACGTCGCGGTCTTCGCCGTGGTGAAGACGCAGCTGTCGGAGATCAAGGAAGGCTCCTATATCGGCGTCACCGCCATGCCCGAGCCCGACGGCACCCAGAAAGCCATTGCCGTCCACATCTTCCCCGAAAACCAGCGCGGCGCCGCCGAAGGCTTCCGCCCCTGGGACGCCCGCGCCAACTCCACCATGACCAACGCCACCGTGGCGCAGACGGTGAAGGGCACCGACGGCCAGAACATCACGGTGAAGTACAAGGACGGCGAGAAGAAAGTCGTGGTGCCGCCGGAGACCCCGATCGTCACCTTCATCGCCAGCGACAAGTCGGAAGTGAAGCCGGGCGCCAAGCTGATCATCTTCGGCGCGGCGAAGAAGGAGGACGGCTCGCTGGAAGCGAACCGGGTGAATGTCGGCCGGGACGGAATTACGCCGCCGATGTGAGCGATTGAGCGCTCAACCCGTAGCAACCATTAAACGCCGAGGAGTTTTTCGGTCCACGGCGTGCCTCGTTGCAGGACGGTATTGGCATAGATCAGGAGCTTTCGCGCGCAGGCGATGAGAGCGGCGTTGTGGGCCTTTCCGGCTGCCGTGAGGCGTGC
>NZ_DASYWN010000014.1:0-32665 GCF_035935975.1 Bradyrhizobium sp.
CCTTCGAAAGGCCGCAGCCAGATCAATCGAGGCTTTGGACAACGCTATCGCCCTCGCCATGGCCGCCTTCACCGCCCAAGAGTGCCTGAACTTCTTCGCCGCGGCCGGTTATGATCGCGTCTGATCAGAATCTGCTCTAGCTCTGCTCTCTCGTGCCCCGGACGCTGCGCAGCACGAAGTGATGCGCTGCAGAGCCGGGGCCCATGTCACCACGGCGAAACTCTTGCAGAGAGTCTGGGTCCCGGCTCTGCGCAGCAGCGTTTCACGCTGCAGCGCGTCCGGGACACGAGACCGTCACCCCTTCCTTACATCCCCCGCTTCCGCCTCGCTGGTCTCCAGCGATACCGGCGCGACGCTGTAGCGCTTGGTCAGCGGCATCTGGGCGATGGCGAAGATCATGGTGATCGGAGTAACGCCGAACACCTTGAAGTTCACCCAGAAGTCCGTGCTCTGGGTGCGCCAGACGATCTCGTTCAGCACCGCCATGCCGGCGAAGAACAGCGCCCAGCGCAGCGTCAGGATGCGCCAGCCCTGCGGCGTCAGATTGAACATCTGGTCGAACATGACGGCGATGAAGGAGCGGCCGAACAAAAGGCCGCCGCCGAGGATCGCGGCGAACAGGCCGTAGATGATGGTCGGCTTGACCTTGATGAAGGTCTCGTCGTGCAGCACCAGGGTCAGCGTGCCGAACACCAGCACGATCACGCCCGTGACGATTGCCATGATCGGGATGTGGCGCGTCACCACGTAGGAGGCGATCATTGCCACCACGATCGCGACCATGAAGGCGCCGGTCGCGGCGAACAGGTTGAACTTCGAATTCACGAAGAAGAACACGAGCAGCGGACCGAGCTCGGTCGCCAGCTTGAACAGCGGATGCGGCTGGGTCTTGTCCATTCGTCAGCTTTCGATTCCGGCGATGGCGCGGGCGAAGTCGCGTGCGGTGAACGGCGCGAGATCGTCGACGCCCTCGCCGACGCCGATGAAATGTACCGGCAGTTTGAATTTCTCCGCGAGCGCGACCAGAATGCCGCCACGGGCGGTGCCGTCGAGCTTGGTCATCACGAGGCCGGTGACCCCCGCGGTGCGATGGAAGGCCTCGACCTGCGACAGCGCGTTCTGGCCCACCGTAGCATCCAGCACAAGCAGCACCGCATGCGGCGCAGTGTCATCCACCTTGCGGATCACGCGCACGACCTTTTCGAGCTCGTTCATCAGCTCGGCCTTGTTCTGCAACCGGCCGGCGGTATCGATCAGCAGCACGTCGACGCCCTGCTCCTTCGCCGCGGTCAGCGCGTTGAAGGCGAGGCTCGCCGAATCCGATCCCTGCGCGCCCGCGATGACCGGCGTCTTCGTGCGCTCGCCCCAGACCTTGAGCTGCTCGATGGCGGCGGCGCGAAACGTGTCGCCGGCGGCCAGCATCACCTTGCGGCCTTCGGAGGCGAATTTCTGCGAGAGTTTTCCGATCGTCGTGGTCTTGCCGGAACCGTTGACGCCGACCACGAGGATCACGAACGGCTTCTTGGCGGCGTCGATCACCAGGGGCTTCGCCACCGGCGCCAGCACCTTCTCGACCTCGGTCGCGACGACGTCCTTGACCTCGTCGGCCGAGATCGCCTTGTCGTAGCGTCCGGTGCCGACGGCATCCGCGATCCGCACCGCGACGGAGGTACCGAGATCGGCGCGCAGCAGCACGTCCTCGATGTCGTCGAGCATGGCGCGGTCGAGCTTGCGCTTGGTGACGAGGTCGGCGACCGCGGTCCCGAGCGAGGACGAGGTGCGCTTCAGCCCGTTGGACAGGCGACGCCACCAGCTCAGCTTGGGGGGATCTGACGTGGTATCGTTCATGGCGGGGGTGTGTTAGCCGTTCCCGCCCCTAAACGAAAGTCTTGACCGAAAGTCCTACAATTGCTCGATGTTCCCGAATTGACCGCCGACGAGATCCTGGGCCGCGTGCTCCATCGCGACGGGTTGATGCTGATCATCGACAAGCCGGCCGGCCTGCCGGTGCATCGCGGCCCCAAGGGCGGCCCCAATCTGGAGGACTCGTTCGACGCGCTCCGGTTCGGCCTGCCGCGGCCGCCGGTGCTGGCCCACCGGCTGGACAAGGACACCTCCGGTTGTCTCGTGCTCGGCCGCCATCGCAAGGCGACCGCCTCGCTCGGCCTGCTCTTCAAACACGGCAAGATCGGCAAGACCTATTGGACCGTGGTCGAGGGCGGCCCTGCCGAAGATGAAGGCACCATCGACATGCCGCTCGGCCGGCTCAACGCCGAGCGCGGCTGGTGGCAGAAGCCGGACCCCGAAGGCCAGAAGGCGATCACGAACTGGAAGGTGATGGGCCGGGGCGACGGCTTCACCTGGCTTGCCATGGAACCGGTGACCGGGCGGACCCATCAATTGCGGGTGCATTCGTCCGCGACCGGCTGGCCGATCTTCGGCGATAACATTTACGGCAACGGCCCGCGTTTCGGCGAGCCGAAGCTGCACCTGCACTCCCGCGAGATCGTGGTGCCGATCTCCCGGAACAAGGAGCCGGTCCGCGTGGTGGCGCCGGCCCCGCCGCACATGCACGAGAAGTTGCGTGCCTGCGGGTGGAACGGGGAATAGGTGCCGACCCTCATGGTGAGGAGGCCGCGCAGCGGCCGTCTCGAACCATGAAAGGCCCCCGCCGCTGCATCTGGGCCTCTATCCTTCGAGACGCCCGCTCTGCGGGCTCCTCAGGATGAGGATCACCATGGTTTACGAAACGTTCAGGGCTCGTCTCTAATGATAATGGTTGCTTAGAACAAGCTTCCGTCAATCCGCTCAGGACGAGCAACGCGTCATGTCCCAGGCCGAGCTATCGATCATCGACGAGGTCGAATCCGCGATTCGGATTGGCTCGGCGGAAAAGGGCCTGGAAACGGCCCGCCGCGTCACCGACCTGTTCCTGTCATCCGCCGGAAGCTTCAACGACGAGCAGATCGCGCTGTTCGACGACGTGCTCGAGCGCCTGATCGGCACGATCGAGCTGCGCGCCATCGCCGACATGGGTGCGCGCGTCGCGCTGGCCGAGATCAGCGCGCAGCTCGCGCCGATCGCACAGGCGCCGCCCTCCGTGATTCGCCGCCTCGCCAACAATGACGAGATCCGCATCGCCGGTCCCGTGCTGCAGGAATCCGCGCGCCTCGACGACGGCGAGCTGGTGAAGATCGCATCCAGCAAGGGCGAGCCGCATCTGCTCGCGGTCGCCGGCCGCTGGTGGCTGAAGGAGATCGTCACCGACGCGCTGCTCGCGCGGCGCTATCCCAGTGTCAGCCGGCGCCTTGCCGCCAATCCCGGCGCGCGCGTCTCGGGCAACGGGTTTGCCGTCATCGTCGGCCAGGCCGAAGCCGATCCGGAGCTTGCCGTCAGCGTCGGCGTTCGCGTCGATCTTCCGTCGGATTTGCGCCGCGAATTGCTGCGCTCGGCGACCGATGCGGTGCGCACCCGCCTGTTGTCGCGCGCGCCGCCGCATCTGTTCGAGGAAATTCAGCACGCGATCGCCGCCGTCACCGTCGGCGTCGAGCGCGAGATGTCCGGCGTGCGCGATTTCGAGGGCGCCAAGCGCGCGATTGCGAATCTGAAGGCCGCCGGCCAGCTCACTGAGGCAACGCTACTCGGCTTCGCCGCGCAGCGGCGCTACGAGGAAGCTGTCGCGGCTCTGGCCGCATTGTCCGGATCGACGGTCGAAGTGATTCGCCCGCTGATGCAGAGCCTGCGCGAGGACGGCCTGCTGGTGCCGTGCAAGGCGGCGCAGCTCAGCTGGGAGACGACAGCCGCCGTGCTCGAAAGCCGCTTTGCGACGGGCGCGATGAAGCCTGCTGACATCGCAAGGGCGCAAGGGCATTACGCAAGGATGACGCCGGAGAACGCGCGGCGGACGCTGCGGTTCTGGCAGGTGCGGGCGTCGTAGGCGCGATTAGGGCGCCGGCAATCGCCACATGGACGGTGTCATCCCCCGCGAAGGCGGGGGATCCAGTATTCCAGAGACGTTCGTGGGATACGGATAAGCCGCGGCGTACTGGGTCGCCCGGTCAAGCCGGGCGACGACACTGTCTATGTGGTCAAACGCTCGCCGTCATTGCCGACGATCCTCAGCGGCACAACGCTTCCCACACGCTCGCCGGCAATCGCGACCGGCAGATAGTGCTCCGTGCGTCCCTGCCCGTCGCTCTCGATCAGCACATCGCGCATCGCGCCGATCTCGGCTTCCAGCCGCTGCCGCAACGCCGCTTCACCCGCCGCACGCAACCGCTTCGCACGCTCCTTGATCGCGCCGCTGGCAACCTGCGGCATCCGAGCAGCCGGCGTGCCCGGGCGTGGCGAATAGGGAAAGACATGCAGAAACGTCAGGCCGCATTCCTCGACGAGATCGAGCGAGCGCGCGAACATCTCTTCCGTCTCGGTCGGGAAGCCCGCGATGATGTCGGCGCCGAACACGATATCCGGGCGCAGGCGGCGGACCTGGTCGCAGAAGGCGACCGCATCGTTCCGCGAATGCCGCCGCTTCATGCGCTTCAGGATCATGTCGTCGCCCGACTGCAGCGACAGATGCAGATGCGGCATCAGCCGTGCATCATCGGCGATGGCATCGAGCAGATCGCTGTCCGCCTCGATCGAATCGATCGAGGAGATCCGCAGGCGCTTCAGCTCCGGAACATGCCGCAGGATCTGCCTGGTCAGCATGCCGAGCTTGGGCGTGCCCGGCAGGTCCGCGCCATAGCTGGTGAGATCGACGCCGGTCAGCACGATCTCGGCATGACCGCGTTCGACCAGCGCCCGCACCTGCTCGACCACGGCGCCCATCGGCACCGAACGTGAATTGCCGCGGCCATAGGGGATGATGCAGAAGGTGCAGCGATGGTCGCAGCCGTTCTGCACCTGCACGAACACGCGCGGCAGGCCAGCCGCAAAGCCGTCGATCAGATGCGGCGCCATCTCCTTCACCGCCATGATGTCGCTGACGGCGATCTTCTCGCTGGCGCCAAGGTCGAAGGCGTCGCGCGCCTCGCGCCAGGCTTGGCCGCGCATCTTGTCGTCATTGCCGACGACGCGATCGACCTCGGCCATCCCGGCAAACATCGCGCTTTGCGTCTGCGCGGCGCAGCCGGTGACGACGATGCGCGCACTCGGCCGCTCGCGCTTCAGTTTGCGGATCGACTGGCGCGCCTGCGCCACCGCCTCGTTGGTGACGGCACAGCTGTTGATGACGATGGTATCGGAAAGTCCCGCGCCCTCGGCTTCGCGGCGGATCACCTCGGCCTCGAAGGCATTGAGGCGGCAGCCGAAGGTGACGATGTCGACGGCCATCAGCTGACCGGCGCGAACAGCGCCGGATCGAAATTGCCTTCGTATTCGAAGGTCGCCGTGCCCGTCATCAGCACGTGATCGTCGCGCTCGCGCCATTCGATGCCGAGCTTGCCGCCGGGCAGCGTGATCTCGACATTGCGCTCGGCACGCTTCAGGCGCGCCGCGGCAACCGCGGTCGCGCACGCCGCCGAACCGCAGGCCCGGGTCAGGCCGGCACCGCGCTCCCAGGTGCGGATCGTGATGTGCTCGCGATCGACGATATGGGCGAGCGTGATGTTGGCGCGCTCGGGGAAGATCGGGTGGTTTTCCAGCAGCGGACCGAAGCGGCCGAGATCGTAGGCGTTGACGTCGTCAACCCAGAACACCGCGTGCGGATTGCCCATGCTCACCACGGACGGCGAATGCAGGATCGGATTGTCGATCGGCCCGATCTGCAATTCGATGTAGCGGGTGTCGCGAAACTCTTCCGCCAGCGGAATGTCCTGCCAGCCAAACTTCGGCGCGCCCATGTCGACGGTGTAGAGGTCGGGCGCCGGACCCTGCCAAGCATTGAGCAGACCGGCCGCGGTCTCGAACGTTGCCGTGGTCTGGCCGCTCTTCTCGAAGATGCGGCGCACCACGCAGCGCATGCCGTTGCCGCAGGCGCCCGCTTCGGAGCCGTCATTGTTGTAGATGCGGATGAAGGCTTCGGTGCCGTCGAGCCGCGGCTTCTGCAGCACCATGAGCTGGTCGTAGGGCACGCCGCCTTGTGCCGACGCGACCGCGCGGGCGTCGTCCGGCGTCACCTTGGCCGTGGAATCGCGCATGTCGACAACGACGATCTCGTTGCCGATGCCGTTCATCTTGGCAAATGCGTGGTTGGCCAGCGCGCTCATGAAAATTCCCGAATTTCGCCTGCCTTATATGGCGATCCTTGCCGGCTTGGCCAGTGATTTGCTGGCCGCGGCCGGGTGTCGGCCATGACGCATCTGTCATGGGACGAATTCGGCGCTCGCGTGTTAGAACGGCGCAGTTCGCGTGAACCGGGATGCGCGGGCAACGCCGCCTGCAGGCCTTTGGGACGTAAGGCCTTGGCGGATAAGCTCTTGGGGAGAATAGAATGAACCGTTTTCGTCGTCTCGCTCTGGCTGCGCTGATCCCGGCGGCGGCCATGTCGATGGACCTGTCAGGCGCGCTGGCGCAGAGCCCGAGCCCGGCGCCGGCCGCCTCGGCGAGCCCCTCGCCGGCCCCGTCGGCTTCACCCGCCCCGGCCGCAAGTGCCTCGCCCGCCCCGGTGGCAACGCCATCGCCAGCGGCAAGCGCCTCACCTGCTCCCGCAGGATCGCCGGCGCCCGCAGCCAGCGCCTCGCCGAGCCCGACGGCCCCGCCGCCGGCCGTGGCCGCCACGCCCGCCCCGGTGCAGACCGCCGACCCGTTCGGCCAGGAGACCACGCTCGAAGCCCGCAAGGTCGTGATGGTCAAGGGCACTGCCAATTGGGATTCGGCCTTCGACACGCTGGTCGACGCCTTCAAGGCGCTGAACGCGCTGCTGGACAAGCAGGGCATCAAGCACGCCGGCAATTCGATGATCGTCTACACCTCGACCGACGACACCGGCTTCACCTTCCTCGCCGAGATCCCGGTCGACCAGGACCCGCAGAAGCTGCCCAAGGACATGAGCATCGGCAAATCGCCGGAGGGCAAGGCGCTGAAATTCGTCCATCGCGGCTCCTACGACAACATGGACAACACCTACGAGGCGATCACCAATCACCTCGACGACAAGCGACTGGAAGCCAAGGACACTTTCATCGAGGAGTACCTCACCGATCCCCTCAAGACGGCCGAGGACAAGCTCGTGATCAACGTGTTCGTGCCATTGAAGTGAGAGAGATGAAGAAGCCTGCCGTACTCGCCGCCGTCCTTGCCATCGCGTCGCTGACCGCGCCTGCATTCGCCGACGATTTTCCGTCCGCCATCTCGGTGAGCGGCGAAGCCACGATGTCGGCGGCGCCCGATCTGGCGCAGATCGATGCCGGCGTCGCCAGCGACGCCAAGACGGCGAAGGAAGCCTCCGACACCAACAACGCCGCGATGGGCAAGGTGCTGGCGGCGCTGAAGGGCGCCGGGATCGCCGAGAAGGACTATCAGACCTCGCGCCTGTCGCTGCAGCCGCAATACGGCCAGAACAAATCCACCGGCGCTTCGCCCGTGGTCGGCTTCCGCGCCAGTAACCGCGTCACCGTCAAGCTTCGCGACGTCACCAAGGTCGCCGCAATCATCGACACGCTGGTCGGCGCCGGCGCCAACGACATCGGCAACATCTCGTTCGAGGTGACGCAGGCCTCGAAGCTGCTCGACGATGCGCGCGTGCAGGCGGTGGCGGATGCACGTCGCAAGGCCGAGATCTACGCCAAGGCCACCGGCGTGACGCTGGGCGCGCCGCTCAGCGTCTCCGAAGGCGGCGGTCCGATGCCGCTGTTCAAGGGCCGCATGGCCGCCGAGCCGATGGCCAGAGCTCCCGCCGCGGTCGCGCCGGGCGAGGAGACGCTGTCGGTGACGGTGAATGTGAGCTGGGCGATTAAGGCGAAAGAGTAGCAACTCTCGTGTCCCGGACACGCTGCAGCGCAGAGCCGGGACCCAGCAAGCCACACGGCATAGCGCGGCGACATGGGTCCCGGCTCTGCAGCGCACCGTCGAAGAGACGCTGCGCTGCGTCCGGGGCACGGGCTGCGTGGAGAGAACTAGATCTCCACCACCTGCCCCGGCTTCATCGCGACGAATCGCTCCTGCGGAATCCTAGCGGCATCGAGCGCTTCGACCAGCGCCTTGGCCGGCGCGTCAATGGCTTCGTCGGTGAGCTGGAACGTGCCGTGATGATGCCCGAGCGCTTCCTGCGCGCCGCAATCGCCGAGCGCCTTCACGGCGTCTTCCGGGTTCATGTGCTGGTCGCGCATGAACCAGCGCGGCTCGTAGGCGCCGATGGGAAGGATCGCCAGGCGCAGCTTCCCGTGCTTCTCGGCCACGCGACGAAAGTGCCGACCGTCGCCATAGCCGGAATCGCAGACGACGTAGATCTTTCCGGCCGGCGTCTCCAATACAAAACTCGCCCACAGCGCCTTGTTGCGATCGAACATGCCGCGCGCGGTCCAGTGCCGCGTCGGCACCAGATGCACGGCGATGCCGCCGCCGAGCTCGACGCGCTCGTGCCAGTCGAACGCCTCCGCCTTGATCGTGGAATCAGCGCTCCGCATCGTCACGTCGTTGCCGAGCGGGGTCACCACGCGCGGGGCAAAATTCTTGGCGAGCCGCGACAGCGTCGCGACGTCGAGATGATCGTAGTGCCCGTGCGAGACCAGCACGACGTCGATCTTCGGCAGCTTCTCGAAGGCGATGCCGGGATCGTTGTGCCGCTTCGGTCCGGCGAAATTGACCGGCGAGACCCGCATCGACCAGACGGGATCGACCAGGATGTTGAGGCCGCCGGCCTGGATCAGCCAGCTGGCGTGGCCGACGAAGGACAGCCGCACCTTGTCGCCCTCGACGCGTTCCGGCGGGGTATCAGCGTGGGGGCTTGGCGCCCAATCCGGCCAGGCCGACCGCTGCCGCTTGCCGCTGAACTGCCAGCGCAGCACCTCGCGGAGCGATTTTGGCGGCGCACCGTCCGGATCGAAGAAGGTCAGGCCGTCGAAATGGTCGGAGACAGGGCCGTCATAGGTTTTCATGCGGGACATCCAGAGGGACGGAACCCCGATCAGCGCACCGGCCCCGGCAAGCAGTCCGAACAGGCGGCGGCGGGTAATCGGCACGGGGCAGGCTTTTATGGCTGGTTGAGACGGTAAGGCATCACCGGCTATATGGGCGGGACCGCCGAAAAAGGAACCCGTCGCCAAAAACGTTCTTTTTTCAAGGCCTTGCCCTGACAAAGGCATCCCGGCACCCTAACTTTCCTTGACTTTTGGGCGGGAGCGGCGTTTAACCCCGCCACTTTCTCGGAAAGGCTTTCTTTTCGACCCGCCGACTGGCCCTGGAGGCCAGAGGTCAACGCCCGACAGCGCTGTGCGCCCTCGGGCGCAAAGGTGTTTGGAACTACGCCTTGGGGCAGTGCGCCAAGGCACATTCAGGGTCATCCCCCGCGAAGGCGGGGGATCCAGTATTCCAGAGGCGCCTCGGCTAGGGCCGAGAAGCTGCGGCGTACTGGATGCCCCGCCTTCGCGGGGCATGACAGTGGTGAACGCGGCAACCCTGTGCGAGCAGGACAAGGGACAACGGCATTGTTCGACAATCTGTCGGAACGGCTTGGTGGCATTCTCGATCGTCTGACGGGGCGCGGTGCGCTGACCGAAAAGGACGTCGACGCAGCGATGCGCGAAGTGCGCCGCGCGCTGCTCGAGGCCGACGTCGCGCTCGAAGTGGTGCGCAGCTTCACCGAGCGCGTCCGCGAGCAGGCGATCGGCGCCACCGTCGTCAAGTCGGTCACGCCCGGCCAGATGGTGGTCAAGATCGTCCATGACGAGCTGATCAACACGCTCGGCGCCGAAAGCCAGAGCATCGACGTCAATTCCGTGCCGCCGGTGCCGATCATGATGGTCGGCCTGCAGGGCTCGGGTAAGACGACCACCACCGCAAAGCTCGCCCGCCGTCTGGTCCAGCGCGACAAGCGCAAGGTGCTGATGGCCTCGCTCGACGTCTATCGCCCGGCGGCGATGGAGCAGCTCGCGGTGCTCGGCCGCGACCTCGACATTCCGACGCTTCCGATCGTCGCCGGCCAGCAGCCGCCGCAGATCGCGAAGCGCGCTCTCGAAGCGGGCAAGCTCGGCGGCTACGACATCGTGCTGCTCGACACCGCCGGCCGCACCACGCTCGACGAAGAGATGATGGCGGAAGCCGCCGCGATCAAATCGGCTGCGAACCCGCATGAAGTGCTGCTGGTCGCCGACAGCCTCACCGGCCAGGACGCGGTGAACCTCGCGCGCTCGTTCGATCAGCGCGTCGGCCTCACCGGCATCGTGCTGACACGCGTCGACGGCGACGGCCGCGGCGGCGCCGCGCTGTCGATGCGCGCGGTCACCGGCAAGCCGATCAAGCTGATCGGTACCGGCGAAAAGACCGACGCGCTGGAAGATTTCCATCCCGACCGTATCGCCGGCCGCATCCTCGGCATGGGCGACGTGGTCTCGCTGGTCGAGCGTGCCGCCGCCAATATCGACGCCGAGAAGGCAGCGCGCACCGCCGAGCGCATGCGCAAGGGCCAGTTCGACCTCAACGACATGCGCGAACAGCTGCTGCAGATGGCCAACATGGGCGGCATCAGCGGCCTGATGGGCATGATGCCCGGCATCTCCAAGATGAAGAACCAGATCGCGGCCGCCGGCATCGACGACAAGATCCTGAAGCGACAGGTCGCGATCATCGATTCCATGACGCGCGACGAGCGCCGTCATCCCGACCTGCTCAAGGCCAGCCGCAAGAAGCGCATCGCTGCCGGCTCCGGTCAGAGCGTCGAGCACGTCAACAAGCTGCTCAAGATGCACCGGAACATGGCCGACGTGATGAAGGCGATGGGCTCGGGCAAGCGCGGCCCGCTCGCCGGCATCGCGCAGGCGATGGGCTTTGGCGGCGGCATGAAGATGCCCTCGCCCGAAGAGATGAAGGCGCTGCAGGAGAAGATGCAGAGCGGCGGCGGACAGGGTCTGCCGAACCTGCCGAAGGATCTGCCGGCCGGTCTTCGCACCGGTCTGCCGAATGTGCCGGGACTAATTGGACTCAGCGGCAAGCCGATGCTGCCGGGCCTCGGCGGTTTCCCGGGCAAGAAGAAATGAGGAATTCGTCGCACGGGATCGCATCGGTCTCGCGCAACGCGGAATACCAATCAACCGAACAAAACGTACTTTGCAAACCGTACTTCGAAGGAGAACTAGATGTCCGTCGTTATCCGCCTCGCCCGCGCAGGCACCAAGAAGCGTCCCGTCTATCACGTCGTCGTCGCCGACTCGCGCTTCCCCCGCGATGGCCGCTTCATCGAGCGTCTCGGCTATTTCAACCCGCTGCTGCCGAAGGACAACGAGACCCGCCTGAAGCTCGACATGGACAAGGTGAAGTCCTGGCTCGCCAAGGGCGCGCAGCCGTCGGACCGCGTGTCCCGCTTCCTCGACGCCGCCGGCGTCAAGAAGCGCGAAGCGCGCAACAACCCCGAGAAGGCCGTGCCGCGCAAGGAGCGCAAGGCGCAGGCTGAAGCCGCCGCGAAGGGCTAAGGCTAAGACATGTCGGCGCTGGTCTGCGTCGCGCGGATCGGCGCCGCGCATGGTGTGCGCGGTGCGGTCAAACTGTGGACCTTCACCGAAGATCCCTTTGCCGTTAAGCGCTACGGTCCGCTGCTGTCCAAGGACGGCAAGCGCCAGTTCGAGGTCGCAACGGCGCGCGAGGCCAGGGATCATCTGGTCGCGACGTTCAAGGGCGTCACGACCCGCGATGAGGCCGAGCGCCTCAACGGCATCGAGCTCTACGTTCCGCGCGAAAAACTGCCCGCGACGGACGAGGACGAGTATTACCACACCGATTTGATCGGGCTCGACGCCGTCACCACCGACGGCGACGCGCTTGGTCGCGTGCTCGCGATCCATAATTTCGGTGCCGGCGACATCATTGAGATCGCGCCCTTGAAAGGCCCGACGCTGCTGCTGCCGTTCTCGAACGCGGTGGTGCCGGAGGTCGATCTCAACGGCGGCCGCGTCGTGATCGCGCTGCCGCAGGAGATCGAGGGCGACGATCGCGAAGGCGGGGACTCATAACCACAAGACGTGGTTTTGGCTAAGCTAACCGACATGACCAATCCCTCACCCTGGCGCGCGACGGTGCTGACGCTGTTTCCGGAGATGTTTCCGGGACCGCTCGGCGTGAGCCTGGCCGGCCGGGCGCTGGCCTCCGGGCTCTGGGAGATCGAGGCGCGGGACATCCGGGCCTCCGCCACCGATCGCCACCGCAGCGTCGACGACACCCCGGCCGGCGGCGGGCCGGGCATGGTGCTGCGGGCGGACGTTCTGGCGGCGGCCATCGATGCAGCCGAGGTCGCTCCGGATCGGCCGCGCCTGCTCATGAGCCCCCGCGGTCGGCCATTGACCCAGGCCCGCGTCGCCGAGCTCGCCAGGGGACCCGGCCCCCTGATCGTCTGTGGCCGGTTCGAGGGGATCGACCAGCGGGTGATCGACGCCCGGGCGCTGGAAGAGGTCTCGATCGGCGATTACGTGCTCTCCGGGGGCGAAATCGCAGCTTTGGCCCTGATCGACGCCTGCGTGCGGCTACTGCCCGGCGTGATGGGCAAGGAAGCCTCGGGAACCGAGGAAAGCTTCTCGGACGGCCTGCTCGAATACCCCCAATACACCCGTCCGCAGCTGTTCGAGGGGGTTCCGATCCCGGAGATCCTGACCTCCGGCGACCACGCCAAGGTTGCGGCCTGGCGGCGGGCGCAATCCGAGGCCCTGACCGAGGCCCGGCGGCCCGATTTATGGGCCCAAATCCCACCCAAGCCCCCGAATCGGCCCGGTCGCCAAAAAACGCCAAAAAACAAGACAGACGGGTGACAAACGCTCCGGCTTGCCTTATAGGAGCGGCCACATCCGCAATAGCTGGATCAACGAATTTCGCGCAGCCCCCGATTCTCACGGCTGGGCGCGCTGATGGAGATTTACCCATGAACCTGATCAAGCAGCTCGAGCAAGAGCAGTTCGACAAGCTGTCCGCCAACAAGGACATTCCGGAATTCGGTCCCGGCGACACCGTGATCGTCAACGTGAAGGTCGTCGAAGGCGACCGCACCCGCGTGCAGGCCTATGAAGGCGTCTGCATCGGCCGTTCCGGCGGTGGCCTCAACGAGAGCTTCACCGTCCGCAAGATCTCCTACGGCGAGGGTGTCGAGCGCGTGTTCCCGGTGCTCTCCCCGATGATTGACTCGATCAAGGTGGTGCGCCGCGGCAAGGTGCGTCGCGCCAAGCTCTATTACCTCCGCAATCTTCGCGGCAAGTCGGCCCGCATCGTCGAGAAGCAGGACCGTCAGACTGCCGTCGGCGAGTAAGCTCCGCCACCAGGCAAGCTTTTCGAAAGCGCGGGGCTCGGCTCCGCGCTTTTTTGTTGCGTCAGCCGTGCGCGTCAAACCACTCGCGCTTCCAATTCGGCCTGCTATATATTCCTAGAATGTTTCCAGATCTGACCAGCCCCTCGTCCGTCAAGCGCATCGTCATCGACGATCGCTCGCGGCTGCCTGGCCGGTTCTTCGGACGCTTCGCGACCTCGGCAACGTCAGAGCTTACGCGCGCAGCCTAAAAGCTGCGCTGACGATTTTGTTGCCCCGCGCGTGACCGCGCTTATCCGCTTCACACATTCTTCGGAGCTGACGCTCATGTCCAAGCCGACCACTCTGTACGACAAGATCTGGAACGACCATCTGGTGCACGAAGCCGACGACGGCACCTGCCTGCTCTATATCGACCGCCACCTGGTGCACGAGGTGACCTCGCCGCAGGCGTTCGAAGGCCTGCGCGCCACGGGCCGCAAGGTGCACGCGCCCGAGAAGACGCTCGCCGTCGTCGACCACAACGTGCCGACCACCGACCGCACCAAGCCGAATCCCGATCCTGAAAGCATCGAGCAGATCAAGGCGCTGGCCGAGAACGCCAAGGAATTCGGCATCGAATATTACAACGAGTTCGACAAGCGCCAGGGCGTCGTCCACGTCATCGGCCCCGAGCAGGGCTTTACGCTGCCCGGCACCACCATCGTCTGCGGTGACAGCCACACCTCGACGCATGGCGCGTTCGGCGCGCTTGCGCACGGCATCGGCACCTCCGAGGTCGAGCACGTGCTGGCGACGCAGACGCTGATCCAGAAGAAGGCGAAGAACATGCGCGTCACCGTCGACGGCAAATTGCCGGATGGCGTGACGGGCAAGGACATCATTCTGGCCATCATCGGCGAGATCGGCACCGCGGGCGGCACCGGCTACGTGCTGGAATACGCCGGCGACGCGATCAGCGCGCTCAGCATGGAAGGCCGCATGACGGTCTGCAACATGTCGATCGAAGGCGGCGCGCGCGCCGGCCTGGTTGCGCCCGACCAGAAGGCGTTCGACTTCCTGCGCGGCCGTCCGAAGGCGCCGAAGGGCGCGGACTGGGATGCGGCGATGCGCTACTGGGAGCGCCTGCGCTCCGACGAGGGCGCGCATTTCGACAACGAGCTGCGCCTCGACGCCGCAAAACTGCCGCCGATCGTGACCTGGGGCACCAGCCCTGAGGACGTGATCTCGGTGACCGGCGTCGTGCCCGATCCCGACCAGATCGCGGACGAGGCCAAGCGTATCTCCAAGCATCGCGCGCTGAAGTATATGGGCCTGACCGCGGGCACGAAGATCACCGACATTAAGGTCGATCGCATCTTCATCGGCTCCTGCACCAATGGCCGCATCGAGGACCTGCGCGCCGCGGCCAAGATCGCCGAGGGCAAGTCAGTCTCGGCGCATGTCAACGCCATGGTCGTGCCGGGCTCAGGCCTTGTGAAGGAGCAGGCTGAAGCTGAAGGTCTGGACAAGATCTTCATCAAGGCCGGCTTCGAATGGCGCGAGCCGGGCTGCTCAATGTGCCTCGCGATGAATCCGGACAAGCTGGCTCCGGAAGAGCGCTGCGCCTCGACCTCGAACCGCAATTTTGAGGGACGCCAGGGCTTCAAGGGGCGGACGCATCTGGTGTCGCCGGCGATGGCGGCCGCCGCGGCGATCGCGGGTCACTTCGTCGACGTCCGGGAGTGGCGCTAAGCCGCTCCTCGCAATTTGAGCTAACGTGGCAAACGGCCGTTAAGCGGCTTCGCCCACACTCTCGTCCTCGCGACGGTTTCGCGAGGACGAGAGCCATGGCCAACAAGCCTGAATATGTCGATCTGATCAGCGACGCCACGCGCCAGCGCCGCCGGCGCGCAACGCCGCTGCGCATTGTCGCCAAGCCGGAGCCCGAGGAGACCTCGAAGCTCAGCCGATGGCCGCCTGCGATGTTCAAGCAGTGGAAGGTCGAGAATCTGATGCGGTGGAAATCCGCGTCATGGAAGCTGAAGGATTGGCTCTAAAATAAAGGGCGCCGTCGTGGCGCCCTTTTCATTTCGGCCGTAGCTACCAATAGCGGTACGGATGGTGCCAGCGATGCCAGCGGCAGATGCGGCGCGGGCCGTAATAGGTCCAGATCACCCGGCAGCGGCGCGGATAGCTGTAGTAGGGATAATAGCCGCCGTAATAATAGCGCCGGTGGAAGTGGCGATAGCCGTAATGCGGGCGATAGATCCCGTAGCGATGAAATCCACCGCCGCCGTAGTGACGAAATCCGCCATAGCGATAGCCACCGCCGTGAAAGGCGGGCGCGGCGCGGAAGCCGCCGCCATGGAAGCCGCCGAAATGCGCCCCGCCGCCGTGAAAGCCTCCACCGTGGCCGCCACCACCGCCATGGCGCACCTGCGTGATCAGATCCTCGCTTGCAGCCTTCGCCGCCGGCAGCGCCGTCGGATTGATCGGCGTCATCGCCTCCGCACGGTGCGCGGTGCCGGCCGACAACATCAGCGTGGCAACGGCTGCTAGTCCGAGCAAGCGGATCGGGCTTGCTCGGAGACCTGAAGTCCTCAGCATGGAATTCTCCCTGAATATGGACAGCGGCCATGCGGCGCAGCGTTGCTCGCATCGCTGTTCATTTGCAGTCGCACCCAAGATTAAATTAGGGACAGCGACGTGAATGCCCCATGAATGAACGAGGCTTGCGCTCCATCCGGGCTACAGGATTGCGACTGAGAGAAGAGGAATTTGAGAGATGACTGTTTATGCCATTGCGCAATTGAAGATGACGGACCGCAGCGCCTATGACCGCTATCAGGCGCGCTTCTTCGACGTGTTCAAGAAGCATAACGGACGGCTGCTCGCCGCCGATGAACATCCGCGTGTGCTCGAAGGCGCATGGCCGCATGACAAGCTTGTCATGATGTCGTTTCCCGACGAGGCCTCATTTCTCGCCTTCTCGAGCTCGCCCGACTACCAGGAGATCTCGCGCGATCGCAAGGCCGGCGCGCAGGCGACCGTGCTGCTGGTGAAAGGATTTACGCCGACCGGCTAGCACGTCACCAAAACGGCCCATAGCCGATCACGAACGGCGCGGGCACGCCGTACGGATAGGGGCGATAATAGACAGGTCGCGCGTAATAGTGCGGATCAGGACGCCGAGAGTACCGCGCGACGTCGTATCGGACATGTCGCCGCGCATCGAACACGGCGCGCCCCGCCGAGGCATCCGGCAACTTCGTCACTCGCTGCGCGGCGGAAGCGTGAGACAGTCCTGCGGCAAGCCCGACAGCAACGGCCAATGCGATCCATCTCGTCATGACGACCTCCGCGCTCACCATGCGGGCATCACAGCCTCGCCCGCAAGTTAAAACAGGCCCGCAATGCGGGCCTGTTCTCAACTGCGCCGATCACCAGCGGCGGTGACGATGCCAGTGGCGCCCGCGCCAGTGATGACGGCGCCAATGGTGACGATGCCAGCGTACCTCGGTCGCCGGCCTCGCTTCATCCTGCACCGATTGCGCGGCACCGGGATTGATCAGCGACACCGCCTGCGCGCGCTCGACTGGCGCTGCGAGGACGAACAGCGCACCGGCGGCCGCAAGGCCGAGCATTTTCAAGGACTGCATTTCGTTGGATCTCCTGACATCGTTGCGGGGTGCACGCATGGACCGGAGGTACGACGCAAGGACTAGAGCTGAGCCCTAGAGCCTCGAGCCTGGATCGGGTATGGATGAGTGCGCCCCGGACATGAATGCAGAGGGCACGGACAAGGTTCCTAAGCATCGGCGCAACATTGCGCGCCCCGACAAGAACCGGCGATCAACGGCGAACGTATCTTCTGGTCGAGCGACTAAGGGAGATGGTGATGCCAAATCTTCTGCAAAGTTCCAGCGGATTGCGGATATCTCGCCTCGCGATCACAGCGAGTCTTGCCCTCGGCGCGAGCTCGGCGTTTGCCGCACAGGGGCCGGGCGTCGAGGCGGGCTCTGCAAGCCCGCTCACCCAATCCGTGATGGCGATCCTGGTCTATGGCGCCTCGGCGCTCGTCGTCGGCGCCGGCCTGATCGGCGCGCTGCGCGGGCAGTGAAGGGGCCTCAGCCCCGACGCCAGTAGCAGTGCATATGCGGCACGATCACCGTGCCGCTCGGCCGGTATTCCTGGACATAGGTGGCGTTGCACTCGCGGACCGCGTCGGGACCCGGATAGTAGCGCGGATAGACGCCGTCAGGGGTGTAGTAGGGGGTGACGCGCAGCCGCGGCTGAGTCCGCCTGCGTGGCGGCGGAGCGTCCTCGGGCGAGCTCGCCTGGGCCATGCGGACTTCCGTGCCAGCCGTCTGGGCCTCTGCGTCACCACAAAATGACGAAAACAACCCCATGCACAGTAGAACCAGTCCCGCTGTTCCCGCCCGCATCGTACCACCACTCACCTGAGCCAACCCCTTGACGCGCCGTACGCTCCTCGTTTTCGCGCGCGACGTCAACGCCGATCCTATAAAGCCGGATGCATCGGCAGGAAACCCGCGGTAAGAGACGTCCATGTGGACGGAATTGAAAGCGCCCTCGCTGGCCGAGATGGAAGCGATGGCCCATGAGGTGTTCGAGCGCCTGCCGGCGGAATTTCGCGGGCTGTGCGAGGGCGTGATCCTCCGCGTCGACGACTTCCCGACCGACGAGGTCCTCGACGAGATGGAATGCGAGAGCGAGTTCGACCTGCTCGGCCTGTTCCAGGGCGTCGGCCTGCCCCAGCAGAGCTTCGGCGACGTGGCGCGGCTGCCCAACATGGTCTGGCTCTACCGCCGGCCGATCCTGGATTACTGGGCCGAGCACGACGAAAGCCTCGGCCATATCGTCCGCCACGTCCTGATTCACGAGATCGGGCACCATTTCGGCCTCTCGGACGACGATATGGCGGCAATTGAGGCCAAAGCAGACTAGATCTGCCGAATTCGGCCTAGGATTCGGGCCCCGATCGGGATACATACCGGTTCCCCCAGAACCACCCGGGAAAGCGCAACCATGGACAAGTTCACCACGCTGGAAGGCGTCGCGGCGCCGCTGAAGATCATCAATGTCGACACCGACATGATCATTCCGAAGCAGTACCTCAAGACCATCAAGCGCACCGGCCTTGGCAAGGGGCTCTTCTCCGAGCAGCGCTACAAGGACGACGGCAGCGAGAATCCGGATTTCGTCCTCAACCAGTCCGCCTATCGCAACGCGAAGGTGCTGGTGGCCGGCGACAATTTCGGCTGCGGCTCGAGCCGCGAGCATGCACCCTGGGCGCTGCTCGACTTCGGCATCCGCTGCGTGATCTCGACCTCGTTCGGCGACATCTTCTACAACAACTGCTTCAAGAACGGCATTCTGCCGATCCGCGTCAGCCAGGAAGACCTCGACAAGCTGTTCGACGACGCCGAGCGCGGCGCCAATGCGACGCTGACGATCGACCTGCCGAACCAGGAGATCCGCGGCCCCGACGGCGGCAAGGTCAAGTTCGAGATTGATCCCTTCCGCAAGCACTGCCTGATCAACGGCCTCGACGACATCGGCCTGACGATGGAGAAGAAGTCCTCGATCGACACCTATGAAGAGAAGCTCAAGCGCGAACGCGCCTGGGCCTGATCTCGGATTTTCGTTGGAGCCCCGGCGTCGAAAGCGCCGGGGCTTTTTCTTTGTCCCGATTATCCACTCTTATTCGAGCATGATCTCTTCGGAAAACCGCTGCACACTTTTCCGGATCATGCTCTAAGCTGCATTCATGTTGCCCGACATCGTCACTTTCTGGCACGGCCCGATGGATGCACTGCGCCAGACCTGTCTGCGCTCGCAGCTCGCTGCCGGCCACAAGGTCACGGTCTACAGCTTCGACACCATCCCCGGCCTGCCCAAGGGAATCGAGAACGCGGATGCCGAGGCGATCCTGCCGCATGCGTTCTCCGAGCGCTTGCGTCCGCCGCAGCCGGACGGCAGCTGGCGCGACTGGACCACGCTGCAGTTCAGCGACTTCTTCCGCATGAAGCTGATGGCGAAGAATCTCGGGCTCTGGCTCGACGCCGACGTGCTGCTCCTGAAGCCCGCCGCGATCGATCCGGCAAAGCCCTATTTTGCCTGGGAGCGGCCACGCCAGCTCGGCAATTCCGTGATCTACCTGCCGCCCGCGCACGGCATCGTTTCCGCCTTCGAAGAACTGATGGAGCAGGACGAGCTGACGCCGAACTGGCTGTCGGTGCGCCATCGCATCACCTTCATGATGCGCCGCCTGCGCGGCGGCTCGAACCGCCTCTCCGACATTCGCGTGGCGATCTACGGCCCCGCGGCACTCACCGCGCTCGCGCGCCGCACCGGCGAACTGGATAACGCGCTGCCGAAGCAGTCGTTCTACGCCGTGCATGCCCAACCGAAACTGTTCTTCGATCCCTCGAGCTATCTCGGCCTCGTCACCAACCCCGACATCATCGGCCTGCACATTTCGCCCAAGGGCCGCGGCGGCGAGAAGCCGATTCCGGGGAGCCTGTATGCGTGGGCGACGGAGCGGTTCGCGTAACTGTCTCCGCCGCGCGACGCTCTCGTGCCCCGGACGCGGCGCAGCACCATAAGAGCGTCTACGCGCGTCTTCGACGCGCTATGGTGATGCGCTGCAGAGCCGGGGCCCAGTATGTTGCGAGATGGGTCCCGGCTCTGCGGAGCGGCACTACGCGCCGCACCGCGTCCGGGACACGATATCAATCGCCAAAGCGCTACATTCCACCCATTCTCAATTTGATCCAGCGCAACGCGCTCCTGCACCATTGTGCCTAATCTGGTTCCAATTCCACGACCCGAACGGAGCCTCGCATGAGCACCCCAAGCAGGCCTTATCCCATCGTCCAGGATCTCATCGAATCCTTCGCGAACTGGCTGAAGCATCACCGCGAGATGAACGAGATGCGGCGGCTCGATCGCGCCGATTTCGACCGGATCGCGAGCGATCTCAGGATCGCGCCCGACGATCTCGAAGATCTGGTCCGTCACGGCCACCACGCCGCCGACGAGCTGCCGAAAATGCTGGAGCAGCTCGGCATCAGTGCCGAAGCGCTCGGCCGCGCGCAGCCGCTGCTGCTGCGTGACATGGAGCGGGTCTGCTCGCTCTGCGGTCACAAGGGACAATGCGACCGCGATCTCGCCGACGGCACCGCCGCGGAGAACTATCACGGCTATTGCGGCAACGCCGCGACGCTGGAATCGCTCGATCGCGCCGACGTCACGACGCACTGAGCGCGGTGCTTGGACTGACGCGATTGCACTACGGCCGAGCGGCAACCCTGTCGTTCTCGCTGCGACGCGTACTTCCTGCGACACGGCCTTCGATCGCTACGCGGCAGATGATTGCGCGTCGTTGAACCGGCGCCGGTAGTCGCCGGGGCTGACGCCGGCGATCCGGCGAAAGCTCGTACGAAACGTGACGGTTGACTGAAAGCCGCAAGCTGCGGCGATCTGGTCCACGTAGGCTGCGCTGCTCTCCAGAAGCTCCTGCGCCCGGCGAACTCGCACGGTGAGCAGCCATTGCATCGGCGTGGTGCCCATCTGCTCCCGGAAATGGCGCGCGAAACTTCGTTCGCTCATCCCCGCCTGAGCCGCCATCCGTGCCACGGTGAGCGGCTCAGCAAGATGAGCCGAAGCCCAGTCTAGATGCGATGCGAGAGAGCCGCTCGATCGCGGCGGATCGCGCCGGATGAATTGAGCCTGGCCGCCTTCCCGGTTGACGGGCGCGACGGCGAGCCGCGCGGCATGAGCGGCCACGGCCTGACCGAAATCGCGCCTGACGAGGTGAAGACACATGTCCATCCCTGCCGACGCGCCGGCCGACGTCACGATCTCCCCCTCGTCCACGAAGAGTACATTGGGGTCGACCTTCACCTGCGGGTAATTGCCGGCGAGGAGATCGGCGCAGAGCCAGTGGGTGGTCGCGCGGCGTCCGTCCAGCAGGCCGGCCTCCGCGAGCACGAATGCCCCGGAGCAGATCGAGGCAATTCGCGCTCCGCGGCGATGCGCCCGGTGCAACGCGCGCAGAATGGCTTTCGATCGGGGAGCCATGGGATTCTCGATTCCGGGCACGATCACGGTGTGCGCACGGGCAAGGGCCTCCAGGCCGAACGGCACCACCAGACCGAATGCGCCGGCGTTGACGCGGGGCGCCTCGGCACACACGCGCACATCGTAGAACGGCTTGCCCATATCGTCGCTGAGCCGGGCGAACACCTCATAGGCGAGCGTCATGTCGTAGGGGATCACCTGATCCATCGCGACAATGCAGACCCTGTGAACCATGACGCCCTGTCCCCGATGATCGCGCTCGGACGTCATTATCACGTTTTGGCAGGAATCGATCACATATCGGCAGAAGCGCCACTCATCGATCTTGGCCGGATCCGCTAACCACGAGCGGCGCGATGGAGCACCAACGGTCACGCAATGAACAACGAACGCGACATCAACACCTCACTCCTCGGCCAGCTCAAGCTTGCCTCAATCATCGAAGCTTCGACGCTCGCCCTGCTCGTTTGCGTCGCCGTTCCGCTCAAGCATCTCTGGGACTGGCCGACCGGCGTGCGCGCGATCGGGCCGCTGCACGGCCTTGCGTTCATTTTCTACGGCTGGGCACTGCTGCAGACCGTGGGCGCCGGAGTCTGGCAGCGACGCCAGATCGCCATGCTTGCGGCCTCGGCTTTCGTGCCGTTCGCCGGCTTTCTCGCTTCAAAGCATATCCGACGGCGCATCGAAGCCATGCGGCGGGAGGATCCCATCCAATGAGCTTCGCCGACCATTACGTCTGGCTGAAAGCCGCCCATGTCGGCGCAGCGCTGCTGTTCGTCGGCGGCGTCATCCTGACCTCGTTGACGCTTGCGCTGGCATCGACGCTGCCTCGGGGCAGCGAGCCATTCGTCGCGGCCATTCGTCGCTACGACCGGTGGGTGACGGTCCCGGCCATCATCGCTGTCTGGCTGCTCGGAACGGGCCTTGCCGTATCCGGCGCATGGTTTGGCCAGGGCTGGCTGAACGCCAAGCTTGGTTTCGTCGTGCTTCTCTCCGGCCTGCACGGAGTCCAGAGCGGCCGGCTTCGGAGGATCGCGGCGGGCGCTCCGCCCACAACGTCAATATCCCTGCCGCTGGTTCTGTTGGCAGTGATTGCTATCGCGGTGCTGGCTGTCGCAAAGCCGTGAGAGCCTGCCCCCCTCAGCCCTTCGGATCGAGGTCGGGCCGGTCATTGATTTACGTCAAGCTCTCAGGACAAATTCGGGCTCGATCATGAGGCTGGCAACGGTGATCCGTTGTCGTGCCAACCCATCGCACGGGTGCCCGGATGATCACGATTCCTGAATTGGTGGCGCAAACCTTATCGACGTTCCTGACCTCCGACACGCGGGACCGGTTTGGCTCTTCTCATGCCCGCTTGACCGAAGTCCTTCCATTTGCAGCAAGGCTGACGCTGGAATGCATCGGTAACAGCGACGCTCTGTATCACGACGTCGAGCACACCATGCTCGTTACCCTGGCGGGCCACGATATCCAGATGGGACGGATGATGCTCCGTCCGACGACGGCCGCAGACTACGGAAATTTCATCCTCGCCTGCCTCACTCACGACATCGGCTACGTGCGCGGCATAGTTCAGGGCGATACCGAGGACTCCTATGTCGCAGACATGACCGGCCGCATGGTTCGTCTCCCCCGCGGCGCAACGGATGCCTCGCTCGCGCCCCATCATGTCGACCGCTCGAAGCTGTTCGCCGCCGAGCGCTTCGACGATGTCGAGGAAGTTGACGCAAGCCGGATTGCGCGAGCCATCGAATTCACGCGCTTTCCGTATACGGATGTCCCTGACGACGAATCGGGCGAAGAGGAAGGCATGTTGCTGCGCGCCGCGGACCTCATTGGCCAGCTCGGCGACCCGAACTATCTCAGGAAGGCAAATGCACTCTTTTACGAGTTCGAGGAAATCGGTCTGAACAAGAAGCTCGGCTACGAAACGCCTGCAGACGTCGTCTACAAGTACCCGCAGTTCTATTGGAACAATGTCGCCCCGCAAATTCAAGGCGCCATACGTTATCTCAACATCACCGCGAGCGGGCGGCAATGGATAGCGAACCTGTATGGCAATGTTTTCCGGGCTGAGCGCGAGCCGGGCTTATCGGGACCACAACCCTAAATGTGATGTCACCCGAATGTTCGAACGCCGCGCCCAGGCCTTGCTCTGGCCGGCGTCCGCTCGTTCGGCTGCGCGACTAGCCCTTCGCCATCGCGGCGATCGCATCTGCAATCTCGATCGTGCGCCTGGCCATGTCGGCGTGCAGGCGCTCCACCATGGCGCCGTCGAGACGGATTGCGCCGCGCGAGACGTTCTCCGGCAATTCGAACGCAGCGATGATCTTTCGCGCGCGCGCGACTTCCTCTTCGGGCGGCGTGAAGATCGCGTTGCAGGCCTCGATCTGCGAGGGGTGGATCAGCGTCTTGCCGTCGAAGCCGAGGTCGCGGCCCTGCGCGCATTCAGTGGCAAAGCCGTCGGGGTTGGCGATGTCGCTGTAGGGACCGTCGAGGATCTCGAGGCCGTGGGCGCGCGTCGCCAGGATGCAATGCGTGATCATCGGGATCATCGCGGCGCGGCCGGGCAGCATCTTGATGCGCGTCTCGCGCGAGATGTCGTTCGGGCCGAACACGAAGCCGGACAGGCGCGTCTTCGGATCGCGGCCGGCCTCGGCCAGTTCCTCGGCATGCAGCACCGCGCGCGCGGTCTCGATCATGGCCCAGACCTTGACGGTCGGCGCGGCGCCGAGCTCGGCGAGACGACCGCCGATCGCCTGGAGATCTTCGATGCTTGAAACTTTCGGAACCAGAATTCCGTCCGGCGAGGCCTTGGCGGCCATCGCGACGTCGTCGGCCCACCAGGGCGTGTCGAGGCCGTTGGTCCGGATCAGGATCTCGCGCTTGCCAAAGCCCTTGGCCGCGATCGCGGCGGCGATACCGTCACGCGCGACTGCCTTGGCGTCGGGGGCAACGGAATCTTCCAGATCGAGGATCAGGCCGTCGGCCGGGAGATTTTGCGCCTTTTCCAGCGCACGGGGATTGGAGCCGGGCATGAACAGATGGCTGCGGCGCGGGCGGGTCATGCGAATGGTCCTTCCGGTTTCCTCGTCTGTGTTCTGACCGAAGCCGATAGCATCTGGCATGCCTATTCGAAAGGCTTGTTCGCTCCTCTGGTCTATGGTTAGGCATAGGCCATGATCACATTCCCGAAGCATTTGCTGGAAGGCTACAACGCCTTCGCCACCCAGCGGCTGCCGGCCGAGCAGAGCCGCTATCGCGAGCTGTCGGTGAAGGGGCAGTTCCCGGAAGTGATGGTGATCGGCTGCTGCGACAGCCGCGTCGCGCCGGAAACCATTTTTGACGTCGGCCCGGGCGAATTGTTCGTGGTGCGCAACATCGCCAACCTGGTGCCGGTGTATCAGCCCGACGGCAACGCGCATGGCGTCTCGGCCGCGCTGGAATACGCCGTGACGGTGCTGAAGGTGAAGCACATCGTCGTCCTCGGCCACGCGCAATGCGGCGGCATCCGCGCCTTCGTCGACAAGATCGAGCCGCTGACGCCCGGCGACTTCATCGGCAAATGGATGCAGATGTTCATCAAGCCCGGCGAAGTGGTCGAGCAGCGCGATCACGAGAGCATGGCGCAGTTCGTCGAGCGCATCGAGAAGGCCGCGGTGTTCCGCAGCCTGGAAAACCTGATGACGTTCCCGTTCGTGCGCAAGGCCGTGGATAGCGGCCAGATGCAGACCCACGGCGCCTATTTCGGCGTCGCGGAGGGATCGCTGTTCGTGCTGGACAAGGCGAGCAAGGAATTTCGGAACGCGCGGAGCGTGGTTTAGGCCACAACAGCTCCCGTAGGGCGGATTAGCGAAGCGTAATCCGCCGCCTTTCTCAGCGCTCAGAAAGTAAAGAGGCGGATTACGCCTTCGGCTAATCCGCCCTACAAAGCGCGGCTTACGCCGCCTTCTTCTTCGCGCTGATCAGCTTGCGGTTGATCAGGACTTCCGCGATCTGGATCGCGTTGAGCGCTGCGCCCTTGCGCAGGTTGTCGGACACGCACCACAGCACGAGACCGTTCTCCACCGTCGCGTCCTCGCGGATGCGGCTGATGTAGGTCGCGTCCTCGCCGGCCGCTTCGTAAGGAGTCGCGTAACCGCCGGGCTCGTGCTTGTCGATGACGAGGCAGCCGGGCGCCTTGCGCAGGATCTCGCGGGCTTCGTCCGCGGTGATCGGATTCTCGAACTCGATGTTGACGGCCTCGGAGTGGCCGACGAACACGGGCACGCGCACGCAGGTCGCGGAGAGCTTGATCTTGGGATCAAGAATCTTCTTGGTCTCCGCCATCATCTTCCACTCTTCCTTGGTGTAGCCGTCCTCCATGAAGACGTCGATGTGGGGGATGACGTTGAAGGCGATGCGCTTGGGGAATTTCTTCGCGATCAACTCGTCGTTGGTGTAGACGGCCTTGGTCTGCGAGAACAATTCGTCCATCGCGTCCTTGCCGGCGCCCGACACCGATTGATAGGTCGAGACGACGACGCGCTTGATGGTCGCCTTGTCGTGCAGCGGCTTGAGCGCGACCACGAGTTGCGCGGTCGAGCAGTTCGGGTTGGCGATGATGTTCTTCTTCTTGAAGCCTTCGGTCGCAGCCGCGTTCACCTCGGGCACGATCAACGGCACGTCCGGATCCATGCGCCAGGCCGAGGAGTTGTCGATCACGACCGCGCCGGCGGCGCCGATCTGCGGCGACCATTCCTTCGACACTGAGCCACCGGCCGACATCAGGCAGATGTCGACGTCGGAGAAATCGTAATGCTCGAGCGCTTTGACCTTGAGGGTGCGATCGCCATAGGAGACCTCGACGCCGACGCTGCGGCGTGACGCTAGGGCGACGACCTCGTCCGCGGGGAATTTGCGCTCATCGAGGATGTTGAGCATTTCCCGTCCGACATTGCCGGTCGCGCCGACGACTGCGACTTTGTAACCCATCGTTCACTCTCCGATGAAAAAGCCCGTTCCTGAAGCTCGCGCTTAAACAGGAAGAGCAGCGCTTCTATGCGAGAACCGGCCTCAAGACAACGTTGGACCATGCCTGAAGGCCGTGGATGCAATCGCCTGAGGCCAGCACGGCCGTTAGCCCTACCCAGATCCATCTGGCGCTTGCAGCCTTCGCCGACGAGGTGGTCGGGACGCTGGCGCGCCTGTTCGCCTATGTGGGGGCGCTGGTGCTGTTTGCCATCCTCGGCCTCGCCGCTCTCGGCCAGCTCCCTGATCTGCGCGACGATGAGCCGGCTTCCAGGCCGGGCTGGGCCGTGGCCGACCGCTCGCATCCGGCCTTCGCCCTCAGCAAGCTCGATTCATCAGAGAAAACAGCCTCTTACCTCATCCTCAGGCACCCCGAAGGCGGCCGCAGGGACGTGCTGCGCTGGAACGGTGAGGTGGACAAGCCGTTGGCCGAGCTCGAGATTTACCGGGAAGGCGGCGAATTCGACATGGCGCGTCCGGCGACCGAAGGGCTGGCGCTCCGGATGGGCCTCACGGCGGCGACCCCGCTTGAGCAGGCCGGCCTGATCGACACCAAATTCGGCCCCGTCGCTCTGTTCCGGCCGGCCGGCACGGCGCAGCCGGCCTGCCTCGGCTACCTCAAGCGCAATGAGGAGCCGGCGCTCCAGATCTCCGGCTTCTCCTGCCAGGGCGATACCCTGCCCGCCCAGCGCGCGGCGGTCGCCTGCACGCTGAACCGGCTGACGCTGTTGACCTCGGGTAACGAACCCAAGCTCGCGGAATTGTTCGCCCATGCCGAGCTCAAGCGCCGGCCCTGCACGCCCTCGGGTTCGTCGGATTGGCTGCTGGGTGCCGCGAATGCGCAATTGCGCGGGGCGCTTTGACCGGCATCAAGCTCAAGTAGCTGGTTTGCATGCAACTTTTGCCGGCGCGCACGATTATTCCGCGCTGGTGTGACCCAATAGACCTAGTTGCGGACACCCTGGCCGGGATAGTATGGGGCGAAATCGACTGGCGGCTTGCCGCCTGAAGGGGACGTGATGAGCTCGAAATTTTCTGCGGCAACCAAATTGGCGACCTGGCTGGCGGCGGGGGCCGTTGTTGCCGTGGCGCTCGCAGCGCCAGCTTCGGCCGACACCAAGGTCAAGCGTTATGACGATCGCGGCCGGCCCTATTACGGCCCGAGCGGCCCCAACGCGGTCTATCAGCAGGGACGCACCCGCCTCTATGTGAGCAAGCGCTCCTGGCTCGACGGTGGCACCGAGGTCAATCCGGGCGACCGCAAGTTCAACGATTACGCCTTCCCGCCGGAGATCGGTTATCCGACCTTCGCACGCGAGAACAATAACCGTCCGATCGATCGCCAGCCGCTCAGCACGCCGGCCGATGTCGGCGGCTACCCGCGGAATTTCCCGCTCTACTGAGCGGACGTCACGACCGAATCAAAAGGCCGGGCTATCGCCCGGCCTTTTTTGTTTGTGCGAGATCCGCGTTACGCGTTGGCTGCCGGGTCATAGCGCCGGCAAAAGTCTTCGATCGCCTCGGAGCGGAAATCGCCGAGGCGTTCGAAGATCAGCTCATCCGGCCAATTCCACCAGGCGATGCGGCGCAGGCTGTCCGCGACGGAATCATCGAAGCGCTTGCGGATCGGGCGCGCGGGAACGCCGCCGACGATCGTGTAGGGCGCGACATCGCGGCTGACGACCGCGCCCGCGCCGATCACCGCGCCGTCGCCGACGGTGACGCCCGGCAAGAGGATCGCGGCGTGGCCGATCCAGACGTCGTTGCCGACGATGACGCGGTCGCCGCGGCGATCCGCGAAGAAGTCGCGGTCACGCGTCGCGCTCGCCTCGTAATATTCCGGGACATAGGTGAAGCGATGCTGCGACGGGCGGCCCATCGGATGGTTCGGCGCGCCGATCCGCACCGAATTGGCAATGGCGGTGAATTTTCCGATCGCGGCGTCGGCGACCTCGCAATTCTCGCCGAGATAGGAGTAGTCGCCGAGCGAAGCATATTCGATGCGGGTATGGCTGAGAATCTCGCAGCGCCGCCCGATCTGCGCCTCGCGCTGGCGCACCGTCTCATGGATGATGGTTTCCGCGATCTTGGGACGATGCGCATCCATGAAAGGCTCCGGTGAAGTCGTAGCCCGGGTGAGCGAAGCGATACCCGGGAACACGGCAGGCAAGGTCCCGGATGTCGCTTCGCTCATCCGGGCTACGATTGCATGTGCCCGCTTACGCGTGCAGCTTCTGCAGTTCCTTCAAGATCGCTTCGCCCATCTGCGTGGTCGAGGCGGCCGTGGTGCCCTCCGACTTGATGTCGGCGGTGCGCAGGCCGCTCGCCAGCACGGCGGCGATCGCGGCGTCGACCTTGTCGGCGAGCGCGCCCATGTCGAAGGAATAGCGCAGCGCCATGCCGAACGACGAGATCATCGCGATCGGATTGGCGAGGCCCTTGCCGGCGATGTCGGGCGCCGAGCCGTGCACCGGCTCGTACAGCGCCTTGCGCTTCTTGCTCTTCACATCGACTTCGCCGAGCGAGGCCGAGGGCAGCATGCCGAGCGAGCCGGTGAGCATCGCCGCGATGTCGGAGAGCATGTCGCCGAACAGATTGTCGGTGACGATGACGTCGAACTGCTTCGGCGCTTTCACCAGCATCATGCCGCCGGAATCGGCGAGCTGGTGCTCGAGCGTGACATCGGGATATTCGCGCTTGTGGACCTGGGTCATGACCTCGTTCCAGAGCACGCCCGACTTCATGACGTTGCGCTTCTCCATCGACGTCACCTTGTTCTTGCGCTTCCTGGCAAGCTCGAAGGCGACGCGGCCGATGCGCTCGATCTCATAGGTGTCGTAGACCTGGGTATCGATGGCGCGCTTCTGGCCGTTGCCGAGATCGGTGATGGTCTTGGGCTCGCCGAAATAGACGCCGCCGGTGAGCTCGCGCACGATGACGATGTCGAGGCCCTCGACCGCCTCACGCTTCAAGCTGGAGGCGTCGGCCAGCGCCGGATAGCACACGGCCGGACGGAGGTTGGCGAACAGAGCCAGATCCTTGCGCAGGCGGAGCAGGCCGGCTTCGGGGCGCACCTCGTAGGGAACGGCGTCCCACTTCGGGCCGCCGACCGCGCCGAAGATGATGGCGTCCGCGGCCAGCGCCTTGGCCATGTCGCCCTCGGAGATCGACACCTTATGGGCGTCATAGGCGGAGCCGCCGACGAGGCCGGTGTCGGTCTCGAACTTGGCGATCCCGGCCGAATTGAGCCAATCGATCAGCCGCTTCACCTCGCCCATCACCTCGGGGCCGATACCGTCGCCGGGGAGCAGCAGCAATTTGTGGGTCGCCATGGTCGTTTCCTCTCAGATCGAATTCGGCCGGAGTGCTAGAGCGGCGTTGCGCGCTTGGCAAGACACCATTGCCGCCTCGCGGCTGTGCAAGCCGGGCGGGGCCTGCCACACTGCGCTGGCCGGAGAACCCCTTGCACGCACCTGATCGCCCCCGACCTGACGCACATCCCGCGCGGCTGATCCTGACCCTGTCGCTGGCGGCGACGGTCGGGCTCGGCATCGGCCGCTTTGCCTATGCCCTGGTGCTGCCCGACATGCGGGAGGACCTCGGCTGGTCCTATTCGGCGGCCGGGTTCATGAACACCATCAATGCCGTCGGCTACCTCGTGGGCGCCCTCATCGCGTCCCGGCTGATCCAGCGAGTCGGCTGGTCGGCGGCGATCCGCGGCGGAACCGTGGCCTGCGTCGCCGCGCTCGCCACCTGCGCACTGACCGGCAATTTCATTGCGCTGAGCCTGGCGCGCCTCGTGCTGGGCCTGGGGGCCGCGGCCGGCTTCGTCGCCGGTGGCGCGCTGGCCGCGACGATCGCGCAGTCGCAGCCCGCGCGGGCCAATTTCCTGCTCAGCCTGTTCTATGCCGGGCCCGGCATCGGCATTCTCTCCTCGGGGCTGATCGCCCCGTTCACGCTGCAATATTTCGGACCGGGCTCGTGGTGGCTGGTGTGGTGGGCGCTGACGCTGCTCTCGACCATCATGACCGTGCCGCTGTTCGTGGCCCGCATCGAGAGCGGAGCGCGCTTCTCCGAGGGCAGTCATGGCGCCTTCAAGATTCTGCCCGTGCTCATCTACCTCGCCGCCTACTTCCTGTTCGGCGCCGGCTACATCGCCTACATGACGTTCATGATCGCCTATGTGCGCGACGGCGGCGGCGGAGCCGCGGCGCAGGCGGCGTTCTGGAGCCTGATCGGCCTCAGCGCTTTCGTGACGCCCTGGGTCTGGCGCGGCGTACTCGCGCTCGATCGCGGCGGATTGGCCACCGCGATCATCCTCAGCACCAACGCGCTTGGTGCGGCCCTGCCGATGCTCGGGCATTCGCCGGCATGGCTGGCGGTCTCGGCCGTCGTGTTCGGCGTGGCCTTCTTCGCCGTGGTCGGCTCGACCACCGCTTTCGTCCGCTTCAACTATCCGCCCGAGATGTGGCCGACCGCGATCGCAGCGATGACGATCTCGTTCGGCGTCGGCCAGACGCTGGGGCCGATCGTGGTCGGCGCCATCACCGATGCGCTGGGAAGCTTGAGCTACGCGCTGAACGTGTCGGCGGCGCTGCTGGCGCTGGGGGCGGTCGCTGCATTGTGTCAGCGGAAGGTGGGGCCGGCCAGGTAACCGGCGCCGTAGAGCCTGAGAGCCATTTCCAGATTCGACATCAAGGGGCGTTGGCGGCCCCTGATGTGGGAGGCGAGCGGCGTGGGGCGGACGGGTATGGTTCTGCGGTCTATGCTTTTGCGAGTTGGTGTCCTTGCAGGATGTTGTTGGCGAGGGCGTACCAGAGCACGACGGCCCGGACCTTCTCGATGCCGCGCACGGTCAATTGCCTGAGGTCCCAGTTCCGCCATCGGGCATGAATGCATTCGCAGATCGTGCGGGCTTTGTACTGTGCCTTGCCGGCTTGGCTGGCCATGCGAGCACGCCAGGCGGCGACCCCGGGACCGTCGCTGCTCCGGGGTAAAAAGGGATCGACACCGCTCCTGGAGTTTGGGGGAGGACAGTAAACCTCGACACCTTCGCCATGCGCCCATTCGATGTCCTCGCCGCTGCAGAACCCGCCATCGGCAAGGTAGCGGCGCGGCAAGCGCTTCAGCCGAGCGCGCGTTCGCTCCAGCATCGGTCGCATCAAGCCACGATCCGAGCCGCTGTTGTCGACATCGATCGCGACCACGATCAGTTCGCCGGCCGCGCTGGCCACCTGTACATTGTAGGCCGGACGGAAGCCGGCATCGGCCATTTTCATCACCCGTGCCTGCGGGTCGGTGGTGGAGGCCCGTGGCTCTTTGGGCTTTTTGCCGTTGCCGCCCTTGTCATCGAGCTGTTTTCGCTTGCGCTTGATCTCGGCCAGCGCCGTCTGCGCGGCTTGTACCCGCCTGCTGCGTTCGCGCGCCGCGCGCTCTTTGGCGGCCCGGATCCGCCGATTGCTGGCTTCCGGATCGGCATCGACCTCGCGCTTGAGCTCTTCCACCACAGCCTTCGCTTGCGCCATCTGCCGATCCAGCGTCGCCTCTCGCCGAAATGATCCGGTCCCGGCATTCGCCCGTATCCGCACCCCGTCCTGGGTTAGCTTCTCCAGATCAATCAGCCCTGCCTCATTCAGGGCCACCAGATGCTCGACCAGCAAACGGTCGAGCAAGTCGGCGCAGTCGACCCGGAAGTCCGACAGCGTGTGATAGTTCAAAGACACGCCGCCGCAGAGCCAGCGGTAGACGTCGTGACTGTCGCAGAGCCGGTCCAGCGCCCGCGCGCTGCCAACGCTGTCGCTCGTGGCGTACAGCCAAAGCGCCAGCAGCAACCGGGGCGATGGCGCCGGATGACCCGGCCTGTTCTCCCGCGCCTTGACCCGATCTTCCAGTTCGCTCAGGTCGAGCTCTTCGACATAAGCCCAGATCGTCCGCGCCGGATGATCCTGCCCGATCAGGCTATCGATATCGACCGCTCGCAATTCGATCTGATCGCGCACGGGCTCGCGTAGCCGAGGTGCGCCCCGCGGCCCCGCTTCGCTTCGCGGCGTCGACTGCTCCGGCAATTCGCCAAAAAATCCGTCGTCAGCCATCTCTCTCCCCGGCAATCAATCTGCCTAGAGAATCACATTCGCCCGACGCGCGGTACAAAAAGATTCACAGTCTCGTAGGATGGGTAGAGCG
>NZ_DASYWN010000015.1:0-240538 GCF_035935975.1 Bradyrhizobium sp.
CCGTGCGCAAAACTTCGACGTGGTCCTGACCGACATCGAGATGCCCGACATGAACGGGTTCGAGTTCGCCGAGACCATCCGCTCCGACAGCAATCTCGGTTCGATGCCGATCATCGGCCTGTCGGCGCTGGTGTCGCCGGCGGCGATCGAACGCGGCCGTCAGGCCGGCTTCCACGACTATGTCGCCAAGTTCGACCGTCCCGGTCTGATCGCGGCGCTGAAGGAGCAGACCGCGGGTGCCGCCGGCGCCTCCGAGCTGAGCCGGGCAGCGGCGTAACCAGCGGGATCAGGAGATACGCTTATGAGCACCAAGATGCAGTCCACCGAAGGCACCATGGTCGAATACGTCACCGCGATGATCGGTGGCCAACTGTTCGGCCTGCCGATCTCCCGCGTCCAGGACGTGTTCATGCCCGAGCGCGTCACCCGCGTTCCGCTGTCCTCGCGCGAGATCGCGGGCGTGCTGAACCTGCGCGGCCGCATCGTCACCGTGATCGACATGCGCGCCCGTCTCGGCCTGCCCAAGGCCGAGGACGGCAAGACCCCGATGGCGGTCGGTGTCGACCTGCGCGGCGAATCCTATGGCCTCCTGATCGACCAGATCGGCGAGGTGCTGCGCCTGCCCGAGGCCGGCATGGAAGAGAACCCGGTCAACCTCGATCCCCGCATGGCCAAGCTCGCCGGCGGCGTTCACCGTCTCGACGGCCAGCTCATGGTCGTCCTCGACGTCGATCGCGTGCTCGAGCTCGCGCCCGAGATGATGGCGGCCTGATCCGGCGGCATTGCCGTCGGCAGAGTTGCAATTGGAAGTGCCCTCGCAAAGGGGGAGGAAGCAGAGGTTCACATGCGAACTTGTCTCGTCGTTGATGATTCCAGCGTCATCCGCAAGGTTGCGCGCCGGATCCTGGAGGGCCTCGACTTCCAGATTCTCGAAGCCGAGGACGGTGAGAAGGCGCTCGAGGCCTGCAAGCGCGGCTTGCCCGACGCGGTGCTGCTCGACTGGAACATGCCCGTGATGGACGGCTACGAATTTCTCGGCCATCTCCGGCGCATGCCCGGCGGCGACCAGCCGAAGGTGGTGTTCTGCACCACCGAGAACGACGTGGCCCATATTGCGCGTGCGCTGCACGCCGGCGCCAACGAGTACATCATGAAGCCGTTCGACAAGGACATCGTGACGGCGAAGTTCCAGGAAGTCGGCCTTATCTGAGCGAACTCCGGAGGCTGAACGGCTCCTTCGGCGTTTTGTTTTCAACTGAACCGTTTCAGTCTGAGTTGGTGAGTAATGAGTGTTGCGTTCGCAGGGAATTCGACCACGGGCACGTCGCGCGAAGCCGGTCCGCTGCGGGTGATGGTCGTTGACGACTCCGTCGTCATCCGCGGCCTCATCTCGCGCTGGATCGGTGCCGAGCACGACATGGAGGTCGCGGCCTCCTTGCGCACCGGGCTCGAAGCGGTCAACCAGCTCGAACGCATCAATCCCGACGTTGCCGTGCTCGACATCGAAATGCCCGAGCTCGACGGCATCTCGGCGCTGCCGCAATTGCTGGCGAAGAAGCGCGATCTCGTCATCATCATGGCCTCGACCCTGACCCGCCGCAACGCGGAGATCAGCTTCAAGGCGCTGTCGCTCGGCGCGGCCGACTACATTCCGAAGCCGGAGTCCACGCGCGAGGCCTCGGCCGCGGACATCTTCCATCACGATCTGATCCAGAAGATCCGTCATCTCGGCGCGCGTCTGCGCCGAAGGGCGGCAGTTGCGAGCCCGCCGCTCGCGCCTGCGAGCCCCGCTGCGCCGGCTGCCCGTGCACCGGCTGTCGCGCGGCCTGCCGCGCCCGCACCGGCCCCGGCCGTGCATGCGCTGTCGTCGGGGGCGCTGTCGACGCGTCCGTTCTCGACCCAGGTGCCGAAGGTGCTGCTGATCGGCTCCTCGACCGGCGGCCCGCAGGCGCTGATGGCGCTCGTCACCGAGCTCGGTCCTGTCATCGACCGCTACCCGGTGCTGATCACCCAGCACATGCCGCCGACCTTCACCACCATTCTCGCCGAGCATCTGGCGCGCGCGAGCCGCCGCCCGGCGGCCGAGGCGATCGACGGCGAGCCGGTGAAGCCGGGACGGATTTATCTTGCGCCAGGCGGCAAGCACATGCGTGTCGCGCGCAGCGGCGCCGACGTGGCGATCGCGCTCGATGACGGCCCCGCCGTCAATTTCTGCAAGCCCGCGGTCGATCCGCTCTTCACCTCCGCCATCGACATCTGGCACGGCAGCATCCTCTCCGTGATCCTGACGGGCATGGGCTCGGACGGCATGCGCGGCGGCAAGGACATCGTCGCCGCCGGCGGCAGCGTGATCGCGCAGGACGAAGCCTCCAGCGTGGTCTGGGGCATGCCGGGCGCCGCGGCCAACGCCGGCATCTGCGCGGCGATCCTTCCGCTCAACCAGATCGGCACCAAGATCAACCGCCTGTTCGCGGGAGACCGCTCGTGACACCCGCGGATTACGATTATCTGCGCAAGTTCCTGAAAGAGCGTTCGGGCCTCGATCTCTCTCCCGACAAGCAGTACCTGGTCGAAAGCCGCTTGCTGCCGCTCGCGCGCAAGGCAAGCCTTCCCGGCATTCCCGATCTCGTGCTGAAGATCAGGAACGGCGACGGCCGGCTTGCGACCGATGTGGTCGAAGCGATGACCACCAACGAGACGTTCTTCTATCGCGACAAGATTCCGTTCGATCATCTGCGCGAGACCATCCTGCCGGGCCTGATCCAGGCGCGCGCGGCGCGCAAGTCGCTCCGCATCTGGTCGGCGGCGTCCTCGACGGGGCAGGAGCCTTATTCGATCGCGATGTGCGTGAAGGAGATGGGCGCGGCTCTCGCCGGCTGGCGCATCGAGATCGTCGCCACGGATCTGTCGCAGGAGGTACTGGAGAAATCCAGGGCCGGCATCTACAGCCAGTTCGAAGTGCAGCGGGGCCTGCCGATCCAGCACCTGATGAAGTATTTCACGCAAGCCGGCGAGCTCTGGCAGCTCAATGCCGATATTCGTGCGATGGTGCAGTTCCGCCAGCTCAACCTGCTGCAGGACTTCTCGCATCTCGGCACGTTCGACGTGATCTTCTGCCGCAACGTGCTGATCTATTTCGATCAGGACACCAAGGCGGTGATCTTCGAGCGCATGGCGAAGTGCCTGGAAGCCGACGGTACGCTGCTGCTCGGCGCCGCCGAATCCGTCGTCGGCATCACCGATGCGTTCCGTCCGATCGTCGATCGTCGCGGTCTCTATCAGCTCAATCCCGCGCGCTCCGGCCGTCCGATGGGCGGCTTGATGCCGCAGCCGCTGAAGGTCGCAGCGGCAAGGTAATCAGCCGAGCGACCCTCGATCCGAGAAAGCATTGTTGGTGCGGATGACGGGTAGCACCTGATGGCATTCTTTCTCCGTCAATGTGCGTGACGTTTCACCACCGCGGATTACTCAGCTACCGCGCGCGAGGTGAGCTCGCACCGCGATGCAATGCGATCGCGCCTCTCATCAGCACCCGAGCAGCGTGCTATGCTCCCGATCGTCCCGCCAGACTGAGACGGGATTTCATTCCAACATGAACTGCTTTGAGGAGGACATACCATGCGAATGTCTTGCGCCTCTTATTTCCTGTTGGCTGCGCTTTCGTTGCCCGCGACGGCTCTCGCCGGCGAACAGGTGCTCGAATTCAAGCTCGTCACCAAAGCAATGGACGTTAAGGTCAGTGAGGTTGCGAACGTCGAAGGTCAGACGGTCATGTCCGGCAAGATGTTCGGCGTTGCCTTTTTCAAGGACGGCCGCATTGCCGTGAAGGACTTCGTCAACTCCTCCGACATGCTCAAGGGCTCAGGACCCATGTTCGGCTACAGCACCTACACGTTCGACGACGGGTCCTCGATCACGGCGCGCTACGCCGGCGTGGTCAAGGACGGTAAGGCAAAGGGCGAATATACCATCCTGTCGGGCACCGGGGCGTACGCCAACGCGACGGGCACGGGCGGCTTCGAAAGCATGCAAAGCGGATTCAAGGGCGCAGGCCTGTTCGACGGCAGGTTGATCGTCAAGACCCCGTAACTCAAGCGCGCGAACCTACGCGCTCGCGTCCTTTCCGACGAGGCCGCGAGCGCACTTCACAAAATCGCATGCGGCAGAAACCGCGAGCGGTTGCCCGTGATCGGGCTTTCGTCCTCGCGGATCGACAGGCCGCAGGGCTCGTGGTTCACCAGCCAACTTCCCACCACCACATAGAAGCTCGAGAAGTTCGGCAGCGGCGACAGTGCCTGCCGTACAAAACCCTCCGCGCCATAGGGACCCGCCTGCTCGTCGAGCGGCATGCCGCCGGAGACCAGCGTGACGTTGGCGCCTTCGCGCGACAGCAGCGGCTTGCGGACATAGGACGTCCCGAGCTCAGCGGCACGCGGATCGTCCTCGAAGAAGGCCGGCAGCAGGTTGGGATGGTTCGGAAACATCTCCCAGAGCAGCGGCAGGATGCCCTTGTTGGAGAGCACTGCCTTCCACGGCGGCTCGATCCAGCGCGTCGGCGCGCTCGCGAGCTTGGCGCCGAAGGCATCGTGGAACATCCACTCCCAGGGATAGAGCTTGAAGGCGAGCGCGATGTCGCTGTTGTCGAGATCGACGAAGCCGCCACCTTCGTCGCGCCAGCCGACCTCCTCGATGTCGAGCAGCCGGGTCGAGAGCCCTGCCTGCCGCGCGGTGTCCTCGAGATAGGCGAGCGTGCCGGCGTCCTCTTCGTTGCCGGTGGTGCCGGTGAGATGGAGATGGCGGCCTTTGGCAATCTCCTTCCACGCCGCGATCAGCCGCTCGTGGATCGAGTTGAACTGGTCGGCCCGCGCCGGGATGATGCGGCGTTCGATCGCCTGTTCGAGCCAGGTCCATTGAAACACCGCGGCCTCGAAGATCGAGGTCGGCGTGTCCGCGTTGTATTCGAGCAGCTTGGCCGGGCCTTGTCCGTCGAACTTCAGGTCGAGCCGGCCATAGAGGCTGCGATCGTCGCGCTGCCAGCTTTCGGCGATGAAGCTCCAGAACGTCTCCGGGATCTTCAGGCGCCGCAGATGGCGCTCGTCTTTGATCACGCGGCCGGCAAGCTCCAGGCACATCGCGTCGATCTCGCCGGTCGGCGTCTCGATGCCGCGCTCGATCTCGTCGAGCGTGAAGCCGTAATAGGCGCTCTCGTCCCAATAGCGTTCGCCGTCGATGGTGTGGAAGGCGAAGCCGCATTGCGCGGCGGTCTGCCGCCAGTCGTCGCGCTCGGGACACACGATGCGTTGCATGGATCAACCACCGCCCGAGAAGCCGTGACCGAACGAGCCGAAGCCGCCGCGGCTCACGCTGCTGGAGCCTGAATCGGACGACGTTCCCGACGAGGAATGGCTCGAGGAATCGCTGCTGTAGAAGCTCGATCGCGACGACGAGTGCGAGCCGCCGCTGCCACCCGACGAACTGCTGCCGCTACTGGTGCACGTCGTGGTCGTCTGCCCCGGCACGGCGCCGGGCGTGGGCTCGCAGGTCTGCCGCGGCATCAGCGTGTAGGCGGTGGTGCCGACCGCGATCGTGCCCATCACCAGCAGCGCGACATGGCCGGAGCGCTTCGCCGGCGGCTCCCTCGGCGGCAGTGGCAGGTCCGCCGGCAGGCGCGGCCGGCGCCTGCTGAACTCCTTGCTGGGAGGCTTGTTGGCCATATCACTTAGCTACCAGGTCAGTAGATCATGCAGGCGGCGTTCAAGAGGCCCGCCGCGAGCGAGGACAGTCCGAGCCAGATCGCCGGCGCCAGTTCACCTGCGGCAATTCGCGCCGACAGGTTCGGCACCGGGACCCTGACCAGGAACAGCACGATGATCTGCACGATCAGCGCGATGATCGCCCAGACCATGCAGTCCAGTACATTGGCCGAATGCGCGATGGCGCTGACCAGCGGCGCGACGAAGCCGAGCAGGCTGAGCCCGAGCGCGATCGCCGCGGCCGGCTCGTTGTCGCGGATCAGCTGGAACTCGTTGTGCGGGGTGATGCGGGTGTAGACCAGCAGATAGGCCACGATCGCGATCAGGCCGGTGCAGAAATAGACCAGGAAGGCAGGCAGGCCGGCGAGTGATTGCAGGATCATCGTTCCCCCATCGTGCAGCGACCATTCGTCGGCGGGGGGAGGGTAGCGGTTCAATCATTAAGCTTCGGATGAAGCGTGCCCCAAAAATAAAACCCCGCCATTTGCGGCGGGGTCCAGGCTGGGGAGGAGCGAGCCCTCAGGGCTCGCGACGTAACGTGAGGATCAGGCGGGGATGCGCTCGTCGGCCTCGTGCGGCTCGCGCAGCACGTAGCCGCGGCCCCACACGGTCTCGATGAAGTTACGGCCTTCGGAAGCGTTGGCGAGCTTCTTGCGGAGCTTGCAGATGAAGACGTCGATGATCTTCAGCTCGGGCTCGTCCATGCCGCCATAGAGGTGGTTGAGGAACATTTCCTTGGTGAGGGTCGTCCCCTTGCGGAGCGAGAGCAGCTCCAGCATCTGGTATTCCTTGCCGGTCAGATGCACGCGCTGGCCGCCGACTTCCACCGTCTTGGTGTCGAGGTTGACGACGAGATCGCCGGTCTGGATGACCGACTGGGCGTGACCCTTGGAGCGGCGCACGATCGCGTGGATGCGGGCCACCAGCTCGTCCTTGTGGAAGGGCTTGGTCATGTAGTCGTCGGCGCCGACGCCGAGACCCTTGACCTTATCCTCGATGCCGGCGAGGCCGGAGAGGATCAAAATCGGTGTCTTGATCTTGGAGACCCGGAGCTGCTTGAGCACGTCGTAACCGGACATGTCGGGCAGGTTAAGGTCGAGAAGAATGATGTCGTAATCGTAGAGTTTACCGAGATCGACGCCTTCTTCCCCCAAATCGGTCGTGTAGACGTTGAAGCTCTCAGACTTCAGCATCAGCTCGATCGACTGCGCGACGGCGCTGTCATCTTCAATCAGCAAAACGCGCATGCCAGTTCCCCATAGTCGCCGCTCCTGGGCGTCAGGTCGGCCGCATTCGCGGCACTCAACAAAACGCCTTTGAACAACTGATTCGGATCCTGACAACAGATGGTTAACAAATCCTGATTCTGGAACGCAAGTCCCCCCGGTGCAATTTTTGTCGAATCGCCCTAAGGTCTTGCGCAAGAAGCAGCTTTCGTCACCCAGCTCCGTTCAAGTTCCACTTTAAGAATCGGACCTAACCGACTCCCGCGACTCAGCCTTCTTCTGAAAGGGAGCCACGCTCAGCCACAAAGACAGTGACGCAATGATTAACGATGCGGGTAAACACGAAGTTAAGCGCCGTTCAGAAATATGGCGAAACTTAAGAGTTTCACCGTGAAGGCCCGGATGTCGAAGGCGACCACCTTATGAAGGCGCTTGCCGAACAGATCGGCGATATCGACGGCGTCAATATCTATGGCCGTGTCGTCGGCGTGCGCGGCCTGATGGTCGAAGTGGCCGGCCCCATTCACGCGATGTCGGTCGGCGCGCGGCTCGTGATCGAGACCGGTGCGAACCGCTCCATCCCCTGCGAGGTGATCGGCTTCTCCGGCAACAATGCCGTCGTGATGCCGTTCGCCGGGCTCGATGGCGTGCGCCGCGGCTGCAAGGCGGTGATCGCCAATGCCGCCAATCAAGTGCGGCCGTCGTCGGCCTGGCTCGGCCGCGTCATCAACGCGCTCGGTGAGCCGATCGACGGCAAGGGGCCGCTGCCGCAGGGACCGGCGCCGATGCCGTATCGCAACACGCCGCCGCCGGCGCATTCGCGCAAGCGCGTAGGCGCGCCGCTCGATCTCGGCGTGCGCGCGATGAACACCTTCCTCACCTGCTGCCGCGGCCAGCGCATGGGCATCTTCGCGGGGTCCGGCGTCGGCAAGTCGGTGCTGCTGTCGATGCTGGCGCGCAACGTCGATGCGGCCGTCAGCGTCATCGGGCTGATCGGCGAACGCGGCCGCGAGGTGCAGGAGTTCCTGCAGGATGATCTCGGCGAGGAGGGGCTGGCGCGCTCCGTCGTCGTGGTCGCAACCTCCGACGAGCCGGCGCTGATGCGCCGCCAGGCGGCGTATCTCACGCTCGCGGTCGCCGAGTATTTTCGCGACGAGGACAAGGACGTCCTCTGCCTGATGGACTCGGTGACGCGCTTTGCCATGGCCCAGCGCGAGATCGGCCTCTCCGCCGGCGAGCCGCCGACCGCCAAGGGCTATACGCCGACCGTCTTCACCGAGCTGCCGAAGCTGCTCGAGCGGGCCGGACCGGGCCTGGGCGAGGGCGCGATCACCGCGATCTTCACGGTGCTGGTCGACGGCGACGATCACAACGAGCCGATCGCGGACGCGGTCCGCGGCATCCTCGACGGCCACATCGTGATGCAGCGCTCGATCGCCGAGCGCGGCCGCTATCCCGCCATCAACATCCTCAAATCCGTCTCCCGCACCATGCCGAAATCGGCCGATCCGCAGTTCTGGCCGACCATCCAGCGGGCGCGCCAGGTGATGGCGACCTATGCCGACATGGAGGAATTGATCCGGCTCGGCGCCTACCGGGCCGGCTCCAGCCCCGAGGTCGACGAGGCGATCCGCCTGCACGAGCCGCTGGAAGCGTTCTTGCGGCAGCGCAAGGACGAAAATGCCTCACTGGCGGACGGTTACCGCCAGTTGGCGCAAATCCTCGGTAATTTGGAAACGGAACGCTAACTTTGTCCCGTCATCATCCGATCCCACAGAGTAGCAGAGCCGGTCTTGGCCCCCGTCGGGCCTGTGGGGAGACCGGTGACGTCCCACGTGCAGCCAAGGGACTTCTGGGGAGTATGAGTCGATGAAGTCACGAGACACCCTCATCCGCCTGAAGAAATTTCAGGTCGACGAGAAGCGCCGCCGGGTCACCCAGATCGAGACCATGATCGCCGACTTCCAGCGGATGTCGACCGATCTCGAGCGCGAGATCACGACCGAGCAGGAGCGCGCCGGGATCAACGATCCCTCGCACTTTGCCTATCCGACCTATGCCAAGGCCGCGATCCAGCGCCGCGAGAACCTGACCCGCTCGGCCGACGAGCTCAAGGGCCAGCTCGACGAAGCCAAGGCCGCGCTGGCCGAGGCCTTCGAGGAGCTGAAGAAGGTCGAGCTCCTCGACGAGCGCGACCAGGCCCGCGAACGCGCCGAAGAGAACGCCCGCGAGCAGGCCGACCTCGACAGCATCGGCCTGATGCGCGCCCGCATCGGCGCCGTCGCCTAGCGGCTTCAGCCGCCAGACCCAACGCGAATTTGCAGAACCCGGACCCGCAAGGTCCGGGTTTTCGTATGTGCTGTCCACAGCGCGGCGCCGCGCCCCTTGGTGGTCGGCGCTGCCGCGCGCTATGGTAGTCGAGTGCCGGGGCCAGCGCGCAAAGCGTCGAGGCCCGCGTGTTGGGGGGCTGAATGCTGACGCCAGCCGAGCTGGTCGGGCTGATTGAGGCGGTCGCCAAGGGCGATCAGGCCGCGTTCGAGCGCCTCTACGTCGCCACGCGCGCGAAACTCTATGGCGTCGTGCTCCGTATCTTGCGCCGGCAGGATCTCGCAGAGGAGGTCATTCAGGAGACCTACGTCAAGATCTGGAACAGCGCAGGCCAGTTCAATCCGGCCTTGTCGTCGCCGATCACATGGATGGCGTCGATCGCGCGCAACCGTGCGATCGACATCGTGCGCAAGAAGTCGGAAGTCTCCATCGAGGAAGAGCCTCGGGCGATGGAGGTCGCGGCCGACAGTCCCGATCCGCTGGCGCGCCGGGAGATGACCGAGGAGCTGAAGCGGCTCCTGGAATGTATCGGCCGGCTCGCGCCGGACCGTCAGAGGCTCGTGCTTCTCGCCTATTACAACGGCTGGAGCCGCGAGCAATTGGCGGAGAAATTCGCCGCGCCCGTCAACACGGTGAAGACGTGGCTGCGGCGCAGCATGCTGGATATTCGCGAGTGCCTCGGATTGTGAGGATGATGTGAGGGTGGTTCTGGACTGCATGTGATGGCCTACACGGAGGATCATATCGCGCTCGCCGCGGAATATGCGCTCGGTACGCTCGACGCCGACGAGCGCGCGCAGGTCGAGACCATGATGGCGGTGGACCCTGGGTTTGCCGATGTCGTGCGGGCCTGGGCCTACCGGCTCGGCGTCCTCAACCAGATGGTCGGCACCATCGAGCCGCGTCCGATCGTGTGGGAGAACATCCGCGCGGAACTCGCGCGGACGAATTTTGCGCAAGGGTCGCCTGCGCTGCCGGAAGCGTCGCCGCCGCCACCGCCTCCGCCCGTGCCGGAGTTTTCCCCGCTCGATACCGCGCCGCCTGAATTGCCGCCGGAGGATACCAGGCAAGCCGAGCCGCAGCCTCCCGCAGTTGAGCCTCCTAACGCCGCGCAGCCTGAAACGGTGCCGCCGGCCTCCGACGCGCGGCCTGAGGTCGTGCCGATCTATATGCCGCAGGTCCATGCGCCCGATCCCGAGATCGTGCGCGCGCCGCCCCCGCCGGTCGCCGACAACAGCAGCGTCATCCGGCTCGAGAGCCGCGTGAAGCGCTGGCGCACGATCGCATCCGCTGTCGGCGCGCTCGCGGCCGCGCTGCTGGTGACGCTGTCGCTGCAGATATTCCAGCCCGACAGGCTGCCGGGCGCGCTCCGTCCCGCGCCGCGCATCCAGACGGTCGAGGTCAAGACGCCGGCCGCGCCGCTGACCGCGTCGTCGCAATATGTCGCGCTGCTGCAGGGGCCGGGCGGCGGTCCGGCCTTCATTCTCACGATCGACGGTGCGACCAGGAATTTCACGGTGCGCAAGGTCGGCGCGACGCCGGAGCCCGGCAAGAGCTTTGAGCTCTGGCTGATCTCCGACAAGCTGCCGCGCCCGCGCTCGCTCGGCGTGATCGGCGCCGGCGAATTCACCGCGCGTCCGGTGCTCGGCGGCTACGATGCCGAGCTCGTCAACGGCGCCACCTACGCCGTCACGGTCGAGCAGGCCGGCGGCTCGCCCAGCGGCCAGCCGACCTCCGCGCCGGTGTTTTCCGGCAAGCTGATCGAGACCGTGCCGCCGTCGCAGCCGCAGGTTCCGGCGAAGAAGTAGGTGCTGCTGCCGTTCCGTAGCCCGGATGAGCGAAGCGATATCCGGGGACAGTGTTCCCCGCATGTCGCTTCGCTTATGCGGGCTACAAGGCCGCAAAACTGTCGCCATGGTCCATCCCGCCGTCGCAATCCGACAAATCCCGCTGAATCCGCCCTCAATTTGAACCTCTGTCCATTCCGCGGCGTCAAATGCCCGGAATTTGCAGTCGGCGCCGACGATCATGGCGCCGGAGAGGGGCTTGGAAATCAAATGGATGCAGCAAAGACGCCGGGCATCTTCGTCCACCAATATGCGGGCCTGCCGCACGGTCCGGCCTTCGAACATTGGCGCGAGCGGGCCTTCGGGTCCTGCGGTCTCGACATCGGGCCGAGCCATGGCGACAGCATCGATTGCCGGCTCCAGATCAGCGTGGTCGACAATATCGCGCTCGCCATCCCGGAAGGCGCGTCGGCGCAATACTCACGCACGCAGAGCAACCTGGCCGACGGCAGCGACGATCTCGTGCTGATATCGGCGCATGCGGGTCTCGTCCGCGTCGGACAGAACGGCCACACCGTCGAGCTCGCGCCGGCGCAGATGGTGCTCGTCGACATGGGCGTCACCGGCACCGTCGGCCACACCGACGACGACCGCTTCACCACCATCCGCATGCCGCGCCGCGCGCTGCTCGACATCAATCCGCGCGCCGAGGAGAAGCTCTCGCAAGTGCTCTCGGACGGTGCGGTGGCCGAGACCATTTTCCGCTACCACGCGCTTGCCGCCAATCACGGGCCGCATCTCGATGCCGTCGGCCAACGCCTCACCGCACAGCACATGGTCGATCTCGTCGGCCTGCTGCTCGGCACCGATGCCGAGCATGCCAGTCTGGCGCGCGGCCGCGGACATGCGGCGGCTCGCCTCGATCTCATGCGCGCCGACGTGATGGCCGCGCTCGGCCGCAACGATCTCTGCCTGTCCGAAGTCGCGACGCGCTCGGGCCTGAGCCCGCGCCAGGCGCAACGTCTGTTCGAGCAGGCCGGCACCACCTTCACCGAATTCGTGCTGGAGCAGCGCCTGCTGCTGGCGCGCAAGCTGCTCGGCGATCCCCGCGCGAGGACGCGCAAGATCAGCGACATCGCGCATTCCTCCGGTTTTTCCGATTTGTCCTATTTCAACCGCGCCTTCCGCAAGCGCTTTGGTGCGACGCCGTCGGAGCTGCGCGAGGCCTGAGTCCCGGTTTTGTGCAGCGGCGCGCCGCCGCCGCAGTTGGTCGATCCAGGCGAATGAGTTATATCTGTCCGCGCAGGGCGGATCACCGGATTGCCTCGAACAGCGAAGTCAACGGACATGGCGCGTATCGTCGTGCTCGGCGCCGGGTTTGCAGGCCTGTGGGCGGCCATCGGTGCCGCGCGCAAGCGTGACGAGATCGGTGCGAACAGCGACATCGAGATCCGCCTCGTCGATCGCAATCCCTATCACAACATCCGCGTGCGCAATTACGAGGCCGATCTCAGCGAGGTCGCGCTTCCGCTGCCGCAACTGCTCGATCCGATCGGCGTCACGCACGGCATCGGCGAGGTCGAGACCATTGATCCGGTGCGACGGCAGATATCGCTGGTCACCAGCAGCGGCGATGAGATGCTGTCCTACGACCGTCTCGTGCTGGCGCTCGGCAGCGAGGTGATGCGGCCGGATATTCCAGGCCTCGCCGAACACGCATTCGATGTCGATACCTATGCGGCTGCGCTCCGCCTCGAGGATCACCTGACCTCGCTCGGACATAGCGCGCCGTCGCCGGGGCGTTCGACGGTCGTCGTGGTCGGCGCCGGCTTCACCGGCATCGAGGTCGCGGCCGAGATGCCGAACCGCTTGGCGCGTGCCGGCATCACCGGCAGCCGGCGTATCATCCTGGTCGATCCCAATCCATTTGTTGGCGCCACCATCGGCGCGCATGCGCGCCCCGTGATCGCAACGGCGTTGGCCTCGCTCGACGTCGAGACGCGGCTCGGCGGGCGCGTGGTCTCGGTCGAGGCGGCTGGCATGCACCTGAGCTCGGGCGAGTTCATCCCGACGCAGACCGTGATCTGGTGCGCCGGGATGCGCGCGAGCCGGCTGACCGAAAACTTTCCGGGCGCGCGCGATCATCTCGGGCGCCTTCTCGTCGATCCCTTCATGCGCGTGGCCGATCTGCCCGGCGTCTTCGCGGCTGGCGACGTCGCCTCCAGCGTGGTCGACGGCCTGCATCCGACCGTGATGTCCTGCCAGTTCGCGCGCCCCATGGGCCGCTTCGCCGGCCACAACGTCGTCGCCGATCTCGTCGGCCAGCCGATGCTGCCGCTGCGGATCGACTGGTACGTCACCGTGCTCGATCTCGGCGGCTGGGGTGCGCTCTATACGGAGGGGTGGGACCGCGAGGTGCGGGCGACAGGTGCAGCCGCGAAAGCGACGAAGGAGACGATCAATCGCAAGCGGATCTATCCGCCGTTGACGGGGAGCAGGGACGAGCTGTTCGCTGCCGCTGCGCCGACCGTGCAGGCGCCGCCGCCGACCTATGGGGCGCCACGTAGTTGAGTTGGCGCCCGCGTCGATCGACCAAGCGAAAACGATGCAATTAATGCAATGTCCGCCGTGTCATCAAGGCGACCGGCTGCAGCTGAGCGATTGGCGTGGTTCGTCCGCTCCCGCGATATCGGCAAATGACCCCAAAGCGGAAGCTGCTCTAAGCCGCGTATGGGGGCATTCGCTTCGCTGTCACTCAACGGGAAAATTGAGCAGAGAGGAAACTCTGCATCTCCTGGACTGCCTTCCTGGCCGCTTCCGCATCGTACTTGAGCCAGTGCCCGTGCATTTCCCTGCCGTCAGCGAAAGCCGGGACGCTAAAGGCGTGATAGGCACCGGGATAGACGACCAGCTTAACGGGTGCACCCCTGTCGGCCCGCCTCTTCATCCAAAGTTCGCAGTCCCTCGCAGGCGTCCAGTCGTCGAGTTCGCCGATCAGGATTAATGTGGGAACGATGAGTTCCTCGGAAGCAACGCCGCACAGCGGATAATAGGCCACCGCGGCCTTGAACTTCAGATCCCGAGGAGCGTCGAATGTTTCCACGTGGTGGGTCGACGCTAATTGCAGCGCAACCATTGCACCCATCGATCCTCCCAGGACAGCGATACGTTGAGGATCGACAAAAGGAAGTTTGGAAAGATAGGATAGAGCGCCTAAGGCATCACCTTGGCGGGCAAGCATCAGGGCAGGCATCGGTTTGGTGCAGGCGTCCTTGATGCCACGGGTCGCAAAGCTATCGACTGCAAGTGACACATACCCCAAACCGGTCACGAATTGAGCGATGAACTTTGGGGCATCTTTCGAAAGTCCATCGCATCCATGGAGATACACAATGGCTGCGAATGGGCCGTCGCCCTCAGGTTTCGCGAGGTAGCCCTCGATCGTATCCCCCGCCTTCGGCGCTTCGCCGCGCTCGCGCGCCAAGCGCTGCTGGAGCTGGCCAAGGCGGACTGGAGCACTGTCGAACCTGACCAACTCTTGTGCCATGGTGACGGCGTTGGTGCAAACGCACGTAACCAATACTGCTAAACGAAGACATGCTCCGGCTCGTGTGCCCATTTTACCTCGCCCCGTCTTCGTAACAGGGACAACGTAGCAGGTTATGTCAGTCCATCCATAGCGTAAGTTGAGGACTGCAGACGTCCCTCGCTTGAGCCATTGTTAAGCTCGGTACCGCGAAGTCCGTTTTTGCCCCATCTGCGAAGTTGCGCCTCGGCGGTCAGAAGTCCGCTCGTTGAGCCCAGAGCGGACCAGATTTGCTCTACCTGAGTTCTTCGCGTTTTGACCCTTAGCCGACCTTCCGAGACGTCTGCCGATTTGTCCGCTTGTGATCTAGCGGGCATCGCCGGGCTTGGACACGATACGATTCTTCGACTAATGGGAGGGCCGCTGACCGAGCCGGTGTCTTGGTGCGTGATCCCGAGTCCTGGCGTACAATACGTCGCTTCGACCCCAATTCATCGGACGTATGATGAAGCGCATTTGTGCAGCCTTTTTCGGTCTCATCGCTATCCTCCCTAATGCCCCCGCGTTTGCCGCCGAGACCGTCACCATCGCAGGGTCTCGCGCGGTGCTGATTATGCCGTATTCACCGCGAGCGAGCGTGATCCTGATGCCCGGGAGCGATGGTGCGATCTTAGCCGGCGACCACGGCGACATCCACGGCCTGAACGGCAACCAGCTGGTCCGCACCCGCGATGCCTACGTCGCGCGTGGGCTCGCGGTACTGGTCGTCGATGTTGGGACAAACCTAAAGAGTGCTGTCGACTATATGGCGGAGATCAAGCGGCCCGTGACGGTGATAGCCACCAGCGCCGGCACGTGGCGCGCTGCAGAGGGGATTGCGCGTGGCGCGAGGCCGGACGCGCTGGTATTGACCTCGGGTATCCTCAGTCCGGAGTCGGGGCCGGCCTCGAGGAATGTTGAATCAATCCTCGGCTCGCCGTCGGCACTGCCGCCCACGCTTGTGATTCATCACCGCTATGACGGCTGCAATCTAACGCGGCCTTCTGGCGTCGATCCCTTCATCAAATGGGCGAGCGGCCGCGCGCGGGTGAGTTGGCTCTTGGGCGGCGTCAACCAAGGTAATCCCTGCTACGCAGACGCTTATCATGGATTCAAGGGCCTCGACGACCAAGTGGTTGATCTCGCCGCAGGCTTTCGCTGAAGCGTCTCCGTGTGATCGAAAATCACTTACGTCAGCTTCTGGCCCCGAAGCGGACACTCGCCGCCAAAACCTTGCAATTTTGTATAGCGGCACACTTATTTTGCGATCATGCTGTTCGTAAGTTGGCTGCGGGATTGAGTTGGCCACGGGAGGCAAAAAATGGAGCGACCAATCGCGCTGTCGGCGTTGCTGACAATTGGGTTTTTGGCTGGAAGCACTGGACCGGGAAGCGCCGCAGTCTACTGCCACTACGTTGGCTATCCCGCTAATTGCGCCGCACGTCCCGGGCTCGTAATCGCACCAAGCCACGAGCCTCGCCGAATCCCACCCTCAATTGATTCTCGCCCGAGCGGCGTTATTAGGCAGGACTTATTCGATCGGAATAACCCGAACAACCTGCGATCCGATTGGGCCAGTCCACCGGCTCAGCCGGGCTGGTGAGCGGTCAGTCGGCTTCTGGCCCTTTGCCAAGATGCCGGCAGCCCGATATCCGAAGCCCGATAACAGCCCTTGGCGAACTCCAAGATTACGGTGACAGCACTGTCACCGTAACCCGAAGAGTCAGCCGTTGAGGTCAGACCGGACATGGTGGCGGCGCGATCAAATCGACGCCAATGGACCCGTGGCTGACGTTAACCATCGATGTCGGCAGGCGTGCTATAGGTAGGCCACGCGTCGAGTGTGTGGCGAGAGGCGGCTCGCATGGATGGTAAGGATAGGATTTGGCCCTTCGGGCCTCACGTGTTCGGCGCGGTCGCTCTTCTGTGCGTCGCCTTTGTGATCTTTCACTTCGCTCGTGCGCCATCCACACAGGAGGCCATGCAGAGATCGCTCAAGGAATTGAATCTGCCAGAGCTTACAATAGCGTTCGCGCTTCACCCAGACACCTGCGCGATTGAAAGGTCTTTCTGGAGATGGCATGTAAGCTGCGAAGGCGTGCCGATTTCCTTCTATCAGGATCTGATGCAATGCAATCCGGGTCCCCCGAGGACTTGCTTTGCGATGCCTTCCGAGAAGCAGGTTTGCGTATCGTACTATTGGGATATCGATCTCAATGGTATGCCGTCAAACCCACTCGGTGACCATGGTCGCCATGCTTCCGTTGGCGACGGTTGCAATCCCAAGGGCTCGATCTTGGCTGAGCGCGAGGCGATGGCGAGACTCGGAATTGTGCCTCATCACGTCGAATAGACTCCACCGGAGTGCAGTGAACCTGACCAAGTGAAGCCATTCGTTGTCAAGGCACCGCCGGCTCAATGACAAGCCCTTGCGTTGCCCGACGGGCAAAACACCCAAGCCCTCGGTCAATCGGTGCCGCCAAAAATATTCTTCTTTACCGAAATTCGGAAATGGCTTATGTTTCGGGCGACCCGGCCCAAGGAAGAGGGGCGTATCGCGATCGTCACGACGCGGGCCGGACGGCGGTGGACGCAGGCCACATCGGCGCGAAGGGTTTTGCAGGGCGGGCAACCGTGAGCAAAACGTCGCGCACACGACCGGTGTGATCGGCGTACGGCAAAATCGTGTGGTCCTGGCGCCCGGGGTCTGTGCGCCAAGTCTTGTGGTGATACGTGCGGCCCAACCGGGCCTTCGCATCAGCCATCCGCGAGGCGACGGGGGCAATAGTGCATCGCTCCCCGGGGAGAGCGCGACATAAGCCGTCAACCCACTGCGCAGGGAAGGCCGTGTGTTGGGCTTCACCTGTATGCCGCTGTGCAGATCTTCTGACTCCGACTTCGCACAGTGGACCGCGGGTGCCAGCCGGCGCCCGGCCTTCCCTGCGCCCTCTTTCAATCGAGGGTGAGACGGCCAGGCAAAGCTCGGGCGAGATGAGCCGCGAGAATGCGAAAGTGTGCCTGCGATAGCCGTAGGATGGGTAGAGCGCAGCGAAACCCATCATGCTTCAGCGGGGAGGAAGGGCGATGGGTTTCGCTTCGCTCTACCCATCCTACTGCTCACCATGGAGGAATGAGAAACATACCCCAGACGTGAGAAAGCGCCCGTGGGGGGCGGGCGCTTTCCGTAGTCGACTTGGGGTTGGGGTCGTCTACATATCCACGTGGCGACTTTGGGGGGCTGGTAAAGAGCCGCGTGAATTCACAAAACTTGTCAGTTCTCCTTATCGAACGAGGGACGCGTTCGAGCTGGTGATAACGACCGGCTTGCCGGCCTTGATGACGCGGGCCGTCTGGGTCAGACCTTCATCCGAGCCCGAGCGTGCCGTGATGCCGAAGCCCGCCAACGCGATCCCGGCGACGAGGGCCACGACCACAACCTTCAGGTGGGTCGAGCGATCTGCGCTGTAGATCGAGTGGTTCATGGAAGGCTCCTGCCGCCATCTACCCGAAGTAGTCTCCAGCCAGTTCAGGCAGGTTCATGCTTCCGGTGACCAACAACCTAGTATTGGGGGGATTCGTTCCCAAGGGGCGATCACAAGAGCGTGACAGGACGTGAAAGATCGCGATCAAAAACGATGCGAGATCGTTCGATTATATAATTATTTCAAAGATTTAATGTGCTTGCGAGGCGCCCTGCCGGCATGTGGTCGACAAGGCGCCAGGAACTCAAAAACCATTTGCCTGTGGCCGAAAAACACACGGCTTCTTAAGGCAAATCAGATGCTTCCGACCGTTTTCAGTCTCGCGCGGGGGTGGATTTCAGCCTGTGACAACACGGTGGTTTGGGCGCGGAACCGCTCCACCAGGGAACGCACGAAGGGACGAATTGCCGCAGAGGTGACCAGCACCGGGGCCTCGCCTTCGCGCGCGGCGCGCTCGAATGCCTCGCGCACGGCGGTCATGAACTCCGACAGTTTCGAGGGCTGCATCGCGAGGCTGCGCTCCTCGCCCTGGCCGATGATGGATTCGGCAAAGGCCTGCTCCCACCGCGCCGACAGCGCGATCAGCGGCAGATAGCCGTTGTAGGAGGTGTTCTGGGCGCAGATCTGCCGGGCGAGGCGGGCGCGGACGTGCTCGACCATGGTCGCGGGATTGCGCGAGAAGGCCAGCGAATCCGCGATGCCTTCGAGGATGGTCGAGAGGTCGCGGATCGAGATGCGCTCGGCCAGCAGCAGCTGCAGCACGCGCTGGATGCCGGAGACCGTGACCTGGCCGGGGACGATGTCCTTGACCAGTTCGCTCTGCTCCTTCGGCAGCTCCTTGAGCAGCTTCTGCACCTCGCCATAGGAGAGCAGATCCGACATGTTGGCCTTGAGCAGCTCGGTGAGGTGGGTCGAGAGCACGGTCGCGGCGTCGACGACGGTGTAGCCCTTGAGCGAGGCCTCTTCCTTGAGGCTGGCATCGACCCAGGTCGCGGGAAGGCCGAAGGTCGGCTCGGTGGTGTGGATGCCGGGCACCTGCACCTGGCTGCCGCCGGGATCCATGACCATGAACTGGTTCGGCCAGATCTTGCCGCTGCCGGCGTCGACCTCCTTGATCTTGATGATGTAGGTGTTGGCCTCGAGCTGGACGTTGTCGAGAATGCGCACCGCCGGCATGACAAAACCCATCTCGATCGCGAGCGAACGGCGCAGCGCCTTGATCTGCTCGGTGAGGCGGTCGGTGCCATCGGGGCCGTTGACGAGTGGCAACAGGGCATAGCCGAGCTCGATCTTGAGGTCGTCGATCTTGAGCGCGGCCGAGATCGGCTCTTCGGCCGCTGCGGCGCCCGGCGCACCCGGCGTTCCCGGAGCGGCCGCGGTCCTGGCGGCTTCCTCGGCCTTGGCGGTCACCCGGTTGCGGTTGCGGGCGTGCCAGGCCAGCGCGCCGGCGCCGGCACCGAGCGCCAGGAAGGGGATGGTCGGAATGCCCGGCAGGGCCGCCAGCACCAGCATGACCGCCGAGGACATCGCGAGCGCCTGCGGATAGCCGGAGAACTGCTTCATCAGCGCCTTGTCGGCGGCGCCGGAGACACCGGCCTTGGAGACCAGCAGGCCGGCCGCGGTCGAGACGATCAGCGCCGGCACCTGGGTGACGAGGCCGTCACCGACGGTCAGCAGCGTGTAGCTGCGCCCGGCGTCGGCGAAGGAGAGGCCCTGCTGCGCGACGCCGATGATCATGCCGCCGACGACGTTGATGAAGACGATCAGAAGGCCGGCGATGGCATCGCCGCGGACGAACTTCGAGGCACCGTCCATCGCGCCGAAGAAGCCGCTCTCGTCCTCCAGCTCCTTGCGGCGCTGCTTGGCGACCTTCTCGTCGATCAGGCCGGCGGAGAGGTCGGCGTCGATCGCCATCTGCTTGCCGGGCATGGCGTCGAGGTGGAAGCGCGCGGCGACTTCGGCGATACGGCCCGAACCCTTGGTGATGACGACGAAATTGACGATGATCAGGATGGCGAAGACGATGATGCCGATGACGAAATTGCCGCCCATCACGAAGCTGCCGAAGGCTTCGATGACGTGACCGGCGGCATCCGTGCCCTCGTGCCCGTGCGACAGGATCAGGCGGGTCGAGGCCATGTTGAGCGACAGGCGCAGCATGGTCGAGATCAAGAGGATGGTCGGGAAGGCGGAGAATTCCAGCGGCGCCTGGATGAACAGCGAGGTCATCAGGATCAGGATCGAGAGCGTGATCGAGATCGCCAGGAACAGGTCCAGCACGATCGCGGGCAGCGGCAGGATCAGCACCACCAGGATGGTGAGGACGCCGAGCGCCAGCGCGATGTCGCCGCGCTTGAGGACGCTGACGATGTCGTTGAGGGAGGGGATGCTGGGCTTCGGGCTGCCTACGCCCTGTCCTGCGGTGACGTCGACCATGGTAGCTGCCTCCCCGCGCGACCGCCGGCCGCGCGCCCCGAACGTCTGCGCGGCGGCCGAAGGGCCGCCGTTCCGAAAGTGAGGCACCGCACTGGCGTCCACGGGGGGTCTCCCGTTCTAAACGCGGCTGACGACACTCGACTCCACCCGGCAATTCTTGCCGGGTGTATGGTTAGCAAAGGGTTAACGGAGGGTGCGGCAGGAGGTCGGACCGGGCTGTTTCGGGGCCTTGGCGGTCATTCCGGGCTCGCGCCAAGGGGGCGCGCCCCGGAATGCCAGTTGAGGGGAGGCCGCTACTTGGCCTTCTCCATCTTCGTCACCGTGTACCCCGACGCCGCCTCCTCGGCCTCGAAGGTCACCTTGTCGCCGACCTTGACCTGCTTGAGCAGAGCCGGGTCCTTGACGCGGTAGACCATGGTCATGGGTTCCTCCATGCCGAGGCTCTTGGCCGGCCCGTGCTTGAGCGTGATCTTGCCGGCGCTCTCGTCGATCTTCTTGACCTCGCCGCTGATCGAGGCGGCCCCGGCTGCGAGAGTTCCCGTGGCAAGGCCGGCGGTCAACGCCAGCGCTGCCGCGATCCGGATGATGCGGTTCATGGCAGTCTCCTTCATTTCACGGTGACGTGGCCGACCATGCCGTAGTCGCGATGGCCGGGGATCAGGCAGGAAAATTCGAACGTGCCGGCCTTGGTGAATTTCCAGAGGATCTCGGCCGTCTTGCTCGGCGCGAGGCGCACGCCGTTCGGATCGTCGTGCTCCATGTGCGGATGCTTCTTCATCACCTCGCCATGGGCCAGATTCTCCTTCGTGGTCGCGAGCAGGAATTCGTGGTCCTCCTTGCCGACATTGCGCAGCATGAAGCGGATCTGCTCGCCGCGTTTGACCTCGATCTTGGCGGGTGCATAGTCCATCTCGTTCAGCAGGACCTCGATGGTGCGCGCGGGCTTGTCGGGATTGCCGGGCTCGCCGGCCGAGAAGGTCCCATGATCGTGCTTTTCGTGGGCAAAAGCCGGCGCGATCGAAAGCGCTGCCAGCGCGAGTGCAAGTTTGATCGTCTTCATCTTGTTCTCCAGTTGGTGGTTCATCGAAAATTTCACATCTTCATCTTGTGCGTCGGCGCGTTGGGTTGCCGTGCCGGCGCTGCATCGGGCGCCTCGACCTCGTAGGCGACGGTGCCTTTCGGGAATTGGTAGGGGCCGGGATCGCGGTAATCGTCGCGCGCGAGGTTCTCGCGGATCTTCATCACCGTGAACATCCCGCCCATCTCGATCGAGCCGAACTGGCCGGTGCCGGTCATCATCGGCAGCGTGTTGTCGGGCGCGGGCATCTCCATCTTGTCCATCGCCATGCCGGTCGAGCCCATCGCCATCGCGTCCGGCGCGAGCTTGCCGACGGCCCTGGCGAGATCCTTGCGCGACACGCCGATCAGGTTGCGCACCTCGTGTCCCATGGCGTTCATGGTGTGGTGCGATTTGTGGCAGTGGAACGCCCAGTCGCCGGGATTGTCGGCGAGCACGTCGAACACGCGCACCGCGCCGACGGGAACGTCGGTGGTCGTCTCCGGATATTGCGCGCTCTCCGGAATCCAGCCGCCGTCGGTGCAGGTCACGGCGAAGCTGTGGCCGTGCAGATGGATCGGATGGTTGGTCATGCTGAGATTGCCGATGCGCACGCGCACCTTGTCGCCGAGCCGCACCGCCAAGGGATCGATGCCCGGAAACACCCGCGAATTCCAGGTCCACATATTGAAGTCGGTCATCTCGTTGACCTGCGGCAGATAAGTGCCGGGATCGACCCGATAGGTGCTCATCACGAAGACGAAGTCGCGGTCGACGGGCCGGAAGCTCTGGTCGCGCGGGTGCACGACGACCATGCCCATCATGCCCATCGCCATCTGCACCATCTCGTCGGAATGCGGGTGGTACATGAAGGTCCCGCTCTTCTTCATCTCGAACTCGTAGACGAAGGTCTTGCCCGGATCGATGTGCGGCTGGGTCAGCCCGCCGACGCCGTCCATGCCGCTCGGAATGATCATGCCGTGCCAGTGCACGGTGGTGTATTCGGGCAGGCGGTTGGTGACGAAGATGCGGACCTTGTCGCCCTCGACGGCTTCAATCGTCGGGCCCGGCGACTGGCCGTTATAGCCCCAGAGGTTCACCTTCATGCCTTCGGCGAATTCGCGCACCACGGGTTCTGCGACGAGATGGAATTCCTTCCAGTCACCGTTCATGCGGAACGGCAGCGACCAGCCGTTCAGCGTGACCACGGGGCGATAGTCGGGTCCGCTGATCGGATGCAGCGGCGGCTGCATCACCACCTTGTCCATGATGGGCGCTTCCGGAATCGAGGCCGCCTGCACGCGGCCGCTGACGACCGAGGCGCTGGCAAGCGCGGCGGTGCCCAAAAATCCTCGGCGGGAAAACATGCTGCTCTCCATGTCAGTGGCCGCCATCGGCAGGCGCTGCCGCGGCGATCGTGGTTGGATTGTCGCCACTGGCCGCAGGCGCGCCGCCGCCATTGACGGCGGTCTGCAACTCGGACTGGGCGAGAAAGAATCGTTGCTTGGCGTCGATCGCCCCGCGCAGCGCGGCCAGGCGTTGCCGTGCCTCGGTCAGCAGCGCGAAGATGTCCACCTGCATGCTGGAGAAGCGGAGCTGCATCTCCTCGGTGATGATTTTTCGCAACGGGATGATCTCGCGCTGGTAGTGGCTGGCGATGTCGTAGGTCGAGCGGTAGGCGCGATAAGCATCACGCGCCTCCGAGCGCACGTTGACGGCGCGCTCGGTGAGACGGTTGAAGGCGAGGTTGTAGGTCTCCGCCGCCTGCCGCACGCGCACCTCGCCGCCATCGAAGATCGGGATCTGGAACTGCACGTCGAAGCCGCGTTCGCGGAACGGCGGACCTTCGGGATCCTGGGTGCGGCGGGAGATGCCGGCGAGATCGAGCAGCGTCACGAAGCGCGTGGCTTCGGTGAGGTTGAGCGATTTCGCCAGCGCCGTCAGTTCCAGCCGGGCGATCTGCAGGTCGATGCGGTGGGCGACCGCGTCGGCTTCGATCGAGGGTAGCGCTTGCGGCCGGCGCGGCAGCGGCGGCAACTGGTTCGGGAGACGGAAGTCGAGGCCGCCGTCCCACAGCCCCATCAGCCGAGCCAGTCTTTCGCGCCCGCTCGTTGCCGCCTGACGGGCGGTGGCGAGATCGGCTGTCGTCTCGGCGTAGAACACCTGTTCGCGGGCCTGGTCGAGCTTGTTGAGCGAGCCGGTCTCGCCGAGCTTGACGGCAAGCTGCGCGGTCGATTCCGCCGTCGCCTTTGCGTCCGTGAGCAGCACCACCATTTCGTTGGCGGCGGCGGCGCGGACATGAGCGCGCCGTACGTCGGCGGCGAGCCGCAATGTCGCCAGCGCCGCGCGCAATTGCGCCTGGCGAAAACGCTCGCGGGCGATGTCGGAGCGGAACGGCAGTGTGGCGAGCGCGAGGATGTCGCCAACCACCTGACGCTCGATCTCGTTGGCGCCATTGCCTGAAATGCGCGAGATCGAGAACACCGGATTGGGCGGCAGGCTCTGCTCGACCAGCTCGGTTTCGGCCAGCGCCAGCTCGTTATAGGCGGCCTGCAGCCCCTTGTTGTTGAGTAGCGCGATCTGGACCGCCGCGTCCGCACTAAGTGTCCGCGACAGCAATTGGCGAACGCGCGCGTCGACCGCGCCGGCGCCCTCGGGCGTGCGCACGAAGGCGACATCCTTGTTGATGGTCCGGCTGGTCAGGTCCGCGACCTCGGTCATGCCGCTGTCGGGCGAGAACGCGGCGCAGCCGGCAAGACCGGGTGCAAAGAGACCGAACGAGGCGAGAGCGAGCAGGCTGCGCGCAAAACGGCGTGTCATGGCGCGCTCCTACCGGTCTTGCTTCGGCTGCGGCGCAACAGCGTCGTTGCGGTCGCGCCATGGCGCCGGCGTCGCGGGCCGCAGGCTGGTGTAGGGCGCGGTGGTCGACCGATAGCCGACGGGCGCGACCTTCGCCGCGGGATCAGCGGGATCGGCGGTGGCCACCTGCGTCGTTGCCGGCATGCAGCCGGCCAGCGCCAGCGCAATCAGGGCCAGCAGCGGCCAACTAAATAGAGAGTGTCCTGCACGCGTCGCAGATGCGGCGGCAGACTTCGCCCCGGAAAGGGTCAGCATGAATCATCCTTGATCTGTCGTGAGACCACGGGTTCGCGCGCGCAGACGCGCGTCGGCCCTGACGTCGTGTCAGATCAGGCGATGGGAGGGCGGTAGCGCTGCGGCGGCGCCGCGCTGTGCAGGCTCACCACGATCTCGGGCGCGCAGGCAGAGATCGGCTGCAGCGGCTTGGCGACGCTGGGCAGATCGGCCGGCAGCGCGCTGACGCACATCATCGCGCAGCACGGGCCAGCCTTGCCCTTGCCGTCATGGTGATGCGACGCCGGTACGTCCTGTGCGGCGGTCTGCAGATGCGCATGCGGTCCCGCGTGGCCGTGCGACATATCGCCATGCGTATGGTCCGCGGCCATTTGGTGATGCACCGGAACGAGGTCGGCAAGGATCGCGTCGTCGAGGCACGGCGCTGGACCACTGCCCCAGGCAAGTGCCGCAGCCGGCGCGAGCACGCAGAACAGATAGGCGAGGGCGATGATCCGCCCCACCCTGATCCGCATCGACCTTCTAAGCTGCAAGAACATCCGCCCGAACGACTCATCGTGTGTCCATATCGCACACGCGAACTGCAAGATAATGACAAAGCCCGCGGCCGCCTAGCCGCGACGGACCTCACTTGCCGGAAAAAAGCGATCCATCCACGCCCGCCACAACGTGACGCATCGTCGGGCACGGTCTGGCGAGAATTTACGCTTGCTTAAATGTATGCTTAGGCAGACAATCATCCAATCGAGAGCCGACAAATGTGGTTGGTGTGATGCAGGACGTGAGCGACAGCGTGCTGGTGCTGGAAGCGGATTGGGCCAATCCGCCGCTTGATCGCAGTTCGCCGCTCCCACTTTATGCTCAGATAAAACAACGGCTTATCGGTACGATCCTACGCTGGCAGCATCCAGACCGGCGCTTCTTCTCCGACGAGCAATTGTGCGAGATGTTCTGCGTCAGCCGTGACACCGTGCGTCAGGCAGTCTCCGAGCTGGTCCGCGAAGGCATGCTCACGCGAAGCCGCGGCCTCGGCACCTTCGTCGCCGTCCACAAGCTGGAGGAGCGGTTCGGTCCGGGCATGGATTTCATGCGGCAGTGGGAAGCCGCAGGTACCCCGATCCAGCCGACCCTTCTCGTCTTTGAGCGCTGTGGCGCCGACGAGCAGGTCGCTGCCGCGCTCGAGGTCGAGGTCGGCACCCGGATTCTCTTCATCAAGCGGACACGCGCCGCGGCACGCGTGCCGGTCGCCATCGATTACCGCTATCTGCCGGCCGATCTCGTCGCCGATTGGGACGAGAGCGCGGCGCTTGCGTCTCCGCTTCATCTGCTCTGGCAGCGTGTCGAGCTCCGCACCGGCGACTTTGGCATCGAGGCCGGCATCGCCGGGCCCGAGGAGGTCGAATATCTGCATCTTGCCGCGGGCGCGCCGGTGCTGACGCGCACGCTCCGCTATCGCGACTCGACCGGCCGGCTGGTGATGGCCGGGCACACCGTCCATCGCGGCGACCTCGTGCGCTACTCGCTGAGCGTGCCGCTGTCGCGCGACGGCAAGGCGCCGGCCCATGAGGTCGACAAGAGCCGCGTGCACGACGATTGAACGAGGGCAACGGGTCGCTGCGAGGCGCCCATTCTGAGTGGAGGGTATCGTGAGTTTTGACCGGCGCAATTTCCTGCAACTCATCGGCGGCACCGCACTGGCCGCGACCGGCGCGCGGACCGGCTGGGCGGCGGACGAGCCGCTGCGCGTCGGTTCGATCCTCTCGGTCACCGGACCGGGCGCATTTCTCGGCGAGGACATGAAGGCCGGCCTGCAGCTCGCGGTTGACGAGATCAACGCCGCCGGCGGTATCGGCGGCCGCAAGATCGCCTGGACCTTTTACGATGCGGAGAGCCAGACCCAGAAGGCGATCTCGGCGACGCGGCGCCTGATCAGCCAGGACAAGGTCCAGCTCATTCTCAGCGGAGGAAACATGAGCGGCATCGCGCTCGCGATGGCGCCGATGGCGGAATCCGCCAGCATTCCCTTCATCTCGAGCGAGGGCGCGCTCGCCATCGTCACACCGGTTGCGGAGCGCAAATTCGTGTTCAAGAGCACCGTCGACGACGAGGACGTGCTCGAACGCATCGCCGACTATTTCGCCAAGAAGAAAATCAAGAAGGTCGCGCTGATCGCCGATACCTCCGGCTTCGGCCAGGGCGCGGTGACGCAGATGAAGAAGGTCGGGCCGCGTCGCAATCTCGACGTCGTCTATGAATCGTTCGATCCGGCCGATACGGACATGATGCCGCAGCTCACCCGCATCCGCGACAGCGGCGCGGAGGCGATCATCTGCTGGACCGTCACGCCGGCCGGCGTCGTGTTCCTGAAGCAGGCGCAGCAGCTCGGCCTCGACAGCCGCACCCTGATCCACAGCTACGGCTTCGTTTCGTCGCACTACATGACGCTGGCGGGCGATGCCGCCAAGTCGGTGTTGCTCGCGAGCCTGAAATTCCCGGTCGGCGAGCAGCTCCCGGACAGCGATCCGCTCAAGGTCGGCATTCTCCGCCTGTTCCGCTCCTACCAGGAGCGCTTCAACCGCGCGGCCAGTCTCTACGCGGCCGAATCCTACGACGCGGCCATGCTGGCGAAAGAAGCGCTGAGCAAGGTCGGCGGTGACGTCTCCAAGCTCCCGCAGGGCATGGAGCAGATCAAGAATTTCGCGGGCATGAGCGGCGTCTTCAGCTTCTCGCCGGAGCGCCATTCGGGCCTGTCGAAGAAGGACATCGTGCTGATCAACTGGCGCGACGGCCGTTTCAATCTCGCCGATTACGAATAGGCCTGAACAGGAAGGAGAATGCCATGGCGCTCTCGCAAGATATGTCGGAAGAGCAGACCTTCGAGCTGGTGCAATCGCTGCTCGATGCGCCCGAAAGCCGCTTCCCGCTGACCTTCAATTCGGACCTGCCGCGGATCCGCGAGCTGTTTCACGCCGCGACCCGCAACCAGTGGGATCCGAAGACCGACGTGGACTGGGATCAGCTCAAGCCCGAGATCTATACCGAGGAGCAGCGCTATGCCGCGCGGCTCTACTGGAGCCGGCGGGCCTGGAGCGAATATGGCGCGATCTCGGAGAGCCCCTCGCTCCAGCTCCGCTTCGGTCTGGAGAACCGTCCCTCCGACATGCAGCTGTTCTTCACCATCCGCTCGCAGGAGGAGGCACGCCACGCCGAGGTCTGCCACACCATGGCGGAGAAGCTCGGCGGCTACATCGAGAAGCCGGTGCAGCAACTGTTCGAAGGCTCGGTGTCGACCCACGGTGTGCGCCGTGCGACGCTGAACGCCGACGTTCCGCTCGAAGGCATCGTCGCGGCGCTGGTCTGCACCGCCGAAGAGATTGCCTTCGACGTGTTCAAGCACCTCGACGACGTAACGCGTGATCCCGTCGCCAGGCAGATCGTCCGCTTCATCATGCGCGACGAATCTCGCCACTGCGCCTTCGGCTGGTACTTCCTCGAGGCGATCTGCGAGACGTTGACGCCGGAGCAGAAGAAGATGATCGAGAATTCGGTCATCACCATGATGGAGAAGGTCGAGCTCAACGGCTACCATTCGAGCTGGCTCGCGCCGGAGAATCCCGCCTCGCGTGCCGAGGTCGAGGCCGACCGCATCACCTACGACGCCGGTCTCGGCTCCACGGTGGAAGAGGCCGAGAAGCCGGTCTTCGTCGCCACCGTCCAGCGCATCCGCGATCAGATGAAGCCGCTCGGCATCAATTTGCCGCCGTTCCATCACGACAAGCTCGGGACGATCTGACGTGCAGAGGGTCATGCAACAGGTCAAGCCGACCTTGCCGCCCTCGCGGCTCTTGGTCGAGCGGCGGTTCCCGCTCGAAATGAACGTCACGCTCCCGGAGATCCGGGAGCTCTACGACACCGGCAAGGCCGGGCGCTGGAATCCGCTTCGCGACGTCGACTGGAAGGCGCTCGATCCCTCGCAATATGACGAGCCGGCGCGGCAGGCCGCGCGCCGTACCTGGAGCCGCCGGCTCTGGGTCGAGGCGACCGGCCTCACCGAGACGCCCGCGCTCCTGATGCGCTTCTGCATGGAGGCCGGACGCGAGATCGATCCGAAATTCTATCTCACGGTCCGCAACACCGAAGAGGCCTGGCACGTCGAATGTTTCGACCGGCTGGCCGAGGCCTTCGGCGGGCGGATCGCCGCGCCGGCCGACAGCGCCTATGAAGCCACCTTCAACCGCAATCTGCATCGCCGCGCGATGGATGCGGGCCAAAGTCTCGACAGCTACGTGGCTTCGTACGCGGCCTTCGAGGACGGCCTCGAGCTTGAACTCTGCCGGACCTGGCGTGCGCACGCCACCAATCCGGTCGTGATCGCGGTGCTCGACCGCGTCATCACGGACAAGGAACGCCACGCTGCGTTTGGCTGGCTCTATCTCGCCTCGCGCGCGCCGGATTGGAGCGCCAAGGACCGCGCACTGATCGCCGACGAACTGGCCGTCCATGTTCGCGACACCGAGCTGAAGGGGTATCACTGCCCCTGGCTCGCGCCGGAACACGCTACGGCGGAAGCCGATGCGGATGCGCTGACCGCCTCGGCCGGTCTCGGCGGCGCGCCGCGCGCGGCGGAAGAGGACACGCTGGTGAACTACACCGCGAACGCGCGGGCGAAGCTCGCCGAGCTCGGGGTCGCGTTGCCGCTGTTCGAATCCAACCGCATGCGGACGTTCTGAACCATGACGACCGCCATCCTGCAACTGCTCGTCGCCGGAATCGGTACCGGCAGCATCTATGCGCTGATCGCCCTCGGCTTCAATGTCGTGTTCAAGAGCACGGGGGCGATGAATTTTGCGCAGGGCGAATGGGTGGTGATGGGGGGCATGATCTCGGCGCTGCTGTTCGCCGCGACGAGCAATATCGGGCTCGCCTGCGTCTTCGCGGTGGTGATCGCGATTCTGGTCGGTATCGTGTCGGAGCGGCTGGTGATCTGGCCGCTGCGGCGCCCGAACACGCTCCTGATCACCCTGGTCAGCATCGGGCTTGCGATCTGCACCCGCAGTCTGATCATGCTGGTGCTCGGCAAGAAGCCGGTCGGCTATCCCGGTTTCTCACAGGTGCCGACGCTGATGTTGGGCGGCGTCGCGGTGCAGACCCAGACGCTGTGGATCATCGGCCTGACGATCGCCTTCCTGATCGCGATGCACCTGTTCTTCGAGCGCAGCATGCTCGGCAAGGCGCTGCGCGCGGCGGCGGCCGATCGCGATGCGGCGGCGATTGTCGGCGTGCGCGTCGAAACCACGGTGATGCTCTCGTTTGCGATCGCAGCACTTGCCGGAGCGCTGGCCGGCGCCATCATCACGCCGCTGACGCTTTCCTCCTACGACCAGGGCGCCATGTTCGGATTCAAGGGCTTCAGCGCGGCGATGCTCGGGGGTGTCGGCAGCCTGCCGGGCGCCGTCGTCGGCGGCCTCGCGCTCGGGCTGCTGGAGGCGTTCGGCAGCTTCTACATCTCGTCCGACTTCAAGGATGCCATCGCTTTCACCGTGCTACTCCTGATCCTGTTCGTGCGGCCCTCGGGCCTACTCGGCCGCGCCGACGTCGTGAAGGTCTGACGGGATGGCCCTCGCGCGCGCAAAATCCGCCTCGCTGTCGTCGGTTCCGGCTGGGACGGCGTCGCGGCCCGTGCCGCTTTCGCAGCGCAAGGCCGCAGCGCGTCTGTCCGATCATCGCCTGCTGCTGATCGTCTGGCTCGCGCTGCTGGCGGTGCCTGTCGTCGCGCCGAACGCCTATTTCGTCTCGCTCGCCAACATGATGCTGATCAACCTGATCCTGATCGCGAGCTTGAACCTGCTGATGGGCTATGGCGGGCAGATTTCGCTCGGGCATGCCGGCTTCTACGGTCTTGGCGCCTATGTCAGCGGCGTGCTCGGCGTGAAGTTCGGGCTGAGCGCCTGGGTCGGCCTGCCGGCCGCGGCCCTGTTCACAGGTCTTGCCGCGCTCATCATCGGCATTCCGGCGCTGCGCCTGCGCGGGCTCTATCTGTCGATGGCGACGCTCGGATGGAACGCCATTCTCGTCGTGATGTTCAATCGGCTGCTCGACGTCACCGGCGGTCCCAACGGACTGCTCGGCGTCCGTCCCTTCGCATTTGGCCGGTTTGCGCTCGATACCGACATCCGGCAATTTCCACTGGTCTGGTTCGTCTCGCTGCTGATCATGCTCGCGATTCTCAATCTCCTGGGCTCGCGCATCGGTCGCGCGCTGCGGGCGGTTGCCACCAACGAGCTCGGTGCCGACGCGGTCGGCATCGACAGCTTCCGCACCAAGCTTCTGGTCTTCGTCCTGTCTGCGGGCATGGCGGGCGTTGCCGGCAGCCTCTACGTCCATGTCAACCAGTTCGCCTCGCCCGAGACCTTCAGCGTCTCCAATTCGATCCTGCTCGTGGTGATGGTCGCGATCGGCGGCAGCGGCCTGTTCTGGGGCCCGCTGTTCGGTGCGCTGATCTACACCGCGGTGCCGCAGCTCCTGCTCGACTATGAAGACGCCGAGCTGATGCTTTTCGGTCTAGCCATGCTGGTGGTGTTGATCGCGTCGCCAACCGGAATCGCAGGATTGCCGGCGGTCATGCGCCGCCTTCTGTCGAGGAGGTCGGCATGACCGAGCCGCTCCTTCGCACCGACACGTTGAATTGCTATTTCGATGGCCTGCGCGCCGTCGCCGATCTCAGCTTCGAGGTCCGCCCCGGCGAGATCAAGGCGGTGATCGGACCGAACGGCGCCGGCAAGAGCACGCTGTTCAACATGATCGCCGGCGTGACCCGTCCGACCTCGGGCGAGATCTTCTTCGACGGCGTCCGCATCGATACGATGCCGACCTTCCGCCGCGCCCGGCTCGGCATCGCCCGCACCTTCCAGAACCTGCAGATATTCCGCGAGATGACTGTGCTCGAGAACGTCATGACTGGGCGTCATATGCACGGCCGCGCCGGGGTGATCGGCGCGTTGCTCCACGGCCCGTCGCTGCGCGCCGAAAATCGCGCGATGGCGGACATGGCGATGGAGCTGCTGGCGCGGTTCGAGCTCGACGGCAAGGCGGATGTGTTCGCGGGCGATCTCTCCTTCGGCCAGATGAAGGTGCTGGAGCTGGCGCGCGCGCTCGCAAGCGAGCCGCGGCTCCTGCTGCTTGACGAACCCGCTGCCGGCCTGCCGCAGGCGGAAGCCGAGCATATCGGCAAGATCATTTCAGGCCTCAACCGCGACGGCATGACGGTGCTACTCGTCGAGCACAATATGCGCATGGTGATGTCGCTCTCGCACGACATCCTCGTGCTCAACAACGGCATGCGGATCGCCGAGGGCGATGCAGACAGCGTTCGCCGCCATCCGGACGTGCTGGCCGCTTATCTCGGGGAGGGCGAGCATGCTTGAGGTCGAAGGGCTGTCGGCCGGCTATGGCCATGTCTCCGTGCTGCACGGCATCTCGCTGCGCGTCGAGGCGGGTCAGTCGGTCTGCCTGATCGGCGCCAACGGCGCCGGCAAGACCACGCTGCTGCGCTGCCTCGCCGGGCTGCTGCGGCCGGGCAGTGGCCGTATTCGCGTCGGAGGCAACGACATCGCGGCGCGGTCGGCCTCGGCACGGCTCGATTTCGGCGTGACACTGGTGCCGGAGGGCCGCCGCGTCTTCGCGCCGATGACCGTGCGAGAGAACCTCGAAATGGGCGCCTTCCGCAGGCTGTGGCCGCGGCGCGACCGCAAGGTCGAAGCCGACATGGAGGAGGTCTTCGACATGTTTCCGCGCCTGCGCGAGCGACAGAGCCAGCCGGCGGGCCTGCTCTCCGGCGGCGAGCAGCAGATGTTGGCGATCGGGCGCGCGCTGATGTCGCGGCCGCGCCTGCTGCTGCTCGACGAGCCGTCGATGGGCCTCGCGCCGCGCGTCGTTCAGGACATTTTCGCCACCATCCGGCGCCTCAACAAGCAGGGCATCTCGATCCTACTCGCCGAGCAGAACGCCAACATGGCACTGCAGAGTGCCGACCGGGGCTACGTTATCGCGGAGGGCGAGATCGTGCGCGAGGCCGAAACCACCGCACTCGTGCGCGATCCGATCGTACGTGCAGCCTATCTCGGACTTTGACATGCATTCTGGACGCGACATCCTGCAAGCCATCGACGACGGCCTCGAAGCGGAATATGCGCTGCGCAAGCGCCATCCTGAGCGTGACGAAATCTATCGCGACCACCAGCAGCGCAGCGCCGCGCTGCGGGAGGCGGGCGATTGCCGGCTCGACATTCGTTACGGTGGCGGACCGCGCTGCCTGCTGGATATCTTCTCGGCGGGCGACGGCGCGCCGGTGTTCTTCTTCATCCATGGCGGCTATTGGCGCGCGCTGGACAAGTCCTACGTGTCCTTCATCGCCGAGCACTATCGCAATGCCGGCATGACCGTGGTGATGCCGACCTACGATCTGGTGCCGGCGGTGCGGGTCAGCGAGATCGTCGAGCAGGTCCGTCTGTCTTTTGCCTGGACGATGGCCCATCTGAAACCCGCCCGCATGGTCGTCTCCGGGCACTCCGCCGGCGGTCAGCTCGCAGCGATGCTCGCACTGGATCAGGCTGAGCGCGGCCAGGGGCGCATCGCCGGCTTGATTGGCGTCAGCGGCGCCTTCGATTTGCGCCCGTTGCTCAAGACCTCGATCAACCGCGACCTGTCACTGTCGTCCGACGAGGCCGGCAAGGTAAGCCCGCTGGTGCGGCTCGAGCACCTGCCGAAGGGCGCGAAGCTCGTACCGCTGCTCGGCGTCGTCGGCGGCGACGAGACCGCGGGGTTCAAGCACTGGACCGCGGATCTGGTGTCCGGCTGGCGCGCGCATGGCGCGATCGCCGATTATTGCGAGATCGCCGGCAGCAATCACTTCACGGTGCTCGACCGGATCGCGGCCGCCGAAGGCGAGGTCCTGCGCGCCGCGAAGGCGATGCTCGGCTGATGCTTCAGGCCTCCCGTCCCACCTTCAGCAGCGAGCAGCCGGTGATCTTGTAGTTGCCGTCGGCCTGTTGCTCGAGCGTGTAGAGCGCTTCCCAGGCTTCGCCATTGGCATCGACGATGTGAACGTGCTGGGAGATCCAGTTGCCTTCGCTCGTGCTCTCGCCGAACTCGAAGCTCTTGTGCCGGTAGACCGGCGCGTAGCCGTTCTGCACCATGGACATGAAGATGTCGGGCGCGGGGAAGATCTCCCTGATCGCCGGCGCGGCGTGGGAATAGGCCGCGGCCGCATCGTCGCGCGCAAAGGCCTGCTCCTGGGCGCGGATGACGCCCTGTGCCGCCGTGACATCGCCGGCGCGTGCTGAGACGGAACTGAGGATGACAGTGAGGGCAACGAGCAAGGCGGCGATGCGCATGACAGGCTCCGCGTTGAAATCCCGGCGGTGCTGATCCTAGCACGACCCATGGGAAATACGGGCTCGCTATCGCTTCCGTTTCACCGCCGGCTTCGCTGGCTTGGCAGCGCGCGGCCTGGCCTTGCCGGCCGGCTGCACCCGCAGCCCGTCCACGAACACGTCGAGCATCCGCAGCACCGAGGATTGCCAGCCGGGCTGGTCGTGCATGTAACACATGCCGACGAGCGTCCGCAGCAGGTCCTCCGGGCTGATGTCGCCGCGCATCTCGCCGGCCGCGACCGCGCGGTCGAGCAGCGAGCCGATCGCCTTGGTCAGCCGGTCCATCGAGAACGCCGCGAGGTCCGACGAGCTCTGGAACGTCAGTGCCAGCGCGGCCGACATGCCCTTCTTGGTGGCGACGAATTCGACATTGGAGCGCAGCCAGCGCCGCAAGGCATCGACCGGGTCCTTGGCATTCTTCAATTGTTCGGCAAGCTCGCTGAGCTGCTCGACCTCGCGCCGGTACACCGCCTCGAACAAATCCTCGCGAGTCGGGAAATGCCGATAGAGCGTGCCGATGCCGACGCCCGCGCGTTTTGCCACCGCTTCCAGGCTCGCCTCGGGACCGCCGGCGTTGAAAACCACCTTCGCAGCCTCGAGCACGCGCTCGCGATTGCGCACGGCGTCGGCGCGGGGCTTCCGAATCTGGTCGATGTGGTCGTCCATGCCCGCAATGTAGATCACGAATTGGTTAGATTGAACCCTTAGCTAGCTGCATCGCGTTGTCTGCGCGGGCCCTTTTGACGGATTCCAAATATTTTTCCGGGGCCCTTGTTAAGCGGAGGGTGCCTCCGTATCTTCACGTACATGTTGGCCGGGTTCCGCCCCGGCCAGCGCATATCGACAGCGGCCACGGAGGTGGCGCGCTAGCCGATGACTCATGTCCATATCTGATCGGAGCCTTGTATGAACCACTCCATCAGCCTCACCGTGAACGGTGCGCGGCGCGACTTCGTCCTCGACGATCCGCGCGTCACGCTGCTCGATCTCCTGCGTGAGCGCCTCCATTTGACCGGAACCAAGAAGGGATGCGACCGCGGCCAGTGCGGCGCCTGCACCATTCTCGTCGACGGCAAGCGCATCAATTCCTGCCTCGCGCTCGCCATCAGCCATGACGGCGCCGACATCCTCACCATCGAAGGCGTCGCGCGCGGGGACCAGCTTCACCCCGTGCAGGCCGCCTTCATCGCCCATGACGGATTCCAGTGCGGCTTCTGCACGCCCGGCCAGATCATGAGCGCAATCGGCATGATGCAGGAAGCGCAGGCCGGCAACGATCCCGAGCGCATCCGCGAATGCATGAGCGGCAATCTGTGCCGCTGCGGCGCCTATGCCGGCATCGTCGATGCCGTGCTCGAGGCGCAGGCCGGCATGGACGAAACCAATCAGAGGCGCTCCGCATGAAACAGTTCGATTATGTCAGGCCGGCCACGGTGGCCGAGGCCGTCGCTGCGGCCGCGCAGCCGGGCGCCGTCTATCTTGCCGCCGGCACCAATTTGCTCGACCTGATGAAGGGCGGCGTCAGCCGGCCGGATCGCCTGGTTGACGTCACGCATCTCGACGGGCTCGATCAAATCGAGACTCTCGCCGACGGATCGTTGCGCATCGGTGCGCTGGTCAGCAACGCCGACCTTGCACACGATTCGGCGTTCGCGCGCTCATATCCCGCCGTGGCCGAAGCGCTGCTCTCGGGCGCGTCCGCGCAATTGCGCAATGCTGCGACGGTCGGCGGCAATCTGCTGCAGCGGACGCGCTGCGCGTATTTCTATGACACCGCCAGCCACTGCAACAGGCGCGAGGCCGGCAGCGGCTGCGACGCCCGCGACGGCGAGAACCGCACCCATGCCGTGCTCGGCTGGAGCGAGAGCTGCATCGCAACGCATCCGTCCGACTTCTGCGTGCCGCTGGTCGCACTCGACGCCATCGTCGAGATCGAGGGCAAGAACGGTCGTCGCGAGATCGCGCTCGACGAACTGCATCGCCTGCCGGGTAACGCACCTGAGCGTGAATCCGCGCTCGAGCCCGGCGATCTCATCGTCGCGGTGCGCCTGCCACCCGCGGCGCGTGGTTTCGCAACGCATGCGCGTTATCTCAAGGTTCGCGAGCGCACGTCGTATGCCTTTGCTGTGGTCTCTGCCGCAGCGGCGTTGCGGATCGAGAACGGCAAGGTCGCGGAAGCACGGCTTGCGCTTGGCGGTGTCGCCGCGAAGCCCTGGCGCGCCCGCGCCGCGGAAGACGTGCTGAGGGGCGTTGCACCCACGGCCGACGCGTTCCAGGAAGCCGCCTGGCGCGCGCTCACCGACGCAAAGCCGTCCGGCGACAACGCCTTCAAGATCGAGCTCGCACGCCGCATCGTCGTGCGCGCGCTGACCCTTGCCGCTGCCGGTACGCCCGCGCGCATCCCCGCGCTGCCGGCTTCTCCCTTTGCCTCCACGTCCGGAGCCATCCATGCCTGAGCTTAATCTCACCAGCGCGCCCGCTCATCTGCGCCACGGCTCGAACATCGGCCAGCCGCTGACCCGCCGTGACGGCGTCCTCAAGGTCAAGGGCCAGGCGACCTATGCCGCCGACAACCATCCGCCCGGCATGCTGTTCGCGGTCATGGCGGTCGCCGGCATCGCGCGCGGCCGCGTCGCCTCGCTCGATGTCGCCGCAGCAAAGCGCCATCCCGGCGTCGTGGACGTCATGACGCCGGACCACAAGCCGCGGCTCGCGATCGACCCCGAAATCAAGACCAATCCGTTCGTGTTCCGGATGGAAGTGTTGCAGAGCAACGAGGTCCGCTACGCCAACCAGCCGATCGCGGTCGTGATCGCCGAGACGCTGGAGGCGGCGACGGAAGGCGCGGTGCTGCTGGCGCCGCGCTACGAGACGCTGCCTGCGCTGGTCGGCCTCGATGCCGGCGAGAGTTACGTGCCGCCTGTCGTCGGTGTCGGCAATCCCACCGAGAATCATCACGGCGATGTCGAGGCGGGCCTTGCCTCGGCCGACAAGCAGATCGACGCGATCTACGAGACGCCGCCGCAATATCACAACGCGATGGAGCCGCATGCGATCGTCGCGTCTTGGGATGGCGACAATCTCCAGATCGACATGCCGACCCAGGGCCTCATGCTCTCGCTCGGGCGCATCGCCGAGCTGTTCGGCATCGCGCCGGACAAGATCCACATCCGCAGCCCGTTCCTCGGCGGTGGTTTCGGCTCCAAGGGGCTGATGTCCGGCCCGCCGACCCTCGGCATCATGGCCGCCAAGCTCGTCGGCAAGCCCGTCAAGCTCGTGCTGCGGCGTGAGCAGATGTACGGCCCGGTCGGCCATCGTGCGCCGACGCGCCAGCGCTTACGGATCGGCACTGATGGTGAAGGACGCCTGACCGCGCTCGATCACCACGCCAGGACCGTGTCGAGCACGTTCGACGACTTTTATGAGCCCGCGGCCGACGCCTCGCACACGCTCTATGCCAGTCCGGCGATCCGCACCTCGCACGATGCCGTGCGCGTCAACACCGGCACGCCATTGTTCATGCGCGCGCCGGGCGAGGCGACCGGATCGATCGCGCTCGAAAGCGCGATCGACGAGATGGCCTGGGCCTGCGGCATCGATCCGCTCGCGTTCCGCCTCAAGAACTATGCCGAGGTCGAGCCGATCACGGGAAAACCATTTTCCTCGAAAGCGCTGCGTGCCTGCTACGATCAGGGCGCAGCGCGTTTTGGCTGGGCGAAGCGCTCGCTCCAGCCTAGACAGATGCGCGATGACGCCGGACTTCTGGTCGGCTGGGGGATGGGCACCGCGACTTTCCCCGCGCTGATGTTTCAGGCCGAGGCGCGCGCCGTGATCCGCCTCGACGGCTCCGGTGCGATGGAGATCGGCGCACATGACATGGGGCAGGGCGCCTGGACGGCGTTGGCCCAGATCGCTGCCGACGAGCTCGGGCTCGATATCGATCGCGTCGAGTTCAAGGCCGGTTCATCCGACTTGCCCGACGCGGGCATTGCCGGCGGCTCGGCGCATACGGCAACCGCGGGTGCTGCGATCCACAGCGCTGGAGCTGCCGTGATCGCCAAGCTCGCGGACCTCGCCACCAACGACGAGCGCTCGCCGCTGTTCGGTGCCGGCAATGCCGGCGTGATCGCGCGCAACGGCCGGTTGATCCGGCGTGACGACGAGAGCCGCGGCGAGAGCTATGTCGAGATCCTCGCACGCGCAGGCATTGTCGAGATCGACGCGCGCGGCACCGGCGCGCCGAACCCTGCGGCGATGGAGGAGTATGCGATGCATGCGCATGGCGCGGTGTTCGCGGAGGTGAAGGTCGATCCCGAACTCGGCCAGGTCCGCGTCACCCGCATGGTCGGCGCCTTCGCCGCGGGGCGCATCGTCAATCCGCATCTGGTGAAGAGCCAGCTGTTCGGCGGCATGATCTGGGGCATGTCGTTCGCGCTGCACGAGGAGGCCATCACCGATCGCCGCAGCGGCCGGATCATGAATGCCAATCTCGGCGAGTACCACATCCCCGTGAATGCCGACGTGCCGCCGCTCGACGTCATCACGGTCGAGGAGCACGATCCGCATGTGAATGCGCTCGGCATCAAGGGTGTCGGCGAAATCGGCATCACCGGCAGCGCCGGGGCCGTCGCCAACGCGGTCTGGCATGCGACGGGCAAGCGAGTCCGCCGGTTCCCGATCAAGATCGAGGAGTTGCTGCTGCAGCCTTAAGGCAAGAGGCGGGGCGAGATTTTCTCGCTCCGCCGCTGCGCGTCAATGCAGCTTCTTGCGGAGCGCTTTAAGGGCTTCGCGCTGGGTCTCGATGTATTCGGCAATAACCTTGCGCAGCTCGCGTGAATGGAGCTTGTCGGCATCGCGCTGAACTTCGTCGAGCGCGGCTTCTGCGTTGGCGAGTGTGATCTTCATCGTGCGAGCTCTGTTATGGAGCGGCCCCGGAGTGCCCAAATGAGCTCAAGTGTCCGGGGCCGTAACCTCAGCACCTCTGCGTCAGGCTGCTCGGCTACGGCTCGCACCATATAGAGGTTTCGGGCGCGGAAATTGAGATGGGTCAAGCTCCGTAAGAAACCGGTGGCTCCGTAAGATCCCGGATGTTCCGGACGCGCGTCAAAATGTCGGCGGCGTGCAGGCCGAGATCACTTCGCACGGCTTGCCGCCGACGCAGCGGAAGCGATGCGGACGGCGGCTCTCGAAATAATAGGCATCGCCCGGATTGAGAATGCGGCGCTCGTCCTCGACGGTGACTTCGAGCTTACCCGAGATCACGATGCCGCCCTCTTCGCCGTCATGAACGAGGTGCACGCGCCCGGTGTCGCTGCCGGGCTCGTAGCGTTCTTTCAAGATCTGCAGGCTGCGGCCGAACAGATTGTCACCGACCTGCCGATAGGAGATCGGCTTCTTGCCGACTTCGGTCAGCTCCTCCGCGCGGTAGAAGATCTTGCGCCGGCTCTCCGGCTCGAGCGCGAAGAACTCGGCGAGCCCCATCGGGATGCCGTCGAGGATGCGCTTCAGCGCGCCGACCGATGGGTTCATCTGGTTGGATTCGATCAGCGAGATCGTCGAATTGGTGACGCCGGCGCGCTTCGCCAGCTCGCGCTGCGACAGCTTGTGGCGCGCCCGGATGAATCGCAGCCGTCCACCGATGTCGACGCTCATGCCCCTGGCCCCTGTTTCAGGTGTTGCGGATCGCGCAAATATGGACCAGCAGCTCCAGTAAAATCAATGGCTTGCAAGTCACCAGAAAAGGACTTGTTGCGCCATGGAAGCCGTGGCTCTGCTAGCGGGTCAGCAAAGGAGCGTGGCCCGTGACCCTTCATCAGATTCCGAACACTATCAAGACCGACTCGTTCTGGATGCCGTTCACGGCCAACCGTCAGTTCAAGAAGGCGCCGCGCCTGTTCTCCTCGGCCGAGGGCATGCACTACACCACCGTCGACGGCCGCAAGGTGATCGACGGCTCCGCCGGCCTCTGGTGCGTCAATGCCGGCCACGGCCGCAAGCAGATCGCCGCCGCGGTCGAGCGGCAGCTGATGACACTGGACTTCGCGCCGACCTTCCAGATGGGCCATCCGCTGGCATTCGACTTCGCCGAGCGTCTCGCCGAGATCGCGCCGAAGGGCCTCGACCGCATCTTCTTCACCAACTCCGGCTCCGAGTCGGTCGACACCGCGCTGAAGATCGCGCTCGCCTATCATCGCGCCAACGGCCAGTCGAGCCGCACCCGCCTGATCGGCCGCGAGCGCGGCTATCACGGCGTCGGCTTCGGCGGCACCTCGGTCGGCGGCATGGTCGCCAACCGCCGCGCCTTCGCGACCCTGCTTCCTGGCGTCGACCACATCCGCCACACCCACGATCTCTCCCGCAATGCCTTCGCCAAGGACCAGCCCGAGCACGGCGCCGAACTCGCCGACGATCTCGAGCGTCTGGTCGGCCTGCATGGCGCCGAGACGATCGCCGCCGTCATCGTCGAGCCGGTGCCGGGTTCGACCGCGGTGCTGCCGCCGCCGAAGGGCTATCTGCAGCGCCTGCGCCAGATCTGCGACAAGCACGGCATCCTCCTGATCTTCGACGAGGTCATCACCGGCTTCGGTCGTCTCGGCACCCCGTTCGCCGCCAACTTCTTCGGCGTCACGCCGGACCTGATGACCACCGCCAAAGGCATCACCAACGGCACCATTCCCTGCGGCGCGGTGTTCGCCAGCCGCAAGGTGCATGACGGCATGATGGTCGGCCCGGAGAACCAGATGGAGCTGTTCCACGGCTACACCTATTCCGCGCATCCGACCGCCTGCGCCGCCGGTATCGCCACGCTCGACATCTACAAGGACGAAGGCCTGCTCACGCGCGGTGCGACGATGGCCGAATACTGGCGCGATGCGCTGCATTCGCTGAAGGGCCTGCCGAACGTCGTCGACATCCGCAATTGCGGCTTGATGGGCGCGGTCGAGCTCGCCCCGCGTGACGGCGTCGTCGGCGCCCGCGGCTATGACGTCATGGTCGACTGCTTCAACACCGGCCTCTATCTGCGCATGAGCGGCGACAGCTTCGCGATGTCGCCGCCCCTCATCGTCGAGAAGAGCCACATCGACCAGATGGTCTCGATCCTCGGTGACGCCATCAAGAAGGTGGCCTGATAATTGCTCTCGCCGCTGCAGGGTTTTATCTTGCAGCGGCGTGCGTGATGCCGCGGGAGTTTGACGAAGCGTGAAAGTTCTGATCCTCGGCAGCGGTGTCATCGGTGTCACCTCTGCCTACTACCTCGCACGTGCCGGCCACGAAGTGACGGTCGTCGACCGTCAGCCCGAACCGGCGCTGGAGACCTCGTTTGCCAATGCCGGCGAAGTGTCGCCCGGCTATTCCTCGCCCTGGGCCGGCCCCGGCGTGCCGGTGAAGGCGATCAAGTGGCTCCTGATGAAGCACGGCCCGCTGGTGATCCGGCCGAAGCTCGATCCCGTCATGTGGGTCTGGCTGCTCAAGATGCTGCGCAACTGCACCAGCGCGCGCTACGCGGTCAACAAGAGCCGGATGATTCCGATCGCGGAGTACAGCCGCGATTGCCTCCGCGATCTGCGCCGCGACATCGGCATTCAATATGACGAGCGCTCGCAGGGCACGCTGCAGCTGTTCCGTTACCAGGCCCAGCTCGACGGCACCGGCGAAGACGTCGCCGTGCTCAAGCAATACGGCGTGCCTTACGAGACGCTGAGCCGCGAGGGCTGCATCGCGGTCGAGCCGGCACTCGCCGGCGTGAAGGAAAAGTTCGTCGGCGGGCTTCGCCTGCCGCAGGACGAGACCGGCGACTGCCACATGTTCACGCAGGCACTGGCCAGGCACGCCCAGGCGCTCGGCGTGCGCTTCATGTTCAACACCGGCATCGACCGCATCGTCACCGAGGGCGCGCGCGTCAGCGGTGTCGCGACCAGCGCCGGGATGTTGCAGGCGGATGCTTACGTGCTCGCGCTCGGCAGCTATTCGTCGCAGATGGTCGCGCCGCTCGGCATCTCGCTGCCGGTCTATCCGGTGAAGGGCTATTCGATCACGGTGCCGATCAAGGACGCCTCCGGCGCGCCGGAATCGACCGTGATGGACGAGAGCTACAAGGTCGCGATCACGCGCCTCGGCGATCGCATCCGCGTCGGCGGCACCGCCGAAATCTCGGGCTTCTCGACCAAGCTCTATGATGCGCGCCGCGCCACGCTCGATCACTCCCTGACCGACCTGTTCCCGCGCGGCGGCGATCTCGCCAAGGCGACGTTCTGGAGCGGCCTGCGTCCGATGACGCCGGACGGCCCGCCCGTGATCGGCCCGACGCAATACGGCAACCTCCACCTCAACACCGGCCACGGCACGCTGGGCTGGACCATGTCCTGCGGTTCCGGCCGCGTGCTCGCGGACATGCTGTCGGGCAAGAAGCCGGAGGTTGATGTCAGCGCGCTGACGGTGGACCGGTATAATCACCGGTTTGGCTAACGATCTCTCTCCACGTCATTGCGAGGAGCTCTTGCGACGAAGCAATCCAGAATCCCTCCGCGGCAAAAGTCTGGATTGCTTCGCTTCGCTCGCAATGACGATGTGGAGGCGGCGCACCTAGCTCCATCACCGTCACCCTGAGGTGGCCGCTTCTTCAGCGATCCTCGAAGGGTGACGGCCCGGCTCTATCGGGGCCGTGCATCCTTCGAGGCTCGCTGCGCTCGCACCTCAGGATGACGGGACTGGAATTGCGCTCGTTGTCTAAAAAAGGGCTAGCCCGCCCCCGTCACGCAATTCACCCACAACACGACCGCCTTCGCATCATTCGCCGGGTTTGAAAACCGGTGCGGCCTGCGGCTGGCAAAGCGAAAGCTGTCGCCGGTCTTCAGCGACCATGTCTCGCTGTCCACCGTCAGCATCATCTCGCCTTCGAGCACGAGGCCGGCTTCCTCGCCGTCATGGGTGTAGAGCTCGTCGCCGGTGGAGCCGCCGGGTTCCAGATGCACCAGGAACAGGTTCAGCTTGTTGTCGGCGCTGGCCGGGCTGAGCAGCTGTTTCGACACGCCGGTGCGCCAGAGTTTCAGCTCCGGTCGCTGCAGCCCGCGCGTCACCACCTGATCGGATCCGCCGTCGGCGCTCGGGCTCGCGCCGAACAATGCGGCGATGCCGACGCCGAGCACGTCGGCGAGCGTGGCCAGCACGCGCAGCGACGGCGACGAAAGGCCGCGCTCGATCTGGCTGAGGAACCCGATCGAAAGCTCCGTGCGCGCCGCGACCGTTTCGAGCGAGAATTGCCTGACGCGGCGGAGATCCCGGATGCGGCGGCCGACCGCGACGTCCATTGCGGGCTCCGCCGGCTTCGCGATAGCCTTCTTGACCTTCCTGACCGGCTTTGCGGCGGCCGGTTTGCGCATTCTTTTGCCACCGCTCACGTCAAACCGCTTCCTTCATGTGCATGAAAACCGCTTGCATCACCTGCGAAAGTGTGACCAAATTTTCATACTGGTGAAAATAGGCCGAAACGGCTTGGCCCGCAACGTCTGATCACGACACGCGCGAGCGCCGCCATCGGCCGGACCCACAGGGGGATGCGATGAAGCGTTTTGGTCTGGCCGCGGTCGCGGCGCTTGCGATTGCAGCGGTGACGCCGGCATCCGCGCAGCAGGTGCTGAAGGTCGGCTCGACGCCGACGGGCATTCCCTTCACCTTCCTCGACACCAAGACCAACTCCATCCAGGGCATCATGGTCGATCTCGTCACTGAAATCGGCAAGGATGCCGGCTTCAACGTGCAGATCGAGCCGATGCAATTCTCGGCGCTGATCCCGTCGCTGACCTCGAGCAAGATCGACATCATCGCCGCCGCGATGTTCATCACGGCACCGCGCAAGGAGGTCGTCGACTTCTCCGATCCGATCTACACCTATGGCGAAGGCCTGGTCGTGCCGAAGAGCGACACCAAGGCCTATGCCACGCAGGACGATCTCAAGGGCGAGACGGTCGGCGCCCAGGTCGGCACCGCCTTCGTCGACGCGCTGAAGAAGACCGGCCTGTTCGCGGACGTGAAGGCCTACGACACCATTCCCGACATCCTGCGCGACGTGAACACCGGCCGTCTCAAGGCCGGCTATGCCGACTATCCGATCCTCGCCTACAACATCAAGCAGGGCGGCTTCCCCGAGGTGCGCCTCGTTGACGGCTACAAGCCCGTCACCGTCGGCTCGGTCGGCATCGGCGTGCGCAAGGGCGAGGCCGCGCTGCTCGGCAAGATCAACGCCTCGCTCGCCAAGCTGAAGGCCAACGGCACCATCGACAAGATCCTCGATAAATGGGGCCTGAAGGCACAGGGCTGATAGCGGCTCATCGCAGGCTTTCCGATGAAAGGCTTCTGGCACGACGCCATCGAGTTCTTCCCGATCCTGATGAACGGCGTCGCGCTGACGATCGTCGTCACCATCGGCTCGCTGCTGCTCTCGACGGTGCTCGGCCTGATCTGGGCGATGATGCGGGTCTCCGGCATCAAGGCGCTGTCGATGCTCAGCGCCAGCCTGATCAACGTGATCCGCGGCATCCCGATCATTGTGCTCTTGTTCTATCTCTACTTCGTGATGCCCGATCTCGGCGTCACGCTCAGCGCGTTGCAGGCCGCGATCCTCGGACTCGGTATCGCCTACTCGGCCTATCAGGCGGAAAACTTCCGCGCCGGCATCGAGGCCATCGACAAGGGCCAGATCGAGGCGGCGCAGTCGATCGGCATGGGCTGGTGGCTGACCATGTGGCGCGTGGTGCTTCCGCAGGCGGTGCGCATCGTGCTGCCGCCTTACGGCAACGTCATGATCATGATGCTGAAGGATTCCTCGCAGGCCTCGACCATCACGGTCGCCGAGCTGGCGCTGCAGGGCAAGCTGATCGCGTCCTCGACCTTCAAGAACACCAACGTCTTCACGCTGGTGGCGCTGATGTATCTCACCATGAGCATTCCGCTGATCCTGCTGGTCCGTCACTTCGAGAAGCGGGCCGGCAAGCGATGATCGAGCTGAACGACGTCCACAAGAGCTTTGGCAAGGTCGAGGTGCTCAAGGGCATCACGGCCTCCGTGCAGAAGGGCGAGGTGGTCTGCATCATCGGGCCGTCAGGCTCCGGCAAGTCCACCATCCTGCGCTGTATCAACGGGCTGGAGAGCTACGACCGCGGCGAGATCAGCGTCGAAGGCCTGAAGGTCGATCGCGATGCGCCGTCGATCGTCGCAATCCGCACCCAGGTCTCGATGGTGTTCCAGCGCTTCAACCTGTTCCCGCATCGCACCGCGCTCGAGAACGTCATCGAGGGCCCGCTGTTCGTGAAGAAAGAGCCGCGTGCCCAGGCGTTCGAGCGCGGCCGCGCGCTGCTCGCCCGGGTCGGGCTCGCGGAGAAGGCCGACGTGCATCCGCCGCAACTCTCGGGCGGCCAGCAGCAGCGCGTTGCGATCGCGCGGGCGCTGGCGATGCAGCCCAAGGCGATCCTGTTCGACGAGCCGACCTCGGCGCTCGATCCCGAGCTCGTCGGCGACGTCCTCGGCGTCATGCGCAAGCTCGCGGACGAGGGCATGACCATGGTTGTCGTCACCCACGAGATGGGCTTTGCCCGCGATGTCGCCGATCGCGTGCTGTTCATCGACGGCGGCGTCATCGTCGAGCAAGGCCCGGCCAAGGCGCTGCTCAACCAACCCCAGCATCCGCGCACGCAGGATTTCTTGCGCCGCGTGCTGCATCCGCTCTGACCGGATTTTTACAATGACGCGCCTGCCTCTGCCGCCCTCGCTCTATGCCGACACCGCCGTCGCGCGTGTGGCGACGCCGCCGCTCGATACGGACAGAAGCGTTTCCGTCGCGATCGTCGGCGGCGGCTATACGGGCCTGTCCACCGCGCTCCATCTGGCGGAGCAGGGTGTCGAGGCGCTGGTGCTGGAGGCGCAGGAGCCGGGCTGGGGCGCGTCCGGCAACAATGGTGGCCACACCAATCCCGGCCTGAAGTACGATCCCGATCAGATCGAGGCGGACTTCGGCACTGAGCTTGGCCGCCGCATGATCGACTTCTCCTACGGCACCACGAATTTCACGCACGATCTGATCCGCCGCTATCAGATTCCCTGCGAGGCGCGGCAGAACGGCACGTTGCGCGCGGCCTATAACGAGGCCAGCGCCGCCGCGATCGAAAAGACGGCGCAGCAATGTATCCGTCGCGGGATGCCGGTGTCGTATCTCAACCGCGAGCAGCTCCGCGAGATGACCGGCACCGATCGCTACATCGGCGCCATGCTCGACACCCGCGGCGGCGATCTGCATCCGCTCAGCTATGCCCGTGGTCTCGCGCGCGCCGCGATCTCGGCGGGTGCGAAGGTACATGGCGAGACGCCGGCACTATCGCTGCGTCGCGACGGTAGCCGCTGGCGCATCGAGACGCCGCGCGCGGTCGTGCACGCCGACAAGGTGTTGCTCGCCACCAACGGGTTCACCGACGATCTCTGGCCGGCGCTCCGCCGCACCATCGTCCCGGTGTTCTCGTCGATCGCCGCGACCGCGCCGCTGTCGGATGACGTCGCCCGCTCGATCATGCCGACGCGGCCCGTCCTCTATGAGAGCGGCCATATCACGGTCTATTACCGCATCGACCAGCAGAACCGCCTGTTGATGGGCGGTCGCGGCCCGATGCGCTGGATCAATTCGCCAAACGACGTCGCCTATCTGATCCGCTATGCCGAGCGGCTGTGGCCGCAGCTCAAGGGCGTGGCCTGGACCCATGGCTGGAACAGCCGCCTCGCCATCACAAAGGATCATTATCCGCACGTGCACGAGCCGGCCGAAAACGTCCTGATCTCGCTCGGCTGCAACGGCCGCGGCGTCGCGCTCTCGACCGCGATGGGCGCGCAGCTCGCGCGCCGGCTGATCGGCGGCGCGAAGGCCGAGATCGACATGCCCGTCACCGGCATCAAGCCGATCCCGATGCACGCGTTCTGGCCGGTGGGCGTGACAACGGCCGTGATCACAGGCCGCGTGCGAGACCGGCTGGGGATTTGATTAGGCGGAGCTGTAGTCGCGGCGAAGATGTGCTCCCTCGCCCCGCAAGCGGGGCGAGGTAAGGCGGCTTGGCCTCAGCCTTCCGCCACCGCGTCGGCCCAAGGCTGGAAGATCTCGGTCGCGCCGGAGTTGATGTCGCCGTCGCGCATCACCACGCTCGGGCAAGCGAACTTTTGCGGCAGAGTCTGCACCGGCGTTTCCTTGTAGTCGAAGCGTGCGGCAAGCGCCTTGCGTGCATCCGCCGGCAGCCTGATGTCGCCGAGCACGATCGCGCCTTCGCTGCAATCGATGCGGGGCTGATGGATGGCGGCATCGAGGTCCATGTCGAAATCCATCGCAAAGGACACGAGCTGCATGACCGAAGGCAGGATGCGGCGGCCGCCGGAGGCGCCGACCGCGAGGCGCTTGCCGTCCTTGGTCTCGGCGATAACAGGGGTGTAGTTGGTGAGGCAGCGCTTGCCGGGGGCGAGCGAGTTGGTGCTGCCCGGCGTCGGATCGAACCACATGATGCCGTTGTTCATGGGAATGCCGGTGTGCGGCGTCACATATTTCGAGCCAAAGGACGAGAGCAGTGTCTGTGTCACCGCGGCGATGTTGCCGTCCCGGTCGACCACGGAGAAATGCGTGGTGCAGGCCGGCGCCAGATATTCGGCGCCGAGCGAGCGCTTGCCGTCGGCATCGCCCATGTCCTTGAGCCGCTCGCGATAGGCCTCCTGCAGGGCAATGGCATATTCGGCATAGGCGGCCGCATCCGGCGCGGCTGCCGGCTTCAAATTCTGCTGCAACAGGCGCAGCGCATGCGCCATGGTCGGCCCGGCCGTGAGCTCCGGCGTCGCCAGCACCTTGCCGCCGCGATAGGGGATTACCAACGGCTCGCGCAGATGGGCGCGGAACGCGGCGAGATCCTCGACCGACAGCGAGCCGCCATCGGCCTTGACGTCGGACGCGATGCTCCTGGCGAGATCGCCCTGATAGAAGTCGCGCGGACCGGCCTCGGCGAGATGCGAGAGCGTCGCCTTCAGATTGTCCTGCGGCAGCCGGATCTCGGCCGCGATGCTCCAGGGCGGGCTCGGGGGCAGGCCGTCCTTCAAGAACATTGCCGCGCTCGCGGGATAGCGCCGGAGATCCGCCGCCGAACCCGCGATCGTCTGAGTGGTCCACCAATCCACCAGCAGGCCTTCGCCGGCGAGCGCCACCGCCGGAGCGACCAGGTCTTTCCACGACATCCGGGCGTATCGACGGTGCACTTGCTCCATGCCAGCAACGACACCTGGCACGGCGATCGCGCCCGGACCGTAAACGTTGCGGTCGTCCTTCACCCGCGGCCACGGAAACAGGTCGGTCGCGAGGCGATCTCCAACGATGGGGTAATCGGCCGCGCGGATGCTCTGCGGCGCGCACATGCCGTAGTCGATCACCTCGTAGCGATTTTCCTTGGCGCGGTAGAGCACCATCGCACCGCCACCGCCGATGCCGCTATTCCAGGGCTCCAGCACGTTCAGCGCAAAGGTGGTCGCCACGATTGCGTCGACACAGTCGCCGCCCGCCGCCAGCACCTGCGCCCCCACCTCGGCCGCCCGCCGCGATTGCGAGGCGACGATGCCGCCCTTGGATGTGACGGCGGGTTTGCGGACGGTTTGGTTGAGGCTGAACTGATGAGGCATGATGTCGTCTTGAACTCTGGATTCAGTTGTCTTGGCTTCGTTGCGCTGACGTCGAAGCTCCGCAATTGGCGGAGCGCGCGAAGAATGGCACATTGCCGTCAACGAGAACATCCAAAGGGAGACGCGACATGGCAGGTGTGAAACAGGCGCGGGATGGCGCGGTCGGGATCTTGATGCTCGACGAGCCGGCAAGCCTGAACGCGATGACGCCGGACCTGCTTGGCGCACTCGCCGCTGCCGTCGCCGAGATGACCGGGGATGAGGACGTCCGCGCCCTGATCCTCACCGGCGCCGGGCGTGGTTTTTGCTCGGGGCAGAATTTGAAGGCGTCCGAAGCGCTCGGCGAGGACATCGCCGCCGGCGTGATGCGGTTCTACTGGCCGGCGTTCAGGGCGCTGCGCGAGTGCCGCGTGCCCGTGGTGGTCGCCGTCAACGGCGTTGCGGCCGGAGGCGGCTTCAGCCTGGCGATGGCCGGCGACATGATTGTTGCGGCGCGGTCGGCGAGCTTCATCCAGGTGTTCAGCCGCATCGCGCTGGTGCCCGATCTCGGCTCGACCTGGATGTTGCCGCGCCTGATCGGCCGCCAGCGAGCGCTCGAGCTGATGCTGCTGAACGAGCCGCTCACGGCGGAGCGCGCCCGGGAGATCGGCCTGGTACGGCAGGTCGTCGACGACGCCAGGCTGATGGACGAGGCGCTGGTCCTCGCGCGCCGTCTCGCCGACGGCCCGACGCGCGCCTTGGTCGCAACCCGTGCGCTGGTCGAGGAGAGCGAGCACGCGACCTACGAAGCGCAATTCCGCCGCGAGATCGAGCTTCAGGCCACGATCCGCAAGAGCGCCGATGCCATCGAAGGCCGCAATGCCTTCGTCGAGAAGCGGAAGGCGAAGTTTACCGGGAGGTGAAGACGGGTTCCCAAAAACGCAAATGGCCGGGACAAGCCCGGCCATGACGACTGAGATCAGTGGGGATTCTATGAAAGCGCGCTCAGAGCCCGCGGTCCAGCCGGCTGGCCTGATACTTGGCGCGCCATTTCGGGCCCGGGCCGCGCATGTAGTGCAGCTCGGGGCGGTAGGGGTTGCCGGCGATCCGCACCAGCTTCTGCCATTTTGTGGCGACGAAGGTGAGGGGTTGGCACAGCATGGTCAGTGAGGCGAACAGCATGGCATCACCTCAATGCGGCTTGCCGAGCATGGCGGTGAAGGGGAGGTCGAACAGATCCTCGCCGTCGGAGCCGCTGACATGGATCACCCAGTCGCGCCAGTCCTCAGTGCCGGGCGTCTGGATCATCGAATTCATGATCTGGGCCGCACGGTCACGCGCCTCGGTCAGGCTGGCCACCGCAGTGCCGCTGCGATCGATCAGGGTGCCGTCGGTGTTGGAGCAGTGGAAGTAGACCTGGACCATATCCGTCTCCTACTGGGAGCGATTGGGATGGCAAACCGATACCACCCGAGGCATTCGCGAAACATTCGGGGCGAGCCCGGTAAGGGAATCTACGGAGATTGGTCGCCACCAAGGTCGTTACGGGTTTCATCACAGGCGGGTGATGATCAACTGGACGGCGTTCCCTCGACATGGAACAACTCTGGCCGGAAAGTCCGGAGCCTGCCGTGCATCACCTCACATTCCGGCGCGAACGCCGCCGCTCGCGCCTGTTCGCGGTTGCTGTCGCTGGGGCGCTGCTCGCTCTTGCCCCCGGCGTCTCCTCCGAACCGGTGAGGAAAAGCGGCTACGCGATCGGCACGGAGACCTGCGGCAGCGGCGATCTCGCCTTTCCCAGACTCCAGATCGACATGAAGGCTGGATTTTGCGCCGGCCTCGTCGCCAGCGAGGAGGACCGTCTCAAATTCCCGCGCTCGATCGTCCAGGTGCCCGGCCGCGACCTGTTCGTGATCGCCGACATGGGCGGCTGGGGCCACACCGACGGACGGCTGCTGCTGCTCGATCCGCGCGCGCCCCAGGGCCAGCGGTTCAAGGAGCTGCTGACCGGCGTCGAGTATCCGTTCGGCCTCGTGATCGCCCCGGACAAGAAGTTCTACGCCGCGACCGCCGAGACCATCTTTCGCTTCGACCCGCTCGCGGACAATCCGCGCAGCACCGTCGAGACCATCATCCGTCACATGCCGGGCCGCCGGATCACGCTGCCCGACGGCGCCAAACTCGACGAGAGCGCGCACCCTCTCAAGCAGTTCGTGTTCGACAGGAACGGCCGGCTGTTCGTCAATATCGGCGCGCACAGCGACGACTGCATCACGCCGGCGCCGATCACGAAGCCATGCGCGGCCGCCGAGGGCACCTCCGCGATGGCCTCGATCTGGCTGTTCACACCGCCCGCCGGAGGCGTCTTTCCGGCATTGGCGCCGAAGGATCCCGACCCGCCGCACATCGTCTACGCCCGTGGCCTGCGCAACTCGATGGCGCTCGCGCTGCACCCGAATTTTCCCGATGCCGGCTACGCCTTCCTGCAAGGCGAGAACGGCCGCGACCTGCCCGATATCTTCAAGCCGAACGAGGAGATCAACGCGATAGAGCAGGGCAGGCACTACGGCTGGCCCTATTGCTATGACCTGTCGACGCCGAGCCCCGAATTCAAAAGCGTGCTGCAATCCGGCGTCTACAAATCGCTCTGCACCGCTAATGCACTCTACAAGGCGCCGTTCTCGCTGATGCCGCCGCATGGCGCGCCGCTCGCGATGCTCTATTATCACGGAGCAAAATTCCCGGAGCTGGAGGGCAAGCTGCTGGTCGGCCTGCACGGTTATCGCCCGACCGGCAGCCGCCTCATCGTCTACGATGTCGATGACCACGGCTTTCCCAAGCCGAGCCCTCCGCCGGTGCGCTATCATGTCAGTTGCGCGGCCGATCCGACCCACAGCTTTCAAGCCGACGGTGTCGACGTCGCCGCCGCGCCGTTCGACGAGCTGATCGCCGGCTGGCATCGCGTCAACGGCGCGCGGCCGCAGGGCGCTCCCGTCGGCATGACGGTCGCCGAGGACGGCGCGATCTGGCTGGTCGAGGACAAGAACCAGACGGTGATCCGCATCGATCGCGCCGCAGGCGATCCGCCCCCGCCGCTCCCCTGCGACACACGCAGCCAGGCGATGATCGACCAGCTCGCGGCCTTCGTCGCCAGGGACGCGCAGAACAGCGTTCGTCTCACGACGTTGCGTAAGGGTCTCGTCGAGAAGCATTGCGTCGGCTGCCATTCCGATTTCGGCCTGAAGGCAGGACAATCGGACGCGGAGAAGGATGCAACGGCGCTCCGCTTCATGCTGTCACAGGACGGCTGGATCTATCCCGGCGACCCCAACGCCGGCAGGCTGCGTACGCGGCTGCACGGTCTCGGCGCCGAGAAGCTGATGCCGCCCGGCGGCGAGCGCCTGCCGAAGACCGAGCCCGGCTACACCCGCCTGCTCGATACCGCGGACCTGCTCGTCGCCAAGATGGTTCCGGGCACGCGGATGCGGATCAAGCCCGGTCCGCCGCAACGCAAATTCTACGGCAAAACCAACAAGGAATGCGGCGAAATACCGGCCGGCAAGGTCGTCGTCGTGACACAAAGGAGCGCTGTAGACAAATCCGGCTTCAGCCGATTCTTCCGGCCGGCCGATCCCTATCTGAACGGCGAGTGCAGCGACGACGATGGCTATTACATCCGGCAGGAATTTCTGGTGCCTGTGCAGTAGCGTCTTCCTCGTTATCGCGACGGCGTCCGCGCAAGCGGACACGAAGCTGTTTGAAAGCGTTCAGGTGACTCCGCCGGGCGAATACACGTCTGGCATCGAAGGGCCTGCCGCCGATCTCGACGGCAATCTGTTCGTCGTCAATTTCGGCAAGCCCGGCACCATCGGCAAATTGCCCGCGGGTGGTGCGGCGTCGGTGCTGTTCACGACTCTTCCCGAAGGCAGCGTCGGCAACGCGATCCGTTTCGACCGCAGCGGCACCATGTTCATTGCCGACTACAAGAAACACAACATTTTCGCGATTCCGAAGGGCGCGACCCAGCCCGGCGTCTGGTTTCACTCCGATGAGATGAATCAGCCCAACGACATGACCATCGCCCGCGACGGCACGATCTATGCGACCGATCCGAACTGGAAGGGCAGGGAAGGCCACATCTGGCGGATTGCCAGAGCCGCGGATGGGTCGGTGCAGGGGCAGGTCATGACGGCGCCGCGTGCGATGGGAACGACCAACGGCATCGATCTCAGCCCCGACGGCAAGACGCTCTATGTCGGCGAGTCCAGCAACGGCCAGATCTGGTCCTACATCATCAAAGGCAACGAACTCACCGGCGCAAAACTCGTCAAGGCATTTCAGCCCGACACCGTCGACGGCCTGCGTACCGATGTGGCCGGCCGCCTTTACGTCGCGCGCATCCTCAAAGGCACGATCGCGCTGATGAAGCCCAATGGCGCGGTCGAGCGCGAGATCGCACTGAAGGCCAAGGAGCCGACCAACCTTGCCTTCGGCGGCAGCGACGGCAAGACCGTCTTCGTCACCCAGCGCCAGGGCGGCTTCATCGAGTCCTTCCGCACCGACCAGCAGGGCCGCGAGCACTGCCTCCAGCGCGGACGTTGCTGAGCTCAGGGGCGATCTGCTTCCGGCGCAGGGCGACGCGACATAGGCGGCATTCTTCTTGCTTGCGTCTGGCCGCCGCAGGGATCAAGACTTCTGTGGTAGAGCCCATGCGACCACGGAGTGTTTGAGTGAAAGCCGTCCATACCGAACTGCATCGCAGCCACGATCCGCAATTCTTCCTGGTTCGCGGTGTCGTCAAGCGCACCACCGAGCAGCCCGAGCGCGCCGACCGCCTGCTCAAGGGTCTCAAGGACGGCAAGCATCAGCTGGTCGAGCCGACCAAGTTTGGGCAGGGACCCCGCGCACGCATCCACAGCCCGGAATACCTGTCGTTCCTCAGCGAGGCCTGGGACGCCTGGACCGCGCTCGGCGATTCCGGTCCGGAGATGATCGGCAACATCCATCCCGTGCGCCATGCCGCGACCTATCCTACCCACATTGTCGGCAAGCTCGGCTGGCACACCGCAGACACCGCCGCGCCGATCGGTCCGGGCACCTGGGCTGCGGCCTGTGCTGCGACGGACGTTGCGGTCACCGCGGCGCAGATGGTGATGGACGGCGAAGATGCGGTCTACGCGCTCTGCCGTCCGCCCGGCCATCACGCCTATCGCGACATGGCCGGCGGCTTCTGCTTCCTGAACAATAGCGCGATCGCCGCCGCACATCTGCGCCTCAAGCACGAGCGCGTCGTGATCCTCGACGTCGACGTCCACCACGGCAACGGCACGCAAGGCATCTTCTACGCGCGGCCGGACGTGTACACGGTCTCGATCCACGCCGATCCGGTCGCGTATTATCCCTATGTGTGGGGCTATGCGCATGAGCGCGGCGAGGGACCCGGCCTCGGCACCAATCTCAACATCCCGCTCGCGATCGGCACCGGCGATGACGGCTACATCCAGGCGATGGATGTCGCGCGCAAGGCCATCGAATCCTTCGCGCCCGGCGCGCTCGTCATCGCGCTCGGCCTCGATGCCTCCGAGCACGATCCGCTGAAGGGCCTCGCCGTCACCACACCCGGCTTCCGCCGCATCGGCCAGGCCATCGCCAAGATGGGCCTGCCGACCGTGTTCGTGCAGGAAGGCGGTTATCTCTCGGATATCCTCGGTGCCAACCTGACCTCGGTGCTGGCTGGGTTCGAAGAGGCAAGGTGAGCTCTTGTCACCTCTCCCCGTAAGAACGGGGAGAAGGGAGAAGGCAGACCTCGTCTCGCGCTCGTCTGCTTCAATCCTTGAACAGGATCTGCTCCAGCAGATCGATCCGCCTGATCCGGATCGTGCTGCCGTCGATGGCGATGATGCGGCGGTTCTGGAAGCGCTTCAGCATCATCGTGACCCATTGCCGGGTCGAGCCGACCATCGCCGCGATCTGGTCATGGGTGATCTTGCGGTTGATGATGATGGTGTCGCCGTCGGCGACACCATGCAGCTCCGACAGCGTGAGCAGGAACTGCGCCAGCCGTTCGATCACCGAGCGCGTGCCGAGGATCTGCGCCATCGAGGAATAGCATTTGCCCTTGGCGATGAGCCCGTCGATCAGCGCCAGCGCGAAGCGCGGCATGCCGGTGAGCAGCTTCTCGAGCGCGGGCCCGGATAGTGCGGTGATCTCGCAGGCCTCGATGGCGATGCCGGACCACATGTGAATGCCGCCGCCGGAAATCTCCGGGCCGCCGATGAAATGGCCCGGCGTCCAATAGGCGAGCGTGATCTCGCGGCCCGACGGCGCCGTGTAATAGACCCGCACCTGCCCGCGACGGATGATGAAGATGCCGTCGTGGCCGTCGCCCTGGCTGAACACCATCTCGCCCTGCGGCACGGTGATGGTGCGGCCGGCCGCGTGCACGCGCGTCTGTTCCGAAGCGGAGAGCCGATCGAGGAAATGCGCGCCTGCGTTCAACCCGTCGATCGTCTCGCTCATGAACAGCGCCGAGCTTGCGGTCTTCGCGCGCGCTACTGGCCGCCGCGTGTTGGCCGGCCAATCGAACGCAACGCCCGCGTGGGCTGGGTCAGCGAAAGCGGCAGGCTCGGTCGCAGCAGCTTCCTTGAGTATGGTCATCGCAATCCGTCAGCTCTTCGAGGTCTTGCGAATAGGTAAGAGCCGGGGCGGGGCGATGTCCATCTCTTTGCGATCGTTCCAAATCACTTAGCAAAGCTTGATATGTACGACGATCGCCGGCGGAATGATTTCCCTGCCGATGGCTTGCTCCTGAGAAAATCCTTTGCGTCGCTGCGTGACGGATTCACGACGCGAGCGGCCCGCAATGACGATGCAAGTAATTGCTTCAAGCTGTTCGCGGCGCCTTCGATAGTGCCGCCTCGCATCGCCGCCGGCATGAGTCCGGCCTGCCGAGGACAGTTCGATGATCGAGGAGAACCGCGGGGTGGCCATCTCCCCGCAAGCGGGGAGATAGAGAAGAACCTAGAACATCCCGCTCGCCTTGAGCGCCTTGCAGACGTGCTGCATCTCGGCCTCGTCAGCGACCATGTCGAGCATGATCGTGGTGAGGCCCTTCGCCGCGAACTCCTTCAGCTTCGCGCCGATCTCGTCATAGCTGCCGACGAGGTAGGGGCAGTCGGCCTGGAAGGTCAGGAATGGCAGCAGCCAGTAGCCATTGTCCTGGAGTTCACCGCTCTGTCCTTCATACAGCCGCCGCTTCCATACGGAGTCGCTGTTCTCCACGGTGAGCGCGAGCAGTTCGCGATCATCGGCACTGTCGCGGAAGCGCGCCTTCGCCGCCTGCCGCGCCTCTTCGCGTCCCTCGCGCGCGAAGATGCCGAAATTCATGCCTGATACATCGAGCCCACGATCGAGATCGGGCGGCAGCATCTGCATCTTGACGCAGCCGGTCTCCTTCGCAACGCGTTGCGCTGCTTCCGACTGGCCGGCGATGAGAAATTCCGGCATCAACTCCGCCGGCAGGCGCGGGCGCAGTTGCAGATGCTGCGCGCGATAGAACCGGCCCTCGACAGTCACCGGCCGCGGGCTCGCCATCAACTGGCGCATCAGCGCCACGAACTCGCCGAGCCTGACATAGCGGTCGGCATGCGACTGCTCGTCGCCGAGCCCCTGCAGATCGCTGACCGCGGTCCCCGTGATCATGTTGAGATAGACCTTGCGGCCGTAGAGCTGCGCCAGCGACGAGACGAACTTGGCCGCCGTGAACGGGTGCATGTAGACCGGATTGACCGCGATCAGCGGCGAGGACCGCGTCGTCGCCGCCATGATGTGCTGGGCCATGGCCCAGGGCTCGACGAACACGTCGTTGCCCTCGAACAGCAGGATGCCTTCGAAGCCATTGCGGTCGGCGAACTCTGCCACCCGCATCAGCTCGCCGACATATTTGTTGGGGTCGCGGTTGCGCGAGATTGCGGGAAAGACGCGCAGCCGCGAGGTCGTCATTCAGCCGCTTCCTGGAAAGGCCAGGCGTTGCGGGTGATGGGAAGGCCGCCGGTCGCGCGGGAGCCGTCGGCGATGGCGAGGCGATGCGAGGGGGAGGGCGAGCAGAGCGAGAAGCGCCAGCCCTCGGGATCGTCGGCGATATCGGGCTTGAAGCTGATTTCGATCGCCTCGCGCGACACCTGCATCGCGAAGGCGTCGAGCGGCAGATTGAGCCCAAAGCCTCTGGCCTTGAGGTAGGCTTCCTTCAGCGTCCAATAGTCGAAGAAGCGCTCGATCGCGGCTGGCTCCGGCAGGCTGCGCAGGGTCTCGACCTCCTCCGGCGCAAAGAAGCGAAGCGCGGTGGAGAGCGGCGCGACCCGCCGTGACACGGCCTCGACGTCGACACCGACCGTCTCATGCCCCGATACGACGCAGGCGACGCAGCCGTCGGCGTGCGACAGGCTGAAATGCAGTGCGGTCGAGGTCCTGGGCGCCGCGACAAACGGCCGCCCGTAGCGTCCGGCCGCAAACGACCAGTCGGTCGGCGCGACGTTGGGCGCGACCTGCGACAGCGCCAGACGGAGCATGGCGTGCGCGAAAATATATTGCCGCCGATGCCGCTCGAACATGAAGCGGTCGGCGCGGACCCGTTCGTCGACCGAGAGGAGCCGGCGGCACGCATCTGCCGCGCCCGGCGCGTCAAAGGTCTCGATCAGTCCGACAAACAGTTCAATCCTGTCGTCTGCCATCAATTGGGCCTTTGGCGTCAGGCAGAGGCCAAATCCCCGGCCCTGACGGAAGAAACAACTGAGCAAGAATCAACTAAGCGGACCGCTTGTAACGGTCCACCCGGGCGATTTCTTGTCGATTGCTGGACGGTTTACGGACGCAAGCTTGTGCGAGCCCCCACAGCTCGGCAGGCGTGTGGCCATTTTCCGAAGATTTCGTACGGCGTCTCCGCCGACTAGTCTTACTTTTTCTTCTTGGCCTTCTTTGCGCCGCCCAGCACCGAGAGGCTGGCGTCGACGTCCTTCAGGGCGGCTTGGAGCTTCTTCTTCTCGGCGTTCAGCAGCTTCTGAAGGGCCTTGCGGTCCTTGTCGCTCAGCGAGGTGCCCTTGGTAAATTTGATGAAACCCATAACAAACTCCCCCGGTTGAAAATAATAGTCCAAATCAAAACGCGGGAATAATGTTGCGCGTATGGCGCCAAATAATCAAGATGCAACTTGATCATTCACAGCTTTGACGAGTGAACCCTTATTCGCCCGTCCTGTACAGTCGGTCACGCCGCCCTGCGCGCGAGCAATCGGCCGAGCGGCGTGCCGGGTTGGGCGAGGGCGGCTTCCAGCAGCGTGACGAGCTCCCCCATCCACTCGCCGACCATGAGGCCATCGAGCAATTCGCCCTTGTAATTGCATGAACCGGTGATTCCGGTCGGGCGCTCCTTGAGCATCAGCGACAGCCAGGTCTGGTCGATCGGCAGCACCGGCTGCCCTTCGCGCGCGACATTGCCGATCGATTGCGCGGTGATCTCCGGCAGGTCGAGCGGCTGGCGCAGCGGATTTTGCAGAGTGAAATAGACCTGGAGCAGCGCGGCCGGGTCGATCCCCTCCTGCTCGAGATGATCGGCCAGCATGTTGAACGGCAACTCCTGCCGCGCATGCGCGTCGAGCACGCTCTGGCGCACCTTGCCCAGGGCTTGCGTGAACGACAGCTCCGGGGTGATTCGTGTGCGAACGATCACGGTGTTCTCGAACGGGCCGACGATCCGGTCGGTGTCGGGCTGGGCGCGATTCGCCATGGCGGTGGCAATCGCGATGTCGCTGCGTCCGGTCCGCGCCAGCAGCAGCGCCTTCAAGGCGGTGAGGAGGCACATGAACAGCGTGGCATTATGCTGGCCGGCGAATGCCGTCAGCCCGCCGATCAGCTCGCGCTCCAGGCTGACCGGATGATGCCCGGTGGATGCGCCGGGGCTCGCTTCGCCGTCGAAGATCGCCGTCGCGCCGCGCAGATTCTCGGTCCAGTCGGCGGCCTGGCGGCGGGCGGCATCGGTGCCGCACCACCAGCGCTGCCAGCGCGCGACGTCCGAAAAGGCCGGCGGTGGTTTCGGCAATGGCGCCGAGGGACGTCCGGCCAGCGCCGCATAGCGACTCGACAGTTCCTCGAACAGCACGCCGATCGACCAGCCGTCGGCGACGGCATGATGCAGCGTCAGCAGCAGCACGTGGTCGTCGGCATGGAGCCGCAGCAGCCGCGCCCGCAGCAGCGGCGGCCGGGCGGTGTCGAACGGGGTGTAGGTTTCCTGCTCGATCAGGAGATCGATCTTCCTGAGCTCGAGCGCCTTGCGCCGTTTGTTGTTGTGCACCTGCCCGTCGCCGATGGTCTCGACGATGAGGACGGGTCCAAGCTCGCTGGCTGTGGCGATCCGGCTGACGGGCTCCCCGCCGCTCCAGCCGAACCCGGTCCGCAGCGATTCGTGGCGGCGCACGATGTCGCCGAACGCCTTCGCGAGGGCGGCCGGATCGAGCGGGCCCGCGAGACGGAAGGCGAAGGGCAGGTTGAACAGCGGCAGCCCCGGCAGGTTCTGCTCGATGCGAATCATTTGATCCTGCGCGATCGAGAGCGTCGGCAGGCCGCTTTCGGCCAGTCTTGTTTGAGCGAGATTTGGAAAGCTTGCGGCAGGCTGGTGGGGCTTCGCAGCCACGGCGTCGTCGACCCGGCGCGCGAGCTCCTCGATCGTCGGTGCCTCGAAGATGGTCTTGATCGGCAGCGACACGCCGAGTGCACGGGCTACGCGCGCCATCGCCTGGCCCGCCAGCAGCGAATGGCCGCCGAGGTCGAAGAAATTGTCGGTGACGCCGATGCTCTCGACCTTCAGCAGGTCGATCCAGATGTCGGAGAGCACCTTTTCGGTGAAGCGCCGCGCCGGCACCGCCGCATCCGGCCCCGACGTGTCCTGCTGAACGGGGGCGAGCAGCGCCGACCGGTCGATCTTGCCATGGGCGTTGAGCGGCACCTGGTCCAGGAACAGGAATGCGGACGGGATCGCGTGGCCCGGCAGGCGACTCTTCAGGAATTCGCGCAGCTCGCTGGCACTGACGCGGCTGCCTGATCTTGCGAGGATATGGGCGATCAGCCTGACATCGCCGCCGGCCTCGCGGCGCGGCTCGACGATGCCGGCGCGCACGTCGGCATGATCGGCCAGCGCGGTCTCGATCTCCTTGAGCTCGATCCGGTAGCCGCGGACCTTGACCTGATGGTCGGCGCGGCCGAGGCATTCGATCGTGCCGTCAGTGCGGCGGCGCGCGAGGTCGCCGGTCCGATACAGCCGGGCGCCTTCCTGGCGCGAGAACGGATCGGCGATGAAACGCTGCCGGCTTAGCGCGGGATCGTTGATATAGCCGCGCCCGATACCGGCGCCGCCGATGCAGAGCTCGCCGGTCACGCCGGCCGGGAGCGGCTGCAGGTTTTGATCGAGCACGTGGAGCTGGGTGTTCGGCAGCGGTGCGCCGACCGGAACGTTGCTCGTCATGGTCGCAGGCGCCTTGGTCAGGCGATGCAGCGAGACGTCGTCGGAACATTCCGACGCGCCATAGGCGTTGATCAGCGGCACCTTCGGGCAGTGGGCGAACCAGGCGCGGCAGAGATCGACCGGCAGCGGCTCGCCGGTCGAGATCAGGACGCGCAGCTTCGCAAAGGCGCGTCGGACCTGCGCTTCGTCCATGCGTTCGAGGATCACGCGCAACAGCGACGGCACGATCTCGAGCACGGTGATGCCCTCGCGCTCGATTTCCTGCGCCAGCCGGATCGGATCCTGCACGACCACATTGCCGCAGATGTGCACGCGCGCGCCGACCAAGGGCCCTGCGAGGAACTGCCAGACCGAGATCACAAAGCTCTGCGGGGCGGTCTGCGCGATCACGTCCCTGGCCGACAGCCCGAGCTCGGAGATCAGCGACGCCAGATGGTTCGACAGGCCGCGCTGCTCGATCATGACGCCCTTCGGCGCGCCGGAGGAGCCGGACGTATAGATGAGGTAGGCAAGGCTCGAGCCTGCGCGCCGCGCCGCCCGGGCCGGCTTGGTTGCGCCGGGCGCGATGGTGTCCTCGAGCTCGGCCACGTGGATGCGCTCGACCAGCGGTTCGAGCAGGGCCTCGACCATGGCTGACTGGACGCGCCCGGTCAGCAGCATGCGCGCGCAGCTCGATCCCAGAATGGTCGCAAGCCGCGCCGGCGGCTGGTCGGGATCCAGATTCAGGAAGGCCGCACCGACGCGCTGCACCGCGATCATCGCGGCCAGCAGGTCGGGCCCGCGCTCCGCAAGCAACGCGACCACCGCCTCGGGGCCGACGCCTTCGCGGAGCAGCCAGCGCGCGATCGCCTGGCTGCGGCGCGCCAGCTCGCGATAGGTCAGCGAGCTGCGACCATCCGACACGGCGATCGCGCTCGGCGTGCTCTTCGCCTGGCGGTCGAACCGATCGCTCACATTGCCGCGCGCGGTGAAATTGGCAGCCAGGCCCTGGCCGTTCGCCAGCAATTGCCGGCGTTCGGCTTCGGTGAGCAGCGGCAGGCGCGAGATGCGCTGCTCGGGATCGGCGATCGCGGCCTTGAGCAGGGTCTTGAACTGGGCGGCCATGTCTTCGATCGTCGCCGCGTCGAACAGATCGGTGGCGTATTCGAAGAAGCCGGTGAAACGGCCGTCGGCCTCGACCAGTTCGAGCGTGATGTCGAAGCGTGCGACCTTTGGGTCGACCTCCAGCCGCCGCGTCGACAGGCCGGGAAAATGCGCGGCCTCGATCGAGGCGTTCTGCAGGATGAACATGATCCGGAACAGCGGATTGCCGTCCGTCCGTCGCGCGACCTGCAACGCGCGCAGCACCTCCTCGATCGGAAGGTCCTGGTTGCGATAGGCATCGAGCGTGACCTGCCGCACCCGCCGCAACATGTCGCCAAAACTCGGATCGCCGCCAAAATCGTTGCGCAGGATCAGCGTGTTGGCGAACAGCCCGATGAGACGCTCGCTCTCGATCTGGTTGCGGTTGGCGATCAGCGAGCCGGTCGCGACGTCCTCATGCGAGGTGTGGCGGAACAGCAGGCACTGGAACACCGCGAGCAACGTCATGAAGGGCGTGACGCCCTGGTCCTGGCTCAGCGCGCGGATATCGCCCGAAAGCGCCTTGGAGAACTCGAAATAATGACGGGCGCCGTGACCGCTCCAGACCTCCGGCCGTGGTCGGTCGGTCCGCAGCGGCAGCGTGGTGACGCCGTCGAGCTGGGTCTTCCAGTAGCCGAGCTGCTCCTTCGCCGCCGGCGTCTGCGCCCAGCTCTGCTGCCACAGCGCAAAGTCGCGATACTGGAAGGCGGGCGATGGCAGCGCCGCCACGCTCTTCTTGCGCGCGGCGGAATAATGCGCGGCCAGCTCCTCCCAGAACAGCCGCTGCGACCAGCCATCGGTGACGAGATGATGTACGTTCACGACCAGCGCGTGGCTGGATGTGTCGAACGACAGCAGCGTGACCTTGAGCGGCGCCTCGCGCGCCAGATCGAACTCATATTGCGCGAGCTTGAGCGCCTCGCGCCTGATCGCCGCGGCCTGTCTGTCCGCGGGGCTGGGCTTGAGCTTGATCCGCTCGAACCGCGGCGGCGATGGCAGCACCCGTTGCACCGGCTCGCCCTGCGGTTCGATGAAGACCGAGCGTAGCGCCTCGTGGCGCGCGCAGATCGCGGTGAGGCCCGCGGACAGTGCGGCGACGTCGACCGGGCCTTTGAGCAGTGCGACTTCGACGACATTATAGTTGTAGCGGGTCGGGTCGAGCCGCGAGAGCAGATACATCCGCTGTTGCTGGAACGAGAGCGGTGCGTCGGCTACCGCGGCCTGCCGCCAGGCCGGCAATGCCGCATCGCGGCGGCTTGCGGCGGTCTCGATTCGGGCCGCCAGCGCCGACACCGTGGCGCAATCGAAGATATCCTCGAAGGAGAAGTCGACATTGAAGCGTTCGCGCAGGCGCGAGCGCATCTGCGTCGCCGCGAGCGAATCCGCGCCGAGTGCGAAAACGTCCTGATCGACGCCGACCTGCGGCAGCTCCAGGAGACTGGCCCAGATTTCCGCGAGCTGGATTTCCAGCGCATTGCGCGGAAGCTGCGCCTCATGGCTGTCTCCCGGCGCTGCGATCATGTCGGCCAGCGCGTTGCGCTTGACCTTGCCGCTGGCGCCCTTGGGCAGCGCTGCGACGCTGCGGATCAGGCTCGGCACTTTGTAGGCTGCAAGACGCTTGCGCGCGAATTGCCGCAGCTGGTCGGAATTCGCCTCGGAATTCGCCCGCAGCACCACGACCGCGGCGACGTTCTCGCCGAGCTTTGGATGCGGGACGGCGAACACGCCGGCCTCCAGCACCGCCGGATGGCTGAGCAGGACCTCCTCCACCTCGAGCGGCGAGATCTTCTGGCCGCCGCGATTGATGACGTCCTTGATGCGGCCGACGATGAAGAGATAGCCGTCGACATCGAGATAGCCGAGATCGCCGGTCCGAAACCAGCCGCCGCGGAAAGCGGCCGCCGTCGCTGCCTCGTCATTATAATAGCCGCGCGTCATGTTGGGGCCGCGCAGCATGATTTCGCCATGCTCGCCGCTCGCAAGCGTGCGGCCCGCCTCGTCCATGATCGCGATCTCGGGGCCGGCAGCGCGGCCGACCGATCCGATCTTGCGCAGCTCGAACGGATTGGCGGCGATCTGCGAGGCCGCTTCCGTCATGCCGTAGGTTTCGAGCACGGGAACGCCGAACGTCGTCTCCAGCCCGTTCAGGATCGTGGGCGCGAGCGAGGACGAGGCGGAGCGGATCACGCGCAGCGAGGAGGCCCGGGCGAGGTCCGGGTTTGCTTCCGCCGCCGTCAGCAGGGCGCGATGAATGGTCGGCACCGCCGTGTACCAGGTCGGATGGAGCTCCCGCATCCAGCCGAAGAACGACGCTGCGTCGAAGCCTTCGGTGCAGATCACGCTCGAGCCCGCGGCCAGCGCCGTCAGCAGACCGGAGATCAGGCCATGGGCATGAAACAGCGGCAGGGCGTTGAGCAGCCGGTCGTGGGAGTCGAGCGACAGCACATGGCCGGCATTGTAGGCGGACAGGCACACATTGCGATGTGTGAGCGGCACCATCTTCGGCCGCGCCGCGGTGCCCGAGGTCAGGAGGATGAACGCATCGTCGTCGCCGCGCGAGGCGCCCCTGGCGCTGGCCGGGCCGATCACCGGGCCCTTGAACGCGCAGCCGCCGAGATCGTCTTTCGGCCCCGGCATGAAATCGATCACCGCGATGTCCAGCGCCCTGGCGACATCACGGCTTGGTGAGTTCATATCGGCCCGGGTGACGAGCGCGGTCAGCTTCAACTCGCTGAAATAGCGCTGCAGCTCGTCTGCGGTCAGATCCGGATTGACGGGGATGCAGGCGCCGGCCGATGCGACCGCGATCATCGCCAATGCGCTGTCCGCACCGCGCGGCAGTGCAACGGCAATCCGGTCAGCCGGCGCAATGCCAAGCCCGCGCAGCGTGCGGACCAGAGCCTGCACCTGCTCGCCAAGCGCGGCATAGGTGAGCGGCGGCCGGCCCGGCGCGAGCAGGGCAGGCGCCGCTGGTGTCTTGCGGGCGTAGAAGTCGAGAAGGCCGCCGATATGCGCGAATATCTTGGTTTCAGCGCTTCCGCCGTCCGATCCCTCTCCCGCTCCGGATGCAATGTCCGACAACGCCATTCCCTTTTGATCTGATTGAGCTATTCTTCCTAGAACTTAGGGAACGCGTCCAGTCTGAGGTGAAGTTTGAGCCCCAAAATCTGTGGTTGAGGGGCTCTAAAGCCCTTCGACGGAGTAATGGTCGGGCAGAATCACCATGCTGGAGAACGAGCCGGGCACGGGGACGGAAGGCGGGCTGAAGAGTTGGCTCGAAGGCATCGGTCTTGGCCAGTATACCGATCTCTTCACCCAGCACCGCCTCGATCTCGATGTCATGGGAGACTTGACCGAGGCTGACCTGGTCGAGCTCGGCCTGCCGCTCGGCGACCGCAAGCGGCTGCGGCGGGCCATGGCGGCGCTGTTCCAGGCGGAAACCGCGGAGCCGCCGTCGTCGCCGGCGCGTCCGCAGAGCCGGACTGAGGCCGGCGCCGAACGGCGTCAGCTCACCACCATGTTCTGTGACATGGTCGATTCCACCGCGCTCTCGGCGCAGTTCGATCCGGAAGACGTGCGCGACATGATCGCGAGCTTTCGCGAGACCTGCGTCCGGGTGGTGAAGCATTACGAAGGCTTTGCGGCGCGTTTCGTCGGCGACGGTATTTTGGTCTATTTCGGCTATCCGACCGCCCATGAGGACGACGCCGAGCGCGCGGTGCGCGCGGGGCTGGAGATCGTGCGGGTGCTGTCGACCGCGCGCGCGGTCGAGCCGCGCGGCGCCCTCAGCCACTCGCCCGCCGTCCGCATCGGCATCGCGACCGGTCTCGTCGTGGTCGGCGATCTCGTCGGGCAGGGCACCGAGGAGCGCGACTCAGCGGTTGGAGAAACCGTCAATCTCGCCGCGCGCCTGCAGGCCCTGGCGCCACCCAATGGCGTGGTGATCTCGGCGTCGACGCAGTCGCTGCTGAAGGGCAAGTTCGACTATCGCAATCTCGGCGTCCACGCGCTGAAAGGCATCTCGGAGAAGGCGCAGGCCTGGCACGTGGTGCGCGCCACGCGCGTCGAGACCCGCTTCGCCGCCGCGATGGGCGGGCGGTTGACGCCGCTCGTCAACCGCGAGGAAGAGATCGCGCTGCTGATGGGACGCTGGCAGCAGGCCAAGGACGGCGACGGCCAGGTCGTGGTCAAGTTCGGCGAGCCGGGCATCGGCAAGTCGCGCATCATCCAGGAAATCTTCGAGCGGATTTCGGGCGACCGCCACGGCCAGGTCTCGTTCCAGTGCTCGCCCTATTACACGTCCACCGCGTTCTATCCGTTCTCCGAGCAGCTCAAATTCTCCCTCGGCCTCGACCGCGAGGATTCGTCCGCGCTGTCGCTGGCGAGCCTGGAGACCGCGATCGCCGCCGCGCATGGCGACATCGAACAGGTCGTGCCGCTGTTTGCCGCGCTGTTGTCGATCCCGACCGGCGAGCGCTATCCGCCGCTCGATCTGTCGCCGCAGCAGCAGAAGGACGCCACCGTCGCCGCGCTGGTCAGTCACTTCCTCGGCCTCGCGCGCGAGATGCCGCTGGTGATCGCCTTCGAGGATCTGCACTGGATCGATCCGACCTCCCGCGAGGTCCTCGATCTCCTGGTCGACCGGGTGCAGAACCGGCCGATCCTGGTCGTCATCACCGCGCGCTCCGAATTCCAGCCGAGCTGGAACGCACATTCGCACATCACCACGCTGGTGCTGAACCGCCTGAGCCGGCAATTGCGCACGACGCTGGTCGAGCGCGTCGCCGGCCGCGAGCTGCCCAAGGAGGTCGTCGAGGAGATCATCGTCAAGACCGATGGCGTGCCGCTGTTCCTCGAGGAGCTGACCAAGACCGTCCTCGAATCCAACCTGCTGACCGAGCGGCACGGGCGCTATGTGCTGTCGGGCCCGTGGCGGCAGCTCGCGATCCCGGCAACGCTGACGGACTCGCTGATGGCGCGGCTCGATCGCATGGGGCCGTTCAAGCGGATCGCGCAGATCGGCGCCACCATCGGCCGCGAGTTCTCCTACGAGACGCTTCAGGCCGTCGCCAACACGCCGGCGGAGCAGATCGAGGCCGCCCTCAATCATCTGGAGGAGGCCGGCTTGATCATGCGCCGCGGCCATCCGCCCGATGCGCTCTACTCCTTCAAGCATGTGATGATCCAGAACGCCGCGCATGCGAGCCTGCTGCATAGCGAGCGGCGCAAGCTTCATGCCCGGATCGCGCAGGTCCTCGCCGAGATGTATCCGGAGAAGACCGACCGCGAGCCGGAGTTGCTGGCCCATCATTTGACCGAGTCGGCCCAAAGCGAGGGCGCCGCCAGCTTCTGGCTCAAGGCCGGCAAGCAGGCCGCCAAGAGCGGCGCCAACCTCGAGGCGATCGGTCACCTCAGGCGCGGCCTCAGCGTGGTGCAGGCCAATGCGCGCATGCAGGGCGCCGACGAGATGGAGCTCGAGCTGCGCATCGCGCTCGGCAATGCGCTGATCGCCGCCAAGGGCTACGCCGTGCAGGAGGTCGAGGAGAACTACATCCGCGCGCTCGAGCTCGGCCAGCAGCTCGACGACGATGAGAAGGCCTTCGCCGCCACCCGCGGCCTCTGGGTCTGCCATTTCATCCGCGCCGATCTCACCCGCGCGCACGATCTCAGCGTCGAGCTGCTGAAGTTCGCCAAGCGCGAGCGGCTGAACGAGCGGACGCAGCCGGCGCAGCAGACCGGCTATCTGATCGAGGCGCACCGCTCGATCGCGATGACCATGCTCTATCGCGGCCGCTTTGCCGCAGCCCAACACCATCTGCATCGCTGCATCAACCTCTACAGCCCCGATCTGCACTCCGATCTGATGGAGCGCCACGGCACCGATCCCGGCGTCGTCTCGCTGTCCTATCTCGGCTATCTCCTCTGGTTCCTGGGCCGGCCCGACGCCGCGCGCCAGCACAGCGAGCAGGCCATCCTGCACGCGGAGAAGATCCGTCATCCGTTCTCGCTCGCCTTCGCGCTCGTGTTCGGCGCCTATCTCTGTCAGCATCTGCGCGATATCGAGGGCACGCGCGACTACGCCAATCGCGCCATGATCATCGCCACGGAGCACAATTTCCTGCACTGGAAGCAGCAGGCCGCGATCCTGCGCGGCTGGGCGCTGGCGCAGCTCGGCGAGGCCGACGAGGGCATCAGCCAGATGCGGTTCGGTCTCGATGAATACGAGGCGATGGATTCTTGGCTCGCCGGCTGCTGGTTCCGCTGCCTGCTCGCGGAAGCCTATGCCAAGGTCGGGATGCGCGATGCCGCCTTGCGCGCGCTGGACGGCGCACTCGCGACCGCGCGGCGGACCGGCGACCATTCCTACCTCGCCGAGGTCTATCGCCTGCAGGGCGAGATCACGCTGTCGGACGGCGATCCGGCGTCGGTGCAGGAGGCCGAGGACCTGTTCGGCCTGTCACTGGAGACCGCGCGCAAGCAGGGCGCGCTGTCCTGGGAGCTGCGCACCGCGGTCAGCCTCGCACGCCTGTCGCACGAGGCCGGCAAGCGCGAGCATGCCAGTCTTTTGCTCGTGCCGATCGTCGCCAAGTTCAGCGAGGGTTTTTATACGCCGGACCTCAAGCAGGCGATGCAACTCGTCAACGAGCTCGGTGGGAACGTGCCCGTCCGCGAACAGGTCGACGCCGCGAAATGAGCGGTCTCACGGATGCGCGCACGCGCTATGTGGCGAGAATCGCAAAGCGCGAGCGGATTTCCTCAAAGCGCCTGCTCACAGCCCTCGGCTCCGTGCCGCGTGAAAATTTTCTGGCGAAGGGGCCCTGGCGCATCAAGAGCGAGGCGGCGCGCAGCTACCGGCTGACACCCGATGCCGATCCCGTTCATCTCTACGACAACGTGCTGGTCGCGATCGACGCGCGTCGCAGGCTCGACACCGGACTGCCGAGCCTGTGGGCGCATTTCATCGACGTGCTCGACGTCAAGGAAAAGGATCGCGTCGTCCAGGTCGGTTGCGGGCTCGGCTATTTCTCGGCGGTGCTGTCGGAGATCGTGGGACCAAAGGGCAGGGTGCAGGCGATCGAGTGCGACGAGCGGCTTGCGACGCGCGCTGCGAATTACCTTCGTCCCTATCGCAACGTCACGGTTGTCAATGGGGATGGATGCGAGGATATCGGTGAGGCCGCCGACGTGATCCTCGTGCATGCCGGCTTCTCGCACCCGCATCCGCTCTGGCTCCAGTCGCTCCGTCCGCGCGGCCGTCTCCTCGTGCCGCTGACCCAGCGGGACCGCGAAGGCGCCGCCCTCAAGATCACCCGCAAGGGCAAGGGCTTCGAAGCCGAGGCGGTTCAGCAGATCCGGATTTTTCCCGGCCAGGGCCGCGGGATCACCGCGCTCGACGACCGCGTCGCCGATTGGTGGCAGCGCGCCTCCGCTCTGGCACCACTGCGCTTTCGCGGCATCGCGCAGGGGCTGCCCTCGGATGGCTAACAATTCGTTGCATTTTACCTTGATTGCGAATCGAAGTTTCCAACCTCGCGCGCCGCTTGTATGAGTGCGGTTCGATGGCCATTTGAGCACGCATCATGCATTCCGTTGCCCTGCTGACCGCCAGCTATGCCAAGGATATCGAGCGCTTCTCGCTGCTCAGCGAGAGCATCGACACCTGGCTCACGGGCTATACGCGGCATTATGTTCTCGTTAACGATGAGGACGTGCCGCTGTTCGCACGGTTCGCGTCCGACAAGCGCGTCATCGTTCCGGCCTCGCGCTATTTGCCGAAATGGCTGTTCGCGCTGCCGCCGGCGCTGCAGTTCATCAGCAGCCGGCGCGTCTGGCTGTCATTGCTGTCCTCGCCGGTGCATGGCTGGCACATCCAGCAGATCCTCAAGATCGCCGGCGTCCTCAACGCGCCCGAGCAGCGGGTCTGCATCCTGGATTCGGACAATCTGTTCTTTCGCGAATTCGACGTCGGCCAGTACGCCGGCGGCGAGAAGACGCCGCTGTTCGTCACGCCCAAGGGGATCGACGCCGACCATCCCCTGCATGTGCTGTGGCTCCACACCGTCGATCAGCTTCTCGGCGTGAGGGAGCGCTCGTTCCCGGCCGATGACTATGTCGGCAATGCGCTCGTCTGGGACAAGGACGCCGCGCGCGCGATGACCGACGCCATCAAGTCGGCGACGGGCCTCAGCTGGGCGCTCGCGCTGTGCCGGAAGAAGAAGTTCTCCGAATATCTGCTGTACGGAAACTTCGTCGCCAATTCGCCGAAGCATCTGGCGGCCCACCGGGTGACGGAAGACAGCATTGCGGTGTCGCATTGGGACGATACCCGCCTCGACCGTCCGGCCATCGAGGCGATGATGCGCGCCGCGTCGCCGGAGCAGGTTGCGCTCTGCATCCAGTCCTATTCGTCGACCTCGATCGAGGACATCCGCGACGTGTTCCGTCTCAGCTCGCGCGACCGTCGCGGTCCGAGCCTGTCGCCCGAAGACACGAGCGACGCGGCTGAGTTCGAGGTGAAGACGCGCTAGAGCGTCCTTAGACGTCCTTCGTGAACTTGCTGATCACATCCATGAACGGCTTTGGCTTGAACTCGCCGTCGAGCGGCAGGGGGCGGTTCGGCTGCTTGTCCTTGCGGGCGAAGGTGCCGTTGATCCAGCTGTAGCGATCCGAGAGACCCCAGGTCAGGATCGAGCGCACCGGGCCGCTGGTCGAAATGGCCGTCAGCAGGTCGTCGACGCGCTTGGCGACGATGGCGTCGCGCTCGGCCGGATTGCCTGTCAGCTTCTGGTCGTCGACGTCGAGCTCGGTGACGTACACCTCCAGGCCCCATGAGCGCAGCTCGGTGACGAATTCGGCCAGCCCATGCGTGTCGATCTCGAGCTCGGCATGCAGATGCGACTGCAGTCCCACGGCGTGCAGCGGAACGCCCTGGTCCAGCAGCTCCATGATCAGGTTGCGGTAGGCCGCGCGCTTGGCAATGAACGAGTCCTTGGCGGACTCGATGTCATATTCGTTGATCGCGAGCTTGACGTAGGGGTCAGCCGCGGCCGCGGTACGGAAGGCCAGCGGAATCCAGCTCTTGCCCAGATGCTGGGTCCAGAACGTGTCGCGCCGGTCGCCGACCCCCTTGGGATTGTCCGGGATCGGTTCATTGACGACATCCCACGACGTCAGCTTGCCCTTGTAGTAGGACACGACGGTGTTGATGTGGTCGACATAGGCGCGCTCGACGCCTTTCGAATCCTTGATCTGCTTGGTCCAGTCCGGAATGTCGTGATACCAGGCCAGCGCGTGGCCGCGCATGGTCAGGTCGTTCTTCTCGGCGAAATCATAGATCGCATCGGCGCGCTCGAAGGCGAAGGTGTGCGCGTCCGGCCGCAGCATCGGCCATTTCAGCTCGAGCACCGGCACGACCTGCGTGCAATAGGTGCTGATGGCTTCGCCGAGGCGCGGGTCGGCCTGCAAATCCCAGAGCGTGGCGGCGGCGCCGAAGCCCGGACGGCGCTGCGCAAATTTCGACACCGGCGGCGCCGCGGACGCCGATGCGCTCGCCGCGAGGGTGGCGGCGCTGCCGAGGAGAAATTCGCGTCTGTCGAGCTTGATCACGTGGCGGTCGTCCTTCCGGAACCAACGCGCCAATGTACCAAGCGGCGCCTTGCGACGCCGCGGTTTCCTGTTGTTGGGTTAACTTTCGCGAACGGCCTTGTCAGCGTGCCTGATGCTGCATCACCGTCTCAGCGATCCCGTAATAATGAAGTGCGCCCTTTTCGAGCGTGAGATTGTCCATCACGTAATCGCGAGGCGCGAAGTCGCCCGCGCTGACATGCGACCAGAAGCCGCTCCAATTCGAGATGAAGCCGTCGGCATCGGTGAAGGTCATGCCGCAGCGCGCGTCGAAATAGGGCACGGAGGACACGCCGCCCTCATATCGCACCCGGTGTGGAAAATACTCCGGATCCTGCCAAGGTCCGCCGCGATCCCAGGCGAACACGGGAACGCCGCTGGATAATGCTTGCTGGCAGGCGATGCCCTGGCTCTCGTGCTCGCACAGGAAGATCATGCTGCGGCTGCGCGCCAGCGCCGCCTTGTAATCGTCTTCCTTGTAATGGCCGTAGCGGACCAGTTCGACGGTGCGGCCGCTTGCCGCGAGATGCCGGCGGATCGGCTCGATCAACTCTGCCTCGAAGCGATGATGCTCCCAGCGCACCTTGTCGTAGAGCAGCACGTCGACGCTCTTCTGCTCGGTAGGTGCCGGCGTCCACACATCGGTCTCGATGCCGACCGGCCAGATCTCGACATGCGGCCAGTCGGGGCGGCACATGTCGGCGTACCAGGCGCAAGGCACCAGGATGGTCCTGGTGTGCAAATCGCGCAGATGCGCCGGTGCGTCCACCGGGTGGTTGTACATGGCAACGCCGAGCAGCAGCGGGTTCTTCCAGTCGAACCAGTCCAGCACGAACGGCCGCCCGATGATGCAGGCGAGCTCGTCCGGATGCTTGCGGATGTAGCCGTAATCGTTGACGCGGTAGGGGATGCCCAGCCGGTCGAGCCCGGCGCAGAGATTGAGGAAGACGCGCCGCTGGCCGCTGATCCAGGACTTGCCGAGCAGCATGCGCCGCAGCAGCGGCCGGATGTGGCGGTCGCCCGGAAACCAGCGGTCGTCCCGTTCCTCGAAGAACAGGTTGAGCGTCATCCGCTCGCCGCCGGCAGGGGCCACTGGCACCAGGGGAGCATCGAGGCCGCCATGCGGCAGATCGGCCGGGTTTGCCCGTAAACGCTCGGCAACGTCCATTTTGGTCAGGTCCACGCATTACCAGGATTTCGGGCGATGACCTGAAATCATGGTTTCTTTTCCGTGATCGCGGCAGCCGGTTCAAGGAAAGGGCAAATTTAACGCTAACGCGCGAAATCCGCCCCGACGCTCCATTCGCGGGCCGATTTCCAGACTTATGTGACACTCTTCGGGGATGCTGCGGCGCAGTCCGATCCGCCACACCCAGGTCCAATTGATGAACGGCCGCCTCCATCGCGCCGCCGGTCCCGTGCTCGCATGCTGAACCGCCATTTCTCGATCTATCTCGTCGCCTACATCCTGCCTGCGGCGGTGGGCTTCTTCGCGGTCACCGCCTACACGCGGCTGCTCACGCCCGCGGAATACGGCGTCTATGTCGTCGGCATCAGCCTGGCCGGCATTCTGGGCGCGATCTTCTTCGCCTGGATCAAGCTGTCGGTGTCGCGCTATCAGGCGATGTCGGCGGAGGTGGATTTTCGCGGCACGGCGATGGTCGCCTTTGGGCTGACGGTCGCGGTGCTCTGCGCCACGACCCCTGTGGTCTTCCTATTCCGCAGCGACGTCAGCGTCGAGCTGCTGCTCGCCAGCATGTTCGTCGCGATCATGGCCAATGCGGTCGATGTCGGCCAGGAGTTCGAGCGCGCCAAGCTGCGGCCCTATCGCTTCGCGGCCATCTCGATCGTGCGCAGCGTATCGAGTGTCGGCTTCGGCCTGCTCGGGATCTGGCTCGGCTGGGGCGGCATGGGCCTGCTCGCGGCATTCGGGCTGGGATCACTCACCGGCATCATTCTCAATCTCGTCGGCGATCGCACCAGGATCGCGAGGTTCCAGCGCAGCCAGTTCATGCAGCTCGCGCGCTATGGCCTGCCGCTGACCCTGGCCGGGCTCTCGGTCGCGCTGTACTCGACCTGCGACCGCCTCATCGTCGCCTATCTGCTCGGCAAGGACGCCGCCGGCATCTTCGGCGTCGCCGCCGACCTCCCGCGCCAGTTCATGGTGATGATCGCATCCAGCGTTGCCGCCGCGACCGTGCCGCTGGTGTTCCGGTCGCTGTCGGAGAACAACAACGAGATCACGCGCGAGCGGCTGACCGAGAGCCTCGAGCTGCTGCTCGTCGTCGTCGCGCCGGTCGCGATCTGGCTGGCGCTCGCGGCCGACCAGGTCGCGGGCACGCTCGTCGGCGTCGACTTCCGCGCCGGCGTGTCGGCGCTGCTGCCGACCCTGGTGCTCGCCCGTTTCTTCGGCATCGCCAACCAGTTCTACGTCCAGATCAGTTTTCAGCTCGCCGAGCGCCCCTTCATGCTGGCGGCACAGTCCTTCCTCACGCTGGTGGTGAGCGTCGCCTTGATGTTCGCGCTGGTGGCGGGCTATGGCCTCTATGGTGCCGCGTTGGCGACGTTCGCGACCGAGGCGATCGGCTTCGTCGTCGCCGTCGTGCTGATGCACCGTGCCCATCCCGTGCCGTTCGATGTCAACCGGCTCGCGGGTGTTGCGGTGTCGGCTGCCGCGATGGCAGGCGCGATCCTTGTCGCGCGGTCGCAGGTCATCGGCACCGGCTTCGTGGCGTTGATGGTCGTCAGCATCGCAGGTGGTGTTGCTTACGTCGCCGCGGCGTGGCTGCTCAACGTTGCCAATATCCGGACGCTGTCGCTCCGCTTCCTGCGCACGTTCAATCGCAAGGCGCTGGGCGTCTAGGCCTGCGCGCTAACCCGCCAGAAACCCGCCATCCACGGCAACGACGGTGCCGGTCGCGTATTGCGACGCCGGCATGCAAAGGAAGGCGACTGCGCCGGCAATGTCTTCCGGCTGTCCCCAGCGCTTGAACGCGGTGCGGTCGGCGATGCGTTGATAATGCGCAAGGTCGGTGCGGCCGGCGGCGTTGATTGCGGTTTCGATATAGCCGGGCGCAACCGCGTTGACGCGGATGCCTTCTTCTGCCCATTTCAGGGCGAGCGCCTTGGTCAGCATCACGACGCCGCCCTTGCTGGCGCAATAGGCCGGGATTCGCGGCAGCGCCAGCGTCGCATTCATCGAGGCGATGTTGACGATCGAGCCCCTGGTCTCCGCGAGCAGCGGGTGGAACGCCATGCAGGTCCGGAACGTGCCGGTGAGGTTGACGTCGATCACCTTCATGAAGGTCTCGATCTCGAATTCCTTGTCGCGTGCGAGAATCCCGGCGCAATTGACCAGCGCGTCGACGCGCTTGTGCTTCTGGGCGAAGGACGTCACGGCCGCATCGTCGGTGACATCGAGCGTCGCGAGCGCGAGGCCTGCGCGCGGCCTGAGCAGCGTGCGGGCAAGATCGGCGTCATTGGCGCCGGTTGCCGTGACCGTCGCGCCGAGATCGCAAAACTGGTTGCTGATCGCAGCGCCAATGTCGCCGGCGCCGCCGATCACGACGGCATGAAAGCCGGGTGCGAGAGAAAAATTCGAACGCATGGGCAGGTCTCACTTCAGGGATTTCGGAGGCGGAGCTGTCGATTCGCGAACCACCAGCGAGAAGTCGATCTCGCGATGCATGATGGTCTGCTCGCCGGCGAGGCTGCGCACCAGATATTCGCCGGCGCGCTGCCAGGTTTCTCCGGTCGGAACGTGGATCGTGGTCAGGCTCGGCCGCAAATGCCTGCTCCAGTCGAGGTCGTCGAAGCCAATGACGGACAGGTCGCGCGGCACGGAGAACCCGTCGCGCTCCGCCTCGAGCAGCACGCCATAGGCGATGACGTCGTTGCCGCACACCACGGCCGTCGGACGGTCTTTCAGGTTCAGGAGATAGCGCGCCGCCTCGCGTGCATCGTCCAGCGTATAGGGTACCTCGACGTGCCATTGCGGCGGAAGCTCGATGCCGTTCTCGGCGAGCGCACGGCGAAAACCGGCGACGCGGGCGCTGGCGCGGTCGTTATTGCGCTGGAGCGCCGAGACGATCCCGATGCGGCGATGTCCGAGCTCGATGACATGCGCGGCGGCGCGATGGGCGGCGGCTTCGTTGTCGGTGCCGACGCAGGGGTAGGGTCTGTCAGGCTGGTAGATGCCGACATTGATGAAGGGCACGGCGTTGTCGGCGAGCAGCTTTCGCAGGCCGTCGTGATGGCAGTCGCCGCGCAGCACGAGGCCGTCGACGCCGCGGCTGATCAAATTGCGCGCCTGCTGCAATTCGATGTCGAGATCATAACCGCTCGTAGTGAGGAACAGCATGTATCCGACCGAGGAGAGATATTGCTGCAGCGAGGCGATGCCGCGCGCGAACATCGTGTTGTCGATCGTCGGCACGATCGCGCCGAGCGTGCGCGAGCGTCGTGACGACAGGATGCGCGCCGGCGCATGTGGGATGTAACCGAGCGCGTCGATGGCCTGCTCGATGCGTGCGCGTAAGGATGGGCTCACCGCATCGGGGTTGTTGAGAGCACGCGAGACCGATGCGGTCGAAACGCCGGCCCGGGCCGCCACGGCGCGGATGCCCTGTTTCACAGACTTGGCGTTGGTCAGTCTCATGAATGTAACGTTACATCCTGCGCTGCGAGCGGCCTGATAGCGGGAATGGCGCAAATCTGCCGCAGATTGTGCGGCTTGTCCATCGCTTGACACGGCGGATGTGAAGTCTATTTTGTAACCGTTTTCAAGTGGTGCTCAAACGTGTTCAAAATGGTCCGCCAGCTTAAGGCGGCCAGCCGGGAGGAGAGTTCGATGAAGGCCAGGATGCTCGCGACCCATGTCGCGTTGCCCGTTCTCGCGATTGCCGCCAGCGCGCAGGCGCACGCGGCCGATTTCGACTGGATGAAGTTCAAGGGCAAGACCGTCACCTTTCTCGCCAACAACAATCCAGTCTCGCAGGCGCTGCTGACCTACAAGGCTGATTTCGAGAAGCTGACCGGCATGACCCTGAAGGTCGACGGCTATCAGGAACAGCAAATGCGCCAGCGTCTGGTCACGGTCATGAACGCGAACAGCGACGAGGTCGACGTGTTCATGACGCTGCCCTCGCGCGAGGGCGAGCAGTTCGCCGCTGCCGGCTGGTATGGCGATCTCACCGCGATGGCCAAAAACGAGGTCGCGAAGGACTACGATCCTGCCGGGCTGAGTCAGGCCCTGCTCAAGGCCGCGACCTTCGGCGGCAAGCTGACCAGCATGCCCATGAATCTCGAAGGTCCGATCTTCTATTACCGTACCGACATCTTCAAGAAGTGCGGCCTCGATGCGCCGAAAACGATCAAGGATGTCGAGGCTGCGGCCGAGAAGATCAAGACATGCGACAGCACGGTGACGCCGTTCGTCTCGCGCGGCCTCAAGCCCGCGATCGCTTACACCTTCAGCAACATGCTGCACAATATCGGCGGCAGCTACATCGCCAATGGCAAGTCGAATCTCTGCTCGGCCAAGGGCAAGGAGGCGCTCGACACCTATAGCCGCCTGCTGCGCGATTACGGACCGCCCGGCGTCGTCAACTACAGCTTCCAGCAGATTTCCGCATTGTATCGCGGCGGTCGCGCCGCGATGGCGTTCGAATCCTCGAATGAGCTGCGCACCGTGATGGAAGGCGGCGCGCGGCTCAAGGACACCGGCCTGCTGCCGTTCCCGGCGGGCGATGCCGGTCAGGTGCCGACCACGATCGGCTGGGGCATGGCGGTGTCCTCGCACAGCAAGCAGCCGGATGCGGCCTGGTACTTCGTGCAATGGGCGACCAGCCCCGAGGTGCAGAAGAAGATGGCGCTGCAGGGCATCGCCCCGCCGCGCCCGTCGGTTGCCAACGACCCCGAATATCGCAAGTGGATCGACGAGGAGCCGGTGCGGAAGGAATGGCAGGCTGCGCTCGACGTGCTCGCCACCAAGGGCTCGTCCGAGGTCGGCTATCCCATCGTCGCCAATCCGCAATCGCGCGAGTTCATCGGCCAGGCGGTTCAGGATCTGATCCTGAAGCAGAAGCCGATCGACCAGGCCTGCGCCGATGCCGACAAGGCGCTGGACGCGCTGATCGCGCTGAACTGACCGCCCGATGCCGGCTGGCTTGCTGCCTGCCGGCACCTAACCCGATCGAGGACAGGAACACATGTCGGATACGGCTGCGACACTCACGCAGGACCGGCAGAAGCTGGAAATGGCGGCGCTCTCGGCGCCGGCCGTGGTCTTCACGGTCGCGATGATCGCGTTTCCGGTCGTCTATACGATCTGGCTCAGTTTCCAGACCTTCTCCTCGACGGGCAAGCAGTCCTTTGCAGGCCTTGCCAACTATTCGAAGCTGATCTCCGACGTCGAGTTCTGGCACGGACTGTGGGTCACCATCGCGCTGTTCGTGCTGTCGCTGGCGCTGCAGCTCGTCTTCGGCATCTGGCTCGCGCTGGTGCTGTTTCACGCCAAGCGCTTGCCGGGCATCGTGCGCTCGCTGTTCATCTCGCCCTTCATGATGCCGCCGGTGGTGGCCGGCATGATGTGGCTGGTGATCCTCGATCCCTCGCTGGGGGCCGCCAATTTCATCCTCCAGTCGCTCGGCCTGCCGCCGTCGGACTGGCTGGCCTCGCCGACATGGGTCATTCCGACGGTGGCGCTGATCGACAGCTGGCAGTGGACGCCCTACGTCGCCCTGATCGTGCTGGGCGGATTGCAATCGCTGCCGCCGAGCGTCTACGAGGCTGCGCAGATCGACGGCGCGTCCCCGTTCAAGACCTTTCAGCGCATTACGCTGCCGCTGCTGCTGCCGACCATCGTCACCGCGGCGATCCTGCGCAGCGTCGATCTCCTGCGCTTCTTCGACATCATCTACATCACCACCCAGGGCGGCCCGGGCAACGCCTCGAACACGCTCAACATCTACGGCTTCCGGGTCGGCTTCGAATTCTTCAACATCGGCTATGCCAGCGCGCTGATGCTGACGCTGACGGCGATCGTGTTCGGGGCGGTGCTCGCCTTCAACCGCCTGCGCGGCGCAGTGGCGTGGTGATGTCATGAACGATGCGGCCAATACCGACCGCTGGATCCGCTGGCTCAACACCGTGCAGCTCGTGCTCGCCGGCGTGCTCATCATGGCGCCGACGGTCTGGATGGTGCTGTCCTCGTTCAAGCCGTCCTTCGAGGTCACCGCCTATCCGCCCACGCTGATCTTCTCGCCGACGATGGACAATTATGTCGAGCTGACCAGGACCACGCCGTTCCTGAGCTACGCGCTCAACAGCCTCATCGTCACCGTCGGCTCGACCGCGCTCGGTCTGCTGTTTGGAGTCCCCGCCGCGTTCGCCGTCTCCTGGACGCGGATTTCGTGGCCGGCGATCCTGACACTTGCGGCACGCATGGCGCCCGGCACGCTGTTCCTGCTGCCCTGGTACGTCATGTTCCGGCAGATCGGCATGATCGGCTCCTACACCGCGCTGATTCTCAGTCATGCCGTGATCACGCTGCCGATTGTGATCTGGGTTCTGCTGCCATCGTTCGATGCCATCCCGCGCAGCGTGTTCGAGGCCGCCCAGGTCGACGGCTGCAGCGTCACGCGCATCCTCTGGCGCATCGCGCTGCCGCTGGTGGCGTCCGGCGTCGCGGTCTCAGCGATCCTCGCCTTCGTGTTTTCGTGGAACTACTTCCTGTTTGCGCTGGTGCTCTCCAATGGCGACACCAAGACGCTGATCGCGGCGGCCTTCAACTTCATCGGCGAAGGCTCGACGCAATGGGGCGCACTCATGGCGGCGGCGACGCTGATCGCGTTGCCGCCGCTGGTGCTGGCCGCCCTGGTTCAGCGCTGGCTGGTGTCCGGACTGACGCTCGGCGCGGTGAAAGGCTAGGTATCTGATGAACATATCATCCCGTCCGAATGCGATCATGCAGGCCGCGGTCTTCCACGGCGCCGAGCGCATCACCATCGAGCGCGTGGCGATGCCCGATGTCGGTGCCGGCGAAGTCCTGGTCCGTGTCTCGCGCACGGCGTTATGCGGCTCCGACTTCAAGCTCTGGCACAAGGGCGCCGAGTTCACCGCCGGCCACGAGATCTTCGGCGTCGTCGAGCAGCCGGGCCATCGCCTGCATGGCCGCCGCTGCGCCGTTTATATCCCGCTGCATTGCGGTCACTGCGCCGCCTGCAAGCGCGGTGATACCCAGATGTGCCTGGAAGTCTCCAGCCTGATCGGCTGGAACAGGCCGGGCGGTTATGCCGAATATGTGCCGGTGCCGGAGAACTGCCTGCTGCCGGTGCCCGATGACATCGAGGACAGCCTCGCGCCGCTGCTGCTCGACACGATCGGTACGTCAGGCCATGCGGTGCGCTTCGTCAGCCGGGTGGTGCCGGCGAGCGAGGCTGGACCTGTTCTCGTGATGGGCGCGGGGCCCGTCGGCCTCGGTGTCGTGCTGGCGCTCCGCGCGCTCGGCTACGACGATATCTACGTCGCCGATCCCAATGCGGCGCGTCTGAAGATCGCGCAATCCTTCGGCGCGAAGGCGCACCCCGTAGGCGATACCTCCAGGCGCTTCGCCCTCATCATGGAATGCTCGGGCGCGCACGCAGCGCGTAACCTCGGCATCGAGCTCGTCCTGCCGCGCGGCGCGCTGGTGCTGGTCGGCGAGAACGCCGCGCCCTGGACCATCGAGGAAGGCAAGGTCTTCCGCCGCAAGGACTTTTACATGATTCGGACCTTCTACTTCCCGGTCTCGGATTTCGAGCCGAATGTCGAGCTGCTGCGCAAGTACAAGGACGAGTACCGCGTCCTTGTCGATGGCGAGTTCGGCCTACAGGCTCTCCCGGAGAATTTCGCCCGCTTCGCCAAGGGCGAGCTGATCAAGCCCGTGCTGGCGCTGGACTGAGCGATCATGGCCTCGATCTCGATCCGCAACCTCACCAAACGCTACGGCAATTTCACCGTGATCCCCGATCTCAATCTGGAGATCGCGGACCATGAGTTCGTCGTGTTCGTCGGCCCGTCCGGCTGCGGCAAGTCGACCCTGCTGCGGATCATCGCGGGCCTCGAGCCGATCTCGTCGGGCGACCTCTATATCGGCGACAAGCGCGTCAACGGCGTGCAGGCCGCGCAGCGCGACATCGCCATGGTATTCCAGGATTACGCGCTCTATCCGCATATGAGCGTCTATGACAACATGTCGTTTGCGCTGGAGCTGCGGGGCACGCCGAAGGCGGAAATCGACGGGCGGGTGAAGCGCGCCGCAGGCCTGTTGCACATCGAGCCTTATCTCAATCGCAAACCGAAAGAGCTGTCCGGCGGTCAGCGCCAGCGCGTCGCCATGGGCCGCGCCATCGTGCGCAATCCCAAGGCGTTCCTGTTCGACGAGCCGCTGTCCAATCTCGACGCCAAGCTGCGTGGGCAGGTCCGCGCCGAGATCAAGGCGCTGTCGCAGGAATTGAAGACCACCATGGTCTTCGTCACCCACGACCAGATCGAGGCCATGACCATGGCCGACCGGATCGTCGTGCTCCAGAGCGGCACGATCCAGCAATACGACACGCCGGAGGCGGTCTACGAGCGGCCGGCTAACCAGTTCGTCGCCGGCTTCATCGGTTCTCCCGCCATGAACTTCTTTCCGGTCGAATGGCGGCAGGAGCGTGCGGTCCTCTCGCAAGGTGGAACGGTGGTGCCGCTGGATGGCGAGCCCGCAGCCCGCCTGAGCAAGGCCGGCAATGCCGTGCTGGGCATTCGTCCCGAGCATTTTGCCGTCGCGACCGATGCCGTCGATGGCATTGCCATCAACGTCAGGCTGGTCGAGCCGCTCGGTTCGGACACGTTGATCCATTTCGATCTTGCCGGCGTCTCGGCCATCGCGCGGGTCGATCCGTCGCTGCGGCCGAAGGTCGGCGATCGCATCAATCTGCGTCCGCAGTCCGGCAAGACGCATCTGTTCGATGCCGCCAACGGACAGGTCTTGCGGTGAGCGCGTCGGTCAACATTGCCGATCTCTCGGCGCTGGTGGATGTCGCATCCAGGGCGAAGCCCGTGCACGTGATTTGCCTCGGACTGTCCGCGCTCGACCAGGTCTGGCGGGTCGATCGGCCGTTCGCGGGTGGAAGCGAGAAGATCAAGGCCGTCGAGTACGGCACGCTCGGCGGCGGCATGGCCGCCAATGCCTCGGTCGCGGTCGCAAAACTCGGTGCGTCCGTCGCGTTCTGGGGGCGGGCCGGGAACGACGCCGCCGGCCATGAGATGAAGTCGGCCTTCACCATTGAAGGCGTTGATGTCGAGAACTTCCGGCTGTTTGCCGACGGCCGCTCGTCCGTTTCAGGAATCATCGTCGACAGTTCGGGCGAACGACAGATCGTGAACTTCCGCGGCCTCTATCCCGAGGCCGCAGACTGGCTTCCGCTCAAAACCATCGCGCGTGCGTCCTCCGTGCTGGCGGATCCGCGCTGGGTCGAGGGTGCGGCGACGCTGTTCCGTGAAGCCCGGGCGCAGGGCATTGCGACGGTGCTCGATGGCGACATGGCCGACGCCGAGGTGTTCGAGCGGCTGCTGCCGCTGACCGACCACGCCATCTTCTCCGAGCCTGCGCTCACGGCCTTTGCCGGTTCGGCCAGGGATGAATCCCTCGCAGCGCTCGCGCGCTTCGGCTGCCGCGTCATCGCGGTGACGCGCGGCGAGGGCGGTGTCAGCTGGTACGAGAACGGCGCGTTGCACCGGCAGGCCGCTTACCCCGTCGACGTCGTCGATACCACCGGCGCGGGCGACGTCTTCCACGGTGCCTATGCGCTGGCGATCGGCGCAGGCCTCGACGTGCGCGCCGCCATGGCGTTTTCGGCGGGCACGGCCGCCATGAAATGCCGCCATGCCGGCGGCCGCAATGGAATCCCTACCATCAACGAGTGTCTTGTATTCATGAGGACGAAGCCATGAGAACGATTGGAAAGAACCGCGGCCTGGCACGGCTTGCTGACGCGGATGGCCACTTTCGCATGGTCGCGCTGGACCAGCGGCCGCCATTGTTCGATGCCATCGCGAAGGCAAAGGGCATCACGCGGGACCAGGTCGAATATTCCGACGTCACGGCGGCGAAGCGCCTTCTGGTCGAGAACCTCGCGCCGCATTGCAGCTCGATGCTGTTCGACCCGAATTTCGCCGTGCCCGCCGCGATTGATCTGCTGCCGCCGCGCTGCGGCCTGATCATGACGCTGGAAGAGCATCGCGTCGAGGAAACCGCGGGCGGACGCAAGTCGCGTGCGATCACCAATTGGAGCGTCGACAAGATCCGCGCCATGGGCGGCGACGCCGTCAAGGTGCTGGCCTGGTACCGGCCGGACGCCGATGCCGCGGTGAACGAGCACCAGAAGAAATTCGTGCGCGAGATCGGCGAGGACTGCGGCCGCCACGATATTCCCTATGTGCTCGAACTGCTGGTCTATCCGTTCCTCGGCAGCGCCAATCATACTGCCGACTACGTGGAATCGCCCGGCAAGCTGCCCGCCCTCGTGATCGACAGCGTGCGCGAATTTGCCAAGCCGGAATACGGCGTCGATCTCCTCAAGCTGGAGAGCCCGCTCGCCGCCAACGGCCTGCCGGCCCGCGACGGCAGCGCTGAGGCGAAAGCCGCGCAGAAGGAGTTCGATGCGATCGGCGACATCTGCCGCGAGCGGAGCATCCCCTGGGTGCTGCTGTCGGGCGGTGCTGCGCCGGAAAAGTTCGAGCGGGTGCTCGAGTACTCCTATGCCGCGGGCGCAAGCGGCTTCCTGGCGGGCCGCACCATCTGGCTCGATGCGGTGCTGAAGAACTTCCCGGACCGCGCCGCGGTGTCGGCCAGCCTGCGCAAGGATGGCCTCAACGTGCTCGAGCGGCTCAACAAGCTGACCACGGCCAAGGGCACGCCCTGGAAGGCGCGCTTCCCGGTGTTCACCGACATCAAGCAGGAAGGTGACTTCGCGCGCGCCTACTGAGATATTGGTGGCTCCGCGTCATCTCGCAGGATCTGCAACGTGACTGACAGCTTCACTCTCCGTTCGATCGAGGCGTTCTGCTATCGCTATCCGCTGGCAACGCCGGTGGTGACGTCGTTCGGCAGGATGCTCAACCGTCCCGCCGTCTTCGTTCGCGTGGTCGACGAAGACGGCGTCGAGGGATGGGGTGAAGCCTGGTCCAACTTCCCCGCACCGGGCGCGGAGCATCGCACCCGGCTTGTCAATGAAGTGCTTGCGCCCGGCCTTGTCGGGCGCAAGCTCGACAATCCCGCTCAGGTTTTCGAGACCATGAGCAAAGGCACCGAGGTGCTCGCGCTCCAATGCGGCGAGCCCGGTCCGTTCGCACAGGCGATTTCAGGTATCGATCTCGCGCTGTGGGATCTCCTTGCGCGACGTCGGAAGCAGCCGCTGTGGCGATTGCTCGGCGGCCAGTCGAGCAAGATCAAGGTCTATGCCAGCGGCATCAATCCCGGCGGCGCCGCGCAGACCGCCGAAGCCACGCTCAAGCGTGGCCATCGCGCGTTGAAGCTGAAGGTTGGCTTCGGTGCCGAGACCGACCTCGCAAACCTCTCGGCGCTGCGAGCCGTCGTCGGCGCCGGCATGCTCGCCGCCGACGCCAACCAGGGTTGGTCGGTGGATCAGGCGCTCGAGATGCTGCCGCGGCTTGCCGCGTTCGATCTGCGCTGGCTGGAGGAGCCGATCCGCGCGGACCGGCCGCGCGAGGAATGGCGCAGGCTGCGGGCAGCCGCGACAATGCCGATTGCCGCGGGGGAGAACATCTCCAGCGTCGAAGATTTCAAGGACGTGCTGGCTGAAGGCGTGCTCGGCGTGGTCCAGCCCGATATCGCGAAATGGGGCGGGCTCAGCGCCTGTGCCGGCGTCGCGCGCGACATTCTGAAGTCGGGCAAGACGTTCTGCCCGCATTATCTCGGCGGCGGGATCGGGCTGCTTGCTTCAGCGCATCTGCTCGCCGGCATCGGCGGTGATGGCTGGCTCGAGGTCGATGCCAACGACAATCCGCTACGCGACTTGTTCTGCGGTGCCGTCGCTGATGTGGTGGACGGTACGATCATCCTCGGCGATGCGCCGGGGCTTGGCTTCACGCCCGATCTGTCGGGGATCGCGGACTATCGGAGCCTGTAGAGGGGCTGTGAGACGAGGCGCGTCGTGCGAGTTCCCGCTTGCGTTCTATTCCTTGTCGCGGAATGCTCAGGAAGAGATGGACAGCCGCATCACATTTCATAGCGCGCGCTGGAGCCATGTTCTGTTGCGCTTGAAAAGCGTAGTTCGTTCTGCTTGTTAGAGGACTGAAATTGCGCTGCAACATGCGCAAAAAAAGCCCATCGACTAAAGTCGATAGCCAGCGAGGAAACGAAATAATGCGCAAGCTCACTTTGGCCATTGCCGTGATCGCCCCGATGCTCGGTCAGGCCGCGTCGGCCGAGGATACCATCAAGATCGGCTACATCGATCCTCTCTCCGGCGGCGGTGCCAGCGTCGGCGAGGGTGGCTTGAAGACCTTCCAGTATCTTGCCGATGAAATGAACGCCAAGGGCGGTATCCTCGGCAAGAAGATCGAGATCATCGGTCTCGACAACAAGACCAATCCGCAGGAGAGCCTGGTGCAGGCCCAGAAGGCGATCGACGCCGGGGTCCACTACATCACGCAGGGTAACGGTTCGTCCGTCGGCGCGGCTCTCTCCGACTTCGTCACCAAGAACAACACGCGCAACCCCGGTAAGGAAGTCCTCTACTTCAACTATGCCGCCGTCGATCCGAGCCTGACCAACGAGAAGTGCAGCTACTGGCATTTCCGCTGGGACGCGAGCTCCGACATCAAGATGGAAGCGCTCACCAACTACATGAAGGACACCCCGTCGATCAAAAAGGTGTACCTGATCAACCAGGACTATTCGTTCGGCCAGTCGGTGCGATCAGATGCGCGCAAGATGCTGGGCGCCAAGCGTCCTGACATCCAGATCGTCGGCGACGAGCTGCATCCGCTGCTCAAGGTCACGGATTTCTCGCCCTACATCGCCAAGATCAAGGCGTCCGGTGCCGACAGCGTCGTCACCGGTAATTGGGGCCAGGACATCGCGCTGCTGCTCAAGGCTGCTGCGGACGCCGGTCTGAAGGTCAACTGGTACACCTATTATGCCGGCGGCGCCGGCGGTCCGACCGCGATCAAGCAGACCGGTCTCGACCACCAAGTGTACCAGATCACCGAAGGCTTCGCCAATTCGGGCAACCAGGCCGCGATGGACTTCGAGAAGGCCTTCCGCGCCAAGGTCGGCCTCTCGCTGTGGTATCCGCGCGCGGTCAACGAGATGCGCATGTTCAAGGCGGCGGCCGAGAAGGCCAATTCGGTTGACCCGGTGAAGGTCGCGGCGGCGCTCGAGGACCTGAAGTTCGAGGTTCTCGACGGCGGCCAGGGCCTAATGCGCAAGGACGACCATCAGTTCTTCCAGCCGATCTACATCTCCTCCTTCGGCAAGCTCGCCGCCAACGAGCCGTTCGACGAGGAGAACACCGGCTGGGGCTGGCATCTGGTTTCCAAGGTCGATACGCCGCAGGCAATGGTCTCCACGACCTGCAAGATGGCGCGGCCGTAATCACTGAGCCTGTCGTTGTCCCGCGGCCGTCATTGGCCGCGGGATCGCGGCGGCCGGACGATGTTTGATCGGGCGATGTTCACCGGGGCCATCAGGCCCCGGCAAGAGACGAGTGCGCTGTGCTTGAACTCATTGTCATTTCGACTCTGAACGGTGTGCTGTTCGGCATGCTGCTCTTCCTGCTGTCGAGCGGGCTCACCGTCATTTTCAGCATGATGGGCGTGCTCAACTTCGCCCATGCCAGCTTCTACATGCTCGGCGCTTTCTTCGGTTTCCAGCTCACCAGATGGATCGGCTTCTGGCCGGCGCTGGTGCTCGCGCCGCTGCTGGTCGGCGCCATCGGCATGGCGGTGGAGCGCTACGGCCTGCGCAACACCCACAAGCACGGCCACGTTGCGGAATTGCTGCTGACGTTCGGTCTGGCGTTCGCGATCGAGGAGATCGTGTCGATGATCTGGGGCAAGAGCCCGGTCGACTATCGCGTGCCGACGCTGCTCGACTTCCCGGCCTTCACCATCTTCTCCACCAATTATCCCGCCTACAAGATCTTCATGCTGGCCGTGTCGGTCGTGATCTTCGTCGCGCTGCTGATCGTGCTCAAGCGCACCCGTGTCGGCCTCATCGTGCAGGCGGCACTGACGCATCCGCACATGGTCGGCCATCTCGGCCACAATGTCGGGCGCGTGTTCATGGCCGTGTTCGGGGTCGGCAGCGCGCTGGCCGGTCTCGCCGGCGTCATTGCAGGTCCCGCGCTGGTGACCCAGTCCGACATGGCGGCGGCGCTCGGGCCGATCCTGTTCGTGGTCATCGTGTTCGGCGGCCTCGGCTCCCTGCCGGGTGCCTTCATCGCGTCGCTGGTTATCGGCCTTGTCCAGACCTTTGCGGTGGCGCTCGACGGCTCGCTGGCGAGCGCGTTCGGCCCGCTTGATCCGTCGTCGGGCCCGTCCGTGCTCACCGACATCTGGAACGTCACGATCGCCCAGGTCGCGCCGATCGTGCCTTATCTTCTGCTGGTGATCATTCTGATCGTACGCCCCATGGGCCTGATGGGGACGCGCGAGTCATGAACGCCACCACGACTTCGACCTCGAAGATGGCTGACAAGCCCGCCGGCGATGGCCTGCGCTTCTACGGCGTCTGGCTGATCGGCATTGCCGCGCTGGTCGTCCTGCCGTTGGTCTTCTCCTCCGGCGGCTCGGTGACCTCGTTCAGCCTGATCGGCATCGCGATCGTCTTCGCGCTGTCCTACAACATCCTGCTCGGCCAGACCGGCCTTCTGTCGTTCGGCCACGCCGTTCACTACGGCCTCGGCGGCTTTGCGGCCTGCCACATGATGAATGCGGTGGTCTCGCATGGCTGGCCGATCCCGCTGCCGTTCATCCCGCTGTTCGGCGGCCTCGGTGGTCTCGTCTTCGCGATGATCATCGGCTGGGTGATGACCAAGCGGGCCGGCACCGTGTTCGCGATGATCTCGCTCGGCATCGGCGAACTGGTGGCGTCGTCCTCGCTGATCCTGCGCTCGGTGTTCGGCGGCGAGGCCGGCATCACCACGGACCGCACCGCGCTGCCCAAAATGTTCGGCTGGTCGTTCGGTCCGCAGCTTCAGGTCTATTACCTCATCGCGTTCTGGCTGGTGCTGTCGGCCATCGCGATGTACGCGCTGACCCGCACGCCGTTGGGGCGGATCAGCAATGCCGTCCGCGACAATCCGGAACGCGTCCAGTTCATCGGCTACGATCCGCACGTCGTCCGCTATCTCGCCTTCTGCTTTGCCGGGTTCTTTGCCGGTGTCGCGGGCGGACTTGCCGCGATCAATTTCGAGATCGCCAACTCCGCCTATCTCGGCGCGATCCAGTCGGGCCTCGTGCTGTTCTCGACCTTCATCGGCGGCACCGCCTATTTCTTCGGCCCGATCCTCGGCGCCATCCTGGTGACCTACCTGCAACTCGGGCTGACCAGCGTCACCAGCGTCTGGCAGCTCTATTTCGGCATCATCTTCATCGGCATCGTGATGTTCTCGCCCGGCGGCATCGCCGGTCTCCTGATGATGCACCGGCCGCTGGTTCGCGCGGGCACGTTGTGGACCGTGATCCCGTCCTATCTCGTCGCCATCGTCCCGACCCTGGCGCTCGCCTGCGGCGTCATTCTGACCATCGAGACGGTCGCCCGCTACTCGGGCGGGGAAGTCATCAACCTGCTCGGCGTCGGCTTCAAGCCGACGTCGCCGGTGACATGGATCGCGGCTGCAGTCCTCGTGATCGGCGGCGCGTTCGTCGCGCGGCTGACCTGGCGGCGGATCGCGGATGCGTGGGACAGGGCTGCGACGGTCGCCCGTGACCGGGGGTATCTGGCATGAGCGGAGCGGTATCTCGCACCAGCGGGGCAGAAAAGCGCGCAGCCATCGAGGTCCGCGCCGTCGAAAAGCGCTTCGGCAATGTCGGCATCATCCGCGACCTCAATCTGAGCGTCGCGCAAGGTGAGCGTCACGCCATCATCGGCCCGAACGGTGCCGGCAAGTCCACGACGTTCAACCTGATCAGCGGCCACATCAAGCCGACGTCCGGCGAGGTCAAGCTGAACGGCGATTTGATCTCGGGCCTGCGGCCATTCGAGATCAACCGCCGCGGCCTGTCACGCTCGTTCCAGGTCACCAACGTGTTCGCGCGCATGTCGGTGTGGGAGAACGTCCGCTGCGCCGTGCTGTGGGCCACGGGACATCGCTACGCCTTCTGGAAGAACGTCGACAGTCTGCCCGAGGTGCGCGAGCGCACCGCGCAGATCCTGGATGACATCCATCTGACACACCGGCGCGACGTTCCGGCCGGCCTGCTCACTTATGCCGAGCAGCGCGAGCTCGAGATCGGCATCACCATCGCGAGCGGCGCCACCGTCGTGATGCTGGACGAGCCGACCGCGGGCATGAGCCATGCCGAAACCGACCGCGCGGTGGCGCTGATCCGCCGGCTGACCGAAGGCAAGACACTCGTCATCGTCGAGCACGACATGAGCGTCGTGTTCGGCCTCGCCGACCGCATCTCGGTGCTGGTCTATGGCCACATCATCGCCTCGGGCACGCCGGAAGAGATCCGGCGCGATCCGAAGGTCAAGGAAGCCTATCTCGGCGAGGAAGCGCACTGATGCTCGAGGTCAGGGATCTCCACGCCTATTACGGCAAGAGCCACATCCTTCAGGGCGTCGATCTCGACGTTGCCGCCGGCGAGGTCGTCAGCCTGCTCGGCCGCAACGGCGTCGGCCGCTCCACCACGGTGAAGGCGATCATGGGCGAGGTTGCGCCGCAAGGCACGATCCGCTTCAAGGGCAAGAACATTGCCGGGCTGCCCAGCTACAAGATCGCGCGCCTCGGCCTCGGTTATGTGCCCGAGCATCGCGACATCTTCCCGAGCCTGACGGTCCGGCAAAATCTCCTGCTCGGCGTCAAGGACACGCGTCGTCCCGGCAAGTGGCGGCTCCAGGACATGCTCGACATGTTCCCCAATCTCGCCGCGCGTGCCGAGACGGCCGCAGGCGTCCTGTCCGGCGGCGAGAAGCAGATGCTCACGACCTGCCGCACGCTGATGGGTGATCCGGATCTGATCATGATCGACGAGCCGACCGAAGGTCTCGCGCCGTTGATCGTGCAGCAGGTAGGCGATCTCATCGCGCGCATCGCGCAAGCCGGCGTCGCAATTCTCCTCGTCGAACAAAAGCTCTCGATCGCGATGCGCATCTCCAAACGCGTCTACATCATGGGTCACGGCCGCGTCGTATTCGAAGGCACGCCGGACGAGCTCAAGGCCAATGCCGCCGTGCGGCAGGAATGGCTCGAAGTCTGACGCTCACATTGCCGTGTGGCGTGCGCGTCAATCGAACGGCTGCAAGCCGTGCATACGCGTCTGAATTCTAAGCTACATCTCACGCTCCATAATCGGGGTATCGTTCGGCCGCTGACATCACGAGCGATGCGGCCGATGACAACCAAGAACAGAAGTGGAGGACGTTGACCGCGGCCTTGCGAGTCCGCGCGTCGATGCACTCTGCCAGGGAAGGAGATGCCGAGCATGCCGGGAATTCAACTGGTCCGTGGAGCTGTTGCTCTATTGGCAATCGTCGGGGCTGCTTCGGCCGCATTCGCCGGAAACTACGACACCGGCGCGACCGACACGTCGATCAAGCTAGGGCAGACCATGCCCTATTCGGGACCGGCCTCCGCCTATTCCGCGATCGGCCGTGCAGAGATCGCCTATTTCAAGATGCTGAACGACAAGGGCGGCATCAACGGCCGCAAAGTCGAGTTGCTCAGCATGGATGACGGCTATTCGCCGTCGAAGACGGTCGAGCAGGTCAGGCGTCTCGCCGAGAGCGACGAGGTGCTGGCGATGTTCTCGATGCTCGGCACCGGGCCGAACATCGCGGCGCAAAGATATCTCAACGCCAAGAAGATCCCGCAACTGTTCCCGTCGAGCGGTGCCAGCCGCTGGAACGATCCGCAGCATTTCCCCTGGACCACCGGCTCGCAGCCGACCTACCGGACCGAAGGGCGCATCTACGCCAAGTGGATTCTCGCGAACAAGCCGAACGCGAAGATCGCCGTCATCACGCCGAACGAGGATCCCGGCCGCGATTATCTCGCAGGCTTCAAGGAAGGGCTGGGGGAGCACGTCAACCAGATCGTGTCCGAAGCTGTCTACGAGACGACGGACCCGACCGTCGACTCCCAGATCGTGAAGTTCAAGGCCGCCGGCGCCGACGTCGTTTTCAACGAGTGCACGCCGAAATTCGCGGCGCAAGCGATCAAGAAGATCGCCGAGCTCGGCTGGAGGCCGCAGATCATCCTTCCCGCCGTGTCCAATTCCGTCGGTTCCGTGCTGGTGCCGGCCGGGCTCGACAATTCCGTCGGCATCGTCACCGGCGCCTTCCAGAAGGACCCCGGCGATCCGCGCTGGGAGAACGACGCCGGCATGAAGGCCTGGCGCGAATGGATGAAGACCTACAATGCCGGCGCCGATCCCGCCGACATCTTCAACGTCACCGGCTACACCATGGCGCAGATCATGGAGCTGGTGCTGCAGCGCGCCGGCAACGATCTGACGCGCGCGAACCTGATGAAGCAGACGCAGTCGTTCAAGGATGTCGAGCTGCCGATGCTGCTGCCGGGCATCAAGCTCAACACCTCGGCCGAGCAGGTGACGCCGATCCGCCAGTTGCAGATGGCGCGCTTCAACGGCAAATCCTGGGAGCTGTTCGGCGACGTGATCAGCGAATAGGATCGCTCCATGCGGGCGGGCAGGGCGCGAGCCTTGCCCGCCTCTCGCGTCCCGCAATGATCACTTCCTCCAGCCGCAAGTGAAACGACGATGACACCCACCGGCCCCCTCAGCGGTATCCGCGTGCTCGATCTGACGAGCGTGCTGTTCGGCCCCTATGCCGCGCAGATGCTCGGCGACTGGGGCGCCGACGTCATCAAGGTCGAGCCGCCCGCAGGCGACACCTGGCGCTACACCGGCGTGTTCCGCAACCGCGGCATGAGCGGCCAGTTCATGGCGGTCAATCGCAACAAGCGCAGCCTCGCGCTCGACCTGAAACATCCGGACGGCAAGGCGGCGCTGGCAAGGCTGATCCCGACGGTCGATGCGCTCGTCACCAATGTGCGCCCCGCCGCGATGGCGCGGCTCGGCTTCGGCTACGAGGCCTGCGCGAAACTCAATCCGCGCCTGATCTATGCTGCGGCCACCGGCTTCGGCCAGGACGGTCCGTGGGCGAAGCGTCCCGCCTTCGACGAGATCATCCAGGCCGCCTCGGGCCTCGCATCATCGATCGGATCGGACGAGAAACCGGAGTTCGTGCCGAGCCTGATCGGCGACAAGATCTGCGCCATGGCGATGGTCGGCGCGGTGTCGGCGGCGCTGTTCCGGCGCGAGCGCACCGGACAGGGCCAGATGGTCGAGGTGCCGATGCTGGAGACGATCGCGGGCTTCAACAGCATCGAGATGCTCGGCGGCCACGCCTTCGATCCGCCGATCGGCCCGACCGGCTACAAGCGAATGAAGAACCGGCGCCCGGTCCAGACCAAGGACGGCTGGCTGACCATGCTGCCTTACTCAGGGGACAATTGGTGCGCCTTCTTCGAGGCGGTCGGCCGCCCCGAATTGAGTGACGAGCTCGGCGTGCGCGATCCGGTGCTGCGCTCGCAGAACATCGACAGGATCTACGACCGCATGAGCGAGATCGGACCGACCCGCACCACGGCGGAGTGGGAGGAACTGCTGCTGCGCCTGGACGTACCGCACACCGCCTTCGCCCGCCTCACCGAGATCGGCGAGCAGCCGCATCTCGCCGCCGTCGAACTCTTTGCCGATATCGATCATCCCTCGGAGGGACGTATCAGGCAGGCGCGCCCGGCGACGAAGTTCTCCGAGAGCCCGGCCGGCATCCATCGCATGGCGCCGCGCCTCGGCGAGCATTCGCGCGAGGTGCTGCGCGAGGCCGGCTTGAGCGAGGCGGAAATCCAGGCGGCCGTCGACAGCAAGGCGGTCGGAGTCGCGTCCTGAACCGTTCAGGAACCGTAATTGCGGACCAGGGCGATCAGGACGGTCGAGAACACGGCCAGTGAGATCGACACGGCGATGCCCTTGGCCAGGCCCTTCGTCCAGCTCCCGGGGAAGAGGATGAAGCCGTTCACGAGCAGCGCGAGTCCGGCCACGACCGAAGCAATCTGGGAGAGTGTGTGGGACATCCGCTCGCGCTCCGATATGCCGCGCCAGGGTAGGCCTGACATTACGGGCGCGTGACACAACTCTCTGTGATGTCAGTCACATCGCCTTATTCCCCGGCGGGCCTAGCGTAGGTCTGTTCATCTTCGCCCCGGATCCCGTCATGACCACCACCGACTTTGCTTTCGTCACGCGCAAGCTGGGTCTTGCCGCCGCCGTCATATGCGTGCTCCTGAGCCTTGCGGTATTCTGCGTCCTGCTGGTCGTGGAGCATGAGCCGGTCGGGCAGGCGGCCTTGCGCGCCCTGCCGCTGATGTTTTTCGCGATCTTCGGCCTGTTCGGCGCTGCAATGACGCTGTTGTTTGGGCGCCACGCCCGTTAGCCGGACATTGTGCCGCAGCGATCTGCCGCCAGCCCCAGGCCAGCCCCGGCCCAGGGCCACCTTCCGCCTGCGCGTGCCCTCGTATATGAGAGGTTTGCTGCCGGATCGTCCCGAATATTGCCGGATAGGGAACGCAAGGTGGCTGTGATTTCTTAATCCAAAGATCGCAATCTGACCGAGGACTGGTACTGGACCGGGGTATGGCATGAAAGACCTGATGACGACGGCGCAATCCACCACGGCGATGCGGCGTTGGCGGCCTACCGGACTTGTTGCGCTTGCGACCGTCGTTGTCCTGACGGCGCTGACCGGCAGTGCCGACGCCGCCAAGCAGGCGCGCCAGCCAGTCGAGGCGGTGGCGCCGCGCGAGGCCGGCGAGCCGATCATGGCAATCGTGTCGATCAAGAGCCAGCAGGTCACGTTCTACGATGCCGACGGCTGGATCCTGCGCGCGCCGGTTTCGACCGGCACCACCGGGCGCGAGACGCCAGCCGGCGTCTTCGCCGTCGTCGAGAAGGACAAGGACCACCACTCGACCATGTATGACGATGCCTGGATGCCGAACATGCAGCGCATCACCTGGAACGGCATCGCGCTGCATGGCGGACCGCTGCCCGGCTATGCCGCCTCGCATGGCTGCGTGCGCATGCCGTTCAATTTCGCCGAGGGCCTGTTCGACAAGACCCAGATCGGAATGCGGGTGATCATCTCGCCGAACGACGCTGCGCCAATCGATTTCTCCCATCCGTCGCTGTTCGTCCCGAAGCGCGAAGCCATCGCGGCCGTGCCAAGCCGGGCCGACAAGCTCTCCGCCGAGGCCGAGGAAGCGACCCAGGCCGCCGCCGAGGCCAAGAAAGCTGCGGCCGCGGCGGCGAAGGACGCCGCGTCGCTGCCGGCATCGCTGCGCAAGCTGGAACAGCAGAAGGCCAAGGCCGATGCCGAGCTCGCCTTCGCCGACAAGAAGCTCGCGAATGCCAAGACCGATCAGGCGCGCGCTCAGGCCGAAGACCAGAAGCAGAAGGCCGCCACCAAGGCCGCCGATGCGGCCACCCAGCTCGATGCCGCCAAGGCCGCCGCGCAGCCGAAGCGCGACGCCGTCGCTGCGACGAAGGAAGCCGCCAAGGTGGCCGCGGCCAAGAAGGCCGAAGCGGTGACGGCTGCGACCGATGCGAAGCTCGCGCTCGAGCCGGTCTCGGTCTACATCAGCCGCGCGACGCAGAAGCTCTATGTGCGGCGGAACACGCACAAGCCGGCGCCGGATGGCGGCGGCGAGGTGTTCGACACCAGCATCGAGGTGCCCGTCACCATCCGCAATCCCGACCAGCCGCTCGGCACCCATATCTTCACGGCGATGGCGAAGACCGACACCGGCCTGCGCTGGAGCGTGGTCACGATCGAGAACGGCGACGAGGCCAAGGACGCGCTCGACCGCATCACCATCCCGCAGGAGGTGTGGGATCGCATCGGGCCGACCGCATTGCCGCGCTCGTCGATCATCATCTCGGACGAGCCGCTGAGCGCCGAAACCAACTACCGCACCGAGTTCGTCGCCGTGCTGAGCAACCATCCGCAGGGCGGCTTCATCACGCGCAAGCCGACCGCGCCGCCGCCGATGGAAATGGCGAGCGACGAGGGTTGGGGCGGAAACGGCTGGGGTGGCAACGGCTTCGGCTTCTTCCAGCAGCAGCGCGATCCGTACGTGCAGCCCGCCAATCCGCGCCGCCGCGGCCAGTATCAGTATTACCAGCCGGCGCAGCCGATGCAGCGGAGCTTCTGGTAAGGCATGCGGCCCGCGCGCCGGGCTGACTACCGGCGCGCCTCGATCACGATCGCCTGGATCTTGCCGTCGCACGCGCCGGAGCCATGGCTCGCCCGCAGTGCCTCGGCAACGAGATCCGTTGCAGCCTGCAGCTTGCTCGCATCCCTGGCCTCGATCTCGTTGCGCAGCGGCGTGCCCTGGCAGAGCGCGGTCGCGGCATGGTCGGCCGACGGCGCGTGGCTGATCTCGGCGCGCGTTTCAATCGCAATGTCGCGGAAGCCTGCGCGTTCGAGGTCTGACCGGATCAGCGCCTTGTCGTGATAGCCGTGCGGCGTGCGGATCATGAAGCGGGGTGGATCGTCTGGAAACATCTTGCCGAGCGCAATCGTCGCTTCATGCGCGACCACATTGTTCTCGATGCGGTCCCAGACGTTGAAGACGAACGTGCCGTCCGGCTTCAGGACGCGCTGCACCTCGCTATACGCTTTCACGCGGTCCGGGAAGAACATCACGCCGAACTGGCAGCAGACCACGTCGAACTCGGCGTCGCCGAACGGCAGGGCCATGCCGTCCGCCTGGCGCCAAGTGATGCGATCATCGTCCTTCTGGCGCTGCGCCGCGACCGCCAGCATCGGCTCGTTGAGGTCGGTCGCGACATAACGGACGCCACGCGGCAGCGCCGCCGCCACGGCGCGCGTCACTGCGCCGGTGCCGGCCGCGATCTCGAGCAGCGTGGAGGGCGAGCGCGCCGCGACCCGTCTTGCGATGTCCTCCGCATAAACGGAGAAGATCATCGGGACCAGATATTCGTCGTAGAGTTTTGGGATCGAGCCGGCGAAAACCTTGTCAGTGCTGGACATGCTTGCCTCGCTGCAGGTTCGGACGCGAGGCGAATGTTACACGGATTGTCGGTTACCGCGCCAGCAGCGAGGTGAACCCCGCGGGCGACAGCGCCTACGGTTTTGTGACGACCTCACGGATCGGTCGCGATCCGTCCCAGCTCAACGCCGCCTGTCGGACTTTTTCGAAGAAAGGTCCCTTGGTGCCGCTGATGTCGGAGATCTCGATGATGGTTCCGGGATGGGCCTGCGTGTCGAAATAGGCAAAGCGTCCCTTGTCGCCGCCGATCTGGCCCTCATGGCCGATCCTGTAGCCGAGCCCGATCGCCTTGTCGTAGAGCGCCTGGTAGTCGTGGCTCCAGTAGGACATGTGCTGCAGGCCTTCGTGGCCGGCGTCGAGAAATTCCTTGTACAGCGACGGCGCGTCGTTGCGCTGCTGGATCAGCTCGATCTGGAGATCGCCGGTATTGGCCAGCGCAATGCTCATCTCGACCGCGGAGTCCTGGCCGCGATGGCGGAACCAGTCGGTCTTGACGCGGTCCATGTAGTACCAGGGACCGACGCCCATCACCTCGATCCAGTGCGTCATCGCGGCCTGGATGTCCCGCACCACATATCCGTTCTGGCGCACCGCGCCGAAGATGCGGCTCATGCCCGCGCTCCCGTTGTCATCCTGATCACTTCACTTCGATGCCTGCGTCCTTGGCAACCTGTTTCCAGGCCGCGATGTCGCGGGCGTTGATGTCGCGCTGCTCGTCGCCGGGCACGAATTGCGGCGTGATTCCGAGGCCCAGCAGCTTCTCCTTCACCACGGCATCGCCAAGCGCGTCCTTCAGCGCCGCGGACAATTTCTCTGCGATCGGCGGCGCGAGGCCCGCGGGCGCATACATCGCCCAGGACAGGCTGCGGTCGAACGGCACGCCTTGCTCCTTGTAGCTTGCGACATCGGGCAGGCTCGGCGAGCGCTCGCCGCAGGCGGCCAGCGCCTTGATCGAGCCGTCCTTCACCAGCGGCGTCGCGGTCGCGACGTCGAGCGTCGCCAGCGAGATGTGGCCCCCGAGCAGGTCGCCGGCCAGTTTCGCAATGCCGTTGAACGGGACGTGCTCGATCTTGATGCCGGTCTGCTGCATCAGGATCTCGGCGCAGAACTGCCCGGTCGAGCCGATGCCCCAGCTTCCATACTGGATCGGCTCGCCCTTCCTGGCGAGCGCGATGAGGCCCTTGATGTCGTTGGCGGCAAAATCCTTGGTCGCCACCAGGATGATCGCGGAGACTCCGACGCGGCCGATCGTCGTGAAATCCTTGATCGAATCGTAAGGCAGCTTCGGATAGATCGCCGGCGCCAGCACATGCGTGGTCATGCCGCCGACGGTGATGGTGTAGCCGTCATTCGGCGACGTCGCGACCATCTGCGTGCCGAGCGTGCCGGCCGCGCCGGTGTGGTTCTCGATGTAGATGCTTTGCCCGAGCGTCTTGCCCATCCTGTCGGCGAGCAGCCGCCCGACCACGTCGCCGCCGCCGCCGGCTGCATAAGGCAGTAGCATCCGGATCTTGTGCGTGGGGTAGGCGGCGGGATCTTCGGCCCGGCTCGGCAGCGCGGCTGAGAACAATGCAAGCAATGAAAGCGTGACGGTACGCAGCATCATGATGGCATTCCCTTAATCTTCGAAACGAAATCTGTAGGCGTCGCCGTGGCGGATCACGCGGCCCGCGGTCGGTGCCGGAAAATGGCCGGTGAGCAGATAGCTCGGCGTATCCGCGAGCTCTTCCAGCAGCGCCATTCGCGTCGCGATTGCCGCTGCCGGATCGACATCGGCGGCATTCGACAGCCACGGCGCCGCGCACTGGATCGGATGATGGATCACGTCGCCCGACATGACAGCGTGATCATGGCCGCCATTGAGATGGATCTGCATGTTGCCGGCGGTGTGGCCCGGCGCCGGCGCGAAGCGCAAGGCCGCATCGCGGTCGTCGAACAGGCGATGGTCGGTCTCGACCAGTTCGGCGAGCCCGGCCGCGACGACAGGCAGCACGGAATCCTCGAACGAGCCGTGGTTCACCGGGCTCTTCGGCGCCGCATTGTGCGCGGCTTCGAAGTGCCGGTACTCCTCGCGCCCCATCAGATAGCGCGCATTGGGGAAGGTCGGCACCCAGCGGCCGTCGAGGAGGCGCGTGTTCCAGCCGACGTGATCGACATGCAGATGCGTGCACATCACGAAGTCGACTTCTTCCGGCGCAACGCCCAGCGCCCGCATGTTTTCGAGATAGGGCTGGTCGAGGCCGTTCCACACCGGCACGCGCGGCCGGTGCTTGTGATTGCCGCAGCAGGTGTCGACGATGGCGGTCCATCGTGGCGTGCGGACGAGATAGGAGTGGTGGCTGAGGATGAATCGGCCGGTCTCCGGCTCGATGTAGCGATGATCGAGCCAGCTCCGGTTCTCCGCGATCACCTCGTCGGTAACGTTGGCGAACAGCCACTTCTTGTCGAAGGCAAGCGAAGGGATCTCGCTGACGAGATCCACCCGCATGCTGCCGATCCTCACCTGCCGCATGCTTTAGTTCTTCAGGAGGTCGCCGAACGGCACCCAGCGCGTGCCGTCGAAGCGGATCAACTGGAGGCTCGTCATCGGCGTGTAGCGCTCCGGCGAATTGTTCACCGTGGTGCCGTTGATCAGCATCGGCAGATGCACGTCCCTCAGCGTCGTCGCCCGCTTCATCACATTGGCGCGGGTGAGGTCGTTGCCGGCGGCCTTCAGCACCGTCACCAGCGTCTGCGCGATGGTGTAGCCATAGACGTTGAGCCAGTCGCTCTTGTTGGCGTCGGGGAGATACTTGTCCATGAAGGCGACCCATTCCTTGTAGCCGGGGTCATCCTTGTTCGCGGGATCGGTGGCGTCCTTCAGATACTGGCTGGAGATGACGCCGGTGGAATTGTCCCTGCCTGCGGGTTCCAGCACGCCGCTGATCGAGGCCGAGACGTTGGAGATGATGGTCGTCGGCTTCCAGCCGATCTCGCCGATCTTGCGGATCGCTTGCGCGGCAAATTTCGGCGTCGCCGCCACCAGCACCACGTCGGCACCGGCGGTCTTCAATTGCAGGATCTGGGTGTCGACGGTCGGCGCAGAAGTTTCATAAGCGGCGCGCGCGACGATCGCCTCAGTGCCGCCGAGCCCTTCCTCCAGCGCCTTCAGATAGTCCTTGCCGAGGTCGTCGTTCTGGTAGAGCACGCCGATCTTCGCATTGGCGTGGCTCGCCTTGATGAACCTGGCGTAGGCGATCGCCTCGTCGCGATAGGTCGGCTGCCAGCCGACGGTCCATGGAAAGTTCTTCGGATCGTCCCACTTCGCGGCGCCCGAGCCGAGAAAGAGCTGCGGCACCTTGCGGTCGTTGAGATATTTGTGCACGGCGCTGTTGGTGGGCGTGCCGACACCGCCGAAGATCAGCAGCACCTCGTCGCTCTCGACCAGCTTGCGCGTCTGCTCCACCGTCTTCGGCGGGCTGTAGGCATCGTCCGCAATGATCATCTGGATACGCCGGCCGTTGACGCCGCCGTCGTCGTTCACCTTGCGAAAGTAAGCCTCCGCCGATTTCGCGATCTGCGCGAAGGCCGAGACCGGGCCGCTCAGCGGCGCGGTGGTGCCGATCTTGATGATCTTGTCGTCGGCGCCGGAATCGTATTTTGCGCTTTGGGCCTGAACGGCGTGAGCTGCGAGCAGCGGCAGAACACAGGCCGCGGCAAAGCGAAGGCGGGCAAAGCGCGCCATGAGGTCGTCTCCCCAGATTTGCTCTCCGCTTCTCGAAGGAGCGGAGTTGAACGCGAGAACAGGGCGCAAGCGAGCTTGCGGCCGGCGACCGTTGCCGCCACACTGGCGAAACGAACGATCGTTCGTACGGTTGACTAGCGAACGATCGTTCGTTAGTCAAGCCACATGGCTGTCCACATCACAAGCGCGGCAGAAGTGGCCGCGCCCACCACCCGCGAGCGCATCCTCACCGAGGCGCTCGATCTGTTCGCGCAGAGCGGCTATGGCGGCGCCTCGATGCGCGAGCTCGCGCGCCGCGTCGGCATCCGCGAGAGCAGCCTCTACAATCATTTCTCCGGCAAGGCCGCGATCCTGGAAGCGATCGTGGCCGAGCACGGTCCCGCAAGTTCGGCGAGCCGGCTGGAGGAGCCGCGCTACAAGCAGCTCGCGCGCCAGCCCGCGGCGTTCTGCCGCCAGTTTGCGCTTGACCTCGTCGAGCAATGGTCCGACCCGCGCGAGCACCAGTTCCAGAAGGTCATCACCGCCGAGCGCAACCGCGTGCCCGGCATCCGCGCCAAGTTCGCCGACCATTTTTACGCGCGCGAGCAAAGCCTGATGACGGACTATTTTCGCGGCTTTGCGCTCGCCGGTCTCGTCTCCACGCCGGATCCGCGCGAGACCGCGCGGCTGTTCGCCGCCGGCCTCATCTATATCCGCCTCGAGCATTACGTGATGGGCGCCGTGCCCTCGCCGCGGCCGAAGGTGATCGAGGCGATCGACCGCTATCTGTCCTTCTTCCTGTCGCTGATCGCGGCGGGCAATGACGACGACAACAAGAAACGAAAAACCAAGGGAGAGAATCGTGGCAAGGCTGCCCCTGATTGATCCGGAGACGACGAGCGGCGACATCCGCGCCTCGTTCGACCGCATGCCGGTCAAGCTCAACATCTTCCGCATGATGGCCCATGCCGAGGCCAACATGATCCCGGCGATGCGGCTCGGCAATTCGATCCTGCACAAGCAGAAGCTCTCGGCCGTCAACCGCGAGCTTTTGATCCTGCAGGCCGCCCAGCTCGAAGGCGGCGCCTATGAATGGCGCCAGCACGTGCCGATCGCGCTCGGCGTCGGCTGCACGCAAGGACAGGTCGATGCGGTGGAAGGCCGCGACTACGATGCCGCCGCGCTGAACGAGGCCGAGCGCGCGCTGCTGAAGTTCGGCCGCGAGGTGGTCGAGAATGTCCGCGTCCCCGAGGCCATCTTCTCCGCCGTACGAAAGCATTTCAGCGACCAGGAGATCGTAGAATCCATCGTCGCGCTCGGCTTCTACATGATGATGGCGCGCCTGACCGAGGCGACCGAGACCGATCTCGATCCCGCCGCCGGCATGAAGGTCTATGACGGCGGCAAGAAGTAGGCGGGCGAGATGACGGATACCGACAGCAAGCCCGAACGCTACGTCCGTCCACCCAGCGCAGAGTCCTTGGGCGAAGCGCCGGGCAGGGGACGCCTGAAGGGCCGACGCATCCTGATCGTCGGCGGCGGCCAGCGCGTGTTCGACGCCGCCACCGATCCGATCGGCAACGGCCGCGCCATGAGCATCCTCTGTGCCCGCGAGGGCGCGAAGGTTGCTGTGGCCGATCTCAACCACACTTCCGCGCAGCAGACCGTCAACCGCATCACCGATGAAGGCGGCGAGGCCTTTGCCATTGCCGCCGACGTCACGCGCGAAGCCGACGTCGTCCGCATGATCGACGAGGCGCACCGCGCCATGGGCGGTCTCGACGGCATGGTGCTGAACATCGGCACTTTTGGAAAGACCGGGCTCGACAATGTCAGCCCCGAGGAGTGGAACAGGATCTACGACGTCAACGTCCGCGGCCCGATGCTGTGCTGCCGCGCCGCGATGCCGAAATTCGACAATGGCGGCGCCATCGTCTTCATCTCGTCCATCGCCGCGCTGAAAGCAGGATCGCAGATGGCGGTGTATGACTCCTCGAAAGCCGCGCTCGGCGGCCTGATGCGCAACATCGCCCATCTCGGCTCGCGCCGCGGCATCCGCGCCAATCTCGTCTATCCCGGCCTCGTCGACACCCCCAACGGCCGCGAAGCCGGCGCCGGCCGCCCCAACCGCGGCAAGGGCCACGTCCCCTTCGGCCGCCAGGCGACAGCCTGGGAGATCGCCTACGCCGTGCTGTTCTTCCTGTCGGACGAAAGCGTCTACGTCACCGCGCAGACGCTTGCGGTCGATAGCGGTTTGAGCGGGATGTGAGGCGCACAAAGGCGCTGACCCCTTCCACTGACGTCATCCTTCGAGGCGCGCAAGAGCGCGCACCTCGGGATGACGGTCGTGCCTGTGGATGCACGAAATCGCGCGCGTCTATCGTTCGTGCGACAGCATGCGGCCGACGAAATAATCGAGCGAGACGCGCCCCGGCCCGTAGGCCATGATGCCGAGGGCCATCGCTGCCCAGGTGACATGCACCGGCCAGCCATCGGGCACGGTGAGCTCGACGATCACCGTCATGAACAGCAGCCCAAGCGCAGCGAACCGCGTCCCGAGCCCCAGGATCAGCAGGATCGGGAACATGATCTCGCCGCACCCCGACAGGAAGGCCATCACCACCGGCGCGGGATAGTGATAGGGGCCCCCCGGCAGGTGCAGCATGAATTCGTCGGTGAACAGCGTCACCGCGGTGTCGTTCAGCTTGAGGAAGCCGCCCCATTTCAGGATGCCGGACCGCCAGAACGGCACGGCCAGGGCCACGCGCAGCACGAGCTGGACCAGCGAAGGGGCGGCAATCGTCTGCACCAGATGATTGGCCTTGTCGACGAGGAGCCCGAGTGGCGGAAGGCTTCCATCCGCCGACATGCGTTGGTCCGTGATCATCATGCATCTCCAAAGGCAATCGAGGTGAATGCGCCGGCCTCGATCAGGCCGGCGATGTTGGTGGCGATGTCGAAATCGGGAGCTGCGTCCAGCGCCGCCGCGGCCGCTGCGCCGAGCGGTCGCCCGTCCCTCAGGCAGGTGGCGAAGACCGCGCCGCCGGGAGGCAGATGCCGCACGACGATATCGAACTCCGGACGCGTGATCAGGGCGTCTTCAGGCGTCGAGGCATCGATCCGGCCCACGGCAGCGCCATCGCGGTTGGCGGCATAGATCGTCACGGCCGAAAATTCCGAGCGCACGATTTGCGTTGCCGGGTGTGGGGTGAAAACGAGACCGGCCAATCGTTCCGGCGCGACCGCGGCGAGCTGCGCGGGGGCCAGCGGCGCGGCATCTCGCGCGTGGTAGGCGTCGAGCCAGGTTCGCTCGATCCGGGCGATGTCTGCGAGCCAGGGAATGCTCCGTGCGTGCTCGTAGCATGCGATGAAGCCCGGGAAGCCGCGGCCATAGTCGAACAACAGCGGCGATGTCGGCGGGCTCTCGCGAACATGGAATCGTGCCATCGCGCGAAAGAAGTCGGTGCCGGTAAGGCGCTGCACCGTCGGATAGATTGCGGCGAGCGCGTCGATCAGGCTCACCGTGACATTGTTGCGATAGACATCGTAGCGCCTGCCGGCCGCCTTGCCGTTCGGCCCGGTCACGACCGGCGGCGTGGTGCGCTTCGGATCAAGCAGGGCCGGCGCGAAGGCCGCGGCAAAGCAGACCGGCTCAGGCGGCATGACGGTCTCCCGTCCGTGCGGCGATGGTCCGGCGATCGAGAATCGCCTGTGCAGCGGCGGCTTCCGCTTGCAGGACCGGCCAATCCGGGATCCTGGAGTCCCACTCGATCAGCGTTGGCACGGGGCCGCGGCGTTCGATGACGATTTCGTAGAGCTTCCACACGGCGTCCGCGACCGGGCGGTCATGGCTGTCGATCAGAAGCGGCTCGCCGTCGTCGTCGGCCTGCTCGTCGTGCCCGGCCAGATGAATCTCGCCGATGTGAGACAACGGAAAATCGGCGAGATAGTCGAGTGCCGAAAATCCGTGATTGGCCGCGGACACGAACACGTTGTTGATGTCGAGCAGCAGGCCGCATCCGGTGCGCGCAGCGACGCTGCGGATGAAGGCGGTCTCGCTCATCGTCGTCTCGGTGAAGGCGAGATAGGTCGACGGGTTTTCCAGCAGGATCGGGCGCCGGATCGCTTCCTGCATCTGGTCGACGTGATCGCAGACGTGCCGCAGCGTCACCTCGGTGTAAGGCAGCGGCAGCAGGTCGTTGAAGAAGCTCGTCTCGTGCGTCGACCAGGCAAGGTGCTCGGACACCATTGCCGGCTGGTAGCGGGCCACCAGGCCGCGGAAGCGCGCAAGGTGAGCCTTGTCGAGCGGCTGCGGTCCGCCGATCGACATGCAGACGCCGTGTAGTGAGAGTGCGTGGTCGCGGCGGATCGCTTCCAGCGCGCGATGTGGCTGTCCGCCCGCGCCCATGTAATTTTCGGCATGAACCTCGAAGAAGCCGCGCCCCGGGCCGTCGGCGAGGATGGCCGCGAGGTGCTCGTGCTTGAAGCTGGTGCCGGCGACGCCGCCGACCGGTACCGGAAAGCGGAGGGGCAAGCGTGTGGATGGGGCAGGCCCGATCGCTGCGTTCATGTTGCTCCTCCGCTTTCCCTGTTGGCGATGTGCTGGTTCGGATCCTCAGACCGGCTTGAGCGAGCCCTTCTTGCCACCCGGCAGATCGATGCTGGTGCAGGTTCCGCCTTGCACGAATTTCCAGGCGTTGCCCTGGAAGTCGGTGGTCGAGGTGCCCTGGCAGGTCGTGCCGGGTCCCGCCGCGCAGTCGTTCTGGCCCTTCAGCGCGACGCCGAAGCATTTCTCCTTCTTGGCGGCGACGGCCGCGTCGGCCTCAGCCTTGGTGAGCGGCGCCGCCATGGCCAGTGTCGCGAGGGCGGTCGACATGGCGCCGGCGAGAGCGAGTGTGGTGACGGCAAGTTTGGCAGACATCGAGTTCTCCTTTTGAGATGGCATCGCTTGGCAAGCGAAACGCGCATTGTCTCGTTCGGCTCGACCGCAACCCGCGTTACCGTCGGGCTGCTCACGAGTCCGTGAGACCGTTGGTTGTGCGCACGGGCGGGATTAGCGGGCAAGCCGCCCGCCAAATCCAATGCCTTGGCGCTATGAAGACGTTAGCGGCAGGGCATTGGCGGTCGCGCACCGGGCCTGCCAGACGTAACGAACGATGGCGGGCCGCGTAGAGCATTGTCAGGAACCGTGCATGGTCCGAAGGCGGGAACACGATGAACGTCGATCACGGGCAGCGGCTTCAGGCGATCGCGAGGCTGACGGTCAGCATCCGCCTCGCCATTTCCGCGCTGGTCCTGGCCGCGATCCTGCTGACCGCAGCCTTCTCCAGCCTGTTGTGGTGGCGGACGGCGGAGGCGACCAGCCGACAGCTCGCCTCCACGATCAACGAGCAGATCGTGGCGGCGGTCCGCAAGGAGGTCGCTGCCATCGTTGACGAGGCGCGTGCGGCGCACACCGCGATCCGCACCCTGTTCCTCCAGAACGTGCTCGACACCCGCGAAGCCGACAAGCGTGAATTCGTGTTCCTGTCGCAATTGCAGTCACAGGCGACGATCTCCTGGGTCGCCTTCGGCTGGCCCGACGGCTCGTTCTTCGCCGCGCACAAGCTCGGTGATCGCCGGCTGGAGATGATGGAGATTTCGCTGACCGATCATCCGGGCCAGCGCCGTGTCGATGAGTATGACGTGGTGCCCGGCGATATCGAATTCGCTAATCGCCGCTTCGAGCCGACCGGATTCCACGTCGCCGACCAGGCCTGGTTCAAGGCCGGTCTGACCGCGGACGATCCGCGATGGTTCAGGGTCATGGAGCATCCAACCGGCGAGCGGCCGTCGATTGCCCTGGCGGGTCCGATTGACGTCTATCAGGAGCGGCAAGGCGTTCTCGCCGTCATCATCGAATATACGAGGCTTGCGCGCTTCCTCTCGCAGCTCGAGGTCGGGCGCACCGGAACGGCCTTCATCATCGATGACGGTGGTGAGCTCGTCGCCGCACCTGACATGGATGCCGACGAGCTGCATCCTGCGAAGGGCGACACCGCGTTGTTGCCGCTCGCGCAGACGGCGCTCGCGAAAGCCGGTGGGGCCGGCCGCAAGGAGGCCTGGCGAAGCCGGCTCACCTCGCAAGGCGCGGCTTATGAAGTCGCGCTCGCGCCATTGCCGTTTCCCGGCTGGTCGCTGGCAACGGTGATTCCGGAGGCCGAGTTTCTCGGTCCGGTCGAGACGACGCTGCGGCACCTGATTTTCGGACTTGCCGTCGGCGCCGTGCTCGCGGCATTGGCGTCGGCGATGCTGGCGCGCTCGGTCATCGCCGCGCCGCTTTCGCGCGTCGTCGGAGAGCTCCGCCATGTCGAAGCCTTTGCGCTCGAGCGGGTGCGCCGCCATCCTTCGCGCCTCAAGGAGATCGCGAGCCTGTCAGGCGCGATCGCCGAGATGGCGGCTGGCCTCTCCGCCTTCCGCAAGTTCATCCCGGCCGATCTCGTCCGCGCCCTGCTGCGCCAGGGCGTGGAGGCAAGGCCCGGCGGCAGCGTCCAGGAGCTCAGCGTGATGTTCATCGACATCGCCGGTTTCACCGGACTGTCCGAGCGGCTCGGCGACCGTGTCGTGCCGCTGCTGTCGCGCTATCTCGACGTGACTTCGGAAATCATCGTCGCCAATGGCGGGACCATCGACAAGTTCATCGGCGACGCCGTGATGGCGTTCTGGGGCGCGCCGCAGCCGCAAGAGGATCACGCTGCCCGATGCTGTCGCGCGGCACTCGCCTGCCGCAGGGCGATCGCGGAGTCGGGTCTGACCGACGATCTGGGCGAGCCGCTCCAGATCCGGATCGGCATCAATTCCGGCCGCATGCTGGTCGGCAATATCGGTTCGGAACTGCGGTTGAACTACACCGTGATCGGCGATGCCGTGAATGTCGCAAGCCGGCTCGAAGGCGCCAACAAGTCCTATGGCACGCAGATCCTGATCGGCGACACGACCGAACGTCTGGCGCGCGGCGCCGTCGTCACACGCGAGGTCGACAGCATCGCGGTATATGGACGGGAGGAGGGGCTGTCGGTCCATGAGCTGATCGGAGTCATGGATGAAGGAACGGTCGCGGCGAGCTGGATCGTCGATTACGAGCGCGGCCTCGCCAATTATCGCGCGCGCCGGTTTGCCGCGGCGCTTGCCGATTTCGACGCCGTGTTGAAGCAACGCGGCCACGATCGCCCGGCCGCGCTGATGCGTGAACGCTGCCGGCAGCTGGCCGCGTCCGCGCCTGATGCTGCCTGGCGGCCCGTGGCGGCATTGACCTCGAAATAACGACGTCGACTCCCGCTGTCTCGCATGCCCCCAAGATTCAGATTGCACCCGTTAGCCATTCCCTCTAATTGTCTTGGACAAATGACCAAATAACATGGTCGCGCGTCGAATGGCGCTGGTCGGGACGGGAAACGCAGCATGTCGCAAGATGGTTTTGGCTTGGCGGGTGTCATCGGCATGCCGGTTGCGCATTCGCGCTCGCCTGTCATTCACAATTGCTGGCTGAAGGCCCACGGAATCCGCGGTACTTATGTGCCGCTCGCGGTGAAGCCGGAGCGGCTGGAGGATGCGCTGGACGGGCTGATCGCGCTCGGGTTCCGGGGTTGCAACGTCACCATGCCGCACAAGCAGACGGCGATGCCGATGCTCGACCGCGTCAGCGAGACCGCAAAGCGCATCGGCGCCGTCAACACCATCGTCGTCGAGGCGGACGGCACGCTGTCCGGCTTCAACAATGACGGCAATGGCTTTGTGCAGAGCCTGCGCGACGCCAGGGCCGACTGGCGCGGCGATGCCGGGCCAATCCTGCTGCTGGGCGCGGGCGGCGCCTCGCGCGCGGTCGTGGTGGCACTGCTCGAAAACGGCGCGCGCGAGATCCGCATCGCCAACCGCACGGCGGAGAAGGCGCAGGCGCTCGCGCGGGATTTCGGCTCCGCCGTCAGCACCGTGGCCTGGGGCGACCGCGGCGCCGCGCTCGGCGATGTCGCGCTGCTCGTCAATTGCACCGATCGCGGCATGGTCGGCAAAGGCGCGCTGGAGATCGACCTGTCGCGATTGAGGCCGGAAACGCTCACCGCCGACCTGATCTATACGCCGCTGGAGACGCCGTTCCTGGCCGAAGCCCGCGCGCGCGGCTGCGTCACCGTGAACGGGCTCGGCCTCTTGCTCAACCAGGCCCGGCTTGCCTTCAAGGCCTGGTTCGGCGTGATGCCCGACGTGACGCCTGAGTTGATCAAGGCCATCGAAGCGACGTTCTGACGCGCGAGCCTGGGAGTTTTTCGCCATGACATTGCCGGCGGGCCCCAAGGTCGATTGCCACATCCACGCCATCGATCCCGTGCGTTTTCCCTATGGTCCCGACACGCCGTATCGGCCGAGCGGCCAGGAGATCGCGCCCGCGGCGCAGCTCATCCGCGTGTTCGACGCCTTCGATGTCAGTCACGCGCTCGTCATTGCCACCAACACCGGTTATGGCAGCGACAGCCGCATCCTGCTCGACACGCTGAGGCAGGGCGGCGGCCGCTTCAGGGGTGTCGCCGTCGTCGAGAATGACGTCGACATCGCCGCGCTCGAACGCCTCAAGGCGGCGGGTGTGATCGGGGTCGCCTTCAATGTGCCGTTCCACGGCGCCGGCTACTATCTCAAGGCGGCGCCGCTGCTGGAGAAGCTGACCAGCCTCGGCCTGTTCCTCCAGATCCAGGTCGAGCAGGACCATTTGCTCGACCTGCTGCCGCTGATTGAAAAATCAGATGTGCGTCTGGTGTTCGATCATTGCGGCCGGCCGTCGGTCGCGCAGGGCTTGCGGGGCAAGGCCTTTCAGGCGCTGCTGGCGGTCGGCCGGGAGCGCGACGCGCACGTCAAGCTGTCCGGCTATTACAAGTTCTCGCAGCAGGTGTATCCTTACGAGGACACTTGGCCGTTCATCGCCGCGCTGGTCGACGCCTTCACGCTCGACCGCTGCGTCTGGGGCTCGGACTATCCGTTCCTGCGCGCCCCCGAACGGCTGGATTACGGGCCGCTGCTGGCGCTGCTGCCAAAACTGTTTCCGGATCCGGGCGATCGGCATCGCCTGCTCTGGCGAACGCCGGCGAAACTGCTCGGCCTCGACGCATCATAAAAACAAAGCACAGGGGAGGACATCATGAGGCATCTTGCGGGGACGGTCGCGATCGCGATCACGACGCTCTTGGGCGCGAGCGCCGCGCAGGCGCAGAGCACCGTCTACATCCCCGACGTCATCGAGCTGTCCGGACCCGGTGCAGTCTCGGGCACCAACTGGCGCGACGGCGTCGCGCTCGCCGTCGACGAGATCAACGCCGCCGGCGGCATTCTGGGCCGCAAGATCCGGACCGAGCATCTCGACACCCAGAGCAATCCCGGCATCTCGCGCGCACAGGTGCAGAAGGTCCTGGACAAAGATCCCTATGTCGTCCTCGGCCCGATCTATTCCGGCTCGGTCAAGGTCAACATGGCACTGACGCAACAAGCCGAGATCCCGCAGATCGTCGGCGCCGAGGCTGCCGACATCACCACGCAGGGCAACCCCTGGGTGTTCCGCACCGCCTTCGGCCAGCAATTCTCGATGCCGAAGATCGCCAACTACCTGCACGACAAGTTGAAGGTGAAGAACGTCGCGGTCCTCTGGGTCAACAATGATTTCGGCAAGGGTGGCCACGACAACTTCGTGAAGGAGATGAAGACGCGCAATATCGAGATCGCGGCTGACATCTCCACCGAGCAGGGCCAGGTCGATTTCGGCTCCGACGTCATCAAGCTCAAGGGCGCCAAGGCCGACGCGGTGTTCGTCTACACCAACGAGGAGGAGAGCGCCCGCTTCCTGATCGAGGCGAAGCGGCAGGGCCTGTCGACGCCGCTGTTCGGCGAGACCACGCTGCTCAGCCAGAAGGTGGTCGAGCTCGCCGGCCCCGCGGCCAACGGCGTGCGCGGTCATGTCGGGCTTTCCGCCGACGCGCCGGTGCCGGCGATCGAGGCGTTCACCAAGAAATTCAGCGAGCGGTTCAAATACCGGCCCGACCACAACGGCATCAAGGGCTACACCGCGGTCTATCTCGTCAAATACGTCACGGAGCAGATCGGCAAGTTCGACAGCAAGGCCTTCGGCGCGGCGATGAAGGGCCGGACCCTGACACCCGACAAGGCGCCCGGCATGTTGATGGAAGCGAGCTGGGACCAGAACGGCGACATCGACCGCGCCAGCTTCCTCGCCGAGATCATCGACGGCAAGCAGAAGATCGTCGAGACGCTGCCGAAGCTGAAGGGTGGGAAGGGCGAGTGAGAGGTGTGTAGCCCGGATGGAGCACAGCGCAATCCGGGGTTCTCACCTCGCGGATAGACCTCCCCGGATTACGCTGTGCTCCATCCGGGCTACGAACGCGCGCAAGCCCCGCTCCATCCTGCGATGGGATCAAACTGCCGGGCAATTTTTGCAGCGTGGCACGACGTTGGGACGACATCGCGCGAGAAAGCCGATGACAATCGACGGACCATCGCTGGCACAGGAATTGCTGAATATTTCCTCGCAATGACCCCAGGAATGAATCCGTGACCAGCGTCAGCTACACCGTCTCGCCGAACTGGACCGCAGGCTCCGACAAATCCGGCGCGAGCAGGAACAAGAATCCGAACGATCCGAACATGCTGACGACGGGCGCCTATGGCAGCGCCTTCGAGTTGATGCTCGACAGCCACGCCAACAGCGACGGCAGCACCACGGAGACGCTGACCTACAAGAGCTACGACGGCAAGACCAACGGCACGTTCTCCGCGACGGCGGAGACCGGAACGGGCGCCGACCTCAGCAGTGCCTATCAGTCCCTGCTAGCCACGCTCCAGGCCAATGGCGAGATGGACGACAAGACCGCCGCGCAGCTCGACGACGCCATGGGCCAGCTCGACACCAAATCGGCCGGCGGCAGCACCGACGCAACCATTTCCGGCGGCGGCCTGCTGGTGCAGGCCGGCGGCCCCGTCTATTTCAACGGCATCTCGGCCTATCAGAACCAGTTCGTGGATGCGCTCGTCAACGAGCTGAGCACCCGGCTGAACCTCGACGCGAAGGCGTGAGACGATTAAGGATGTGCGGGTGATCCACGGGACGCTCGCGACACATGAAAACCACGCTGCTGACATCCGAAGACTATACCCGCTCGCCCTGGAAGAACGGCGGCGGCATTTTTACCGATATCGCGGGCGCCTACCGTACCGGCGCAACGTCAAAGGATTGGGAGAGCCTGCTCTGGCGCTTTGCCTCGACCCCGATCGTCGCGCCGGGTCCGTTCTCCTACATGCCCGGCATCGACCGCCTCCAGACGGTCATCAAGGGACGCGGGCTGGTGCTGAAGGCGCCGGGGCAGGAATTCGACGAGCGCGAGCCGTTCACGACCGTGCGCTTCACCGGCGAGATGGAGATCGTCACTGCGCTTGAGGCGGGTCCGGTCGAGGTCGTGAATTTGATGGCCCGGCGCGACGCAGCGGAGATCGATCTGTCGGCGCTGAAGGAACCCGGCGAGCGTCCGCTGTCCGCCGGCACGCATCTCGTCTACGCGGTGTCCGATGATTGCGGCATTCGACTCAATAGCGAGGAATTTGTCGTTCCCGGCGGCTGCACGCTGCAGGTCGAGCTGACCGAGCCCTCAAGGCTGGCGTTCGGCTCCGGGGTGGCCGTGCTGGCGTCGATCCAGCTCATCGGCTAGGCAATCGTCCTGATCGGGCGATCCTATAATCAGTGCAACTGGCTAGGTTGACGCGGCCGGGCCGGCGCACGATATCTGGCCTGATGCAGACTGCCGCCGAAGGCCAGATATGAACGCGCCAGAGAAGATCCCCTCCGCCACGCTGTCCGACGGCGTCGTCGACTGGCTGACCAACGGCACGCGTGACGAGCGCTTCATTGACAATATCTTTGCGCAGATGTGCGTCCGTCTCCAGGAGGCCGGCATTCCGCTGAAGCGGTCGACGCTTCACGTCCGGATCCAGCACCCGCAATGGCTGGGCGCGCGCTTCATGTGGTCCGACGGCATGCGCGAGGCCGAGATCTCGCGGATCGACTTCGATGTGCAGGGCCGCTCCGAATATATCGGTAGTCCCGCCAACGAAATGCAGGACGGCGCCACCGAGGTGCGCGAGAACCTCGAGCGCGATCCCGCGCTCGGCCGCAAGCACGCGCTCTACGACGAGATGCGCCAGATGGGCCTCACCGACTATGTCGCCTGGCCGCTCTACCACACGCTCGGCAAGCGCCATCTCGTCACCTTCGCGACCGACCGGCCCGGCGGCTTCGACGACGCCCATGTCATCGCCCTCAAGAAGGTCTTGCCGGTGCTGGCGCTGGTCAGCGAGATCCGCATCAAGAACCGCCTGGCACGAACGCTGCTCGAGACCTATGTCGGCGCCCATGCCGGCGAGCTGATCCTGGCCGGCGCCACGCGGCGCGGCACCGGCACCACGGTGCGCGCGGCGATCATGATTTGCGATCTGCGCGATTTCACGAAGATCTCCGACAACTGGCCGCGCGACGACGTCATCGACCTGCTCAACGATTATTTCGACGCGATGTCGGAGCCGATCGCGCGCCATGGCGGCGAGATCCTGAAATTCATCGGCGACGGCCTGCTCGCGATCTTCCCGCTGAGCCGGCCCGATGCCTGCGAGAGCCTGCTGCATGCCGTGACCGAGGCGCGCGAGGCCATGGCCGCGTTGAACGCGCGCAACAGCGGCACCGGCCGCGCGCCGCTGAACTACGGCATCGGCGTCCATGTCGGCGACGTCATGTACGGCAATATCGGATCGTCGAGCCGGCTCGACTTCACCGTGATCGGCCCCGCCGTCAACATGGCCTCCCGCCTCGAAGCGTTGACCAAGCAGGTGGGGCGGCCCGTGCTGCTGTCGCGCGACTTCGCCGAGCTGGTGCAGCCGAAATTCGAGCTGGCGCGCGTCGGCAAATACGAGGTGCGCGGCTTCAGCGACCCGATCGAGCTGTTCGCGTTTGAGGGGTGAGGCGAAAACCGCACGGCTTGCTCGCTCGTCCCACAACCTCCGGCAGTCTCCGAACGACGATCACCGCGACCGTCCGCTATGGTCTCGATGTGCCGTGATGAACGGTGCGCGAGTGTGCCGCTGTGGCGTCGACCCTGCTGTGGATCGGGTGATCGCGCAAACGCACGCGCCCTCCGTGGGCCGCAGGTCGTGCTTATGGGCAATACCGGACGCGTTGTTGAAAGATATATCCGCGCAGGACGTCTAGGTTGGCTCTACTGGCGGCGATACGACTGGTGCCGCGGGATTTCGTCGAGGACGATCCATGCGATTGCCTCGATGCAACAGAAAAGGTGATCGACACACCGGACGCGACCACAAAAGGAGACGCCCATGCCAAACTGTTCCGAAGATATTCGCAGTCGAACCGGGCGCTGTGCCGTGTGCGACGGCAAATTTGGCCTGGTCCGCTACTACTCCTGGCGAAAGCCGCTTTGCTCGAAGAGATGCGTCGAGCGTTTCACGGCGCGCCGGCAGGGTGACCGCGACTGGGTCGGCCGATCTCCCTTAACTTTCGGCATGATTCCAGAGAACCACGCGAGGCCGCTATGACCATGCAGATGTCACGACGAGGACAGGAATATCTGGAGACGGCGCAGAGCCTGCTGCGCGCGGCCCGGACCATGACGGACGCCGCGGTCGCGGCCCGGCTCGAGATGCTTGCCAACGACTATCAGCGGCGCGCCGAAAAGGCATCAACCGTCGATGCGGCGAGGTCATCGTCGCGTTCGACCGGCGCCGGATACGAAGGACATTTATGATGACGGGTTGCGCGGCCGGGTTGGTCGCTCAACCAGGCCGTCTTGCCGGTTTCCTCTCCTGCCACCCCGTGGAGCCGATATGGGCGAAGTTGTTCGACTGGTGACAAGGGCCGAGCGCGAGCGAGCGCGTCTGATCCGCCAAGCGCGGGCCAATTATGACTCGATTTTTCCACCGGCCGATCGCGACGGCGAGCCGCCGGCCGACAACCCGGGCGGCGATGCGCAACCCGAACACGTCGAAGGAGTTCTCGTGACATGATCAAGATCATTGCGGTGCTCTGCAGTCTTTCGTCTCCGGCAGACTGCCGCGAGCAGATCGTCACGACCTCGGACTTCGCAGACGTGACGATGCAGTCCTGTCTGATGGGAGTGCCGCAGCTTGCCGAATGGATGGCGCAGCATCCAGCCGAACGTCTTGCGGCGTGGCGCTGCATGATCGGCAAGCAGGAAGCTCGCAGGGGCGCGTAGGGCGAGTGATTGAAGTCCGGGAGTCCTGTTGCCAACGCGGGAATGTGCGACTACGCTTTACCTGAGATAGTCGTTCACGTTCTGCGATTGGCCGCACGTTCATGCCAAAATTCCTGCGCATCGGTCTGCATCAGTCGAACGTTTCGGGATACACGTCGAAGGCGTGGTGCGTCAGGCGCGTGGGCCCGACGATTTTCCTGAAATGGGGCGCCGTGGAGGTCCAGGGCACAGGTAGCGGGCGCAAAGTCTACTGGACGCGCACGCCACAGGAAAAGACGATCCGTTGCGGCTCCGCGCAGCGCGCCCAGGACTATGCGAAATCCGCGATCGTGCGGCGGCGTAACCACCGCTACGAGCCGCTGACCGGATCGATCGCGAACCGGCGTCCAGCGGCCGCGCCCAGCGCCGAGCTCAAGCAGGCACTCGCCACCATCCTGATCGTCGACATCGTCGGCTCCACCGCCAAGGCCGCCAAGCTCGGCGATGCGCGCTGGACCAAGGTGATGGGTCACTATTACGCCGCGGTCCGCAAGGAGCTGAAGAGTGCGCGCGGCAAGGAAGTGGTGACGACCGGCGACGGCGTGCTGGCGACGTTCAAGGCGCCCGCCGCCGGCATCAATTGCGCGACTGCGATCCAGAAGGCCGTGCGCACGCTCGGTCTCGAGATCAGGGTGGGCCTGCATGCCGGCGAGTACACCATCAGCGGCGGCGAAATGGTCGGCCTCGCCTTCCACATCGTCACCCGCGTCACCGCCAAGGCCCGCGCCGGCGAAGTCCTGGTGTCGAGCGCGGTCAAGGATCTGATGAAGACGCAGTCCACGATCCACTTCAGGAATCATGGCAGCCATCAGCTCAAGGGCGTGCCGGAGCGGTGGCGGCTATACCGGGTGGAGGCCTGAGGGGGTTTTACGGGTAGGTCTCTGCGAGTGCAGAGAGCGGCTCGTCCTTCGTCCTGCCGTGGTCGTACGATGCCGGCACTTGGCGCTCCCAGCTCGCGGCGAACGCTCTCCACGACGCTGGCCCAGTTGCTTCGCTTGGTGAGGGACGCTCTGCTCTCGGCCTGCAGATTTGGTGACCGAATTCACAGGGCTTCAAATCTGGGAACGCCGGCATCCTGGAGCAACTGTCATCGCAGTGGTCGGCCAGAGGCTACATAGGTTCGAATGCACTGTAGAGTGAGCATCAAATCTGCGGTTGTGGTTCGAGCGAGACAAGGAAGTCGCTCGCGCATCCTCGAAATGAGCTGGATTGAAATCATAAAACGCTTGCGACCATAAGCAACAGATTAAGATAGATGATCAGCATGGGTTGCATTTGGGCAACATGGCCTGATTAATTCTGAATCAATCTTGACGGGCATCGATGATCGGATCAGCCTTTGCGCGTGAACGTGTGGTTGCGGGGGCGGGTGATGCGTTCAGTTGTAAGCGTTGCGGTTGTACCTCTTGCTGTCGGCTTGGCGTCCTGCTCTCCATGGCTTGGAGGCGTGCCGACTGTCGACGACCAGTTGATCGTCGCGAAAGTCAATGCGTGCAATGGCCCGGGCGATGGGCCGGTCGCCGCGAATAACTACATGCAGATGGGTTTCGCCAATGTATACGCTGTGTGCGAAGCCTTTTTCGTCAATGCGACCAAATTCCAGCAAAATGCATTGGCGACCAATCAGACGCTCGATGCCGGTCTGGTGGGAGCGACCTCTATTGCCAATGCGACGATGTCGACGGCAAGTGCACTCAAGGCCATCACGATCACCACCGCCGGTGTCGTGTTCGGCAAGTCGATCATGAACGACTACGTGACGGTCTACACATTCGGAACACATCTGTACAAGGTGAGGCAGCTTGTTCAGAACGATATGGATAATCTCGTAGGCGGAACCGCGGCGCCGCCGAACACTTGTATCGCCTACGCCAACGTTCAAAGGCTTGCGACCAAGTGCACGCTCTCGAACATGCAGTCTCTGCTGGACTCTCAGGTGGCAATACCGTCGCAGGTGGCCGCCCCGCCCGCGGTGCGAAATGCCAACTTTGCTCCGGCGGCGGCGCGGTCGTTCGTGGCGAGGGATGTGGTACCGACTTCCGCGCCCCCGATGAGTTCAATGGTTGTCCCGCTGCCCTCGCGCTAGTGCCGCATATGGCGGGTGCCGAAAGCGATTACGCGGGAGCGTGCATTGCATCGGCAGCAGGCTTCGCAAAGGCCGGCGAGTGATCAGCCTGGCGCTGCCCGCGAGAGATCGGGCTTGCCGAGTTCCGGCACTGAAGGCCGGTCGGCTTGCGGTGCCATCGACGGCCCAGTCAGATTGGCCAGGCGGAATATATCGATGACATGCATCCGGTTGGCCTCGAGCAGCTGTGACGTGGATTTGAGCCAGCCGACAGCGGGGACGCCCACGCTGCCCCGCTGGCCGAGCCGCACACTGTTCACGCCGTCGCCGCCGCTCGAGCTTTGGGTGACGTAGAGGGTGCCATCGTCGGTCTGCATGGTCTGCACGATGTGGTCGATCTCGAAGACTCGCCCCTGGCCCCTCTCCCAATCGTAGTCGCCAAAGTTCAACCCGATCAGGAGCCCGGGCCGGAAATCGAGATGATCGATGTCGGTGACCGATATGATCTGCCCGACCCGGTATCCGGGAAGAGCGACCTGATGGTCGGAATGGGTGTTCAGCATCTCCAGAATGGCGGAGCTGAAAACCGTGCGTCCCGCGGCGTGGTTGACCGCATTGAAGGCGAGCCTGTTCACGAAGCAGATCCAGCCCGAGCAATCGACACGGCCGGTTTCCGGGTCCTTCGCGCCGAGCTTGTACCGCACATTGTCGAAATCGTCGGTCGCTTTCACGATTGCATCGTTGTAGGCCTTGAGCAGGTTCGCAGGCACCTCGCTCGGCTGGCCGGGCTCATCCTGGCAGAGCAACATCCGCTTCATGAAGCCTTCGGTCCCGGCGGCATTTCTCACCCTGACCCAGTCGGGATGGCGCTCTGCGGGACCTTCCTGATCGACCAGCTGGCCTCCGGCCACCGCTTCGATCACGGTGGATTGCCCGCCTGCCGATGACGGTTCGGATCGTAGGTTGACCGATTCTCCCAAGACTTTGAGCTTCACCATCCCAGGCTCCCTGCATAGGCATATGGATCATTTTCGTCAGGCGTCGGCCTGACGGCTGCTTGCCTTCAAGCCGCGTGGCTGCCCTCTTGTCCGTCATCGAGAAGCACCGAATGCGACGCCACGGCCGCGCAGCCCTGAAACCTCGTCGGACAAGCCGAACGTCGGGGGACGCAACGCGGCCTCGTTTCTCATCGCTTCTGCGTCTTGTAGGTGCTGTCTCGACGAACTGACGCAACGCCTTTCACCTTGCGCAGTTCATCGAGGGCATCTGCGTCGACGCTGCCGTTGACGATCATGAACCGCTCGTGACTTTCAACATCGTTGAGTCCTCGAGCCTTGAGGGCGTCAACGATCTCGCCCATCCGGGTCTCATCCGACTTCTCTATTCGGATCGTGACGTCAACTTTTTCCACCATGCATCCATCACCCAGATCTGCGGCTTACGAAGGTGGCGCCTGGACGAACCCCTTGCCAATGTCACGCGCCGGAAGATTCAGCCGTTTTGAAGTCTGAAGCAGGCGCGCCCACAGCGCCCAGCCACGAAACGCAGTATTGGACTGCGCGATTAAAGCTGCAATCCCTGTGACATGGGGGGTCGCCATGCTGGTTCCATCCCAGCGATCATAAGCATTGCCAGGTAAGCTGGAAAGTATGCCGACGCCAGGCGCGGCAATGTCGACCTCTTGATTGGGATTCATGCCACCGCATGAGAACGAAGCGATGCGGAAGGCGCTATCCACGGCCGCCACCGCCATGATCGTTGACGCATTCGCTGGCGAGCCGACCGGGGAGATCCGCTGCGGACGCGTGCTTTCGTTGCCGGCGGCAGCGATGACCAGTGTCCCTGCATCCAGACAGACCTGTCCGATCTGCTCGTAGTCGTCGCTCGGCTGATCCCCAATTCGCGCCGCTGCGCCGAGCGACATCGAAATGAGCTGGCAGCCCTGATCCAGCGCCCAGTCCATGCCGGCGATGATCGAACGATCGGTGCCGAAGCCATCATCCCCCAGGACTTTGCCGGCGTAAATCTCCGCCTCGTAGGCGATGCCATAGCGCGGGCCGGTGGTCGGACGCATCGGGCCGCAAGAGGTGCCGATGCAGTGAGTGCCGTGTCCGTGCACATCATTCTCGCTGCTGCGGCTCGCAAATAGCTTCTTCGTGACGGAACGACCGACGAAATCCTGATGGGCATCATCGAAGCCTGTGTCGAGCACCGCGACCTTGATGCCGGCGCCGGACAGGCCGCTGCCGATGACATTTGTCGCTTGCAGCCCCCAAGTGGCCGTTGCCTCGTCAATCCGCGCCGCAGTCGCTCGCTCGCCCAGTGCCGCTTCGCTGCCGAGCAAGCGGTCGATCAGTTCGTTGATGCCGTCGCGGTAACCCTTCAAATAGTCCAGATCCGGTGCCGCGATGCCGGCGAATGACGCTTGCGGGGCCTCGGCTCGCTGCATCCCGCCAGCGCCAAGAGCGCGATACGTCCGTTCGGGCCGAACGGCGCTGACGACCTTCTGCTGCATGGCTTTTTCCACCATAGGCCGTAATCGTTCGCCGTCCCGCCTGACGATGGCGATTCCGAAGCGCTCGAAGTACTGCACATCAGCTCCGTCGAAATCATTCGGCACCGCAGGAGCTGAGCGGAAATCCCTCGTTGAGGCGACACGAAAGCCACTCCCTTCGAGTTGCTTGATGCCGGTGCGGGTCGCCTGCGGCGTAAACCGCACAACCATACCAACGCGTGGTGTACCTTCAGCAGACTCGTTGGCAGTTCGCCGCGTCGATCGCCTAGCCATGAATCCCTCCTCATGTGAGCAGACTTGCTCTGGTCCTTGCCGGTGTGACGTTGCCGCCCGGGACGGTAGCCGCGGTTGCAGACGGCCGGTGCTGGTTTGGGCGACTCTTGCCGTTCTTGTTTCGCCCGTGTGAGGCAATCCCGTAAATTTGGCCGTCGATGCGCGTTGTGCCTTCAATGTCGGCTGCTGGTTCGTCGGGATTGGATTTTAGAAATTGGTCGAGCGGAAATGCTTGCACGACTTTCGGTGCGTCGCGGCAGAAGCCACGCAAGACGCTTCCGTCGTCGTTTGGGAGGATAATTGCGGTGCTCTGCTGACCCGTGGTTGTGCCGCAGGGGGGCGTGAGGACCAATCCGATAACTCGGATGCGCTTCATGGCCGTTCCTCTCTGGCCGCAGAAAGCTATTTCACGAGCCCGAAGCTCGAGATGCAATCAAGTATCAATCGAAGCTTGAGAGCTTCCGCAATATGCAATCTTAATAAGGTGCGGCAAGGTAATACACGCGGGCACGATCTGCAACATCGAATGATCGCCTGCTGCGGTTGGTCGCAGCCCGTCTACTGTCCTGCGGCAGTCGATGGTGGGGTTGGCGCAGCATCGATCCATTCGACTCCGGGTGCCTTCGTTTGCTGCAGGATGGTCGCGACAAAGCCGGTAAACAGGTCCCGCACGGCCTCGGCTGCATTGGTCAAAGGAAAATTGCCGGACGAGATCATGGAGCAGGTGAGATAGACGGGCGGCTCGATCGGTTCGGGCTCGCCGAGATCGTCGCCCGACATGTCGGATAGATTGCCCTTGGGCAGGACTGAGCCGCCGACGCCCGCGCGCACCGTGGCGATGATGTTGGCGACGACATCGGCCTCCATCACGACGTTCGGCGAGAGCCTTGCTGCCGCAAACGCGCGATCGAGCGCGGTGCGAGTCATGTTCGGGGAAGGCGGCAGGACGAGCGGCAGCGCTGCGAGATCGGCGATCTGCACCGGCTTGCCTTTCGACGCTGCGCGATGGCGGATCAGGAACAGCCGCTGCCTGAACAGCGGTGTGCGTGCGACCGTTGGCGTAAATTCGTCCTCCAGCACCAGCCCAAGGTCGAGCTCATGCTCGCTCACGCGCCGCTTGATCGTCGGACTGTCGGAGACCGCCATCCTGAGTACGACATCGGGAAGAGACAGCTTGCATTGCTCCATGAATGCCATGGGCGCGGTCGCCAGGAAGGTCGACGACATCCCGAGCCGCACGATGCCTTTTGTCGTTTCGGTGCCGGACCGCACGATGCCGGGAAGCTGCTGCAACCGTCTCAGGATGGCGGATGCCTCGCGATAGAGCACCTCGCCGGCGGCGGTCGGGCGAACGCCGCGTGCGCTGCGCAAGAGCAGGCTCACGCCAAGCTGCTCTTCGAGTTGCGCGATCTGCTGGCTGAGCGCCGGCTGCGCGACGTGGATCGTGGATGCCGCGCGCGAGAAGCTGCCCGCATCGACCACGCTGACGAAGTAATGCAGCTGGCGGTACTGCATCATGCGATCAGCTCCGCGCCGGGCCGCGTGTTCGCCGCGATCTGGTCTTTCATGAAGCGGATCAGGACGTTCTTCACGGCTTCGCCGGCATGCGTCAGCGGCACATCGCCGGACGAAACCAGCGAGCATGTCAGAAATATCGGTGGCTCGATCAGCAGCGGCTCGGCAAACGCGCCGGGATAGACGTTCTCGAACGTCCCGGCGTTGAAGATCGAGCTTCCGACCCCGGAACGGACCGCGGACAATTCGCTCAGCGCGGCATCCGTCTCGGCGACGATGTTCGGCGTCAGCCCCGCCTCGGCAAAGGCGCGATCGATGACGATGCGCCGGTGCTTGGGGAGCGGCGGCAGCACGAGCGGCAGTTTTGCGGCCTGCGCGAGGGAGATCGTGCCGCGGTACCCTTCCAGTCGCTCAGGCGTCACCAAATAGAGACGTTGCCGGTACAGCGGATGGCGCGAGAAGTTCGGCATGAAGTGATCTTCGAAGACGACGGCCAGGTCGAGTGTTTGCGCCTCGATCCTGGCCTGAAGCACGTCGCTGTCGGCGTCCGAGAATTTCAACGTGACGTTCGGGAGAGCTTTCTTGCAGGCTGCGACGGCGGGACCCGCAAGGGCGCCCGCGATCGCGACCGTCATGCCGAAATTGACGATCCCCTCGACATCGCCGGAGCTCGACCGCACGATTCCGGGAAGCTGCTCGAGCAGGCGCAGGATTTCGGTGGCCTCGGAAAACACGATCTCGCCCGCGGCGGTGGGACGCACGCCGCGCGAGCTTCGCTCCAGCAGGACGATGCCGAGCCGTTCCTCGAGCTCCCCGATCTGCTGACTGAGCGCTGGCTGCGCCACATGAATCTCGGCGGCGGCGCGCGAAAAACTGCCCGCTTCGACCACCTTCACGAAATAGCGCAGATGACGAAACTGCATGACCGCGTGCCGCCCCGACCGCTTTCTCGGTTGGCCTGAACGCCGTCCGTCCCGTCTCGGTCCGACTGCGGCCCCGCCGGTGTGCAATATTGCACGCAGAGGGCGAGGGGGCACCTGCAAAGTTGTCGCGACAACGCATTGAATTCGCAGGAAGAAGATCTGTTTTCGTCCCGCCGCGACCGAGTGCCGGTCCAGCGCCTTACGCGCGACAGGCACGGCGAGGCTGGTCGCTTGAAGCTGCAAAAGGTTCAAGCCAAGACAATCACGGTCGTTTGACGGCCTGATCGGCCATATTGGCCGCCGATACCTCTATATCGAGGCCGTATTTGTTTTCGATCGCGGCCTGGACCATTGATCCGCCCGCGCTGGCGACGATCCATTTTCGGATTGCTCCGTTGTGCCGATCCGTCCCGCGGCGCTTGCAAAAGCATCCTCGTTTCAGAGCCGCGGGAGAGTCGGTCTCTCTCAAAGCTTCAGCGTTCCCACACGATTTGCCGCGACGAAGCGGCAATTCGCAGGTCCGGTCATTTCACCGGCCCCCTTACATGAGCAAAAAAAGGAAAACTCTTATGCGTAAGACTTGCCTCGGCGCCGCAGCCATCATCGCGGTTGTCCTCGCGACCGCGATTGCCGGCGCACAGCCTGCGGAAGCGCGAGACGGCTGCGGGGCCAATCGCTATCGCGGCCCGGGCGGCGCTTGCCACTGGTTCGGCCGCGGTCCCTATCCGAACGGGTTCTATGGCCCGCGCATGGCCTGGAACGGCTGCCCTCCCGGCTACTGGCGGGGGCCGTGGGGCCATTGCCGCGATACGCCTTATCACGGCCGGCTCCCCGGCGGCGGCTGGCAATAGCAGCCGCACGGCCGCGCGATCGGTCTCCGCTCGCGCGGCGTTGCTTCCTCTCAATTCGTCCGGGTCGGCATCATGTCCAATCGAATAACTCTCAGAACGCGTAGCGACAGCCTGTCGTCTCACATCCTGCCGGTGTCGGGAACGATGATCGGGGTCTGCACCACCCTGATCGGCCTGGCCAAGCTCGCCGCGCTCAAGGCCGGCACCTCGCGTGTCGATCAATACGCGGCGCTGGTCGCCGTCACGTTCCTGGCGAGCGCGATGACGTCATACCTGTCGATCCGCTGGTCGGATCGCGCGCAACTGAGCATCCGCATCGAACGGCTGGCCGACGTCATCTTCCTTTGCGGCTTGATCGGCATCACGCTCGTCGCAACCCTGTTCGCTTACGAAGTCATCTAGTTCGGTATCTGCACGCCGACGCGTGCACATCGATCGTGTTGTGCGTGCGGCAAGACCGGCGCGATCATTCATTGGAGAAGGCCATGTTGCGGAATTCAATGCGCTGCCTTGCGGCCGTCCTGTGCCTGGCGACGTCATCGTTTCGGGCAAGCGATGCCGGCGCGCAAACGCCATTCTATCATGCGACGCCGCAAGAGCTCGTCGGGCCGCCCGGCTCGCTGATCCGTTCCGAGCCGATGATGTTTGCGCCCGCGGGTGCGCAGGCCTACCGGGTGCTCTATCGTTCGGTCGGCATGCAGGGCGAGCCGATCGCCGTGTCCGGCGTCATCGTGGTCCCGCCCGGACCCGCACCTGCAGGCGGCCGGCCGATCGTGGCCTGGGCGCATCCGACCACCGGTGTGGTGCCGCATTGCGCGCCGTCGCTCGCGATCTTCGTATTTCAGCAGATGGCGGGCTTGCGCCAGCTGATCGAGCAGGGCGCCGTCGTTACCGCCACCGATTATCCGGGATTGGGCACGGCAGGTCCGCATCCCTATCTCGTCGGCGACAGCGAAGCGCGGGCCGTGATCGACTCGGTGCGGGCCGCGCGCAGCCTGCCCGACGTCGGCGACGGCAACAGCTTTGCCGTATGGGGGCATTCGCAGGGCGGGCAGGCCTCGCTCTATACGGGCCTGATCGCGAAGACCTACGCGCCGGAGCTTCGGCTGGTCGGCGTTGCGGCCGCCGCGCCCGCGACGTCGCTCGTGACGCTGATGGGAGACGACTTCAAGAGCACCGGCGGCAAGAACCTGACTGCGATGACGCTGTGGTCGTGGTCGCGGGTGTACGGCGCACCCATCAATAACGTCGTGCTGCCTGAAGCGATGCCGACGGTGGACCGTCTCTCCAACGAGTGCATCGAATCGATCTTCGACATCCTCGAGCGCCGGCAGACCGAGAAGCCGCTCGAGCAGCAGTTCCTGTCGGTGCCGAACATCGCTGCCGTGCAGCCCTGGCGCTCGCTGGCGATGCGCAACACCCCGGGCGCGCTGCCGCCGCAGATTCCGCTGTTTCTCGCCCAGGGCACCACGGACAGCATCGTCCGTCCCGAGGTCACGCGCGGCTACATGCAGCGCCAATGCAAGGCGGGCGGCAAGGTCGCGATGATGTGGGTATCAGGCGTGGGTCACGGATTTGTCGCGCGCGACAGCGCGGATGCCGCGGTGGCCTGGATGATGGACCGCTTTGCGGGACGGCCCGTGCCGAGCGATTGCGGCAGGTCGGTTGCCGACGCCGCAGCGGTCGGAACCGCACAATAATTCTTCCAATCCAGTCAGACATTGCAGACGAGAATATGGAGATTCACATGAATTCCGTTTCGATCGTAAGCTTTCAGCGCAGCCAACGCGCATATCGACGCTCAAGTTTCACCACGCTTGCCGTGCTCGGACTTTTCGGCCTCTGCTCCGCGGCAAACGCAGCGGACAAGCCGCCGCTGGCGCCCGACGCCGCAGTGCCCTTCAGCACGAACTCGAAGCTTTCGGCCTCGCTCGAATTTGCGCTGCCGGCGCTTGCCGCCGATATCGAGCGGGACATCCCGCGGCGGCTTGCCAGCATCGACGAGCGCATCAGTTGCGTGCATCGCCGCGTGCTGTTCTGGAAGGTCAATGCCAATTGCGATGTGTGGGGCTATGTCGAGCGATCCGGTCCGGTGTCGCTGTATGGCCGCGGCGACCGCGTCTATGGCTCGGTGCGGATCGACGGCGCGCTGGAGGGTCAGGGGGCCAACCGTTTCACCGCGCGCATTCATGGGGAGACCGACGCCAGCGCCACCATCGAGGCCTCAGTACGTCCGCGGCTTGATCGGGACTGGTCGCTGGATCTGGATTTCAGCGACGGCTTCCGCTGGAGCGAGCCGCCGGTCCTGCAGGTGATGGGCCGCGAAATTCCGCTGGCGAAATATGCCGAGCCGAGGATCAGGTCTGAACTGGGGACGGTCAGGTCGCGCGCGCTGGCGGCGGCGCGCCGCCTCGATCTGCGCGACAAGGCGGCGACGGCCTGGCGGCATGCGTTCGAGCCGATCGAGCTGTCGGACAGTCCGGCGATCTGGCTGCAAATGGTGCCGCAAGGCGTTTCCTTTGCGGGGATGCAGGCCAATTCCCGGACGCTGCGCGGATCGATCGAACTGTCCGGAACGGCGCAAACCGTCATCGGTCAAAACCCGCCTGCGGTCACCGCGACGGACTTGCCGCCGCTCGGTGAGAGCGTCAGCGCTCCCGGCAATTTCGACGTCATCCTGCCGGTGCGGATCGGCTACGGCGTGCTCAAGGACGCCCTGATGCAGGCGGTCCAGGCGATGCCGCCCGTGGCAGGCGTCGCGGTTCGCGATGTCGAAATCTATCCGTCATCGGGCAAGCTCGTCGTCGGCTTGCGCCTTGCCGGCAGCGCCGAGACCGGCCCCGATGCCGGCAAATGGGTCTACCTCTCCGGCGCGGTCGAGGCCGATGCCGGCGGCCGCATGATCCGGCTGTCCAGCCTCGATGTCATCACCAACGACGAAGGCCTGTCGGCGCAGGTCAATCCCATCGCGGCCCAGCTCGCATCGAAGTTCAATGTCGATTACGGCGTCGCCTACGACAATCTGCTCAGCGCAGCCAACGCCAAGCTCAACAGGCCGCTCAAGGACGGCTTCCGCATGGAGGGTAACCTCGCATCCGCCAGACTAGAGGGTGTATCGCTGCCTGCCGACGGCGTGGTGATCGCGGTCCGTGCCAGCGGCGAGCTGAAGATCCTGTACGGCATGTGACGTGAGCAGATGCGCGAACAGCGGAGACGACCATGAGTTTGCAAACCCTGGCCTGGCTTTCGATGGCCGCCTACGCGCTCCATATCATGGAGGAATACACCTTCGACTGGCGAAACTGGGCGCGCGCGATCATCAAACTGCCGGTCGAGTGGAGCGATTTCTACGTGACCAACGCCATCGTCATCGCCTTAGGGATCGCCCAGGCGGAACTGGCTCCGGCTTTGCCCTTCGCGCCGTTGGCGTTCGCGTCTCTCATGCTGATCAACGCCGTGTTCTTCCATATCCTCCCGGTTTTGCGGACGCGGGGACGGTTCTCGCCGGGGCTCGTCTCCGCCGTGCTCCTGTTTTTCCCGGCAGGATTGGCCGTGTGGTGGCGTGCCGGACAGGACGCGGCTTTGACCTGGACCATAGCCTCATCGGCCGTCGCCGCCGGTGCCTTGCTGATGGCCTATCCCATCATCATGCTGAACCTGCGAGGCCTGCCGTATTTCCGGCAGACTGACGGTCATTCGGCGGAAGCACTGCCCGGCGTAAGCATCGCCGCCCGGTGAATGCCGGCGCGCGCCGGCACCGCCTCAAGATCGGGATGGTGGTTACATGCCTCTGGAATGCGCCGGCAAGGTAGGCTGCAAGGCAGCAGGCGCGTTGATGAACCCGGCCGGTTCAGTTGTAAGGACGCTGCCGAACACCCGGGCTGGACGGCGTCCCTGTCGGCTGGATCGGTTCACCGGCCGCACGGTCCAGCGGCGGGTGGGGCCTGGCAAGCCCCGTCGTGCCGGGAGGCGTCTCGTTGCTGGCCGTGCGCGTGTTGACGCGCTCGATCGTGACCGTGGATGCGACCACAATGGCGATGGCGAGCGCGATAGCACTCAAAACCAGGGTTGTCCGGTTCTGGTCTTCCATCGTTAGACCTCCGCGAAACGGCTCCGTAGCGGGGGATAACGCCGGGCAGACGATTTGGTTCGGCACCTGCGTCGCCGCAAGGCACTTACGGGCGAAGTCCTGGCGCCGAGCGCGGTCAAGGATTCGATGAAAACGCGGTCCAGGATCCGCTTCAGGGGCCATGACAGCCATCAGCTCAAGGGCGTGTCTGAGCGTGGCGCTGTACTGGGTGGAGGGGTGAGGGGGCTTTTGGGCTCAGCACACCGCAAGTGCAGGACCGATTTGTCGTTCAACCTGCCGTAGCTGCATCACGCCGACGCTTTTGGATAAACTCGCCGAAGCGTGGCGGCCCGCTCATCCGGCGTGTACTGCACGGGGGCTGTCTCGGCTCGCCGCTTCCGATGGTGAATGTGTCGCTTGATCTACATCAACTGGGAGAAGCTATCTCAGGACGAGGTTGCCATTCGGAAGTTTGGCAAAAGCGGCATAGCGCACGAAACAATCTCGAGCCTTCGTGCTCTCGGAGCCATGCTGCGCTGCGGAGCATTGCCGTCGTAGCGAAGCGCCCTCCGGGGCAAGTGCGTTCTCGACAGAAGACGAACAAACGGCGCATGCCGCCCGAGATCCGAGAAGGCCTGCCATGCTCGAAGGTCTGATCTATCTAATCATCAACATCGTTGTGGTCGGTCTCGTGATCTGGCTATTGCGCTTCTTGATCGAGTTGAACCCCCTTGGCGGGCCGATGCGACGAGTCGCAAACGTCGCGGTGGTGGTGATGGGTGTACTGATAATCGTAATGTTGCTCATGAACTTCGTGGGCAAGCATCTCATGGCCTGACGCTCGCACAGCCACAGGCTCTGCAGGTTTGATACACTGCCTCAGTGGCTTTTCCCGTGGAAAGATTGGGCACGCCGTTTGCGCGTCTGGTCGGCACAAGCTGCTTTGGCGGGGTCTCGTTCCTGATCGTCAGCCAGCCAGGACTGAATGCAGGACGCAGGGATGAGTTGCTTGGGTGAATACGGATTGAGCGTGCCAGCCAAGAGCACCACGCCATCTTCAAGCTTTGCGCGAGCGAACGCCTTGGCGTCTGCCTCTGTCGCGAACGTTCTCGTTTCATGAGGACTTCGCGGTTTCGGGCGCACGCCATGTCTGCGAACTTCAAAGGTCACGTACCAGATTGCCATCATCCGTCAGGTCTGTTCGCTGCTTTGATGAATGGAAACAACGTCGCCCGCACGCCGATCGTCCTTGGGCGGATGCAAATTGCTCTTTATCCAACCCTTGACGATCGGGGCCGTAAGCGGATCAAGAGAACACTGATTCCTCGTACGAGGCCGGCTCGCTGTGAGCCACGCGCGCACACTGATGCGCGAACGCTCGCCCCGCAGGGAACACAATTGTCGCCATCCCCTGATAAGCATGATTGGCCTGTCCTGCTTTGGAGCGCGCCGAATCTACCTGCGGATGGGCACTTCCTCGAGAGATCGATGATAAGATTGGAGCTTGAATTGCTCTTCGCGCTATTGTCCGAAGGGGAAGCTGCGGCAGCAGGTGACGCCTGCGTAGCTTCGCGAGAGTTAGCTCTCCCGACGCGACGCAGACGCAGCGAACTACGTCTTCTGGCGCTTGGACTGCGTAAGGCCGATCAGATGCCCGCGTGATGGTGCTTCACTGGTACTGCGCGCAGACGCCTGCATTCCAGCGCACGCACCTGCGGACGTCCCGGCGGGTTTGGCGGATTGTGGTTCTGGCTACGCACACACCATTAACCATTGTCCTACCCGGCCCGCAGCCGGCAGCGACTTGCGTGATGAGGTCGTCCGGCTGAATCGGCGCGCGTGGCATGGCCTGCGTCGATGTCGCGATGGCTAGCGTAAAGCCGGCAACAACAAATAGCCTGATCATCGTCACTCTCCTTTTGAAATCACGCAACGCAAAGTTGGTGCCCTTCGGGGGCAACAATCAGTCCGCATGCAGAACAAGAAAAGAATTTGATCTGGAGGCGGCCGTTCGGACCGCCTCCTCGTCGCTGCGAGTGTCCTTGCTGGCCGACGTACATGATCCCGCCGCTACGCGTGATCGGTGTGCCGGGCGTGCAATCATGCCGCTGCTTTGCGCGACAGATCAGGCGACCATAACGTCGCTGCAGTAGTGCCGATCCGCCGAAGTCGATGCTCGCGTCACCGGCCTTCGCCTGTGTTTTACGGGCAGCGGAACGGCAAGCCGTTGGCACCTGTGACCAAAGTCCCCGATGTGCAGGCCATGCCGGCGGGAGTTATGTACCAGCCACTGCTGTCGCTGGCCGTGGACTCAGGATAGTAGGCATTAGCCCCCAAGGCTCCGCCATAGTTGGAAGGCCCACCTCTGTAGGGACTCACGCCCGTAACTCCATAGTTGCCGGCGCCTGAGTAGTACGGGCCGCTTCCCCATCCCCAGTTGGGGGATGTGGCCGCCACGGCAGCAGCCGTGCCCACGGCGGCAGCGCCGACGACCCCGGCTCCATACCCGTACGCACCGCGCCGCTCTTGCCGGCGGGCAACACCTGCAACGCTCATTGGGGTCAGTGGTCGACCGACCCGCGCTTGGGCACTCTCCACTGACAAGGAGACGCCGCGTTGTTCAGACCAGTTAAGCGAGAACAGTGCCGCGCATGCGACAGTTGAGCCCGCGATTGCAAGTTTTGTCAGATGCATCTGTCTCATGAACTTGCTCCACTACTGGCTTGCCCCATGTCGAAAGGATGTGCCTCACCGCCGGGTGGGCATTGCGCTAGATCAAAGTTAGACGAGGTGGCTTGCGAGTTCGGATGAGGCAGAGACCTTGACGCAACCCACGAGCTTTCTTCGGTGGTGCGGGTCGAACCAGCCGAACCCGTGAAGCGAGAACGGACAGGTGCTTTCAAGTTAAAAGAGGCGGCGACCACGCCGCCTCTCGTCGCGGTCCGCGTGCTTACTGGCAGACGTACATGATTCCGTCACCGCCCTTGATCAGTGTGCCGGGCGTGCAACCAATGCCGTTGAGCTTCGCGTAGCTAGCCCAACCGTCGTAGCAGGTATAGGAAGCGGCCCCGAAGACTCCAGTGCCGTACCCGTATCCGGTTCTGCCGCCGACCCCACACCAGGGGCCGCCAGCGTAGTAAGCCCGCACTGCGTACCAGGGGAGACCAGTCTGATCGGGTATGTAGTGATTGTAGGGATACGGGCTGACATAGAGCCGCCTCGCTTGGGCGCTCTCAACTGAGAGCGAAATCCCGCGCTTTTCAGACCAGTCAATCGTGAACAGTGCTGCAAAAGCGACAATCGACGTTGCAATTGCAAAATTCCTGAAGGTCATTTGCTTCATCGTTTTGCTCCTATGATGTCGTCCCCCCTTTGCATGAGGACGCTCGTCGGCTGATGCCGATGTTGACAAGGATCAAGGAGCTTGACCTAGCTCGTGACTCCAAGCTTGTGACTCGAGGATTTGTGCACGCAACCGTGCGCAAGGGTGGCAACGGAAAGGTGTCGATGTGTCGGGCTCTCGGGTGTGGTGCCCAGTGCTACGATGTTATCGGAAGTGGCAAAGATCCTGAAAAGGCAATCAGGTGGCGATGTCGGCTCGTTGCAGGGCCGGCCCGGATCATCTTTTGACCAGATCGGGATCTGTCTTACGCCTCGGCGATAGAAGGGCGCACAGCGCCTGCCTCCCGTCAGCCCTTCTCTGTTGCCCCGCACGACGTGGACACATCCGGCTCGGTTCCGACTGAATTCTTATTCACGTTCGATGCGAAGATTGGTGACTTGGGAATATGCGCGGGACAACGCACGTCTAAGGGTGGTGGATCGGATCTCCTGCCTCGCGGGAGAACACCCAATCGAAAGGAATGCCACGATGACACCATTCAGAAATCCCATCCGGTCAGCCCTGTCCAAAACCTTGTTGGCCGGACTCGTCGTCACCGCAATCTTCAGCACGCCGCTCCAGGCGCGCGAGCACAGCGCGAGCGATCGACATGCCGAGCAGAGCGTGCGGTCCGGCATCCCCAGCATCGAGGACGATCGGTCGATCGCGGCGCCGGCCCATCACGCATTTGCGCCGGCGCCCTCGGAGCAGCCGGGCGGAGTTTGCGACCACGGGGATGACCCGATGATATGCTGACGGCGGACGGCGCGGTGCGTATTGCGGTTGCAAACGCACTCAATTCGTGGGTCTTTGGATCCCTGAAGATGGCCGAGCCGTTGAATGCACTGCCACCGTCATATTCGAAGGTCGTCGCTCTTCGATCCTCGTCACCAACCAGGATGAGGAAGAGAGCGACCGGTCCCGCCGGATATCCTGCACCGAAACGCGATCCAGGATGACGCTCAAGATCGGGGTGATTTCGGACACGCATGGGCTGTTGAGGCCGGAGGCGGAGCACTGCCTCGCCGGCGTGTCCCACATCATCCACGCCGGTGATATCGGCACTCCGGAGATCGTCGACCGTCTTGACCGGATCGCGCCTGTGACCGCCGTCGGAGGGAACGTCGACACGGGCGACTGGGCGAGGCGCTTCCCCGACACCGCAACCTTGTGCCTCGGCGGCCGCCGCTTCTACGTCTTGCACGATCTCAAGCAACTCACGATCAACCCGAAGGAGCTTGGGATCGATGTCGTGATATCGGGCCACTCTCATCGCGTCGCGATCGAGACCATCGATGGCGTGCTCTACCTGAACCCGGGAAGTGCGGGGCGCAGGCGCTTCAAGCTGCCGATCACGCTGGCAACGCTCGATGTGGATCGGATTGGCGCGCTCCAACCTGTCATTCATGATCTCGGCAACGTGTGACAGCCGCACGCAGGCCGCCTGCGGTGCAAGCGTCACCAACGCGAATGGAAAGGCCCTTGATTGGTGGGCTCGGCAGGACTCGAACCTGACCAGATCGTTGTGAGCGGCACGGCGGGCCTCCAGCTCCTATTTTGCGTTTGCGAAGACATCTGCTGCGTAAACGACCTTGCCGCCCACGACCGTCAACAGAGACGCCGTGGCGCCAATTTGCTCGACGGGGACGGACATGAAATCCCGATCGAGAATCGCGAAGTCGGCGAGCTTGCCGTTTTCAAGCGTGCCGCGCCGCGTCTCGTCGAAGCAGAACCAGGCGCTTCCCACGGTATACAGTCGCAAGGCATCTTCGCGGCTGGGCGTTTCGTCCGGCCCGCGCGTCGATAGTCCGCCGACGGTCTTGCCGTCGACCATCCATTGCAGCGCAACGAACGGATTGTAGGATGCGACCCGATGCGCATCCGTGCCGGCCCCGACATGGACGCCCGTGCGCAACGCCGTGACGATGGGCGGCATGCTGCGCGCGGCTTCGCCCGTCTGCGCCACGATACGGTCGCCTCCGAGGTACATGGCGTCCTGCATGGTCCAGCCGACACCAAGGGCCTTCATCCGCGCCAGCGTCTCGGGTGAGGCGTTGTCGAGATGGGCGATGGACCAGCGCAGCGGCGCGATTGGCGTCTCCCTGTTGACCTCTTCATAAAGGTCCAGGAGGTGGTGGACGGATTTGTCTTCCTGCCAGTGGATGGTGACTGTCAACCCTTGTTTGGCCGCCCAGCGAACGATCTCGAGGAACTTGTCCTTGGCGGCCGCGTCGGGCGCATTGTTGTTGTACATGGCGCCGGTGATCCGCTCGCCGATTCCGTTGAATCGCAGCATGTCGTCGCCGAATCCCATCGGCAGGAATGGCGTGAGGTTCTTGTACTCCTCAAATTCCGTGCCGACATTCTGGGCGAACAGGCTGTAGGCGACCCGCACCGACAGTGATTTTTCACGCCAGAGCTTTTGCAAGGCGGCGTAGTGGCTGGGATAAATGCTGAATCCGCCGGGATCCACGATCCCGGTAATTCCGAGACGATTGAGCTCCGTGAAGAACTGCCGGGTCCCGGCGACATTGTCTTCGAAATTCGGCCTCGGCAGGCGATCGAACAGCGCGGAGATGCTGACAATAGAGCCATTGAACCAGCCCGTGGTATCGCCCGATGCGGCGCGTTCGGCCGTGATACCGGCCGGCAACTGATCCGCGGAAATCCCGAGCGCTTGCTGCGCTTTCGGCGTCATCAGCACCGCCGAATAGAAGAGCTGGATGTAAGCCGGATTGTCAGGAACTGCCGACATCACCTCGGCCAGGGTTGGCCGCCGCTTCTCCGTAAATTGCAACTCGCTCCAGCCACCGGCCACGATAATCCAGGACCCCGGCCGCGCTTTTGCCGCCTGGCGCAAACGTTCCATTGCCTCGCCGATGGTCTTTGCGCCGATCCAGTTGACCTCGGTTGCGTAGGTGAGTCCGGCGCGCACGGCGTGAATATGGGAATCGATCAATCCCGGAATGATCGTACGTCCGCTTGCGTCGACGCGGCGCGTCGCAGGCCCGATCAGGTCTTCCATGGCATCGTTGCCGCCAACTGCAACGATCCTGCCTTCGCGGACTGCGAGAGCCTGCGCGATCGTCGATGCGGGATCCAGCGTCACGATTTTTGCGTTGGTGACAATGAGGTCGGCCTTTTGTGCGTAAGCCAAAGTGGCCCAGCACGAGATCGCCAAAATCACCGGAAGCTTGCGCATGTTCAGTCCCGAAATGAGAGGCAGGAGTGAGAGAGGCAGGAGCGGCGCCACGCATCCGCCGCTGGATGCACTCGCGGACGTCGCGTGTCGCAAGGGGAGTGTCGTGGTCTTGATCATGTCTCCAATAAGATCAGCCAGTCCACCGCAAAATCAGGTCATGGCCCTGGTCATTGATTTTACAGCCCGCCTATGCCCGTTGGGCTTCGGCGCGGCAGCCTTCGCTCGCTTCGCTTTTGACGTGTGGCGCTGGCTTGCCAAGCCGAAGCTCGCGAAGCGAGCGAAGGCTGGTGGGCCCGGCAGGACTCGAACCTGCAACCAGACCGTTATGAGCGGCCGGCTCTAACCATTGAGCTACAGGCCCCGCCGCGAGACGGCCGCTTTGAGTGCGGCCGGCAACGGTGCGCGGTTCGTTTACAGGGATGGCGGCGGAGGTGCAATGCTGACTCGGGCGGGACGGAGCGCCGGCGCAGCATCGCGGTTGATTTTTGAATACCCGAAATTTGCGATGATGGCCTTATAGTCCTGTTTTGCCCGACGAGTCAAATCAGCCTGCCCGGGACTCGCTATGTGACCTCTGTAACCCCTTGTAATTGCTGGCCTGGTCTACTGTGCATGGGGTTGTTTTTCGGCTTTTTGGTTGGAGGGGACCGCCGGGCTCCCTCCAACGCCTTGTCGACGAGCTGCAAGCTCGTTGTCAGCCGCCGCCTAGTCCACCGAGACCCCGGCGAATTCGACGACCTTCTTCCACTTCTCGGTCTCATCAGTGACGAGCTTGCCGAACTCGGCGGGTGTCATCGGCTTCGGGATGCCGCCGTTCTCGGTCAGCCGCGCGATCACCTTCGGGTCCTTCAGCGCGTCGCCGACGGCCTTGTTGAGGGTCTCGACGATCTCGGGCGGCGTGCCCTTCGGCGCGGAGATGCCGTAGAAGCCGACCGATTCGAAGCCCGGCACCGTCTCGGCGATGGCGGGCACGTCGGGCACGCTCGGCCAGCGCTGCGGCGAGGTCACGCCCAGCGCGCGGACAGTGCCGCCGCGCGACTGCTCGAGCGCGGAGGGGAGGTTGTCGAAGATCAGCTGCACCTTGTTGGAGATGATGTCGGGGAAGGCGATCGCCGATCCCCGATAGGGCACGTGGATCATGTCGCACTTGGTCATCGCCTTGAACAGCTCCGCCGACATGTGCACCGAGGTGCCGTTGCCGGACGAGGCAAAGGAGATCTTGCCGGGGTTCGCCTTGCAATAGTCGATGAACTCCTGAACCGTCTTCGCGGGAAACGCATTGGAGACGACCAGCATGTTGGTGAGCTGCATGATGCTGGCGACCGGTACGGTGTCGCGCAAGAAGTCGAACGGCAGCTTCTTGTACAGCGAGGTCGAGATCGCGTTGTTGGGCGCCACGAACAAGAGCGTATAGCCGTCCGGGGCCGCGTTGATCGCAGCCGCAGCCGCGATGTTGCCGCCGGAGCCGGCGCGGTTCTCGACGATGAATTGCTGTCCGAGGCGATCCGACAGCGCCTGCGCCATGATCCGCGCCACGATGTCGACCGGGCCGCCGGCGGCGAAGCCGATCATCCAGTGCACGGGACGGTCGGGATAGCCGGCGGAGGCGGGAGGGGAGGCACTGAAAAGACCCAAAAGCAAAACCAGCCCGAAAACACCGTTACGCAAAATTCGCAACATGAAGCCTCCCATTGTTCTATTGTCGTTGGGCTGCATGCTTTCACAAAAACGGGCCGCTGCCTACATCGTCGCAAGTCGGTGTTGACGCAGGCCTGCCGGGACCATTCATGAGATTCGCAATCACTCTTTTCTTCAGTGCGGCGCTGCTCGCAAATCCACTCGCAAGCCCCGCCGCTGCTCAAACCGGAGGCAAGGCCATTCCGACTACGACACTCAGCTTAGGGACTGCGACGCCCGGCGGCGGCTTCCCGCTCTATGGCAACGCCTTTGCCGAGGTGATGAACGCGGCCGATCCGCAAGCCACCATCGTTCCGCGCAACACCAAGGGCAGCAATGAGAACATTCCGCTGCTGGAGAAGGGCGAGCTCGATCTCGCTTTGGTCGCGGGCGAGCCAGCCTATGAGGCCTTTGCCGGCATCGGCCGCGCGCCGGTGCGGCTGAAGATCCTCACGGCGATCTACTCCAACCCCGGCATGTTCGTGGTGCGGGCGGACAGTCCCTACAAGACCATCCGCGATCTCGTGGGACAGCCGGTCGCGTTCGGCGCAAAGGGATCGGGCCTGCCGATCCTGGCGCGCTACGTGCTCGATGGCCTCGGCCTGAAGCAGGACGAAGACTTCAAGGCGATCTATCTCGACCGCGCCGGCGATGGTCCCGCGATGGTCGCGGACGGCCGCGCCGCCGCGCTGTGGGGCGCCGGCATCGGCTGGCCGGGCTTTGCCGCGGTGGCCTCCAGCGCCTCAGGCGCGCGCTTCATTGCGCCCACCGCCGAGGAGATCACGCGCATCCGCGCCAAGCATGCGTTCCTCAAGCCGCTGCTCGTGCCGGCCGGCAGCTACCCGAAGCAGGCCGAGCCGATCGCCTCGCTCGGCTCCTGGAGCTTTGTCCTGACGCGCGAGGATCTGCCCGACGATGTCGCCTATCGCCTCGCCAGGACGCTGCACGGCGTCGAAGCGACCTTCTGCAAGCAGCTCGCGCAGGCCTGCGAGACCACGGCGTCGAACACGGTGGCGGCCGCGCCGAAGCCGGAGCTCATTCATCCGGGCGTGATGAAGTACCTTCGCGAGATCGGGGTGGTGAAGTGACGGTCGCTTTAGGCGATCGTCACTTCTTCACCATCGCGCACGCCGGGTCCGGCGGCCCAAACGCCTTCTCGCCCGAGATGGTCGTGAGGATCTTGTAATAGTCCCACGGGTACTTGCTCTCCTCCGGCGTCTTCACCTGCACCAGCCAGAGGTCGTGCACCATCAGATTGTCCTCGCGCAGTTTGCCGTTGCGCGCGAAGAAATCCTCGACCGGCTTCTCGCGCATCTTCGCGGCCACCTTGAGCGGATCGTCGGTGCCGGCGTCCTTGATGGCGTTGAGATAGTGGATCACGCTGGAGTAGACGCCGGCCTGCCACATCGACGGCATCTTGTTCATCTTGGCGAAATAGCGCTTCGACCATTCGCGCGTCTTGTCGTCCATGTCCCAGTAGAACGACGTCGTCAGCAACAGGCCTTGCGCGGCCTGCAGGCCGAGGCCGTGGATGTCGGTGATCAGCGCGAGCAGCGCCGCCATCTGCTGGCCGCCCTTGAACACGCCGAACTCCGAGCCGGTCTTGATCTCGTTCATGTTGTTGGGGGGACCAGCCGCAATGCCGATGATCTTGGCCTTGGAGGCCTGCGCCTGCAGCACGAAGGAGGAGAGGTCCGGCGTTGCTAAGGGCGGCTTCACCGAGCCCAGCACCTTGCCGCCGTTGGCGGTGATGACGCTGGACGCATCGCGCTCCAGCGAATGGCCGAAGGCGTAATCGTCGGTGATGAAGAACCAGCTGTCGCCGCCGCGCTTGACCACGGCATCCGCGGTGCCGACCGCGAGCGCGCGGGTGTCGAACACCCACTGCATCGCGTAAGGCGAGCAGAACTTGCCGTGGAAATCCGCCGTGCCGGTGGAATGGGTGATGAACAGCCGCTTCTTTTCGTTGGCGATGTTCTGCACCGCGAGGCCAACGGCGGAGACCGGCACGTCGACGATCAGGTCCACCTGGTCCACGTCGTACCAGCGCCGCGCGATCGCGCCGCCGACATCTGCCTTCAATTGGTGGTCGCCGATCACGATGCTGATCGGCTTGCCGAGCACGGTGCCGCCGAAATCGTCGATCGCCATCTGCGCCGCCGTCACGGAGCCCTGGCCGGTCGGCGCGGAGGCCGGGCCGTTCATGTCGGTGAGCACGCCGATCTTGACGATGTTGTCGGACACCTGTGCCGACGCCGCATCCGGCAGCAGCGCCGCCATCAAGGCGGCCGCGACCGGCAGTCCAAATCTCGCTGGATTCACGCTTGTCCTCCCCTGATCCGGCTCGTTGGCCGGTGTTGCCTGTCCCGGGTACGGCCCGGCTGAATTGGTTTCTTTTGCAACTATTAGGGGGCGGGCGTCAATGTCAGGCTGCGAAGCGGATCTGCCCGGCGGGGGAGGGATCGTATCCGGTCAGTTCCTCGGCGCGCTGGCGCAGCCGCCTTTCATTGAGGAACCGGATCAGCGCCTGCATCGGCGGGCGGAAGTAGGTGCGCTGCCGCATCGCAAGGTCAAAATTCTCCCAGACCAGCGGCACGAAATCGAGCCCAGCCGAGCGCGCCGCCGCGCGCGTGGCGACGCCGCAATCGGCTTGTCCGGCGCGCACCATTTCGGCGAGATCCGGTCCGGTGAGCGCGGGCGTCTCGATCCGCCGCAAATCGCGCGTCGACGCGCCGGCGCGCGTCAACAGCACGTCGAGCAGCATCTGCGCGCCCGTGCCCTGCTGCCGCATCGCCATCCTGACGCCGAGCGCGAGCACGTCGGACAGGCCGCGCAGCCGTTTCGGATTGCCCGGCGGCAGCACCAGGCCCTGCTCGCGGCGCGTGAACGCGACCAGCACCGCATCATGCAGGTCCGGAGCGTCGCGCAGCGCCGTCGCGCTGGCGTCGGCGGCAAGATTGCCCTCGGCATCCAGGCTGTGGAAGTGCACCGCCGCGGCCATCACCTCGTCGCGCTGCAGGCGCTCGAGCCCGCGCGCGCTGCCTTCGCTCATAGAGCCAAGGCCGGAGCCGGATTCGCGCAGGCTCCAATCGAGCAGCTCGTCCTGGCTGCCGCCAACGACTGGCGGCGGCTCCGCCGTCAGCATGCCGGCCGGACGCGCCATGCCCGACAGCACCCAGAGATCGAGCTCGTGGCGCGGGAAAAGCCATTTGCCGGTCACCTTGGTGCAGGGGATCGCGCCGTTGGTGACGAGTTCGTAGAGTTTGCGTTCGCCAAGTCGGAGGTAGTCAGCAGCTTCACTGGTCGTCAGGAATTCCATCCTGCATTCCTATGCAAATTCTTGCTTCTTTTTGAACGTTCATCGCAGGTGGAATTCTGCAGTTCAATTTCGGTCCGCGCGAACCATGCCCGATCATCTCGCTGCTTTGCAACACATGCTGACCAGCGATTTCGCATTGGGTTTACAATCTGCAGCGCTCGAATGGTGCGAGCCTTGCGATGCGCGTCGAAGCGTTGCCGAACTTTCCCGAGTGCCTGGACATTTGCGCAACGCGCGGGCGCTCGGCGAGATCTGCCGCTGGTAGTGGCGTCGCTGCCACTCAATCCTTTGTTGTTCCCGCCGGCCGCCGATCGGCGTCGCGCGTCATCAGTGCGGCGCAATCGGTCATCATGATTGCGTCATATCGATGGGAACCCGCTCATGGCCGTCCGGCGCCTTTTTGCTCTATCTGCGCTTCTTTGCGGTCTCGCCGCGGGCGTTGCGGCGTCATTCGCGCAGGACCGTACGATCGTGCTGGCCACGACGACAGCCACGCAGGAGTCCGGCCTGCTCGATCATCTGCTGCCGATCTTCCGTGACAAGACCGGCGTCGACGTCAGGGTGATCGCGCGGCGCGCCGATGAGGTGCTCGACGGCGCGCGCAAGGGTGAAGCCGATGTCGTGCTGATTCATGCGCGGCCGCAGGAGGAGAAATTCGTCGCCGACGGTTTTGCCGTGAAGCGCTTCGACGTGATGTACAACGACTATGTCCTGGTCGGGCCGAAGAACGATCCGGCCGGCGTGAAGGGCAAGGATATCGCGACCGCGCTGAAGGCGATCGAGGCCAAGGGCGCGCCGTTCGTCACGCGCGGCGATGGTTCGGGAACCCACGCCGCGGAGCTCGCGCTCTGGATCGTCGCCGGCATCGACATCGCTGCCGCCAAGGGTGCCTGGTATCGCGAGGCCAAGCAGGGCATGGCCGCGGCGCTCGAGGCCGCGCGCACGGCGAATGCCTATGTGCTGTCGGACCGCGGCAGCTGGATCGCCTTCAAGGAGCGTGGCAACCTCGACATCATCGTCGAAGGCGACAAGCGTCTGCTCAACCAGTACGGCGTTATGCTGATGAACCCCGAGAAATTTCCGAACGTGAAGAAGGAGCTCGGGCAAAGCTTCGTCGACTGGCTGATCTCGCCGGACGGACAGGCGGCGATTGCCGGCTACAAGGTCGATGGGCAGCAGCTGTTCTTTCCGAATGCAAGCCAGTCGGGCGGCTGATCTCCGCATCGCCGGCGGTTGCCAAACCGGGCGATGCATGGTCCATCATGGCGCATGACCCAGCGCCTGCCGCCATCGCTCACACCGCTCGACGTTGCGCTCGCAGCACTGCTGAACGCGCTCACGCCGCTCGCACCCGTCGAGTTGCCGTTGACCGAAGCGGCCGATTGCATTGCGGCGGAGGCTCCGCTGCTTGCGGCCTGGCCGCCGCACGATCTCGCTGCCACGGACGGTTGGGCGCTGCGCGCCAATGATCTCGTCGGCGCGTCCGCATATTCGCCGCTACCCCTGACGACGGCGCCGACCTGGGTCGATGCCGGCGATGCGATGCCGGCGGGTTGCGACTGTGTGCTCGATGCCGATGCCGTCGAGGTATCTGGGCCGCTTGCCCAGGTGCTGGCCGAGGGCGTACCGGGACAGGGCGTCCGCCGCGCCGGAAGCGACATCGCCGCCGGCGCGACGGCCGCCGCAGAGGGGCGTCCAGTCGGTCCCGCCGACCTGCTGCTCGCAAGCGTCGCGGCGATGGACAGGCTCAGCGTGCGGCGGCCGCGGCTGCGTATCGTCAACGTGCCGGGGGCGACGGCGACGACGCAGTTGATCGCCGGCATCGCATGCGGGGCCGGCCTTGATGTGAACACGCATCAGGCTGCCACGCGCGATGAAGCATCGATCGCAGATGCGCTCGATGCAGCGGCTTGCGACCTGCTCCTGATCGTCGGCGGCAGCGGCGTCGGTCGCCGGGATGCTGCCGTCACTGCGCTGGCTCGGCGCGGCGCGGTGATCGCCCATGGCATTGCGCTTGCGCCGGGCCGCACCGCCGCGGTCGGGCGGCTTGGACAGGTTCCCGTCATTGTCCTGCCGGGCTCGCCGGATCATGCGCTCGCGGTCTGGCTGACACTGGTGCTTCCGGTGGTCGACCACCTGTCGGCGCGCCGGCCACGACGGCAAGTGAGGTTGCCGCTCGCGCGCAAGATCGCATCCAGCGTCGGCATCGCGGAGGTCGCGCTGCTGGCCGAGGAGCATCATGCCTGGATGCCGCTTGCCGTGGGCGAATGGCCGCTGCACGCCATTGCCCGAGCGGATGCATGGCTGCTCATTCCCGCCAGCCACGAGGGATTTGCGGCGGGAACACCGGTCGATGCCTATCTGATGCGGGCGTGATATGGATTTGGCATGACGATGATCCCGCAATCGCAAGACCGCAGCGCGCTCGAGCAGGAGCAGTTTCTCAAAATCCTCTCGCGCGAGGAGGCGTTGGCGCGCTTCGAGGCTGCGCTGTTCCCGCGCGCGATCCCCAGCGAGACGCGCAAGCTCGCCGATGCGCTCGGCGCCGCGCTTGCTGAGGATATCACCGCGCCGATCGATGTGCCGCCGTTCGACCGGTCCAATGTCGACGGCTTTGCCGTGCGTTCGTCGGATCTCACTACTACTGGCGAAGGCGCACCCGTTCGGCTGGCGCTGAATGGGGAGACGATTCACTGCGGCACCGCGCCGACGCTGCAGGTCGCAGTAGGAACGGCAACGCCGATCGCCACCGGCGGTCCGCTGCCGCGCGGGGCTGATGCCGTCGTGATGGTTGAGCACACCCAGCCGGCAGGTGCGGATGCGATCGAGGTTCGTCGCGCCGTCTCGCCAGGACAGTTCGTCTCCTACGCCGGGTCCGACATCGCGCGCGGCGAGGCGCTGCTGCGTGCGGGCACGATCGTCGGCTCGCGTGAAATCGGCATGCTCGCGGCCTGCGGCATTGCCGAGGTGAAGGTCGCGCGCAAGCCGTGTGTGGCCGTGATCTCCACCGGCGACGAGCTGGTGCAACCCGGCGAGGCGCTCGCGCCGGCTGCGATCTACGACACCAACGGCGCGATCGTCGCAGCCGCGATCGACGAGAACGGGGGCGACGCGGATTTCCTCGGCGCCGTTCCCGACGATGAAGCAAAGCTCGAAGCCGCGATGCGGAGCGCGCTTGCGGACGCCGACATGCTGGTGCTGTCAGGCGGTACGTCGAAAGGCGCAGGAGATCTGTCCCATCGCATCATCGGCCGGCTTGGTCAGCCCGGCATCATCGCGCATGGCGTGGCGTTAAAACCCGGCAAGCCGCTGTGCCTTGCGGTCTGCGACGGCAAGCCGGTGGTGATCCTGCCGGGCTTTCCGACCTCGGCGATGTTCACCTTCCACGACATGATCGTGCCGGTGCTGCGCAGGATGGCCGGACTGCCGCCACGCTCCGATGCCAAGGTGAATGCGACCGTGCCGGTGCGCATTGCCTCCGAGCTCGGCCGCACCGAGTTCGTGATGGTCTCGCTGGTCGAGGGCAAGGACGGCCTGATCGCCTATCCCTCGGGCAAGGGCTCCGGTGCGATCACGTCCTTCGCCCAGGCCGACGGTTTTCTGCGCATCGACGCGCTCGCCGACCAGATGCAGGCCGGGACCGAGACCGAGGTGACGCTGTTCACGCCGCATGTGCGGGTGCCCGATCTCGTCATCGTCGGCAGCCATTGCACCGGCCTCGACCTCGTCACCGCCCAGCTCGCACATGCGGGCCTCACCGTGCGCTCGATCGCCGTCGGGAGCCTTGGCGGGCTTGCGGCGGCCAAGCGCGGCGAGTGCGATCTCGCGCCGATCCATCTGTTCGACGACAGAAGCGAGACCTACAACACGCCGTATCTCGTGGATGGGCTCGAGCTCGTGCCGGGCTGGCGGCGGATGCAGGGCATCGTCTTCCGCAAGGAGGACAAGCGTTTCGAGAGGCTCGGCGCGAAGGAGGCGGTGGCTGCCGCGCTCGCTGATGCCACCTGCATCATGGTCAATCGCAACCAGGGCGCCGGCACGCGCATCCTGATCGACCGGCTGCTCGGTGGCGCGCGCCCGGAAGGGTACTGGAACCAGCCGCGCTCGCACAACGCCGTGGCCGCGGCCGTCGCGCAGCACCGCGCCGACTGGGGCATGACCATTGCGCCGGTCGCCCATGCGGTCGGCCTCGGTTTCATTCCGTTCGCGGAAGAGCATTATGACTTCGCGTTGGTAACGGCGCGCAAGCAGCGTCCGGCCGTGCAGGCGTTTCTCGATGCACTTGGCTCGGACGAGGCGCGCACGGCGCTGGAGCATGCGGGTTTCCGGCCCGCGTAGACGATGGACGACGACGCGGCATTCAAGCCGCGCGGAAAACAGGGTGGGGGACACGATGGCAAGGCCGCTTTCGGTTGCGATCGTCGGTGCCGGGATGGGTGGGCTCGCGACGGCCGCGGCGCTCAGGCGCGTCGGCATCGACGTGATGGTCTACGAGCAGGCCTCCCAATTCGCCCGCATCGGCGCCGGCATCCAGATCGGCTGCAATGCCATGAAGGTGCTGCGCGAACTTGGTCTCGAGCAGCGGATGCGCGCGCACGCGTTCTATCCGCGCTCCTGGAACAACCGCGACTGGAGGAGCGGCGACATCAAGTTCGACATGATCTTTGGCGAGAGCGCGGAGGAGAAATTCGGCGCGCCTTATCTGCTGGCCCATCGCGGCGATCTCCATGCGGCGCTGGCGAGTGCCGTGCCGGATGGGGTCGTGAGGCTGAACCACAAGCTGGTCGGTCTCGACGAGACGGGCGAGGGCGTCCGGCTCAGCTTTGCCGATGGCACCAGCACAGTTGCCGATGCGGTGGTCGGCGCCGATGGCGTCCATTCCGCGGTGCGTGATATCCTGTTCGACACAGCGCCCGTGAAGTTCACCGGCCGCATCGCCTATCGCACCACCTATCCCGCCGCGCTGCTCGGTGGTGAGAGGATCGACGACTGCACGAAATGGTGGGGCGAGGACCGTCACATCGTGATCTATTACGTCAAGCCCGATCGCAGCGAGGTCTATCTCGTCACCAGCCAGCCCGAGCCCAACTTCCGCATCGAGTCCTGGTCGGCGAAGGGTGACGTGCGCGATCTGCGCGCCTCGTTCGAAGGCTTTCATCCGCAAGTGGGTCAGGTGCTGTCGGCATGCCCCGACGTGCACAAATGGGCGATCATGGATCGCGATGCGCTGGAGTGCTGGGCCGACGGCAAGGTGACGCTGCTCGGCGATGCCTGCCACCCCATGACGCCCTATATGGCGCAGGGCGCGGCGATGGCGATCGAGGACGCCGCCGTGCTGTCGCGCTGCCTCGACGGCGTCGATCGTGACGGTGTCGCGGATGCATTCCGCCGTTTCGAGGCGACGCGCAAGCCGCGCACGACGCGGGTGCAGGAGACCTCGCGCGCCAATATCTGGCTGAAAGAGCGAACCGATACGAGCTGGGTCTACGGCTACGACGCGTGGTCGGTGCCGCTGGCGGCCTGAACGGCGCGCTCGCGCTCCTCGGCCTCCGCGAGCGCACGCTGTGCCGCGGGCGGCAGCGGCTTCGGGTCCGGCGGGACCTCGACGATGTCAGGCTTGCTCAGCCGCTTCGTGCGATCGATCGTTTCCGAGAGATCGAACACGAAATCGACGACCGTGAAGATGGCATCCAGGAGCGAGTCGGCCATGGCTGATCCGGGCAATGTCCCGATTAGTAGTCGCCACCGGCATCCGCCCGGTTCGATGTCCATGAACTCGGATGGCGGCCGCTGCGACCAAGGACCATGAGCCAAGCCATGACCGCGCCAGCACCCGTCAATTTCCGCAAGATCGCCGCCCTCGTCGCGGCGGCCGGGACGCTGTTCTGGCTCTACACCTTCTATTTCATCGCGCATGTGCCGCCCGGTGACGGCAGCGGCTTTCAATGGCTCGCGGTGTTTCCGCTCGGCATGATCTTTGGGCTGTTCTTCCTGCCGGCCTGGCTGCTGGTCGCGATCAACCGGCTGCCGCGGTTCACCACCCTGGTCGGTGTTGCCGGCCTGATCGCCTTCGCGATCATCTGGGCGCAACTGCTCAACGAGTTTCCAAAATCGTAAGGCGGCTCAAGCCGCATCATCCAGCGCCGCGAGCCGTTCAGCCTCGGCGATGTCCTCGACCGTGTTGGCATTGAAGAACGGATCGAGCGGCTCGGCCGGCCATGTCACAGTCGCCAGCGGATAGCGTGCGGTCCAGCGGTCGATCTTCCGGAGGTCCTCGACCACCAGCGCGTGACGCAGCTCGTTGCGCAAGGCGACGCGCCACAGGCCGATCACCGGATGCGACTGATCGCCGGATGCCGCGACTGCGAGCTGTGCGTTCTCCCGCGCGCGCGCCTCGTGCAGGCGCGCGACGAGATCGCGCGGCAGGAACGGGCAGTCGCCGGCGGCGCTGAGCACCCATTCGATCTCCGGCCGGTTCGCAGCGGTCCAGTCGAGCGCGGCCAAGATGCCCGCGAGCGGGCCGGGGAAGCCGGGCACGTCGTCGGCAATGACCTGCAAGCCGAACGCGGCGAAGCGCGCGGGATCGCCATTGGCATTGAGGATCAGCCCGCTGCATTGGGGCGACAGGCGCGCGATCACGCGCTCCAGAATGGTGCGGCCGCCGATGGTGCGCATCGGCTTGTCGCCGCCGCCCATGCGGCGCGCCAGGCCGCCGGCGAGCAGCACACCCTGTGTGGCCGGAACCTCAGTCGTCACCACCTTCACCCTTGCGCTTGTGCTTCGCCGATTCCTCCTCGACGTAAGCGAGGTTCTGGTCGTAGACGATGCGCTCTTCGCCGGCGAGCGCGATGAAGCGTTTGCCGCGGGTGCGGCCGACCAGCGTCAGCCCGACCTGCCTTGCGAGATCGACGCCCCATGCGGTGAAGCCGGAGCGCGACACCAGGATCGGAATGCCCATGCGCACCGTCTTGATCACCATCTCCGAGGTGAGCCGTCCGGTGGTGTAGAGGATCTTGTCGGACGCATCGACGCCATGGCGATACATCCAGCCCGCGATCTTGTCGACCGCGTTGTGGCGGCCGACGTCCTCGGTGTAGCAGAGCGGCTCGCCCTCCCTGCACAGCACGCAGCCATGGATCGCACCGGCCTCGAGATACAGCGACGGCATGGTGTTGATGGTCTGCGTCATCTGGTAGAGCCAGGAGGTGCGCAGTTCGGCCTTGGGCAGCGCGACGCTCTCGACGGCCTCCAGGAGATCGCCGAAGGCGGTGCCCTGCGCGCAGCCCGAGGTCTGGGTGCGCTTCTTCAGCTTGGCCTCGAAATTGGTGTGGTGCTCGGTGCGCACGACGACGACCTGGAGGTCGTCGTCGTATTCGACCTCGGTGACCGCGTCATTATATTTCAGCATGTTCTGGTTCAGCAGGTAGCCGAGGGCCAGATATTCCGGATAGTCGCCGATCGTCATCATGGTGACGATCTCCTGCGCATTCAGATAGAGCGTCAGCGGGCGCTCCATCGGCACCTTGATCTCGACCTTGGCGCCGGTCTGGTCGGTCCCGGTCACGCTCTGGGTCAGGCGCGGGTCGTCCGGGTTGGGGACGATCAGGGGCACCGGGGCTTTGTCGATCTTCATCATGGCCGTGACGTTAGCATGACATTCGGGGCAAGCCGATATAAGCATGGCGGGAAATGGGTGAAATGCCTCGGTTCGTCATTGCGAGCGAAGCGAAGCAATCCAGAATCTTTCCGCGGAGACAGTCTGGATTGCTTCGCTACGCTCGCAATGACGGGGAGAGGCCGGAGGTTCCATCGGCTGGTGAGCCGTTGGCGGAGATCGAACGGTTATGAAAGTCATCGGCCTTGCAGGCTGGAGCGGTGCGGGCAAGACCACGCTGTTGACGCGGTTGATCCCGCATTTCAACGCGCAGGGGCTGCGCGTCTCCGTCATCAAGCATGCACATCACCAGTTCGACGTCGACGTGCCCGGCAAGGATTCCTGGCGGCATCGCGAGGCGGGTGCGGCCGAGGTGCTGGTGGCCTCGTCGAGCCGCTGGGCCCTGATGCATGAGCTCCGCGGCGCGGCGGAGCCGCGGCTGCCGGAACTATTGAGCAAGCTGTCGGCTGTCGATCTGGTCGTGGTCGAGGGCTTCAAGCGCGAGCCGCATCGCAAGATCGAGGTGCACCGCGCCGCCAACGGGAAGCCGCTGCTGTTTCCGGACGATCCCGGGATTGCCGGGATCGCGACCGATGTGGCGATTGACACGCGGCTGCCGACTGTCCATCTCGACGATATCGAGGCTGCCGCGAAATTGCTGCTGCGCGCGGCGATGCCGGTCGAGGAAGCGGTGGCCAAAAGCACCGCGATGCGCTGACGAGGCACCATGGCGCAACTGTCGGACGATTGTTTTGCCTTCGGCGGACCGATGATGTCGGTCGACGAGGCCGTTGGCCTGATCACTACGCGTGTCAACGCGATCGCCGATCTCGAGACGGTGGCGCTGGTCGATGCGGACGGGCGCGTGCTCGCGCGCGACGTGGCGGCGCCGCTGCCGCTGCCGCCCTTCACCAACTCTGCCGTTGATGGCTATGCCGTGCGCAACGCCGATCTTCCTGATAGCGCCGAGCAGGCGTTGCCGCTCGACGGCCGGATCCAGGCCGGCGGCGCCGCGCATGCGCCGATCAAGCCCGGCCATACCGCGCGCATCTTTACCGGCGCGCCGATGCCGCCGGAGGCCGGGACCGTCTTCATGCAGGAAGACGTGCGTATCGATGAGTCTGGCAAGATCGTGCTGCCGCCGGGGTTGAAACCCGGCGCGAATGTCCGTCCTGCAGGCGAGGACATTCCCAAGGGGCGCATCGCGCTGCATGCCGGCCAGCGGCTGCGGCCGCAACATGTCGCGCTTGCTGCGGCGTTCGGCCTGACCAAGCTCGATGTCGTCAGGCGCATTCGCGTCGCGGTGTTTTCGACTGGCGATGAGCTGGCCTCGCCCGGCGAACCGCGCGCCGCATCGCAGCTGTTCGATTCCAACCGCTTCATGTTGATGGCGATGCTGCGCCGGCTCGGCTGCGAGGTCTCTGATCTCGGCATCTTGCGCGACGAGCGCACTTCGCTCGCAAATGGATTGAAGCAGGTTGCGGGCGCGCATGACCTGGTCCTCACCACCGGCGGCGTCTCGACCGGTGAGGAGGACCACGTCAAGGCGGCGGTCGAGAGCATCGGCTCGCTGGTGCTGTGGCGGATGGCGATCAAGCCCGGCCGTCCCGTGGCGATGGGTATCATCGACGGCACGCCGCTGATCGGATTGCCCGGCAATCCCGTCGCAAGCTTTGTCACCTTCGTCCACGTGGTGCGACCGACGGTGCTGGCGCTGGCCGGTGGCCGGCCCGAGCCGCTGTTGCCGATCCCGGTGCGCGCGGCATTCGCCTACAAGAAGAAGATCGGCCGCCGCGAATATGTTCGCGCCTCGTTGCGGCGCGGAGAAGACGGCGCGCTGGAAGCAGTCAAATTCCCGCGCGAAGGGGCGGGACTGTTGTCGTCCCTGGTCGAGACCGACGGCCTGATCGAACTCGGCGAGGACATCGTTCGCGTCGAGCCAGGACAGGGCGTAGGTTTTTTGTCCTATGCAGACTTGCTCTGAGCGCTCGCGTTGACGCCATCGCCTCGCCTCGTCATGTTGCGCCCATGACTAGAATGAAGACAAGAACGACACTCGATCTCACCGGGCTGAAGTGCCCGCTGCCCGCGCTGAAGACGCGCAAGGCGCTGAAGCCGTTGCAGCCGGGCGATCAGCTCGAAGTGCTCTGCACCGATCCGCTGTCGGTGATTGACATTCCGAACCTGATCCGCGAGACGGGCGACACGGTGGAGATCACGGAGCGCAACGAGGCGCGCATCGTGTTCTTGATAGAAAAACTCGATGGTTCGATAGAGAAAACGAATGGTGCGCTGCGCTCGTAGTGCGCGGTCACTCTGCTGATACCTACCTTTTGTCTATCGACATCAAGCATGGCTTCTGCCCCAATTGACTTTCTCCGTGCGGACGCGGAGGTTGAGTCTTGTCTGCGATACGCGGACGAAGGGGCCACGCGTCAGAAGCCTGCACGGTGTATCGGCATAGAGCCCCGCTTCAGGGGTTAACTTTTCGGATGCGCGTGACGATCCTGGCGCGTGTCGGATGATTGTGCGGAGCGGCAGGGACAACAGCTGCTCCGCAACGGGCTGAGGACCAGGATAGTAGCGGCAGGCTGCTCAGAAGGGTGGCTGCAGGGGAGGACTACATGTCAACAATCGAGAGCGCTGGAACACTTTCAGGCGCCGGCGCGGGCTTTCTTGATCGCGAGCGGACGATCGCGACCGCCGGCTTCAATCGCTGGCTGGTGCCGCCCGCGGCGCTGTGCATCCATCTCTGCATCGGCATGGCCTACGGCTTCTCGGTGTTCTGGCTGCCGCTGTCCCGCGCGATCGGATTGACCGCGCCCAAGACCTGCGGGGACATCTCGCTGTTGCAGGAGCTGTTCACGACCAGCTGCGACTGGAAGGTCGCCAGCATGGGATGGATGTACACGCTGTTCTTCGTGCTGCTCGGTATCGCTGCTGCGGTCTGGGGCGGCTGGCTGGAGCGTGTGGGTCCGCGCAAGGCCGGCTTCGTCTCGGCGCTGTGCTGGTGCGGCGGCCTCTTCCTCGGTGCGATCGGCGTCTACACCCACCAGCTCTGGCTGTTGTGGCTGGGTTCGGGTGTGATCGGCGGCGTCGGCCTCGGCCTTGGTTATATCTCGCCCGTGTCGACGCTGGTGAAGTGGTTTCCGGACCGCCGCGGCATGGCGACCGGCATGGCCATCATGGGCTTCGGCGGTGGCGCCATGATCGGCGCGCCGCTGGCGAACCTCCTGATGAACTACTTCAAGAGCCCGACCTCGGTCGGCGTCTGGGAGACCTTCGTCGCGATGGGCGTGATCTACTTCGTGTTCATGATGATCGGCGCCTTCCGCTATCGCCTGCCGCCGCCCGGCTGGCAGCCCGAGGGCTGGACTCCGCCGGTCAAGGCCAACGCGATGATCTCGAAGAACAACGTTCATCTCAACGACGCGCACAAGACGCCGCAGTTCTGGCTGATCTGGTGGGTGCTGTGCTTGAACGTGTCGGCCGGCATCGGCGTGATCGGCATGGCCTCGCCCATGCTTCAGGAGATATTCGCCGGCAAGCTGATCGGTCTGCCGGACGTCGGCTTCAACGCGCTCGATGCGGGGCAGAAGGCGCAGATCGCGGCGATCGCCGCGGGCTTTGCCGGATTGCTGTCGCTGTTCAACATCGGCGGCCGTTTCTTCTGGGCGTCGCTGTCGGACAAGATCGGACGCAAGAACACCTACTATACGTTCTTCATCCTCGGCATCGTGCTCTACGCTCTGGCGCCGACCTTCGCGGCGATGGGCTCGAAGCTGCTCTTCGTGCTCGGCTTCGGCATCATCCTGTCGATGTATGGCGGAGGCTTCGCGACCGTGCCGGCCTATCTCGCCGACATGTTCGGGACCCAGTTCGTCGGCGCCATCCATGGCCGGCTGCTGACGGCCTGGTCCACCGCGGGCATCATCGGCCCCGTCGTGGTCAACTACATCCGCGAGTTCCAGCTCGCGGCGGGCGTGCCGCGCGACCAGCTCTACAACACCACCATGTACATCCTCTGTGCGATGCTGATCGCGGGCCTGATCTGCAACTACCTGATCAAGCCGGTCGATTCGAAGTGGCACATGAAGGAGGCCGACGTCGCCAAGTTGCAGGCGGCGAGCGCCAGCGCCGCCGCTGCGGGGCCGCACGGCTCCTACGGCATCGGGTTTGGCGGCCTTGACGCCAAGGCGGCGTTGTTCTGGGCCTTCGTCGGCGTTCCCCTGCTCTGGGGTGTCTGGAAGACGCTGGAGAGCGCGGTCAAGATCTTCTGATCGCCATCGACACAGCCGCGGGATGCCCGTCAGCGCGTCCCGCGGCGCTTGCCTTTCAGACATCATCAAGAATGGGACTTAGGGGATTAAAATGCATCGCACCCGAATTTGCCTTGCGGCCGTTTTGCTTGTTGCCGGTCTTCATGCCGCATCCGCACAGACCGCGACGGCACCGGCAGCGCCCGCCGCAACGACCGAGGCCAAGCCCGGCAAGATCAAGCTCACCATGCAGAAGCTGAAGGACATGAAGGCCAAGTGGTCGGCCAACAGGCCGAAGCTGAAGGCGTGTCGCGGTGAGGTAAAGACCAAGGGCCTCGCCGGTGACGACCGCTGGTTCTACATCGAAGATTGCATGAACAAGACCTGAGGAGGGTTCCGCGATCAACTCGCGTAGAGGGGCGTGGCAGGGCGGCTGCCCGCCCCTGAATGATTGTAGAGACGTTCTAAATTTGCTTGGCGTCTGGTATACCAGAAGCTAGAGTTACGTGGAATGAGACCTGATTTAGGGGACGCGAGTTACGCGGTTCCCGATTGCCAGGTCTGGAAATAAGGGCGGATCGCGATGGCAATCCCGTCCCGAGGTCATCGCGCTTTTGAGGAGAACGCGACGTTTCCATGAGCAGCAACGACGAAGTTCACAAGGTCAGGGAATTCGAGCATCCGGGCGAGGGGCGCCGGCGCGCCAAGGCCACGCCCAAGGGCCGGCAGGTCGATCCGAATGCCGCGCACGAGATCGAGCAATTGCTCGGCGATCGCCCGCGGCGGCGTGATCTCCTGATCGAATATCTCCACCTGATCCAGGACAAGTATCACCAGATCTCGGCCGCGCATCTTGCTGCGCTTGCCGACGAGATGAAGCTCGCCTTCGCCGAAGTGTTCGAGACCGCGACCTTCTACGCCCATTTTGATATCGTAAAGGAAGGCGAGCCTGACATCGCGCCGCTGACGATCCGTGTCTGCGACTCCATCACTTGCGCGATGATGGGAGCCGAGAAGCTTCTGGAAGAGCTGCAGGACTCCGCCGGCCCCGGCATTCGCGTCGTGCGCGCGCCGTGCGTCGGCTTCTGCGACAGTGCGCCGGTGGCTGAAGTCGGGCATCACTACGTGCTGAAGGCGACCAAGGCCGAAGTGCTCGCAACCGCCGGCCGCGGCGAAATCCATCCGATCATCCCGTCCTATGTCGACTACGACGCCTATGTGAAGGACGGCGGCTACAAGCTGTTGGGCGATCTTCGCGCCGGCAAGGTCAGCAAGGAGGACATTCTCAAGGTCCTCGACGATTCCGGCCTTCGCGGGCTGGGCGGCGCCGGCTTCCCCACGGGACGCAAATGGCGCGCCGTGCTCGGCGAACCCGGCCCGCGTCTGATGGTCGTCAATGCCGACGAAGGCGAGCCCGGGACGTTCAAGGACCGCTTCTACATGCTTCGCGACGTGCATCGCCTGATCGAGGGCACGCTGATCGCCGCGCATGTCATCGACGCCGCGGACGTCTACATCTACCTGCGTGACGAGTATCCGGCGGCGCTCAAGCTGGCGCCGATCGAGATTGCCAAGCTGCCGCCGGGCGGTCCCAACATCCATATTCGGCGCGGTGCTGGCGCCTACATCTGCGGCGAGGAATCCGCCCTCCTCGAAAGCATCGAGGGCAAGCGCGGCCTGCCGCGGCACAAGCCGCCCTATCCGTTCCAGGTCGGTCTGTTCGGCCTGCCGACCCTGATCAACAATCTCGAAACGCTGTTCTGGGTGCGCGATCTCGTCGAGAAGGGCGCATCCTGGTGGAAATCGCAGGGGCGCAATGGCCGCAGCGGCCTGCGCAGCTACTCGGTCTCCGGCCGCGTCAAGGAGCCGGGCGTCAAGCTCGCGCCTGCGGGCGTCACCATCCGCGAGCTGATCGACGAATTTTGCGGCGGCATGGCCGATGGCCATCAATTCTACGCGTATCTGCCGGGCGGCGCGTCCGGCGGCATCCTGCCGGCATCGATGGACGACATTCCGCTCGATTTCGGCACGCTGGAGAAATACGGCTGCTTCATCGGCTCGGCCGCGGTTGTGGTCCTGTCGCAGCAGGACAGCGTGCGCGCGGCGGCGCTGAACCTGATGAAGTTCTTCGAGGACGAGAGCTGCGGCCAGTGCACGCCGTGCCGCGTCGGAACCCAGAAGGCGGCGCTGCTGATGCAGAGGCCGGTCTGGAACCGCGCCTTGCTGGAAGAATTGAGCCAGGCGATGCGCGATGCCTCGATCTGCGGGCTCGGACAGGCGGCATCGAATCCGCTGTCCTCCGTGATCAAATATTTCCCTGACGAGTTCAAGGAAGCGGCCGAATGACCAAGATTACGTTCGAGCTCGACGGCAAGCGGGTCGAGGCCAATCCCGGCGAGACGATCTGGCAGGTCGCCAAGCGCCAGGGCCGCGAGATCCCGCATCTGTGCTATTCGCCCGCGCCCGACTATCGCCCCGACGGCAATTGCCGCGCCTGCATGGTCGAGATCGAGGGCGAGCGCGTGCTGGCCGCATCCTGCAAACGCACGCCGGCGGTCGGCATGAAGGTGAAGACCGAGAGCGCGCGTGCGGTGTCGGCGCAGAAGATGGTGATGGAGCTGCTCGTCGCCGACCAGCCGGCACGCGAGACATCGCACGATCCGGATTCGAAGTTCTGGCACTGGGCGGAGACGACGGGCGTCACCGAGAGCCGCTTCCCCGCCGCCGAGCGCTGGGAGACCGACGCCAGCCATCCGGCGATGCGCGTCAATCTCGATGCCTGCATCCAGTGCGGCCTCTGCGTGCGCGCCTGCCGCGAGGTCCAGGTCAACGACGTCATCGGCATGGCCTACCGCAATGCCGGCGCCAAGATCGTGTTCGACTTCGACGATCCCATGGGCGAGTCCACGTGCGTGGCCTGCGGCGAATGCGTGCAGGCCTGCCCGACCGGCGCGCTGATGCCGGCCGTGATGCTGGATGACAAGCAGACCCGCGTCACCTACGCGGACAGGAAGGTGGATTCGCTCTGCCCGTTCTGCGGCGTCGGCTGTCAGGTGACCTACGAGGTCAAGGACGAGAAGGTGATTTATGCCGAGGGCCGCGACGGCCCCGCCAATCACAACCGTCTCTGTGTGAAGGGCCGCTTCGGTTTCGATTACATCCACCATCCGCATCGCTTGACTAAGCCGCTGGTGCGGCTGCCGAATGCGAAGAAGGATTCCAACGACCAGGTCGATCCCGCCAATCCCTTTACCCATTTCCGCGAAGCGAGCTGGGAAGAGGCGCTCGACGTCGCCGCCAAGGGCCTCGTCAAGATCCGCGACGAGAAGGGCGTGAAGGCGCTGGCGGGCTTCGGCTCGGCCAAGGGCTCGAACGAAGAGGCCTATCTGTTCCAGAAGCTGGTGCGCACCGGCTTTGGTTCGAACAATGTCGATCACTGCACCCGTCTGTGCCACGCCTCGTCGGTGGCGGCGCTGTTCGAGGGCCTGAGCTCAGGCGCGGTGTCGGCGCCGTTCTCGGCTGCGATGGATGCCGAGGTCATCATCGTGATCGGCGCCAATCCGACCGTGAACCATCCGGTCGCCGCGACTTTCATCAAGAACGCGGTCAAGCAGAACGGCGCCAAGCTGTTCGTGATGGACCCGCGCCGGCAGTCCCTGTCGCGCCACGCGACCCAGCATCTGCAGTTCAAGCCGGGCTCCGACGTCGCCATGATGAACGCGATGATCAACACGATCATCACCGAAGGCCTGACCGACGATCAATACATCGCCGGCTACACCGAAGGCTTCGAGGACCTCAAGGAGAAGATCAAGGAGTTCACGCCGGAGAAGATGGAGGCGATCTGCGGCATCCCGGCGCAGACGCTGCGCGAGGTGGCGCGAACCTATGCGCGCGCAAAATCCGCGATCATCTTCTGGGGCATGGGCATCAGCCAGCACGTCCACGGCACCGACAATGCGCGCTGCCTGATTGCGCTGGCGTTGATCACCGGCCAGGTCGGCCGTCCCGGTACCGGCCTGCATCCGCTGCGCGGCCAGAACAACGTGCAGGGCGCCTCCGACGCCGGCCTGATCCCGATGTTCCTGCCGGACTATCAGCCGGTCGGCCGCGACGACATGCGCGGCGCGTTCGAGAAGCTGTGGAAGCAGGATCTCGATCCCGTCCGCGGCCTGACCGTGGTCGAGATCATGAATGCCATCCACGCCGGCGAGATCAAGGGCATGTATATCGAGGGCGAAAACCCCGCGATGTCCGACCCGGATCTGCAGCACGCGCGCCAGGCGCTCGCGATGCTCGATCATCTCGTGGTGCAGGATCTCTTCGTCACCGAGACCGCGTTCCACGCCGACGTGATCCTGCCGGCCTCGGCCTTCGCGGAGAAGGAGGGCTCCTTCACCAACACCGATCGCCGCGTGCAGCTCGCGCGCCAGGTGATCAAGCCGCCGGGCGACGCGCGCCAGGATCTCTGGATCATCCAGGAGATCGGCAAGCGCATGGGCCTGCCCTGGAATTATTCCGGCCCCGGCGATGTCTACACCGAGATGGCGGAGCTGATGCCGTCGCTGAAGAACATCAGCTGGGAGCGGCTGGTGCGCGAAGGCGCGGTGACCTATCCGGCCGACGATCCGAACAAGCCCGGCAATGAAATCATCTTCACCACAGGCTTCCCGACCGCCAGTGGTCGCGGCAAGATCGTGCCGGCCCATGTCATTCCGCCGGACGAAGTGCCCGACGACGAATATCCGATGGTGCTCTCGACCGGCCGCGTGCTGGAGCATTGGCACACCGGCTCGATGACGCGCCGCGCGCAGGTGCTCGACCAGATCGAGCCCGAGGCGGTCGCGTTCATGTCGCCGAAGGATATGCGCAGGAAGAAGCTCATGCCCGGCGATTTCATTCGTCTAGAGACCCGCCGCGGCGCCGTCGAGGTCAAGGTCCGCTCGGACCGTGACGTGCCCGAGAACATGGTGTTCATGCCGTTCTGCTACGCGGAAGCAGCGGCGAACCTCTTGACCAACCCGGCGCTCGATCCGTTCGGCAAGATTCCGGAATTCAAGTTCTGCGCGGTGAGGGCCGAGCGCGCCGAGATGCGGGACGCGGCAGAGTAGGCCGCGACCTCGGTGTCGTCCCGGTCTACGCCGGGGCGAGGGCTGAGTGTTTGGGCGAGCATCTGTCCCCACATCGTCATTGCGAGCGAAGCGAAGCAATCCAGGCTGTCTCCGTGGCGGGATTCTGGATTGCTTCGTCGCTTCGCTCCTCGCAATGACGGTGGTAGACATGATCCATGTCCAAAGTCACTCCCGCCACGCGCGCGCTCACGGCCGCCGGTGTCGCGTTCACCGTCCATACCTACGACTACGATCCTGACGCCGAGAGCATCGGCCTGCAGGCGGCCGCCGCGCTCGGCGAGGATCCCGCGCGCGTCCTCAAGACGCTGATGGCGCTGGTGGACGGCAAGCCGGTTTGCGTCGTCGTTCCTTCCGACCAGGAAGTCTCGATGAAGAAGCTCGCCGCAACCGCGGGCGGCAAGTCGGCGCAGATGATGAAGCCGCCCGAGGCCGAGCGCCTCACCGGCTACAAGGTCGGCGGGATCAGCCCGTTCGGGCAGCGCAAGCAGGTAGCCACCGTGATCGAGCAGAGCGCGCTCGTGCATGACCTCGTCTATCTCAACGGCGGCCAGCGTGGCTTGCAGGTGCGGCTCAAGCCCAGCGATGTACGGGATATCACGAAGGCGATCGCTGCGGACGTGCTGGCGTAAGCGCTACTGTTTCTGCAGCAGCTTCAGCCGGCAGCGCAGCGCCTCGCGGATATGCGCGCGTGCGAGTTGCTCGGCCTTGTCGCCGTCGCGCGCGCTGATGGCGTCGATGATGGCCTGGTGCTCGGCGTGGCTGGTCGAGGGACGGCCGGTGATGGTGAAAGTGGTCGGGCCGAGCAGGGCGATCCAGTCCTGCAATTCGCGCGAGGCATTGTCGAGATAACGGTTGCGCGCGGCACGGCAGATCGCCTCGTGGAAGGTGCGGTTGAGCTTCGCCATCTCGGCGGCATCTGTCACCGACGCCTCGACAAAGGCCTGCTCGATATCCCTGAGGGCATCGACCTCCGGCACTGAAGCATGCTCGGCGGCAAGGCGCGCGGCGGCGCCTTCCATGATCTCGCGCATGGCGTAGAGCTCGAGCACCTCGGAAATGTCGAGGTTGCGCACGATCAGCCCGCGCCCGCCAGCGGGCTCGACGAAGCCGCGCGCGGCAAGCCGGCCCAGCGCTTCCCGCACCGGCGTGCGGCTGACCTTCAGCCGCTGCGCCACCTCCTCCTCGCGGAGGCGATCGCCGGCGCGGTAACTGCCGGCCTGGAGCGCCTCGCACAGCGAACGGAATACGGCTTCGCCCAGCGCGACGCCGGCGCCGCGCGCGATCGATCCGCCTGCCTTTGCCGGGCGCTTGGCCATGTTCCCTCGCAGCGCAGGGCGCACCCTGCCCATGCAGAGATGGCGCTTGCGTCCGTATTGTATATCTTTGTATACAAAAGTACGCAATGGCGGTGCGATTGACCAAGGCCGCCGGCGGGCAGAATGTCTCTAACTTCGTCGCATCGGGCAGACGGCATGAGCAGCAAATACGACGTGCTGGTGATCGGCGGCGGCAACGCGGCGCTGTGCGCGGCGATCTCGGCGCGCCGCGGCGGCGCTTCCGTTCTCGTGCTCGAAGGCGCGCCAAAATTCTATCGCGGCGGCAACACCCGCCACACCCGCAACATGCGCTGCGCCCATGATGCCGCCACCGAAATCCTGACCGGCCCCTATACCGAGGACGAGTTCTGGGAGGATTTGCTGCGCGTCACCGGCGGGCAGACCGACGAGGTGCTTGCGCGCCACATGATCCGCGAGTCCAAGGACATCCTGAACTGGATCGTGGAGCAGGGCGTGCGCTGGCAACCCTCGCTCGGCGGCACGCTGAGCCTCGGCCGGACCAATTCCTTCTTCCTCGGCGGCGGCCGCGCAATGCTCAACGCGCTGTATCTGACCGCCGAACGTCTCGGCGTCGACGTCGAATACGATGCCGAAGTCACCGACCTCGTGATCGAGGACGGCATGTTCCTCGCCGCGCGCCTGAAGCGGCCGATCAGGGGCAAGACCGAGATCCGCGCGACCTCTCTCGTGGCCGCGGCGGGCGGGTTCGAGGCCAACATCGAATGGCTGAAGCAATATTGGGGCGAGGCCGCCGACAATTTCCTGATCCGCGGCACGCCCTATAACCGCGGCTCGATCCTGAAGATGCTGCTCGACAAGGGCGTCCAGGAGGTCGGCGATCCCACCCAGTGCCACGCGGTTGCGATCGACGCCCGCGCGCCGAAATTCGATGGCGGCATCATCACGCGCCACGACTCCGTCGTGTTCGGCATCGTCGTCAACAAGCACGCCCAGCGCTTCTATGACGAGGGCGAGGACATCTGGCCGAAGCGCTACGCGATCTGGGGCCGGCTGGTCGCGGCGCAGCCGGACCAGATCGCCTACATCATTTTCGATTCGACCGTGGTGACCAGCTTCATGCCGACGCTGTTCCCGCCGATCGCAGGCCAGACCATCGCCGAACTCGCCGGCAAGCTCGAGCTCGATCCGGCTGCGCTGGAAAAGACCATCACCGAATTCAACGCTGCGGTGAGGCCCGGCACGTTCGATCATACGGTCCTTGACGACTGCGTGACCGAAGGCATCACGCCGCCGAAGACGCACTGGGCGCGGCGGATCGAGACGCCGCCCTATCTTGCCTATCCGGTGCGGCCCGGCATCACCTTCACCTATCTCGGCACGCGCGTGAACAAGGAGGCGCGGATGCTGATGGCTGACGGCAAGCCCTCGGCCAACATGTTCGCGGCCGGCGAGATCATGGCCGGCAACGTGCTCGGCAAGGGCTATGCCGCCGGCATGGGCATGACCATCGGCAGCGTGTTCGGGCGGATCGCGGGACGGGAAGCGGCGAAACATGCACGGAACTAGAATTTTGGACGAAGCCGATCGTCTGATGACGGTCTGCAATTCCTGCCGCTACTGCGAGGGTCTTTGCGCGGTGTTTCCCGCGATGGAGATGCGGCGCGCCTTCTCCGATGGCGATCTCAACTATCTCGCCAACCTCTGTCATTCCTGCGGCGCCTGCTACGTCGACTGCCAGTTCTCGCCGCCGCACGAGTTCAACGTCAACGTTCCGAAGACGCTCGCGGTGGCGCGCGCCGAGTCCTATGCGGCGTATGCCTGGCCGCAGGCGCTGTCGGGCGCGTTCGCGCGCAACGGGCTCGTCATCAGCATCATCACCGCGCTGAGCATGGCGGCCTTCATCTTCGGCTTTGCCGCCCTCAACGACCGCAGCGTGCTGTTCGGCGTGCATACCGGCCCCGGCGCGTTCTACAAACTGATGCCGCATAATGCGATGGCCGCGTTGTTCAGCGCCGCCTTCCTCTATGCCATTCTCGCGCTGGTCATGAGCGTGCGCGCGTTCTGGCGCGACATCGGTACGCCGATCGGCGGACGCGCCGACGGGGGCTCGATCTTTCAGGCGATCCGCGACGCTGGCGAGCTGCGCTATCTCCATGGCGGCGGCGTTGGCTGCTACAACGAGGACGACAAGCCGACCGACCGGCGCAAGCTTTTCCATCATTTGACGTTCTACGGCTTCCTGCTGTGCTTCGCCGCGACATCGGTGGCGACGCTGTACCACTATCTGCTTGGCCGGGAGGCGCCGTATCCGGTGTGGGATCTGCCCGTGGTGCTTGGCACGCTCGGAGGCATCGGGCTCATCGTTGGTCCGATTGGCCTGTTCCTCGCGAAAACGCGCCGCGATCCGGCGCTGCTCGACGAGAACCGCTACGGCATGGATGTCGGCTTCATCGCCATGCTGTTCCTGACCGGTCTCACCGGGATGCTGCTTCTGATCCTGCGCGAGACCGCCGCCATGGGGCCGCTGCTGGCGCTGCATCTCGGCGCGGTGTTCGCGTTGTTCATCACCATGCCCTACGGGAAGTTCGTGCACGGCATCTATCGTTTCGTAGCGCTGGTGCGTTACGCGCAGGAGCGGCGCAGCGAGGCCGGCTCTTGAGGGACATGCGGGGCTGACGTATCTCTTGGGCCGTTCGCGCGCTGCGCGAATCGCCTGGGGAGCCCGCGCTCATGTACATGTTCCTGCCTTTTTTGCTGGCGCTCGCAGTCTGCGGCTGCGTCTGGCATTCGCGCGCGGGACTGGGCTATGCGCTCTGGAGCGCAACGATCGCCGTCACCGTCGCATGGTTCTTCCACCACGCGACCGATCCGCTCAAATTCTCGTTCTGACGGGGGCGAGATGGGCACGGCAGACATGAGCGAGCAACCATCGGTCGGCGCGATCCTGAACATGCTCGGGCTGCTCGGGATGTCGCTCGTGCTGGCGATCGCCTTTTTCTACCAGCTTGCGCACGGCGAATTGCCATGTCCGCTCTGCCTGCTGCAGCGGGCCGGGTTCACCGCGATCGGCATGGGTTTCCTGTTCAACATGCGCCTCGGGGAGCGCCCGTCGCACTATGCGATGATCCTCATCGCCAGCCTCGTCACCGGCTTCATCTCGATGCGGCAGGTGTCGCTGCATCTCGCGCCCGGCGATCGCGGATATGGCTCGGCCCTCCTGGGGCTGCATTTCTACACCTGGGCGCTGGTCGCGGCCGTCGGCATCGTCTGCTATGTCGCGCTGATATTCGTTCTGAAGGATGTGACCGGCGATCGCGATAGCGCCGTGCCGATGCGCGGGCCGACATCAAGCGCGGTGTTCGCCATCTTCGCGCTGCTGGTTGCCGCAAACCTGCTGTCCACCGTGCTGGAGTGCGGGGCAGGTCAGTGCGACGACAATCCGGTCCGCTATCTCCTGCTCAGGTGAGCGGCGCAAAGCGGCCGTCGCGAAGGAACGCGATCGTCTGCTCGATCGCAACGCTGTGGCGCGGCAGTCCGGTGTGAGATGCCTTGACGACGATGTGGTCGGCCATGTCGGCCAGCTTCGCGCTCGCGACGGAAACCCTGCCGTCATTGGGCCGCGGCAGGACGAAGGCCGAGGCGATCGGCGCGATGGTGCGACACCCCGCGATGATGCCGACCGGATAATCGGGCGACGGCAGGTCGGCAAGCACGGCGGCCGGGATGGTCGTCAGTTGCTGGCCAGCCGGTCCGAAAACCGCGCGGTAGACGGAGAGATCCTTCAGGAGATCGGCGACCTCGCTGCCGCCGTTGGGCGTGCCCAGCATCACCACGCGGCCGAGCCGTGCCGGCCGGTGCCTGGCAATATAGACCCGCGCGAGCAAGCCACCCATGGAATGGCCGACGAAGTGGATCGTGCCGCTGCACCGCTCGGCAAAGGCGGCGATTGGGGCGTGGATATCTTCAGCAAGCTGTTCGAGCGGCTTCTTGCGGCTGGCGTAGTCGAGATTGAGCGTCGCGAAGCCGTCGCGCTGCAGCGTCCGTTCGAGCCGCTTCAGCGTCCAGGAGCCGATCCCGATGCCGTGAAGCAAGACCACGCCGTCGCGCCGGACATCCGGTGCGACGGCGATGGGTTGGGTCTCACGCAACCTCGCGCTCCGGCGAGGATGCCTGCTCGCGAGCCATCGTCGTTGCCGTGACATAGTCGGTCTTTCCGGTGCCGAGCAGCGGCACCTTGTCGACCACCATGATCGTCGCGGGCACGGTCAGCTCGGATGCGCCGATTGCCTTGGCTTGGCTTTGCATCGCGCTGCGCTCGGCGTTCTTCTCCGTCGTCAGCAGCACGATACGCTCGCCCTTGCGCTGGTCGGGGATCGACACGGCGACCGAGGCGGCCTGCGGCCACAGCGTGGTCGCGATGCTCTCGACCGCCGACAGCGAGACCATCTCGCCCGCGATCTTGGCAAAGCGCTTGGCGCGGCCCTTGATGGTGATGAAGCCGGCGGCGTCGATCGCCACGATGTCGCCGGTGTCGTGCCAGCCCTCGGGGAGCACTTCGAGCACGCCGGGGTTTTCGGCCCGCAAGTAACCGAGCATCACGTTCGGTCCGCGCACCGAGAGGCGTCCGCCTTCCTCGATGCCGGGGACCGGATCGAGGCGGCTTTCCATCAGCGGCGAGAGGCGGCCGACGGTGCCGGGACGGTTGGCCATCGGCGTGTTCATCGCCAGCACCGGCGCCGTCTCGGTGACACCATAGCCTTCGAGGATGCGGATGCCGTAGCGCTCCATGAACACCTGGCGCGTCCGGTCCTTGACCGCCTCGGCGCCGGCGATCACCAGGCGCAGGGTGCGGAAGTCGTAGGCATGCGCCGAGCGCGCATAGCCGGAGAGGAAGGTGTCGGTGCCGAACAGGATCGTGGCGCCGGTCTGGTAGATCAGCTCGGGCACGATGCGATAGTGCAGCGGCGAGGGGTACATGTAGATCGGAATGCCCGCGAGCATCGGCATCATCATTCCGCCGGTCAGGCCGAACGAATGGAATACCGGCAGCACGTTGAACACTTTGTCATTGGCGTTGGCGTCCACACGCGCCAGCGCCTGCGCCGCGTTGGCGAGGATGTTGCGGTGGGACAGCACCACGCCCTTGGGCGTACCTTCCGAGCCCGAGGTGAACAGCACGACGGCCGGATCGTTGGCCTCGCGGGCGACGCGCGGCGCGGTGCCGGCGAGCAGGCCCTTGATCTTGTCGGCGGTGCCGATCGAGGCGCGGACGTCCTCGAGATAGACGACGCGCGCCTCGGCGGAGATCGCGGCCATCAGCTTGTCGAGCTTGCCCTTCTCGATGAAGGCTTTCGACGTCAGCACGGTATTGACCTGCGCGGCCTTCATGGCGGCGAGGACGTTGACCGGGCCGGCGGAGAAGTTGAGCATCGCCGGGACGCGACCGATGCTCTGCAGCGCCATGAAGACGACGGCGACGCCCGCGGAGTTCGGCAGCAGCACGCCGACATTTTCGCCGGCCATCGTGCCGGTCTCGAGCTTGCGGCTCAAAACCTGTGCGCCGAGGATCAGCTTGCGATAGGTCAGCTTGGTGCCGAGCGCGTCCTCGATGATGACCTTGCCGGTGTCGCGGTCGCGATAGGCGTGGCCGAGCGCCTCGAACAGCGTGTGGTCGAGCATGGCGTTCTTGACGAGGGCGTCGATCATGACGTCCTGGAGCGCGGCACCGGCGGCGTTGCGGCGCGCCTTGCCCTTCAGCGCCGGATCGACCGGGAGCTTGACCGGCGGCAGGATCGTGACCGTCACCCGCGGGAACCAGGAGCGCTTGATCTGGCTGCTGTTGAGATAGCTGAGATGCGAGCGCTGCGCGCCTTCGATGCGGACGGGCACGACCACGGCGTCGGCCTTGTCCGCGATCATCGCAGTGCCGTCATAGACCTTCATCAGCGAGCCGGAGACGGTGATGCGTCCTTCCGGGAAGATCACGACCGGTTCGCCGGCGGCAACCAGCTTGATCAGGTCGCGCGCGGCCAGCGGCTTGGTCGGGTCCATGGTGTAGTGCTTGACCACGCGCAGGAACGGCTTGGCCCACCAGGCCTTGGAGATGCCGGTATCGACCGCGAAGCTTGCGTCGATCGGCAGCACGGCGTGCAGCAGCGGGCCGTCGATCAGGCTGACATGGTTCGGCGCAATCAGCATCCGCGTGCCCGGAGGCGGCAGGTTTTCGAGGCCGCGGACCTCGGTGCGGAACAGCGCGCGGAACAGCAGGCCGCCGAAATCGCGGACGCCCTCCTTGCCCCACTTGGTCAGCACGAACCAGACCGCGCCGAAGCTGGCGACGCCGAGGCCGAAGAAGATCCAGCCGACATGCAACCCGCCCGCCTGCAGCAGCGCGACGAACAGCGAGCCGACCACCATGAAGGCAGCCTGCAGCACGTTGCCGGCAGCGATGATGCGGGCGCGCTCGTTCGGCGCCGACCAGGCCTGCACCGCGGCGAAGGAGGGGACGACGAAGAGGCCGCCGCCGAATGCGAAGGCGACGAAGTCGGCCAGCATGCGCAAGCCCGCGAAGGAGGTTGCAAAGTCGGCCGCGGTGATGTCCTGCCCCTTGGTGGTCACGGCGATGGCCCAGGCGAGATCGAGCCCGGCACAGCCCATGATGATGGCGCCGATCGGAACCAGCGCGAGGTTCGGGCGAACGTGGCTGAGGCTGGCGGCGAACAGCGAGCCGATGGCGATGCCGATCGCGAAGATCGCAAGGCACAGCGTCACCACGCCTTCGGTGCCGCCGACGACATCCTTCACCAGCGCCGGCAGCAGCGACAGCACGATCGCGCCGACCAGCCAGAACCAGGAAACGATCACGGTGCCGTCCCACAGCCGGTGATCGGCATGCAGCGTCTTCAGCAGGCTGACCGTCGAGGTCCAGGGATTGGCATCGACGGGCAGATCAGGCGCGGACGGCGTCGTTTGCGGAATGCGCGAGGCAAAGGCCCACGACAGCAGGGCCAGCACGACGACCGCCGATGCAACCCAGCCCATATGCGCCGAGCCGGCCACGAACTGGCCGCCGGCGACGGTGCCGAGCAGGATGGCCATGAAGGTCGCGCCTTCGACCAGCGCGTTGCCGGTCGCGAGCTCGCCGAGCTCGAGCTGGTCCGGCAGCATGGAATATTTCACCGGGCCGAACAGGGCGGCGATGATGCCGAACAATGCGAGCGCTGCGAACAGCAGCGGCACCGAGTGCATGAAGAAGCCGGCAGCCGCAAAGGCGGCGGCGAAGATCTCGGCGAATTTGAGCCGCCGAGCGACGACGGATTTGACGTATTTGTCGGCGAGCTGGCCGCCGAGGCCGGACAGGATGAAATAGGGGAAGATGAAGACGGCGCCCGCCACCGTCACCAGCGCATCGCCGTGGCCGGTCGCGGCGCTGTAAAGCAGGATGATGACGAGTGCGTTCTTGAGCACGTTGTCATTGAGTGCCGAGAAGAACTGCGCCCAGAACAGCGGCGCAAAGCGGCGTGACGACATCAATTCCCTGATCATGACTAGTCCTGTTTTGGAAAGGCAGCCTGAGGTGTTTGCACTGTAAGTGAAACGTCACGACCGGAAGGATGTGGGATGAACGATGGCAGGGTGACGACAATCGCCGCCTGCTCAGTCCCCTCGGTCCCTCTGATCCTGTTGGTCTCCAACGGGTCTGGTTTGGTTCGCAAATATCTGGCCGCGACGGCAGCTCGGGCGGAAGAGGCGCGCCTGTCGGGGTATCGCGTGGGGCGATGAGGAAAGGCTGAACCGCATCGCCAGGGATGTCCGGAACGGCTGCCAATGTCGGGACATGGTAAGTCCTTCCTTGCAACCAGGTATTGCATTCGAGCCGACCGGAACGTGCCGGCTGTGTCCGCCTCAGGTGAGATGGGCGAGGTGACGAAAGGGCGAGAGGCGGCGGAGCAGGCTGAACCGGCGGCCTTCGTGACGCGCGCGGGCGCGGCTCGCCCGCCACATCCGGAACGTCGCGCGGCGCTCGGCGAGCACGCCGGCAATGTCGCAGGCATTGGCGATACGATCGATCGGGGCCATCGCGGACCGCAGCAGGGCGCGGCCAAGTCCGGTCACCAGAGCGGCGGCGTCGTCGACGAAAGTGGTGGCGATATCAACAGCGAGGGTTTGCATTTTGGTCGTCTCCGGTTTAATTTGAACAATGTTCACGTGAGTAGCCTGAAAATGAACAATGTTCAAGAAGAATCACTGCGAGACCAGAAAAAAAATCGGCGGCGGCTCCAGATCCTGGAGATCGCCCGCAGCATTATTGCGACTAAAGGATTGAGATCGTTGAAGGTTCGGGACCTGGCGGAGGCCGCCGGCTGCTCCATCGGCAGTGTCTATAACGAGTTCGGCGACTTCGACGGGGTGATCCTGACGGTCAACCGGGAGACGGTGCAGGCGCTGACGGCGCGGCTGCGCGGGGTTCCGGCCGAGGATCCGGTGCGCCAGCTCTACGGGCTGGCCGAGACCTATCTCGATTTCTTCGCCGAGCACGCCAATCTGCTGCGCTCCCTGTTCGAGCACCGGATGGAGGACGACCGTCCCTATCCCGACGACATCCTGCAGATGGTGATGGATGCCTTCGCGCTGATGCATCCGCCTTTGGTGCGGGTGCTACCGGACGCGGACGACGTGAAGATCGCGCTGTTGTCGCGCACGCTGTTCTCGGCGGTCCATGGCATCATCTCGCTCGGCCTCGAGGAGCGGATGATCGCAGTGCCGCCGCAGATGCTGCGTCAGCAGGTCGAGCAGTTTCTCGACGCGCATCTCGCCGGCCTCGGAATCTTGCCGGCCGGCGCGCAGCCCCCTCGATGAGGCGACGGCGCTACCACTGATATCGCAGGCTCGCGGTGCCGGTATAGGTGGTGCTGCGCGGCGCGAACTCGCCGTCGAACTTGGCTGAAAGGGCAACGCCGTTCGAGAATCTCAGCTCGGCGCCGGCCGATGCGAGTGCGGCGTCTTTTGCCGGCGTCGCGCCGTTGACGATGAAGCTCGTCAGAGGCAACGCCTGGAATGCGGCAACCAGCGTTGGATCGCTCACCCAATCATGCGCCCAGGCCGCGCGGCTTCGCAACGTGAGGACCGAAGTCGGCGTGACCAGCGTCGCGCGGTCGAAGCGCGCGCCGAGTTCGCCCCGCGTGCTGCTGGCGGTGCGGCCCCGATAGGTCAGGCCGAAGCCACCGCCGGTGACATCAGCTTCGGTGTAAGTGGGCGTGCGGAAAGCCTGCGCCTGTGCCGCCGCGTAAGGCGTGATGCCGCCGGCTGGCGTTGCGAAGCGATAGCCGCCCTCGATACGGCCACCGACGGTCTGGGCCTCGAACTTCGCAGTGAGCTGGTTGCCGAACGGCGCGAGGCGATCAGTCGACATCCAGTGATTGGCCACGGCGAGCGAAGCGGCGAAATAGGCCGGACCGGTACGCACCGCGGTGTAGACGCCGAACTGCATCGCATCGCTCTTGCCGCCGCCGATCGCCTGCGCGAGATCCCATTTGGTGCCGCCGCCCGAGAGTGCGAAGCCGATCAGTGCATCGCGGCTGAGATGATAGTCGGCGCCGGCGGCGACGCCGCCGGTGCGCGCGCTCAAATCATGGCTGCCGATCACGACGGGATCACCGCCGGTGCGGTTGGTGCCGCCGAATGCCGTACCCCAGGCCGACCAGCGCTGTGCAAAGGCCGGCGCTTTCGTCACCGGCGCCCCCATCACCTTGTTGTAGGCGAGAGCAATATCTTCCGGCAGCGCGGTGCGCTCGGGGCTGAAGCCGAGCGCTGCGTCGCCTGGGCCTCCGCTGACACCACCGCGACAACTGACGAACGGATCGAGCATCAGGCCGAGAAACTGGCTGGTGAACTGGAACGCGCCCTGCTGTGCGCCGGTGGCTGCTTCGCCCGAGAGCTGGTCGAGATTGTAACGAAGCTGCGCGTCGCTCTGTCCTGCGAAGGACGACAGGAAAGGCAGGTTGGGACCGAACGCGCTCAGCGCGCCGGCCACTTCCTTCTGGTTCTGCGTCTGGGCGATGGAGGCGAAGGCGCTGTTGTTGTAGTTGAGCGTCAGAAAGACGCTAAGCCCGTCATAGCTGAGGGAGGACGCGAAGAGCTGCGGATTGTATCCGCTGACGGTCACGCCCGAGAAGCTGCCGGTGACGCCCGTCGTCGTGCTGAGGATGGTGTATTTCGTCGAGGGATTGTAGGTGCCGGCGATCGTGCTGACGGCGACGGTGCCGCCGTTCAGCGTCGCGCTGACCGCGAGGATCTTCTCGGCCTGTCCTGACGCGGTGACCGATATCGCGTAGGTCGAGCCGGCGTTGAACGTGACATTGCCGGAGCTCGTCAGCTTGCCGAGATTGCCGGGCATGACCGTGGCGCCTGACAACACCGTCAATTTGCCGACGGCGCCGTTGCCGCTCAGGATGCCGCCGCTGACCGTCGTTGCGATGTTGGGCATCGAACCGTTGACCTGGAGGCCGCCGGCCAGGACGTTCATGGTCGCGATGTCAGTCGTCGAGCCATTCATCGTCCAGATGGAGCTGCCGGTCTTTTCCAGTGCCTCGAATTCCCGGAACTGAGCGGACGCACCGAATTTGCTGAGATCGAACGCCGCGTTGACGGTTCCGCCCAGGCGCAGCGTGTCCGCACCGTTGCCGCCCTGAACCCAGCCCGTGATGCTCGATCCCGCCCGCAATTCGAAGACATCGTTGCCGTCCTTGAGATCGACGGCTCGGCCGAAGTAATTGCCGCTGATCGTGCCGGAATTGATGATGGTGTCCTGGCTCGCCGAGCCGGAGATCGCATAGTTCGAAGCGCTCGAGATCGTGCCGGCATTGGTGATGACGTTTCCGTCGCCCGCGCCGTTGAGATTGACGGCGTTGGTGTTATTCGCCTGGACCACGCCGCCCGACAGGATGCCGACCTGGTTGTTGCCCGATGCGTTGGTGATACCGAGACCCGTCGTGCCGGAGGTCAGATTTCCAGCAGTGCCTCCGATGACGACGGTGTTGTTGCTAGAACCATCGACAACGATCGCAATCGAACCCTGGCTCGTTGTACCGATGCTCGCTCCGGCCGCGACGGTCACGCTGTTGTTGCTGCCGCCGGAGACGAGAATGCCCGAATTGTCGGAGGTGATCGCCGCGTTGTTGAGGACATTGACCTTGCTATTCGACGCGGTGTCGAACAGCACGCCGGGAAGGGCGGCACCATCCAGGGATGTCGAGGTGCCGCTGCCGATATTGACCGTGACGTTGCTGACCGCGGGGTTGGTCTGAACCGTGGTGTTCGCCGCGCCGGTGCAGGTTATGGAGTCTCCGGACTGGAGTCCGAGCTGCGCTCCGCTCCCGGTGATCACGCAAGCCGCTTCCGCCGACGTGCTGAGCCACGGCAGCGCACCACCCGTGCCAAAAGCGCCGATCGCGGTGCTCAGGAGAAGCGCATGTCGCCGATACGTCTGTGCGCGGCGGAGATGTGGCGGCGACAGCAAACCATTCCAAAGCACCTGTAGACTCCTGTGACGAGCCGCCCGAAGGGATTCGGGCCGCGACGTTGGGCCGGTGCCATGATTAGCGGGGGAGGTGCTGGCCTTCTTGGAGCAACGCGCAAAGCCATGTGGCGGATTGCGAAACACGCAGCCTTTGCGGAGCAATGTGGCTGCTCCGTCACAACTGCGTCATCCCGCCGCACCGAGCGACACGCGCGTGCGGATCGCTACCAGCCTTGCGCCGCGGCGATTTCGCGCCGCCGGCCGGCGACGAGGACGACGTCCGCTCCTGCGGTGTCGACCTGGACCCGGTTGCGGCCCTTTTCCTTGGCGCGATAGCAGGCGGCATCCGCGCGCCGCATCGCGTCCTCGAGCGTGGTGTTGCGGTCGGCGATGCAGGTGACGCCGATGCTGGCGGTCACCGCGAACAGGCGTTCGTCCCAGGCAAAGCTAAATAGCTCGAGCGAGCGCCGCAGCCGCTCGGCGATCTCGACGGCGTTCGCGGGCGAGCACTGCGGCAGGATCAGGCCGAACTCGTCGCCGCCGAGCCGGGCCACCAGATCATGCGGTCGCCGGTCCTGTTGGAGCAGGCTGGAGACCTGGCAGAGCAGGCGGTCGCCGGCAAGATGGCCGCAGCTGTCGTTGACGTTCTTGAACTGGTCGAGGTCGAGCAGGATCAGGCCCAGCGAACCCGTCGCATTGTCGTCCAGCTCGCTTTGCAGTCGTGCCTCGAAAGCGCGGCGGTTGGCAAGGCCGGTCAGCCAGTCGTGCGATGCCTGCCAGGCGAGACGCTCCTTCTCGTCATGCAAGGCATCTTCGAATGCCTGCCGTTGCAGCACCAGTCGCCGCGTGTGCCAGATCAGCAGCAGGATCAGGGTCGCTGCGGTGGCGATGTTGATGCAGGTCAGCGTGACCTTGATGGCACGGGAGCCCTCGCCGAGGACCGTGGAGAAGCGGTTGGCATGCACCGTGAACTGGGCATTGAGCTCCGAAAGCCGCGATGACAGGAATCGGAGGCGGCCGCTGTCCTGAACCGGGCTCTTCTCCAGCTCGGACCGGATCACCTCGCCGAATACGCTCAGCTCCAGCAGCATGGGATCGGTGGCAGCCCATTCGTGGATTGCTTCCTGCAGGAAGCTGACGCGGTTGAAATAGCGAAACAGCCAGATCAATCCCGGAACATCGTCGGGATGATTGCCACCTTGCAGGAAGCCGATGCGGGCGGCCTCGACGTCGACCGTATCCCCTTCGAGCGCCCAGCGTGCGAACTCGTCGCCGATGGGAACGGCGAGCGAGGCCTGGTATTGCGCGAACTGGCTCTTGTCGCCCGAATGCAGATAGAGGTTGAGGAAATAGACGGCGTTCTTCTGCGAGCGCGACCATAGCGCCTCGCCCGCGACATAGGCGCGGACCGACGACATGACCTCGAGGCTGAATCCCGCGATCGCGGCCTGAAGCACGACGACCATGACGAACGGCGAGACGAGCTTGATGACATGAAGGAAGCTGCGTTCCTTCGTCGAAGACGCTGTTCTGCGAAACACCCTGCGTTCCCCAAATCGATCAACGACCCCAGCGGAGCGTTGCGGCTGCAACGTCAAGTAGCGGAGAAGGTTGCTTAACTCGACCTGAAAAATGCAGTGCCCTGCGGCGCAGGGTGAAGGCGTCGTGAAGCGGACGCGCGCAGATTGATGAAAATACCGCAGATCCAGATGGCAAGCGATCGCGCCGCGCGCTCTTCGCGCGCAGTTCAAGCGATGAAGGGGCATGGCGCCGGCGCTAGACCAGCACCGGCTTGCGCACGCGGCCGGCGTCGCCGAACACGCGAAGATAACGCTCGATCTCCGAGGGCAGGCCCGTGGCCTTTTCCGGATTGTCGGAGAGCTTGACCGCAGGATGGCCGTCCACCGACGACACCTTGCAGACCAGCGAGATCGGATCGAGGTTGAACGAGCCGTCGGGCGGGCAGCCGACGAAATCGTTGGTGAGGTTGGTGCCCCAGCCGAAGGAGAGCCGCACCCGGCCAGAGAAGTGGTGATAGGTCTCCTCGATCGAGCCGACGTCCATCGCGTCGGAGAACACGAGCAGCTTGTCTTTAGGGTTGCGGCCCTTCTTCTCCCACCAGGCGACGATCTCCTCGCCGGCCTGGATCGGCGGCGCGCTGTCGGGGCGGAAGCCGGTCCAATCGGCGACCCATTCCGGCGCATCGCGCAGGAAGGCTTTCGTGCCGAAGGCATCAGGCAGCGCGATCAGGAGGTTGCCGCCATAAGTCTGGCGCCACTGGTCGAGTATGCGATAGGGCGCCCAGCGCAATTCCTCGTCGTCCTTGGCGAGCGCGGCGGCGACCATCGGCAGCTCATGCGCGTTGGTGCCGATGGCTTCGAGATCGTTGTCCATCGCGAGCAGCACGTTTGAGGTGCCGATGAAGGAGGAGCCGAGGCCTTCCTTCACGGCCTCGACGCACCAGCGCTGCCAGAGGAAGCCGTGGCGGCGGCGGGTGCCGAAATCGGAGAGCCGCAAATTCTCCAGCTTGCGCAGCCGCTCGACCTTGGTCCACAGCTTGGCCTTGGCGCGGGCATAGAGCACGTCGAGCTCGAAGCGGCCGCGGCCCTTCATCGCCGCGCGCGAGCGCAGCTCGTTGAGGATGGCGAGCGCCGGGATTTCCCACATCGTGGTGTGGGTCCACGGACCGTGGAAGTGAAGTTCGTACTGGCCTTCGACCTTGCGCAGCTCGTATTCGGGCAGCCGGAATTCGGCCAGCCAGCGGATGAAATCCGCCGAGAACATGTGGGTCTTGCCGTAGAAGGTATTACCGGCCAGCCAGATCAGCTCTTTCTTGCCGAAGCGAATGGTGCGGGCGTGGTCGAGTTGGGCGCGCAGCTCGGCCTCGTCGATGATCTCGGCGAGCCGCACATGGCGCGAGCGGTTGATGACCGAGAAGGTCACCTGCTGACTCGGGTAGTCCTCCCGAATCATCTGCAACATCAATAGCTTGTAGAAGTCGGTATCAAGCAGGCTGCGGATGATGGGGTCCAGCCGCCAGCTGTGATTGTAGGTCCGGCTCGCAATATCGGTCACTGTCATGGCCGAATTCTAGCGTGGCGGCCCTCGCGCAACCAGTGGGTTTCGGGCGGGGCAGGGCATCGCCGGTTGGCAGTCCCGAACGTGGAGGTGCGCGATCCGGCACGCCCTCCATCGCGTCGAACTGTCCGGTCAGCGTGACGCGCGGGCCGTGCGTGGTCATCGAGCTCGGTGACGTATTTCCGGACTCCGGTGTGGCCGATCGGACGCAGTCGATGCGTTCAGCCGCGCGCCGCCGTCGTCGCGACAGCCTCGAGCTGGTTCCTGATCCAGCGATGGGCAGGATCTTTCTGATAGCGCTGGTGCCAGACCATGAACATCGGCAGTTCGGCCAGCGTCCGCGTGCGCGAAGCCAGCGGAATTCGCTCATGTGCGAATCCTCCCATCACGCCGGAGGCCAGCAGGCTCGGCATGCTCGCGAGCATCTGCGAGCCGCGCAGGAACGACGGCACGCCGGAGAAGCTCGGAACCGAGATCGCGATGTCGCGGTGAAATCCGTTCGCCGCCAGCCGGCGATCGAAGTCGAGCCGCTCATTGTCGGTGTAGACGACCGTGATGTGACGCGCGGCAAGATAGGCGGCGCGGCCGGACGGCGCGGCGCGCGCCTTGGCGTCGTAGTAGCAGACGTAATGATCCTGCAGCAGGCGCTTCTGCACGATGTCGACACCGGACGGCGGCAGCGGCGTGACCAGGAGATCGCAGCGGTTCTCCCGCAGCATCGCGGGCGAAGGCGATTGCGAGGGGATCACCCGCAGGTTCAGGCTCTTCACCTGTCCGGCGACATGGCCGAAGAAACGCGGCAACAGCAGGTCGCGCTGGAAGTCGTTGGCGGCGATGGTCAACGAGAGCTGGGCCTGCTCCGGCACGAAGCTGACGCCGCCGGCAAAGCTGCGCATCTCGTCGATCAGGGCGCGCGCCTTCGTTGCAAGGGCCTGCGCATGCGCGGTGGCGACGATGCCGCGGCCGGACTTCGCGAACAGCGGATCGCCGGCGATGCGCCGCAGCTTGTTCAGCCCGTGGCTCACGGCCGACTGCGTCAGGCCGAGCCGCGTCGCCGCCGCCGTCACCGAGCCTTCCTCCAGCACGGCCAGGAACAGTTCGAGAGCATGGCCGTCGAGGGCCAAATGATCGATTTCCTTCATGCAATATATTATAATCGATCTATTTATCTGTGGAATAGGCCGGCCCATGATCTCCCGATAAGCGCGCGCCCCGACCCGGGCGCCCCAGGGAGAGACACGATGAATGCCCAGGCGCCAGTCCTGCAGGATCCCCGCCTCAATCGCCCCGAGCCGTTGACGCCGCCGCTCGGCGACGGCGGCTTCTTCCAGCGCGACCGCTCCATCCATCCGCCGGCGCATGCGCCCGGCTACAAATCCTCGGTGCTGCGCTCGCCGCGGCAGGCGCTGCTGTCGCTGGAGAATTCGGTTTCCGAAATCACGGGTCCGGTGTTCGGCCACAACGATCTCGGCCCGCTCGACAACGATCTGATCCGCAACTACGCCAAGGACGGCGATCCCGTCGGCGAACGCATCATCGTCCACGGCCGGGTGCTGGACGAGACCGGCCGCGGCGTGCCGAACACGCTGGTCGAGTTCTGGCAGGCCAATGCCGGCGGCCGCTACCGGCACAAGAAGGATACGTATCTGGCGCCGATCGATCCCAATTTCGGCGGTTGCGGACGCGCGCTGACCGACGACACCGGCTACTACTATTTCCGTACCGTGAAGCCGGGCCCTTATCCCTGGCGCAACTACGTCAACAGCTGGCGCCCCGCCCATATCCACTTCTCGGTGTTCGGCTCGGGCTTTGCGCAGCGCCTGATCACGCAGATGTATTTCGAGGGGGATCCGCTGATCCCGGTCTGCCCGATCCTGACCACGATCCCGGACAAGGACGCGCTGGATCGCCTGGTTGCGCCGCTCGATCTCAATGCATCGACGCCGTTCGACTCGCTCGCCTACCGCTTCGACATCGTGCTGCGCGGCCAGCGTTCGACCTATTTTGAAAATCGCACCGCGGGGAACTGAAGCTCATGCCGCAGCCGCTCAACTATCTCAAGGAAACCGCCTCGCAGACCGCCGGGCCCTACGTCCATATCGGCCTGATCCCGGCCATGGCGGGCTTCGACATCTTCGAGAAGAATTTTTCAAACGTGCTGGTGACGCCGAACACGCAAGGCGAACGCATCACGCTGGAGGGAAAGGTGCTCGACGGCAGCGGCTCGCCGCTGCGCGATGTGCTGCTCGAGATCTGGCAGGCCAATGCGAGCGGCCGCTACAACCACCCAGCCGATCGCTCGGCCGGCGCGCCGGACGAGGACTTTCGCGGCTGGGGCCGCGGGGGCTCGGATTTCGACAGCGGCCTCGTCACCTTCGAGACCATCAAGCCCGGTGCCGTCACCGACAAGACCGGCCGCAGATGCGCGCCGCACGTCAATGTCTGGATCGTCGCGCGCGGCATCAATATCGGTCTCAACACGCGGCTCTATTTCTCCGATGAAGAAGCCGCGAACGCCGCCGATCCCGTGCTCAATCTGGTCGAGCCGGCGGTGCGCCGCAAGACGCTGATCGCCACACGCGGCGAGCGCGCCGGCAAGGTCGTGTATTCCTTCACGATCAATCTGCAGGGGCCCGAGGAGACCGTGTTCTTCGACGTCTGAGAGGCCGGCGGCCGTCCCGCAGGATCACTCCACCCGGTCGTCGCGATGGATCGTTCCGCGCGCGAGGAATTGCGGTAACTGACGCATCTCGCGCGATCCCGGCCGCTCGACCGGATCGCGCCCCACTTTTGGTTTCAGTTCGGCCAAATCAATGAATATGTCCGCCTGTCGGCGCAGATCGTCGGCGACCATGGGAGGCTGAGTGGAGAGCGTGGAGACGACCGTCACGCGGACACCGCGGCGTTGCAGGGCTTCCACCAGCGAACGGAAATTCCCATCGCCCGAGAACAACACGATCTGATCGACGTGCTCGGCGAGCTCCATCGCACTCACCGCGAGGTCGACATCCATGCTGCCCTTCACCTTGCGGCGGCCGGTGGTGGCGTCGACGAACTCCTTGGCGAACTTGGTGACGACGGTGTAGCCGTTATAGTCGAGCCAATCGATCAACGGGCGGATTGACGAATACTCCTGATCCTCGATGACGGTGGTGTAGTAGAAGGCGCGCAACAGCACGCCTCGGCTTTGAAATTCGCCGAGCAGACGCTTGTAGTCGATGTCGAAGCCGAGCGCCTTGGAGGTGGCATAGAGGTTGGAGCCATCGATAAAGAGTGCGATCTTCTGAAGCGAAGACATTCTGCACAAATCTCCAGTCCCGCGCGAAAGCTGCCCGGTCCAGCCACCAAGCGCGGCGTGTCGGCCGGAAAACATTGAAGCGCCGATGGCTTGCTGAAAAAGCAGCGCAGACGACCTGACAGGGGCGGCCGTCTTGCGCCAAGGTTAGGGAGGTTCCATGCCACCAGCGCCAGGGCGCCGAACGCAGCCACACTAAGGCGCGCGCATTCCCCACTCAATTGTACAGAGGTAAAGGGCCTCTATCCAAAGGATAGGAGGCCATATACGAAGGTAAGTGGTCGCGCCGGCGACGGAGGCCATGCGACGTGCGGCGTAGCCTCCAAGCATCGCCGCGCCTGGTCTCTCGTCGATGTGTCACCTTTCATCGCCATGCAGCCGTGCGCGAAAGTCGCGCGGCGATAGTCCCGTGGCCGCGGCATAGACGCGGCTGAAATAGGCGGGGTCCTCGAAGCCGAGGGCATAGGCGATCGTCGAGACCGGCAGATTGGTATAGACGAGATTGCGCCGCGCCTCGCGGATCAGGCGGTTGAGGATCAGGTGCGAGGCGGTGTCGCCGGTCGCCGCCCGCGTGATCCGATTGAGATGGGTCGGCGTGATCGACAGCGCCTTGGCGTAATCCGCAACACTCCAGCGTTCCAGATGATGCTGCTCCAGCAGCGCCTCGAAGCGGCGGAACAGCCCGCTTTCCACCGTGCCATTGCCGCCGCTCTCGCCGGTGAGCGCGCGTGCCACGAGCCCGATCATGGCCGACGACAGGGCGCGGAGCACATGGGCGCGGCCGAACTCACGCGCGGCGTGCTCGGCAAAGATTTGCTTCATGGTGGTGCGGATCTGCGGTGTACCGCGCACCACGGCCGATCGCGACAGGGCTCCGCGCAGGCCTTCGGCCGCGAGCAGGGCCTCGTCCAGGATTTCGGCGGCGATGGTCAGCACCCAGCCTTGCGTATCGGGCTCGAAGCGGAAGCCGTGGACGTGGCCGACCGGCACGTTGACGATCTGCATCGGCTTGAGCGGCACCAGGCGCCCGTCGAGCGTCGCTTCGCCGCCGCCGCGCTCGATCAGCAGCACCTGATGCAGCCGGGCATGGCGATGCACGGCCAGCGTCCAGTCATGCAGCACCGAGCGGGACGCAATCGTCTCGCAATGCACGACGTCGGGCAGATCGCCGGACTCGCCGAACAGATTGTAGACCCGGATCGCCGGGGCGGCCGCTGCGCTTCTCATGTTCGAATAGTACAAGACAAAGGCGAAAGCCTCCATCGGTTCGCAGGGCTGAATCTGCAAAAAAGTGCCGACGGGAGGACGCGAAAATGAAAGTTCAGGTCTGCATCATCGGCGGTGGGCCATCGGGGCTGCTGTTGTCCCAGTTGCTGCACCTGAAGGGCATCGACACGGTCGTGCTGGAGAAATACAGCCGCGACCACGTGCTGGCGCGGATCCGCGCCGGCGTGCTGGAGCACGGCTTTGCAAAGCTGATGCGCGAGGCGCAATGCGGCGAGCGGATGGACCGCGAGGGCGAGATCCATGGCGGATTCGAGATCGCCCATGACGGCATGCTCTCCCACATCGACCTGCACAAGCATTCCGGCGGCAATTCGGTCCTGGTCTATGGCCAGACCGAGCTGACGCGCGATCTCTACGAGGCGCGCGACCGGCTTGGCGGCAAGGTCGTGCACAATGCCGAGGACGTCACGCCGCACGATCTGACATCGGACCAACCTTACGTGACCTACCGGTCGAACGACGAGATCGTTCGCATCGATTGCGACTACATCGTCGGCGCCGACGGCTTTCACGGCGTCAGCCGCAGGTCGATCCCGAAGGACGTGCTGCGCGAATACGAGAAGGTCTATCCGTTCGGCTGGTTGGGGGTGCTGTCGCGCACCAAGCCGGTATCGCCCGAGCTGATCTATGTGAAGCACGAGCGCGGTTTTGCGCTGTGTTCGCTGCGCTCGCAAGTGTTGAGCCGCTACTACATCCAGGTGCCATTGACCGACAAGGTCGAGGACTGGAGCGACGATGCGTTCTGGGCCGAGCTGAAGCACCGTCTGCCGGACGAGGTCGCCGGCCGCCTGATCACGGGGCCGTCGATTGAAAAGAGCATCGCGCCATTGCGCAGCTTCGTCGCCGAACCGATGAGCTATGGCCGCCTGTTCCTCGCCGGCGATGCCGCCCACATCGTGCCGCCGACCGGCGCGCGCGGGCTGAACAGCGCCGCCTCCGACATCTACTATCTCTACCACGCCATGCTCGCGCATTATCAGCGCGGCGACGATTCCGGCCTTGCGGGATATTCCGCCAAGGCTTTGGCGCGGATCTGGAAGGCGCAGCGCTTTTCGTGGTGGATGACGATGCTGCTGCATCGCTTCCCCGACCGGCTCGACTATGAGGACCGGCTCCAGCAGACGGAGCTGGACTATCTGCTCTCGTCCGAGACGGCACAGCGGCTGCTCGCGGAGAATTATGTGGGATTGCCGTTCTAGCGGCAGCCTCGCTTTGAGAGGGGAAGAGAGCTACTTCCCTTCCAGCGTATTGACCGGCGTCCAGTCCGTCGGCGGCGGATTTGCGGTGAAGGCCTTCGCGCGCTTGGCGAACAGCGCCGATGCCGGATCGGTCTCCGCCATCTGTCCGAACGCGTCAGCCGCCTTCGTAAACTCGCTTGCCCGCCAACAGGCGAGCCCTTCCGCATACGCCGCGGCGACCTTCGCCTGCCCGGCGCTCTCCGCGCCCTTCTCCGCCAGCGGCTCGAACACCTTGATCGCCTCGCCGCGACCCATCACCCTGATCGCGTCGAGCTCGCGCCAGGCGAAGACGTCGCCGCTTTGCGCCATGGTCGTTTCCGACGCCATGATCGAGGTGCCGTAATATTTGTTGGCGCCCTCGAGCCGCGAGGCGACGTTCACGGTGTCGCTCATCACGGTGTAGTTGAAGCGGCGGCGCGAGCCGATATTGCCGACCACGGCTTCGCCGCTGTTGAGGCCGATGCGGTGCGACAGCCCGTGGCCGGCGAAGGCGGGATTGTGAGCGTTGAGCTCCGCGAGCTTCTCGTGGCACTTCAGCGCGGCGTGGACGGCGTTGCGCGCGTGTGCGGGATCGTCGGCCGGCGCACCGAACATGGCGACGATGGAATCGCCGATATATTTGTCGACATAGCCGCCATGGCCTTCGATGATGTCGGTCATGGCCGAGAGATATTCGTTCATCAGCGTCACCAGCTCGCCCGGCGTCATCGTCTCCGCGATCGAGGAGAAGCCGCTGAGGTCGGAGAAGAACATGGTGACGTTGCGCATCTCGCCGCCGAGCGCGGGCATCTTGCCCGAGGTGACCATGCTGTCGATCACTTCGGGCGCGAGATAGAAGGCAAAGCTCTTGCGCAGGAAGCGCTCCTCACGGTCGGCGATCACGAAGCGGTAGCCGATCATAAGCGCGAGCGCTGCGAGGCCTGCGAGCACGGGCTCGGTCAGGGGCAGCGCAATGGCATGCGTGAATGTGCCGACGGCGACCGCAGCGTAGGCGACGGTGAGCCCAAGCCAGGTGATCGCCGCACCGGTCGGAGCGATCAGGCAGGCGGCAGCGGCAACGATCGCCGCGAACGCAATTGTCAGGATCGTTCGCAGCGGGAAGCCGAGCTCGGTGATGGCATCATGCTCGAGCAGATTTCGCACGACCGTGGCGTGAACGAAGACACCGGCGATCTCGCTACGGGCTTGTTGGCCGGAGTTCGCCGGCGCGGGCAGGGCGCATCGCGGGCCCGGTGTGCCGTCATATCCACCCGACAGGCGCATCGACGTGAGCTTGCGATCGTCGAAGGTGAGAATGCTGCCGAGCAACACGACCTTGCCGTCGAAGGCGCGGCGGAAGAAGTCGGTGTCGCCCTTTTCGACGCAGGCGTGCAAATCGGCAAAGGAATAGCTCGGAACATCCCGGCCCATGCTGCGGAAGTTGAGCGTCAGCGTGTTCGGCACCGCGCTCGGGATGGCATAGCCAGCCAACGTCGTCTTGCCGGATGGCGCCGTCTCCGCCGTTGCGCCGAGCGCGCGCGAGGCAAGCTCGAACGCCATCGCCGGAACCGGCTTCCCATCAATGGAAAAACTCAGCGGCATCCGCCGGATCACATCGTCGGGGTCGGTGTGAACGTTGAGGGCGCGGATATTGGCTCTCACCGCCAGTTGCTGGGCGCGATCGGGCCGCTCTGGATGGTCGTTGCTCAGTCGCTCGCCGAGCACCAGCTTGCCGCCGTCGGAGAGTCTTCGGAGGGCAATGAGATAGTCCCGGTCAAATCCCTTCAAGCGGCTGCCGAACGGCGCATCGCCGAAGGGAATTTCCGACCGCTCAATCGAGCTCGGAAAGATGACGTCGTAGCCGATCACCTTGGCGCCGCCCTCGGTGATGTTTCCGAGCACCCGGCCGAGCTCGCGCGTCCAGGTCTGCGTCGGCGATCCTCTGAAGGGCGGGGTCTCGTACGTCTCCCCGTCGATCGCGACGACGACGACCGGCGATGTCGCGGGATCGCGGCGGTCGGGCGCGATCTTGCTGCGCAGTGCCGTGAGGATGTCGAGCGACAGGCCTTGCAGCGTCTGAAGCGGAGGCGACGTGAACACCGCGCCCGCGAGGAGCGCAATCAGGACCGCCGCTACGATGTCCCGTCCACCGATCCGCCGCATCGCCCCGTCGCTAGGCTGCCTATTCGAGCCGCAGCAGCCGGCCGACGATCGGCGTCGGCGATGACGTGGCGCTGGCGTCGACCTGGAAGGCGTAGCGCTTGGCGCCGAGGATGGCGAGATAGCTGCCGCCCGGGGTCAGCGACTTGCCGGCCTTGGCGAAGTCATAGAATTTGCCGCTGACCATGGTCTCGGTCTTGAGCGGCACGGTGATCGTCGGCTCCTTGCCGTCGGTGCGCTCGATCACCAGCGTGCTGCCGCTCTTGGCCTGCACCAGCGGCGAGACGCCGTAGAGCGTCGGCAGCTTGGCCGGCGCGGCGCCCTTAGCGTCCGAGCGCATGGTGCGGAAGGTGGTGGCGGCGCTCTGGTTGGCCTCGCGCTCCGACAGCTTTGCCGCGTTGGTGTCGCAGGGCACCTTCTCCCGCTTGACCTCGCCGAGCTGCACGGTGCTCTGCTCGGCGCCGACCAGGACGACGCCTTCGCTGATGGTCTCGCGCTGGCAGGATTTGAGGTAGCTGAGCGTGATGCTGGCCTTGGGCCCGAGCTTGATGATCTTGCCCGGCGCCACGTAGTCCATGAACGCGATGCCGTCGACCTTGCCCTGGACGTCCTCGACGATCGCGGCCGGGGTCTCCGCCAAAGCGGGGGCCGCAAGGCAGAGCGCGCCGACAGCGGCGCCGATCAGGCTTTTCATGGGAGTTCTCATCCAGTTCGACCGATGTATTGCCCCGTCCTGGTTCGATGCTTAGCAGCGGAGCGCCCAGGCAAGTGTGATCAGAATCACTCTTTATTATTGGTGCCACTTTAGCAGGAACAGGTTCAACCCGGCGACCCGAGAAAACGGAGCCGCGGCAAGCTGTTGGCGGGATGGCTAATATCAGGCGGCCGGGACGGCTTCGGGCGAACGGTCCTCGACGGGACGGCTCTCCACTGCACTCTCTATAAAGGGAACGAGCGCGGCTTCGGTCTTCTGGTATGGCGTCGTCTGCTGCCCGGCGGCGATCTCCACGACCTCGTCCCAGCGCGACAGGAAGGCCTCGACGCAGGCCGGGTCAAATTGCCGGCCCTGGTGCTCGACCAGATAGCTGCGGGCGATTTCGAGCGGCATCGGCTCTTTATACGGGCGCCGCGTCGTCAGGGCGTCGAAGACGTCGGCGACCGCGACCACGCGCGCGGCGACCGGAATCTCGTCGGCCTTGAGGCCGTTGGGATAGCCGGCACCGTCCCAGCGCTCGTGATGGCCTGCGGCAATTTGCGCGCCGAGCTGGATCAGCTCGCAGCTCGAGTCCGCCAGGATCTTTTCGCCGATCGTCGCATGGGTGCGGATCACCGCCATCTCGTCGTCGGTCAGCTTGCCGGGCTTGAGCAGGATGTTGTCGGGAATGGCGACCTTGCCGACGTCGTGCAGGGGCGCGGCGAGATAGATGTCGCGGCAGAGCCGGGCCGGCAGGCCAAGCTGCTCGGCGATGATGCGGCTATAGCGGGCGACCCGCAGCGTGTGCTCGCCGGTGTCGTTGTCGCGATACTCGACGGCGAGCGCGAGCCGCAGGATGATCTCCTCCTCGCGCTCCCCGAGCTTCTGGGTCGCGGCGGCCACGGCGCTTGCGAGATCGGCGGCGCGGTCGTTCTGCTTGCGTACGGCTGCACCAAGGCGCACCAGATTGCGCAGGCGCACCGTCATCTCCACGCTCTGTGGCTGTTTCGGTAAGAAATCGGTTGCACCGGCCTGCAGCGCTTCCATCTTCACGTCATCGGTCTGTCGCGATGTGATCATCGCGATCGGGACGTCGGCGCAGCCGGGCAGGGTGCGGAAGGCGCGGATGAAGCTGATGCCGTCCATGTGCGGCATCTCGTAGTCGACCAGCACGAGATCGAAGACGCGTTCGCGCGCGCAGGCCAGCGCCTCGACCGGATCGAGGAAAGCGGTGGCCTCCACCAGGCCTTCCGCTTCGATATGACGTTTCAGGAAGTTGAGGACAGAGCGGCTGTCATCAACCAGAAGCGCTTGGGTCAGCATCGGCGGCCGGACTCGTTCGGATGGCGAGGCATGACCTTCACGAATAGCGTTTGCGATTTAACGCGAAGCAAACGTTTGAGCTGCAACGAACTGACTCAAGACTGCGCACAGCGCATGAGAATTGAGCGGGCCATGCACGCTTGCATGCATGCGCGAAGTTCTAGGCTTTGTGACCCGTAGTTGTACGGTGATCTCCATTAGGGGTTTGAACACTCTCCGTCCCGAATAGTCGTCTTGCGGGATTCGCGTCATACGTGCAGCGGCTCCCCGGAATTTTTGGGGGACGAATGTCGTCTGATGTCACTGAGCCGAAGTGGTCCCTACGGCTGCCTGCAGATTGCAGCATTGCTGCGATCCGCGGTGTCTATGACCTGATCCGCGAAGCTTTCGGCCGGCAGGACCGGCTCGAGATCGATTGCTCGAGCGTCGACAAGGCCGACGTGACCTCGATCCAGCTTCTGCTGTCGACTGCCAAGACGGGCGAGGCCCAAGGCCGCCCGGTGGTGCTCACATCGTTCTCCCAGTCTCTGCGCAACACCCTTCGCCGCGCCGGCTTCGCCAGCGATGCGATGATCGATCAGCACTTCCCGCAAAAGAAAGATGGCACCTGATGGCCACGATTCTCACGGTCGACGATTCGCCCAGCATCCGCCAGATGATCAAGGTCGTGCTCGAGCCGGCCGGTCACAACGTGATCGAGGCCGGCGATGGCGCGCAAGGTCTCGCCAAGGCGCAGGCCGGCAAGCTCGATCTCGTCATCACCGACCTTAATATGCCTGTCATGAACGGGCTGGAGCTGATCCGGGCACTGCGCAAGCTGCCGAGCGCGGTCGGCATGCCCATCGTGTTCCTGACCACCGAATCCAACGATGCGGTGAAGCAGGAAGCCAAGAGCGCCGGCGCCACCGGCTGGATCACGAAGCCCTTCAAGCCCGAGCAGCTGCTCGCCGTCGTTGGCAAGCTGGTGCGCGCATGAGCGCGATGGACCCAACCGAGGTCTTTCGCCAGGAAGCCAGCGAGCTGTTCGAGGTCCTGGAAGGGGCCCTGCTCGATCTCGGCCAGCGTCCCGACGACCGCGAGCTGGTCGATTCCGCCTTCCGCGCCCTGCATACGATCAAGGGCTCGGGCGCCATGTTCGGTTTCGACAAGGTCGCCTCCTTCACCCACGAATTCGAGACTGCGTTCGATCGCGTCCGCAAGGGCGAAATCAAGCCGACCCAGGAGCTGATCTCGGTCGCGCTCGCGGCCAAGGACTATATCCGCGCGCTGATCGAGGACCCGCAGTCGACCGACGACATCATCGGCGAAGCCATCCTCGACGACCTCAAGCGCTTCGTGTTTCCCGACCAGGCCGCTGCTCCGGTGGCCGAGATCGCGGCGGCGGCGCCGCCGCTGGCCCCGGTCGAGAGCAAGCAGGCCGGCTGGCACCTCTATCTGGAATTCGAATCCCACATCCTGCGCAACGGCTCGAACCCGCTCGACCTGCTGGAAGACCTCTGCAAGCTCGGTCCCTGCTTCGTCGTCCCCGTCACCGACGGCATCCCGTTCCTCGACGAGATGGAGCCGGAAGACTGCTATCTGAAGTGGGACGTCAAGCTGCATGCGGCCTGCGGCAAGGATGCGATCGACGACGTCTTCATGTTCGTCTCGGACGAGATGAAGCTGACGCTCTCGCCGCTGGAGCATGTCGAAGCGCCCGCGCCGCTGCCGCTGCTCAATCTCCTCGACGAGGAGCCGGCTCCCCTGGCCGAGATGCCCGCGCCGGCGGTTGAGGCTGCTCCGGCTCCCGTTGCTGCGCCCGTGGCCGAGCAGCCGGTTGCAAGGGCAGAACCCAAGGCCGAAGTCGCGCCCGAACCGAAGCGTGAAGCTGCGCCCGCGCGCCGCGAGGATGCCAAGCAGGACCGCGGCATCGCCACCGTCCGCGTCCAGGCCGAACGCCTCGACGAATTGATGGACCGTGTCGGCGAGCTCGTCATTGCCCAGGCGCGCCTGACCCAGCTCGCGGCCTCCGGCTCCGACCTCTCGATCAAGATGATCGCCGAGGAAATCGAACGCCTCGCGTCCTCCCTGCGCGACACCACGATGGGCGCGCGCATGGTGCCGATCGGCTCGCTGTTCGGCCGCTTCCGCCGCCTCGTGCATGACCTGTCGCGCGATCTGTCCAAGCCGGTCGATTTCGTCACCACGGGCGAGGACACCGAGCTCGACAAGACCATGATCGAATGCCTGGCCGATCCGCTGGTGCATTTGATCCGCAACGCCATCGACCACGGCATCGAGGACAACGCGACCCGCGCGGCCAACGGCAAGACCGAGCAGGGCCGCATCGAGCTCGCCGCCGTTCATTCCGGCGCGCAGGTGCTCGTCACTGTCAGGGACAATGGCGGCGGCCTCAATACCGCGCGCATCCGTGCCAAGGCGGAAGAGCAGGGCCTGATTGCCGCCGGTGCCGTACTGACCGATCACGAGATCCATCAGTTCCTGTTCCATCCGGGTTTCTCGACCGCACAGACCATCTCGGCGCTGTCGGGCCGCGGCGTCGGCATGGACGTGGTCAAGCGCACCATCGAGAACATGCGCGGCACGATCGACCTGTCGACGCGGCCGGGTCAGGGCACCACGGTGACATTGCGCCTGCCGCTGACGCTGGCGATCATCGAGGGCCTGCTGATCCGCGTCGGCGAAGGCCGCTACATCATTCCGCTGTCGGCCGTGGAGGAATGCATCGAGCTGACCGCCGAGGACGAACGCTCGCGCGGCCGCAACTTCCTCAACGTGCGCGGCAATCTCGTGCCTTTCCTCCGCCTGCGTGAGATCATGTCGTCGTCGGGCACGCCTGATCGGCACCAGAAGACGATCATCATCTCGACCGGCGAGACCCATGTGGGCCTCGTCGCCGACCAGATCATCGGCAACCACCAGACCGTGATCAAGTCGCTCTCGAAGCTGCATTCCGACGTCACGATCTTCTCCGGCGCGACGATCCTGGGTGACGGCACGGCGGCGCTGATCCTCGACGTCGCGCAGCTCGTCACGCTGGCGCAGTCGAAGGTCGAGAAGCAGCACATCAGCGAGGCGGCGTGATGAACGAGGGTTTGACCGGCGAGCATCAGGCCGACGCGATGCAGGTCGTGATGATCGGGCTCGGCGAGGAGAAGTTCGCGCTCGATGCGGGCCTCGTCCGCGAGATCATTGATCCCGTCCCCGTCACCAAGGTGGCGGGGGCGCGCGCTTTCGTTCCCAGCGTCATCAACGTGCGCGGCAACGTCATTCCGCTCGCCGATCTACGCATCCGCTTCGGCATGCCGCAGCTCGACGACTCCGCCGACACCCGCATCGTCGTCATCGAGCTGCAGCTCGACGGCGAACCGGTGCTGGTCGGCGTCACCGCCGACAAGGTCTACGAGGTCACGGAGATTTCGCAGACCGACGTGCAGCAGACGCCGCGCGTCGGCATGCACTGGAAGCCGGAGTTCATTCGCTTCATCGCGAAGTGGCGTGAAGAGTTCGTCATCGTTCCCAACATGGAACGCATCCTGAATTGAAATGAGGTCTCGGGGCGAGATCGGTAGGGGCTGAAGATGAGATTTACGGTCAAGGCAAAGCTTGCCAGTGCATTCGGCGTCGTCTTGTTGCTCTCGATGGCGGCGGGCGGCCTCGCTTATGTGAAGCTGAGCGAGATGATCGACACGGCCGACAGCCTGGTGTCGCGTGCCGGTCGGATGGACCGTGCGGCCGAAATCGAGAAGGGTATCCTGCTTCAGGTTCGCGCCGAGAAGAACCTCATCATGGCCCCTGAAGGCGAAATGGATCGCTTCCTCGCCGAGATCGCCAAGCAGCGCGAGACGCTCTCGAAGCTGAAGGAAGAGATCCAGACCGCGGCCTCCCCCGAAGGCAAGAAGCTGATCGAGAATTTCGGCGCCGCCTATGCGCGGATGAACGCGGTTCAGGACGAGGCGCTCAAGGTCGCCCGGACCGACAAGACGAAGGCTGCCGAACGCTCCCAGACCGACGTCCGCAAGGCGGTCGGTGAGGCCATGGAAGCCGCTGGCGTCTACGTCGCCAACGTCAAGAAGAACATGAACGACCAGGCCGCCCAGGCCCATGAGGACGGCAACCGCGCCCATGTAATCCTGGTCTCGGCCGTGCTCGCATCGCTCGTGGTCGGCCTCGCCGCTGCGATCTGGATTTCCATCAGCATTTCCCGCGGTCTCGGCCGCGCGGTCGCCCTTGCCGGTGCGGTGGCGAACGGCGACCTCAGCCAGACGATCAACGTCTCCAGCAATGACGAGATCGGCGATCTCGTGAAATCTCTGAACATGATGGTGGAAAAGCTTCGTCAGGTGGTCGAGGAGGCTCTTACCGCGGCCAGCAACGTCTCCGCCGGCAGCCAGGAGCTCTCCGCCAGTGCCGAGCAGCTCTCGCAGGGCGCGACCGAGCAGGCCTCGTCCGCCGAGGAAGCCTCCTCCTCGATGGAGGAGATGGCGTCGAACGTGAAGCAGAACGCCGACAACGCCAACCAGACCGAGAAGATCGCCGCGCGATCGGCCCAGGACGCCGAGGCCAGCGGCGTTGCCGTTGGCCGTGCCGTCCAGGCGATGCAGACCATCGCCGAGAAGATCACCATCGTGCAGGAGATCGCGCGCCAGACCGATCTGCTCGCGCTCAACGCCGCGGTCGAAGCCGCGCGCGCTGGCGAGCATGGCAAAGGCTTTGCGGTGGTTGCCTCCGAAGTGCGCAAGCTCGCCGAACGCAGCCAGGCGGCAGCCGCCGACATCGGCACGCTGTCGACCGAGACGGTGAAGGTCGCGCAGGAAGCCGGCGACATGCTGTCCAAGCTCGTGCCCGACATCAAGAAGACCGCCGAGCTGGTCCAGGAGATCACCGCGGCCTGTCGCGAGCAAGACGTCGGCTCGGCCCAGATCAACCAGGCGATCCAGCAACTCGACAAGGTCGGCCAGCAGAACGCCAGCGCCTCCGAGCAGGTGTCCTCGACCTCGGAGGAGCTTGCCTCGCAGGCCGAGCAGCTCCAGTCCACCATCTCGTTCTTCCGTATCGAGCATGCGGGCCGCGGCGAAAGCGCGGCGCCGGCGCCGATCGATCGCGCCGTCACCCAGCTTCGCGCCAAGGCCGCCCACATGGCGGCCGCGGATCGCGGCGCGAAGAAGCCTGCGCCCGCCCGCAAGCCCGCCCGCGCGATGAAGGTCGCCGGCGGCGGTGGCGGCTTCGCCTTCGACATGAATGACGGCGAAGACGACCGCGACGCCGAGTTCCAACGCTGATCAAGACGGTCCGGCCTCGTGCCGGGCCGCACTCATTCGCCAACCCTGGGATCCCTGGACTGCAACATGGCCGCAACCTCGCAATATCTGACGCTCGGGCTCGCCGGCGAGACGTTCGGCATCAGCATCCGCAATGTTCGTGAGATCCTGGACATGCGGCCGATCTCGCGCCTTCCGCACGCGCCGAACTTCCTGCTCGGCATGATTGACGTGCGCGGTGCCGGCTATCCGATCGTCGATCTCAGGACCAAGCTCGGCCTGCCGGCCGTGGAGGCCACCGAGGCGACCCGCATCATCATCCTCGACGTGCCGATGAAGGACCGTCTGGTCGGCGTCGGCTTCGTCGCCGATTGCGTGTTCGAGGTCACCGACATCGACGAGCAGGCGATCGAGCCCATCCCCGAAGTCGGCGGTAAATGGCAGTCCGACTATGCCGCCGGTATCGGCCGCAAGGGCGAAAAATTCGTCGTGATCTTCGATCTCGCCAAGCTGATGGCGAATGACGAGATCCCGCAAGGACGGAACGCGGCTGCGGATTCGTCGCGCGCCGCCTGAGTTTGCACGTGCGTCGTCAAGCGTAAGCACCCCAATTCGAACCAACGAGACTGACATGAGATTCACCGTCAAAGCCAAGCTTGCCAGCGCCTTCGGCGTCGTCATCCTGCTATCCATGATCGCCGGTGCGGTCGGCTATCTGAAGCTGGCCGATATGGTCGGCACCACCGAGACGCTGGTCAGCCGTGCGGGCCGGATGGAAAAGGCCGCCGAGCTGAAGGAAGGCATCCTGTTCCTGGTTCGCGCGGAGAAGAACTCGATCCTGGCGGCGTCCGACGCGGAGTACGATCAGTTCCGGGCCGACCTCCTCAAGAACCGTGAGGCGGTCGCCAAGTCCAAGGACGAGATCTACGCAGCGGCCACTGAAGGCGGCAAGAAGCTGATGGATGTCTTCAACGTCGCGTTCGCCAAGCTGAATGCCTATCAGGACGAGACGGTCCAGCTCGCGAAGACCGACAAGCCGAAGGCGCTGGATCGCACCATGCATGACGGCCGCAAGGTCGTCGCGGACGCGATCGAAGCGGCCGACGGTTACATCAAGAACGTCAAGAAGAACATGGCCGAGCAGGCCGAACAGGCCAAGCAGGATGGCGCCCGCGCCGAACTGATCCTGATGAGCCTGGTGATTGCTTCGCTGCTGATCGCCGCGGCCGCGGCGACCTGGATCGCCATGAGCATCAGCCGCGCGCTGGCGCAGGCCGTGGGCCTTGCCGACGCAGTGGCGATCGGCGATCTCAGCCACAAGATCAACTCCTCCAGCAACGACGAGATCGGCGACCTCATCAAGTCGCTGAATGCGATGACGGTGAACCTGAATGCGACGGCGGCGCTCGCCAACCAGATCGCGCAGGGCGATCTCACCGTCGAGGCCAAGCCGCTGTCGGACAAGGATACGCTGGGCCTTGCGCTGGAGCGCATGGTCGAGAAGCTGCGCCAGATCGTGTCGGAAGCCCTGACCGCGGCGCAGAATGTCTCGGCCGGCAGCCAGGAGCTCTCCGCCAGCGCCGAGCAGCTCTCGCAGGGCGCGACCGAGCAGGCTTCGTCCGCCGAAGAAGCGTCCTCCTCGATGGAGGAGATGGCTTCGAATGTGAAGCAGAACGCCGACAATGCCAACCAGACCGAGAAGATCGCGGCGCAGTCGGCCAAGGACGCCGAGGCCAGCGGTGCCGCGGTTGGCCGTGCTGTCAACGCGATGCAGACCATCGCCGAGAAGATCACGATCGTGCAGGAGATCGCCCGCCAGACCGACCTGCTCGCGCTCAATGCCGCGGTCGAGGCCGCGCGCGCCGGCGAGCACGGCAAGGGTTTTGCGGTGGTCGCCTCCGAAGTGCGCAAGCTCGCCGAGCGCAGCCAGGCGGCTGCGGCCGAGATCGGCACGCTGTCGGCCGACACCGTCAAGGTTGCGCAGGAAGCAGGCTCAATGCTCTCCAAGCTCGTCCCCGACATCAAGCGGACGGCGGAGCTGGTCGAGGAGATCACGGCGGCCTGCCGCGAGCAGGACGTCGGTTCGGCCCAGATCAACCAGGCGATCCAGCAGCTCGACAAGGTCGGCCAGCAGAACGCCAGCGCGTCCGAGCAGGTGTCCTCGACCTCGGAAGAGCTCGCCTCGCAGGCCGAGCAGCTTCAGTCGACCATCGCCTATTTCCGCATCGAGCAGGGCCGTGCCCAGGCGGCCGCGCCGATCGATCGCGCCGTCAATCAACTCCGCGCCAAGGCGGCGACCATGGCGGCCGTCGAGCGTCCGGCCAAGAAGCCGCAGGCCAAGCCGGCGCGTGCCGTGAAGGCTGCAGGTGGCGGCGGCTTTGCGTTCGACATGAACGACGGCGAGGACGATCGGGACGCCGAGTTCCAGCGCTAAGACCGTTTAGGGATCGGCCCGCCCCTCATCGGCGGGCCAATCCGTCTTCAGCAATCAGCGTAAACGCGTAGGACTCAAGATGGCCCGTTCGGCCCGACATTCAGTGCAGGCGGCCATCACGCTTGGGGGCATTCAGCCATGATGCCTGCCTTGCAGGATACCGCCGTCCATCTGTCGGACCGCCACTTCCGGACCATCGCCGAACTGATCGAGGGCCAGGTCGGCATCAAGCTGCCGCAAGGCAAGCGGCTGATGCTGGAGGGGCGGCTGCACAAGCGCGTGCGCGCGCTGAACTTCTCCGACCTCAACGAATATGTCGACAACCTGTTCGAGGCCGAGCATTTCGACACCGAGCTTACCCATCTCATCGATGTGGTGACGACCAACAAGACCGATTTCTTCCGCGAGCCGCAGCACTTCACCTTCATGCGCGACGTCGCGGTCCCCGCGCTTCTGAAGTCGCATGGACGCAGGAACGCGAACCTGAAGATCTGGAGCTCGGCGAGCTCCACCGGCATGGAAGCCTACACCACCGCCATGGTGCTGGACGACATGACGCGGAACGGCTCGCGCTTCCAGTACCGCATCCTCGGCACCGACATCTCGACCGCGGTGCTCCGCCTCGCCAGGACCGCGATCTACACCCGCGACGTGCTTTCGCCGGTGCCGGAGCCGTTCGTGAAGCGCTATTTCCTGTCCTCGCGGGACAGGTCGCGCGGCGAGGTGCGGGTGGTGCCGGAACTGCGGCGCATGACGCATTTCATGCGGATGAACCTGATGGACGCAGCCTATCCGGTGGACCGGGACGTCGACATCATCTTCTGCCGCAACGTGCTGATCTATTTCGACAAGCCGACCCAGCGCAAGGTCGTCCAGCAGCTCTGCAACCATTTGCGGCCGGGAGGGTATCTGCTGGTCGGACATTCGGAATCCATGATTCACAGTTCCGTCCCGGATCTGAAGCAAGTTCAGCCAACGATTTTCCAGGTCTGATTGGAGCCACGCGAGATGCCGAGGGAGAAAGTTCGCGTACTGATCGTGGACGATTCGGCGTCGGTGCGCCAAATCCTGCAAACGATCCTCAACGACGATCCCGATATCGAGGTGATGGCCACGGCGTCCGATCCGTTCGTCGCGGCGCGGCGTCTCCAGAACGAAATCCCCGACGTCATGATCCTCGATCTGGAAATGCCGCGCATGGACGGCTTGACGTTCCTGCGCAAGATCATGGCGCAGCGGCCGATCCCGGTGATCATCTGCTCCTCGCTCACGGAAGAAGGCTCGAACGTCATGTTCGAGGCGTTCGAGGCGGGCGCGGTCGATATCGTACCCAAGCCGAAGATCGACACGCGGCAGGCGCTGCTCGAATGCTCGACGCGGCTGCGCGAGGCCGTGAAGTCGGCGGCGCGCGCGCGCGTGCGTCCGCGAGCCGAGCGTCGCGCGATCGAGAAGAAGCTCACGGCCGATGCGATCATCCCGCCGCCGGTGCAGGGCAGGGTCCGGCCGACCACTGAACGCATCGTCTGCATCGGTGCCTCGACGGGCGGGACCGAGGCGCTCAACGATGTGCTCGAGATGCTGCCGGTGCATTGTCCGCCGATCGTCATCGTCCAGCACATGCCGGCCGGCTTCACCGCGGCCTTTGCCAGGCGGCTCGACAGCGTCTGCCAGATCCGGGTCAAGGAGGCCGAGGACGGCGAGCCGGTGCTGCCGGGCTGTGCTTATATCGCGCCGGGCGCCCGTCACATGCTGCTCCAGCGCATCGGGCTGCGCTACCAGATCGCGATCAAGGATGGCCCGCCGGTGTCGCGGCATCGCCCCTCGGTCGACGTGCTGTTCCGCTCGGCCGCCCAGCATGCCGGTGCCAACGCTCTCGGCGTCATCATGACCGGAATGGGCGACGACGGCGCGCGCGGCATGCTGGAGATGCGCAAGCTCGGCGGCTCGACGCGGGCGCAGGACGAGGAAAGCTGCGTGGTGTTCGGCATGCCGAAGGAAGCCATTGCCCATGGCGGTGTCGAGAAGGTGGTGTCGCTGCACCATATCCCGCGCGAGATCATGCTCTGGTATCAGGCCGGGCATGTGGCGGCAGTGGGCTGATCGCAAATGTCCGCCATTCCGGCTCACACACTGACTGAAGCGACCGCAGCGATCGAGGATGTCTCGTCGCGGATCGAGGACGTCTTCGCGCGGGTCGGCCAGGAGCTCGGCCGCGGCCATCTCATCTTCAAGGAGCTGAACCACGGCCTCGCGACGCTCTCGGAAGAGCTCTCCGGCGCCGAGATCGAGGGCGCCGCGACCGCATTGCAGGAGATTTCCGCGCGGCTCAGCGAGCTTGCGAAGGCGCTGCCGGCCGAGAGCGCGCTGCTTGCCACGATCGGCAACAGCACGTCGGAAGCCTCTGCGCTGCTTAAGCCGCTGTTCAAGCACATCGGGATGATCACCATCATCGCGCGGAGCGCACGGATCGAAGCGGCCTCGCTCGATGGCGATCGCGAGGGATTCCTCGCCTTCACCCAGGAGGCCTACGATCTCGGCAAGGCGGTGCAGGGCTCGATCGAGGGCTGCGCACGGGATCAACAGCGCCTGTCGGACGCCGTCGCCACCGCCTCCGGCCGCCAGAAGGAATTCGAGAGCCGCTACGCGAAGCAGCTCGTGTCCGAGAGTGCCGAGCTTGGCGAAGCCTATTCCGGATTGCGCGACCAGCGCAGCAAGAGCCGCGATCTCGCCGACCTCGCGAGTGCCAGCACCAGAAAGATTGCCGAGGCGGTCGGCGGCGCCATCGTCTCGCTTCAGGCCGGTGACAGCACGCGCCAGCGCCTCGAGCATGTCTGCCATGGTCTCGGCCTCGCGTCGGAATCTTCGCCGAGCCTCGTTCCCGGACCGGTTGCGAGCGACGACGGCGCGCGCGCGATCTGCCAGTTGCAGGCGGCCCTGCTCAGGGACGCCCAGCGTGAGTTCGGCAGTGACATCGGTCAGATCGTGCGTGCGCTGACGGCAATCCTGCAGGATGCAGGCAGCGTCGTCGGGCACGGCCGTACGCTGTTCGGCGGGGAGGAGGGCGGCTCCGCGTCGTTCCTGTCGCGCATCAAGCAGACGCTGGCGCACGCCTCGACCTTGATCGCGACCTGCGAGAGCGCCGGCCGCGCGGTCGACGAGGCGCTGGCCATCGTCGAGGACACCCTGGCGAAATTTCGCCAGGCGATTGCCGGGCTAGCAGAAGCGACTGTCGACATCACGCTGATCGGTATGAATGCCGGGCTCAAGGCGAGCCATCTCGGCAGCCGCGGCAGTGCCTTCGTGGTGATCGCCAACGAGCTGAAGGCCACCGCCGATCAGGTCTCCGCTGGCGCAGGGCGCCTGAAGCCCGTGCTCGACGGCATCGAACGCTCGGCGCAGGAGCTGAAGCAGCTCCGCGTGCAGGGCGATCCCACGCAGCTTGCCAAGCTCGAGCCGCAGATCCTGCAGGCGCTCCGCGAGGTTGAGGTCGGCAACGAACGGCTCGGCAAGCTGATGAGCCGGCTGGTCGATGAGGGTGCAGAATTCGAGGGCCTGATGAATTCGGCGCAAGGCCTGATGACCTCGCTCGGCGAAAGCTCCGCGACCTTGCCTGCGGTTGCCGCGCGGCTCGAGACCGCGAGCGCAGGCGCGGGAAGACCTCGGCCCGAGACGCAGGACCAGGCGATGCTCGACGATCTCTTCGCGCGCTACACGATGGAGCGCGAACGCGATGTCCATCGAGAATTTTTGCAGACGCTTGGCCTTGCCTCGATCGCCGCTACGCGGCGCGTCGAGGCGGTCGAGGCCGCGGATGACGGCATAGAATTATTTTGACGTGGCCGCCGGCGACGGCGGCAATTCGACGGTTTGAGTTTTCGGGGCGTTAACCTTGCCCAGCAGGGTCGGCAGTTCAGCCATTGTCGCGCCCCAGAGTTGGTCGCAAATACAGGTCAATTTTCACGTCGGGAAATTTCCCATGTTGAGAGACGGTACATACGCTGCCTGGTTCAGGACTCCGCGCGGCCAGGGCACTGGCGTCGTGGATCTGACCGACGGCCGGATCTCGGGGAGCGACAGCTTCTTCACCTATGGCGGCTCCTACCGCGTCGATGAGCGACACTTTTCGGCCGTCCTGACCGTGAACCGGTATGCCGACGGCCCGCCGAGCGTGTTCGGGCTGGACCAGGTCGAGGTCAAGCTCTCGGGTGTGTGCAACGGCCTGGTGGCGACCTGCTCGGGAACGGCCAAGGAAGCGCCCGACGTGAATTTTGAGGCGACGCTGATCTACAGCCAGGAAGATGCGCGGGTGGCTGACGCCAAATGCGCGGTCGTCAAGCTCAATGCCGATAAGCTGCCCAAGGGCCTCGACGGCCGTTCCCGGCCCCGCCATCCGTTCACGCCGCCCAAGGCGCCGCTGTCCTAGAACGCGGGCGTCTTAGGTTTGCATTGACGCTGTTGTCGCGAAAACGGGGCGCGACGGCACTACGGCAACCCGGCCTTTAGAGGTGAAATCTAGGTTGACGCCCACAACAAAAGGCGGACAGGGAACATGCCTCAAATCTGGATGACTTATGACGAACTCGCGACGCTCAGCGGCTGCAGTGCTGCCGATGCCAGGATGCAGGCGATGCATCTGTCGCTCGATCGCCGCAAGAGCCGCGACGGGAACACCCGCGTCAAGCTCAACGTCGCCTTGATGGCCCGGTTCTTCGAGACCGTTCGCGAGAGCGAATTCGACCTCGACGAGGCGATCACGGCACTGCGCGATGCCCATCGGCAGATGTCGGGGGGTCTCACGACCGGGCAGGCCCGCCTCTCGCGCAGCGTGGCGTAAGCCGCAGCCACAGAGCATGATCCGGAAAGCCGTGCAGCGGTTTTCCGGAAACATCACGCGCAAGCATCAGCCTGACGCGCGAAGACGATTCAGCCCAATCCGATCGCGCTTCAGGACGGTGGTCTCGGCAGGAAAGCCAGGATGGTCTGGGCAAGGAGGACGCCGACGGTGCCGCCGGCCGCCTTCTGCAACACATCCATGAGACGGGGATCGCGATCCAGCGTCACCGCCTGCAAGACCTCGAGCCCGACGGCTACGGCCACCACAAAGGCGCAGGCCAGTTTGACGCGGCCCGGCAGCAGGAAAGACAGCAGGAAGCCCAATAGCCCGTAGGCACTGAAGCGCTCGATGACGACGACCCAGTAGTCCTCCGCGTGGCCCATCAGCGCCGGCCTGCCCGCGAGCTTGGCGAAGGTGGCGTAGATGATGAGCGCGAGGCAGATACCCGCGGCGGCGATGAGATGATTGCGGCGCATGGTGCCAACATAGCCTGTCGGCCGGCTCGCCGCTTTCGAAAGCCAAGAACATCGTTAAGGTTCATAAACAGGCGTGAACCCATGTTCACGGGCGAACTGGGAGTTCCGCCTTCAGGCGAATGGGCAGGCGACAGTCCCTGCCCAAATTCTCGTCATCGACGAATCAAGCCGACTTCGTCAGGCATGAAGCCACGCGCATGGCATAGCCTTGAAGGCGATCGGGCTGCGTCGATTGGCATCTTCCAATCACCGATTGATGAGGAGGACGCGCCCGTCCACGAGCAGTCGTGCGCGGCCGGTGCGACGGACGCTAGTTCTTCTTGGAGCCCTTGGATTTCAGCGACAGCCCGAGGCGCAAGGCCATGCGTTTGACCGCATCGGGCGAGCGGCCGAGAGCTTTTGCCGCTTCTTCAAGCGAAGTCGAAGACTTGGCCAATTCCATCAGCCGGCGGTCTTCCTTGAACGACCAGGGCCTGCGCGCCATAACCGAAACCATCCTCTCGTCGACACAACGACAAAGCCGCCAAGCGGACCCACGTTCGCTCGACGGCTTTGCTTGGGTGGGGCCGGGCTTGGGGGAGCCCGGTGACGAGATGGATATGCGATCCCTCGGCGTTCGCAACACACAACGCGGATTAAGCTAACCGCTCAACCTTACCGGGATAAAATCAGTGCGCGGCGCTCCGTATAACCACGGAGTTTTTCGCTGGCCGAGGCCGATTCGTGCGCTGGTGGCCGCGATCGAGGATATTCTGCCACCACGTCCGGTTGTCGCAGAACCAGCGGACGGTCTTCGCAAGCCTGCTTTCGAAGCTCTCGCGTGGGCGCCAGCCGAGCTCGCGTTCGATCTTGCCGGGACCATGGCGCAGCGAAGATCGTGGCCGGGCCGATCGGCCACGAAGCTGATCAGGCCGCGGCGCTCAGCGGCGCCGGGTGGGATCTCATCGAGTAGATCGCAGATGCGCTCGACCACGTCGAGATTGGTCCATTCGCAGCGCGCGCCGATGTTGTCGGTCTCGCCGGTCCCGCCGTGCTCGAGCATCAGTTGCAGCGGCTCGGTGTGGTCGGCGACATTGAGCCGGAGAAGCTCGGTCGCCGGGGCGAGGCGCCACGCGCCTCATCGTCCCGTGGCGGACATCGCAAAGCCGAATGCTTCGTCCCGCGTCATCACTTGCGTGCGATCCGGAACTACTTGTCGCGATATCACGACGCAGATTCGAGGGATCAATTTCAATTGAATCGCGGCTTGGCTTGATCGCAACAGATTCGAACGAGAATAGATTCAATCGCGATGCCTGCATCGGGGATCGCGATGAGCAGCATTGCGCGTCTCTCAGACGAGCCGTCACGAGATCGTCGAATTCGTTCGGCTATGGTCTAGCGCAAACGACCACGAACAAATCAAAATCAACAAAACAAGAAGAAGGCCGAGATGCTTCAGAAAGCGCGAGTGGCATTTCCTCTCACGAAGATCAGAGAGCGGGCGTTCGAAGGCGCATTTTTCGGCGTTGCGCTGATTGCGATGGCAGGGTGGGTGTATTTCATCACGCTGTTGCTGGTGAGATTGTTCCTGTGGTTCTTCGGGTGAACGCGTGGCCGACCACATCGCAAGCACGGTGCTGCCCAAAAAATCCCTGACATGACAAGAAAATCAGCGGCGCTCATCATGTTCTCGACACAACTCGAAGATGAGACTAGCGCATCACAAAGACAACACGCCTACAATTGGAAGAGTTCCGAATGATGGTAGTCGCGATTCTAATCTCGATCTTCGCGGGCTTTGGTGCTGGCTATGCGACGCGCGCGTGGCGATCGCGCAGGCGCAGAGTACGTCATCCGCTCTATCAGCCTTACGGCTCCTCCGTATCCCGGCAGAATGCGTCGTTAGCGAGGGCGATACGTGTATTCTGATGATTTACAACTTGGTGGCGGATGCCGATTGTCTTGCCGCGGCGCGTTCCGGACACGGTGGCGGCGTAACCATGTCTGCCTAGGTTAAGGAGACTTCCGGCTGGCTCCCGATCGCGGGATCGCGCATGGATCTTGCAGGCCGTCAGCTGGTCTTCCCCGCGTTGATGGGCCCCTGTCATGTTGTCGGATTTGAGGACTGTGGTCGATGGTCTGGCTGGTCTTGATCGTTCCGCTCGTGAGGCTCTGCGTCTTGTCGGTTCCTGCGGCCGCCGTCTCGATCCGTTGCGCGGTCGGTGGATCGCCGGGGAGGGGGCACCTTGACTAGCTCGGCGAACAATGCGCCGCGGCGCTATTTCGTGGATGCGCTGGGCCGGCGCGTCCTGATCGGTCTGACGCTGGAGGAAACCTTCGAGTTCGAGCGGCTCGATAGCGAGCAGGCGTCCGCTCAGGAGGGCAGGCAGGCTACGCGGAGTGCCCATGGTTTTTGGCCGGCCACCGGCGAGCAGCGCTTGCTGGAACTCTACGAGAAACACGACGGCGCCTGGAAAGCTTGGATGGCACGGAGCCGAGCAGAGATCAGAACTTGATTCGACCGCTCCGGGTAACTTCATCCGACGCTTAGCTGGCGGGAGGCGAAATCAGCGTTGAGCGGCAACCCTGTCGTAGGGACAGACTAAATCGCGATGAGATTTGGATGAATCGTCATCGCGCTTTAGGTTATTGTTTGAGCATGATCTTTTCGGAAAACCGCTGCACACTTTTCCGGATCATGCTTTAGCTGGCCTCATCTTGACCAGACGGTGCTGGAAACAGCTTCGCGAGGCGATCCAGGCCCATCCCGCGTTCTGCAGCATCGAGAACGCGTCGCGCAACAACTTGGCTAGATCTCCAATCAGGGCCCTCGAATTGATCCGCAGCCCAAATCTGTGGCTTAGGGCGGCCGTCGAAGCCACGAATCCACACGAAGTAGTATTCGTCCATTTTTCGCGTCAATTCCCTTTCGCATTCGATGCGACAAGTCCGCTCCCAAAGCGACGCAAGTCGATATCGTCAGATTGTCGGGAAGAAAGCCAACTCGGCCGGCTAAAGCATGATCCGGAAAAGTGCGCAGCGGTTTTCCGAAAAGATCATGCTCGAACAACGACCTAAAGCGCGATGACGATTCATCCAAATCTCATCGCGCTTTAGCCGAGGCCGATACGTTTCTGCTGATAGCCGCGATCAAGAATGGCCTCCCACCACATCCGATTGTCGAAGAACCACCGAACGGTCTTGGTCAAGCCACTTTCGAAATTCTCGTCGGCACGCCATCCGAGCTCGCGCTCCAGCTTTGAAGCATCAATCGCGTAGCGGCGATCGTGCCCAGGGCGGTCGGCAACAAAAGAAATCAGGCTCCGCCGGGAGCCCGTTCCGCTGGGTGAAAGTTCGTCCAGCAGATCGCAAATGCTTTTCACGACGTGGAGGTTGGTGCGTTCGTTTCGTCCGCCGACGTTGTAGGTCTCGCCGACCATGCCCCGCTCGAGCACGAGCGCAAGTGCCTTGGCGTGATCTTCGACGTAGAGCCAGTCGCGAATGTTCTGTCCGTCGCCATAGACGGGAAGCGCCTCCTGGGCCAGCCCTTTGATGATGATGTGCGGAATGAGCTTTTCGGGGAAGTGATAGGGCCCGTAGTTGTTCGAGCAGTTTGTCACCATCGTCGGAAGGTCGTAGGTCTCACGCCAGGCGCGGACCAGATGGTCGGACGACGCCTTGCTCGCCGAATAGGGCGAGTTCGGTGAATAGGGCGTGGTCTCGGTGAAATAACCGTCCTTGCCGAGCGACCCGAACACCTCGTCGGTGGAGATGTGGAGGAAGCGGAATTGCGAACGGCGGTCCGGGGTCAGAGCCCTCCAGTACCGCAGCGCTTCCTGCAGCAGCGTGAAGGTGCCCACGATGTTGGTCTGGATGAATTCGCCGGGGCCGTCGATCGAGCGATCAACATGGCTCTCGGCAGCCAGGTTCATCACCGCAGCCGGCTGGTACTTCTCGAACAATTTGCGAAGCGAGGCAGCCTCGCAAATGCATTGCTTTTCGAATGCATAACGCGGGTTTGCTTCGGCGTCGGGAATCGAATCGAGGTTCGCCGCATAAGTCAGCTTGTCGATGTTGACGACGCGTGCCTGCGTGTCGCGGAGGAGATGACGGACGACGGCGGAGCCGATGAAACCCGCACCGCCCGTGACGAAAATCGTGGAGCCTTCGAAACGCATATGTGATCTGCCTCAGTCTTGAGCGGCGAAGGAACGGGCAACCGATTGCAGATACTCGCCGTAGCTGCTCTTGGCGGTCCTCTCTGCGACCTTCTTGAAGGCTTCGAGAGAAATGTATCCGCGCCGCAAGGCGATTTCCTCGGGACAGGCGATGCGCAAGCCCTGGCGCTGTTCCAGGATCTGGACGAAGTGGCTGGCTTCGACCAGCGAAGCGTGCGTGCCGGTGTCGAGCCAGGCAAATCCGCGCCCGAGCACTTCGACGAACAGGTCGCCACGGGCGAGGTAGGCGTTGTTCACGTCGGTGATCTCGATTTCGCCCCGCGCCGAAGGTTTGATCCCCGCAGCGATATCGACCACGCTGTTGTCATAGAAATAGAGGCCGGTCACGGCCACATTCGACTTCGGCTGCTTGGGCTTCTCTTCGATCGAGCGAGCACGTCCGTCACTATCGAGATCGACCACGCCATATTGCTCGGGTGAGTTGACGTGACAGGAAAAAGGCGCGAGCCTGTTCTGCTGGCGAGTATAATTCCCTTCATAGGTCCTCTAGTTTACCAATTCGAAAATATCAGATAGTGTGCGCTGCACAAGTTGCGGGAATGAACGTTATCAAGACAGATCTGCCCGAGGTTTTGATCATCGAGCCGAAGCTATTTGGTGATCAACGCGGCTTTTTCTTGGAGACCTACCAATTCGAGCGCTACGCGCAGAGCGGGGTTGCGCAGCCGTTCGTTCAGGACAACCTGTCACGCTCGCGTTACGGAGTGTTGCGCGGGCTGCACCTGCAAAATCCGCTTACGCAGGGCAAGCTGGTCACTGCGCTTCGAGGCCGCGTCTTGGACGTTGCCGTCGATGTGCGCATCGGCAGCCCGAATTTTGGACGTCACATTGCTGTCGAATTGAGTGAGGACAACCGCAGGCAATTGTGGGTTCCTCGCGGTTTCGCGCATGGTTTTGCCGTTCTCTCCGAGACGGCTGATTTCTTCTATAAGTGCGACGCGCTCTACAGCCCGAAGGATGAGATCTCCATTCGGTGGAACGACCCGGCGATCGGCATCGACTGGGGCCTCGCGGAACCCTCGCTGTCGCCGAAAGATGCCGACGCGCCGTTGCTCGCGGACGTGAAGAATCTCCCGCGTTACGGGGAGATCTGACATGAAAGTTCTTCTGACGGGCTCTGCGGGGCAGGTGGGCGGAGCTCTGCTTCCGCTGCTTCGTGGACGCGCCGATATCGTTGCGCCGGCACTGGAAGATTTCGATCTGTCGCGGCCTGATGAGCTCGCCGGCAGGCTGGATTCGATCAAGCCGGATCTGATCATCAACCCCGCGGCCTACACCGCTGTCGATCGCGCGGAAGACGAGCGAGAACTCGCGTTTCGGATCAACGCGGAAGCTCCCAGGGTGATCGCCCAATGGGCTGCGCCCCGTGGCGTGCCGCTGGTGCACTTTTCGACAGATTATGTCTTCGACGGCTCGGGCGATCGTCCGTGGCGCGAGGACAGCACGCCGGCGCCTCTCTCGGTGTACGGCCAAAGCAAGCTCGCGGGCGACCAAGCCATTGCCGAGGCGGGTGCCCTGCATGTGATCGCGCGCACGTCCTGGGTGTACGCTGCAACCGGCGCGAATTTTCTCAAAACGATCGTGCGGCTCGCCGGAGAGCGCGAGCAGCTGCGCATCGTCGCCGACCAGATGGGCGCGCCGACGACAGCAAATACGATTTCACAAGCGGTGGTTGCGATGCTGCCGCGGAGCGATGACGACCTTCGCAAGCCTTTTGAGCAGCAAGGCGGCGTCGTCAATCTGGTCTGCACGGGCGAGACCAGCTGGCACGGCTTTGCGACCGCGATCGTTTCCGGCTTGCAATCGCGGGGCGTCAAATTCGCCGTGAAGGAAATTGTTCCAATCCGTTCGGAGGAATTTCCCGTCAAGGCGAAGCGGCCGTTCAATTCCCGCCTTGATCTCTCGCGGCTGCGCGAGCGGTTCGGCATTACGCCGCCGAGCTGGCAGCAGGCGCTCGATCGCGAGCTGGATGCCCTCAGGGCGACGATCTGAACGTCCAATCTGAACGTCTTGGGGCGGCTCACGGGGGACGCCGCGGAGCACAACCTTCTGCTGCCTTTAACGTTTATTAACCATCCTTGGCCCATTTTCTGGTCTGGCGCCTCGAACCGGAAAATGCACGCATGTTTCAGCTCTTCCTGCGGGCCCGCACCCATAACTTCCTGAAAGACCGCTTCGGGGGCGAGCAGACGTTTCGCGCGCGTTCGCCCGAGCGCGACGCTGAAACCGATCGCACGCGCATCGAAGCCATCATGACCGCGATCGAGGACGCTCTTCACGCGGCGGAGCGGGAGCAGTCGGGTCTCAACCGCCGGGTGGAAGACGTGCTCGCGCGCGCGGCGGTGACCATCGGCAACGGCGATGATGAATATCTCGAGCGCGAGGCGCTCGACAATCATCACCAGGATCTGTTCGACAAGGAGATCCTGAATGGTCAGCGCCGGCTCAAGGAGCTGGGCGCCTCGATCGCACACTTCAAGTTCCTGAAGGCGGCGATGCTGAGCCGTTTTCCGGAATATCGGTCCGGTCAGGCAACCAATTGAATGAATGACTGAGATTGGCTGCCATTCGATCAGGTTGGCATCTCAAGGCAGATCAACACCCACCGCGAGACTCAAAGAGCCCGGCCGGAATCCCGGCCCCGGTCAATTTGCGGAGGTGCGCCCGCGCGCCCCAACGCCGATTGTCAGTAGGCCGAGACCCGTTCGGGATACAGCGGGTCGACGAACTCCACGTAGGTCCGCATCGGCCCGTAGAAGTAGTTCGGCTCACCCCGGGTGCGGGGATCGAAGCTCGAGGGATAACCCATGCCAAGGCTGCGGTGCCTGACTCGGACCGTGATCGGACAGCCGTATCTGGGTCCGCAGTAAGGATTCGGTCCACGGTCGATCGTGGAAATCTGCGCGACGCGCCGTTCGGTGGGAACCGCATAATCCGCAGCAAGCGCAGAGCCCGCGCATGCCGTCAGAAACGACACCAAACACAACCCCAATCCAAATCGCATGGCAGACTTCCTAAATGATCTGAGGGCGATCTTAGTCTTTGGGCAGCGCAGGATCAATATCCCACTGAGGAAACGGGGCCTAACCGCGCAAGAGCTTCAGAAATGATGGGTCCGTGGCTCGCACAGCGTCCTCGAGGAATGTCTTCCCCTGACTTGACGCCCGTCGATAGGCGGAAATCACGGCTGCGCGTTGGTCAGGCTGACGCATCAGCATGAGCCGCACGTCGCCCTCGGCCAGCTGTTTGAGTTGGACGTCGATGAGGCCGCTCATTCGCGTTGCGATTTCAAGCCTCACCGGCATCAACTGGGCGTCGTTCGGGGCTGTGAAATAGGCCATCTTGAGCGGTTCTGCGCCGGCGGAGCTGTTGGCGGCGCGACCGGTCTCCAGGGCGGCCAGGCCGAGCCAGAGAAATGCGTCATGGGGCGCGCGCGCTAGTGCCGGGCGGAGCGCGTCTCCAAGGCGATCGACGTCCTCACTTGGGAGCGAACCGGTAGCAGGGCGGCGTAGCATTTCCAAGGCATCAGCGACGGCGCGGTCCGTCTCGCGGTCATATCGGGAGCGCGTGGGGAGCCCGTCGGGCTGCGCCCTTGTGACGGCATTGGTCTTGGCTGCAACCGACGTGCGCATGTCGGCGACATCGGAAATCATCGCGCTGATTCCCTCGTAGCCGATCACGGCGGCAAGGATGATCAGGGTCACGCGGAACAGGGGATCTGAAACCATTCGGAACGGCAGGTCGCGTTAGAGGGCCAGCAGCCGGTGGCCCTGGATCGTGAGCAGCGTCAGGTTGCCGGTAGCGTAGGCGCCCGTGTCGATGTTGGCACGGTTCGGCCGAATGTCCGGTTCCCGGACCGGAGTATGTCCGTGGATGATGTATTTCTCATGCTTCTTCTCGCTGAGCAAGAATTCGTCCCGAATCCAGAGAAGATCTTCCTCAGTTTGACTGGCCAGCGGTCGTCCCGGCTTGATGCCTGCATGGACGAAGAAGAAATCCCCGCATGTGAAACTGGTTCGGAGCCTTTGGAAGAACATGCGGTGATGCATCGGAATCGCCAATGCAAGCTGATCGATCAGCTCCTTTTGCTCCTCGGCGGTCGGATTCAGCGGCGGCTGAATGCCATAGGAGCTCAGAGTCTGGAGGCCGCCATATTGTCTCCAGTTATGCAGCATTTCGGGATCTCTCAGGACCTCGAACAGGAACTCCTCATGATTGCCCTTGAGGAAGATCGACTCGTGGCGCCGGGCCCGGTCGATCAGAAGGTCGATCGTGCCCGAGGAGTCCGGCCCGCGGTCGATATAGTCGCCGAGGAAGACGTGAAGCGCCCGCCGCCGGCCGATTGTCATCAAATCGCGATCGATGATCGCAAACATGGTTCTGAGCAAATCGGAACAGCCGTGGACGTCGCTGATCGCATAGATGCGGATACCGTCCGGCAACCTGGGTTTAGGTGCCGAATTCTTGACGCGAGGCGATCTTAACATCTTCGAGCCCAAGGCTCCTTGCCGCCCGGAAGGGAGGAACCAATCACAGGAGCGTACTTCCAAACGTTGTCGGCCACGTATAGTTAACAAGTTCGAAATAGAACGTCTGCTTTTTGAACCAATTTCGCCGCAACTCGCGGCCAGAATCTCAAACTGTCCGACTTAGCTTCTCCCGAAAGTGGGGAGCAGAGACATGCGCAGAATATCGGCAAGTTTGGCCGTTGCAATCGCCTCGTGGTGCCTTGCCGCGCCCGCGGCCGCGGGACTGCTCGGATCCACCATGGGTCTTCGGCCCCTGCTTCAGCGCATCAAGTTCGACGCGCCTGCATTGCCCCCCATGGCCTTCAACCGCTTCTGTCACCGCTACGAGGCGGAATGCCGCAGCCGTCCGCTGTTTCGCGGAGGGCCGGTCCAGCTCACGCCCGAGCGGCTCAAGGATCTGAAGCAGGTCAACGAGGCGGTCAATCGCGATATCGTGGCCGCTCGGCTTGACAACGAGGCCGAGGAGGCCTGGGTTCTCAACCCGGCGCGGGGCGATTGTAACGACTATGCGGTCAGCAAGCGCCACGAACTGCTGAAGCGCGGCTGGCCGGCCCGGGTGCTCTTGCTGAGCGAAGTGGTCGTGCCCAGCGGCGAACACCACCTCGTGTTGGTGGTCCGAACCAACGAGGGCGACGTTGTCCTGGACAATCTCAATGCACAGCTACGGCCGTGGTCCCGGGCGCCCTATCGGTGGGTTCGCATGCAATTGCCGAACAGCAGCAAGCTGTGGACGACGATCGCGGACCGCAGGGTTTGAGATCAGTCTCGGCCGGAACGGCGGCCTTCGCTCACTTTTTGCGACAGGCCAACCCCGATTGCTATTGCAATGGTCGTCTGAACGACGCTGCTCCGAAGGCTCGGGTCGAGGAAGGCTTCCCATAGCGTCACGAGCAGGACTGTCGCGGCGAACAGGGGAAAATAGGTGTCACGGGACCGCCGCAAGGTCGCCCAGAACAGCGCAAAGCAGAGCAGTGTCACCGACGCGATCATGAGCCATGATGCGGCGCGCCCCCATTCAACCGAGACCGCGATGGCCGTTGACGGTGCGATCAACATGGGCGGCAGACCGAAGCTTCGGTACATCTGCATGGCATAGCCGAACGTGCCAACTCCGGAGCCCGGCCATGGCGCCTCGGAGAGGGCCCTTTGAACGTCCGCAAAATCTTCCGGACGAGCGCGATCGGCAAGATCGATCAGGCTCGGATTTCGGGCGGCTACGACGCTGATCGCTAGCGCGGCCAGCACGAGAGCGAGCGAAAAAGCCTGCCATGACCGGAATTTGAGGCGGCGTACGAGCACGAAAAAGCCCTGGACGGCGAGTGCGGCCAGCGCTGCAGCGGACAGGGCGAAGGATTCGGCGACCTCCAATGCGACGAATGAAATCGCGATTCCAAAGGCGGCGAAGGCAGTAAATCCCAGGCGGTCGAACGACCAGCCGGTGTCGCTCTGAGCCGCGGTCATGACCAGGATGGCGCCGTTCGCGACGATCGCCATCGCGGTCATCGCGGTCATGGCGCTTCCGCCGGTGCTGTCCGGCGCCGGCAGGCCGATGTTGGGACTGGACCGGGCGATCAACAGCAGGATCGCCGTGAGCGTCGATCCGACACTGAGGGCGGTCAGCAGATCCTTGGCATGAGAACGATCGCGCCCGATGACCGCCGCGGCAATCGTCAGCGCCAGCACACCGAGATAGGAGATCATGCTGCGAAACGTAGCGTCGATGTCTATCGTGATGTGCCCGCTGGTCCAATGCCCGGCCAGTGCGGGCGGTGCGGCTGACCATAAGGGGTTGGTCAGCGATCCCTCCGGGAGTGGAAGGAGTTGAAACGCCAGCCACGCCAGGGGCAAGGCGGCGGCGAGCCAGAACAATTTCAGCCGCTGCAAGACGAAGCTGAGTTTTTCGGGCGCCTCGCGCGCGACTAAAACCAAAATGATCGCCGCTGCGGTCAGGCTGATATCCCGGCCGAGAGCTTGATTGCTTATCGCAAAGGCGGGCATCGCGGTTATCAGCAGAATCAAGCAGATTAGTGGTGCCGACAATCCTGCTAACCTCTCGCGGGCGGCACATCAACTGCAGCAGTATTTGCCGATCTGCAGAGTAGGCCGTGAGCTATCGCGTCAGTGGAGCAGCCTACAAGGTGTCGGAGCCACGACGTACTTTGGTCACACTTTATGAAGCCGAGTTCTGCTTGTAAAGTTTTGCGATCGTGCTCTGCGGATGTCCGGAGGGCAGGGGGGCGCGCAGTGCGAACAGGACGTAGCGCGTAAACAAGCCCAGCATAAAGCCGAGTTGCGGGACGAGCGCCATGACGAGCGCTGACCCCAGCATCGTCCCGATGCTTGCTCCGCCGATCAGATCCGAGATCACCTGCGTGGCTACAGCGAGTCCCGAGATCGGAACGAGTATCCAGACCCGAAAGCTCCACGCCAGCACCGCGCAGACAAGAAACAAGAAGATGGCAATCGCAAACATGAGCAAGCTCCCCGATTGCACCTTCTTTTCCGCCACTTAAGAGACAGTGAATTCCGCTTCAGACCTCCGTCGAATCGCTCCTCGAGGCGAGGTTACTTCCCTGAACAGTGTACAGACAGTGAAGTCAAAGCACTCGAAAGACCGGCAAGCGGTACGACTCCGTTAATTTTCTGAGGTTGCGTGTCGATGGTTATCGAGACCTCGGTGGCTCCTCTCTTGGCCGCGTTCGAGACGGCCGTTGCAGCGACGGGCAGCAAGATGGCGCGTCCGTCCTGCAGCACCGATGCTTCGAACTGGGTCTTTATCGAACCGGCCTTCAGGGTCACCACGGGGTGTCCTGCCGATTGCACCGGATCCAGTAAAATCAGAATCACTTCTGGACCGATTGCGCCACATCGCAGGCTCATGCCCGCAAGTCCCACGTCGGACTTCGCTGTATCGACCGCATGCATGACCGAGACGATTTCGCCCCCACCGCCCGGATTGCGGCTCTTCACCAATCGCCATCCATCCGCGAGCGTAGTGCTCTGGCTGAATTGGGATTGCGCGAGGGGATTGCCGCAATTCGGACAATCTTGAGCGGTGGCCAGGCTTGCATGGACAAACCAAACCCCGAGCATCGCGAGGAGAACAATTCTGTATTGCATTGTTGCTGCCTTGTCATTGCAAATTCGTGGAATTTCGTCTTGACGAGATGATTAATTCTTTGGCATTAGCTGCCATAAAATTTGATCTATTGCGATGCGCAAATTTATTGTAATGCAGTGCAAGATCGTATTTTAGTACCCGTTAAGTTTGTTGGCTTTGCCGAACATACGAGGTGATTAATGGTACCTCAGGAGTCGATCACCGACGCCTTGGCTCTGCCGGACAAAGGACTTCGTGGTTCGCAAGTTCATGAAACGCCCAAGAACGGATCCTGGCTCTTGCCGGCGCTAGGGCGGAAATTCCCGTACGCAGCGCTCCAGTATCTGCTGATGTCGGTGGATGCGGCGGTGATCGCGTTCTCTAGCGTTGCTGGGGGCGCGCTGTATCAACTTGCTGCGAACGGCGATTTCAAGAGTCCAGAGCAGTTGCTTGGCGCCGGCATCATGTCCGCGCTGATCTATGTGTTGCTGGGACATTCCAGCGGCTTCTACGATTTGCGAGCGGTGTTCTCGAAGCGCAAGGATGCTGCCCGGATCTTCCTGCAGTGGTCGCTCGTCATCCTTCTACTGTCTCAACTCGCGTTCCTGATGAAGGTGGGTGCGTCTTTTTCGCGGGGGTCCGTGCTGTGCTACGGAACGCTCGCGTTTTTCTTGCTGATCATCTCTCGACGTTTCTCCAAGCGGCTGGTCCTGAGCGCCGTCAGCGAGGGACGCGTCCAGGGGCGGGCGACCGTGTTGCTCGGCACGCGCTCCGAGCTCGCCGCTTTGGGGCAGGATGAAATGCTCGAGCGTTTCGGCCTTGCCGAGCTTGATCGTGTGACGTTGTCCTCCGAAGGCGTCGGCGGTTTTTCAATGACCGAAGACGAAGAGACCGCCCTGGAAAACGCGTTGTCGATCGCGCGTGATCGCGGGGTCGATGAAATCGTGCTGGCTCTTCCTTGGAATGATACGCGCAAGCTGGAATTGATCCGGGATCGCCTCAGGGTCTCTCCATTGCCGGTTCGTCTTTTGCCGGACCGGCGTATCCGCTCCGTCGCTTCGAATCCGTCTTACCGTTTGGGAAAGTCTCTGTCCGTCGAAGTTCAGAGAGGGCCTCTCTCGCAGTGGGAGCAGTTCGCCAAGCGCGTCGTCGATGTCATCGGGGCCAGCATTGGCCTGCTCATTCTGGCTCCGCTGATGATTCTCACCGCCGTGGCTGTCAAACTCGACTCGCCGGGGCCGGTTTTCTTCCGTCAGAAGAGAAACGGTTTCAACGCGAAGCAGTTCTCGATCTTCAAATTCCGCTCCATGACCGTCATGGAAGATGGCGCGGTGGTCACGCAGGCGCAGCGGTTCGATCCGCGCGTGACGCGGGTCGGCAGGGTTCTTCGTCGCTCCAGCATTGATGAGATCCCGCAGCTCTTGAACGTGCTTCTGGGCGATATGTCGCTTGTCGGCCCGCGCCCCCACGCTCTCGCGCACGACGATCACTACGGTGACCTGCTTTCCGAGTACGCGTTCCGGCATCATGTGAAGCCTGGAATCACCGGTTGGGCCCAGGTCAAGGGTTATCGAGGTGAGACGGCCAAGGTCGAGCAAATGAAGGGCAGGGTCGACTGCGACATCTGGTATATCAATAACTGGACGCTCACCCTGGATATCAAGATCATCATGATGACCTGCTTCGAGGTCGTTCATAACAGGAACGTTTACTAACGCACGTTCACAACCGAACGGCATCGGTGACGCATGCGGGAACGCATGACGTCGCCGGTGCCTTTTATTTGTCATATGGCCGCCAGCGTGTAGCGGACGCGCAACATGCTTCGCAAAACGGCGCGAAGGCCCAGAGGCTGATTGACTCAGCTACGGTTTTCCCGCAATCGTGCATCGTCAATTGGGGATGGTAAGCTTGAAGTTTGAGTATTTTCAGCGCGCCGCGCTAGCCGGCCTCCTGCTGTTTTGCGCAGGTTGTTCGATCATGCCGAGTTCTGGTCCCCAAGACTTCCAGGTCAAGTCCGAGCAGACCAACTCCGGTCCACGTTATGCCTTGGTGAAGTTGACGCCGGAGGTTGTCGGCATCCTTCAGGAATACGGCCCGGGCGCCTTGGCGGGATCGTTCCCCGACAAGAGGCGGCCGGACACCATCAAGTTCGGCATCGGCGACGTGGTGTCTGTGACCATTTTCGAGGCGGCTGCGGGCGGCCTGTTCATTCCGGCCGAGGCTGGTGTGCGCCCCGGTAACTTCGTGTCGCTGCCCAACCAGAATGTCGATTCCGCCGGCAATATCACCGTGCCCTATGCTGGCGCGGTACGCACAGTCGGCCGTACGCCGGCCGAGGTGCAGCAGGATATCGTCAAGTCCATCGGAAATCGCGCCATCGAACCGCAGGTTGTGGTTGCGTTGATCACTCAGAATACGTCTCTGATCAGCGTTCTTGGCGAGGTCAATCAGCCGAACCGTTTCCCGGCGAATGCCGCGGGTGAGCACGTTCTGGACGCGATCACGCGAGCAGGTGGTCCGAAGGGGCCGGGTTGGGAGACGTGGGTCACTCTTGAACGAAACGGCAAGCGTGCGACCGTGCCGTTTGGTGCGCTGGTCTTCTCGCCGATGAACAACGTGTGGGTGCATCCGGGCGACACCATCTATGTCTACCGCGAGCCTCAGGTCTTCCTGGCTTTCGGCGCCTCGGGGCAACAGGGACAATTTCCGTTCGATATGTGGAAGATCACGATGGCGCAGGCGATGGCCAAGGCGGGCGGTCTGCTTGACGCCCAGGCCGAGCCGGCCGGCGTCTATGTCTACCGCCGTGAGCCGCGCGAGCTCGCCGAACGTCTTGGTGTCGACGGTTCGAAGTACGTCGGGCCTCTCGTCCCGATCGTCTACAACGTGGACTTCCGCGATCCGGCCGGATATTTCCTCGCGACCAAGTTCGACATGCGCGACAAGGACGTACTCTTTGCGGCCAACGCAGCGACGGTGGACACGGCGAAATTCCTGCAGTTCGTCCGGACTGTGGTCGCTACGGCAGACGACACGATCGTCACGACCAACAATGCCAATATCCTGAGGCTTAACCTCAAGAACGGGACCGCCCTGAACACCAACTAAATCGCGGACTGAGCACGGTTTGACCGTGCTCAGTCGTTCGACGTCGGTCGGCGAGTTGGTCAAGGTCTAAGCTCTGCGCTCGTTGCAGGATATGAACCGTGCGGCCAACAAGCGCGGTCTTGGCGGACGGTGATATGCGCTGTGCGTGCGATATCGTCGGCTTTCAGACGTGCGGGATTCGTTATCAGCGAAAAGAAATTTGCTTCGGTTTGGGAGGCTGCAGCCTGAGCCGGTGGGCTGTTCGGAGTGCCGGTGCAGCGTCGTGCCAAGACCGTCTCTGGCCGGGGCATCCTCTATCGGCGAAGACCGCCACCGGCGGACCGGCCGGGCGACCCAGGCTGCTTCCAGCAGCTTGGGTCGCCCGGTCGGTCCGCGTGCTCCACAGCTAGAGCATGCTGTTTTTACACGGAAACATAGCCTGAGTTTTTGAAGTAGTTGGTGCACTCCTCCTCGGAGAAGAGATCGAGGAGTTCACCGACCTTTCGCCAGGTTGGCTCCACGTCACGAGGTTCTGCAGCTGGCATGAGGTGTTTGAGTTTGGCGAAGACCTACTCGATCGGATGGAGGTCGGGGCTATAGGCCGGCAGGAAGGTCGCCTCTGGCGCGAATGGCTTGGCGAGCCGCTTTGCCCTTGTGACTGCCAAGATTGTCGAGAATGAAGATCTCGCCCGGTGCAAGGGTGGGTGCCAGCACCTTTTCGACATACAGCGTGAAGAGCTCGCCTTTGATAGGACCATCAATCACCCAAGGTGCGCTGATCCGATCGTGACGCAGCGCTGCGATAAAGGTCATGGTCTTCCAGTGGGCGCAGAGGCCTGGAGGCGCTGCCCACAGGGTCCCCAGCCGCGTAACGGCGCCATATCGGTTTTAATCCACGTCTCGCCGATAAAAATCAACCACGCGACATCGATCCTGCCTTGATGGGCTTTCCAGCGGGCCGCTTACGGGCGACGTCGGGGCGATCCTGCTCGGCTGGTAGAAGTGTTTTTTTGAAGCTGAGCCCCTCAGTGTGAACAAAAGTCCACACCGCCCGCACGTCTGTCTTAATCCCGCGTGCAGCCAGTTTCTACGTCAGCTTGCGCAAGGTGATTGGCCCCGAGCGAATGCGCTTGCGCAGCCAGTCGGCGTTGGCATCCGACAGAACCCGCTTCTTGTGGCCGCCGATCTGACCGGGTGACAGGCCTCCGGTATCCCGTCTCAGATTCTTTCACTTCGTCACGCAGGAGGGGCTGATCTGTAGCGCCTCTGCAATCGAACGAACCGTCTCGCCCGCGTCAGCTCGCGCCAAAGCTCGTTCACGGATGTCTTCAGAATAGGGTCGCATCATCCATGCTGGCCTTCGCCCTCCAGCATGGATGTTGAATCAGAAATCCCACTTGCTGGGAATCCCGATTCCAGTCAAAAACAACATGCTCTAGACGACGAGGTCGTGCCAGACTGTCACGTTCAGCGCGGCCGACACCGCGCTGTGATTCCCGGCGGCGTCCACTGCATCTCCGGTAATCGCGTGACTGCCGTCGCTGAGGGCGGCGGTCGTAAACGACCAGGCGCCGCTGCTATTGGTCGTCGTCGTGCCGATCCGTGTCGAGCCGTCGAATATCTCGATCGTCATGTTGGCTGCGGCACCGCCCTTCAGGGTGAACTGATCGACATTGGTCGACGCGCCGTTGCTAATCGCATGGCCACTCGTGTCGTAGGTCGTGAAGTTGGGCGCGTTCGGCGCGACCGTGTCGACGATTACCTTCAGGGCAGAAGAAGCCGCACTGACATTGCCGGCTGTGTCGACCGCCTTGCTCGTGAAGTTATGGGTGCCGTCGGACAGTGCCGCCGTGGCAAAGGACCAGGCGCCATCGCTTCCCGCGGTCGTGCTGCCGATCTGCGTGGTGCCGTCATAGATCTTGACGGTGAGACCTGCTGTCGCCGCGCCTGTCAGCGTGATCTGTTTGGCATTCGTAATGCCGTCGCCAACGACATTGCTGTCAGGGGAGAACGACAGCACGGCCGGTGCATCGGGCGCAACGGTATCGACCGCGACGTTCAGAGCAGTCGAGGCTGCGCTGAGATTGCCGGCCGCGTCCATGGCCTTGGCGGTGAGCGTGTGATTGCCGTCGGTCAGCGTTGCGGTCGTGAACGACCATACGCCGTTGCCGTCGACCGATGCGGTTCCGATCTGCGTGGTTCCGTCATAGATCTTGACGGTGCTGTTGGCCGCAGCGCCACCGTCGAGCATGATGTGGTTGGCATTCGTGGCTCCGCTGGTGATAAGGTGGCCGTCGGGCGCGAAGGCGGAGAAACCCGGCTTGTTGGGAGCCACGGTGTCGACCGTGACCTTCAGGGCCGAGGACGTCACGCTGTAATTGCCCGCCGTATCGACTGCCTTGCTGGTGAAGGTGTGCGAGCCGTCCGACAGCGCGGCCGTCGCGTATGACCAGAGCCCGCTGCTGTCCGCGACGGCGGTGCCGATCAGAATGCTGCCGTCGTAGATCTTGATGGTCGCGCCGACTGCTGCCGCGCCATTCAGGGTAATCTGATTGGCGCTCGTGATGCCGTCACCGACGACGTTGCTGTCGGGAGAGAACGACTGCAGGGCGGGTGCATCGGGCGCAACGATGTCCACCGTGATGCTCAGGGCGGTTGATGCCGCGCTGAGATTGCCCGCCGCATCCATGGTTTTGGCGGTGAGAGTGTGGTTGCCGTCGGCCAGTGTGGCGGTCGTAAAGGACCATACGCCGGTGCTGTCTACCGACGCGGTTCCGATTTGCGTGGTTCCGTCGAATATCTTGACGGTGGTGTTGGCCGCTGCGCCGCCGTTCATGGTGATGTGGTTGACGTTAACGGCACCACTGGTAACGAGGTGGCCATCGGGAGCAAATGCGGAGAAGCCGGGCTTGTTCGGCGCCACCGTATCGATTGTCACTTTCATCGCGGAGGACGCCGCGCTGAAATTGCCGGCCGTATCGACCACTTTGCTGGTGAACGAATGAGTACCGTCCGACAGCGTGCTGGTCGCATATGACCAGAGCCCGCTGCTGTCGGCGACGGCAGTACCGATCAAGGTGCCGCCATCATAGATCTTTATGGTACTGCCGGTCGCTGCGGCGCCGTTCAGCGTGATGTGGTTGGCGCTGGTGATGCCGTCGCCGGCGACATTGCTGTCAGGCGAGAACGACAACAGGACCGGCGCATCGGGCGCAACGGTATCCACCGTGATGCTCAGGGCGGTCGATGCGGCGCTGAGATTGCCTGCTGCGTCCATGGTCTTGGCGGTCAGCGTGTGACTGCCGTCGGCCAGGGCCGCAGTGACGAAAGTCCAGATACCGTTGCCGTCGACGGTGGCGGTTCCGATCTGGGTGCTCCCGTCGAAAATCTTGATCGTGCTGTTCGGCAGCGCAGCTCCGTTCAGCGTGATGTGATTGACATTGGTGGCTCCATTGGTCACCACGTGTCCGTCAGGCGCGGTCCCGGAGAACGCAGGCTTGTTCGGTGCGACAGTATCGACCGTCACGCCGTACGAGGCGGACGTTGCGCTGACATTGCCCGCCGCGTCGATCGCCTTGCTGCTGAAGCTGTACTTGCCGTCCGACAGCGTCGCTGTCGCGAACGACCACAGACCGTCGCTGCCTGCAACGGCACTCCCGATGAGGTTGCCACTCTCGTATATCTGCACGGTAATGCCGGCCGCTGCCGCGCCGTGCAGGGTGATCTGATTGGCGCTGGTGATGCCGTCGCCCACGATGTTGCTGTCCGGAGTGATCGATAGCAAGGTCGGCGCATTTGGCGCAGTCGTGTCAACCGTCACGTTCAGCGCTGTCGAAGACGCGCTGACGTTGCCAGCGGAGTCGACCATCTTGCTGGTGAAGACGTGGGTGCCATCCGACAGCGTCGAAGTCGTGAACGACCAGGAATTATCCGCTCCCGTGATCGCCGTTCCGATCTTGGTGCCGCCATCATAGATCTCGATGGTGCTGCCGACGACCGCTGCGCCTCCGTTCAAGGTGATCTTGTTGGCGCTGGTGAGGCCGTCCCCGACCACGTTGGTGTCGGGTGAGAACGAGCCGATTACCGGCACCGAGGTCGTGCCGGGCGAAGTCACGGTGCTTGAGACGTCGGTGCCGGTAATCGTGGTCGACGTTACGGCTCCGAGCGCGTCTTTGGTTTTGACGGCGAAATTGAGATCGTTGATGGTCAGCGAGCCCGCGCCGGAAACGACCTCGGCACCAAGTTCGATCGAAGCCAGATATTCGCTGGAAGATACGATGCCAAGGCTCTGGAGCTTGTTCAGAATCGCGCCGAAGTCGATGCTGCCTGCGGGCAGGTCCGTATCGAGGACGACGGCGGTGTAGGGGCGACCATTGTTGTCGCCATGATAGATCTTGGCGGAGATGGTGCCGTCCTGATAGGTCCCGATCAGATCGCCGTACGGCTTGACGTCGCCCTTGTGCAGCCAGACCATCACCTCGTTTGTAATGGTCGATACTCCACCGTTCGGTACGCTGGTCAGCCAGACGTCAAAGGAGACGTCGAAGCCGTCCATGTTTCCCTGGTAGGAAAGGTCGAAACTCGCGGTGAGACCGGACAGGGCGCTCAGTTGGACCGGGAAGACGGCGCCGGGGGCCGGGGTCTGAACGTCGCTGAGAGGGTTCGGTCCGAAGCTGATTTCGGGATAGGCGCGAACGGTCGAGACGGCTTCGGTGACGAGCGGAAACGACCAGGTGAACGTCGTGTGGTCGGTGAGGTCGGCGGCCTTGTAGGAGCCGGTGATCGAATAGTCCGTGGATCCGAGGTTCCCCGGATTCCAGACATTGTTGAAGATCACCCAGCCGTTCGCGACGGCGATCTCGCCCGATCCGACCAACTGGCTATAGCCGGGCTGCAGCGCCGAGACCGGGGCGGGCAGACCGAAGTCGTAGGCGCTCAAATCGGAAAGGTTGACGTCGCGCAGGACGAGCTTCTCGCCATTGGCGAAGGAAAATTGCACGTCGGAACCGTTCTGCGTCGCGAGCGACATCAATTGATCGAAGCTCGATATGCCGTAGCCGTTCAGTTTGACGACGTCGCTGCTCGGCTTGAAATTCACGATCGCATCAGAGCCGTTGCCTGCTGTGACCTTGAAGATATCGGCTCCTGCGCCGCCAACCAGAACGTCATCGCCTACGCCGCCGTCTAGCGTTGCACCAATCGCGCCAGCCACGATGATGTTGTTCAATGCGTTGCCTGTTCCCGAAGTCGAACCGTCGGACATCAGGAACAGATTTTCGACATTGTCGGAAAGGGTGGCCGCACCCCAATATTCGGCGTAGACGGTGTCTACTCCCTGGCCAGCCTGCTCCGTGATCGAGGATACCGAATCCCAGAGAAAATACGTGTCGTCGCCAGCGCCGCCGATCAGAAGATCGCCGCCCGCGCCTTGGAACTGATCATTTCCGGAAGTGCCGATTTGCGTTTCCGAAGCTGTCGTGCCTGCGGGCCAGTTGTCTGGCGTCTGAGAGATTGGGAGCACCAATCCGTTCGCAGTAACGTAGGTAGCCATGCGCCTCTCCTTGAATTCCTCGGCGCAAAAAGCCACTCATTTGCAAATTTCAGCTTCGTGTGACCCTCAAGATTTACAACAAATAGTCCAAATATGAATCGTCGCGCTCAACCTTGGTAGGCGCTACTTCGGTCAATAATCTGTTCAGAATTTGGCGTCGACGGTTCTTGCAGGCGCAAATAATGAGCATGTCGCTCGCGCAGACAACACGGTGAATGAAACGTTTCGTCACAAAGCTGTCGCGCAAGCAGCTTGCGATTCCGCATTCTTGTCGGTGCGACTGGAGATAATGCCGCGTTTTCTCGCGAAAATGGGGAGTTTCGCGCGTTGATCGATCGGATGATCGCGGAATGTGTTCCGCTGCAGCCTCGTTCGTTTGAATGAGGCGATTGAGAGCCGCGACACGAAGACGCGTCGGCTGTCCGCCAAAAAAATATGCGGTGGACCCGCTATCGAGACGCGTTTTCTCTCGATCAGCTGATTCACGTTTTCATCGAACGAGATGAAGAAACTACGAGCGAGACGGTCTTATTCTGTTTTCGATTTCCGTAGTAATACGGGAGAGCGCCCGTGAGATGCCGATCGTGATACGTCATGACGCGACGCGGATGCAGCGGATGGTCATGTGCAATCACCGAAGCTGCGGTGAGATCTTCTCCGCGACAAGCGCTGCGCCGATGTCCGTCAGATGGTCGCTATCGAACAGAAGCGGCACTCCGGGGGCTGCGTAGGTCATGCAGCTTCTGTCGGAGCCGGAGCAAACGGCTTCGGCCAGAGATACATAGGCGATGCCATGCTGGCGGGAGAAGTCGGCCATCTGGCGATCCAGCGCGAGCGAGTCGGACGCCACGGAACGGGCGACAAGACCGGGGTCGCGGGCCTCGATAGACTTCGCCAGCAACCTCGGCAAGCGCGCCGCATATTCGGGCATCGGACCGATGACGATGGGATTGATCCCATGCCGCCGCAGCTCCTCCACGGTCTGCAGCAGATCCGCCAGCCAATCGCTGTTCCAGCCGGGCCCTTGGCCGAGTCGTCCGACGTTCCATCGCGCCACCAGCCAGGCCTTGGTGATCTTGCGCGTGTTTGGGATCTCCTCGAAAGCAAGACGATTCAGTCCGCTGCACGCCTCGCTCGCAGCAGGCTGAAGCTTGATCGTCGGCGGACAGCCGACGCCCGAGAGCTGAAGGACGTTCGCGTCGGAAAAAGCCTGACGCAGTCCGGAGGAGAGGGCGGCAGCATGGCTGTCGCCGATCAGGAGATAGTTCGGGCGGCCCGGAACGTCTGGAAGACAGGCCGTCCGGTCGAAGCGCTGAAACGGCGTGTCGCGGTCCAGAAAACAGCTGCCCTCGCGAAACTGCTTCTTTTCATCGTAGTCGAGATAACGCGCGACGGCCAAAGCTTCGGGCGAGAGACGCTGCTGGAGGCCGCCGGTATAGCCCAGCACCCCGGCTGCCAGCAGCAGTGCCAATGCTGCAACACCGGAACCCAGGACGATGGTTTTGGAAGAAACGAGCCGGCGATTTCGCGTACTCCGTTCGACGATCCACCAGGACAGAAAAGCGCAGATAAACGATGCGACGAAGACGGCTCCGCGGGTGACGAGACGGGAGTCGCTATGGACCAGCAGGAAGTCGGTGCGCTGAAGCACCATGAGAGGCCAGTGCCACAGATAGAGCGAGTATGAGATCAGCCCGACGAACACGACGGGACGCATCGACAATAGCCGTCCGACCAGGCTGCCGCCGGTCTCGCCGGCCAGCATGATCAGGGCGGCGCCCAGACAGGGGGGAACAGCTGCCAGTCCCGGAAAGCGCGTGTACGGCCAATACAGAATCATGGGCAGCGCGATCAGCGCGAGCCCCGCGCCGGCCGTCAGGTTTCGCTGCAGTTCGGTTCGAGGCGATGGTCCGATCTTGAGCGCAAGTAAAGTCCCGAGGAGAAGCTCCCAGGCGCGCGTCGGAAGAAGATAAAAGGTGGCGATCGGAGCGGCGTAGGCGCCCCATATGCTGACGGCCAATGAGACGAGAAAGATCGCGAGCACGGCCACGGCGTGCCGTCCGGGACACCATCGATGGATGGCAACGACCAGAAATGGAAACAGAAGATAGAACTGCTCTTCGACCGCAAGCGACCAGGTGTGCAGCAGGGGCAGTTCTTCGGCTGTAACCGCGAAATAGTCCGATGTGGCCCAGAAGTAGATATTTGTGATGGATGCGATCGCAGCCCCAAGCGCCTTCGCATAGGCGCTGATCTCGCTTGGGACGAATTTCCAGACGACCGCCGCGGTGGTGAAAGCCAGCACGACGGCATAGGCCGGAAATATCCGTCGCAGCCGGTGCTCGTAGAATCGCGCGATGCTGAACTTTCCCTGCTCGGCCTGCGCAAGGATGTTCGAGCTGATCAGATAGCCGGAAATCACGAAAAAGACGTCGACGCCGACATAGCCTCCGCGAAGAAACGATTGGGCAACGTGAAAGATCAGCACGCCAACGACGGCGACGGCCCGCAGGCCGTCGATGTCTGGGCGGTAGCGGACCTCGGACGACGACATCAACAGACCGAGCGCAGGTTATCGACGATCCTGTCCCAGCGAAGCCGTGTGTCAGTGGTGTGACGCGCGCCGGCTTTCAAACGCTGGCGGAGTTCCCGGTCGGATGCGGCGAGCTTCAGCGCGTCCGCCAATGCCCGAGCATCGTTCGGCGGCACGAGAATTCCGTCCTCCATGTGCGTGACGATGTCGGGAATACCGCCAACCCGGCTCGCAATCACGAAGCGGCCATTGGCGAAGGCGCCCGCCAGAACGCCGCTCTGCGTCGCGCTCAAATACGGCAAGACGACGCAATCGGCATCAACGATCGCTTCGACCAGTCCCTTTGCAGGAACGAACGTGTTGAGCACTTCGACGCCGGGAATGCTCTCGTAGCGTTGCTGGAAACGATCGATCTCGGGTCCCCGGCCGGCGATCCGGAGCCTGAAGTCGACTTTCTCGTCCCTCAGGATCTCGGTGGCCTCGCACAGCACATCCACGCCCTTGTATTCTTCCATGCGGCCGAAGAACAGGATGCTGAATGGAGCGGAAGGAATCTTGGTGGCATCCCCGTCGGACAGGATGACGCCATGCTCCGTGATATGAACCTTCTGTCCGGGAAAGCTGTGGTTCGCGACGTACTCGTCGTAACAATATCGTCCGTGCACCAGAACGACATGAGCCCGCCCGCGGACATAGCGACGAAAGCGATCAAGCCGGCCAGCGATCGCCGCATCGCGTCCCGAATGCGGCACCGGATCATGCACAGTCAGGACAATCTTGCAGAACGGCCTGGCGACGGTGACCACGCAGGCGCAGATGATCGACTTGAGCAGGCCGGAAGCTTCTTGAACGAACAATTCGTTGGGGCGGGATCGAAGCATCCCGAACAGAATTCGGAATACATCGAGGATCGAATTAAGCCCGACGTGCTGTATGGTGACGTTGGCGGCGACGGGCATCTGGCGGTCGCTGAATTCGCTCTTCAGTCGCTTCAGATCGATAAACAGCATGACGGGAGCATGACGCGACAGCGCGTTGGCAAAGAGCAGCGAGTACTCCTGGAAATGCGGCGCAATCACCGATATGCGTTTCATCGAGCTGCTCTGCTGGAAATCATTTGCAAACGTCGGAAGCGAGTTGTCATCGCTGGTGGGCGGCCTGCGCCTTCTCGGGAAGTTGTGCCGCAAGCTCGACCGAATCGATCTTCCGCTCGGGCGGCGTGCGGGAGCTGAACAGTCCGGCAAGAAGCCCCCAGGCATAGGTGTTCCACATCGTGAACGAGTAGAGACCGAGCCGAAGCGACTTTCTGCGCACGACCAGCAGCAGCAAAGGCAGGACGAGGAGGAGCAGGGCGAGGAGCGGATACAGGAAGCCGAGTATAATCAGCGCGGCCCACCAGGCGATCACGGCGATGCTGTTCCTGATATGGCTAAGGTGCCGGACGACCAGGGACAGATGCGGCTTGCCGATCGCGCCGCGCAAGACCTCGCCATGCGCCGCCGCGTAGCCTGATTTCAACCGCCGCCACAGCAGCTTGAAGCTTCCCATCGTATGACCGTGGTGATCGACGGCCGGAACATCGATCCGGGCGAGTTGCCAGCCTCGCTCGCGCAATCGCGCGCCGAGCTCGAATTCCTCGAAGGCGTGCAGATTGCGGTCAGCGAAGTAGCCGAGCTCCTTGAGCGCGGACATGCGGTAGAGGCCACCACAATCCAGCCGATCGACCGTTCCCGGCCGCCAGTTGGCGTCGGCCTGCACCGTGTTGGCGCGGATTCTGTATTCCTCGGTATCGGTGTTGACTTCGCGAACGCGACCGCCGACTGCCGCGAATCCGGAATTGGATTCAAGAAAGGAGATCCCTGCGGGGAGGAATGCCGGATCGAGCACCATGTCTCCGTCCAGCAGGTAGAAATAATCACCTTCGGCATGCTGAAAGGCGAGCTGCGCGCCGATGCCGCACGAGCGCTCCGACGGAGTTGCGAGTTGATAGATCCTTACGGGAAACTGCTTTGCAATCTCTATCGTGCGGTCAGTCGAGCCGCTGTCGGCCAGGATGACCTCGCCGCCGAAAGGCCGAACGGCTTCGACAGCGCTCGCTACCGATGCGGCGATGTGGCTTTCCTCATTCAGGGCCTTGATGCCGACGGAGACCTTCATGAAGCCTGCTCCTCCTCGACACGGTCGCGTTGTTGTGTTCGAGCGGCATCGGACGAAGTTGCGATCGGGGCGGCGGAATCGGAGCTGGCGGCGAGCTGGCGACGTCGCCAGATAGCTGCCTCGCGCCAGATCCAGGCGGCATAAACCGCCTCGCCGATCAGAATTCCCGCGATCGACCAGAGAGGCCCGCCCCAGACCAGCAGTGCGACGACCGCAAGCACCGATACGCCTGACGAGATCATGCTCGCGTAGGCGAGCTGCCGAAATACGCCGCCCGCCTGGAGCAGGACGCTGTCGGCGGTTCGCAACGATCGCATGCCCGCGACTGCCATCCACAACGTGGTCGCGACGGCCAGGTAGTTGATCGCATAGCGCTCCGGAAAGACCAGGCGCGGAGCGAACGCGATGAGAGTTGCGGCGGCCAGTGCGGTCAACGCCCAGATTCCGATCATGGCAACGCGGAAAGTGCGCAGAGAATGCAACGCACCGTCGAAGCGGCCGGCGTCGAGCTGACGCGCCATCTGCGGACGTTCGAAGTCGGTCAGCGCATTCATGACGACGCTGATCGGACGGATCAGCAATGCGCTCGCCGACAAGGGAGCGAACGCAGTCGGACCGAGAAAGAAGGTGACGATATAGGCGTGCGCATTGGCCGTGGCCTCTGTGGTCACCACGCCGGTCAGCGACCAGCTCGAATGCCGGCGCCAGACTTCGCGATAGTGGGGAATGTCGCGGAAGGAGAGTTTGACGAATTGCTGGACCAGATAGGAGCTTCCAAATGGAATCAGGCTCAATATGGCGCTGACCATAAGCGCTGCGTTCGGCAGATAAAGGTCGGACGATTTCGTGAGGTAGATGGCCCCGAGGCCCGCGAGCAGCGCGAGGCTGTACAGCAGATCCGACATGGTCGCCCTGATCTGCCGTCCGGTAACGTATGCGTAGGCCCGGCCGAACCAGCGCAGGAGCGCGAAAGCGCCATATCCGGCGAACAGCGCGGCCGCACCATGCGCGACGCCAAGCGCCTCGCCCAGGGCCCAGAATACCAAGAACGCAGCCGCTGCAAGCACGAGGTTGGTCGCGAAAAGGCAACGCAACATCGTTTGCCGTTGCTCCGCGGAGCCCTGTGTGACCAGCACGGGAAGCGGCGCGCAGAACAATGCGCTCCAGACCCCGCTGCTGAACTGGGACGTGACCAGCAGGAAGGCGAAACTGCCGAACGACTTGATGTCGAGCACATGCAGAAGCTGCAGCGAAAGAATGAACTGGCTGCCGGCCGTCGCGATCGGTCCGACCGCTGCCAGGCCGTACCGGAGCGCCTTTTCAAGTCCGGAGTGTTGTCTGCTGCCCTCGCTCAAAAGTCGATCAACCATGCAGGCTGGGCGCCGCAGCCCCGGGGGCGGGCTGCGCGGCGCGTGCGGAGGCCAGAATCAATGCGATCGTGAACATCAGGAGGATTCCCACGATGGAGTCACGATCCAGCACGCTCGTTTCCGTAAGATTGTGACCGACGCAGAAGATCAAGAAGCATGCGAGCAGGCCGCGCTGGCTGCGGGGGATTGATCCGCCCCCCAGGTTTGCGAGCGGAATGATCACAGTCGACAGGATCACCAGGACGAGTCCCGGAAGTCCGGTCTGGCAGAGCAGGTCGATGAAGCCGTTGTGTCCGATCGCGACGAGCGCGACCCAGTCGGTCTCTCTGACATAATGGTACAGGGGACTTCTGTTGCCGCCGATATTCCAGAACGATCCATAACCCGAGCCCAGGAGCCAATGGTCTTTCCAATACGCGAGCAGCGTCGACCAGATATGCACACGTCCCGTAAATGCGTCCGGTCGGCTGAATATCGCTTGGATGTTGCTCCAATATGCAATCGCCAAGCCGACGATCACCAGGAGCGTACCCAGCAAGGCCGGCAGGAGCAGCGGTCGAAATCTCGGATTGTAGGCCTGGAACGCCCACCCGGCTGCAAGGGACATGATGATCATGCCCATCGAGGTTTTTGCATGCGTCTTGTACAGGAAAAACGCGCTGCCCAGGATGACAGCCCAGCGAACCCAGGTCTTGATCGAACGAGCGTCAAACAGGAATACCGTGATGGTGAGCGCACAGACCGCGCCCGCGAAGTTCTTCTGCGTCAGAACTCCCTTCCAGTTTCCGACCAGTTCCGGATCGAGACCAAATCCCTCGACGTCCAGCTGCTGGTGAATACCGACCGACGGCAACAGAATGACGGACAGGAAATTGATGATGAGAATCACAATCATCATCTCCCGGAAGATGAGAATGGTCCTCGCATAACCCAATATGTCGACCATGCTGAAGACGGTGAGCACGATCATCGTCGTGAGCAGGAGGCGGCGCATGGCGATGTCGGGATCGACCGCCCAGGTCAGGCTCAACCAAAACCACAGCAGCGTCAGTCCGAGGCTCAACGGGAGCGGGAAGAGGCGGCGCGGATTGGCCGCGACGCGCGCCGCGACCATGGCCGCGACATAGACACCGCTGAAGGCAAGTTGTCTGAGAACGCTTCCCTCACCCGTGTAGGGGAGAGTCTTCAGCGTCAGGTATGGACCGGCCACCATCAAACCGAGCAGCGTGTACATCGTCAGGCTGGCGATCGGCACCGAGGGCGGCGCAGGTCTGCGGTGAAGAGCAATCGAAGCGCTTCGTACGGATTGAATGGTCATTCCTGCCGGAGGTTGGTTCGCGTGTGGACTGGCAATATTGAAAGCGAAGGCCGCCTGATCGTCGCAACCGTGCGTAAGGCGGGCAGCTTTAATCGATACTACCGCGATGTTTGTTGCGGTGCAATGTCGGCACTAATATGGTTGCCGCTACAGTTTACGCGTTGCCTTTGGGGGGCTCCGCCAAGTGGCCTTTACCATGCCCAGCCAGACTGCTCGCTTCGTTCTCCTGGTCATCCTGTTCATAATGCTTACCGGTCGGGCACCTGCGCAGGCGGGTGGCACCTGCATCCTCCGTCCGGAGCCGATCCGGCTTCGCTCGGACGTTGTAAACTGGGCCATTGAACTGCGCCCTGGCGCGGAATGCGTCCAGGGACTGCGTTGGTCGACTCTTCTCATTGATCAAGTTGTAGTCATGAGTCAGCCGAAATTCGGCCGCATCGCGATCAATGGTCCGTCATTTCACTACATTGCCGGCCCTTCGAAGGAATCCGACACCTTCCAGTTGCTGGTGAAGGGAAGCGCACTCCGTGTCCCCGGGGAGACGACGATCGAAGCCACGGTTCAGGTCAGCGATGCGCCGACCCGGGAGCGCCGCTGGGAGCCGGTAGCGCATTGATAGTTCCTACTTCGAGGGTTCCGCGTTGGCGCTCTGGGTCGAGCCCATCAAGGCAAGCGTGTTCTTGGAAAAGTTTCCATACAACAGGTCGTTGCCGAAGCCGCTGAGATGATCCGCATCGAAGAATAGCGGCTTTCCGTCGCGGAAAGATGTGCAGGTCTGATCAGGGCACAGCAACGGGAAGGGATCCCAGACCGATATCTTCGAATTCTTGGCGGCGAGCTCGGTCATCGCAGCCAGAATCGGTGTCCGCAGCTTCTCGAGATCCTGACGGCTCATATTGAAGCCTGGCGCGCAGACGGCATTGTCCCGGTTGAACCAATCGGAACAACGGAATGGAGGGCTGCGGAAGATCGGCTTGGGCGCCTCGAATTCAACGCGCGCGCCGAGTTGGGTAATCGGAGCCAGGAGCTGCATCGCTTCCGCCACGACCGCTGCCCGGTTCTGGGCAGCCGGGGTGGATGGCTTGCTCTCACCATCGATATCGCCCCACTGATTGCCGAACCGCGGGAGCCGCAGGCTGGGAAGGAAGACGAGGTCGTGCGGCTTGATCGCATCCTTCAGATATTGCGCGATTGCCTGATGAGACTTCCTGCAACCGCTGTCGTGTTCGGCGATCGGCCGGTCCAGCGGAATGAAGGCGCAGCCCTCGTGTGAGTAGACCTTGACGGCGGTGCCGGTATCGAGCGCGAATTGACGTACCATCGTGGTGTAGGCGCTGGCATGGGAGTCGCCAACGACATAGACGATGCCGGTCGAGGTCGCTCCTTGACACTCGGTCGGTTTCCAGACCGTCAGCGGGACGCCGCCTTCTACGACGTCGGATCGAACGATCCTGCAGTCCTTCGCGGAGACCACGCTCTTGCGGGCCAGCGGATACCAGACGTCGGTATTGCCGGTGACGCTGAGCGTCAGCTTCGATTTATACTTGAATACCGCGGCCGTCGCTCCCGTGATCACCAGAACGACGGCAAGCGAGGCGGGAATGAACTTCGCGACGGACAGGCGCCTTTGCCATTGAAATTTTCGTGCGGGTTGCTCGATGATCTCGTAGGAGGCGACCGCCAGAGCCACGGCGATCGCGACGGCCGCGAGACAGGTCTGGATCTGGTCCAGTCCGACCGTCCAACGAAATAGGACGAAGGTCGGCCAGTGCCACAGGTAGAGCGAATAGGAGATCTTTCCGACGAAGACGGGAGCAGGCTTGGCAAACCGCACCGCCAATGCACGCTCGGGTTGCGCTACGATGAACGCAATCAGGCAGGCCGTGCCAGCAACGGGAACGAGGGCCGCCGGAAACGGCGAGAATATCGTGGCCGGAATTGCGAAAGAAACGGCGACCAGCAGCAATCCGGTGATAAACCCGAAATTGTATTTCTGCGGGCTCAGCGCCCTGATGTGCGGCGCCCACGCGTTCATCGACAAATATAGCACGACGCCGGCGCCCAACTCCCAGAAGCGCGCCGGGATGAGGTAGAACGCGTACTCCCAGCGATACCACGTCATTAGTCCGCACAAGGCGAACGAAATGACCGAGAGGGCCGATATCACCGCGACCGCGCGCGTTGACCTGGCACCGGGCCGCTCGTGATGGAAGAAGTAGATCAGGATCGGAAACAGGAGATAGAATTGCTCTTCGACCCCGAGAGACCATGTATGGACGAACGGGTTGAAGGCCGCCCTGGGTGAGAAATACTCGTCGTTGTTCAGCGCAAGCACGATATTGCTGCCGCCGAAGAAGGCGGCGAGACCGGTCTTGGCCAGCATGTTGCTTAGCCACGACGAGGGAATGAACAGCGTTCCCACAACGGCGGTGACGACCAGGCAGAACGCCAGCGCCGGCATGATGCGCACAATGCGTCGCGCGTAGAAATACCCCTGGAATTGGAACAAGCTGTCGAACCGCGCCCCGGCGACCGATCCAGTGACGACGAAGCCCGAGATGACGAAGAAGATGTCGACGCCGAAATAGCCACCCGGCAGAAAGCTTTCGTGCAGGTGATAGAGAAGCACCGAGAGGACGGCGACGGCCCGGAGCCCGTCGATGCCGGGAAAATATCTTGCTTTTGCGCTCATGATCCTACTCTGCGGCCTGGCTCAAGGCGCGACGGCCAGCGCGAAGGTCTCGCAGAGCACGAAGCACCGGTTTCTCGACGAAAATGTGGGCGAGCACACCGGCGATGACTGAGATGATTGCGGTCGACAGAAAAAGTGGAATCGAGGGTATCCAGTGCGACGTAAAGCGAGCATTGAGCAGCGCGACGACAGTGATCACGGGTGAGTGCACCAGATAGATGGAATAGGTCGCGTCGCCGATCTTGAGCAGGATCGGCGAGAAGCTCCAGTTATGCTTCCGCTCGCCCAGGGCGCCGCCCAGCAAGATCAGGGCAAAGGGCGCCGCAAGTGCCAGCAGGACAAGCGGATCCTTCTGGGTGGCGCCGATCCGGCCACCGGCCAGGGTCGAGGCAGTCAGGACCAGAAGCGCCAGACCCAGGGTCAGCAGCGGCGCGCCCCACCCTTCGTCCATGACGGTAAACGCGAAATAGGTGCAGACGCCGATGAGAAAATAGGCGCACCACATGTCGTTCCACATCTGGAGCAATCCTGGCTCGTGGCCCAGGACGAGGCTGTTGACCAGAATCGAAACGGCCCAGGCGACGAGCACCACGGTGCCCAGCAGCCTGTTCAGGATCAGCGTGCAGAAAACGGCATAGAACGCCATTTCATAGAACAGCGTCCATGCCACTTGCAGCGGCAGGCTGAGCGGCTCGGCGAGTTCAACGAGCGCATAGGCCGAGAGCAGGTTTGCCGCATTCCACGAGAAGCTGGGATGTCCGATGCCGCGGTAGGCGGCGATCAGGAAGAGAGTGAGGAATATCCAGTAGACCGGATAAACCCGTACAAATCTCTTCCATAGATAGTTTCCGAGTCTGGCGGGTTTGCCCACGTCCTTGACGTGAGCAAACATGATGATGAACCCGCTCAGGACGAAGAAGAAGTTGACGCCCAGCCATCCCTTCGAAGCCACGGCGCCGAACAGGCTGACACTGCCATGTTCGGGTTGCGTCAGGATCAGATGCGTATGATAAATTGCAACGGCGACAGCCGCCAGCCCGCGCATGACCTGTACGGACTGGAGCGACTTCCTTGCCGGATGCAACGGTTTGTCACTTCCGGCAGACTCTTCTGGCGTCAAAATTCCACTCCTGTCACGCCGGCTTGATCAAGTCGGAACGGGATATGCCGGCGGTTCCAAGTTCGACATGATGCCCGCGCGCGATGTAACGGCTCTGCGCGAGGCCTCGAGCGGACTGGACCGCCGCTGCGCCCAGCCATCTGCCCATTGCTGCAACCTTCGTGCCGACGTCGCGCGTCTCGAGGCCCTTCAAGAACCCGAGAATCGGGCGTTCCACGAAGACGTGCGCCAGGACGCCGGCGGCGACGGAACCCACGCACGTGAATACAAACAGCGCCATCGGCGGTATCACCCCTGCTGTGAACTTGTAGTTCAGCAAAGCGAGCATCGTGATAGCGGGAGAATGTACCAAATAGATGGCATAGGTCGCGTCTCCGAGATTAAGCAGCAAGCGCGGAGGCTTCCAGCCATAGCGCTGCTCCGCCAGAACGCACCCAAGTAGGATCATTGCGAACGGTAGCGCAATCGAGATCATCATCCACGGATGCATCTGTGCGTACCCCATGTCCTCGATATAGCCGCGAAGCATCACGAGCAGCAACAGCGTGCCCATGATCAGGAGCGGTAGCGCCCAGCGTCCGCCCATCTTGCGATAGAGCAGATAAGTGAGCATGCCGACCACAAAATAGGCATTCCAGATGTTCAGGAGCCCCCATTCGACGTTTCCGAGAACCAGACTGCTGAACGTGACGCAGAGCATCCACGCCGACAGCACCGCGATGCCGACCGTGCGGTTCACCAACAGCACGATGAACACCGCGTAGAACGTCACTTCGTAGAACAGCGTCCATGCAACCTGGAGCGGAAGGCTGAACTGATCGCTAAGCTTCATGAGCGCATACGCAGTCAAAATGTTGGCGTGATCCCATGAGAAATTGGGATGGCCTATTCCCCGATACGCGGCGGCCAGGAAGAAGGTCAGGAATATCCAATAGACAGGATAGACCCGGGAGAATCTCTTCCAGACGTAATTGGCTATGCGATCCGGTCGGCCCACATCGTTTGCGTGTGCAAACATGATGATGAAGCCGCTGAGGACGAAGAAGAAGTTCACGCCGAGCCAGCCCTTTGTGGCGATGCTTGGCAGGACGGTGAAACTGCCGTATTCGGAGCGTGCCAGAATTACCTGTGCGTGAAATATCGCAACTGCTACCGCAGCCAGGCCGCGCATCACTTGAACCGAAAGAATTGTCGTTCTGGGCTTGGACGCGGCGGCGTCAGCCGGTCTTACCCCCCTGATCGCTATCGTCATGTACTAACTCCTCGTACTTTAAAATCATGCCTTCATAAGTGATCGCGTTAGCGAGATGGCGTGCGCGATCGGTCCACGCCGAATAATGAGCCGGCTCGTCGAGCAGTCGCAGGATCTCCCGGGCGAGTGCCTTGTCGTCGCTGGGATCGACGGCAATGCCGCACGCCGTTCCGTCCGCGGCAGTGATGCCCTCGATCTGAACGGGAACGTTGGAAACGACCAATGGCAATTGTAGCTTCGCGGCCTCGATCAATCCGAGGCTGTGTCCTTCGAACCAGCTCGGCTGCACGAAGACATCGCCTTCCGAGAGCAATTCGAGCGCTTCCTTTCGGGAGCGATGCCCGACAAAATCGATGCGGTCCGTCACACCGAGCTCGGCTGCGAGCGACTTCAGCATGGCCTCCTCGGGACCGGTGCCGACAATGACGATCTTGACGTCCGGCATGTACGCGGCTGCACGCACTAGCACGGGATAATTCTTTTGTGGAAACAGGCGTCCCGTTGCCACGACGCGCCGTCCGCGCGCCACCTTGCGCTCGCGTACGGTGGAAAGCGTCGTGAGCAGCGTTTCGATCTCCGGCGGGAGCGCGTTGTGGATGGTTCGCCGCTTGGCGACATAGGCGCTCGGCTTGCCGCTAAGCGATGCTCCGACTGCATCCGAGACGGTCACGACCGTCTGTACGTTCGGCCACGAGCCGACCCAGCCGTCGATTGTGTTGAGTATCCGGCTGTGAGTGCCCACGGGAGAGTGATGCGAGATGACTATTCGCGTCGATGCGCCCGCGAGCCTTGCCGCGATCGGAGCAAGGACATTGGCCGCCGGCATCGCCGTGAAAATCATGTCCGGCGCATTCTTGCGCAGCATGGTCACCAGCGATATCAGCATCTTGATCTGCGCGCCGATCGCCGTCGGCCGGTGGGAGATGACGTATTGCCAGGGCAGATGGGGAGAGGTCTCGCGGACCTGTGCGCGATAGGGGTAGAGCGCCATCAACCGCACGTCGAAGCCTCGGACACGGAAACCTTCGGCCAGATTGGCCCAGATTTCCTGAACGCCGCCAGCGGACGAGTGAGAGAGGAGAAAAACGATCGACTGCGCGTTCATTTGGCAAACCGCTGGCTAGGTGTCGGAGTCTCGTCAGATCACCTGCATAAGCCTTTACGAGTCCGCCGCACACATATTCTCGAAAAATTTGAGTGGTTTGATCCGTACCATGGTCCGCTGAAAAGAAAAAGGGACTCTCGGCCCCGTTTCCGCCCGCCTTTAGCGCTCCGTGGCATAGGAATGGCATCGTCGAAAGAGGTCATGGTCGGCTGTTCCGGCTAACTTTGGTCTTGATTATCCCGTTCTGGATTAAACCGGCTGGCTAAGGTGTCATATACGTGCAAATCGTCAGTGGCCGAACATTGTTCGAAGGTTCTTTGTTGATGAAGGTTCTTATCCTTGGAGGTAGCCCTGCGCACCCAGGTGGTGTCGAGGCCTTTTGTGGTCGTGCCCACGATGCGATGACTTTGGACGCGCGGCTCCAGGTCGACTGGCTGCCGGTAAATACGGCCTATCTGAGGCCTGCAACTTCTGTGCGAGCCTGGCAATCACTTCGTACCCTCTGGCGGCGGCGTAACGAAGGCTGGAGCGCGATATGGCTCCAATACGTAAATCTGGCGGATCTGGCTTTTCTTCTCGCAGCGAGAGCGATGGGTTTCAAGGTCGTGGTCACGCCACATCTCGGGGTCAATTGGAAATCCACGCGGATTGCCATGCTTCGCACGTTGAGCCGCGCGCTGCTTGGTTTGTCGAGCAAGTTTGCCTATTTGTCCGAGACCCAGCTGCAGGAGCTGACGTTGCCTGCCGGCGTACCACGATGCCGCATTCACACTTTTCTGCCACGTTCGGTCGGCACACGACAACTCGTTGTCGAGAGGAGGGCAGGTCGCCAGGGTCTCAGGCTGATCCATGCAGGCCGGCTTTCCCGCGAGAAGGGCAGCTTCCTGTTCCTCGAGGTCTGCGCCAGGCTGAAGCAGCGTAACGTCGCCTTCACTGCGGAGGTGATTGGGGGCTGCGATGACCTGACGCGGCGCGCGCTGAGCGAGCGGATTGTCGAGTATGGCATCAAGGAGAATGTCGCGCTTCTTCCCGCGATGGGAGAAGAGGAACTGATGAAAAGGCTCGCTGCGGCGGATTTCCTGATTCACCTCTCGATACTGGATTCGTTCCCTTTGATCGTTCTCGAGGCGCTCGCAGCGGGCGCCTATCCGATTTGCATAGATTTGCCCGGCGCCCGGAAGATGACGCAAGATTACTGTGGGCGGGTCGTCTCTCCGAAGGGCGCTGTTCAGGCAACTGTTGACATTCTTTGCCAGGGCGACTTGGAAGTCGCGAGGGGCGAGGCCGACACAGCCAGAAATAAAGTCTTGGATGACTATGACTGGGGCACCTGCGTCCGCTTGCTCGAAAACTGCATCGAACAAGATTGAGACCGGATGGGCCCGTTTCTGTTTATGAGAGCTTGCGAAACCATTTGATGCCCCACCGTGTAGGACAGTTGGTCGACATCGGCGGTGTCAGCGTGCTTTCCTCGGACGTTGGAGAGTTCGTGGCGCGATTTGACGCGTCGATGGCGGCTCAGCAGCCGATGAAGGTCGCGTTCCTGAACGCCAACCTGTTTAACTTCACGCGCTCCGATCCCGTCGTTCTCGACATCCTGCGGGATTTCACCGTCCTCAACGACGGAGTTGGATTGAATCTTGCTAGCGTGATCCTCAAAGGGGCGGTTTTCCCTGCGAACATGAACGGAACGGATCTCATTCCGGCGGTTCTTTCGATGACGACGCACCGGTTGCGTATATTTCTCGTGGGATCTAAGCCGTCCTCCGTTCAACGGGCGTCGGAGGTCATCGCGGCGATGTGGCCGCGGCACGCCGTCGTGGGGTGTCAGGATGGTTACTACGAACAAGTCCAGGAAGACGAGATCGTCGAACGGATCAAATCATCAAACCCTGATCTTGTGCTGGTAGGGCTTGGAAACCCAAGGCAGGAACTCTGGATTGCGAAACACATTCCCTATGCATGCCTTCGCGCCTTTGCCGTCGGTGGACTGTTCGACTTCGTCTCAGGGGAGGTGCCTCGCGCGCCCGCCGTGCTGCGGGCACTCAGCCTGGAATGGTTGTTTAGGTTACTCTATGAGCCCCTTCGTCTGTGGCGCCGCTACCTACTAGGGATACCTGTGTTTATCGCTCGTGTGACCGGGGAAGCGCTCGGCCGGGCAAGCCGTTGGGGAAAACGGATATGGCCGTAAAACGACTCATGCTGGTCGCGTCCGGTGGTGGACATTGGGTCCAACTGTCGCGCCTTAGTCCTGCCTTCGAGGGGCACAGGAGCCTCTACGTGACCACGATGGAGGGAGCTGAAGCTCCGTCCGGCGCCAACCCTGTGGCCGTCGTGACCGACGCCTCGCGGAGCCATCCTGCGAGCTTTGCGGTGCTGTTCGCCCAGATGATCTGGATTATCGTGAAATTTCGTCCCGACGTGATCGTGACGACAGGGGCGGCTCCCGGACTGGTCGCAATTCAGGTAGGCAAGGTGCTGGGGGCGCGAACCGTCTGGATCGACAGTTTGGCGAATTCGGAACGTATGTCGCTATCGGGAAAGCTCGCGAGACGCTATGCAGATCTGTGGCTTACGCAATGGCCTCATCTCGTGGAAAAATACCCCAACCTTTCCTCTTTCGGGGCGGTACTGTGATTCTGGTTTCTGTTGGCACTCAATTCCCCTTTGATCGCCTCATCAGCACCGTGGACATGTGGGCGGTCGAGAACGGTAGGACCGACGTGATGGCGCAGACGGGACCGTCGGGTTACACGCCGCGGGCGCTCAAGTGCTTTGCTATGATGAGCCCGGACAAGTTTCGCAAGCTCCAGGCCGAGGCCGAGCTGATTGTCGCCCACGCCGGCATGGGCTCGATTCTGACGGCGCTCGAGTTCAGGAAGCCGATCATCATCATGCCGCGTGATCACACGCGCGGCGAGCACAGGAACGAGCATCAGGCTGCAACCGCCGCGCGTTTCGAGAATACACCAGGTCTCTACGTGGTGAGGGACGAAGCCGAACTCTTCGACCGGTTGAATCATCTCAGCGATATGGTTGCCTCCCAGGGCGTTTCCCGGAAGGCTCCGGAGGGGTTCGTATCCCGGCTTCGCGCCTTCATCGAAGAAGAGAGACCAAGCTCTAGGGTCTGGACACTGCCATGGCGCCGGAACGAGTCGAGCGCGGCCAAGCGGTAAGAAATCCCAACAGGAAGCGTCGTGGTGTCGTGCGTCTGGTCGTCACCCAGGCGGCATTCGCATGCGTCGCCGCAGTCGTGTGCCTTTCGCCGTTTCCGCTCGGCTCGACGGCCGCTAGCTACGTGGCGGCATGGAGCCTGTTGCTGGGGCTGGCCGCGATTTGCAGCATGCCGGGAAAGCTTTCCGGTAAATCGATAGCCTTTCTATTGGCGGCTTTCGTGAGCCTTGGCGCCTATCTGGTCGTGATTCATGAACAGATATCGCTGCGGCCATGGTTTTCTGGCGGCCTGGTTCATCCGATCTGGGCCCGTGCGGGTGCGGTGCTGGGCGAAGATTTTCCTCCCATCGTATCGGTCGTCAGGGACGTCCCGCTCATCGCGATTGGAGCCGAACTGGCCTTCGTGCTGATGCTGCTTGTATCTTTCGCGATCGCCTCGGACCGGCGCGACGGCCTTAGGCTGCTTCGCGTTGTCGCATTCGTCGGAGCGGCCTACGCATTGCTCGGGATTGTCACTTTCGCGGTTGATCCAGGCAAGATCCTGTTCTGGAAGAACAAGACGGATCATCTGGCGAATCTCACGGGAACGTTCACCAACCGGAACACGGCTGCGGTGTTTTTCGGGCAGGCTTCGGTCCTGTGGTTTCTCTTCTGGTGCGAAGAGTTGCGCGACATGCGGGAGCGACGCTCCCTGTCGCTTCGTGGCGCATTCCAGCGACTCGTCGCGCATCCTACCAATCGCAGTCTGTTCACTCTGGCGATTCTCGTCACCACGCTGTGTGCCGTCTTCATGACCGGATCGCGAGCCGGTTCCGTTCTGACGCTGATGGTGCTGCTGGTTGCGTTTCTGGCTTATTTCCGGCGCGAGTTTGCCCATTGGAAAGCCGTGGTCGCCGTAGGCGCGATCGGCTCATTGGTGGCGGCCGGCTTCATGCTGACCGTCGGGGGCAATGTCGGGCATCGCTTCAGCATCCAGGGATTTAGCGACGAGGGGCGATGGCCTGTTTACCGGACGACCATCGAGATTGCGCGTGAATTCCCCGAACTTGGTACGGGGTTGGGAAGCTTTGTTGCGATTTTCCAGGCGTATCGGCCAGGCGATATATCGATCTCCGGCACGTGGAATCGGGCACACGACGTTCTGCTGGAGATAGCTTCGGAAACCGGTGTTTTCGTCGCAGGCGGAGTGCTGGCCTGGTATCTGGCGATTCTCTTTTTGCTGATCTGGGCGATCATGCGTCGCCCGACGCGCGATCCTCTGCCCATTTCGGCGGCACTGGCGGCCTGGCTCCTCGCCGGGCTGCACTCGCTGGTTGATTTTTCGCTTCAGATCCCCGGATATGCGTTAACGGTGGCCGCGATAGTTGGCACGGGACTTGCTCAAGCACTAGCTTCGCCGTCTGCGTCGAGCCACGTCAGGCGTAGCGTGGCTAACTCGGAATCGGGAACGGCGTAGATGAACGCAGCGTAGCCGCCGTTAAACTTACTGTCATCCAAACGAGGATGTTTGCCTTTAAATTGCAGGAGCATGCTATAGGAGGACTGCGTTAACTGCCTCGGTTGGTGGGAGAAAGCTGTGTTTAAGGAATATATAGGTTCGATGCTTGGACGTCTTGTGATCGCTGGGACAATCTCTCTGGGGTCCGTTCAGGTTGTGTCCGCCGCGTGTCTATCCGGCGATCAGAGGTTGCCAGCTGCCACCATCAACAACTTCGTTGCAAATCCGAGCTCGATCCTGGGGGCGGCAGACCTCGCGCAAACCGTAAGGGATCTGGTGGCGTCGGATTCCTCGACGCTGTCTCCGGTCCTGGCCCTGCTGCAAGGCGCTTCGGGCGATCAGCAAAGTGCGATCGGGTCCGGCCTCGGTCAGGCCGCATCTGTGCTTTGTTTGCGTACGGACCCTAATTTCGCCGCAGAGATTCAGGATCGAGTGAACAACAGCCAGTCTGCCCCGGCAAAGACCGCGTACGCGGCGATCACCGGCGACGACAAGAACAGAACACTGGCGACGAACGCTTCTGGCGCTGGAATTTCGCCGGGAGGCGTTGGGGGCGGAACCAACCCAGCGACGACTACGGGCAACGCTACGGGATCGACGTTCACGTTCTCGGCTGAGAGCGTTCGCGGCAACGGACTCAATTACTTCAGCGGCGGGGTGACGGGAATTTCGGGCGTCACTTCGACAACGACGACAGCGGCGCAGACGACGAGCCCGTAGGGCCAGCACTCGCTGCCAAGGCAAAGATGGACGAGTTGGACTGATGCTCAATATTACCAAGCCTACCACCGCCATTTCGTCCGTTACCCAAGAGTACACATCGGCAGAACAGACCCTTCAGTCATTGAAGGGCCTGATCGGGCGACACGTGGCCCTTCTTGTCACGGTGGTGCTCGTTTGCGTTCTTCTGGGCGGCGTCATCATGCTGACGACCCCGGCGCGCTTCACCGCGACTGGCCTGCTCATCATCGACACGAAGAAGGTGCAGACCATTCAGCAGCAGGCTCCGCTCGGAACCGAATCTCCGCTGGATACCGGAACCGTCGACAGCCAGGTCGAAATCCTTCAGTCCGAAACGATCGCGCTGAACGTCATCAAGCAGCTTCGGCTGACCGAACTCGACGAGTTCGTTGGTCCCGGCGGCGGTATTCCCGGTGCGATCCTCGGTGCCATCAGGTCTCTGCTGTCCGATGGCCCGCGCTCGGATTTCGAGCTGACCCGCAAGGCGCTCGAGAAGTTTCAGAAGCGGCTCTCCGTCAAACGGCTGGGACTATCGTACGTCATTCAGATCGACTACCAGTCCGAGAATCCTGACCGCGCGGCGAAGATCGCCAATGCGGTGGCTGAAGCCTACATCAACGACCAGCTCGAATCGAAGTATCAGGCGTCCCGCCGCGCGGCCATCTGGCTGCAGGACCGTCTGAAGGATCTCCGGACCCAGGCCTCCGCGGCCGAGCGCGCCGTCGTGCAGTACAAGGCGGACAACAACATCGTCGATACGGGCGGTCGCCTTCTCAACGAGCAGCAGCTGGCCGAAATCAACAGCGCGCTGACGATCGCGCGGGCCCAGAAGGCCGAAGCCCAGGCGCGCCTCGATCGCATCAACGGCATTCTTCAGAAGGACAGTGGTGACGGCACGATCATCACCGAAGTTGGAGCCGTCGCCGATTCGCTCCACAATGACGTGATCACGCGGCTTCGCCAGCAATATCTCGATCTTTCGAACCGCGAAGCCGATTGGTCCAATCGCTACGGGCCCCAGCATCTCGCGGTCAAGAATCTGCGCGATCAGATGCGCGAAATCCGCCGGTCGATCGGCGACGAGCTCAGGCGAATCGCCGAAACCTACAAGAGCGATCTTGAGATCTCCTCCTCCAAGGAGGAGAGCACCCAGAAGACCCTGGATCAGACGGTCAAGGCCTCGAACGACACGAGCCAGGCCCAGATCGCGCTGCGAGAGCTCGAAAGCAATGCGCAGAGCTATCGCGCACTCGCCGACAACTTCCTGCAGCTCTACATGGTTTCGGTGCAGCAGCAGTCGTTCCCGATCACTGAATCCCGCCTGATCACACAGGCGACGCCGCCGCTGAAGCCGTCATTTCCGAACATGCTGATCGTGATGCCGGGCGCTCTGGTCGGCGGAATTGCGCTGGCATTCGGTCTCGCGGTCTTCAGGGACATGTCGGACCGCGCGTTCCGGACCGCCTCGAGGGTGCAGCGCGAGCTCGGGCTCGATTGCATCGCTGTGCTGCCGAAACTGTCGTTCGACGGGGCAAAATCTCCTGGTGGCGTGCGTGGCATGGTTGCCCGCGCCTTGGGTAAGCAACCTGCGGATGGCGCGGCTCGCACGGCGTCGCAGCCAAGGCCGGCAAGTCGCCCGCCGCGCGAAGACGAGCGGCTGGCGGCCATCGACCGTCCCCTGGTGTTCCGTCCGAGCCCGATGCGCTACGTGATGGAAGCGCCGTTCTCGAGGTTCGCCGAGGGATTGCGCGCGATCAAGCTTGCTGCCGACCTGCACGGCTCGAGCAGGACCAACAACGTCCTCGGCATCACATCGGCGCTTCCCAACGAAGGAAAGTCGAGCACGGCGGCTTCGCTCGCCCGCGTCATCGCGCATGGCGGCACGCGCACGCTGCTCATTGACGGCGACCTGCGCAATCCGTCGTTGACCAAGCAGCTTACGCCGGGGGCCAAAGCCGGCCTGGTGGACGTCATCTCCGGCGACGTGGCGTTGCAGGACGCGCTCTGGACCGATCCCGAGACCGGGCTCGATTTTCTTCCGGTCGTGATCGATCAGTGGCTGCCCCACAGCCACGAGATCATGCTCTGGCAATCGACCGAGAAGTTGTTCGCGGGCCTGCGCGCTTCGTACGACAGGATCATCGTGGATCTGCCGCCGATGGCTCCGATCGTCGACGTGCGCGCGACCAACCGTCTGGTCGATTCCTATCTCCTGATCGTCGAGTGGGGCAAGACCAAGATCGACGTCGTGCAGATGGCGCTGAACGATGCTCCGAACGTCACCGAAAGGACGATCGGCTGCGTGCTCAACAAGGCCAACATGAAGGCCGTGAGCCGCTACGATCTGCGGCACTCCGAATATTACGGGAATTCCTATTATTCGAGATACGGCTACGTGGATTGAGACGTGGCGATAGCCCGCGTCTTTCTGAAGCTGCTGTTCGTCGCGGCCGGTGTGCTCACAATCTGTTGGAGCGTGAGCACATATCAGCGCGTTTTTCCATTCAGGGACCTCGAAGCCGTTGGGTCGCGGATTTCGCTCGGGGAGACTTTCCAGACGAGCGTATTGGAAGGGGTCGAGCCTGATGCGGACCGGGCGATTGCTGCTGCGGACTGCAACACCCCTGCGATCCGCAGCGCCGTGTTCGTGAAAGTTCAGTTGTACGAGATCAAGGGCGGCGAGACCGATCGCCTCGCGTTAAACAAGCTCTCCAGCGATCTGCGCGGTGCGATCCGCAAGTCCATCAGTTGCTCTCCGTACGACCCGTTCTTCTGGTTCGTGAGATACTGGATCGAGGTATCCAGCTCCGGCGTATCCGAGAAGGCTCTCCGCTATCTGGAGATGTCCTACGAGACCGGTCCGAATGAAGGCTGGATCGCTCTTCGTCGGAACCGGTTTGCGCTTGCTGTGTTTCCGTCGCTTGGTAGCGAGTTGCAGAAAAAGGTGCTGACCGAATTTTCAGAGCTGGTGGACGCGGGCTTCGTCGATCTGGCCGCGGCCAACCTTGCGGGTCCGGGGTGGTTGGTGCGGGAGCAGCTGCTCGCGCGACTTACGGACGTCGGGCGGTACAATCGCGAACTATTCGCGAGGCTCCTCGAGGATCAGGGAATTCGAGTCGACATTCCCGATGCCGCGCCGCGCCCGCAGCGATACTGGAATTGAGCTGGAGTTTCGCAATGTCGAAGATTCGATCATTCGCCTGTGCGGTGGCTATCGGCTTTGTCGCCGTGCTGGCGGCTCACGATGGGGCGCATGCGCAGGTCGACAAGCCGGGACTGACCGGGGGCTCGGTCGTCGGCTCGACGCCTGGCGTCAGCGTGGATTCCGGCGCATCGTCCATGAGGTTCGGTTCGTCCCGGACGCCGCAGCGTCATATGGATTCCTCGGGCCGCCCCTGCATCTACGTGCTTGGGGAGGCGAAGTCGCAGGTCGTCAATCCGAAGCTCTACGATCACATCCTGATCGTCAACAATTCGTGCGGCATTCCGGTCAAGCTGCGAGCCTGCTATCTGGGGACCGACAAGTGCAATGACATCGCCGTCGGAGCCTACACCAAGCGTCGCGAGATTTTTGGCATCGTGCCGGATGCGAAGGATTTCAGGTTCGAGTTTCGCGAGTATTTCAACTAGCCGCTGTGTCGCGGCAGAATGTCCGCGTCTTTGTTACGAGAACGTAATGTCGTGAGACCTTTGGAAGCAGGACGGCTGACTTGCTTCCTTCAACCGTTTTCGTGCAAGATTCGGCGGGCATCGCAACGAGGTCACTGAGGCTCTGGATGAATTTTCATATTGGAAGTCTGGTGAAAGCTGCCCTGCTGATCGGTTTTTTCGCCATCGGCGCGATGCCATCGACGGCTCAGGCGGGATGCTTCTGCCAATGCGTCGATGGTGCCTTCCGGGCCATCTGCAGCGGTCAGTTCGACATCGCGCCGATTTGTCCGGCTCGTTCGTGCTCGACGACCGTCCGGCAGACGCCGATGCGCATCGGCGAAGGAGGACGATCGCAATGCGCTCCGGTCAAGGACTGCGATGCCTACGGGCATTGCCAGTGGAAGAGCAGCTGCGACAAGTAGTCGTCCGTTCCTTCGGCCTGGAATGGATGCCGGCTGGCGTGTGAAGATTGTCCGTATTTGGTCGTAAACCTGCCTCGCTCGGCCGACATTTTGAGGTCGGGGCGATAGTTGCGACGACAGGTGCCGGATCGAGAAGGAATTGATATGCGTCCAGTCCCGCGAGCCTTCGTCTTCGCTTCCGCTTTCCTGCTGACCGTCGACCTGGTCGGCGCAGCGGAACTGCGCCGCTTCGGCGATCATCAACTGTTCACCAAGGGGCCATTTTCGGCGTTCATGGATCCCTTCAATAAGCGGGAATATGTCGCGGGAAAGGACTTCGACCAGAGCTTCACCGTGGATCCCGACAATTTTCCGGTCGGGACGACCATCAACTGGAATTGGCCGATCCGCGATCCGAAATTCATCGTCGGCTTCCTCCAGGCCGCGGCGTATGGCGACTATTTCAACACCGTGCCGCAGCGGCAAATCCGGCCTTCCCGGATCAATGACATCCAGCAACTGTCTGTCTCGCACGATCTGACCTTTTCCGGGACACACAACGGCTTCGACGTTATCTATGACTACTTTCTCACCAAGGCTCCCCGTGGCTGGACATCGCGCCTGTTTGAAATCGAGGTGTTTCTCCGCACACCCGAATATTCGGTGAAATACTTCAACACGGCGACGCCGATCGGAACGTTCGACCATGCCGGGGTGCAATGGAAGGTGGCGATCGATAGACGGCCGAAGGTCCCCGATATCCTTTTCATTCCCGCCAACCACGCCGATATCGCCAAAGGTTCGATCGATCTCCAGGCGATGCATCTCTTCCTGAAGTCCAAGGGAATTCTGACCGGTGATGAATACTACAACGGCCACTCGCTCGGCGTTGAGCCTGCGCAGGGAACAGGCTCGTTCCTGGTGAACTCGGTCTTCGTAGATTACCGGTGAGCGAAGTCTCCGGCTATCGCACGGCAGTGCGCGGCTGGATCTGCAAGCTGTCGCCGTTTACGGACGCGGGCATGGAATCCGCTTCCGCGCGGGTCGAGATGTTTGCCTGCGTCTTCTTGACCTTCGCAAGATCATGATTGACCGCCGCATCCCGCAGCGGCGACGAGAACAACCGTTCGGCCGCGCTCGGTCCGGAGCTGAACAAGACTAACAAGACGATAATCGCCGCGCTTCTCATCGACCGCCTCTGACATGTATTTCGTTGGTTTTCACGTCGAGGCTTGCTTCTCAGTGGAATATGGCGGTTGAAGGGCCTCCAACGCCTTCCAGGATCTTTGTTCATTTTCTGACAATCTTACTAGAATCTCAATCAGGTCCGAACGATTAGCTGCAATCTCGCCCCCGGATATTTGGAAATGAATGTTTTCATGCGCTTAGGGGGGCGCATGACTACCTACAGCGCTGCGAATGGACTAACTTTGTCCATATCGGGGACGACGACCCGATGGGCGATCAATACGGCGGGGGCGGAGACCCAGGTCGGTACGTCCGGTAACGACGCGCTCAGCGACGCCGGCGGCGATGTTCTCATCGGAGGTCTCGGCGACGACACCTACTACCTGTGGGACAGCCGCTAGACCGTCGTCGAGCAGGCCGGGTAGGGCATCGACACGATCCGGTCACGCCGATGTTGGCGGCCGAAATCGATGGCCCAGCGGGCGGAGACGCCCGCTAGACATCCTGGGCACCGATTTCGCGAATGCACGGCGAAAGCGAGTAAATCATAAAAAATTGGGCCATGACACTTGCCGGCCCGCCCTCAAAGGGAGATATCGGAAGCTAAGGTCGTCGGCTCCGCGTGGCGGGAGATGGAGAACAATGGTACTTGAATGGAAGGTCGTGGCTGGCGCAATTGGAGTGCTTTACGTTCATGCCGTCGTCGCGCCCGATCAGGCCTCGGCGATCACGGCGGAATTAGCCAGGACCTGCAGGGCGCTTACGACGAAGCAATTCCCACCCCGCGAGATTGCCAACCCCGCGGCCGGCAGCGCCAAGGGCTCTGGACGCGACCAAATCGCCTATTTCAACAAATGCGTCGCCAACAACGGCAAGATGGACGACGGCAGCAAATAGTCTGAACCGACAGTCTGTCACTGCTCCTTGACGGCGGTAGGCTCCGGTACATTGCCATCCTTGGCAACGCAATCCTTGAAATAGGCCTGCCGATCGCCGCTCATGCGGACGGCGCCCGGTCGCTTGTACGGGAACGCGATGTAGGAATAGTGCATGCACTTCCTGGCGGTTTCGGCACTCGGGGCGGCCACGGCGTCGATCGCGCTCGCGACCATCACGAGAGCGGCGATCGCCGCAGCCCTAAACATCTCCTGCCACCTCATCGAAGAACACACTGGAAGACAGGCTAAGGTGCGCTGCTCGCGGCGCCTTGCCGCGCGGATCTCGACGCCAGATTGCTATTTCGCAGCAAGAAGGCGGGGGGCTGTCTCAGCTCGGCGGGCGGCAAATAAGCTCTGAATCTGAGGGATCTTTCCCTGCGCCGGCGCGAGATGAACTCCCTGGTTGTATAACCGGCGGCGAACGAAAGACCGGCTACTGCCAAAATCAAGATCAAGCCTGCCACGCGATACTCCACGTTAACGATATCCCCCTTGTCTCAAAAGAGGGACCCGCCCGCAAGATGGCCGCCGCGTCTGGGTGACAAGTTTCCCGAAGGCTAGCGTCGGCCGGTCCGTCTGACGGAACCGCAGCAGCCCGTGGCATTAGGGCCCACGAAGGACGGATCGGCCGGCGAGAAATAGTTCGTGGGTCGGTTCGGCGTGCTCTGGGGCCTGGTCGATACGGTCGGGCCCGGCACGACCACATAGCCGCTGGGGGCACCACTGTACGGTGGTTGCTGTGTTCCCTGGGCCATCACCTGATTGCTAGCGAGTGTTAGGCAGGCGCAAGCAAGCAGCATGTGCGTTGCATGTCTCATGCTTTTCGACATGGCTATCCATTTCGGAACGTCAATGGCTGACTGGCTGGAACCGAGGGATATTTACTTTCTGCAAATGCACCCCTCGGCCTCGAACAGGCCGCAAGTGGCGGCCTTGTGCACGTCGCGGACGCCTGTGGGGCGTCATGCGTTTGGAAGCGCTTAGCGCGGTGTTAAGCACAGCGTTAAGGTGACATCATCTCTTATCAAATTTTCAGGCTGCCGCTTGCATTGTCGCCCCGTCGAACACGAGAGGGGTACCATCATGTCACACACCGGCCGCTTAGCATCCATCGCTTCGCTGATGATCCTGGCATCAGCCTTCGAAGCCCATGCCACGCCAAACTGCATGCGCGACATCAAGCCCTACAAGCTTGCGGGCGACACCATGGAATGGTCGATGACGATCGCGCCGGGTGCGGACTGCATCCAAGGGCTGCGCTGGTCGACGATGCAGATCTACAGCGTCTCGATTTCTGAAAAACCGATCAACGGGGAGCTGGTGTTGGTCGGTCCGGGCTTCCGTTACTTCGCCAAACCCGATTTTTCCGGCACTGACAAGTTCACCCTGGTGGTCGTCGGCAAGAACCGCCACGACGAAGGAGCCTCCACGGTCGAGGTCACGATCCGGAAGCCGGATGCATCGATGGTGGTGAGCGCGGTCGGCTATCCCCAGTAATTGCCGCCATATTCATCACTGGAGCCGCCCGCGGCGGGTTTGCACCGCGCAGGCGCCCCAATCGCGGTGCTCGGCCTCACCTTCAAGCCGGATACCGACGACATGCGCGATGCGCCGTCGATCCCGCTGGTGACCGGTCTGATCGACATGGGTGCGAAGGTGAAGGCCTTCGATCCCGTCGGCATGGAGCAGGCGAAGAAT
>NZ_DASYWN010000016.1:0-88536 GCF_035935975.1 Bradyrhizobium sp.
GCCGATGCACCTTCGTAACCCTCCTGCAGGGCATAAAGGTTGCTCTATCGACCTCTTGGCGAATATTCCAGCCCCAGATCGCAATCGCCCGGTTCGCTACGGCCTAGGACAGCCAACAAACCAATTCTTGCTCAGCCTCGACAGGCAACCTGACCCGATGTCAGACTTATCTTGCGCTCCTGCGGACGCCATGACCCTGCAACCGACCGCGAACCTGCTCCGCCGTCTTCTCGCCCCCATTGTCATTCAGTGAGGCGGCGGGGCGGCTTACGGTGGGCAAAGTTCCCAAAGGTTCCGTGTGATCGTCCGACGTTTTCTGCAACGCGACTCTCATCATTCTGTTTCGCGCCGCGCTCTGCTCGGCGGGCTCGTGTCGGCAGGGAGTGCGCTCGCCCTCGGCGGATGCGCCGGCCTGGGAGCGACCGGCGCGCGTTTCGACGCGTCGTCCCTCTCCGTTGACCCCACCTTGCTTGTCGTCACCACGCGCAAGCCCGTGAACGGCGGTCGCACGAAACCATGGTTCGGGCCGGAGCGCGCCACCGCCTTGACGGTCGCGAAGGCAAAGCTCGTGGCGCCAGACGAAAGCCGCCTGTCACTCGCCTCGGTCGGGCTCGGTGATTGGCGCCTTGATCGGATCGAACCGGTGTCGGCCGACGCCAGCGATCTCGCGACGCAGACCGGCGGGGGGGACGTGCTGATCTATGTGCACGGCTTCAAGCAGACATTCGAGACGGCGGTGCTGGATGCCGCCCATCTCTCCGATGGGATCAGGTTCCGCGGACGGACCATGGCATTCTCCTGGCCCTCCAAGGCGGGACTGTTCGACTATGCCTACGACCGCGACAGCGCGATGTGGTCTCGCGACGATTTCGAGCGCGTGCTCTCTGCGCTTGTGTCGGCTCCGGGCGGCGGCCGCGTGCATATCGTTGCGCACAGCATGGGAACCATGCTGACGCTCGAAAGCCTGCGTCAGCTCTACGCCCGATACGGCGACACGGTTACGAGCAAGATCGGCGCGGTCGTGTTTGCCGCGCCCGATATCGACATGGACGTGTTCTCATCGGCCGTCCAACGCATCGGTCCGCTCGCCGGCAAGATCACCGTCATCGCCGCGACGAACGATCGCGCACTCGCGCTATCGGGACAGATCGCAGGTGGAATGACCAGGGTCGGCGCCGCCGAGAAGGCCGCCATCGCGCGGCTCGGTGTGCGCGTGGTCGATGCCTCCCAGGAAGGCTGGGGCATCATCAACCACGATCTGTTTCTTTCGAATGCGGAAGTGCAGCGGGTGATCCGCCGCTCGATCGACGACACGACGGCGTGAGAGAGCGCGGGCGCGGTCCGTAGGAGCAGACGAGTTAAATGCACCGTCACGGAGAGGATGCAAGGATGCGGAATAGCCCGGGGCGTCATTGGCCGATCGGGCGTCGGTTCATGTCCTCCAGGAGCTCGCGCATCGCATCGAAGTGCGTGCCGAAGCCTTTCCAATCCCCTGCCTTCAATCGCTCTACGGCCTGGTTGTAGCGATCAAGCGCCTCTCTGGACTGATTTTCCGTCGGGCCTGCCGAGGGCGTCTCCTCCGTCCTGCTCGAGGCGACCGGCGCCGAACCGGATTCCGTGAACAGCGCCGACAACGCCTCGGCGAGCGTTTCCTTCATCACGACGCGCTCACCGTAAGCTGCGATCACGCGCTTCAGCTCCGGCAGGTGTCCGTGCTCCGCCCGCAAATAAAGCGGCGTTACATAAAGGATCGAGTTGTCGATCGGGATCACGAGCAAATTCGCGCCGCGGATCACGCGCGAGCCCATCTGATTCCATAGCGTGAGCTGTTGCGAGATCTCGGTCGTCTGATTGATCCGCGCCTCGATCTGGAACGGCCCGTAGACGAGCTTGTCCTTGGGGAACTCGTAGACGATCAATTTGCCGTAGCCAGGCGCGTCGCAGCGCGCGGCGAGCCACGCGATCATGTTGTCGCGGCGGCTCGGTACCATCGGAAGCATGAGGAAGAACTCGGCCTGCGGTTCGCCGGGCAACCGCATGATGATGTAATAGGGGGTCATCGTCGAGATGCCGTCGCCGCCCGGCTGACGCGGGAATTGCCAGAGATCCTCGCGATTGTAGAAAACGTCGGCCGCCTCCATGTGGTAGGCTTGGTACAGTCGGGCCTGAATCAGGAACAGGTCCTCCGGATAGCGAACGTGCTTCCGCAAGTCCGGCGGCATCGTCGTGAACGGCTTGAACAAGCTCGGAAAGATGCGCTGGTAGGTCGCCGCAACCGCGTCGGCGGAATCAATCAGGTAGAAGTCGACAGTCCCGTTATACGCATCGACGACAATTTTCACCGAATTGCGAATGTAGTTGAGATCGAGCCCATGTGCGGGCTCTGCATACGGGAAATAGGAGCTCGTCGTGTAGGCGTCCTGCATCCAGAACATGCGCCCGCTGCTGACGACCAGATAAGGATCATGATCGAGCCTGAGGAACGGAGCGATCGTGCTCACCCGCTCCTGGATATTGCGCCGGATCATGATCCGGCTGTCGATCGTGATGTAATCTGAAAGAACCAGGTTCGGGTCGTTGAAATAGTAGGCAAACAGCGCTCTCGTGGCCATTCCTCCGATCGGGATGCCGCCGGCGCCGCCATAGGCCGCATAGGCGTTCTCTTTCCCCTTCGGATAATCGAACTCCGGCGTGCTGCCCTTGACGATGACGTAGTCGTCGGTCTGCTCACCGAAGTAGATGCGCGGCTCGTCGATCCTGGGACCGATTTCTGCGACGGGAGGAATGTTCCGCAGATAGAAGAGCGGCAGTCCCTCGGCACTCTTGCGTGTGACCGGGCTCATCACCGCGCCATTGCCGTGGGTGAACAGCACGTGGCGATTGACCCAGGTCTGGGCATTCGGCGGCAACAGGGAGGACCGCAGTTCGCGGGCCGAGAGCATCACGCTCTGGTAGGAGCCATCGAGCCAGTAACGATCAACGTCGAGGTCGTGGAATTTGTAATAGGTGCGGATTTCCTGCAGTTGCGCGTAGGTGTCCGACAGCGGCAGCCAGTCCCAAAGCCTGATGTTTTCAATTGTCGCCTTGTTGGCTTCGAGCACCTCGGGGGTCAGCTTCTGCTCGGCGGTAAACGGCCTGGCTGCGATCTGATCGAGATTATATGCCTGCCGGGTGAGCGCGATGTTGCGTTCGATGTAGGGCTTCTCCAGCTCCAATTCGCTTGGCTTGACGAAGAACTGCCGGAACAGCCCGGGGACGAGGCCGAACAGCACGAACGTGCCGACGCCGACGAGCACGATCGCCACGGCCGGAAGCCGGTAGGTGCGAAGGCGGATGTTCGCCCAGGCGGCAAGCGCGGCAATGGTCGAAAGTCCGATCATCAGCCACAGCGCCGGCAGCCCGACATGCACGTCGGTGTAACTTGCGCCGACGACGACGCCATTGTCGCCATAGAGCAGCAGATAACGATCGAGAACATAGGACCAGGCTTTGACCGCGAAGAGGAAACCAAGCAGAGCGGAACCATGAGCGATCGCTGCCGGCGATATCGATCGGCGGTGAGCGTCGTATTCGATGTCGCCGTGCACCCAGTAGATCGTCGCGGCGACAAGCCCGCTCAGAACGAGCGCGAGCATCATCCAGTTCTTGATGAGGATATAGGCGGGCAGTGAGAAGAGGTAGAAGCCGATGTCCTTGTCGTAGAGCGGATCGTCTGCGCCGTATGGCACCTGATAGACAAAGCGCAGGAGGACGCCCCAATTGCCGACTTCGGCCGCCGCAACAAGAAGAGCGAGCAAAGCTGCACAGCCTGCGATCAACCGGGGCCAGGCCAGTCGATCGCGCGCAAGCGCGAGCAGATCCGGCGGCGCGTTGCCCGCGGCGCTCCACGGCGGAGCGGCGACAGGCTGCGTCGACCGCCGTCGGGCAAAGCGAAATGCGAGCCATCCGTTCACCCAAAGGATGACGGCGGCTCCGGTCCAGACCGCAACAAAGACGACGGCTTCGGCGCCGATTGTTGTCCAGAAGACCTGCGGATAACCGATCGAGGAAAACCACAACCAGTCGACGAGGATGTCACTCGCGAGCGCGAGCAGGATAAGGCACGTCACGATGACGACGGCCGCAACGATGAAGCTGACCACGGCACTTTGCCTTGGCACCTTGCGTCCGGGTCCGGTGATCCCGATCGTCATGGTTTCATTATAGCGGAAATCAGAGACGCCCGCCGCTCGATTTCGCGGTCGGGATTTGCCCCGCAGGCGAGGACACGCGTGCTCGAACCTGCATCGCCGGGATCGCGAAACGGCGCAAAGTGGCAAGGTCGGCTGATGCAGCCGGCGCTGCCAGTCGGTCGTCAGGCGACAAGCGCTCTCGAAGCGGAGCCGCACCGCATCATATCGTGAAATGGCGCGCCTGGCGCGACATCCCGAAAAAATCGTGAACCCGTATATAATTGCGGATGGAAGACCTATGTTGGGTCTATAGTCACGCAGCCGCCCATCGTATCGCGAGAGGCTGCCGATATGCCCCTACGGTGGATGGTTGCATCCAGCATCGGAGGTGATGTCATGGCCATTGCTCCCACGCTCCAGAAATACCTGGCCGCTGAAAACATCCAATACGAGGTGATCCCGCACGAACTTGTCATGACGTCCGCGCGAACGGCCGAGGCATGCCATATCCCGGGCGATCGCCTCGCCAAGAGCATCGTGTTGCGGCGCGACGGCGAATACATGCTGGCCATCTTGCCCGCATCGCATCACCTCCGCCTGTCGGACCTGAGGACAAGTCTCGGCGACAATGTCCACATGGCCGACGAAACCGAGATCAATCGGCTGTTCAGCGACTGTGCACACGGTGCAGTTCCTGCCGTCGGCAAATGCTACGGGCTGGATATCATCGTCGACGACAGCATCGCGGCACAGCCGGACATCTATATGGAAGCCGGCGATCATGAGACGCTGCTCCATATGGGTCACGCGCAGTTCGTGCGCCTGACGGCCGACGCGCCGCACGGGCGCTTCAGCGCGCACGACCGAGGATTTTGTGCACTGCCCGCTGCCTTTGCGATCCCGGGCGGGAACCCGGATCGCGAAGTTAATGCACCTGAAACCCAGGAACGGAGGCTCGCCATGAAAGTCAAAGACGTGATGCACAAGGGTGTCGACTGGGTCAGCCCCGACACCCCTCTCACCGAACTCGCCAAATTGATGCGGGCGCATGACATCGGCTGCATTCCGGTTGGCGAGGACGACAAGCTGGTCGGGATGGTGACCGACCGCGATATCGTCTGCAAAGGGCTCGCAAGCCACAGCTTCGATGCCGTCCGCGCGACGGCGCGCGATGTGATGACTGAAGGCATCCATTGCTGCCGGGAGGACGATGACCTCGCAAAGGCGATGCATCATATGGAGAAGCTGCAGGTCCGCAGGCTGCCGGTGATCAACAAAAGCAAGCGGATGGTCGGCATCATCAGTCTGGGTGACATCGGCCGTTCCGCGTCAGGTGACATGCTGACCGAAACGGTCCGGAGTGTTTCGGCGCACCACTGAAATGCGGCCAGGGCTCCTCTCGCGATCACCGCTCGATCTGACGTCGAGCGGGGCCCGAGCCATGCGTTTGACAAGGAACCATCGCACTCCGCCGATGCGGTGTGCGGTCGATCAAATGCTGCACGACATGGCGCCCCCGAAAGCGAAGCCGCATCCGACAATGTCGTGATCGCGTATCTGGCGCGCCACCCAGAACAAGACTGATACTCTTATCATGTTGAAATTACTATATAATTCAACACAACGATGATTTGCCCTCGCCTGATTTCCGTCGGCGATTCTTCGGATCTGAAAACCGTTCGCGCTGCAACCAGAAAGCCGAAGCCAGTCTCCGGCTATTGACTGGAAAGTTCTGGACGATCGCAGCGCATCGGGCAGCGGTCGGTATCAGCGGCGGGAGATATCTATAGATGTCATCCGCTTTGCCTCCTAGCATCACCATCTCGACGAGCCAGACCTCTCACTCCGGGTTAAGCGGTCATGTCGACGGCAATTTCGATCATGGGCGGGGTAGGCCTGTTTCTGCTTGGCATGACCGTCATGACCGACGGGCTCAAGGCGATGGCCGGCTCTGCATTGCGTACGGTGCTGGGGAAGGCTGCAGCTACGCCGCTTCGCGGTGCCTTCTGGGGCGCCATCGCGACGCTGATCGTCCAATCTTCGAGCGCAACGACGATGACAACCATCGGACTCGTCAGTGCGGGCTTACTTACCTTTCCTCAGGGATTAGGCTTGGTCTTTGGCGCGAATGTCGGAACGACAGGCACCGGTTGGCTGGTCGCGCTGATTGGCGTTCGCGTTTCACTGACGGCGGCGGCGCTGCCGATGATCTTTGTTGGCGCACTGGTCAAGCTGCTGGGCAGCGGGCGAATTGCCGGTGCCGGTGCTGCGCTCGCCGGCTTTGCTCTGGTCCTGTTCGGGCTAACGACGTTGCAGCAGGGCATGGGCGGCCTGGCGGAACGATTGAACCCCGCAGACCTTCCAACAGTTCTCGCGGCCCCGGGCGCGGCTTGGTGGTCCGGCATGCTCGGTGTTTTGGCTTTGGTCTTGGTCGGGCTGGCCATGACTGCGGTGATGCAGTCATCCACGGCTTCCATCGCTCTGACCTTATCGGCTCACTATGCGGGAGCAGTCGGACTCGATCAGGCGTGCGCACTCATTATCGGTCAGAACATCGGAACAGCGACAAGTTCGGCAATGGCAGCGATCGGTGCGAGTGCGACCGCCAAGAGACTGGCAGTGGCTTATATCCTGTTCAAGCTGATCGCCGCGGTGATCGCTTTGCTCTTGTTCCCGATCGTCACTCCTCTTCTCGTCCGCGCGTCAAATACAATCGACGGAGTGACGCTGCTGGCCGGGTATCACACGGCCTACAATATTATCGGGGTCATGGTCCTGCTGCCGGTCATCGACAGTTTCACGCGCTTTGTCGAGCGCATGCTTCCGGATCGAAACCTTGCGCTGACGCGTTGCCTTGATCCATCGGCACTGACTGTTCCGATCGCCGCCGAGGAGGCCGTGCGGCGAACGGTTGCGCGCGCTCTGGCGACAGTGTGCCAATCGCTCGGTGGGGTTCTCGGGGGAACCGGGTCGCCCGACAAGGTAACGTCGTCGGCGAAAGAGGCAGCTGAGGCGCTAGGCCAGGCGCAAGAATTCATGTGCGAAGTGAGTGGGCCACCGGAATCGCCGGCCGAGCAACGCAGGCTCACGATCACCATGCATGCGTTGGATCATGCGTCCCGCTTGGCCGAGGTCGCCGCCGAAACGGGCACCTGGACTGTACGCGATGGAGTAGGACAAGCCGCTCAGCTCAGCGCGGACGCGCTAAAGTGCGCCGCGGAGATTGCGGCGCACGTTGCTGCTGCGCCTGGCGTTTCTCTCGACGGTGAACCACGGCGTGAGCCATCATCGTCGCAGTCATTGGACATGCAGATCACTGCCCCAACACAAAACGTCCTTCTTCACTTGGAGCAATGCGCGAAAGACTTACGCGCGTTGCAGAAGGATCATCGGGTTTCGACACTGAGCGCGATCGCCAACGGGTCAATGACAGCGAGCGAGGCCATGGCTCGTGTAGACACGGTGCGGCGCCTCGATGCAATCACTCATCACGCCTGGCGTTCGGCATCTCAGCTGGCGGAAGACGTCAAGTAACGAATGTGATTCCCGGCGGCGCCCTAGTATTTTTGTTCCACAAAGCGCCTGCCCTTCAGCGTTGCCCGATCGTCGTAAGCGCCTTTGGCTGAGCGCTTGGGAAGTTTCACTTTGGTTTCTGGCAGCTTCGGAAATCGAATCGCACTGACGAGGTGACTGATGCAATTCAGGCGAGCTCGACGCTTGTCATCGGAGGGTACAATATACCAAGGGGCGTACTTCGTATCAGTCGCCGCGAACATGGTGTCGCGGGCCCGGGAATATTCGAACCATCTGCTCCGCGAGTACAGATCGGTCGGGCTCAGCTTCCAATGGCGCAGCGGATCTGTGATGCGAGCCTCGAAACGGCGCTTCTGCTGCTCGTCACTTACTTCCAGCCAGTACTTGATCAGCAGGATGCCATCGTCGACGACATACATCTCGAACTCGGGACAGATTTTGAGAAAATGCTCATGCTGCGCCTTCGTACAGAAGCCCAGCACGTATTCGACGCCAGCCCGATTGTACCAGCTGCGATCGAAAATTACGATTTCACCTGCGGCAGGGAAGTGTTGGATGTAGCGCTGCATGTATAGCTGCGACTTCTCGCGATCAGACGGCGCTGGCAGTGCGACGACCCGAAATACACGCGGGCTGACGCGCTCGGTGATCACCTTGATGATGCCACCCTTGCCGGCGGCATCGCGGCCCTCAAAGACTATGACGACGCGCAGACCCTTTTTCTTGACCCAGTCCTGCAGCGCGCATAGCTCCACCTGCAGGGCGCGGAGCGCTTTATCATATTCCTTACTCTCCATCGGCTCGTCGTTGACACTCATCGGCCCCCCTTCCCCCGAACTGCTGGACTGCGATACGTGATTGGCCGGATTCAGCTACGGATATTGCGGCTCCAAGTGCGGCTTTACAAGCTGCAGCGCAACCGCGGCGCTACCTGAAGCCCAAGCGCGCAAACAGTCTGGCAAGCCACTCTAACCCGTGACTGCCGTGCCATAGGTTACCGCGCCGCAGCATTGCGTGCCGCATCCGCGTCCCATCGGTTGTGCTTCGTGGCGGCCCTTCATCGTGCCGCTTCATCGGCCTTTCTGATAAGGTTGTTTTGAAACAGGCTTCTGCGATCGCCTCGGCGGCCGTTCGGTGGCCGCACGCCGGATTGAACTGGACTGCCCGAACTCAGATACCTGATGAAAACGGGATTGCGGCCATGAATCCTCAAGCCAAGACCGGATCACCGATCGACCTAACGCCATGGCATGCCGTTGCAGCTGATGAGATCGTGCGGCGCCTCGATAGCAACCTTCAGTCCGGCCTTTCCGCGACGAGTGTTCAGCAACGACTCGAGAAGTATGGTCGCAACAGGTTGCCCGAGGGTCGCAAGCAAGGGCCGTTGATGCGGTTCTTGCTGCAGTTCAACAACATCCTCGTCTACGTTTTGCTTGGTGCCGGTTTCGTCAAGCTGATGGTCGGTCTGTGGCTCGACGCGTCGATCATTCTGGCTGTGGTTGTTCTCAATGCATTGCTCGGCTTTTTCCAGGAAGGAAAAGCGGAGGAGGCGTTGAACTCGATCCGCAACATGCTGTCTGCGGAAGCTCGAACCTTGCGCGGCGGCGAAACCCGCCTGGTCCCATCCGAGGATCTGGTCCCGGGCGACATCGTGCTTCTCGAATCCGGCGACAAGATCCCAGCAGATTTGCGCCTCGTGGAGGTGAAAAACCTGCGAACTGAAGAGGCTGCGCTCACTGGCGAGTCGGTCCCCATCGACAAGACCACGGAGCCGGTCGCAGAAAGAGCAACCATCGGAGATCGAGAAGGAATGGCCTTCTCCGGAACGCTGGTCGCATCCGGACGCGGCACCGGCGTGGTTGTCGCCACCGGGGCCAATACGGAATTGGGCCGCATCAACCAGATGATGTCGGCCGTCAGCGCGCTCGAAACGCCGCTACTACGTCAGATCAAGAAATTCGGATACGCGATCACTGCGGTGATAGCCGTGGTGAGCGTTATCGTGTTCGCCTTCGGCAGATGGGTGCGGGAGATGCCCTTTGTGGACATCTTCCAGGCCGTCGTCAGTATCGCCGTGTCCGTCATTCCGGAAGGCTTGCCAGCTCTTATCACCGTCACGCTGGCAATCGGCGTTCAGCGGATGGCCCAACGCCACGCCATCATCCGGCGCCTCCCGGCAGTCGAGACACTCGGTTCGGTATCCCGGATTTGCTCTGACAAGACCGGCACCCTCACACTCATGGAGATGATGGTCGTCTCGGCGGTCACGGGGAGAACGACTTACAGTGTCACTGGCCAGGGCTACGCTGCAGCTGGGCAGATCATGAAGGATGGGAAGCCCTCCGGCGAAGATCCGGTTTTGACACTGATGGGCCGCGTGTCCATGCTTTGCAATGATGCCGAACTGCTCGAGCAGCAGGGCGTTTGGAAGGTGGAGGGCGATCCGACTGAAGGTGCGTTGTATCCGTTTGCCGCAAAAATCGGGCTTGAGCGGCAGGCCGAGCAGTCGGCGTATCGCCGGATCGATATCATCCCGTTCGAATCCGAACACAAATTCATGGCCACCTTGAACGAGGATAGTGCCGGGAAGCAGATGCTCCTGGTCAAGGGGGCCCCGGAAATCATCCTGGAACATTGCGACCGGCAGCAGGCCGACGCGCCTGCGTCAATCCAGCGTGAATATTGGCTGCGGATGTCGGACATGCTCGCCGCGCAGGGGGAACGCGTGCTGGCCTTGGCATGGTTGGAACAGCCAGCGGTCAAGGCCGGGAGTCTTGGTCCGGCGGATCTACCGAAGAACCTGGTTCTGCTCGGGCTGATTGGCTTGCTGGATCCGCCGCGTGAGGAAGCCATCGAAGCCGTCAAGGAGTGCCATGGCGGCGGCATCCGCGTCACGATGATCACCGGCGATCACAAGATTACCGCCGCCGCGATCGCAAAGATGTTGGGCATTGGCGATGGGAAGACCGCGATCACCGGGGCCGAAATCGAGGACATGGACACCGCCACATTGCAGGAGCGCGTCCGTGACGTCGACGTGTTTGCAAGAGCAAGCCCCGAGCACAAGCTCCGTCTCGTGAAGGCGATTCAGGCGAATAAGCAGGTCGTAGCGATGACGGGAGACGGTGTGAACGACGCGCCCGCACTCAAGAAAGCCGACATCGGAGTTGCGATGGGAATCAAGGGGACCGAGGTTACCAAAGAGGCGGCCGAAATGGTGCTTGCCGACGACAACTTCGCCTCTATCACGGCGGCGGTCAAGGAAGGGCGCACGGTCTACAATAACATCGAAAAGGCAATCTTGTTCATGCTGCCGACAAACGTGGCCCAGGCGCTCGTCATCATGGTGGCCATTTTCGTCGGCTTCACAGCGCCGATCACAGCGCCTCAGATACTCTGGGTGAATATGGTGACGTCCGTAGCGCTCGGACTCGTCGTCTCCTTCGAACCACACGAGCTTGATGTCATGCAACGATCACCACGCGTGGTCGATCTTCCGATACTGGATGCTTTCGGAGTTTGGCGTGTCGTCTTCGTCGGCCTGGCGCTGCTCGCACTGACCTTATGCGCGTTCTTCTGGATGAAGGAAAAGAATGCATCGGATGCGCTTGCCCGGGCCGTCGCCGTGAATGCACTCGTCATCGGTCAAATTTTCTACCTGCTCAATAGCCGCTACAAGGTTGGATCCTCGCTGTCCCTGCGGGCGCATCTGGACAACAAGTACTTGCCTCTGGGCATCGGCGCGGTTTTGATCTTGCAGCTTTTGTTTACCTACGCGCCGCCACTGCAGGTCCTCTTCGAGACCGAAGCAATACCACTCCGCATATGGCCTTGGCTCTTACTCGGAGGCTTCGTGTTCTTCCTCGTTGTAGAAGCGGAAAAACTGATTATTCGGCTGATGCGCTCCGCGCCCGGCACAACTGCACGTGTCCGAACCGTTTAAGGTCGGGCAAGAACAGGGGGGCATGGCGCTCCCTAGGGGAATCGAACCCCTGTTTCAGCCTTGAGAGGGCCGCGTCCTAACCGCTAGACGAAGGGAGCGTGTGGGCTAGCCAATAGCCGCGAAATTTGTCCGCCGCAAGGGACCGATCGGCCGTTTTACGGCTCATTGGCAAATTTCAGCTTTCCGGCCGGCTTCAGGGTGCGGGCGTCGAAGGTGCGGATCTCGGTGACCCCGCCGATATCGAGCGTGATCACGAGGCGGTCGCCGGCGACCCCGGTCGCGACGATCCTGGCGCCCTTGGGCAGGGTAGCGGTGACGTCGCCTGCGGTGTCCACCGCCCTTCCCTCCGACTTGAAAAGGCGGTAGCCCACGGCGATCAGGACGGCGCAGACGGCCAGCGTCGTGGTCAACCCCGCGATCAGCATCATCCGACGCACCCGCGCGAACAGCGCGGCCTGCTCGGGGGTCGGTTCGGGAACAGCGGTATCAGACGTCGTCATGGAAAGCTTTGGCTCTGCGCAGAGGTTGGAGGTCGTGGTCGAGGGCGACGAGGGTTCGGCCCGGCTCGACCGCGTGCTCGCGGCGCGCCTGCCGGACCTGTCGCGATCAAGGCTGAAAGCCCTGATTTTGGCGGGCGCCGTGAGCCTGAAGGCCAGCGAGGTCCGCGACCCCGCTTATCACGTCGCATCCGGCGATACGATCATAATCGACGTGCCGGAAGCGGCCCCGCCTGAGCCCAAGGGCGAGGAGATCGCCCTCGATATCGTGTTCGAGGACGACGACATCATCGTCATCAACAAGCCCAAGGGCCTCGTGGTGCACCCCGCGGCCGGGCACGAGACCGGGACGCTGGTTAACGCGCTGATCGCCCATTGCGGGACCTCGCTGTCGGGCATCGGCGGGGTGCGCCGGCCCGGCATCGTGCACCGGCTCGACAAGGACACGACCGGGCTGATGGTGGTCGCCAAGAACGACCTCGCCCACGCCTCGCTGTCGGCGCAGTTCGCCGACCACGGCCGGACCGGCGCGATGCGGCGCGGCTACATGGCCTTCGCCTGGGGGGTGCCGAACCGGCATCGCGGCACCGTCGATGCGCCGATCGACCGCCATCCGCATGCCCGCGAGAAGATGGCCGTGCGCCAGGGCGGCCGCGAGGCCGTGACCCATTGGGAGATCCTGGAGAGTTTTACGGGACGCGACGGCAAGCCGATCGCCGCCCTGCTCGGCTGCGAGCTCGAGACCGGACGCACCCACCAGATCCGCGTCCACCTCGCCCATATCGGCCATCCCCTGATGGGCGATGCGGTCTATGGCCCCCATTTCAAGACCAAGGCGAACCAGCTCGGCCCCGAGTCGCAGGCCGCCCTGGCCGCCCTGGGGCGGCAAGCCCTGCATGCTTATTTGCTGGTACTCGAGCACCCCCGGACCGGAGAACTTCTTCACTGGGAAGCGCCTCTGCCGGAGGATTTGCTTCTCCTGGAAGGCTCCCTCAAAGCGGCGCTATGACGCAGGCCCTTTGAGAAAAGCGTGACATTACAAAAAGTTATAGCTGCCACACGGGGACGTGACGTCAGCAATCCTTCCCTTTTTGCCCCCTCATGGGGTATATTGCGCCTGCGTTGGAAATGACCAACGGAACATCGCAGCCCGGCCGGCTTTGACAAAGCGGTCGTCTGCCTGGCCCGCCGCTATCGGGGGCCTGAACCTTTGGAGGGGCTTCACAATGGCCCGTACCGCTGCTCTGCCGATCCTGAATGGGGAATCCGGCCTATCCCGTTACCTCGCCGAAATTCGCAAGTTCCCGATGCTGGAACCCCAGCAGGAATACATGCTCGCCAAGCGTTGGCGCGAGCATGACGATCGCGACGCGGCACACCAACTCGTCACCAGCCATCTCCGCCTCGTGGCCAAGATCGCCATGGGCTATCGCGGCTACGGCCTGCCAATCTCCGAGGTCGTCTCGGAAGGCAATGTCGGCCTCATGCAGGCGGTGAAGCGTTTCGAACCCGAGAAGGGGTTCCGTCTCGCCACCTACGCGATGTGGTGGATCAAGGCGTCGATTCAAGAGTACATCCTGCGTTCCTGGTCGCTCGTGAAGATGGGCACCACCGCGAACCAGAAGAAGCTGTTCTTCAACCTGCGCAAGGCGAAGAGCAAGATCAACGCGCTGGACGAGGGCGATCTCCGCCCCGACCAGGTGAAGATCATTGCCAAGCGTCTCGGCGTCACCGATCAGGACGTGATCGACATGAACCGCCGCCTCGGTGGCGACGCGTCGCTCAATGCTCCGATCCGCGACGACGGCGAAGCCGGCGAATGGCAGGACTGGCTGGTCGACAATACGCCCAACCAGGAAGCCATGATGGCTGAGCACGAGGAGTATGATCACCGCCGTGACGCGCTGAATGGCGCCATGGGCGTGCTCAACCCGCGCGAACGCCGCATCTTCGAGGCCCGCCGCCTCGCCGATGAGCCGATGACGCTGGAAGACCTTGCCGCCGAGTTCGGCGTGTCGCGCGAGCGCGTCCGCCAGATCGAGGTCCGCGCCTTCGAGAAGGTGCAGTCCGCGGTCAAGGGCACGATCGCAAGGCAGGAACAGGCCGCGCTGGAAGCCGCGCATTAAGCGCAGGGTTCTAGCGCCAGGAATTGGCGGATCGACAAGAGACGGAAAGCCGGCGGCAACGCCGGCTTTTTTGTTGGATGCGCGTGATGCCCCCTCTCCTCTTGTGAGAAAGCGCCGCTCCACCCTCGGTGTCATGCCCCGCGAAAGCGGGCATCCAGTACTCCGCGGCGGACGTGGCAGAAGCGAGCTCTCCAACGCAGGCCTCTGGAATACTGGATCGCCCGGTCGAGCCGGGCGATGACAGTTGTGGGTGCCGCTATCAGTTGTGGGCGCCGCTATCAGCGCGAATGCTGCTCGACTGCCCCTCAATAAAACGGCCGAAAATAATCCGCGAGCGAATCCGGCTCGACCTGGTCTTCCAGTTGCGCCGGGGTCTCGTCGAGCAAAGCGCTGGCCTGCGTCTTGTAGTCGGCGGAGACGACATCGGGTTGATCGGCGCCGCGGCTGAGCATGCCGCGATAGGCCTCGTATGCTGATTGCGTGCCGATGAAGATGCAGACGCAGTGCAGCGGCTCGGCATAGAGGTAGCGGACGTTGCCGCCGTTGCCATGCATCACGAAGCGATGCGGCGGCAGCGCGCGGAGCGCCTTCTGGCCCGCGGCGTCGTTGGCGACCTGGACGCGAAAACCAGCCGAGGCGAGATAAAAGCTGTTCTTGTCGAGGAACGGCTTGCTCGGCGCCTCCAGCGCGACCAGCAGCGAGGCGCAGAGTGACAGCACGATCGCCGGCATCACGCCAAACGCGCGCAAGGCCCGCAGCGATGTCCGGCGCAGCTCGATGTGCGCCGTGCTGCCGAATGAGACGGCCATCACAGTCCCCTCCCGCTTGACTGACGTAGAACGAGCTTGCCTTGAACCCGCGCGTCCGGTCAACCGACCCACCAAGACCGGACCGACGACAACAAGCGAATGGACGCGTCGTGTCGATCATCCTGCAATCCACCGTCGGCGGCTTCTCCGCCCAGTTCATGCGCAAGCTGCCGCTGGTCGAGCGAGCGATGCGCGAGCACGGGCTCGATCCCGCGGAGTTCGTGATCTCCAAGGACTATGCGAGCACGGCGACGATCCCGATCATGGGTCCGTTCTTCTTTAATTACAGCGTGTATTTCGGAGAGGAGACCTTCACGGTCACCGAGCCGAACGACATGGTGTTTCTCGACTACTTCTTCAAACGCGTGCTGGCCGCAGACGGGCCGCCGGAGCTTCCACGGCGGCCCGGATTGATGCAGCGGTTCTTCGGGTGGATGTCGGAGGCGGTGTGAACTTCCCCTCTCCCCTTGCGGGAGAGGGTGGCTCGCCGCGATAGCGGCGAGACGGGTGAGGGGTATCTCTCCGCGGGCGAATCTCCCGCAATAGAGTTCTCTGAGACAACCCCTCATCCGGCGCTTCGCGCCACCTTCTCCCACAAGGGGAGAAGGAAGAGCGCCGCCCCCGCTATCCTACTCGCCCCAGGTCCGCGCCAGCGTCGCGAGCCAGCAGCCCTCGCAATAGCGGGCGTCCTTGTAGTCGATCCAGTTGTGCGCGTAGACGTGGTCGAGCGGAATGTCGTAGCGCGCGCGCAGCACCTTCACGAGGATCTTCCACGCCGCGACCTGTGCCTCGGTGGGACCTGCGGTGACGTCAGGATAATTGCCCGCGAACTCGACGCCGATCGAGTTGTCGCGCACGACCTGGCGATAGGTCGGCTTGTTGTCGATGTACTTGTTGTCGTTGCGGTTGGCGCCGTCGCCATGGGTCGGCACCAAATTCTCCGCAACCGCCCAATAGACCGTGCCGTCGGTCTCGACCCACACCGTGACGCCGCGACGCGTCGGGTTCTTCGCTTGCTCCGCCGCGCCACCACGGGCCGAACCTGTCGGGCCCTCGGTCTGGTGCACGATGATGTTGCGCCACGGATGGGCGTTCCGGACATCGCTCCATGGCGCGAGCCAGACGATCTTCAGGCCGGGAATGTCGGGCGTGCCGGGGCTGCGCGCGAGTTTTGCGAGCTCGGCGTCGGTTGCGGCGGCGGGGGCGATCAGAAAGGCGGCGAAAAGTGCCGCGAACAGGCGAGACATCATCATGCGGGTCCAGGAGCGGACCCCAAGCCTACAGCATGATCCGGAAAAGTGCGCGGCGGTTTTCCCGATGGATCAAACAACAAGATCCTGCGCGAATGTGCGCGCGGCTTCGCCAAACCCGCCCGGCGCCGGCAACAGCGGCGGCGCCGGATCGTAGACGGCAAAATCGTTCTTGCCGTTCTTCTTGGCGGCATAGAGGGCGTGGTCGGCATGCGCGATCAGCCGGTCCGGGAATTGGCCGATGCCGCGGTCCCACTCGGCGACGCCGATCGAGATCGCGATCGGGATGTCCCTGGCGGTGCAGCTTGCAGCGTCCTGGCGGCAGACCTCGAGCACGCGGCGGGCGATCGCGGCCGCCTCGCGCAAGGAGGAGGACGGCAGCACGACGCAGAACTCGTCGCCGCCGGTGCGGGCGAGCATATCGCCGGGCCGCAGCCGCGTCTGCGCCATCAGGGTGAAGTGCCGCAGGCAGGCGTCGCCCGCAGCGTGGCCATGGGTGTCGTTGATGGTCTTGAAGCCGTCGAGATCGATCACCAGCAGCGAGAACGGCTCGCCGCTGCGCTCCGAACGGGCGCATTCCTCGGACAGGCGCTGCAACAGATGCCGCCGGTTGGCGACGCCGGTGAGATCGTCGAGCAGCGCGAGGTCGGCGACCTCGCCCCGCAGGCGATCCATCGCCATCAGCAGGAAGCCGAAATTGAGCGTCATCGACAGGAACAGCAGCCCCAGCACCATGACCGCGTGGGTCTGGCCGCCGGCGCTTGCCGAGAAATCATAGCCGAGCAGATTGCCGACCGCGCGGGCCAGGAAGATCGCGATGATGCTCAGGATCACGATGGCGGACAGCTTGGCGCCCGGACTGGCGCGGCCTTCCGGCGGCCACAGCAGCAGGCGCAGCGCCAGCACCAGCGGCAGCGCCTGGCCAACCGTGTAGCAGAGCATGCGCAGCTGCATGTGCTCGAAGCCGATCATGAAGACCACGACACCGGCGAGGCTCACGGCGCCCGTCGCAGTCATGAGGCGCCAGGACACCGGCCGATCGTAGAAGCGCTGGATGCCCATGGCGGCGAGGCAGCTCGCGGCGATGACGCCGGCAGCGCCGGACAGGAGCGGCCAAGGAGAGGAGACGAACAGGCGCGCCAGCGCCGTCATCGCGCCCGCGGCGCCGACGAAGGAGGATGCCATCCAGAACCGCGCGGCCGCGAATTTCGGATAGGAGCGGATGACGTAGGCCCAGATCAGGCCGAGCGCCAGGAAGTTGACGACGAACACCGTCCAGAGTGTCGGTACGTTCAGCATGGCGCCGGCAGCACGCGCAGCGTCCCGCCCCCCACCTGTGGCACCCGTTCGTCCATGACCCGTCCCCGTTTTCTTGCGGAGAACAATGCGCGGGTTGCACTTAACGGAGTCTCACTGCGATCCGTCAAAGCGCGCCCTTGGTTTTGGATTCATGAACGCGGCGCGCGCGTTGTCGGATCGTTAGGCATGTCGCGGACGACGCTTCGATGCGGATTCGCGGGCAGAAATCACCGAAAAACGCATCTGAGCTGTGGATAACACGATGACACGGATGTGACAGCACGGGGCAGAAACCTCCGAATCTGCTGAGTTTGTCATCGAGGATGTTGCGAGGCTGGCCCTCCGCCGAGCATCCCTCGTGTCGCGTTTAACCATGAACCCTTGAGAGGATACTATGGCTAAGAAAGCGAAGAAGGCGAAGAAGGCGACGAAGAAAAAGGCCAAGAAGGCCGCCAAGAAGAAGTAACGCAGCATATTCTTTGCCCGGGTGGAGTTTCGCTCCGCCCGGGCATCAGACAAGGTTGGTTTGAAGGTGGCGGGCGCGAGGCCCGCTTTTTTATTGGACGCGTGTCAGAGGCGCGGATGCCAGCGTGTCCTACCGCTCCGCAAACGCCAGCTTGGCGCCGAGCGCTGCAAACCCCGCCGCGAAGCTGCGGCGCAGCCAGGCCATCACGCGGGGACGGGAGATGACGCGCTCGCGCACCGAGGCGGCGCAGAGGCCGTAGACGACGAACACGGCGAGCGTCATCGCCATGAAGGCGCCGCTCAATTCCAGCATCCGCGCCAGCACATGGGCCTCGTCCACCGCGATGAACTGCGGCAGGAAGGCGAGGAAGAAGATCGACAGTTTCGGATTGAGGATGTTGATCAGGAAGCCGGTGACGATGACGCGGCCGCCCGACCGCTCCTTGATGTCGCCCTCGACCGCGAGGGCCCCGGTCTCGCGCAGCGCCTGCCAGGACATATAGAGCAGATAGAGCACGCCGCCCCATTTCAGCGCGGCGAAGGCGAGCGCGCTGGTGTGGAGCACGGCGGCAAGGCCCAGCATCGCCGCGATCATATGCGGCACGATCCCGAGCGTGCAGCCGAACGCCGCCGCGATACTGGCGCGCGAGCCGCGGGTGAGCGCTGCGGCGAGGGTGTAGAGCACGCCGGTGCCGGGCGAGGCGACGACGATCAGCGAGGTGAGCAGGAAGGACCAGGACATGCCTCGTCCCTACCATCCCGGGCGCTTGCCGAGAAGTCACGACCCGGTCAGCGCGCGCCCGTCAATTCAGCTGGGCGATCTCTGCTTCCCGCAGCACATCCAGCGGCGCCCAGGGCTTGGCCCAGAATTTGGCGCCATCCGGCAAGGGCTGCATGAGGGGACGGCCGGAGGTCACGACGACGTCGAGCTTTGGGTTACGGTCCTTGGCGACGTGCGCCAGCTCGACGCCGTTCATGCGGCCGGCGAGTTGCACGTCCGTCAGCATCAGGCACAGCGCGCCCGCGCTTTTCTCCAGCACACGCTCGGCGGCTTCCGCACTCTCGCACTGGATGACCCGGTACCCGCTCTCTTCAAGCAGGAGACTCAGCATTTCCCGCTGCATGGCGTCGTCCTCAACGATCAACGCGGTCGCTTGATATGGCTGGGCCTGTCCCATTTGGCTGCTCCAATGCTCGCATCCGCTTCAGGTGACGAGAGTTAAGGGGACGAGAGGCGATATGGTTCGGTTCCAAACTGAAAATATGTACATTGAAGTTCCATTTGGGATCGAGGGAGCCACCCATGACTGCGATTCGCGGCGCCGCCGCTATCACGGGAGCTGCGAGCGGCATCGGCCGCGCACTGGCGATCGAACTGGCAAGCCGAGGCTGCGACCTCGCGCTCGCCGATCGCGACGAAGCCGGGCTGAAGACGCTCGCTGACGAGATCGGCAAGCAGCGCAAGGTGACCGTTCACCGCGTCGATGTCAGCGAGGCCGGCGACATCGCACAGTTCGCGCATGATGCGACGACCGCGCATCCGCAGCTCGGCATCGTCATCAACAATGCCGGCGTGGCGCTGCTGGGTACCTTCGAGGAGATCGACCAGGCGCAGATGGATTGGCTGTTCGACATCAATTTCTGGGGCGTGGTGCACGGCACGCGCGCCTTCCTGCCGCATCTGAAGACACTGCCGGAGGCGCATATCGTCAACGTCTCGTCGATCTTCGGCATCATCGCGCCGCCCGGACAATCGGCCTATGCAGCGGCCAAATTCGCGGTGCGCGGGTTCTCCGAGAGCGTGCGGCATGAGCTTGCGGTTGCGGGCAGTCCCGTCAAATTGTCGGTGGTGCATCCCGGCGGCATCGCCACCGCGATCGCGCGCAATTCGCGCACCGGGATCGGCATCACCGACAATGAACGGCGCTCGCAAATGATCGAGCGGTTCGAGATCGCGGCGAAGACGACGCCGAAGGATGCCGCGCTGCGCATCATCAAGGGCATCGAGAAGAACGAGCCGCGTATCCTGATCGGCAACGACGCCCGCTTCATGGACCTTTTGCAGCGCTTCCGCCCGGGGACCTATTGGGCCCCGCTGCAGCGCAAGCTGGAGAGGATGGCGAAGGGGAAGTGAGGTTAGACGCGACAATGTCTCTCCACCGTCATTGCGAGGAGCGCAGCGACGAAGCAATCCAGACTGTCTCTCCGGAGGGATTCTGGATTGCTTCGCTACGCTCGCAATGACGGTGTGGCTGGCCGCAACGCCCGCCCTCACTGCCCCGCCAGCCGATCCGCGAAATAGCCGATGGTCTTGCGGTAGACCACCGCCCTGTTCCACTCCCGCATCGCCTCGAAATTGGCGGTGCCTTCGCCATAGGGCTGGCCCATCTTGAAGCCGTTGGTGTGGAGCAGGTTGGCGGTGGAGGCGAGCACGTCGGGGACGCTGTGGCGGAGGTCGACATGGCCGTCGCCGTCGAAATCGACACCGTATTTGATGTAGGACGACGGCAGGAACTGGGTCTGGCCGATCTCGCCGGCATAGGCGCCGATGAGATCGCGCAGCGGCAGGTCGCCGCGCTGCACGATCTTGAGCGCGGCGAGCAGCTCGCCCTGGAACAGATCGGTGCGGCGACAATCATGCGCCAGCGTCGCCAGCGTGCGGATCACCGGCAGCTTGCCGATGTCGCCCTTGCCGAAATCGCTCTCCAGCCCCCAGATCGCGACCAGGATGTAGCGGGGCACGCCGAACTGCTGCTCGATGCGCGAGAGCAGCGCGGCGTGACGCTGCAGCAGCGCCTTGCCGCCGTTGATGCGGCCCGGGCCGACACGGGTCGAGACATACTGCTCAAAGCTCTTGTTGAAGGTGTAGCGCTGGCGCCGGTCGAAGGCGAGCACGGCACCGTCCTGGGTGATGCCGCTGAAGGCCGCGCTGGTCACGCTTCCCGAGACGCCGGCGGCCTGTGCTTCCGAGGTCATGCTGGCGACGAAGCTGTTGAAGTCGCCGCCGCAGCGCGCGGCCTCAGCCGACCCGCCGGCCCAACAGACGACGACGGCGGCGGCGAGAAGCGGTCTCAGCATGTGGGAATATCCTTTGGGGGCGATGCGGGGGAAATCAGCAGGCAATCATGCCCGGGAACCGGATTCGCGTCAAAGCGGCAAAACCTCGCCAGAACCGATCGCACCAGAACCGATCACGTCCTCTGCGCGACTAAAGGGCAGCGCTCACCCTGTCCCCAACCGATCGAGATGACCATGCCCATTCCGCACCGGATGCTTGTTGTGCTCGCTTTGCTCTCGCTCCCGACCGCCGCCTCCGCGCAGACGCGCGATGCCGCAGGCGGCCGCGACTATCCCGGCATCGGCCGCTTCGCCGGCAGCGTCATCACCGGCTATGTCGTGAAGGATTTTGACGCGGCGCGGATGCAGGCGGCGGCCTTCAAGGACGGCCAGCCGACCGACGCACGGCGGCTCGAGGGCCGGATCTTCCGCATCGCCTACCGCACCAATCCCGGCCCCTCGATCCTCGAAGTCTCCCGCAATTTCGAGACGCAGCTTGCGAAGGCCGGCTTCGAGACGCTGCTCGCCTGCGACACCGACGCCTGCGGCGCCATTCCGTTCACGGAGGCCATCGACACGCTGCCGGTGCCGCAGATGTGGGTCGACGGCTTCAACTACCGCTATTTCGCCGGCCGCAAGACCGAGGGCGGCCGCGAGACCTATGCCAGCGTCATCGTCAGCCAGAACAACCAGGAGATCTATGCTCAGGTGACCGTCGCCGAGCTCGGGGCGATCGCGAACAAGATGGTCGATGCCGCGGCGATGGCCAAAGGCCTTGGCGAGACCGGCCACATCGCGCTCTACGGCATCTATTTCGACACCGACAAGGCCGTGCTGAAACCCGAGAGCCGCCCGACGCTGGAGCAGATCGCAAAGCTGCTGACCAGCCAGCCGCAGCTCAACGTCTTCATCGTCGGCCACACCGACAGCCAGGGCGCCTATGAATACAATCTCGACCTCTCGAAGCGCCGCGCGGAGGCCGTCGCCGCCGAGCTGGTGAAGAGCTTTCGGATTGCGCAGCCAAGGCTGCACACCGCCGGCGTCGGGTTGCTGGCACCGGTCGGCTCGAATGCAACGGATTCCGGCCGCGCGCTGAACCGGCGGGTGGAATTGGTGGCGCCGTAACTCGCTCTCGTCATTCCGGGGCGCGCGCTGCGCGAGCCCGGAATCCATTCATCCACCAACTCTGTCGCCCCATGGATTCCGGGCTCGCCCTTTGGGCGCCCCGGAATGACGGATGAGAGAGATGGCGCTACAATGTCGATGCTTGCACCGCGCGATCAGTCGACGCGTTGAGCCAGCATTGAGGCCATCGTCATGCCTACCCGCTCCTCCCTCCTCCGCATTCCCCTGTTCCGCCTGCTCGCCATCAACCTCGCGATCGGCGCCTGCGCTGCGGTGCTGCTCGTCGGCGGCCTGCTCTGGCTCAATCCCGGACATCTGCGCGAGCTGATCTTCGCCGACCGCTCGCCCGGCATTCCGCTGCTCGTCCTGCTCGTCTCCTTCCTCATCACCTTCGGCTCCGCCGCGATGGGCAGCGCGATCATGGCGCAGGGACGCAAGGACGAGGACAAGCACGATGACGACAAGCGCGACGGCGGACACGGCGCGCGACTCGCCGTGCAGGAACTGGCACAGCGGCCGCGCACGCATTGAGACGTGCAGTGCAAGGTGGAACTCGTTCCACGTGCATTGAATGAGCGCCATCATGCATCTGGAAAAGATGCAACTCTGCGCACTCGACACGTCACGCACGAAGTCTCGCTGCATCGCAAGCGTCAACAGCGTGAATAAAGTGTTTTGATTGTCCAACTATCTGCGATCGAAACACGCGACAGCGGCACGCGTGATCGACGCATATCTGATGCGCACGCTGCGACATCGATGCCCTCACGATTTGCCTTGCCATCACATGGCGATGGTACTAGCATTCTATTTTAGGTTGTTGCCCTGCCAGCCCCGGGCGACGCTGAAGGCCAAAAATAAACGGCGGGCTTTTACGGCCCGCCGTTTATTGAGGGTCCTTATCGGACCTGAAGCGCCGGGCGCTCCATCCTGAAAACTCCCCTTTGACGAGACGCCGCCGATCGGTTTCGCTTCTATTGCCGTGCGCAACGCGCGAAGTCATTTGACTGCTGCGCCCTGATCGACGACAAGCCGCCATGGCCAAGAAACCCGGAACCAATCCCAAAGGCGAATTCGCCTTCTTCAATGTCGTCTATGAAGACGATTCCCAGCGCTCCAACCGCCGCGTTCCCGCCGAGCTGCTCGGTGGCCTCGACGGCGACGAGCCCGCGCGCGGCTTCATCATGGAGCAGGACCGCGAGATCGCCGAAAAGAGTGGCCGCCCGCCGCTCGAGATCAAGCGGCTCGAACGCGTCGGGGCGAAGAAGAAGTAAATTGGCGTCGGCAGGCGCTCACCAGCGTCCGCGCCATCTGTTCCAGGCAAACAGCAGGTCGGCAAACCGGTCGTAGAAGAACCGCGTGAACGGCAGCGCCACGCGATTGCCGAACAGCGCAGCAAGCCACCCCTCGCCTGGCGTCAGCCGCCACAGCGCAATCGCGACATCCGCGCCGACGACGAGCCTGCCGGCCTCATCAGTCGCATGCAGGCGCCGCCTGATGTCGTCAAGTGATGCACCGAAATGCGCCAGCGCATCCGGCTGCTCGTTGATATCCTTGAACTCGACCGAGCCCGCCCGCACCGGTGCAAGCAGCTTGTTGCGCTGCCAGTCGATGCCGGCGTCGCAGACGGGGCAGCGGGTGTTGTACCAGACGGTGAGGTGGTGGTCGGGCATCGCCTGACGGGGTTGGAAACCAAGCGGAAAGAAGGCGCAAAACAACGGCACCGAGTATCTTGCGACTGACTATCGCCCCGAGGAAATCCCGGCGCTAGTACAAAGAAAAACGGCGGGCTTTGCGGCCCGCCGTTTTCGTCTGGATGGATGCCCGGGTCGAGCCCGGGCATGACGATCCGAATTAGTTATCCAGAAAGCTCCGCAGCTTCCGGCTCCTCGACGGATGCTTCAGCTTCCGCAGCGCCTTCGCTTCGATCTGGCGAATACGTTCGCGCGTCACCGAGAACTGCTGGCCGACTTCTTCCAGCGTGTGGTCGGTATTCATGCCGATGCCGAAGCGCATGCGCAGGACGCGTTCTTCGCGCGGGGTCAGCGAGGCCAGCACGCGCGTGGTGGTCTCGCGCAGGTTGGACTGGATCGCGGCGTCGATCGGGAGGATCGCGTTCTTGTCCTCGATGAAATCGCCGAGATGTGAATCCTCTTCGTCACCGACGGGGGTTTCGAGCGAGAGCGGCTCCTTGGCGATCTTGAGGACCTTGCGGACCTTCTCGAGCGGCATGCCGAGCTTCTCGGCGAGCTCTTCCGGGGTCGGCTCGCGGCCGATCTCGTTGAGCATCTGGCGGGACGTGCGGACGATCTTGTTGATCGTCTCGATCATGTGCACCGGGATACGGATGGTGCGCGCCTGATCGGCGATCGAGCGGGTGATCGCCTGCCGGATCCACCACGTCGCGTAGGTCGAGAACTTGTAGCCGCGGCGGTACTCGAACTTATCGACCGCCTTCATCAGGCCGATATTGCCTTCCTGGATCAGGTCGAGGAACTGCAGGCCGCGGTTGGTGTACTTCTTCGCGATCGAGATCACGAGACGGAGGTTGGCTTCCACCATCTCCTTCTTGGCCTGACGGGCTTCGCGCTCGCCCTTCTGCACGGAGTGCACGATCTTGCGGAATTCGATGATCTCGAGACCGGTCAGCGCGGCAAGCTGATGCACCTCGTGACGGAGGTCCTTGATGCGGTCCTTCTCGTGATGGACGAAGTTCTTCCAGCCCTTGGCCGACAGTTTCGAGACACGGTTGAGCCAGCGCGGATCGAGCTCGGAGCCGGTGTAGTTGCGCAGGAAGTCCTCGCGCGCGACGCCGTGGCTGTCGGCAAGGCGCATCAGGCGGCCCTCATGCGAGACGAGGCGCTTGTTGATGTCGTAGAGCTGTTCGACGAGTGAGTCGATACGCGCCTGGTTGAGGCGCAGCGACTTCACCTCGACGATGATCTCGTCCTTGAGCTTGCGGTACTTGCGCTCCTGGTGCGGCGACAGCGAGGGACCATGCGAGGTGCTCTCGAGCTGGTTCTGGATGTCCTGCTCCTGAAGCTTGCGCAGCTTCTTGTAGCTCTCGGCGATCTTGTCGAAGATCTCGACGACCTTCGGCTTGAGCTCGGCCTCGATGGCCGCGAGCGACATCTGGTTCTCGAACTCGTCGTCCTCGTCCATGTCGGCTTCGGCCGCGGCCTCGCCCGGATCCTTCTCCTCGCCGCCCTGGCCGCCGGGGGCGGGCTGCGCGGCGCGGAACGGGGTCGGCGCCGGCGGAGCTGCGGGCGGCGCGACATGCGCGGGCGCACCGGTCGCGGCGGCCTGGCCGCCTTCGGCCGAAGCTTCGCCGTTCTCACCGTTGGGGCCGGCGATCATCGCGGTGTTCATGCCGCCCTTGGCGTCGGGGCCGGCATAGGTCGCTTCGAGATCGATGATGTCGCGAAGGAAGATCTTGCCTTCGTTGAGCTCGTCGCGCCAGATGATGATGGCCTGGAAGGTCAGCGGGCTTTCGCAGAGGCCCGCGATCATGGCCTCGCGGCCGGCCTCGATGCGCTTGGCAATCGCGATTTCGCCCTCGCGCGAAAGCAGCTCGACCGTGCCCATCTCGCGCAGATACATGCGCACGGGATCGTCGGTGCGCTCGCCCGGCTCGCTCTTCTTGACCTCGGTGACGGCCTTTTGCGTGACTTCGACGAGCTCGTTGTCGGTCTCGTCCTCGCCGCCCTCGTCCTTGTCTTCCTCGCCTTCGCTATCGTCGGCTTCGGTGACGTTGATGCCCATGTCCGAGAGCATGGACATGATGTCCTCGATCTGCTCGGGGGAGGTCTGGTCCGACGGCAAGACTTCGTTGAGCTGATCGAAGGTCACGAAGCCGCGCTTCTTGGCCTGCTTGATCATCTTCTTCACTGCCGCGTCGGACAGATCGAGCAAGGGAGACGGCGCGTCCTGGGAGTCCTTCTCCGGGGCGTCCGCTGCCTTGTCGTCTTTTTCCTTGTCCTTCGTCTGCAGCGTCTTTGCCTTGGTGGCCATCCATTGCTCCTAAACGCGCTTCATGCGAGGCGATCGCCGCGCCCGCGTGAATTCACTTGAACCTGTTGCTCGACGCTCTCGCTTCGGCAGCTCTCGACACGGAAAGGGCGGCGCACATCTCTCTCGCCACCCCCATCTTTCTCTCGCCGGAATTGCCTAACGCTTCGTGAGCCTCTTTGTCGCAGCGGATGCAGGTGTAGTGCCAACAGCGATTGCGCGGATTCATTCCTGACGCGTCTGTTCTGCCTGCGGCCGCCTCTGGGCCAAAGTGCTACAAGACCGTTAAGCCTCGATTAACCCTGTTTTTGCCGCCAAACCTTGGATTTGGCGAGTCTTTTAGCGGTTCCGGCCCCGGCCGTCCGCATGATTCTTTCATCACACGCTCTTCTGGAACCGGCCCGACAACTCGCCAAAACCCTCGATCAGGGCCTCGGTGCCGTCGACTTCGCCCATCCGAGCCTTGACGTCACGCAGCCATGCCAAATTGGCCTCGCTGGGGTCCTCCCCCAAGGCCAGCTCGGCGTCCTTCAACTCCCTAAGTAGTGAATGCCATTGCCGATGCAAGGCGACGAGCTGATGCCAGGTTGAGAGAACGTCGTCCCGCGCCGCGCCCTCGCGGGCGCCCCACACCGCCGCGGTGGTAATACCGCCCTCAACTCTTTGAAGAAGCTGAGAAAATCCACCTTTCTCAATATCGGCTCGCATCTTTTCGGCCTGCTCGCCGGGGTCTGAGGAGTGGTGATGGTCGTTGGCGAAAGCGGCGATGATGCCGGCCCTGAGCTTGTGAGCCTCGGGGTGGGCGAACTCCAGGGCGGCTACCTCTTCGAGGTGATCATCCAGCAGCCAGGGGTGGTTCATCAGGCTTTGCAGGATCAGGGCCTCCCGGCGGGAGATGGCGCTGCGCTGGCCCTTCATGATCGGGCTGGCCGCGAGCTGGGGGCTCGCCGCCTGGTAGGGGCCGGAGGGCAGCGGGGTCGGACCGGGCGGGCCGCGGCGGCCGCCGCCAAATCCCTGACCACCGAATCGATTCGCAGCCCCCCCGCCCCGCGGCTGGAACGGCCGGCCGCCGCCACCGGGGCGGAAATTGCCCCGGCCGGAAAAGCCGCCACGGCCGCCGTCGGGGGCGAAGGTGCGCTGCAGCCGCTCGACGAAATCGTCGCGATAATAGCGCCGCACCACCTCGTCGCGGATGCCGTTGCAGAGCTCCTTGATGCGCGCCTCCAGCGCGGCGCGGCGCTCGGGGGTGGCAAAATTGCCGCCTTCGAGCTCGCGCGACCAGATCATGTCGGCGAGCGGACGGGCCGCATTGACCACCTCCTCGATCGCGCCGCGCCCGCCCGAGCGCACGAGATCGTCGGGGTCCTGCCCTTCCGGCAGCAGCGCAATGCGCAGGCTTTTGCCCGGCGCGAGGAACGGCAGCGCAAGATCCGCAGCACGATAGGCCGCCTTCTGTCCGGCGCGGTCGCCGTCGAAGCAGAGGATCGGCTCGTCCGCCATCTTCCAGAGCAGTGCGAGCTGGCTCTCGGTGAGCGCGGTGCCGAGCGGCGCGACGGCGCCGGGAAAACCCGCGGTGACCATGGCGATGACGTCGACATAGCCTTCGACCACGATCAGCGCGCCGCCATCATAGGTGGCTTTGCGCGCGGTCTGGTGATTGTAGAGATTGTCACCCTTGTGAAAGAGCGGCGTCTCCGGCGAGTTCAGGTACTTTGCCGGAACGTCCTTCTCCAATGCGCGTCCGCCGAAGGCGATAACGCGGCCGCGCAGATCCGTGATCGGAAACATCACGCGATCGCGGAAGCGGTCGTAGGGCACGGGGATGTCGTCGCCGCCAACCAGAAGGCCGGTCTCGACCATGTCCTCGACGGAGACGCCGAGCTTGCCGAGATGCTCCTTCAGCGCAAAACGATCGGGCGAGGCATAGCCAAGGCGGAACTGCAATTGCGTCGCCGGCGAGATCGCGCGGTCGGCGAGATAGCCGCGCGCTTTCGCACCGACGCGCGAGGCCAAGGTCTCCGCAAAATACTTTGCGGCGAGATCCATGACGTCATGCAGCGAGCGCCGCCGCTGCTCCTCGCGCGCCGCGTTGGGCGTCACCGCCGGCAGAGGCAGGCCCGCCATGCCCGCGAGCCGCTCGACAGCCTCGGCAAACGGCAGGCCGTCGGTCTCCATCACGAAGGTGATGATGTCGCCGTGCTTGCCGGAGGAGAAGTCGTGGTAAAAACCTTTCTGGTCGTTGACGTAGAAGGATGGCGTCTTCTCCTGCTGGAACGGCGACAGCCCCTTCCACTCCCGCCCCGCCTTCTTCAGCTTGACGCGCTTGCCCACGACCTCGGAGACCGAAAGCCGGGCACGCAGCTCGTCGAGGAATTGGGGCGTGAAGCGGATGGCCATGAGCTGTGTGTAGCGCGAACCGGGGTGAGTCGGGCGAAGGATCAGGGATATAGGTGCGGCCCGGCTAAAGGCTAGGTTTAGGCGGGTTATCCGGGTTATTCGACCTATTCACAGGGAGTTTTCCCGTCACCCCCGCGCAGCGAAGCCATTGTCGCTGGAGGTGCTCGCCTCTTCGGCGAGCCTCGAGGCTCCCCACGCGGCGCAGGCGCCGCATGGGGAGTACCTCAGGATGACGGGACAGGCAGCTCCCCGCATGACGGGAAAAGCTTGAACCCCGCCCGGTTCCGCGCTTCCATGGGCCATGTTCAGGACCTTTCGAGGCGGCCACACCGGGGGCTGGCGTGTAACCTCGATTTCGCCCGTCACGGGTGAGCCCCTGCCCTTCATGCCCGCGCTGTCGGTGACCGACAGCGAGGCCGTCTCATTGCCGCTGGTGCCCTCGCGCAATTCCTGGCGGCTGGCCGGCGTGCCCAGCAGCCTGCGTTACACCGAGCGCGCCGAGAAGGAGCAGCTCGTCGCGGTGCAGGCGGGGCTCGGCCGGCCCGAGGCGACGAGCGCCGCGCTGATCCCGATCCGCAAGTCGCAGGCGTGGTGGGACCTGACCCAGGAGGAACGCCGCAAGATTTTTGAAGACAAGTCGCACCACATCGCGAGCAGCTTGCGCTTCCTGCCTGCGATCGCGCGCCAGCTCTATCACGCCCGCGACCTCGGCGGCCCCTTCGATTTCCTGACCTGGTTCGAATTCGCGCCCACAGATGCCGAGCTGTTCGAGGAGCTGGTCGCGATGCTCAGGCAGACCGAGGAATGGACCTATGTCGAGCACGAGGTGGACGTGCGCGTGGTGAAGGAAGTGCTGTCGGCCTAGAGCGCGATGAAATTAGGATAAATCGTCATCCCGCTTTAGGTCGTTGTTTGAGCATGATCTTTTCGGAAAACCGCTGAGCACTTTTCCGGATCATGCCTAGTGCTCGAGAAAACGTCCGGACTCGATGCGCGGCAGATCGGTGACCGGCCAGTTGTAGACATAGGTCCAGGCCTTTTCCGTCGAGCCATCCGGCAGCGTCGCGTCGATCAGCTGGCGCAGATATTCGGTCGGCTCCGGAAAGCCCTCGCCGCAGGCCTCGTACATGTCGAGCTCGCGCAAGAGCTCGTCGGGCACGCGCAGATGGAAGAGTTCGCCGTGCACGAGGTCGGACGCCGCGTCCGACAGCAGCAATCCCGGATAATGCTTCACCAGGACGAGCCGGCCGCGGCAGGTTGCTTCACCGAGAAAATCCGCGTGGCCCGCGAGCAGCCGCGCCATCGGATGGTCGAAGCCGCGCATCAGGGTGCCGTAGACGAAGAGACGATCGGAGGTCATGGCCCTGTATAGCCGTCAATCAGCGGCGTGCAAATCGCGGCAGATCTACAGAACCTCCGCCTCCAGCTCCTCGCCGCTGCGTTCCTCGTCCGAGACCACCTTGATGTTCACTTCCATCTCATCGAAGGCTGCTTCGGAACCGATATAGACGCCGTGCAGCGGGATCGCCTGGCGCGGATCGCGCGCGACCGCGACGCGGATGAGGTCGCGGGTGCCGACGATGCCGTTGGTCGGATCGAACTCGATCCAGCCTGCGCTCGGCAGATAGACCTGCACCCAGGCGTGCGTTGAGCCGCCGCCGACATGGCGCTGCGCGATGTCTTCGGGCACGAAGATGTAGCCGGAGACGAAGCGCGCAGCGATGCCGAGCTGGCGCAGCGCCTCGATCATGAACAGCGCATAATCCCGGCAAGTCCCCGTGCCCGACTGCAAGGTGTCGAGCGGATGCTTGGTGCCCGGCTCATGCCGCTTGCGGTACTTGAACTGCTTGCGGATGGCGTGCGTCATGCCGCTCAGGATCTTGAAGGTCGGCGTCGGCGCATCCTCGTCGAGGAAGCCGCGCGCCCATTCCGACAGCTCGCCGTCGGGATCGGCATATTGCGGCGTGGTGTATTGCACGAGGTCGGGAAATTCCTCGTCGTCATAGACGAACGGATAGAAATAGGCCGCATCGTCCGCGGTCAGCGCGAACTCCTCGACCGGATTGTGCTCGACGGTGACGTGCCAGTCGAAGGTCAGATGGTCCGCGCGCTCGTCGAAATTGGCGATCGCGACCGAGTTGCCGAACACGTCGTGGATCCAGCGCAGCGACATCGGCTCCGGCGAGATTTTTAGTCTGGAAGCGAGCACGCGCAGATCGTGCCCGTCGCGCGGGCGCAGCATGATGCGGTGCTCTCCGAACGCCACGGGACGGTTGTAGCGATATTCGGTCTTGTGATGAATCGTCAGGAGCGGCATCGTCAGGGGATCATGGTGATATTGGGCGAACTAATTTACAGCGATTCTCTGCCCAATTTCCGGGGGCGACTGCTTTTTCCATAGGCAATCAGGATGGCTTTAGACACAGCGGAGGCGACGGATCAACTCCTTGGCGAGAGCGACATTCCACCAGTGCATGAGGTGAATGCGCCAGGCACATCGCCCTTCCTGCTCACCTCGGATCATTACGGACGGGTGCTGCCGCGCGCGCTCGGCGATCTCGGCCTGCCCGAGAGCGAGCTTGTCAGGCACATCGCCTGGGACATCGGCATCGCCGGCGTCGCCGAGCGCCTCGCCAGGATGCTGGACGCCCATCTGATCGCGCAGCGCTATTCGCGGCTCGTGATCGACTGCAACCGCCCGCCGGCGGCGGTGAGCTCGATCCCCGTGATATCCGAAGCGACCGCAATCCCCGGCAACGAGGCCATCTCCGAGCGCGAACGCGAAGCAAGGCGGCGCGAGATCTTCGAGCCCTATCACCATCGCATCGATGCCGCGATTGGCCGCCGCCTGCACGAGGCGCGGCCGACGGTGGTGGTGTCGCTGCACAGCTTTACGCCTGTTTATGCCGGCGTCGCACGACCCTGGCACATCGGCGCGCTCTACAATCGCGACACGGTGCTGCCACGGCTGCTGCTGAAACATCTGCGCGCTGAAAGCGACCTCGTCGTCGGCGACAACGAGCCCTATGCGGTGAGCGACCTCACCGACTACACCATCCCCGTGCACGGCGAAGCCCGCGGCCTCGTCAACACCGGCATCGAGATCCGCCAGGATCTGATCGCGGACCAGTCCGGCCAGCAGCAATGGGCCGAACGGCTGGCAAGGATTTTTGCGGAGATCGAGGTGGAGTTGAAGGCGGAGCTGCTGGTGTAGGCGGTCAGCCGCCCCGCGTCGCCACGAACAGTGCCAGCGCGGCAAAGATCGCCGCAATGCCCCACAGCACGTAGGCGATGCGGCCGTCGCCGCGCGCGTCGAGCGTTGCCTCGGCCGGATTGTCGGGATTGACGCGGACCTCGACGGTTGCGCCGTCCTGGTAGCGCGACATCAGCTTGCGCAGCATCTCGTCAGATGCCGACGGCGTTTCCGCCGCGACGCGCGCGCATTCATTGGTGTAGCTGATGTTCTGATAGAGATAGGTGTAGGTCACGCGCTTGCCGAACATCTCGATGCCGCGACGCTCGCCCGGCTCACTGGCCTCGTGATATTCCTCGATGCCCGACAGCTTGATCCTGCCGGGCACCACCGGCCAGCGCGTCGCCATCGACGCCTGCCGCTGCACGGCCCACGCCATCAGCGCGATGACGAGACCGAACGCGCCGAAGCCGACGACGAGGCCCGCAAGGTCGGGCCGTCCGATGTGACGCGCGAGATATTGGTAGCTCTGGTTGAGGCCGAAGGCCGAGCCGAAGATGATGGCGATCACGATCGCCGAGCCGATGCCGAGACAGCCCCACAAACCCTTGGGAAGGTCGCGCTCAAGCACCGCCTGATCGGGATGGCGCGGATTGTAGTAGACGGTGATGATGCTGCCGGCCGGATATTTCGCCAGCTTCTCGGCGACCTGGAAATTGCCGAGGTCCTCGCCGATCGAGATGCGGTTGCAACGCAGCTTTCGGCCGCCGACCGAATATTCGTAGGTGACGTTGGCGAAGTTGCGGCTCTCGGTGCGATAGCTGTCTTCGCGCTCGTCGTCGGATACCTTGACCTCGCGCACCTCCGCGACCGAGGTAACCACCTTGCCCGGCGCCTGCGGCCAACTCCGCGCCTCGCGCGCCTGCCAGGTCTTCACGATTGCGGCAATCAGGATCAGCGCGAGCGGCGCAAGCAGCATCGCGCAGACCAGCGGAGGCAAATCGGGCACGGCAAATCCTTCGTCAGCGGCAATGCCCGATTGGACGCACCGCCGGCGACGAAGGTTCAACAGGCTATCGGCTCATTTCGCCCGGATGAGCGCCAGCCAGATGCCGCCGCCGATCATGAAGCCGCCGGACACGCGCGACACCAGGCGGGTGCGGCGCGCCGAGAAAAAGCCGCGGACCTGACCGGCAAGCAGCGCGTAGATTCCGTCCGTCAGGCCGGCAAGCACCATGAAGGTTAATCCGAGCACCAGAACCTGCGACAGGTGATCCTTGCTCATGTCCATGAATTGCGGAATGAACGCGCCGAAGAACACCAGCAGCTTCGGGTTCGACAACGCCACGACAAAGCCCTGCAAGAGAAAGCCGCCGCGAGGGGGAGGCGGAGGCGCGTCGGTGTCGACGCCTTCAACCGGAGCGCGGATCAGCTTGATGCCGAGCCAGACCAGATAGGCCGCGCCTGCAAAGCGCACCCAGTCGAACCAATAGCCCATCGTCGCCATGAGCGAGGTGAGGCCGACCGCAAGGATGCCAATCACGATCAGCAGCCCTAGCTGCACGCCGAGAATGTTGGTCAGCGCCGCGCGCGTGCCGTGGCGCAGGCCATTGGCGATGACGAGGGTCACGATCGGCCCCGGCAGCAAGGCCAGCGCAATGCAGGCGGCGACGAAGGCGAGATAGGCTTGCATGGACATCATGGGAGGGACTCGGCTGAAAGCGGTTTGGGATATTAATGCATGGGACGGGCGGGGATGGAAGGCGGATGAGTGTGTGGCACGGTGGCTCCTCAATCACCGGTGTCATCACCCGCGAAAAGCAGGTGATCCAGTACGCCGAGGCGCTCGTGGGATAACGGAGAGGCCGCGGAGTACTGGATACCCCGCCTTCGCGGGGTATGACAGCGGAGGTGGGCGAAGCACCCGCGCCCCCTCACCTTCCATCCAACTCGGCCATCACCCATGTCGTCATCTCCTGCGTCTCCAGAAACGCGAGCGCCGCACGCTGCATCGCGCTTGCATCGCCGCGCCCCTGCGCCGCAACAACGAACAAATCGCAGCGCCGCGACACGGCGACGCCGATCGCGGCGTGACGGACACCATCGGGCATATCGAGATCATAGCGCCGCGCGCGGCCGCGCATCTCACCGAGCCCCACCTCCTCGCCCAGCGCAACGGCTGCAAAGCGCGGGCTGATCAGATCGATATCGGCAACACGATCCACCTCGTCGTCATCGGCGACGCCGCGGTCGCAATTGCAGAAGCCGCGCTTGGCGCGCACGTAGAGCTCGGCGCCCACACAAGGGCCGTCACAGCGGAACGCGCGCCCCGCCGGCCAGCCATCGCGCGGGAACGGCCAGGCGATCTCGCGCCAGCGCGCAGCCTCTTCGGCCGGCGACGGCGCAAGCTGATAGGCCCCGACGCCGGAGACGCCGAGTGCGATCGCCACGGCCGCTATCGTCGCCCCGCGCCGCATCGTCAGTTCCTCGGCAGGCCGGCGGCCGCGCGCGCGGCTCCGGTCAATTCGAGAATATGCAGGCCGGTATTGGCGCGATCGACGATGTAGATGTAGCCGCGGTCGTCCGTTTCGACATTGTTGGTCTGGATCGCGACCTTGCAGCGCGCGCCGCCTTCGATCGGGATACAGCGCTTGTCGGTCGCACTCGTGATCGCCGGGATGAAGTAGCCGACCTCCTTCGGATGATAGGGATCGCGGATGTCGAGCGCGCGCACGCCGGCATTGAAGAAGGCGATGAAGGCCATCTTCTTGTAGTAGACCGGCGCCATGCTCTCGTTCGAGGAATGCGAGCCGAAGCGTCCGCCGCGCTGGCAGAACTGCCCGCTCGCCTCCGGCACGGTGTAGCTCGAGATCATCATCGGCCGCGTCTCGGTGGTGACATCGGCGAACCACACCATCTGCCGGGCCTCGCCGCACTCGTTCAGGATCGCCTCGTCCACGATCATCACGATGTCGCGCGTCTTGCCGTCCTTGTCCTCGGCAAACTCGGCGACCGGCATGTCGAGCATCGGGAACGTCGTGTGCGCACCGTTGAAGGCGGACATCGGCATCCGCGCAATCTCGGGATAACGCAGATTGTCCGGCGTCGGCTCCTTCGCCCCGTTCAGCAGCTTCTCGCGATCGACGATCTGCAGAATGCCGCCCTTGTTGGTACCGTAGCCGAAATAGACACGGTTGCCGCTCGGCCCGGTCGAAATCGGCCCATGCAATTCGGTCGGCACCGCGCCGGTCGAACCCGGCTCCTGGCCCGGCAGGCCGAAGTCGCGGATCTTTTGCGGATGCGCAGGGTCGGAGAGATCATAGACCTGCGTCATCCGCCGCGTGCGCCAGTCCGGCGCGCCCGAGACGAGAAAGGCGATGCCGGTGTCGCATTCCCACCAGCTCTTGTGCGTGTCCTTCAGGCCGGCAATGCGGGTGATCAGCGCGGGATTGGCGGGATCGGCGACGTTCCAGATTTCATGCGCCTCGCTGCCGAAGGTGCGCAGCATGTAGACCGCATTCGGATCGCCCTTCGGCAACGACTTGCCCTCGCAGACCCGCACCATCTGCGCGCCGCCGCCTTCATACGTGCCTTCCTGCCCGGGCAGGTGCCGCAGATATTTGGGACGCGCGGGATCGGTGACGTCGACGATCGAGGTTCCGTTCGGCTCCGCCTGCCCCGTCATCGGATTGACCGGATTGGGCACGTCGTCGGTGCCGCCATGATGGCCGATATAGGCGATCCAGCGGTCGCCCTGGTGATGGATGGTCGGCTGATAGGCGCTGCGCGCCTGCAAATCGTTGGTGCCGACCAGCTTCATATTGGACGCTTCCGGCGGTGCGCCGATCGTCTGCTTCTGGGCGTGGACGAGAGAGCTGCAGGCGAAAAGGACAAGGCTTGCAGCAGTCAGGATGCAACGGAACATCAATGTCCTCCCCGGAACCAATCTGCGTTGGCTGAGATGAAAGGCTAACATGGTCATTCGGCCGGGCCAAAGACACCATCTTGACATGCAACCATTTGGTTGCCAAATATCATCGCCATGGATGAAGTCTTCAAAGCGCTCGCCGACGCGTCACGACGCTCGCTCTTGGACAGGCTTCACACCCAAAACGGCCAGACGCTGAACGAGCTTTGCGAGGGCCTTGCAATGACGCGGCAGGCCGTCACGAAACACCTTGTCATTCTCGAAGAGGCCAATCTGGTCACGACCATCAGGCATGGCCGCGAGAAGCTGCATTACCTCAACCCGGTGCCGATCCATCAGATCGGCGAACGCTGGATCAGGAAGTTCGAGCGCGACAAGCTCGTCGCACTCAGCGAGTTGAAACGCCAGTTGGAGAAGCGCGATGAGTAAGCCGCAATTCGTCTACGTCACCTACATCGAGACCACGCCGGAGAAATTGTGGGACGCACTGACATCGAGCGAATTCACCAGGCAATACTGGTTCGGGGCCGAGGTCAGATCGGACTGGAAGATCGGCTCGCCCTTCGCGCTCACGCTCGACGGCGAGGTCACCGACTCCGGTGAGATCCTCGAAGCCGATCCGCCGCGCCGGCTGTCCTACAGCTTCAAGCACCAGAAATTCGAGGAACTGCGCGGCGAGCCGATCTCGCGCGTCGTCTTCACCATCGAACCATTCGGCTCTCTCGTGCGTTTGACCGTGCTGCATGACGGCTTCGTCGAGGGCGGCAAATATCTCGGCGCCGTCTCCAATGGCTGGCCGGCGATCCTGTCCCAGCTCAAGAGCCTGCTGGAGACCGGCAAGCTGCTCGGCATCCCGCGCGCAGCCCTGAACAAGGGATTCGACGCAAAATGAACCTCGATCAATTCAAGCCGCTGACGGTCTACACCATCTACATCGCCGCGACGCCGGAGAAGGTGTGGGAGGCGCTGACCTCGGCGGAGTTCAGCAAACAGTATTTCTTCGGCAACACCGTGGAGGTCGAGCCACGCCTTGGCGGTGCCTTCATCGTGCGCACGCCCGATGGCGCGCTGCACATCAGCGGCGAGGTCCTCGCTTACGACCCGCCGCGAAAACTCTCCGTCACCTTCAACGTGAACTGGCCGGAACTGATCGAAAAGCTGGGCCCGACGCTCGTGACCTACGAGATCGAGCAGGTCGGCGATGCGGTTCGTCTCACCATGAGCGAAGGCCATGACCGGCCGCTGAGCGACGACATCCTCGCCGGCGGACGGCAGGGCTGGCCCGCGATCCTCTCCAGCCTGAAGAGCGTGCTCGAGACCGGCAAGCCGCTGGTCGTGAAAATGGGCCCGCCGCAGCGGATGCTGGACGCGTTGAAGGCGATGGGGATCAAGACGCCGTAAGGCCTGACGTGTCATTCCGGGCTCCCCGGAATGACGGGCTACACCGGCACCACCAGCCGCCGGTAAAGATGCCACGTCGCGTGCCCGAGCACCGGCAGTGTCACGACCAGCCCGAGAAAATACGGCAGCGCCGACGCGATCAGCAGCATCACGATCACCGCGGCCCAGCCGATCATCGGCAGCGGGCTGGTCACCACCGCGCGCACGCTCGTCACCATCGCGGTGACGAAATCGACCTCGCGGTCGAGCAGCAGCGGAAACGACACCACGGTCAGCGAAAACAGGATCAGCGACAGCACCGCGCCGACCGCGTTGCCGATCGCGAGGAACAGCAGGCCCTCATTGGTCGTCAGCACCACTGTCATGAATTCCTGCAGGCTCGAGAACGAGGCATGCAGGCCGAGCAGCAGCGCGATCAAGAGCCGCACCTGGTACATCCAGATCACGAACACGAACAGCGTGACGAAGGCCATCCAGCCGATCTCGCTGCGCGAGCGGATCGTTGACCAGATCGCACCGAACGAGACCGGCTCGCCGCGCTCGCGGCGGCGGCTAACCTCGTAGAGGCCGATCGCGACAAACGGGCCGATCAGCGCGAAGCCAGCCGCGAGGGGATAGACGAGATAGACCATGCCGAAGGCGGTGAGGCAGAGCACGATGGTGATGCCGCCGGCGGCGTAGAGTCCGCCGAAGCAGAGCCCGTAGAGCGGCAGCGCCTGGAAATCGCGCAGGCCCTCGACCAGCGCCTCGGCGATGTCGGTCGCCGCCACGGGACGCACCACCGGATCGACCTTGCCCGAGATGGACATCAGCTCCCTCCGCACATCGGCACGATCTGTCGTCGCGCTCAGACCACGATATTAACGCCGCTGCGCGCATGCGCAACTTGATGGTGGACGACGGGACGATTGTGGCGGCATCGCAACGCACGCGTTGCGAAATCTTTAGCCTTCGGTGCGATTTTCCAGGCGATGCCTATGGACTGGGCTGATCATCGTGCCGCAAATTATACCTCCGAACAGATACGCGCGAAGAGCGGACCCGCCCGACAGATGAGCTTGCGTACCCGGCTACTGATCCTCGTCATCGCGGCCATGCTGGTGCCGGCGGGCCTCGTCGGCTTGCGCTTCATGCAGAACCGGACCAGCGAGATCAACGCGGCCCTGGCCAATCTGGCGGCGTCCGCCGACGACATCGCGAGCGATCTCGACGAGAAGATCCAGGGCACCGCCCAGCTTCACTATGGCCTCGCCCGTGCCCGCGACCTCGACACGCGCGACAAGGCGGCATGCTCGGCGTTCCTGTCGGATGTGCGCGAGGAATACCCGCAGTTCACGGGCATCCTGACCATCGATCCCGACGGCAGCCTGTTTTGCGATTCGCTGCGGACCAACCGCACGCTCGATCTGAATGACCGCGGCTATTTCAAGCAGGTCAAGGGTCTGCAGGGCGTCGTCGCGGTGGAGCCGGTGTTCGGCCGCCTGACCGGACTGTCGGTGCTCCAGATCGCCTATCCCGTGCGATCGGATGCGGGCGCGCTGAAGTTCGTGCTGCTCGCCTCGTTCAACCTGAACAAATTCGCGGAATTCCACGACAAGCGGCTGCTCGCCGAGAAGGACATCCTGCTTCTCGACGGCAAGGGGACGGTGCTGGTCGCGCCCAAGGGCGGCACCTGGAGCGAGCCCGTCGGCGCGTCGATCGCGGGCTCCGATCTGTTCCGCTTCGCGGCAACGCCTGATCGCGAGTCGTTTCAGGAGGTCACCGACCGCGAGGGCCGTACGCAGGTCTGGGCCGTTGCCCGCTCGCCCTCGATCCGCAAGGCCGGCCTCTACATCCTGGTCGGACGGTCCAAGGACGGGCTGGTCGCGGCGGCGAACCGCCGGCTCTACGAGGACGTGGCGATCCTCGCGGTGGCCTCGCTGCTGCTGCTCGCCGGCGTCTGGATCCTGGCGACCGTAGGCGTTGGTCGCCAGGTCGGCCGGCTCGCCGCGATGGCGAAGAGACTCGGGCTCGGCGACCTCAGCGCGCGCATTCCGCCGCCGCATCCGCGCGGCGAGCTCGGCGGGTTGATGACGCTGCTCAACGACACCGCCGAATCCCTCCAGCAGCAACGCGCGGCCATCGCAGACCTCAACCAGAAGCTCAGCCAATCCCAGAAGATGGAGGCGATGGGCCAGCTCACCGGCGGCGTGGCGCACGACTTCAACAATCTGCTGACCGTCATTCTAGGCAATTCGGAGCACCTGGCCGACAGGCTGGCGGGCAACAAGGAATTGCACCGGATTGCCGGCGATATCGCGACCGCTGCCGAGCGCGGCTCCGACCTGACGCGGAGCCTGCTCGCCTTCGCGCGCAAGCAACCGCTGCGGCCGCGCGACATCGACGTCGCCGGCAAGCTGCTAGAATTGGAGCCGTTGCTGCGCAGATCGCTGGGCGAGCATATCGAATGCAGCTTCGCGCTCGATGCCGATTTGTGGATGACCAGCGTCGATCCCGGCCAGCTCGCAACGGCGCTGCTCAATCTCGTGCTCAACGCGCGCGACGCCCTGCCCGAGGGCGGCAAGCTGACGGTCGAAGCGCGCAACATCTCGCTCGGTGAATCCGACCTGGACGTCAACGGCGAACCGCGGCCCGGTGACTACGTCATGGTGGCCGTGACCGACACCGGCACCGGCATGACCGCCGAGGTCGCGAGCCGCGCCTTCGAGCCGTTCTTCACCACGAAGGAGGTCGGCAAGGGGACCGGACTCGGCCTCAGCATGGTCTACGGCTTCGTGCGGCAGTCCGGCGGCCTGGTGCAGATGCAGTCCGAGCCGGGCCGCGGCAGCGTTGTGAAGCTGTTCTTTCCCCGCCTTGTCGAGCCGCCGGCCGAAGAGCCGCTACTTGCGGAGCGGAACACGGCCACCGACGGCAGCGAGACCATTCTCGTCGTCGAGGACGACGACATGGTGCGGGCCTATGTCGAAAGCGAGCTGAAGGCGCTCGGCTACAACGTCATCACGCGGTCGAACGGCCCTGCGGCGCTGGAATTGCTGCGTCAGCCCGGGCATATCGACCTGCTGTTCACCGACGTGGTGATGCCCGGCGGCATGTTCGGGCCGGAGCTTGCAAGGCAGGCAATTGAGCTGCGACCCGGGCTGAAAGTGCTCTTCACCTCCGGCTACAGCCAAACTCCCGTCAAGACGCCCGACGGCGTCGGCGATGCGCGTGTCCTGACAAAACCGTTCAAGCGGAAGGATCTTGCCGCGGTGTTGCGGTCCGCATTGTCGGCACCGCCGGCCTGACGTCAGGACGCGAGCGCGAGCCGGAGCGCGATGCCGAGATTGGCCGCGAACAGCGCGGCGTCGATGACGAAGATCCGGAGCATCGGGCCCTTCAACACCGGCCAATAGGCGACGCCGACGCGTCCGCCGCGCATCAGGATGGGAACATTGTAGACGAACTGGCTGAAATGGCAGGCGGAGAAGAACAGGTACAGCGCAAGCTGCGCTTCGACCGGCTGGAAAAACAGCGGACGCGCGGCCAGGAGATAGAGCGACAACAGCCCGATCGGCAGGTTCATCCCGCCCAGGAACGCGACGCTGGCCGCGAGCGTCGGCGCGATCGGATTGCTGCGCTCTTCCCGCGGCAGCAATATCTTCAGCGTGTTGCGCTGGGCGATGCTGAACTGGATGAAGGCGCCGACGAACCAGAGCGAATTGAGCAGCAGAACGATATCCGAAAGACGCATGGTCATTTTCCGTAAAAGGCTTCGCTGCGCACCACGCGGCCCGCATCGTCGAAATCCATGAACTCGCTGGCGCGGGTGTCGCCGAGCTGCCACCACACCGTCAGTCGTGCGATCACCTCGTCCCAGCTCCAGCTCAGGATCTTCAGATCTGCGCTTTCGATGTGGCCATAGGCTTCCCGCCAATAGGCGCGGATGTTCTCGGCGCCGGTGACGACAGGCGAACCGGTGAGCGACAACGCCAATGGACTGCGCATCTGCGCATCCGCGGCAAAATGCGCGACGACCGCATCGATGTCGACCTTGCACCAGTTCGCGCACCACGCCGCGACAAAGCGTTCGGCGGCGGCACGATCCATCTTCTGTGCGCCCAAGTTCTGTGCGCCCATGACGCGGCCCTCCCTGGCTCGTTGCCGGGAAGGTGGCAAAGCCGGCCTTTCATGTCAACTATGTTGACTTGAGAATTTCGTCAGTTGCTGTCGGCGATCGCCTCCATGACCGCCATCCAGGCCGCCGCGCCCGATGTTCCGACGCGGCCGAATGCCTCGCGCATGACCTTGCGCTCGTGGTCCGACGCCTTCTGCTCGATGCGCTGCCCCGCAGCCGTCAGGCGCAGCAGTTTAGAACGATGCTGCTCGGGTGACCGTTTCGACGAGACCAGCTTGCGCTCAATCAGCAGATTGAGCGGCCTATTGAGCGCCTGCTTGGAAATGCCGAGGGTCTCGATCAGCGCGCCGATCGCGATATCCGGCCGGCGCGCGACCACGTAGAGGATACGATGGTGCGGGCGCGACAGGCCCTGCTGTGCGAGATATTCATCGGCCTCCAGTGTCATGCCACGCCAGCCGTAATACATCAGCTCCAGCGCGGCATCGAGATCATGCAGCTTGTCGAGCGAGGCGCGGTGAAGCCCCGCGGCTTGAGAGGTCTTTGGCATTGTCGGAAGCTAGCCCTTCGCCCGCAGCTCGCGCCGCAGCACTTTTCCTGTCGCCGTCATCGGCAAGGTCTCGGCGAACTCCACGAAGCGCGGATATTCGTGCGCGGCGAGCTGCACCTTCACGAACTCCTGGATCTCGCGCGCCAGCGCGTCGCTGCCGGTGAAGCCCGGACGCAGCACGATCCAGGCCTTGATCGATTCGGTGCGGATCGGATCGGGAATGCCGACCACGGCGGCCATCGCCACTGACGGATGCTTCATCAGCGTGTGCTCGATCTCGGACGGGCCGACGCGATAGCCCGCGGTGGTGATGACGTCGTCCTCGCGGCTGACATACCAGAAATAGCCGTCCTCATCCTGCACGCCGAGATCGCCAGTGAGCAGGAACTCGCCGGCATATTTCTTCGCCGTCGCCTCCGGATTGCGCCAGTACTCGAGCATCGTGCACGGGCAAGGCTGGCGCACGCCGATGATGCCGCGCTGGCCGCGCGGCTGTTCTTCGCCCTTGTCGTTGACGATGCGGACGTCGAAGCCCGGCGTCGCCTTGCCCATCGACCCCGGGCGGATCGGAAACAGATTGGAGTTGCTGCCGATCACGAGATTGCACTCGGTCTGGCCGAACACCTCATGCGCGTCGATGCCGAAGGTCGCGCGCACCCAGCCGAGCAGCTCGCCGCCAAGCGATTCACCGCCGGTGAAGATGCTGCGCAGCTTGACTCCGGCGTGCTTCACGCCGGCCTGCCGCATCAGTTTCAGCGCGGTCGGCGGCAGGAAGACGTTGCGCACGCCGAGATCGGCCATCATCTGCATCGCCGCCTGCGGCTCGAACTTGCGCGCGCGATGGCCGACCAGCGGAATGCCGTGATACCAGAACGCGAAGAGGCCGTTGACGAGGCCGCCGATCCAGGCCCAGTCCGCCGGTGTCCACATGAGATCGCCGGGCCTGGGCAGGAAGTTGTGGCACATCTCGACATTCGGCAAATGCCCGAGCACAACGCGGTGCGCATGCAGCGCACCCTTCGGATTGCCCGTGGTGCCCGACGTGTAGATGATCAGCGCCGGATCGTTGCATAAGGTGTCGACCCGCGTGAAGTCGGGCGATGCAGCCTTCACCGTATCCCAGAACGATTTCGTGCCTGACGGTGCGCGATCGCCGACGACATAGACGTTCTTCAGCCCCGGCAGCCGATCGCGGATCTTCGCGAGCTTCTCCCAGCCGCCTTCGTCGGTGACGATCGCCTTGGCTTGCGAGTTCGACAGGCGAAATTCCAGCGCATCCTCGCCGAACAGCGCGAACAGTGGGATCGAGATCATGCCGGAGCGAAACGCCGCCATATGCGCGATCGGCAGTTCCAGCGACTGCGACAGGAACACGGCGACGCGGTCGCCGCGCGTAAGACCATCCGCCCTCAGCACGTTGGCGAAGCGGCGCGACATCTCGGCGACCTCGTCGAACGAGGTGCGGGTGGTGGCGCCGCTCTCGTCGACATAGACCAGCGCAAGGCGACCGGTGCCGTCGGCATGACGGTCGCAGCACGCCTCCGCCATGTTGAAGCGCGCCGGGACGTCCCAGTGGAAATTGCGAGTGAGCTCGTCGTAGGTTGCGGCTTCGGTCAGCATGGGTTCGGCGTTTCCCGGTGTCTTGTCGTTATGGCCCAGTCTAGAGCCGGGAATATGCGAGACAAGCCCAGCGATGACAGCGGGGTTCACCGCACCGTCGCAAAAAACTTCCTGACATCGCGCACGAACAGCTCCGGCTGCTCGAATGCGGCGAAATGCCCGCCCTTCTCCATCTCGCTCCAATGGGTGATGTCTAGAAAGTTCGGCTCCATCCAGCGCCGCACTGGCGTGATGATCTCCTTGGGGAACACCGCTACCCCGGTCGGCACGCTCACCTTGGGCGTGGTTCGGCGCTTGCCAAAGCTCTCCCAATAGAGCCGCGCGGATGACGTCGCCGTTTCCGTCGCCCAATAGAGCATGACGTTGTCGAGCAGCTCGTCCCTGTCGAAAATGTTCTCGGGATGGCCGTTGCAATCGGTCCAGGCCCAGAACTTTTCCAGGATCCAGGCCGCCTGCCCGCTCGGCGAATCCGTCAGGCCATAGCCGAGCGTCTGCGGCCGGGTCGATTGCTGCTTCGAATAGCCGGAGTCGAGATCGACGTAATGCTTGAGGCCGGCGAGTGCGCGCTTCTCCTCCGCCGTCGGCTCGCCCTCGACCTTCGGCGCCGCGTTGAAGGCGAGCGTGATGTGGATGCCGGCGCAATGTGTGGGGTCCTGCGCGCCCAGCGAGGTCGTCACCGCCGAGCCCCAGTCGCCGCCCTGTGCGCCGTAGCGTGCGTAGCCAAGCCGGTCCATCAGCTTCGCCCAGGTCGCGGCGATGTGGTCGACGCCCCAGCCGATGGTCTTCGGCTTGGACGAGAAGCCAAAACCCGGCAGCGAAGGACAGATCACGTGAAAGGCGTCCGCGGGATTGCCGCCATGCGCGGCGGGATCGGTGAGCGGCGCGATCACCTTCTGGAATTCGACGATCGAGCCGGGCCAGCCATGGGTGATGATCAGGGGCAGCGCGTTCGCTTCTTTCGAGCGCACATGGAGGTAGTGGATGTCGAGCCCGTCGATCTCGGTGGTGAATTGCGCGAAGCGGTTGAGTTTCTCTTCACGCGCGCGCCAATCGTAGCCGTTGGCCCAATAGCCACAGATCTCCTGGATCCATTTCAGCGGCGCGCCCTGGCTCCAGTCGTCGACCAGCTCAGCATCCGGCCAGCGTGTGCGGGCGAGGCGCGATTTGAGGTCGGCAAGGACGTCGTCGCTGATGGCGATGCGAAACGGTGTGATGGCGGACATCGGCGGCCTCCCGAGCTTCTTCTTGTCATTCCGGGGCGCGCGTAGCGCGAGCTACGATGCGCAATTGCGCATCTGAGAATCCATTTCTCAGCAGAGTCGGCGGCCCGATGGATTCCGGGGCGACGCTGACGCGTCGCCCCGGAATGACGGCTAGCCCGACAGCGCGGCCTTCACGAGACCGGACGCCTTGCCGAAATCCATCTGCCCCGCGTACTTCGCGCGCAACACGGCGATCACCTTGCCCATGTCCTTCATGCCGGCGGCACCGGTCTCGCCGATGGTATCCGCGATCGCCTTCTTCACCTCGTCCTCGGACATCTGCTTCGGCAGGTAAGCCGAGATCACCGCGATCTCCTCGCGCTCCTGCGCGGCGAGCTCGGCGCGGCCGCCCTTGTCGTAGAGCTCGACCGATTCCTGGCGCTGCTTGATCATCTTCTGCAGCACGGCGAGCAGGTCGGCATCCGTCAGCGGCGGCTTGCCCTGGCCGCGGGCCTCGATGTCGGCGTTCTTGAAGGTCGAATTGACCATGCGCAGCGTGGACAGCTTGCGCTCGTCCTTGGCCTTCATGGCCTCCTTGACCGCATTGTTGATGTCGTCGCGCAGCATGATCGTGATCCCTTCGAATATCCGACGCCTGATCTAGGCCGTTCGTGCGCCTGAGACAACCTTGGTTCCCAGCCATTCGACCAGCGCCCGTGCTGTCGCCTCAGGCTGCTCCGGCTGCGGCAGGTGCCCACAATTGGCCAGCACGACCAGCTTCGCACCGGCAATGCCCTCCGCCATCTCCTTCGAGAAAGCGTTGGGGATGGTGTTGTCCTGATCGCCGGTCAGCACCAGCGTCGGGCATGTGATCGTTGCGAGCGTGGGCCGGGAATCCACCCGCGCGATGATCGCGGTCTGCTGCCGCAGATAACCTTCGACGCCGACGTCCTCGCCCTGCTCATGGACGAGTTGGCGAATCGCGGCATCGTCACGGCGCGAGGGATGGACCAATTCCGGAAACATCTCCTCGCGCGCCGCACGCAGCTCGCCGCGTTTCGCCCGCTCCATCAGGCCGCGGCGGCGCGCGATCGCCTCCGCCGTATCGGGCCGCGCCTGGGTGTTGATCAGCGCAAGCTTCAATACCCGCTCGGGCGCCCGGCGCATGATCTCGAGCGCGATGTAGCCGCCCATGGAATGGCCGGCGAGCGCGAAGCGCGGCGGCGCCTCGCTGAGCACGCGGGCAGCGATGGCCGCCATGCTGTCGTCGCGGATATGGTTGGCAACCATCACCGGGCCGAACCGCCACAGCGCTGGGATGACCGGGGCATAGATCCGGACCGAGGAGGCCAGCCCCGGAACCAGCAGAATCGGGGTGGTCTGGTCCATTATTGCCTCGCAAGCCCAGGAATTTGCCGGAAATTATGCGGCCAAGCTTAAGTGCCGGAGGCGGGCTGTCAAATATGCAAAAACGCATGTGAATCCGCCCTTTCCCGCTTTGACGGCCGCGCGTGGGGGCCTTATGAAGCGGGCTCATGACACAACATGACAACGATACCGCCTGGCCGGACCATAAACCGACCGCGCTCCTCGTGCTTGCCGATGGCACGGTGCTCGAAGGTTTTGGTCTCGGCGCTGAAGGCCACGCCGTCGGTGAAGTCTGCTTCAACACCGCGATGACCGGCTATGAGGAGATCCTCACCGATCCCTCCTATGCCGGCCAGCTCATCACGTTCACCTTCCCGCATATCGGCAACGTCGGCACCAACGACGAAGACATCGAGACGGTGAACATGGCCGCGACGCCGGGCGCGCGCGGCGTGATCCTGCGTACCGCGATCACCGATCCCTCGAACTACCGTGCCACCAAGCATCTCGACGCCTGGCTGAAGGCGCGCGGCATCATCGGCCTCTCCGGCATCGATACGCGTGCCCTGACCGCGCTGATCCGCAGCAAGGGCATGCCCAACGCCGTGATCGCGCATTCCAGGACCGGCGAGTTCGACCTGCATGGCCTGAAGGAAGAAGCGCGCGAATGGCCCGGCCTCGAGGGCATGGACCTCGTGCCGATGGTCACATCCGGCCAGCGCTTCACCTGGGACGAGACGCCCTGGCTGTGGGACAAGGGCTTTGGCCGGCAGGACAAGACCGAGTTCAACGTCGTCGCAATCGACTACGGCATCAAGCGCAACATTTTGCGCCTGCTCGCCGGCGTCGGCTGCAAGGTGACGGTGGTGCCGGCGACGACGTCGTCCGAAGACATCCTGGCCATGAAGCCGGACGGCGTGTTCCTGTCGAACGGTCCGGGCGATCCGGCCGCGACCGGCAAATATGCCGTGCCCGTCATCCAGGACGTGATCAAGTCGGGCACGCCGACGTTCGGCATCTGCCTCGGTCACCAGATGCTGGGCCTCGCCGTCGGCGCCAAGACCAAGAAGATGCATCAGGGCCATCACGGCGCCAATCATCCCGTGAAGGACGAGACCACCGGCAAGGTCGAGATCACCTCGATGAACCACGGCTTTGCCGTGGACGAGACGACGCTGCCCAAGGGCGCGACGCAGACCCACATCTCGCTGTTCGACGGATCCAATTGCGGCATCCAGCTCGACGGCAGGCCGGTGTTCTCGGTGCAGTACCACCCCGAGGCTTCGCCGGGTCCGCGCGACTCGCACTATCTGTTCCAGCGCTTTGCCGACCTGATGCGGCAGAAGAAGAGCGCGTAAGACTGAGAACGCCGGCGAGCGACCCCGCCGGCCGTTCATCATCACGGGCGCATGAACATGAAGTCCGTGTCGGGGTCGCAATTCTCGGCGATGAAGCGCAGCTCCGCCTGAATATCGGCGACCGACCTCGTCTCCAGATATTTCGAGATCACGAGGCTGAGCAAGGCGCGGCAGACGGCTTCGTGGCCAAGGCCTGCGGTCTCCGCTTCGTCAACGGCCGCGGAAAAATGGCGCTGCGCAACGTCAGATGCGTACATGGCGTTCCATCCCTTTTCTCTGAGATTGCGTGCCCCCGAATGGCCGCCAGCGCCTTGATCTTCGTCAAGCGAGCGTATGGACTGCTGTCAGGAACAAGGGCGCCTGTCCCGTCTTGAGTCCTGATCGGTTGTCATTCGGAGGCCAACCATGTCCGTTGTCCGCGATCATGCCGAGCCGCTCGCCATCGTGTTTAGGGACGATGGGCTCGTGCCGAACAACATTCTCCCGTTCCTGGTCTATCAGGGTGCGGTGAAGCTCGATCCCGAGCATCCGGAAGAGACGATCGAGAACCTGTTCGAGGCGAACCACTGGGGCGGCACCTGGCGCAACGGCGTCTACGACTATCTGCACTATCACGCGACGGTGCATGAGGTGCTCGGCGTCGCGCGCGGGAGTGCCCGCGTGCGTTTCGGCGGCGATCATGGACAGGAGCTGGAGATCAAGGCGGGCGACGTCGCGATCCTGCCGGCCGGCACCGGGCATCAGTGCCTCAAGGCGAGCGTCGATTTCTGCGTGATCGGCGCCTATCCGCCGGGATCGAAGATGGAGATCACGCGGGCCACGCCGGAGAACCACGCCAAGGCGCTGAAGACGATTCCGAAGGTTGCGCTGCCGCCGGCCGATCCCGTCACGGGCAAGCACGGGGCGTTGATGCGGTTGTGGCGGTAGCCGCAGGCACGGTGCTGTAGGGTGGATTAGCGCAGCGCAATCCACCTCTTCCGTTTCCGCGGAGACGTGGTGGATTACGCCTTCGGCTAATCCACCCTGCGGATCGCCCTTACGCCTCGTTGCCGCCTTCCTGGCGCGTCGCCTCGAACAGGAACCAGGTCCGGCGCTCGGTCTCGTCGATGAAGTTTTCCAGAATGCTGGCGCTGGCAACGTCGCCGGCCTCGTCACAGACCTCGTGCGCTTTTCGCATCGCGCTCGCGACGTGCTTGTTGTCCTGCATCAGCTCGCGCAGCATCTCGCGCGGCGGGACGTAGTCCTCGTCGTTGTCCTTGATGGTCTGGAGCTTTGCGACCTGGCCGATCGACTTCAGCGTGGTGCCGCCGATCTTGCGGACGCGTTCAGCGAGCTGGTCGGTGGTGGCGAAGATCTGGTCCGACTGCTCGTCGAGCAGCAAATGGTAATCGCGGAAATGGCGACCGCTGATGTGCCAGTGGAAATTCTTGGTCTTGAGGTACAGCGCGAACGCGTCGGCCAGAAGCACGTTGAGCGCCTCGGAAACCTTTTTGACTGCCTGGGGCTGCAGATCGGTGGGGGTGTCGAGGTCGGGAGAGACCTTGCTGGGGGCTTTGCTCACGATAAACCTTCCTGTTAGGACGCGGACATTGACGGCGCGCCGTCGCACCCCTAACGCAAGGCGGGCAGCGCGGTTCCTAGATAGGAACCGCCGGGCGGGATACCATGGACGATTGGATCGATTATTACGACTCCACGCATACGATCTATGTCAGCAAGCTGCATCGCGATTTGCACTTCCAGATCATCGCGCGGGACATCATCGGCTACATCCCCTCGCCCGAGGCGAGCGTGCTCGACTATGCCTGCGGCGAGGCGCTGTCGGCGAGCCAGGTGGCAGCGAGCTGCGGCAAGCTGATCCTCGCCGAGCCCGCGCCCGGTGTGCGCGGCCGGCTGATCTCGCGGTTTGCCCCGAACACAAAAATCCGTGTCCGCTCGCTCGAGGACGTCCGCAAGATGCAGGACCAGTCGATCGACCTCGTGGTGATGAACTCGGTCGCGCAATACATGACGCCGGACGAGCTCGATGGCGCGCTGCTCAACGTCCGGCGGCTGCTGACACCGTCGGGCAAGCTGGTGCTCGGCGATATCCTGCAGCCCAATGTCGGCATGGGCCGCGATGTGATGGCGCTACTCAGCTTCGGCCTGCGTCACGGTTTTCTGAAGGATGCGCTGATCGGGCTGATCAGCACCGCACTGTCGGATTACCGTCACTTGCGTTCGCGCATCGGGCTGCAGCGCTACAGCGAGGACGAGATCACCGCAAAGCTGAAGGCGGCGGGCTTCGCTGTCCAGCGCGCCCACACCAATATCGGCCACAATCGCTGGCGCATGACCTTCATCGCGCGGCCACCTTTGGTGCGTTAAGCATAACGACCACCTGAGGTGGCTTGTCGCACCTGGATCGGACATGATCCGCGCGGCCCGGTGGCGGAAGCGTCTACGCGAGAGCAGTGCATTGCTCTTCATCCTGGTTCAAATCCAGGCCGGGTCTCCAGCCTTCGCTGGCTTCGCCTGCTTCGGCCAGGCAGGCCGTATCGCGCGAAGGCTGCCTCGGCGAAGCCGAAGGGCGAAGACGGGCGAGGCGCAGCTCGTGCTCGTCTCAGCTGCGAGCCGCAGCAACCGTCTCACATTCGGACATAAGCTGAAGCCGCTCCGCATCCTTCGCCGCTGAGCTGATCACGGCATCGAGCAAGCCCGGAAAACGCGCGTCCAGATCCTCGCGGCGCAGCCGCATGAAGCGGTTGGTGCCGGCCACACGCGTCAGCATCAGGCCGCATTCGCGCAATTTTGCGAAGTGATAGGCGAGGTTGGATTTGCCGGCGAGCGCGGTGAAGTCGCCGCAGCAGAGTTCGCTGCTGACACGTTCCTGCTGCGCGAGCTGGTAGACGATGGCCATTCGGATCGGATCGCTCAGGCAATCCAGGACCATCGGCAGCTCGATCTGCTCGCGGGTGGGGTGGAGAGGTGTGCGGCTCATGATCCGGGAATCATAGCGATACGGCCGCAATGTTCAATAGTTCTTGAACCAATTGACTCCTTCGCCATCGCATTCAATAGTTCAATAAACGTTGAACATAGGGATTTTATCCAATGAGCGTGTTCTGGCTGGCCCTGGCGGCCTTTTCGATCGGCACCGAAGGCTTTGTGATTGCTGGTCTTTTGCCGTCGATCGCGGCTGATCTGTCGATTTCGGTCTCGGCTGCCGGCCAATTGGTCACCGCCTACGCCCTCACCTATGCCGTCGGCTCGCCGGTCTTGGCCGTGGCGCTGAACAACATCGACCGCCGCACCGTGCTGGCCCTCGCGCTGACCACCTTCATCGCCGGCAACCTCGCGGCGATGGTGGCTTCCAACTACGCCCTGCTGCTGGCCTCGCGGATGCTGATGGCCTTGGGCTCCGGCCTTTGCATGCCGACGGCGCTCGCGGTGTCGGTTGCCGTCGCCTCGCCGGAGCGGCGCGGCCGCGCGGTGGCGCTGGTGACGTCGGGCCTCACGGTTGCGACCGTCGTCGGCGTTCCCCTCGGCAATCTCGTCGGCAGCCTGCTTGGCTGGCGCGCGACCTTCGCGATGGTCGCGCTGATCGGCGCGGTGGCGCTGGCCGGCCTGCTGCTCGGCCTGCCCCGCGGCCTGCCGCGCAACACGGCGTCCCTCAGCGACCGCCTGGCGGTGGCGCGACACAGCAACGTCCTGTTCGCGCTGCTGATCACGGTTTTATGGGCGCTCGGCGGCTTCACCGTATTCACCTATTTCGCGGTCCCGCTGCGCGGCCTCGGCTTCGATGCCTCGCATATCAGCCTGGCGCTGCTGGTGTTCGGCGGCGCCGCCGCGATCGGGAACATGCTCGGCGGCGTGCTGGCCGACCGGCTCGGTTCGCTCGCCACCGCAGCGCTCGGGCTCGCCGGCATGGCCAGCGCGCTGATCCTGCATTCGCTGGTCCTGAAGCTGATGCCCGGCCAGGCCCATTACGCGGTGCTTGGCGCGATCTTTCTTTGGGGCATTTCGGGCTGGGCGTTCTATCCGGCCCAGATCGCCAGCATCATCCGGATCGAGCCGCAGGCCTCGATGATCGCGCTCTCGCTCAACGCCTCCGCGATGTATCTCGGCTTCGCCATCGGCGGTGCCTTGGGGGGCGCGGTGCTGGCCACGCTCTCGCCGAACGACCTCGGCTGGATCGGTGGAACGAGCGTTGCGGCCTCGCTTCTGGTGCACCTCGCCCGGGGCTGGCAGGCGCGGCCAAAACCCGTCAAAATTGCCGGTTGATGGGCGTTTTTCGGGGTTTCGCCGCCCCGAAAACTGGTCTAAGACCCACCCGCGCGCGAGGGACGACCCCGCGCTCTCGCACAAGGGGACGCGCTGCAAGCGCGCCCTTTTTTTGTGCCCAGATTCCAGCCCGCGAGCGGTGATGCCTAAACGAACCGACATCTCGACCATCCTGATCATCGGCGCCGGTCCCATCGTGATCGGCCAGGCCTGCGAGTTCGATTATTCGGGCACGCAGGCGGTGAAGACGCTGAAGGAAGAGGGCTATCGCATCGTCCTCGTCAATTCCAATCCGGCCACCATCATGACCGATCCGGAACTGGCCGATGCGACCTATATCGAGCCGATCACGCCGGAGATCGTCGCCAAGATCATCGAGAAGGAACGCCATGTCGTTCCCGGCGGCTTCGCGCTGCTGCCGACCATGGGCGGCCAGACCGCGCTGAACTGCGCGCTGTCGCTGCGCCGGCAGGGCACGCTGGACAAGTTCAACGTCGAGATGATCGGCGCGACCGCCGATGCCATCGACAAGGCCGAGGATCGCCAGCTGTTCCGCGAGGCGATGACCAAGATCGGGCTCGAAACGCCGAAGTCGCGCCTCGCCAATGCGTCGGAGCTGAAGAAGTCCTTCCGCGACAAATATCTCGCCGAGCGCGAGAAGCTGTCGGGCGCCGCGCTCGAAGAGCTCGACCGGCAATGGGCGCTCGGCGAGAGCGACCGCCGCAAGCGCTACCAGGAATACGCCTTCGGCCAGGCCATGATGGCGCTGTCCGAGATCGGCCTGCCCGCGATCATCCGTCCGTCCTTCACCATGGGCGGCACCGGCGGCGGCATCGCCTACAACAAGGAAGAGTTCCTCGACATCATCGAGCGCGGTCTCGATGCGTCCCCCACCAACGAAGTCCTGATCGAGGAATCCGTCCTCGGCTGGAAAGAGTTCGAGATGGAGGTGGTGCGCGACAAGAAGGACAATTGCATCATCGTCTGCTCGATCGAGAATTTCGATCCGATGGGCGTGCACACCGGCGACTCCATCACGGTGGCCCCTGCGCTGACGCTGACGGACAAGGAATACCAGATCATGCGCGACGCCTCGCTGGCGGTGCTGCGCGAGATCGGCGTCGAGACCGGCGGCTCCAACGTGCAGTTCGGCGTCAATCCCGAGGACGGCCGCATGGTCGTGATCGAGATGAATCCGCGCGTGTCGCGTTCGTCCGCGCTGGCCTCGAAGGCGACGGGCTTCCCGATCGCCAAGGTCGCGGCGAAACTCGCGATCGGCTACACGCTCGACGAAATCGCCAACGACATCACCGGAGGCGCGACGCCGGCCTCGTTCGAGCCGACCATCGACTACGTGGTGACCAAGATCCCGCGTTTCGCCTTCGAGAAATTCCCCGGCGCCTCCACCACGCTGACGACCTCGATGAAGTCGGTCGGCGAGGTCATGGCGATCGGCCGCACCTTCCAGGAAAGCATGCAGAAGGCCCTGCGCGGGCTCGAGACCGGCCTCACCGGCCTCGACGAGATCGAGATCGACGGGCTCGGCCAGGGCGACGACAAGAACGCGATCCGCGCTGCCCTCGGCCGGCCGACACCGAACCGGCTGCTGCAGGTCGCGCAGGCGATGCGGCTCGGCTGGACCAACGAGGAGATTTTCAACTCCTGCAAGATCGACCCGTGGTTTCTCGGCGAGATGCGCGGCATCGTCGACATGGAAGAGAAGATCAAGAAGAACGGTCTTCCCGGCAACGCCTTCGGCATGCGCACGCTGAAGGCCATGGGCTTCTCTGATGCCCGCCTCGCCGTGCTCGCGCAGACCACGGATGCCGATGTCACCGCCAGGCGTCACGCGCTCGGCGTCCGCCCCGTGTTCAAGCGCATCGATACCTGCGCGGCCGAGTTCGCCTCGCCCACGGCCTACATGTACTCGACCTATGAGTCGCCTTTCGCGGGCAGCACCGCGGACGAGAGCGCGCCGTCGGACCGCAAGAAGGTCATCATCCTCGGCGGCGGCCCGAACCGCATCGGCCAGGGCATCGAGTTCGACTATTGCTGCTGTCACGCCTGCTTCGCGCTCGCCGATGCCGGCTACGAGACCATCATGGTCAACTGCAATCCGGAGACGGTGTCGACCGACTACGACACCGCGGATCGCCTCTATTTCGAGCCGCTCACCGCCGAAGACGTGCTGGAGATCATCGCGACCGAGCGCACCAACGGCACGCTGCATGGCGTGATCGTGCAGTTCGGCGGCCAGACGCCGCTGAAGCTCGCGCGCGCGCTGGAAGCTGCCGAAGTGCCGATCCTCGGCACCTCGCCCGACGCGATCGACCTTGCCGAAGACCGCGACCGCTTCAAGCGCGTGCTGGACAAGCTCCGCCTCAAGCAGCCGAAGAACGGCATCGCCTATTCGGTCGAGCAGGCCCGCCTGGTTGCAACCGATCTCGGCCTGCCGCTGGTGGTACGCCCGTCCTACGTGCTCGGCGGCCGCGCGATGCAGATCATCCGCGAGGAGAACCAGCTCAGCGATTACCTGCTCGGCACGCTGCCGGAGCTGGTGCCGGCCGACGTCAAGGCGCGCTATCCCAACGACAAGACCGGACAAATCAACACGGTGCTCGGCAAGAACCCGCTGCTGTTCGACCGCTATCTCTCCGATGCCACCGAAGTCGATGTCGACTGCCTCTCCGACGGCAAGGACACGTTCATCGTCGGCATCATGGAGCACATCGAGGAAGCCGGCATTCACTCCGGCGATAGCGCCTGCTCGCTGCCGCCCTATTCGCTCGACGCCAAGATGATCGACGAGCTGGAGCGGCAGACGCGCGAGCTCGCGCTCGGCCTCGACGTCGTCGGCCTGATGAACGTGCAATACGCCATCAAGGACGGCGAGATCTACGTGCTTGAAGTCAATCCGCGCGCCTCGCGCACGGTGCCGTTCGTCGCCAAGGTGGTCGGCACGCCGGTCGCCAAGATCGCCGCGCGCATCATGGCCGGCGAGAAGCTCGCCGACTTCAATCTGAAGAAGGCAAAGCTCAAGCATGTCGGCGTGAAGGAATCGGTGTTCCCGTTCGCGCGCTTCCCCGGCGTCGACACGGTGCTCGGCCCCGAGATGCGCTCGACCGGCGAGGTCATGGGCATCGACCGCAACTTCGAAGTCGCCTTCGCCAAGAGCCAGCTGGGCGGCGGCACGCGCGTGCCGGGCAAGGGCACGGTGTTCGTCTCGGTGCGTGAGAGCGACAAGACGCGTATCGCAGATGCCGTTCGCGAACTGCACTCGCTCGGCTTCAAGGTGCTGGCGACATCGGGCACGGCGCGCTTCCTGACCGATCAGGGCATCCCGACCGAGAAGGTGAACAAGGTGCTGGAGGGACGGCCGCACATCGTCGACGCCATCACCAATGGCGACGTCCAGCTGGTCTTCAACACCACCGAAGGCCCGCAGGCGCTCGCCGACAGCCGTTCGCTGCGGCGCGCGGCCCTCTTGCATAAAGTGCCGTATTACACCACTCTTTCCGGGGCCGTGGCGGCCGCGCAGGGCATCCGCGCCTATTTGGGCGGGGACCTTGAGGTTCGTACCCTGCAGAGCTACTTTTCGGAAACCTGATCGCTAGCGGCGGTAAAGCCGACGCTAAGTGATTGGCGATGAAGCCACAATGGCCGGAGGAACTGTCCGGCCATGTGGTTGTTCTGTTCCGGCGCCAGACCCACATAACGTTCCGGTGGCGGCGTCTTCAGCCCCGGATACACTGACGAATCAAGGTTGCCGCGCCTCTGTTCGGGGGGCGCGTGACCGAAAGACGAGAGAAGAGATGGAAAAGGTTCCGATGACCCAGGCCGGCTTTGTCGCGCTCGGGGAAGAATTGAAGAAGCGCCAGTCGGAGGACCGTCCGCGGATCATCGAGCATATCGCCGAGGCGCGCTCGCACGGAGACCTGTCGGAAAACGCGGAATATCACGCCGCAAAGGAAGAGCAGTCCCACAATGAGGGCCGCATCGCCGAGCTCGAGGACAAGCTCGCGCGCGCCGACATCATCGACATCTCGAAACTCTCCGGCGACACCATCAAGTTCGGCGCCACCGTGACGCTGGTCGACGAGGACACCGAGAAGAAGACGGTGTGGCAGATCGTCGGCGAGGTCGAGGCCGACGCCAAGAAGGGCCGCATCTCCATCACCTCGCCGCTCGCCCGCGCGCTGATCGGCAAGAAGAAAGGCTCGACCGTCGAGGTCAACGCCCCCGGCGGCGCCAAGGCGTATGAGATTACCAAGGTGGAGTGGCGGTAAGGAGTTGCCGCTGCTTGCGATGACGTTTCGAAAAGGCCGCGCACCGCGCGGCCTTTTTTGTTTCGGCGCGTCGTTGAGGTGTGAGGAGTTCGTGCTCTTCCCGCTCGTCATTGCGAGGAGCAAAGCGACGAAGCAATCCAGAATCTCTCCGCGGAGACAGTCTGGATTGCTTCGCTACGCTCGCAATGACGACGCGGGAGCAGCGCGCCCTACTCTCGTGTCCCGGACGCGCTGCAACGCGCAGCGTTGCTGCGCGGAGCCGGGACCCAACCAGCAACACAGTATGCGGTGAGATAGGCCCCGGCTCTGCAGCGCACCGCACCGGACGATGCTTCGCATCGCCGGGAGCGCTGCGCTGCGTCCGGGCACGAGAGCGGAGACCTATCTCCGCCCCTTCACGTCCAGCGGCACGGCCGCCTCGTACTTCGAATTATGCAGCACCAGCGACGTCCGCACGTTGCGGACATGGGGCGCCGCGGTCAGGTGCGTCACGAAATCCTGGAAGGTCGCCATGTCGGGCGCGACGCATTTGAGGATGAAATCGACTTCGCCCGACAGCATCCAGCATTCCCGCACCAGGGGCTCGGCGCGGACGAATTCCTCGAAGGCGCGCAAATCGGCCTCGGCCTGGCTGGAGAGGTGCACGGCGGCGAAGACCGTGACATCGAAACCGAGCTTTCGCGCGTCCAGGAGACCGCGGTAGCCGTGGATATAGCCCTCCTCCTCCAGCGCCCGGACTCGGCGCAGGCAGGGAGGCGGTGAGATTCCGACACGCTTGGCCAGCTCGACATTGGTGATTCGACCGTCGGCCTGAATCTCGGTCAAAATCTTCAGGTCGATCTCGTCTAGGTTCCGCGACACGTGATTGGAACTCCTGGCCTTTACGGCGGTATTGGGTGGGTCTGTCGCAATCCTCATAGCCCAGTCCGGCCGGTTAGCGCAATTTTATTGCGCGTGCAGCGCAATCGACTTTTGTTCCTTGTTGGAAAAATCCGCCGAGAGGGAATGCAATTCTTGCATAGCTCACCAGAAGGCTTAGATTAGCTCTGATATTTCAGCGCCTCCGCGAGGCCTCCTGGCTCCTTCCGCGCCCGCGCTGCAAATCCCCCGTGAAAGGCGTCCATCGAAATGTCCGCTCCTGTTCATGCAAAGGTCGTCATTATTGGCTCCGGCCCCGCCGGCTACACCGCCGCGATCTACGCCGCGCGCGCGATGCTCGAGCCGATCCTGATCCAGGGCATCCAGCCGGGCGGCCAGCTCACCATCACCACCGACGTCGAGAACTATCCGGGCTTCGCCGACGTGATCCAGGGCCCCTGGCTGATGGAGCAGATGGAGAAGCAGGCGGTTCATGTCGGCACCCAGATCGTTTCCGACCTGGTGATCAAGCTCGACACCTCGCAGCGGCCGTTCCGCCTCACCTGCGACAGCGGCGACGTCTATCTCGCCGACGTCGTCATCCTCGCCACCGGCGCACAGGCGCGCTGGCTCGGGCTGCCGTCCGAAGTGAAGTTCCAGGGCGGCGGCGTGTCGGCCTGCGCCACCTGCGACGGCTTCTTCTACCGCGGCAAGGAGGTCGTGGTGGTCGGCGGCGGCAATACCGCGGTCGAGGAAGCCCTTTACCTCACCAACCACGCCTCGCAGGTCACCATCGTGCATCGCCGCGATCACTTCCGCGCCGAGCGAATCCTGCAGGAGCGCCTGTTCAAGCACCCGAAGATCAAGGTGGTCTGGGACTCCGCCATCGACGAGATCTGCGGCACCGAGAACCCGAACAAGGTCACCCATGTGCGCCTCAAGAACGTCAAGACCGGCGCGCTCAGGGATTTGAAGACCGACGGCGTGTTCATCGCGATCGGCCACGCGCCTGCGACCGAGCTCGTCAAGGACAAGGTCAAGCTCAAATCCTCGGGCTATATCGAGGTCGCCCCGAATTCGACCGCGACCTCCGTGCCCGGCTTGTTCGCCGCCGGCGACGTCGCCGACGAGACCTATCGCCAGGCCGTGACGGCCGCCGGCCTCGGCTGCATGGCAGCACTCGAGGCCGAACGCTTCCTGGCCCTGCGCGCCAGCGAGCGCGCCGCAGCGGAATAAGATCATGCCTCGAACACGCGACGGATTTACGGATATGGACTGGGACAAGCTGAAGGTGTTTCACGCGGCGGCGGAAGCGGGCAGCTTCACGCATGCGGGCGAGCAGCTCGGCCTGTCGCAATCGGCGGTGTCACGCCAGGTCTCGGCGCTGGAGCAGGAGCTGTCGGTCTCGCTCTTCCACCGCCACGCCCGCGGCCTGATCCTCACCGAGCAGGGCGACCTCCTGTTCCGCACCGCGCATGACGTGTTCATGCAACTGCAGGCGGCACGCGCGAAACTCACCGACAGCCGCGAGCGGCCGAGCGGCGACCTCAAGATCACCACCACGCCCGGCGTCGGCATCAACTGGTTGATCCCGCGCCTCGGCGAATTCACCGCGCTCTACCCTGAGATTCGCATCTCGCTGATCGTCACCGACGAGGAGCTGGATCTCTCGATGCGCGAGGCCGACGTTGCGATCCGCACCCGTAAGCCGACGCAGCCGGATCTCATCCAGCGCAAGCTCTTCGCGATGGGCTTCCACGCCTATTGCTCACCGGAATACATCAAGCGTTTCGGCACGCCGCGTACGCTGGAGGAGCTCGACTCCCACCGCATCATCACGCTGTCCGACGGCAACTTCGCGCCGCATTTGCAGAACCGCAACTGGCTGATCGAAGCCGGCCGCAACGGCTCCGGTCCGCGCGAAGCCTATTTCAAGGTCAACAACATCCTCGGCCTCGTGCGCGCCTGCCAGCAGGGCCTCGGCATCGCGGCACTGCCCGACTATCTCGTCGAGGAGCAGAGCAAGCTCGTTCAACTGTTCGGCGAATCGGATTCGATCCAGCTCGATACGTATTTCGTCTATCCGGAAGAGTTGAAGACGGTCGCGCGCGTGCAGGTGTTCCGCGACTTCGTGGTGAGCAAGGCGCAGCGCTGGCCGTCCTGATTTCCGCATGTCTGACATGCGACCTGAACGGTTGCTGCATGGCGCTTGGCAAGCCCATAATGTTTCCACGCTGAGCCTTCGCGTTGCGCATTTGTCCCCCTCCTCCAGTGGCGCGGGAGTTCAGTAATCCCTCTTGGAAGGTGATTGTGTCGGCCTCACGTGGCCAATACCTCAAGCCGGGCCCTTTGGGTCCGGCTTTTTTTCTGCCGAATTCGGTATTCACCTTCCGCGTGTATTGACAGTTTTGGGCATACCCCGCATCATTTACAAATGATCACGAAGTCGTGCGCAATCGTCTCGAAAAAAGGCCCCCATCCCGGGGCCTCGGATTTTTGCGCGCACTAGCTAGCTTCGTCATCGCAGCAAATCCCGAAAACCCCGCCGCCTGGACGGGGTTTTTTCATGTGCCCTCCGTCTCAGGTTTTCACGAGAAGGAGATGGAACATGACCGGTCTTGAAGATCATTTGCACGGGCTGTGGCTGCCGCTGGTGACGCCGTTTCGCGACGGCCGTCTCGACGAGACGTCACTGCGGCGGCTGACACGGCACTACTGCACCCAGGCCATCGACGGCTTCATCCTGGGCGCGACCTCGGGCGAAGGCATGACGCTGCGCGATGCCGAACTCGAGCGGCTCGTTGCGGTGGTGCGGGACGAGATGGCCGCGGGCCGCCGCAGCGTCCCGGTCTGCCTTGGCCTGTCGGGCGCGGACACCTCGCGGCTGAAGGATCGTTTGGATGAGACCGCGGACTGGCCGATCGACGGCTATCTGATCGCAAGTCCCTATTACGTGCGGCCGTCGCAGCGCGGCTTGCTGGCGCATTTCGAGGCACTGGCCGATCACGCGGCCTGGCCGCTCGCGCTGTACAACATCCCCTATCGAACCTCGGTCAACATCACCAACCAGACCATGCTGCGGCTCGCCGAGCATCCCAATATCATTGGCCTCAAGGATTGCGGCGCCAGCCGCGAGCAATCGATCGCACTGCTGCGCGACCGGCCGAAGAATTTTCGCGTGCTGACCGGCGAGGACGCGAATTATCTCGAGGCGCTCACCGATGGCGCCGACGGCGGCATCGTGTTGTCCGCCCATGTCGAGACCGCGACGTTCGCGGCGATCTACGCTGAAGCGAAGCGCGGCAATCATGACGCGGCACAGGCGCACTGGAACGAGGTCACCGAGCTGACGCGGCTGTTGTTCACGGAGCCGAGTCCCGCGCCGGCGAAGTATTGGCTGTGGCGCAGCGGCCTGATCGACAGCCCCGAAGTGCGCCTGCCGATGGTGGAAGTGAGCAGCGAGCTCGCGGCGACGATCGATCGCGAGATCGAGCGACGGATGAAAATCGCGGCATAGCTCTTCCTCTCCGAACGCACGCTGCCGTCCTTCTCCCCCTGCGGGAGAGGGAACGAAGACTCGTGTCTAAACCCGACACATGCCCGTCACGCTCAACATCAGCTCAATCCGGAAAGATCGACCCATGGGACTCCGTTTATGGACCCGCGCCCTTAACGCCCTCTCGCAATCCCTGTCATGTCTGGGCGGTACCAAATGGGTCGACAAATATCCGGCGTCAGCCTGGCTGCGTCGCGACATCGGTCTTGGCGAAGAGGTGGTGATGCGAGAACGGGACCGGATTGACGAGATCAGGCGCAGGTACAGCGGGTGGGTGTAGCGGTCGCGCTTCGCCGCTTACCGCTTGCGGCGGGCGCGGTGTGCCTTGGTTAACCGCGCCCCAACTCCCTTCGCAGCTGCCGCATGGCGCATCCACGGCTCGTTTACGCAATCCGCCCTATCGTCTCGCCTCAACGTCTATCAAAGGGGGGAATGACCATGGGGCAACGCGTTCGCCCGACCGCGGCGGAAATCTTCGCGCCCGCTGATCTTTTGCAGGGAATTCTGGTGGTTTCGTCATTCGGGTTCTGGGCGGTGATGCTCGGCCTGGTGCCGGTGCTGCTGTTTCGGGTCTGGCTGACCTGAGGCCGCTTGCCGCGCACATGGTTAAACCGCCGTCACAAATGCGTTCGAAATGCGCACGGGATCGCGAACCGGAATCTTAAAACATCCCGCCTAGCGTGAGGCCCATAAGCGAAGAAATCGCGGGGGCGTTTGTGAATAGTCAGAATGAAATGGCGTCGCATTTCGACGCCGGACAGCGGAGCTTGTCCAACGAAGAGAGCTTCACCACCGAAGACATTCTCTGGGCCGTCGGCATCTGGTCGGTGATCCTGACGCTGTCGCCGGTGATCGTGTTCTACATGCTGATGGTGGCGTGACCTTCATCTCGAGATTCCGGGTCTGACGCTGACGCGCCATCCCGGAATGACGAGCGAAGGCCACAAACGCAAAACGCGCGGACTTCCGCGCGTTCGTCGTCCGGGGAATGATTGATGAAATTATGCCGCCTGCTTATGCATTGCGCCAGAAGCCGACGCCGTGCCGCGAATGGCTTTCACTGAACGCTCGATCGCCGCCCACAGCCTTGCAATTTCCTGAGCTGCACGGCTCTCGGCCTGATACTCACGCGCGCCTTCGCCGTGGCTGAGTGCCATCAACAAATCCGAACGATTGGTGATCTGACCGCCCCAGACCGGAGCGCGGAATTTCGCCAGCGCCTCGCGGGCGATGGTGACGATCGGGCTTTCTGATTCGTCACGGCGCGCCGGCGCACCGTTGAGAACGACCGCGTAGGGCTTGCGCGCCGCGCGGCACATCTGAATCGTTTCCTGCACCGCGTTGACGTCGAACACGCCGGGACGCGCCGGGATCACCACCATGGTGGCGTTCTTGATCGCGTCGTCGACCACGGCCGAGAGGTTCGGCGGCGTGTCGATCAACACCCATTCATAACCGTCGCGCTTGGCCGCGGAGACGATGCCGCTGACCGAGTTCACGGCCGCCTTGATCGGCGGCTCGTTGGTGCCGCGCAGCTTGTGCCACAGCGTGAGCGAGCCCTGCGGATCCGCGTCCACGAGCATCACCTGCTTGCTGGCCTTGATCTGCGCGGCGAGATGTGCGGCCAGGGTACTCTTGCCCGAGCCGCCTTTACGCGATGCGAAAACAATAACGTTCATACCCTTGGCCTCCAGATTGACCCCAGGCCGCGAAAATGAATCACCACACTGATTCGGGAAAGAAAAATTTACCGGGAGTTGCGTCTCGGCCACGAAATAACAAGGCGTGTTGGCTTTTGAGTCACACTGCTACGCGCGACGACGGAAACGAACTGCAACGGAGCGCCTGCCGTGCGAGCAATCGGGCCTTTTTTAAGCAGTGCGACGGGAAAAAACGGAATGCAACCTTGCCGGGCAAATCCTCCCCCGACTCTTTTCGTCCGCGCATGCTCGTAACCGCCGCAAGCCTGCGCGCGAGGTGGCGAACAAAAGGAGTCCGGAAGCTGTCGCAAGGCTGATGCCGTGGCGTTTTGACTCACGAGCGAACGGGCACACACGCTCACGCCTCGCGCGATCGGAGGACATCGCCGTCGCGCCGCGCATCGCTACGTGCAGACGTCCGCGCAGCGGACGACCGAAACGCAAATGCCCGGGGATGAGCCCGGGCACTTCAGGTTTCAAAGCAGGAACGCGCTGTGACGCGCTCAGCCTTCGTCGGTTTTCTTCTTCTTGCTGGTCTTCGCTGTCGGCTTCTTCTTGGTGTTCGATGCGGTCGGCTTGCCGGCGCGGGCCTGGCCGGGCTCGGGGCCCTGGCGGAAGAACACCTTGCACTGCGGCGAGAGCTGCGCCTTCTTCTGGATCATGCAGGCGGTGATGGCGTCGACGTTCGGCACGAACTCGCCGCACAGCCGCATCGCGTCCGGCGAGCAGGCCTGCTGCTCCTCCTGCGTATAGGCGAAGCCGACGCCCGGCTGGATCACGACGGCCAGGACAACCCCGGCAACGGCAGCAAGAACGGACTTCCCAAAGCGAAACGCGGGCATCGATCCCCCCAAGTTCGAGTCGGGCCGGAGTGTGGGTGAACGGCGGTTCGTTGGCAACGAGGGCGGAGGCGAATGCTCGGAGCTGTGCGGTCTCGGCAACAGGCGGGGCGGGCTGCTGAAGGTGCTGTAGCTGACGGGACCCAACCGCCTTCTCCGCTGTCATGCTCCGGCTTGACCGGGGCATCCAGTATTCCAGAGACGCCTGACGTTCCTCGATAAGCCGCGGCGTACTGGATCCCCCGCCTGCGCGGGGGATGACAGTTGTGGATGGGGAAAGCGCTGAGGCCCACGCTAACCCTCCGGCGGATCTGGCAGGATCGCCTTCGCGCCCGAGCCCCCCGCGCCCCCTCCAACCAAAACCGCGAAAACAACCCCATGCACAGTAGCCATGTCCGTGGGAACGCTACGGATTTCCTGGCGACGCCTGCGGATTTTACGAAATCACTTTGACTCGTCGGGCAAAACAGGGGCATAATGCCATCATCGAAAAATGCGTGGGGTGGTCGCCTCCCCGTGAGCTGAGGGGCGCATGGCCACCATCTTGATCGTCGCGCCGGTGTTCGCCCTGATCGCGGCCGGCTATGCCGCGGTGCTGTTCCGTTTCGTCTCGGAGACCGCGCACAAGGGCATCTCCGAATTCGCCTTCAGCATCGCGATCCCCGCGCTGCTGTTCCGCACCATCGTCGTCTCGGAATTCCCCGACGTCAGCCCGTGGCGGATGTGGGGCAGCTATTACGGCGCGCTCGCGATCACCTGGATCGCGGCGCTGGTGATCTCGGCGCTTCTGCGCGCGCGGCGCGAGGACCACGAGGACGGCGTCGTGTTCGCGATCGGCTCGGTCTACGGCAACATCGTGATGCTCGGCATTCCCATGACGCTCTCGGCGCTCGGCACTGAAGCCGCAGGCCCGATGGCGCTGATCCTGTCCGTGAACACGCCGCTGCTCTGGCTGTGCGGGATTTTGCAGATGGAGCTCGTCAGCCAGAAGCGGACCGGCTCGCCCTTGTCGATCATCTGGCCCGTGCTCACGGATCTCTCGCGCAACCCGCTGATGCTGGGCATCGGCTTCGGCGTGGTCTGGCGCTTCACCGGCCTCGGCCTCAATCCGGTGGTCGACCGCACCATCGAGCTATTGGCGCAAGCGGGTTCGCCAACAGCGCTGATTGCGCTCGGCATCAACCTGTTCCGCTTCGAGGTGAAGGGCGAGAAGCTCAGCATCCTCGTGATGTGCGCGCTCAAGCTGATGGCCATGCCGGCCGCCGCCTTCGTGCTGGCAAAACTGCTCGGCCTGCCGCCGATAGCTGCCGGCGTCATCGTGCTGTTCGCAGCGATGCCGACCGGCGCCAACGCCTACATCTTCGCGGTCCAGTATCAGCGGCTGGTGAATCCGGTGTCGGGCGCAGTGGCGCTGGGGACGCTGCTGGCGGCGGCGACGTTGCCGGTGGTGGTGGTGATCGTGGCGGGAGGGAGGTAGTGGCCACTGACGGTTGCCGAAACCGCTATTCAACACGCTGGCCCGCGCGCCACGCCATCTCCCAGAAGTCTGCCTCGAGCCGGGTGGCTTCCTTGAAGATCGCAATCAGTTCGGCCTCGCGGGCCGGCGTGGCGTAGAGATCGGCGAGATGCTCCAGATGCGCCCGCGCTTTGGCAGCGACCTCCTGGTACGGCACGCCGGCGTACTCGGCGATCCAAACGCGATAGGCGTTCGTCGCAGCATCAGCATCCGGTCGCGAGGCGAGCCGCGTTGCGATCTCCGCGTACCCGATCACGCAGGGGGCAAGCGCCACCTTGAGTGCCAGCAGGTCGCCGCGCATTCCTGCATCGAGCACGTAACGTGTATAGGCCAGCATCTCGACTGCCGGAGGGGTTTGTTCAAGATCGGTCGGGGATAGACCCCAACCGGCGCAGAGCTTCACATGCAGGTTCATCTCGACATCGAGGATGGCCGACAGGCCGGCCGCTGCTTCACGCATGTCGGCAAGCTTGGGCGACTTGTAGACAGAGAGCGCGTAGGCGCGAGCAAACTCGATGAGGAACAGGTAATCCTGAACGAGGTAGTGACGAAACGCCGCTTCGGGGAGCGAGCCGTCCGCCAATCCGTTCGTGAAGGGATGTTCGGTGTAGGCCCGCCACTCAACGGATGCTTCTGTCTTTAGACGCTCGAAGAAACTTTTTCGCATGGTTTGCTTTTCCATAAACGTCTTTGGCTCGCTACCGATAGCGCATTGCGAACCGGGGAGCTACGGTGATAGCGCACGAAACAGGCTTTGAATGGAGTTGCGGATAGGGCACTTCGAGAGTTTAGGCACTTAATCGATGCGCGGCAGCCTAGCCGCAGGATTTAAGCACGGCCTCGAGATCGAATATCTCAAGCTGCAGGCCCTTCACTGCCAAACCAACCAAAGCAGCGACGCCCAGATGCAGAGGCTCAACCCGATTGCTATCGACATCCGACTGCACTTCTGCAGCATCGAGAGCTGAGCCGGATCGATGTTCGGCTGCAGATCCAGCCAGCGCCGAAAGCATTTCAGCACCCAGCCGATCAGGTGAAACAAGACTTCAGCAAGCCGGATAACGAGCTCAAACAGAATTTCGAAGATGAAGCCGGCCAGATCATCAAGGATGAGGTCGAACAGGATCTCCATGCACATTCACCGAGCTATCGGCCCATCCACCGGGTCGCGGCTCTGACTTGACGTGGGGAAGACGAAATGCGCGCCGACAAGAAGCAGGCGCTTCACCTTTCGGAGATAAGTCCGTGATATCCGCCAAGGCCGCGCCGACTGAAATCGAGGGCCAAACGCTGGTACAGTTGGGTGGGCACCAAGCTAAAGTCGAAACCAGGGCAGAGTGAGATAGACGCAAGCGATCATCGACAGGACGGGAATGACCCACACCCATCCCGGCCAAACGTATCGCGCCAGAGGTTCGGCGAACGAGGCAGCAACGAGGGCGACGATCAGTGCCCCGAGCGCGGCCGTCGCGGCCCACCCGTACCAGTACATCGCCGGCGCCAGAAATCCCATCGCAGGGTCGGCAACGTCTCGCGAATGATGCGTGCCCGCGAGCACGATGCCGAGCGACGGGAAAACGGTGAAAAGAGCAAGGTCCTTTGCGAGTGCAACCACGTAGAGGAAGCCGAACGTCGTCCCGAACGCGAATGCAAAGCGGCGGAACGCAGCCGATGACGTCATGCGCCGAACCCCCTGATGTTGTTGACGACGTGGCCAGTCAGGAAGCCCCACCAGATGACGAAGGCGAGGATCGAGGTGAGCATCGTGCGCGTCTGAGCAGGCTCGTCGGCACGCGGCCGTCGCCAGCAAACCCAGTAGGCTGGCAGCAGCGCAAAACCGATGGCGGCGAAGTGCTCCTTGAGGTCGAAGAAGCCCAGGGCCGGCCAATGACCGGCGCGCTCCAACTCCGGCCTGATGTCGACGCGAAAATACAGATAGATAATCCCGCCGAGCAGGATGGAGATGGCATACAGGACGACGACGGCGTCGGCGAACCGGGCCGATGGCACGGAGCGAAAGCGACCGAAGAACGAACTGGGGCGCGTTCCCACGGTCGCCCACGCCGCCAAGGCCTGGTGCGTAATCGCGCCAAGCAGTGCAACGGCGACCAGGCCGTGAATGATCAGGAGGACTGTCGTCAGAGCCTTACTCCGGGCCTATTGCCCGCTTGCCGTCACGTGAAGAGTTCTTCAGTCCCGAATGGCTCTGCCGACCACGGCCGGAAGCGATTGAGGGTGAATTTCGTCTTCTGGCCGGGTTCAACGTCCACCAGCACGTAGTTGTACTCCTCTTGCGGAGGCTGGCCCTTCCAGTAGAGGTCCCGCGGATAATCGGCGGGCACCTTGATGCTGGTGCGCCCCGGCAGGATCGGGTCTTGTTCTGCGCCCCCACCGCCCAGCATCAGATACTTGACCCCATCGACGTCGTAGATTTCCGTGGTGTGGACGTGCCCGTTCAATACGACCACCTCCATGTCCCTGGCATAGGACGCAATCACCTTGTGCGGGTTATCGGGAGCCGGGATCGGGCCCAAGCCCGACCGCGCGAACACGGGATAATGGAAGACGATAAACGCCTTCCGAATGCCATTGGCCTTCGCCTCGTCCATCCACTTTTGAAGCTGGGTCATCTGCTCGGCATATTTTGGCCGATCGGCGTCCCATAGCGAGGGCGAACGGTAATCGTACTTGCCGCTCCAGAGATAGATGAAGCGGGCGCCTTTGAAGTCGAATTTGAAGATGAGGTTTTCCGGCGTGACGCCGAATTTTTTCAGATACGGCACAGCCGAAAGTACGCCCTCGATCTTCGGGTCGGCCCACACCTCATGATTGCCCACGCTCATGAAGAAGCGCCCATCCAGACCGGCTGCGCGCATCTCGTCATCCGGTGCGGGTAGCTTCTTCAACAGCGTATCATTCACGCGCTTCCAGTATGGGCTGTCACTGACAGTCAGGCCCTGATTGCCCCACCAGACGGCGTCACCGCTGTTGACCACGAATTTGGCGCGACCGGATTGAACGTCCCTCACGATTTCGCGCGTCACCCATTCGCCGCCCTGAAGCCGGAACATGGTTCGATGCACGCCGGGAAGCAGTTTCACGTCTTCAACGGATGCCTCGGTGACCCAACCTTTATCGACCGTCAGGGTCATCACTTCCGTCCTGGATGCGAACGGCATGACGACCTTGATCAGGTCCTTCGTGACCGGATCGAAGATCATCTTCACATCCTTCGCGACGACGGCCTCGGCGACCTTTTCCGGCATGACCAACCCGAACATCTCGACGAAGAATTTGCTGAGGTCCGGTTGTCCCTCTTTCAACGGCAGGTACATCATCGGTCGGGTGTCGCCGACCGCAGCGAATGAAAAACCGCCCCCGGCGGGAACGGCTGCTTGCGCGGTTGTTGTCTGCGTCTGCGCATTGGCAGCGAGCGGTATGGAGAATGCCGGCAGCGCCGCAAGCGCACCGAGAACAAGGCGACGACTTGGATCGTCAGGCCGGCAGTATGGCATCATGATCCCCGCTGATTGAGGAAGCAAATGCGCCACCGCAGCGTTCGCGGCTCGTTGCCGTTATCGATGCTGCTTCTGTCACGCCCTTGATGCAAATCAACGTTGTTGCGCCCGCCGCCTACACTCGGTTGGGTGGGCATCACCCGCTGCGTGGCGCAAATACGTGAGGTCTACCAGCAAGATGTGGAGATTTGGGACAGTTCAACTGTGCTGGTACAGTTGGGTGGGCTCGAACCACCGACCTCCTGTTCCACAGACAGGCGCTCTAACCAACTGAGCTACAACTGCATCCTTGCGAGCCGCCCTTTGGGCTGCCTGAAAAGGCCTGACGCCGAGGGGGCTGGACGGGGCGGAAACTAGGTGCAACGGCTCCGTTTGGCAAGGCCGCTGCCGGGCTAAAATCCGGCCAAAATCACCTTATTCCAGAACAAAACCCGGGCCCTGGGGCCCGGGTTTCTTAACTTGATCGATCCGCCGTTCTTATCAGGCGGCGGGCTTGTAGAACTTGGCGGCAGAGGCCTTGATCGGCTCGGCGGTCTCGCTGGCGATCCGCTGGGTGAGCTCGACCAGCTCCTTGGCCTGGGACTGGAAGGTCTCGAGCTGGGTGCGGGCATGGCCGGTCCAGAGCGAGAACGCGTCCGACGGCGACTTTGCGCCGAGCAGCTCCTGGGCGAAGTCCAGCGAGGCCGACGAGTTGGCCTTCATGAACTCGACCAGCTTGGCGGTGTACTCGCTCGCGCCCTTGTTGGCGCAGGTGAACACGGCCTCGACGGTGCCGTTATGGGTCTCAGCCGCGTCCTTGAACTTGGCGTAGCTCTCGCGGGCCTGCGAAACGCCCTTTTCGGCGAACGCACGCATCTGCTCGGGGACCTCGAACGGAATGATCGAGGCAGAAAACGGATCAGTCGCACCTGTCATGGTTGTCCCTCAACGCTTTTGAAAAATGGAGTGAGCCTTCCGGCGCGCCCGCCGGGCCAACCGGGGCCGTGTCTTTGACCGAAAGACGGTGACGGGAACGAAGACTGGAGACGCGAAACAAACGAGTGGCTCGCCCAGCACGAGCTTTATCGCTGCGCATCATGTCAACATTGTGCATCGCAATGCGATCCATGCAGTGCGATGCAAATTTAATCCCGGAGAGGATGAGGTTCCCGGGCGGGGGAACTCTGGGTTGAGGTAGCGGGGTGGTGCCGGGAGCGCCTCGGGGGTCGGCCAGAGCGGTGCCCTCAAGGGGGGAGGGAACGCATCGCCGTTGAGGCGCTGAGCGTGCCTTATCGCGGCAAGCTGGCCGGCGCCGGGCCCGCCCCGCAACGAATCCTGCGGATGCAACCGGGCTTCGGCTTGCGGGTTCGGCTAGATTAAGGTTATCGCGGCTTTGGGGTGCCGGCAGGGACCGGGGCCGTGGACCTGCCCGCGCCTGCGCGCGATACTAACCCTTTCTTAAGGCTGCCATTCCCGGCAACCACCCGTTGAGACGACGACAGCGAGACGCGAAGCCGGCAGGATGAGCAGTTCGGATTTCCAGTTGCGAGGCGTGGGCGATCCCCGGCTGGCCGTGCATGCGACGTCACAGCTCGCCACCTGGCTCTGGTCGATCGATGGCACGCGCGTGCTTTGGGCCAATCCGGTCGGCGTCAGGTTCTTCGGCGCCGCCAATGCCGTAGTGCTGGCGGAGAAGATCTTCGGCCCCGCCGACGCCCATCGCCGCCAAGTGGCCCGGCTCGCCCGCCAGCTCCCCGCGAATGGCGCCGTCAGGCTCGAACGCCTGCGCGGCTTCGGCGCCCGGCTCGGCACGCTGATGACCTGCGCCTGCGCGCGGCTCGACTTTGCCGATGGCGGCCATGCCGTGCTGGTCACCGCGACGGACCCGGCCGGCCGCGCCATGCCGCTGGTCGAGCGGCTGCATCGCCTCGTCGACGGCGCAAAAGTGCCGATGGCGGCGTTCGCGCCCGACGGCATGTTCGCCGGAGCCAGCGAGGCCGCCCGTTCCCTGCTCGGCTTCCATGATCTCGGCGAGGCCGGCCTCGAACAGGCGCGCAGCGATGCGCTCGCCCAAGGCCGCGTCGAGACGCCGATCGGCATCGGGAAGCTGGTGCTGCAACGGGTCGGCACCGGCGAGGATGTCGGCCTGGTCGCGCTGATCGAGCCGGCCATGCGGCAGGCCGCGCCTGCGGCGGCGGATGTCGCGAGCGAAGCGGTGCAGGAGGCTGCGTGCGAACAGGCCACCACGCCCGACGCGCCGGCAGCCGCGCCTGATGAGGCGCGGCCTGCACTGTCGAACGAGGCGCCGTCTGAAATCGCATTGTTCGACGCCTTCGCCGAGCTGGCAGCAGAGACCGTCACGATCGAGGACGCGCTGCAAGAAGCGGCTGAGCCCGTCCGGGACGCAGTCCCCGAGGCCGCCGAACCGGCACTAAAGACTCCGGTTGATAACCCGCTCGCAGCCATGGTGCCGCCGCAGGCCGCGCCGATCAATGCAGCCATGGCCGAACCGCCGTCGGGTCCCGCAGAGCCGCCCGCACCGCGCCAGCATCCGCTGCGCTTCCTCTGGCAGATGGATGCGGAGGGCCGCTTCGTGCTCGGCTCGGACGAGTTCATCCGCCTGATGGGCGCGCACACCGCCGCGGGCTTCGGCCGCCCCTGGCGCGAGATCGCCGACGCGTTTTCGCTCGACCCTGACGGGCGCGTCGCGCAGGCGCTGGACAGCCACGACACCTGGGCCGGCATCACCGTGAACTGGCCGGCCGACGGCGGCGAGCATCTGCCGGTCGAGCTGGCGGGACTGCCGATCTACGACCGCGAGCGCAATTTTGCGGGCTTTCGGGGCTTTGGCGTCTGCCGCGATCTCGACGGCCTCAACCGGCTCGATGCGCTCAGGCGATACGAGCTGTTCGTCGAGCCGCCGGCGGCACAGAGCCTGTCGGCCGATATCGTCGATCCCGAGCCGGAGTCCAAACCAGAACCGGAGCCCACGCCGGAGCCGGTGGCAGAGGCGCCGCCTCCGCCGATCGAGCCGCCCGAGCCTGAGCCCACGCCTGAACCTGTCGCTGAACTGCCCGAGCCCATCACCGACGCGAATTCACACCCAACCGAACCGGAAACGCCAGTGGAAACGCCTCCCAATGTCGTACCGTTCCGCCCAGCCGGCGATGTCAGATCACTCGGTGATCAGAGATCGCCGACGCTGACGCCCGTCGAGAACAGCGCATTCAACGAGCTCGCCCGGCAACTCTCCGAGCGGCTCGAACGCGAGCGCGAGACGATCGCAGCCGCCGAGTCCGATCCGCCGGCCGCGGAGATCGAACCGCCGCCGGAGCCGGAAGCGGAAGCACCGCCAGCCGCGGCCGAATGGCTGACCGAGCCCGCCGCGCCGGCGCATGGCCACAGCACGCGCGACCGCGCGCTGCTCGACCTGGTGCCGACGGGCATGCTGATCTACCGGCTCGACCGCCTGCTCTACGCCAACCCGGCGTTCCTCGCGCGCATGGGCTATGCCAACCTGCGCGCGCTCGAGGATGCCGGCGGGCTCGATGCGCTCTATGTCGAACCGGGCGTGTCGTCAGCCAGCAGCATGTCGCAGGGCGGCACGCCGGTGACGATCAGCGCGACGGTGGCCAACGGCGAGGCGCCGCTGCCGACGACCGAGGCCCGTCTGCACACCATCGACTGGGACGGCGACAGCGCGCATGCGCTGATCTGCGATCTGCCCGCCCCTGTCATGGTCGCGCCCGCGATCGTCGCGCCGGTGGTTGCCGAGCCCATCGTCGCGGAATCCTTCCCCTTCGCACCCGAGCTGGAATCCCAGGCCGGCGATGCCGATGCGGAGGATCTCGCCGCGATCCTCGACACCACCGCCGAGGGCATCGTGATGTTCGATGCCGAAGGCAACATCCACGCCTGCAACCGCAGCGCCGAGGCGCTGTTCGGCTATGACGGCCAGACGCTGCTCGAGCAGCACCTGCTGACGCTGTTCGCGCCCGAGAGCCAGCACGTCGTCATCGACTATCTCGAGAACCTCAAGAGCCAGGACATTTCGAGCCTGCTCGACCACGGCCGCGAGGTGCTGGGCCGCGAGAAGAAGGGCGGCGTGCTTCCGCTCGCCATGATCATGGGCCGCACGCGGCCCGACGGCCCGAACTTCTTCGCCGTGTTCCGCGATCTCTCGCAGAGCAAGAAGGGCGAGAGCGAGTTGACGCAGGCGCGCCGCCTCGTCGACGGCGCGGCCAATGCCAAGGCCGACATGCTGGCGCGGATCAGCCACGAGATCCGCACGCCGCTCAATGCCATCATCGGCTTTGCCGAGGTGATGATCTCCGAACGGTTCGGCACGCTCGGCAACGAGCGCTACGGCGAATACATGAAGGACATCCGCGCCTCCGGCGAGCGCGTCATCGCCATCATCGATGATCTGCTCGAACTGTCGCGGATCGAGACCGGCAAGCTCGACCTCACCTTCGCCAATCTCAACCTCAACGACCTGGTCGAGGCCTGCGTCGTCGTGATGCAGCCGCAGGCCAATCGCGAGCGCATCATCATCCGCACCTCGCTCGCGCATGCGCTGCCGCAGGTCACCGCGGACGCGCGCGCGATGCGGCAGATCACGATGAATTTGATCTCGAACTCGATCCGGCTCGCCAGCGCCGGCGGCCAGGTCATCGTCTCGACCGCGATGACCGACCGCGGCGAGATCGCGCTGCGCATCCGCGACACCGGCAACGGCCTGAGCGAACGCGAAATCGCCGCCGCGATGGAGCCGTTCCGCACCCCGCCGCCCGGCGATGCCTCGGACAGCTCAGCGCTGAGCCTGTCGCTGACGAAAGCGCTGGTCGAAGCCAACCGCGCCCAGTTCAACATCAAGAGCGCCGGCAATTCCGGCACGCTGATCGAAGTGGTGTTCGCCCCGGCTCTCGCGGGGGCGTAAGCGCGAGATCGCTGTGTAGCCCGGGTGAGCGAAGCGACACCCGGGTAGGTCCCGCATATCGCTGCGCTCATGCGGGCTACGGACACTCCAAACAAACAAAAGGGGCGCGGCTTGCTGATGACTGCCCCGACACGCGGCCGCTATTCGAGGGATCGAATGCCCCGCGGGTCGCGCCACTGGTTCGACGCGACGTAGTCGATCTCGCCGCGCGTGGTGCCGATATCCATGAGTTCCCTGTCACTTAGATCGCACAGGTCGGCCCGCAGCCTCTCGCGGCTGCGCCATTGCGCAAATGCATGCCAATATCGCTTGAAGAAACTGGAAACGTGCCGCGCGCTTGTCGCGGTCCGTCCTGATCCTGCTGCACCATAGGTTATGCTCATCACAGCATCTCCCCCGGGGTGTTGCTTCTCATCGGATGTGTGCCAGGCCATGCGAGATAATGCTCGGCATTCGGCTGACCTCTGGATGATACCCTGCCGCGGCGTTGCCCGGTGTGAACGGGTTCACATGACCGGCGCGGCTTTTTCCGGGATCGTGCGCAACGAAAAAGGCACGGCGCGCCGCACGCGCCGTGCCCTTCGTCAGTTCAGGCGTTCAGATCAGTTGTAGATCTCGAACAGGCCGGCGCCGCCCTGGCCGCCGCCGATGCACATGGTCACCACGCCCCACTTGGCCTTGCGGCGCGCGCCTTCCTGCAGCAGGTGGCCAGTGAGACGGGCGCCGGTCATGCCGAAGGGATGGCCGATCGCGATCGAGCCGCCGTTGACGTTGTACTTGGCGGGGTCGATGCCGAGCTTGTCGCGCGAATAGAGGCACTGGCTGGCGAAGGCCTCGTTGAGCTCCCAGAGATCGATGTCGTCGATCTTCAGGCCGTGACGCTTCAAGAGCTTCGGCACGGCGAAGATCGGGCCGATGCCCATCTCGTCCGGCTCGCAGCCCGCGGCTGCCCAGGCGACGAAACGGCCGAGCGGCTTGAGGCCGCGCTTCTCGGCGTCCTTGGCTTCCATCAGCACCACGGCGGCGGCGCCGTCGGAGAGCTGGCTGGCGTTGCCGGCGGTGACGAACTTGCCGGGGCCCTTGACCGGCTCGAGCTTGGCGAGACCTTCCATCGTGGTCTCGGGACGGTTGCACTCGTCGCGATCGACGACGTAGTCGACGATGCTCTCGGCCTTGGTCGCCTTGTCGACGACCTTCATCCTGGTCTTCATCGGGACGATTTCGTCCTTGAACTTGTTGGCCTGCTGGGCGGCGGCCATGCGGCGCTGCGACTCGAGCGAATACTCGTCCTGGTATTCGCGGCTGAGCTTGTAGCGCTCGGCGACGATGTCGGCGGTATCGATCATCGCCATGAAGATATCAGGCGCGGTCTTGAGCAGCTCCGGATCGATCGTCTCCTTCGGCGTGACCCCGCCGGGCATCGAGATGCTTTCGACGCCGCCGGCGACGATGCAGTCGGCGCCATCCGAGCGGATCGAGTTGGCGGCCATCGCGATGGTCTGCAGGCCCGACGAGCAGAAGCGGTTCACCGAAACGCCGCCGGTCGACTTCGGGAGGCCTGCGAGCAGCGCAGCCTGGCGGCCGATGTTCGGCGCGCCATGGGCGCAATTGCCGAGATAGCAGTCCTCGACATAATCCTTGTCGACGCCGGCGCGGTCGACGGCGTGGTGGATGGCATGCGCGGCCAGCGACATCGGCGGCGTGATGTTGAACCCGCCGCGGCCGGATTTGGCAAGGCCCGTGCGCGCGTAGGAAACGATGACGGCTTCACGCATTTGTTTTCTCCCTTTCGAACATTGGTACGGAGGCGCTGGACAGAAGCGTTCTCGGCGCCATTGGTACACAAAGTTTGGGGATCGCGGGAGAGATAATGCGCCGCGCCGCATCAACAAAAACGCCGCCCTCGCGAGAAGGGCGGCGTTGTTCCGCACGTCGGAATATATGATGGCCGTCATTCCGCGAGGCGCGCGCGCCGCGGGACGCCTCAGAACGTCAGCGCCTTGACCTGCTTGACCTGCGGCAGCTGCTGCACCTTGGCGAGCACGTCGGCCGGCACCGCACCGTCGACCTCGACCAGCGCGATGGCATCGCCGCCCTGCTCGACACGGCCGAGATGGAAGGTCGCGATGTTGATCCTGGCGTCGCCCAGAAGGCCGGCGAAGCTGCCGATGAAGCCCGGCTTGTCCTCGTTGGTGACGTAGATCATCGACTTGCCGAACTCGGCGTCGACGCGGATGCCCTTGATGTCGACCAGGCGCGGCTTGCCGTCGTGATAGACGGTGCCGGAGACCGAGCGCTCCTGGCGTTCGGTCGCGACCGTCACGGTGATCAGGCTCTCATAGTCGCTCTGGGCGGCGCGCACGATCTCGTCGACCACCATGCCGCGCTCCTTGGCGACGACGGGCGCGGACACCACGTTGACCTCGCCCAGCATCGGCCGCAGCAGGCCGGACAACACCGCTGACGTGATCGCCTTGATCTTCATCTCGGCGACGTGGCCCTCATAGGTAATCTCGACCTTGAGGATGCCGGTCTCGGTGAGCTGGCCGGCAAACGAGCCGAGCTTCTCGGCGAGCGCGATGAAGGGCTTCAGCTTCGGCGCTTCTTCGGCAGTGATCGAGGGGAAGTTGACGGCGTTCGAGATCGCGCCGGTCAGCAGATAGTCCGACATCTGCTCGGCGACCTGGAGCGCGACGTTCTCCTGCGCTTCCGTGGTGGAGGCGCCGAGATGCGGCGTGCAGATCACGTTGGGATGGCCGAACAGCACGTTCGAGGTTGCGGGCTCCTCGACGAAGACGTCGAAGGCGGCTCCCGCAATGTGCTTGGAATTGAGCGCATCGACCACGGCCTGCTCGTCGACGAGACCACCGCGGGCGCAGTTGATCAGGCGCACGCCCTTCTTCATCTTGGCGATCGCTGCCTTGTCGATGATGTTCTTCGTCTTCTCGGTGAGCGGGGTGTGCAGCGTGATGAAGTCGGCGCGCTTCAGGAGATCATCGAGATCGACCTTCTCGACGCCGATGTCCTTGGCGCGCTCCGGCGACAGGAACGGGTCGAACGCAACGACCTTCATGCGCAGGCCGAGGGCACGGTCGGCGACGATCGAGCCGATGTTGCCGCAGCCGACCACGCCGAGCACCTTGCCGGTGATTTCGACGCCCATGAAGCGGTTCTTCTCCCACTTGCCGGCCTGGGTCGAGGCGTCGGCCTGCGGGATCTCGCGGGCGAGCGCCAGCATCAGGGTGATGGCGTGCTCGGCGGTCGTGATCGAATTGCCGAACGGCGTGTTCATCACGATGATGCCCTTGGCGGTCGCCGCGGGAATCTCGACATTGTCGACGCCGATGCCGGCGCGGCCGATCACCTTGAGGTTGGTGGCCTTCTCCAGGATCTTGGCGGTCGCCTTGGTCGCGGAGCGGATCGCGAGGCCGTCATAATTGCCGATGATCTCGGCGAGCTTGTCCTTGTCCTTGCCAAGGCTCGGCTGGAAGTCGACTTCGACGCCGCGGTCCTTGAAGATCTGAACGGCGGCGGGAGAGAGCGCGTCGGAGATGAGAACTTTCGGCTTGGACATGGGGTTTCTGCCTGCTGTTAGCTGAAGAGCTTTTGGAAGAAGCCGCGCTTGACGGCGGGGATGGGAATTCCGGTACGCAAGGTCGATGCGAGTGAGCTGTCCTCGAGCGGCACGGCGTCGAGCGGCCGCCCCTTCAAGACTTCGCCGGCGACGGCGCGATTGATCGCCGCCAGCACGTTCGACCACGATCCCTCGTGATCGACGCCGAGCATCCAGCTCTGGTCCGGATGCCCGGCCCGCGCCGCCAGCATCAGCCAGGCGCCGCGGACGGATTTCTCCGCGCTGAACTCGCGGGAGAGCGCCGCGATCAGCTCGTTCGGCACATCGCTGGGATGGCCGAGCAGCAGCTGCTCGCCGGCGGGAAGCGTGATCGTCTCGGCGCCTTCCTCGAAATGGCCGGCGAGCAGCCGTTTCACCTCGGCAGGCGTGAACTCCTTGCCGTAGTCGGAGCCGGGATTGAGCACGTAGGATGCCTCCGGGTAGCGGCCAAACAGATCACGCGTGCGGTCGGGAGCGACGATGTGATCGCCGCTGAACCAGGCACGCGCCCGGGAAGGCGCAGTGAAGAAAGGAAGGAGCCGCTCGTCGCCGCGCATCGCGCTCGGCAGAGTGAGCCTGGTTCCTTCCGGAACGATTGCATTGCCGTCCGGTCCCGGTTTGAGCTGGCCCCCTTCGGGCACCAGCACCATGACGATCTCGGCATCCATCAGCGCCCGCGCGAAGGCCGGACGTTCCGACGGCTCCTGCGCAGCACGCATCAGCATGCGCTCGATGTCGTTCTCGGGTTCGAACATGACGGGCCTGTGGAGATCAGGCCGTGCGGATTGGTCCGCACGGCGTCAGCTCACGGCGTTGTCAGGCGGCTTTCGCCAGCGAGGCCTTGGTCTCGGCGAAGGCCCAGTCGATCCACTGCGTCAGCAGCTCGACGTCCTTGGCCTCGACGGTCGCGCCACACCAGATGCGCAGGCCTGCCGGCGCATCGCGGTAATAGGCGAAGTCGTAGCCGGCGCCTTCCTTCTCGACCAGCGCGACCAGCTTCTTGGAGAAGTCGGCCTGTGCGTCGTCCGAGAGCGAGGTGATCGCGGGATCGGTGAACTTCAGACACACCGAGGTGTTGGAGCGGATCGCCGCGTCCTTGGCCAGGAAGTCGATCCAGGGCGTCTTCGCCTTCCAGTCGGCGAGCACCTTGGTGTTGGCGTCGGCGCGCGCAATCAGCGCCTTGAGGCCGCCGATCGACTTGGCCCAGTTCAGCGCATCGAGATAGTCCTCGACGCAGAGCATCGACGGCGTGTTGATGGTCTCGCCGACGAAGATGCCTTCGTTGATCTTGCCGCCCTTGGTCATGCGGAAGATCTTCGGCAGCGGCCAGGCCGGCTTGTAGGTCTCGAGCCGCTCCACCGCGCGGGGCGACAGGATCAGCATGCCGTGCGCGGCTTCGCCGCCGAGCGCCTTCTGCCAGGAGAAGGTGACGACATCGAGCTTGGCCCAGTCGAGCGGCTGCGCGAACGCGGCCGAGGTGGCGTCGCAAATGGTCAGGCCTTCGCGGGTCGCGCTGATCCAGTCGGCGTTCGGCACGCGCACGCCGGAAGTGGTGCCGTTCCAGGTGAAGACGACGTCGCTCTTGGGATCGACCTTGGAGAGGTCGGGAATCTCACCGTAAGCCGCGTTCAGCTTGGTGACGTCCTTGAGCTTCAATTCCTTGACGATGTCGCTGACCCAACCCTCGCCGAAGGATTCCCAGGCGAGCGTGGTGACGGGCCGCGCACCGAGCAACGACCACAGCGCCATCTCGACCGCGCCGGTATCGGACGCCGGCACGATGCCGATGCGATAATCGGCGGGCACTTCAAGCACTTCGCGCGTCAGATCGATCGCGAGCTTGAGCTTGGTCTTGCCGACCTTCGCGCGATGCGAACGGCCGAGCGCTGCGTCCTTGAGATTTTGGGCGTTCCAGCCGGGGCGCTTGGCGCAGGGGCCGGAGGAGAAATGCGGCACGGTCGGCCGCGAAGCGGGCTTCGCTACAGTCATGATCTACCCTTCCAGATAGTAAGCCTCCCGTTGGGGGGAGGTGTCCCGCCGCGGCTGATACGGGAAACGGGTAGAGTCGTCAAGGAAGTTCCGTGGCCTCACGCGCGAGTGATGGCGCCTCCGGCGCGATATCGGGGGATTCGACCACGGCAAGCGCGTTCAGCAAGTCCGTGGCATCGCTGATCAATTGCGCAGCACGGCGGCGGCTGCTGACCTTCAAAATGCATTTGTCATTGGCCTGCACAACGTAGTCGTTGCCGACCTTGATCATAGAATAGCTTGTCATCGAAATCCCCGAACCGACCGAGCCCGGTTTCAGACGCTGGCGTAGCACCGTTCGTTCCTGGTTCCACGTGAACGTCGGACGGGTAGTTTATCAGCTCTTAAGATGAACGAACGCGCGATCCGATTTGCTTGATCGCGCAACGCTCGCGACGCGCTGCTTCAAAAGCGGACAGTCATGCCGACGTGGCTCGATGCAAATCCGAGCCGCTTGTAGAAGCGCTGCGCATCGGTTCTGCTCGCATGCGTCAGTAGTTCGACCAGGATGCAACCGCGCGCTTTCGCTTCCGTCACCGCCCATTGCACCAATTGCTCGCCAATGCCGCGGCTGCGGCAATCGGAAGCAACGCGAACGTCCTCGAGCAGGCCGCGAATGCCGCCTTGCGAGCTGATGCCTGGCAGAACTGCGAGCTGCAGACAGCCGACCACCCTGCCCTCGCTCTCGGCAACCACAAGCGTGAGGTTCGGATCGCGTTCGACGCGCGCGAATGCTTCGTAATAGACGGCAGGCAGCGGATCCTCGACGCGCTCGCGGGCGCGCCCGAGATGATCGTCGGCGAGCATCGCAATCATCGCGGGGACGTCCTCGCGGCGTGCGGGACGGATCGAAACGGACTTATCGTTCATACCGGAAACTCCAGGAAATCAGCGCGCCTGCGGCAGGCCAAGATAGGCCTCGGCCTCGCAGATCCAGCGGCGGATGGCCGCATGACGGCCGAGATCGAAACCGCCTTCATGCGCCACGCGCGTATAGGCCAGCAGCGAGACGTCGGCGAGCGAAACCGCGTCGCCCGCGAAGAAACGGCTTTCCGCCAGATGCTGCTCCATGCGGTCGAGCGCCGCATAGCCGCGCTTGACCTTCTCCGGGTCGAGCTCGGATGCGTCCTTGCCGAGATAGACGAGCTGGAAGCGACACACCGCGATGTAGGGCTCGTGGCTGTACTGCTCCCAGAACAGCCATTCGTCCATCTTGGCCGCGGCAAAGGCATCGCGCGGGATCAGCGCGCTGTCGCGGGCGAGATAGCGGATGATGGCATTGGACTGCGCCAACGTACGGCCGTCGTCGAAGGCCACGGTCGGCACCTGGCCGGCGCTGTTCATTTTCAGGAATTGCGGCGTGCGCGTCTCGCCCTTGCGGGTGTCGACCTCTATCCACTGGTAGGGCACCGCGAGCTTGTCGCAGACCCACTTCACCTTCAGACAATTACCGGAATTGCTATCGCCGTAGATCTTCATCGCTGCCGCCCCGTTGGAGCAACAGAGCATCAGGACGGAGACAGGCTGTCAACCGGGCCGAAGCGACGCCGCGTCAGAACTTGTAGCCGACGCCGGCGCGAACGGTGTTGATGCTGGTGTCAACTGCGGACGAGAAACGGATGTATTCGTACTCCGCCCGCATGAACAGGCCGCCCACGAGGTTGACGTCGACGCCGAGACCGGCGGTGTAGCCGTAGATCAGATGATTGTGCTGGGCATCGGTCGAGCTCAACGGCACCAGCGCCGTGTAGGTCCCCAACTGGGTGGGGCTCACGCGATCCTGCACATTGGCCGTGCGAACGATGTCGGCATTGCCGAGCGCGAGGCCTCCAAACATGTAGGGCAGGAAGCATCCCCATGCATAAGCGGCGCGGCCGCGGAACGTCCCGATGTCGCTGATGCTGATCGACGATGTCGAGGTCGCCGTGACATCGTGGAAGTTGCCGTCGGAGAGCGCCGTCGGGCTGACGCGCCGTTCGCTGGCCGACGCCGATCCGCCGAACTTGCCGTGTATCCAGCTCACTTCGAGGCCCATCACGACGTCTTCCCACTGGCCATTGTAGCCGGCGAAGGCGCCGTAGCCGGTGGTGCGTTGCGAGGCCTTGCCCAGCCCGAGATTCCACTGCGACACGCCCATCGAGCTCTCGATCAGCGTATCCGCCAGCAAGGCAGCCATCATGTTCTTGGTCGAGCCGTTGAAGTTCTCGTCGGAGGACCCATAGCCGGCCTGGCCGCCAACATAGAAGCCTTGCCAGTTGACGTTGGAACTGCTCAGGCCGTCGGTGAAGCTGCCGCGCAGGATCGGCAGGTCAGGCATATCGGCCGCATGCGCGGCAGACACCGTTCCCAACATCACCGCTGCCAACAAGAACCCACGCATTGCAACGCTCCATCGAACTCGAACTGTGTCGTGATCATGGCTCGTTAACCTTAACCAATGGTTGCGCCGGAGCCTTTCGTCGCCGCCGAGCAATGAAAAATGCGCAAAGCAAAACGGCGCGGGATGATCCCGCGCCGTTAAGAGAGTTTAACCAGTGAGACTTGTTAGCCGATCAGATTTGCGATCAGCCCTTGGTGACGAGCGGCTGCGGCACGTAGGCCGGCGGGCTGTTGAGCTCCCAGCGCACGCCGAGCTTGAGATCGTGCGAGGTGAGCTCCTTGAGCTTGATCGAGGTCGGGCCGGTCGCGCTGTTGTCGAACAGGCGGTAGTTGCCGGGCGCGGCGTCGCCGAGGTTCATGTAGCTGTAGGCCAGTTCAACCGTGAAGCCGGGGTTGACCTTGTAGGCGAGACCGGCGTGAGCAGCCCAGGCGAAGTTCCACTTTCCGCTGTCGGCGAAGTAGGCGACGCTGGCGCTCGGGGTCGGGGTCAGCGCGGCGAGATAGGCAATGCCGTCGTCGCGGAAGCCGCTGATCTTGTTGTAGGAGCCGCCGATACCGGCGCCGATGAACGGGGTGACGCACCACCAGGTGCCGAGATCGACATAGGCGTTGGCCATGACGACCCACTCGGACTTGCTGCCGGTATAGTTGTCAGAACCGACGAAGCCGGGCCCGATGACGTTGTCCGCACCATGCAGGTTAGCCTTGCCCCGATACTGGCCGATCACGTCCGCACGGAACCAGTTGTTGAAGCGATAGCCGACACCGAGGTCGAACAGCGGGGAGGAGTCGAAGCCGAGTCCTTCGGTCGTCTTCGTAAACCCGGGCGCCACGGTGCCCTCGATGCTCTTGGCGCGCTGGTTGGTCATGCCGACGTCGCCACGAAGATACCAGCCGCCGAAGTCGGCGGGCGGGGCCGGCGGCGCGTACATCGGAGGGGGCGCCGCGATCGGCATGTCGGCGGCAAACGCCATCGACGAGATCAGTGATGCCGCACCCGCGGCAAGGAGAGACTTAACGCTACGCATTGGCTTCGTCCTTATGGCCGGTGAGGCAAAATACGAGCGCCTCACGTTCTGGAAACTCACGGGCGGACGATGCCAGCAAATGTTTAAGCGCCACTTAACCCTAATTTTTAAGGTTGATTTTTTCTCACCGCACACGCGGATGCAGCTTAAGCGTTGCAAAAATGCGGCAGGTGGCCCACCGCAATTACTAACGATTGATGAAGCCGCAACGCGGCAAAGCAGGATCTGTTAACGCGCGTGCTGCGGCAGCTTCGGCAGGAACACCGCGAGCAGCCCGATCGCCGGCAGATAGGCGCAGACCTGGTAGACGAACTCGATCGAGGTGTGGTCGGCGAGCTTGCCGAGCACGGCGGCGCCGAGCCCCCCGATGCCGAAGGCCACCCCGAAGAACACGCCGGAGATCATGCCGAAGCGGTGCGGCACCAGCTCCTGCGCGAACACGATGATCGACGACGTCGTCGAGGAGATGATGAGGCCGATGATCACTGACAGCACCGCGCTCGCATAGAGGCCGGCATAGGGCAGCGCCAGCGTGAACGGCAGCGCGCCCAGAATCGAGATCCAGATCACGATCTTGCGGCCGAAGCGGTCACCGAGCGGTCCGCCGAAGAACGCGCCGACCGCATTCGCGGCGAGGAAGATGAAGAGATAGATCTGCGCGGTCTGCGTCGACACGCTGAAGCGGTCGATCAAATAGAAGATGTAATAGCTCGACAGGCTCGAGACATAGAGCTGTTTCGAGAACAGCAGCGCCACGAGAACGAGGAGTGCAACGCCGACGCGGCGCGAGCTCGGCGCGTCCGGATGAGCCTGCACTGCCACCGTCTTTTTCGCCTTGATCTGCGGCTCGTACCAGCGGCCGATGCGCCAGAGGATGACGATCGCGAGGAACGCGATCGAGGAGAACCAGGCGATGCTGCCCTGCCCGAACGGCACGACGATGAGCGCGGCGAGCACCGGTCCCATCGAGGTGCCGAAGCTGCCGCCGAGCTGGAACACCGATTGCGCAAAGCCGTAGCGGCCGCCGGAGGCGAGCCGCGCGATGCGCGCCGACTCCGGATGAAACACCGCCGAGCCGAGGCCGACGAAGGCAGCGGCGACGAGGATGACCAGATATTGGTGCGCGGCGCTGAGCAGCAGCAGGCCGAAGAAGGTCGAGGCCATGCCGATCGACAGCGAATAAGGCTGCGCCTTCTTGTCGGTGTAGTGCCCGACCACCGGCTGCAGCAGCGAGGCCGTGAACTGGAAGGCCAGCGTGATCATGCCGATCTGCGCGAAGTCGAGCGCATAGGTGTCCTTCAGGATCGGATACACCGAGGCGATCAGCGACTGCATGGTGTCGTTGAGGAAGTGCGAGAAGCTGATGCCGGCGAGCACGATGTAGGCCGGCCCTGCCGCCTTGGCGGTGGCGGGCGCCACGTCGGTGACGACGACGGGCTCGGTCAGCATTTCCTCTGAGACGACGACTGGCTTGTTCACGGCAGCATCCCGGCGCGGCAGATTGCCGCGATCTGCTCATTACGATGCAAGCCGTGGTGGAACCACCGCCAATCGGCCATGGCTGGGATGCAGGCCGGTTTCACTGAAGCTCGTAGCCCGGATGGAGCGCAGCGCAATCCGGGATTGGTCCTCACCTTGAGCCGGGGCTGCTGTCATTGCTTAGGACCTTGCACGAAGACGACCGATGGTTCGACCTCGATCAGGAACTCCTCTCGCGCGAGACTTGGTACTCCAATCCACGTGGTGCACGGAGGTCTATTTCCAAACACCGCCTTCAGAACTTTACTGATGGCGGCGCCTTCGTGAATATGGCTTTGACGGATGTAAAGCCTGAGAGCCCCAACCTGATTCAGGCTCGCGCCGACGGATGATAATGCTGCGGATAGATTCTCCAGGCTCTTTTGGAGCTGATGCCCGATATCATTCTCTCCAACGATGTTCCGTTCCGCATCCCAGGCGACTTGCCCGGAAACGTGGATGGCATCACCGCAAGGTGTCGCAACGACAGAGACCTGCGCAAACCCGAACTTAAGGCTGTCGAACAGTGCTGACGGGGCGTGGATTGAACGGCTCATGACTTGTCTTTCCAGCATGTCCACACTGAGTGGATCGGGGTGTCCGCTACAGAAAGTCGGACGAACCCCTCTCAGGCCCACTTGGCGGGCTCAAACAACCGAACGCTAATCCTGGGTTAGCCCAAATGACCAAGCGGCAATGGTGCTCCAGCCTTCCGGGTTTGGATGGCAATGTTGCTTCTGACCTCACGTACGATCGGCAACTCCAGCAATTTGCCAACAAGGAAGTGCTGATAGGCGTCAAGGTCGGGCACGACGACCTCAAGAAAATAGTCTGCGTCGCCTGAAACAAGGTGGCAAGCGATCACTTCCGGCATGGCGCACACAGTGTTCTCAAAATTGATTGCGCGGTCATTGGCATGACCATCGATCTTGACGCCGACGAAAACCGAAAACCCGAGGCCGACGCGATCTCGCTCAAGCACGGCGCGATAGCCATTGATGATGCCGTCGCGCTCCAGGCGCTTTACCCGCCGGAGGCAGGGTGAGGGAGACAGGCCCACCCGGTCGGCCAGTTCGACATTTGTCAGTCTGGCGTCGTTCTGCAATTCGGAAACGATACGGCGATCGATCGTATCGAGATCAAATTTTGGCATGAATGAGCATCTCTTGAGGCTCGTTTGGCGATTAATTGCGTAGATCGTATCGCCGATGGCACGGTTTGCAAGGACATGCTCCGGGCAGCCATGTGATCGTTAGCTCGTTGCCAAACCAAGCCGGAGCTACCGAATGACCAACCTTGGCCTTCCCGCGGCACTGCTCACAACGATCGGGGAATACTTCGACATGATGTTCGACTCGGACGTGAACCGATTTGCCCGAGTCTTCGCGCCTACAGCTCAACTGCACGGGATGAGGGACGGAACGCTTCGCGTATTGTCCGCTGCCGATTATCGCGCACTCCTGTCCTCCAATCCGTCGCCCAAATCCAAGAACGCTCCGAGGCAGCAAGAGATTCTACTCGTGGACATCGCCTCAGCGTCCCAGGCGTTGATCAAAGTTCGCGTTCGCATCGACACCATACTCTATGTGGACTACCTTTCGCTCCACCTGATCGAAGGGCACTGGCTCGTAACTGCAAAGTCATTTCATATCGAGAGACGATTTGAGCACACAGCCAGCTAACGCTCGCCACATCGACGGCCGGCCCTTAGCGGCCATGCAGTGGTTGCCGATAGACATTTGCTGAAGAAGAATAGGAGGAACTGCCCGAGCAGCGCCGCCTGCCAGTCGGCCTGCATGCATGCGACTACGACCGGAGCCACGAAGTGTCTCCGGTCCCTTGGGTCGCGACTGCTGCCGCTTACTGCTCTTCGTCCGCGCTTCTGTTCGGAGTCGTTAAGCCGCGGCAGCCTGGCCCAGCGCTGAGACGATGGTGTCGACCACGTCCTCGACCAGGATGCGGTCCTCGCCTTCGCCCATGACGCGGATCACCGGCTCGGTGCCGGAGGAGCGGATCAGGAGGCGGCCGTGGCCGTTGAGACGCTTCTCGCCGTCGGAGATCGCCGACTTGACCTCGGAAGCGTCGAGCGGCTTGCCGCCCTTGTGGCGGACGTTCTTGAGAATCTGCGGCAGCGGATCGAAGCGGTGGCAGACTTCCGACACCGGACGGCGCGACTTCTGCACCACCGCCAGCACCTGCAGCGCGGCGACAAAACCGTCGCCGGTGGTGGCGTAGTCGGACAGGATGATGTGGCCGGACTGCTCGCCGCCGAGATTGTAACCGCCGCCCAGCATCTTCTCGAGCACGTAGCGGTCGCCGACCGGCGTGCGCACGAGATCGAGCCCCTGCCCTTTCAGGAAGCGCTCGAGGCCGAGATTGGACATCACGGTCGCGACGATGCCGGGACGCGAGAGGCGGCCGTCTTCCTTCCAGCTCTGCGCGATCACCGCGAGCAGCTGGTCGCCGTCGACGACATGACCGCGCTCGTCGACCAGGATGACGCGATCGGCGTCGCCGTCCAGCGCAATGCCGATGTCGGCGCGCATCTCGCGCACCTTGCGCGACAGCGCTTCCGGCGAGGTCGAGCCGCAATCCTTGTTGATGTTGAAGCCGTCGGGCTCGACGCCGATCGGCACGACGTCGGCGCCCAATTCCCACAGCGCTTCCGGCACCACCTTGTAGGCGGCGCCATGGGCGCAATCGATCACGACGCGCAGGCCGTCGAGCGAGAGGTCGCGCGGCAGCGTGCGCTTGGCGAATTCGATGTAGCGGTCATGCACGCCGTCGATACGGCGGGCGCGGCCGAGGCTCGCGCTCTGGGCGAGACGCTTCTCGATGGGCTCGTCGAGCAACTGCTCGATCTGCTTCTCGACGTCGTCGGACAGCTTGAAGCCCTGCGGGCCGAACAGCTTGATGCCGTTGTCCTCGAACAGATTGTGCGAGGCCGAGATCATGACGCCGAGATCGGCGCGCATCGACTTGGTCAGCATCGCGACCGCCGGCGTCGGCATCGGGCCGACCAGCAGCACGTCCATGCCGACCGAGGTGAAGCCCGCGACCATCGCGTATTCGATCATGTAGCCGGACAGGCGCGTGTCCTTGCCGATCACGACCCGGTGGCGGTGGTCACCGCGCTGAAACGCGAGGCCAGCGGCCTGGCCGACCTTGAGCGCGAGCTCCGGCGTGATCAGTCCGTTGGCGCGGCCCCGAATCCCGTCCGTCCCGAAATATTTGCGGCTCATAATCGTCCCCCAAGCAACAACCAGGAATCCCCACGAAAACCTCCGGATGCCCGAACGGGCCCCGCATCCCTGATTTGCTGCCGTCTTATAATGCCATCGCGGCTAACTTGGCTTCAAAAAATATGATGAATCATTACGGAACCGGGAGCGTCGCCACCCCGGTAACCTATTGTTAACATTAAAATTCCCGCCAGACCAGAGGGAACAGGGAGAATTTGGGCTAATCCGAACGCTTCACATGGCTGTCGCCGCGGCTGGGCGCGGGCTGGGTGACGTTGACGGGATCCGAGCCCGGAAAGGTCTCTTCCAGGCCCTCCTCCAGCGCCTCTTCGAGATCCTTCTTTTCCTTGATCTCCTCCGGCGTCGGCTGGCTGTGCGGCCTGCTCATGGGGCTGTCCTTTCAAACGATTTGGCTGTGCATCCAACCATGCTAGATGACCCCTCAATCTTCCGATGCAAGACTCCTGATGCAAGACGGGCCGGGGAACGTTCATGAAGCATATCACCTGTATCGACGACCTTCGCGCACTGCATAAGCGCCGCGTGCCGAAGGCGTTCTTCGACTATTGCGACCGCGGCTCCTATGCCGAGGAAACGCTGCGCGCCAACCGCGAGGACATGCAGAACATCAAGTTCCGCCAGCGCATCCTGGTCGACGTCTCCAAGCGCGACACCTCGACCACGATTTTGGGCGAGCCCTCGACCATGCCGCTGATGCTGGCGCCGGTGGGCCTGCTCGGCATGCAGCATGGCGACGGCGAGATCCACGCCTGCCGCGCCGCGCAGGCCGCCGGAATCCCGTTCACGCAATCGACGATGTCGATCTGCTCGATCGAGGACATCGCCGCCAATGTCGAGAAGCCGTTCTGGTTCCAGCTCTACGTGATGAAGGACCGCGGCTTCATCAAGGCGCTGATCGAACGCGCGATCGCCGCGAAATGCTCGGCGCTGGTGCTGACCGTCGATCTCCAGGTGATCGGACAGCGCCACCAGGACATCAAGAACGGCATGACGGTGCCGCCGGAATGGTCGCTGTCGAAGCTGATCGATTTTGCCACCAAGCCGGCCTGGGTGTCGGGCGTGCTGCAGGGCAAGCGCCGCACCTTCGGCAATCTCGCCGGTCATCTGAAGGTCAGCGACGACATCACCTCGCTGTCGACCTGGATCAATTCGCAGTTCGACACCTCGCTGAACTGGAGCGACATCGACTGGATCCGCTCGATCTGGCCGGGCAAGCTGATCCTGAAGGGCATTCTCGACGTCGAGGACGCCGAGCTCGCCGCGAAAACCGGTGCGCAGGCGATCGTGGTCTCCAACCATGGCGGCCGTCAGCTCGACGGCGCACCGTCCTCGATCGAGGTGTTGCCCGAGATCGTCGACGCAGTCGGCGACAAGATGGAGATCATGTTCGACGGCGGCATCCGCTCCGGCCAGGACGTGATGCGCGCGCTCTCGCTCGGCGCAAAGTCCTGCATGATCGGCCGCGCCTATGCCTACGGCCTGGGCGCCGGCGGCCAGGCCGGCGTCGCCAAGGCGATCGACATCATCCACAAAGAGCTGCTGACCACGATGGGCCTGTGCGGCGTCAACCGGATCGACGAGATCGACGATCACATCATTGCGGCCGCGCCGTAGCCACAGGTGCCGTAGGGTGGGCAAAGCGAAGCGTGCCCACCAATTTGCGAAACACAGATAAAGTGGTGGGCACGGCGCAAGTGCGCCTTTGCCCACCCTTGTAATAGCGCAATCAGATATTGTCGGTGCATTCCGAGAGGAATGGCCTGCCGCAGCTGCGACCGCGGCAGGCCGCTGGCGATCGGATCGCGCCCACCCTGAGCAGTTTGTGGCTGCCCCGTAG
>NZ_DASYWN010000017.1:0-10240 GCF_035935975.1 Bradyrhizobium sp.
CGCTGCTGCCCTTCGAGCCCGATGCGCATCGCCGTCTCGGCGGCCCGACCTGCAGCTATGTCGGACATCCGCTGATCGAGCGCCTCGACGCGCTTCGGCCCGATGCCGACGAGCTGCGTGCGCGCGAGTCCGAGCCGCCGCTGATCGCGGTCCTGCCGGGCTCGCGCCGCTCCGAGATCGAGCGGCTCATGCCCGTCTTCGGGCAAGCCCTCGGGATGCTCGCCAAAAGGGTCGGAACGATCGAAGTCGAACTTCCGGCTGTCAGCCGGCACCGCGCGCTGATCGAGCGGCTGGCGCTGGCGTGGGACGTCCCGGTCCGTCTCGTCCATGGCGAGGCGGCGAAGCACGGCACGTTCCGGCGGGCGCGCGCGGCGCTCGCGGCGTCGGGCACGGTGACGCTGGAGCTGGCCCTGTCGGGCATTCCGATGGTCGTCGGCTACAAGGTCTCGCGGATCGAGGAGGTGATCGCCCGGCGGCTGATCCAGGTGCCCACCATCGTGCTGCCGAACCTGATCCTCGACGAGAACGCCATACCGGAATACGTCCAGGCCGATTGCACGCCGAAGCAGCTCGCCGACACCCTGGCGCCGCTAGTCACCGGTGGCCCGGAACGCACCAGGCAGCTCGACGCCCTGGCCCGGATCGACCAGCGCATGAGCCTGCCGGGCGGCGACGAGCCGAGCCGGGCTGCCGCGCGAATCGTGCTGGAAGCGCGCAGGGCGGCCTGATCCGTCATCCCACACACACCCTCATCCTGAGGTGGTTTGGTGGGATGTTTACCGCGCGCAAACCAAGCCGCAGCCGAATGGTGCGCTGCAGCGATCGATGTGCGCCAGCGCAAGTCTGCCCCGTACGGCCAAGCCTATGACAGCCGCTCCTCCCGAGCGGAAACAAGGGTCATGCGGTACAAGGTTCTTCTGGTGCTCACTCTGGTCGCGTTCGTGATCGGCGGTCGCGCCCCGGGCATGCGCGAGCTGCGCAATCCCGATGCCGAGCATGTCGGGATGGGCCGTGCCGCCGTGGCGCTCAAGCGCCACGTGGTCTGAAGCCCGCAGCCTCTCGGCTTTTTCGCGCGGCGGCCCTAAGCCTCGTCGGATGCAATGGTCCGACGACGGCCTGGTGCTCGGCCTGCGCAAGCACGGCGAGACGGGCGTCATCCTCGAACTCATGACGGCGGAGCACGGGCGCCATCTCGGCCTCGTGCATGGCGGCCGCTCGCGCCGGATGCAGCCGATGCTCCAGCCGGGCAACACGCTGCACGCCACCTGGCGGGCGCGGATCGACGAGTCGCTCGGCTCCTTCAGCGTGGAGCCGGCGAGCCTCGTTGCCTCGCGGTTGATGGGCTCGGCGCTGGCGCTTTACGGCATCGGCCATATGGGCGCGCTGCTGCGCCTGCTGCCGGAGCGCGACCCGCATGTCGGGCTGTACGACGCGGCGCAGGTGCTCGTGGAGCATCTCGGCGATCGGTCGATCGCGCCGGCCCTCATGGTGCGCTTCGAGCTGGCCCTGCTCACCGAACTCGGATTCGGCCTCGATCTCGCGAACTGCGCCGCCACCGGCGCCAACGACGCGCTGATCTACGTCTCGCCCAAGAGCGGACGCGCCGTCAGCGCCTCGGCCGGCGAGCCTTATCGCGACCGCCTCCTCAAGCTTCCGGCTTTCCTGCGCGACCGGACTGGCGTACCGCACGAGCGGGACGTGGCCGACGGCTTCCGGTTGACCGGTTACTTCCTGACCCAGCACATCTGGGAACCACGCGGGCTGCAGCCCGCCGAGGAACGGGCACGATTCATGGCCGCCGGGAGCGAGACCGCGGCCTGATGTTCATGCTATGTTCCACGTGAAACATCGATTGGGGTAAGGGATGGGCGAGGCTTTCGAGCCGCCGGACAGTGACGGCAACGACGGCATCCAGAGCGTCGAGCTGAAATCGGCGCTGGAAGACCGCTACTACGCCTATGCGCTCTCCACGATCATGCATCGCGCGCTGCCGGATGCCCGCGACGGGCTGAAGCCGGTGCACCGGCGCATCCTCTACGGCATGCGCCTGCTCCGGCTCGACCCCGGCACGGCCTTCAAGAAGTCCGCCAAGATCGTCGGCGACGTGATGGGCTCGTTCCATCCGCATGGCGACCAGGCGATCTACGACGCCATGGTGCGCCTCGCGCAGGATTTCTCCTCGCGCTATCCGCTGGTCGACGGCCAGGGCAATTTCGGCAATATCGACGGCGATAACCCCGCCGCCTACCGCTACACCGAAGCGCGCATGACCGATGTCGCGCGGCTTCTGCTCGAAGGCATCGACGAGGACGGCGTCGAATTCCGCGCCAATTACGACGGCCAGTCGAAAGAGCCGGTCGTGCTGCCCGGCGGCTTCCCGAACCTGCTCGCCAACGGCGCGCAAGGCATCGCGGTCGGCATGGCGACCTCGATCCCGCCGCACAACGCCGCCGAGCTGTGCGACGCCGCGCTGCATCTGATCGAGAAGCCCGACGCCAAGTCCAAGGCGCTGATGAAATGGGTCAAGGGACCCGATTTCCCGACCGGCGGCATCTGCGTCGATTCCAAGCAGGCCATCGCCGAGGCCTACACGACCGGCCGCGGCTCGTTCCGCGTCCGCGCCAGGTGGTCGCATGAAGAGGGCGCGCGCGGCACCTGGGTCGTCGTCGTCACCGAGATTCCCTTCCTGGTGCAGAAGTCGCGGCTGATCGAGAAGGTCGCCGAGCTGCTGGACCAGAAGAAGCTGCCGCTGGTCGGCGATATCAGGGACGAGTCGGCCGAAGACGTCCGCATCGTCATCGAGCCGAAGTCGAAGAACGTCGATCCGGCGCTGATGATGGAATCGCTGTTCCGGCTGACCGAGCTCGAAAACAAGATTCCGCTGAACCTCAACGTACTGATCAAGGGCCGCATCCCCAAGGTGGTGGGGCTCGCGGAGTGCCTGCGCGAATGGCTCGACCATCTGCGCGACGTGCTGATCCGCCGCAGCAACTACCGCAAGGCGCAGATCGAGCACCGTCTGGAAGTCCTCGGCGGCTTCCTGATCGCCTATCTGAACATCGACGAGGTGATCAGGATCATCCGCACCGAGGATGAGCCGAAGCCGGCGTTGATGAAGGCGTTCAAGCTCACCGAGGTGCAGGCCGAAGCCATCCTCAACATGCGCCTGCGCAGCTTGCGCAAGCTCGAAGAGATGGAGATCCGCACCGAGGACAAGAATCTCCGCGCCGAGCTCAAGGGCATCAACGCGGTGCTCGCTTCCGAGGCCGAGCAGTGGAAGAAGGTCGGCGAGCAGGTCGGCAAGGTCCGCGACATGTTCGGGCCCAAGACGCCGCTCGGCAAGCGCCGCACCACTTTTGCCGATGCGCCCGAGCACGATCTCGCGGCGATGGAGGAGGCCCTCGTCGAGCGCGAGCCGGTGACGGTCGTCGTCTCCGACAAGGGCTGGATCCGCACCATGAAGGGTCATGTCGAGGACCTCTCGGGCCTGGCCTTCAAGCAGGACGACAAGCTCGGCATCGCGTTCTTCGCGGAGACGACGTCGAAGCTGCTGCTGTTCGCGACCAACGGCAAGTTCTTCTCGATCGACGTGGCGAAGCTTCCGGGCGGCCGCGGCCACGGCGAGCCGATCCGCCAGTTCATCGATCTCGAGCCGGAGGCCGCGCCGGTCACGCTGTTCGTCAACAAGGGCGGGCGCAAATTCCTGGTCGCCAGCCACGAAGGCCAGGGCTTCGTCGTCAACGAGGACGATTGCGTCGGCACCACCAAGAAGGGCAAGCAGGTCCTCAATGTCGACATGCCGAACGAGGCGCGCACGGTCACCGAGGTGATCGGCGACACCGTCGCGGTCATCGGCGAGAACCGCAAGATGCTGATCTTCCCGCTCGACCAGGTGCCGGAGATGGCGCGCGGCCGCGGCGTTCGCCTGCAGAAGTACAAGGACGGCGGTCTCTCCGACGTCGCTGTGTTCGAGGCCAAGGCAGGCCTGACCTGGAAGGACTCCGCGGGCCGCGAATTCTCCGCGACCATGAAGGAGCTCGCGGAGTGGCAGGGCACCCGCGCCGACGCCGGCCGCCTGCCGCCGAAGGGATTCCCGAAGTCGAACAAGTTCGGCAAGGTGATCGGATAAGGGCGGTCTCGTGTCCCGGACGCGCTGCAACGCGTAAGCGTTGCCGCGCAGAGCCGGGACCCACGCCACAGCACAGGTGTCATGCCCCGGCTTGACCGGGGCATCCAGTACGCCGCGGCGGATGTGGTGAGAGCGAGCTCTCCGATGCCGGCCTCTGGAATACTGGGTCGCCCGGTCAAGCCGGGCGACGACAGCGAGAGTGGCGCGCACACTTGTTTCCCCATCGTCATTGCGAGCCACCGGGTCCGCGCGCAGCGCGGCCCGATGACAGGCTCCGCGAAGCAATCCAGACTGCCGCCACGGAAAGACGCTGGATTGCTTCGCTGCGCTCGCAATGACGGGGTGCGAGAGCAGCACTCTCCAACTCAAAGTGTGCATTCCTCCAAACGCGTGGCAGATAGCTATGAGCGCATACGTGGGGGCACGAACATTGCTTTTTCCTGGCGAGTGCAAACGTCACGTCAAAAGGCAAAAACACACCAATGTTCAAACTGAAGGCTTTCATTCCGGCGCTGCTCGGGCTCGCGATTGTCGCAGCGCCGGTGCATGCGGCGGGCAATCTTGTCGCGGTGCTCGAGGCGGAGATCGTCACGCTCGACCCGCATTTCTCCACGGCCTATATTTCGCGCACGTTTGGCTACATGGTGTTCGACACGCTGTTCGCGAAGGACTCCAAGGGCGACGTCAAGCCGCAGATGGTGCAGGACTGGAAGGTCTCGGCGGACGGATTGACCTACAGGTTCACGCTGCGCGACGGCCTGAAGTGGCATGACGGTCAGCCGGTCACCGCAGCCGATTGCGTCGCCTCGCTGCGGCGCTGGGGCACCCGCAGCGCACTCGGCCGCCGCATCTTCGCGATCACGGCTTCGCTCGAGCCGACGGATGCGAAGACCTTCGTGCTGACGCTGAAGGAGCCGTCCGGTCTCGTCATCGACGCGCTCGGCAATCCCGTCAGCCCCGTCGCCTTCATGATGCCCGAGCGCATCGCCAAGACGCCGGGCGACCAGCGCATCACCGAGATCATCGGCTCCGGCCCGTTCGTCTACAGCAAGGCCGATCACCGCACCGGCGATCGCATGGTCCTGAAGAAGTTCGCCGACTATGTGCCGCGCCCGGAGCCCGCCGACTTCCTTGCCGGCGGCAAGCGCGTCAATGTCGACACGCTCGAGATCCGCGTCATCCCCGATGGTGCGACCGCCGCGTCCGCGCTGCAGGCCGGCGAGGTCGACTTCATGCAATATGCGCCGTTCGATCTCCTGCCTCAGCTCGAGAAGAACTCCCGCGTCAAGCTCGTCAATTTCACCGGAGGCAACATGTTCGCCGGCGCCTATCGCCTCAACGCGGCATCGAAGCCGTTCGACGATCCCGCGATCCGGCGCGTGCTGTGGAAGCTGGTCGACCAGCGCGAGGTGCTCGATGCGCTCGGCCTCGATGCCAAATACGCCGCGCCCTGCGCGACGTTCTTCACCTGCGGCACCACCTACGAGAGCAAGGCCGGCACGGACGCGGCCGAAAAGCCCTCGATCGAAGCGGCGAAGGCCGCGCTGAAGGCGACCAAATATGCCGGCGAGCCCGTCGTCGTGATGGAAGCCAACGATCTCGAAGCCCCGCGCGTCTCGGCGCAGGTGCTGGCCGAGCGGCTGAAGGCCGCCGGCTTCAACGTCGATCTCCAGGTGATGGACTGGGCAAGCGTGCTGGCACGCCGCGCCAAGAAGGAAGGCTGGAGCGTCTATGGTGTCCATGCCGGCGGTTTCGACCTCGGCTCGCCGCTCACCAACGTCATGGTCGCCTTCAACTGCGCCGACTTCACCGGCTGGCAGTGCGATCAGCGCATCACGCCGCTGATGGAGGCCTTCGCCAAGGCGCCCGCCGAGGAAGATCGCAAGAAGATCGCCGGCGAGATCCAGTCGATCATGTACGATCAGGCGCCCGCGATTCCGTGGGGCCAGTTCGCGCAGCCGGCGGCCTATCGCGCCACCTTGCGCGGTCTGATACCCTCCGCCATCCCGGTGTTCTGGAACGTTGAGAAGTAACGCGATGTACGATGTCATTGTTGTCGGTGGCGGCTCCGCCGGCGCCGCTGTTGCGGCACGGCTCTCCGAGGATCCCGCCCAGCGCGTGCTGCTGCTCGAAGCGGGCCTCGACTGGCGCGCCGATGAAGCGCCCTGGGAAGTGAGGACGCCGAACCCGATCCCGATCATCCACAAGCGCGAATATCAGGAGAAATGGCAGTGGCCGGATCTGCTGACGCGCCGCGTGGCGGGGCAGGAGCCGCGCTTCTACTGGCGCGGCAAGGGGCTCGGCGGCTCATCGATGATGAACGGCCAGATCGCCATCCGCGGCGTCGCGGATGCGTTCGACGAATGGGCCGCCAATGGCTGCACCGGCTGGTCGGCGAAAGAGGTGATGCCGCTGTTCTCGGTGATCGAGGATGATCTCGAATTCGGCGACGCCGAGGGCCATGGCCGCGGCGGGCCGTTGCCGGTCTATCGCGCGCCGCCGGAGAAGTGGGGCCCGATCGATCGGGGCTTGCGCGATGCGGCGCTGGCGAGCGGCTATCCCTGGTGCGCCGACGTCAACGGTCCCGACGGCGAGGGCGTTGCCTGCTATCCCATCAACAGCCGCGACAGCCGCCGCATCACCACCAATGAGGGATACCTCGAGCCCGCCCGCGGCCGCGCCAATCTCGAGATCCGCGGGCATACGCTGGTCGATCGCGTGATCATCAAGGACGGACGGGCAACCGGCGTTCGTGTTCGCACCGAAGGGCAGGGCACCCAGGAGATCAGCGCGCGTCAGATCGTGCTCTGCGCCGGCGCGATCCACAGCCCGGCGATCCTGCTGCGCTCGGGCATTGGACCGGCCGACGAGTTGAAGGCGATGGGGATCGCGGTCGAGCGCGATCTGCCGGTGGGTAAGCACTTCTTCGACCACCCGCTGTTCCGCGCCACGATCCAGCTTCGCGAAGACCTGCGGCCGACCGATCCGGATACGCGCCACACCAATTGCTGCGTGACCTATTCCTCGGGCCTCGCCAATGGCGGCAAGCGCGACATGATCCTGATCGCGTTCAATCACCGCGGCGTCGGCGTCCCAGGTGCCATTGGCGCCGGGCTGTTCAACGCCTATTCGCGTGGCACGCTGAAGCTGGCCTCGACCGATCCGTCGATCGATCCCGTCGTCGAGGAGAATATGCTCGCCGATCCCCGCGACATGCTGCGGATGATGGATGCAGTGAAGCGGCTCGCCGTCATCACGTCGCAGCCGGCACTTGCCGGTATCGCCGACTGGATCAGGCTGACCGACACCGATCTGACATTGCCGCAGGCAGCGAGCTTGCCGGATCACGAGCTCGACGCGCTGCTGCGCCGTGAGACCGGCGACATCCAGCATGCGGCCGGCAGTTGTCGCATGAGTGGCGTCAATGACGCCGATGGCGTGGTCAATCCGGATGGCACGGTGAAGGGCATCTCCGGCCTGCGCGTCGCCGACGCCTCGATCATGCCGTCGGATTGCCGCGCCAACACGCACTTCACGACGGTGGTGATCGGCGAGGCGATCGCGCGGATGATGATGCGGTAGAGCAACAACGACGCTGTCATGCCCCGGCTTGACCGGGGCATCCAGTACGCCGCGGCCTATCGTTTCAACAACAGACGTCTCGGAGTACTGGATCGCCCGCCTTCGCGGGCGATGACACCGAGAGTGGGGCGAGACTAGCCGTCACGCCGATACACATTTCAAACAGCGCGCAAGAGTTCGCGTTCTCGCGGCGCGTCTCGCCCGAGTTTTCACCTCTCGCGGCGCCCTCACAGAGACAAGGGCGCAGGGAAGGCCGGGCGCCGGCTGGCACCCGCGATCCGTGCGCCACAAAGAATGCACACGGGGTGGACCACAGGTTTCGCCGGATCGCCCGGCCTTCCCTGCGCGAATGGTTTTAACGGTGTCCTTCGTGCTCTCCCCGGGGAGCGATGCACTATTGCCCCCGTCGCGCTCGCGGATCGCTGATGTGAGTGTCCGGTCGGGCAGCTCACATCACCGCAAGGCTTGACGCACAGACCCCGGGCGTCAGGACCACACGACTTCTCCGTCCGCGCACGTCTTCGCAGGCATCCCCGGCGGCTGGCGTGTGCTCGCCGCCGAAGGCCATGCCAAGACGCTGTCGGCGCCGTGTCGTTCGCGCGGGCGGCGATTGCTCACGGCCGAAGCCGCCCTGCAATGCCGATCGCGCCCGACGCCGTCGCGTCCATCGCTGCCCGGCCCGCGGTTCGTGACGATCGCGATCCGCCCCTTGTCTCGGGCCAGGGTGGCTTGTGTGTACGACAAATCCGAATTTCGGTAAAGTGGAATATTTGCGTGGCCGAGGCTTGACAGGCTTGCGATCGGATTGACCGCCTGTTTTGCTCGACGAGGCTGAGCAAGAATTGGTTTGTTGGCTGTCCTAGGCCGTAGCGAACCGGGCGATTGCGATCTGGGGCTGGAATATTCGCCAAGAGGTCGATAGAGCAACCTTTATGCCCTGCAGGAGGGTTACGAAGGTGCATCGGCAAGGAGCAAGCGTCTTTGGGAGCGCGGCCAGAAATGCGTCGAACCCAAGGATGTTGAGCACGCGAGTGAAGTTGTAGCAGAGCGCCATCAGGCTCCACTCGCCACGGACCTTGTCGAAGCCGCGGACCAGGAAATGACGATAGCCGGCACGGCATTTGATCGTGCCAAACGGATGCTCGACGATGCCAGAGCGACGGCGCATCAGTTCGCCTGCGCTCTGCATCCGCGCGCGATGACGTTCAAGAACGTCTTCATGCTCCCAGCGACCGATCGTCCGATAGGCCGCGTTCGAGCCGAGGCAACGGGCCTTGAGAGGGCAGGTCCTGCAGATCACTCCGCGCGCCACGTAGCGGATCTCGATGCGGCCACTGGTGTTCTTCTGCCTGCTCTTCATCGGATGTAGCAGTTGGCCGGCGGGACAACGGTAGGTGTCGGATGCACCGTCATAGTTGAAGTCCTTGAGGGCAAAGCGGCCTTCCTTCTCTAGCCGAGCGTTGCCCTCTGGCACCGGCACATAGGCTGTGATGCCATCGTCCTCGCAGGCCTTCAGCTCGAGACTGCTGTAATAACCCTCATCGGCCAGCGTCTGCAGGGTCTTGACCTCAAGAGCCTCTTTTGCCGCCATGGCCATCGCATGTAGCTGGCCGACATCGCTGCTGTCGTTGACCACCTCGCTGGCGACAATGAGCTTGTGCTTGTCGTCGACGGCGGTCTGCACATTGTAGCCTGCGACCCCCTGGCCGCTCTTGACCAGAAGTCGGGCATCCGGATCTGTCAGGGACAGCTGCGTCTGGCCGCTCTCTTCCAGCCGAGCAAGATCGGCTTGTGCGCGCGAGCGCTTGGCCATCAGGGCCGCGACCTTCGCGCCGATGTCGCCGCCATCTCCGCCGCCGCCATCGGGTCCATCCTCGCCCGGCTTCCTGGCTTCTGCGGCATCATTGTCCTCAAGGGACTTGCCGTAAGCCTCGATCTCCTGGTCAAGCTTTGCGATCTGATCGGCAAGCCTCTTGCGTGTAAAGATGCTGGCCTTGCTGGCGTCGCCATGGAAGAATGAGCCGTCAATCGCAACAACGCTGCCGCCGACAAGGCCGAGCTCGCGCATCAGCAGCACGAAGCTGCGGTTGGCCGCCTTCAGAGCCGCCCAGTTCTCCTTGCGGAAGTTGGCGATCGTCCGATAACCCGGCTTCAATCCCTTCAGCAGCCAGATCAGTTCCAGATTGCGGCAAGCTTCCCGCTCCAACCGACGCGACGACCTGATTTGGTTGATGTAGCCGTACAGGTACAGCTTCAGCAGATCGGCCGGATCGTACGGCGGCTGGCCGACCCCTTCGGCCTTGCGATCAGCATGGCGAAAGCCGAGCTTGGCAAGGTCGAGGACGCCAACGAAGCTCTCGATCGCCCGGACCGGGTTGTCCGCCCCGACATAGTCCTCAACCCGCGCTGGAAGCAGACTGAGTTGCTCTCGGCTCTCGCCGGACTTGAATGTGCGATTCGTCATGAACAGAATCGTACATCAACTCCCCGAAATGCCGAGTTCTTGCTCGGCCTCGTCGGGCAAAACAC
>NZ_DASYWN010000018.1:0-32471 GCF_035935975.1 Bradyrhizobium sp.
GGATGGACGGGCTATTACGGCAAGCCGGGCCCCATCGTCATGCTTCAGGGCTGGCTCGAGTTCCAAGCCATGAAGCGCGGCGCCAATCTGTTGATGCGCCAGTCGCAGATGGGCCAAACCGATGTGTGAATCGGATAGCCCCTTGCGGGAGAGGGTGGCTCGACGCGAAGCGACGAGGCGGGTGAGGGGTCTCTCTCCGAGCACTCGATAGAAATCGCTTCGCGGAGAGATACCCCTCATCCGGCGCTTCGCGCCACCTTCTCCCGCAAGGGGAGAAGGGGCTACGTCACTCGTGGCTACAATCGGCTCACTTCATCGCGCACTTGTCGTGGAAACGATCCTGGTCGTTCTCCACGATGGTCGCGACGGTCTTCAGCGAGAGCTGGCCTTCGGCGTCCTTCACCACGTCCTGCAGATAGAAGCTCTGCACCGGGATGTGGTTCTTGCCGTATTTGAACGCGCCGCGCAGCGATTTGAAGTTGGCCTTCTCCATCTCGGCCTTCATCGCGTCCTTCTTGCTGGTGTCGCCCTTCACCGCGACGACCGCGCTGTTGATGAGCTGGGCCGCGTCATAGGCCTGTGCGCCGTAATAGGTCGGGCGAAGACCCGTGTACTTCTTGCGGTAGTCGGCGACGAAGCGCTTGTTCTGCTCGTTGGGGAGGTCGTTGACCCATTCCTGCGCGCCGGGAACGCCGAGCGCGTTCTCCTTCTGCAGCGGCAGCGACAGCTCGTCGACCGTGAACGCCGTGTAGAGCGGCATCGTGCTCTTCAGGCCCGCCTGCGCGTATTGATTGAGGAACTGCACGCCGGCAGCACCCGGATAGAACACGAAGATCGACTCCGCACCCGAGGCGCGCGCCTTGGAGAGCTCAGCGGAGAAGTCGAGCTGGCTCGGCCACACCGTGTATTCCTCGCCCTTGACCTCGCCCTTGAAGGTGCTCTTCACGCCGGCCAGCATGTCCTTGCCGGCCGCGTAGTTCGGCCCGATCAGGAACACGCTCTTGACGCCCTTTTGGTTCATGTAGAGACCCATGGCGGCGGGCGTCTGGTCGTTCTGCCAGGAGGTCGAGAACACGTAAGGCGAGCACAGCTCGCCGGCGAGCTGCGACGGGCCGGCATTGGCGGAGATCAGGAAGGTCTGCGAATCCACCGCGGTCTTGAGTGAGGCGAGCAGCACGTTCGACCAGATGTAGCCGACGATGAAATCGACCTTGTCGGACTGCACCAGCTTCTCGGTCTTCTGCTTGCCGACGTCGGGCTTCTGGCCGTCGTCCTCGTAGATCACCTCGACCGGCTTGCCGTCCATCTTGCGGCCCATGTGGTCGAGTGCGAGCTCGAACGAGTTGCGCATGTCGTTGCCGATCACGGCGGTCGGGCCGCTGAAGGTCGAGACGAAACCGATCTTGATGGTGTCGCCGGCGAATGCCGGGCTCGCCAGCACCAGCGCCGCCGCGCCCGCCAGCCAGAATGCCGTCCTCATAACCACTCCCCTCCTTATTATTGATCCCGGAAGCGGGGTGATCGCCGCCCCGGGTCGGTCTCTATTGAACGCAAAATCTGTCGCGCCGCCAATGGCTCAGCGCCCGCCCCTGCACCATATTTCGCCCCAATCGGGGATGGCAAGAAATATAATTCTACTCACTTCGACCGAGGCCGGCCTGGGGCCGGTCCGGGGGCTGCGGCGCATCTTCGCGGCCGATCGATACATCCCACCTATGCGACGATTGATGACGGCTATTGGACCACGGCGCCCAATCCGCACTTAAATAAAGGAAGTGAGCAGCGAGATTCGAGGGCGCATCATGGCCGCAAATCCCCACCGCGTCGTCATCGTCGGAGCCGGCTTCGGCGGGCTGGAGACGACTTATCGACTTGCGGGCACGCCGGTCGAGATCACGCTGATCGACCGCCGCAACCATCACCTGTTCCAGCCGCTGCTCTACCAGGTCGCGACCGCATCGCTCGCGACCAGCGAGATCGCCTGGCCGATCCGGCATCTGATGCGCGACCGGCGCGAGGTGACGACGCTGTTCGCGACCGTCAACGGTGTCGATGCCGACAGGCGCTGCGTGCTGATCGACGACGGCAGCGAGGTGCCCTACGACACGCTGGTGCTCGCCACCGGGGCGCGGCACGCCTATTTCGGCCATGACGAATGGGAGGCCTGGGCGCCGGGCCTGAAGACGCTGGAGGATGCCACCACGCTGCGCCGGCACATCCTGGTGGCATTCGAGCGTGCCGAGCGCGAGACCGATCCGGCGAAGCGCGCGGCGCGGCTGACCTTCGTCATCGTCGGCGCCGGCCCCACGGGCGTGGAGCTCGCCGGCACCATCGCCGAGATGGCGCATCACACGCTGCCCGCCGACTTCCGCAACATCGACACCCACAAGGCACGCGTGGTGCTGATCGAAGCCGGTCCGCGCGTGCTGGCGGGCTTCCCCGACGATCTCTCCGCCTATGCGCAGGCGTCACTGGAAAAGATCGGCGTCGAGGTCGTGCTGGGGCAGCCCGTCACCGAGATCAACCGCGAAGGCGTCGTGTTCGGCGGCAAGCTGCTCGAGGCCAAGACGCGGATCTGGGCCGCCGGCGTCCGCGCTTCGCCGGCCGCCGAATGGCTCGGCGCGCCGGCCGATCGCGCCGGCCGCGTCCAGGTCGAGGACGACCTCACCATTCCCGGCCATCCCGAGATCTTTGCGATCGGCGACACCGTCAACATCAACGCCTGGGAGGGCAAGCCCGTGCCCGGCATCGCCCCGGCGGCGAAGCAGCAGGGCCGCCATGTCGCCGAGACCATCAAGGCGCGGCTGCGCGGCGAAAACAAGGGAGCGTTCCGCTACAAGCACTCCGGCAGCCTCGCGCAGATCGGCAAGCGGCTCGCCGTGATCGATTTCGGCAAGGTCAAGCTGCGCGGCACCATCGCGTGGTGGATCTGGGGCATCGCCCACATCTACTTCCTGATCGGCCTGCGCCACCGCCTCAGCGTCGCCCTGAGCTGGCTGTGGATCTACGCGCGTGATCAGCGCGCCGCGCGGCTGATCACGCAGGGAAGCAGCAAGGTGGTGTAACGATGCTCTCGTGTCCCGGACGCGGCGCGGCATGAAATAACGCGACGCAGAGCCGGGACCCAGAAGTTGTGGGCCCCGGCTCTGCAGTGCAGCGCTACGCGCCGCACTGCGTCCGGGCACGACACCTTATTTCACCAACTCACACCCGCCTTCGGCCATCGGCCTGAACGCCTGCTCCGCCGGAATCGTCGAAACCAGCCTGTAATAATCGTACGGATATTTCGACTCCTCCGGCTTCTTCACCTCGAACAGGTACATCGGATGCACCACGCGGCCGTCCTGGCGGATGGCGGTGTCGCCGAACAGCTTGTCCTTGCCTTTGAACTTCTTCATCTCGGGCACGGCGTCCTTGGCGTTGTCGCTGCCGGTCGCCGCGACCGCGTTGAGATAGGCGAGCGTGGAGGCATAGACGCCGGCCTGGTTGCCGCTCGGCATCTTGCCGTTCATGCCCGGCCGCGCAGCAAAACGCTTGGCGAAGGCGCGAGTGTCGTCGTTCATGTCCCAGTAGAACGCTTCCATGAGCTGGAGGCCTTGCGCGACCTTGATGCCCATGCCGTGGATGTCGTTGATGAAGAGCAGGAACGCGACGAGCTTCTGTCCGCCCTGCTGGATGCCGAACTCGGCGGCCTGCTTCACCGCGTTGATGGTGTCGCCGCCGGCGTTGGCAAGGCCGATCACCTGCGCCTTCGAGCTCTGCGCCTGCAACAGGAACGAGGCGAAGTCGGAGGTGCCGAGCGGATGCTTCGAGGAGCCAAGCACCTTGCCGCCGTGGCCCTCGATATATTTCTGCGCTTCAGCCTCGATACCCTTGCCCAGCGCGTAGTCGACCGTCAGAAAATACCAGTCCTTGCCGCCGCGCGACATCATGGCAGCAGCGGTGGTGTTGCCGGTCGCCCAGGCGTCGTTGACCCATTGGATCGTGTTCGGCGAGCAGGCCTTGCCGGTGAGATCCGAGCTTGCCGTTGACGACGCCAGGAAGGTCATGCGGCTGTCGCGCAAGAGCGCATTGATGGAGAGGCCGACGGCCGAGTTCGGCACGTCGACGATGGCATCGACGCCTTCGACATCGAGCCATTTGCGCGCGATGGCGTTGCCGACATCCGCCTTGTTCTGGTGGTCGGCATAGACGATCTCGACCTTGATGCCCTTGCCGCCGCCGTTGAAATCCTCCGCCGCCATGCGCGCGGCCTCGACCGAGCCCATGCCGTTGGTGTCCTGGAAGATGCCCGAGATGTCGTTGAGCACGCCGACGCGCACGACATTGTCGGAAATCTCGGCGCTAGCCACGCCGCTCACGAGGCTTGCGGCGAGCGCAAGCGTCCACTTCAACTGTTTCATTTGGTCCCTCCCTGTCGTTTGCCGGTCGTTGCCGGAACATCCCAAAAATCAGATCTGCCGCTGCGGCAGTCTCAGCACGAGTCCATCGAGCGAGGGCGTGATCGCGATCTGGCAGGACAGCCGGCTGTTCGGCAGCCGCTCGGCCGCGGTGCCGTCGAGCAGCGCGTCCTCGTCGTCGGCAATCGCAGGCAGCCGCGCGAGCCAGGCTTCGTCGACATAGACGTGGCAGGTCGCGCACATCGCGTTGCCGCCGCATTCGGCCAGAATGCCGTCGAGGCCGTGACGGGTCGCGGCCTGCATGGCGCTTTCGCCGTCGCCGGTCTCGACGCGGTCGGACTTTCCGTCCGGATGAATGAAGGTGATGGCGGGCATGAAACTCCTCGTCAGGCCGGGGTGATGGTGACAGGCAGGCTGTCGAGCCCGCGCAGCGTGTTGTTGAAGCGGCGCTTTGGATCGCCCGTGATCTCGATCTTCGCGATGCGGCGCGCCAGCGCTGTCAGCATCACCTCGCCCTCGAGGCGGGCGACGAGCTGGCCGACGCACATGTGGATGCCGGAGCCGAAGCCGACGTGGCCGGATGTGCGGCGGGTGATGTCGTAGCTGTCCGGCTTGTCCCAGCGGCGCGGGTCGCGGTTGGCCGCAGCGAGGAACATCAGCACCTTCTCGCCCTCGCCGATCCGCGCGCCCGACAGCTCGACCTCGCGCGTGGTGGTGCGGAAGAAGGTCTGCACCGGGCTCTCGAAGCGCACCGCCTCCTCGAACGCGTTGCGCGCGAGCGAAAGATCATCGCGCAGGCGCTGCCATTGATCGGGGAAACGCGCGAGACAATAGACCGCCGCGCCGATGCCGTTGACGGTGGTATCAAGACCGGCGGAGAGCAGCGAACGTACCAGCAACGGCGCCTCGGTCGCCGTGATCGCGCCCTCGTCGACCTGCGCATGAATGCAGGCGCCGAAGCCGCCGGGCGCGAGATTGTCGCGCTGGCACTGCTCGGCGACATAGGCCTGGTGCGGCGTCGATCGCGCGATCGCCTGCTGGCGCAGCTCATTGGGCGGGCCGAAGGCGTTGAACACGACGCTCGCATAGGGAATCAGATGCTCGCGCCCCTCAGGCTTCAGCCCGAGCGCATCGGGAAAGATCGACAGCGGATAGGCTTCCGCGAGATCCGTGATCGCATCGAAGCTGCGCTTGTCCAGCAGCGCATCGACCCGCTCCTCGGCCGCTGCGGCAAAACGGTCGCGCACCTGCTTCATCACGGTCGGCGACAGCACCTTCGACAGCACGGCGCGGGTGCGGGTGTGCGCGGGCGGATCGGCCTCCAGAATGAGGCTCGGCGGCCGCCACGGCGTCTCCTTCTTGAAGTCGGACAGGCCGACGCCGCGGCTGGAGCAGAAGGTGGCCGGATCGTTCAGCACGGCATGGACCTCGGCATAGCGCGCCACGCCGTAGACGTTCCACTTGTCGAGATAAACCACCGGCCCCGTCTCCCGCAGCAACTCGTGCGTGGGATACGGGTCGGCGAAAAATTTCATGTCGAAGGGATCGACGTCGAGATGCGGGATGGCCGACGAACCATTCGCAGGGGAGCCGATGGCGCTCATTGAAGTCCTCCCTCACTTTGATCTTGTGAAACGCGGCCGCATGCCCTTAGGTCTGCGGGCACCTTGCGAGTCAAAATCCCGACATGCCGACGCCTTCGCCCCGATCCCGCCAGAGACCCGCGTCCGTCGAAGCCGGACCGACGCTCGATCTCGATCGTTACGTCCCGGCCTTCATCACCTTCATCGCCAACAAGCTCTCGAACAGCGCGACCGCGTTCTACCAGCGGCAGTTCGGCGTCAACGTCACGGAATGGCGGATCATGTCGCTGCTGGCGATCGAGCCCGGCATCCCGGCCTCGCGCATCTGCCAGGTGATCGGATTCGACAAGGGCCCGGTGAGCCGGACGCTGGCGGGCCTCGAGAAGCGTGGGCTGGTGTCGATCCGCACCGATCCGAATGACGGCCGCACACATTCGATCTCGCTGACGGCGAAAGGCCGCGCCACCCATGACAAGGTGATCGTCGCGGCGTTCGAACGCGAGCGCCGCCTGTTGTCGTGCCTGAGTAAGGACGAACGGGAAGTGCTGATCGACCTGCTGCGCCGATTGCACGAGAATCTCAGCGCGGTGACCGGCAGCACCGAGACCTGACAGGCCCCGCGCCACGCGCCGTCCCCCATCACCTCCAGGCATGCGCCGGCATCTGCCGACGGCACCTCTCCTGCCGAGCATCGTTTCCTCCGATTAGGGACGCAGCGGTTGCTCCGCCGTCGTCCTTCCTTGGAACGGTTCGCACAAATTAGTTGCTTAGGCAACAAAAGAATCGTGCAGAATATTGCGGCAGAATGGCTGGCTTATTGGGGCGCTCTCGCCTCTCCCGTCATTGCGAGGAGCGAAGCGACGAAGCAATCCAGAGTCTATCCGGGGAGGGACTCTGGATTGCTTCCGCCTTCGCCAAGGCTTCGGCGGACAAGTCGCTGCGCTCGCAATGACGATGTGGAAACAGTCCCGCCGACCGATACTCTCGTGTCCCGGACGCGCTGCAGCGTGAAACGCTGCTGCGCAGAGCCGGGACCCATGCGGCCGCCATCACTTTAAGAAATGGGCCCCGGCCCTGCAGCGCGTCACCATAGCGCGTCGAAGACGCGCGTTAACGCGCTTACGGTGCCGCGCTGCGCGCCGGGGCACGAGAGCGTTCAGGCGACAAGATCGTTATTCAGCCCCTACAGCCCGATCCACTCGCCCGACGCATCATCATTCAACCGCGTCACGGCGTCAGCCCTCCGTGTCAGCACGGCGCGCTGGTTGATGTAGCCCTTGTCCGTGATCTCGCCGCCATCGACCGAGGGCGGCTCGGCGAGCAGCAGCGCGCGGGTGGCGTGGCCGGAGGAGTTGGCGCCGTGCTGCTTCAGCTTCGCGAGCCCCTCCGCGATCGCAGCCCGCACCTTGTCATGCACCAGCACATCATTCACGCCTGTTGTTTCGGGCAGACCGGCATGGGCGCGACAGGCGGCGATGTTCGGGAACACCAGGAAGCGCACCTCGTCGCCGCCATGGCCGGCGACGACGATGTCCTGCGCGAGCGGCGCCAGCGCGGCGATGCCGGCGACGCGCAGCGTGCCGACGCTGACCCAGGTGCCGGAATTGAGCTTGAAGTCCTCGGCGACACGGCCGTCGAAGAACAGGCCGCGTTCGGGCCGCTCCGCATCGGCGAGTTTCACGGCATCGCCGATCAGATAGAAGCCCTCCTCGTCAAAGGCCTGCTGCGTCAGTTCGGGCGCCTTCCAATAGCCCGGCGTGACGTTGGGGCCGCGCACGCGCACCTCCAGCTTGTCGCCGGAGGTGACGAGCTTCAGCTCGGTGCCGGGAATGGGCACGCCGATATTGCCGGAACGTTCCGCCAGGAAATGGCAGTCGGTGGCGAGCGGCGACGTTTCCGTCGAGCCCCAGGCTGAGACCATCGGCAGCGCACGGCCAACAGTCTCGATCGAAAGCTGTTCGAGCGCATCCCAGAGATTCTGCGGCAGCGCGGCGCCGGCATAGAAGGCGAACTTCACCTCGCTGAAGAAGCGTCGGCGCAATTTCTCGTCGCCACGCAGCGACGCGATCAGCATGTCGAAGCCGCGCGGCACGTTGAAATAGACCGTCGGCATCACGCTTTTCAGATTGGCGAGCGACGTCGCAAACAGGCCGGGCGCGGGCTTGCCGCCGTCGATATAAAGCGAGCCGCCGTTGCGCAGCGCGAGATTGAAATTGTGGTTGGCGCCGAACGTGTGGCTCCAGGGCAGCCAGTCGAGAATGACGAGTTCGCTGCCGGCCTGTTCGAGGAAAGTCCAGGTCTGCGCCTTGGCCTGCTGGCTGGAGGTCAGCATCCGCTGGGTATTGATCACCGCCTTGGGCGTGCCGGTCGAGCCCGACGTGAACAGGAATTTTGCGATCGTGTCAGGTGTCACCGCGGCGAAGGCTTTTGCGACGTCGAGAGTTTCAGGCGTTGCCGCGATGGTGCGGAACGCAAGCGCATCGGCATCGCCGGCTTTGCCGCTGATGATCTGCGCGCGATGCAGCGGCTTGATCGCGGCCAACGCCGCGGCAAACGGCTTTGTCGCGGACACATAGATCGCGCCGGGCTCAAGCAGCGCGATCATGCTTTTCAGCTTGTCGAAATCCTTCGACATCAGCGAGTAAGCCGGCGAGATCGCGGCCGAGGGCACGCCGACATGCTGGGCGGCCAGCGCAAGCAGCGCGTGATCGATGCTGTTGTCGGAGAGAATGACGACGGGGCGCTCCGCGCTGAGCCCCTGCGCCAGGATCCACGACGCTGCCGCACGGACCCGCCGCAGGGCACCCGCGTAGGTCATGGTGGCCCAGGGCACATCGGCGCCATCACGTTCGGCGAGGAAGATCGCGTCGGGCGTTTGCCGCGCAAAATGCTCCAGCCAGTCGCCGATGCAGCGCGCGCTGTCGCGCAGGGGCTCGGGCGAGCGCAGCACGATGCTGCCATCAGTGCGGTGCTCGGCGACCGTCCTTGGCGTTGCGAACAGGCTCGAAGCCTCGCCGCGTGCGGCTGAAATCATGGTTTCCTCCTCGCCCATAACAGGGATCGGCCCGCAGCCTCGTTCCGGGCCGCTTTGGTCATAATGTTGGGCAGGACAATTGTTGTCGTCAACAACAATCTTCCACACCGGTGGTCGAAGCGCTAAGCTGCGCCCCGCAGGAGACACGATGTGACAGCCACCGCACCCCAGACCTCTCCCCGCAAACGCGCCGGCAACGGCATCGCGCGGCGGATCGACGCGGACGAGATCGGCCTCGACGCCCTGGTCGGCCACGCCGGCTACGCGGTGCGGCGCTTCCAGATCTGGATCTTCCAGGACTTCATCAAGACGCTCGGCGATGTCGACATCCGGCCGACGCAATATTCGGTGCTGACCGTGATCGGCGCCAATCCGGGCCTGTCGCAGATGGCGGTGGCCAAACGGCTCGGCATCGAGCGCGCCCGGCTGGTGCACCTGCTCGACAGCCTCGAACAGCGCAAACTGGTGAAGCGGGTCAAGTCCAAGACGGACCGACGCTCCCACGCGCTGCACCTCACGGCGCAGGGTGAGACGGCACTGGAAAAATTCAAGCGGCTCGCCGCCGAGCACGAACGGCATGTCGAGGCGAAGATCGGCAAGGAGAACCGGGAGCGGCTGCTCCGGATCCTGGCTGACTTCACCTGATCCGGGGCTGCACATGATTTGGGCAGATGCCCGGAACAGGGCGTTGCCGCCGCAGCCTGCTCGCTAGCCATCGAATCTCTCAAGCCTATGATCTTTCGATAATATCCGGGGCGACTGCGCTGCCCGGATAATGTACACAATGGCACATCGCTTGCTTCAATCCGGGTAAGACCTGTTGCCGGAGTTTTGTCACCATGGGGGCTGAGCAGCCTGAAACGATCGCCGCGATTGTGGCCGCGCATCGCGCGGGCACGATGACGCCTGCGCAGACGATCGCGCGGACCTATCAGCGCATCCGCGACCACAACGATCCCGCCATCTTCATCAGCCTTCGCGACGAGAAGGACGCGATCGCGGAGGCCGAGAAGCTGGCCGCGAAGGACCCCGCGAACCTGCCGCTCTACGGCGTGCCGGTTGCAGTGAAGGACAATATCGACGCGCTCGGTTTTCCGACCACGGCGGCCTGCCCGGCGTTCTCCTTTACACCGACCCATGACTCGACCGCGGTGGAGCGGCTGCGTTCGGCCGGCGCCATCATCATCGGCAAGACCAATCTCGACCAGTTCGCAACCGGCCTCGTCGGTGTGCGCTCACCCTACGGCATCCCCAAGAACTCGATCCGCGAGGACCTCATTCCCGGCGGGTCGAGCTCGGGCTCGGCCGTTGCGGTCGGCGCCGGCCTCGTGCCGCTGACGCTCGGCACCGATACCGCCGGCTCGGGCCGCGTGCCGGCGATGCTCAACAACATCGTCGGATTGAAGCCGAGCCTCGGCATGATCTCGACCGCGGGCCTGGTGCCGGCCTGCCGCACGCTCGATTGCATCTCGGTGTTCGCGCTGACGGTCGACGACGCCGCGCTCGCGCTCTCGGTGATGGCCGGCCCCGACCAGGCCGATCCGTTCTCGCGCGACCGGCCGCTGGGCGCGATCACGCCGTTCCCCACAAACTTGCGCCTCGGCGTGCCGCGCAACGGACAGCTGATCTTCTTCGGCGACAAGAAGGCGGAGGCCGCCTATGCCGACGCACTGAAGCGCTGGACCACGCTCGGCGCAACGCTGGTCGAGTTCGACCTCGAGCCGTTCTACGAGACGGCGCGGCTACTCTATGAAGGTCCCTGGGTCGCCGAGCGCTTTCTCGTGATCAAGAACCTGCTGGCGTCCGCGCCTGATACGATCCATCCCGTGACGCGCGAGATCACTGCGGCCGGCGCGCGGCTCACGGCCGCCGACACCTTCTCCGCGCTCTACCGCCTGCAGGGCCTGCGCAAGATCGCCGAGCGCACGTTTGCGAACATCGACGCGCTGGTGCTGCCGACGGCGCCGACGGCGTATACGACCGCGCAGGTGCTCGCCAATCCGATCGAGCTCAACAGCCGGCTCGGCACCTACACCAATTTCGTCAACCTGCTTGACCTCTGCGGTCTCGCCATCCCGGCCTCGATGCGTGCCGACGGCATTCCGTTCGGCATCACGCTGCTCGCGCCGGCCGGACGTGATGCGATGCTCGCGAGCATCGGCCGAGCGTTCCATGCGGATACGAAGCTGACCGTTGGCGCGAAGGGCGTGCCACAAGCTGCTCTCGCGCCGCTGCCTGCAAACAACGGCGACGAGATCCCCATCGCGGTTGTTGGCGCGCATCTTTCCGGCATGGCGCTGAACGGCGAATTGACGGCGCTGAACGCGAAGCTTGTCGAGGCGACGAAGACTGCGCCGGACTACAAGCTCTATGCGCTCAAGACCGCGCCACCGAAGCCGGGCCTGCTACGCGTCGCGGCCGGTACGGGCGCGTCGATCGAGCTGGAGATCTGGTCGCTGTCGTCGTCGGGGTTCGGCAAGTTCGTCAACGCGATCCCCGCGCCGATGGCGATCGGCACGGTGCGGCTTGCGGATGGGCGGAGTGTGAAGGGGTTTCTCGTCGAGCCGGAGGTGCTGGGCGAGGCGCGGGATATCACCGCGTATGGCGGCTGGCGCGCGTTTATGAAGGACGCCGCGACGGGCTGAATAGTCTCGAGTCCCCGGGCGCAGCGCATCACGCAGTGGTGCGCTGCTGAACCGGGACCCATGGACTGACTTGCAAACGGATAGATGGGTCCCGGCTCTGCGGAGCAGCGCTACGCGCTGCACCGCGTCCGGGACACGGGCACCCTACACCGACACCGCGTAGATCTCATACTCCCCGCGCACCAGCTCGATATGCGCGCGCATTGCGGCGGCAGCGCCCTGCTTGTCGCCGCGCATGATGGCGACGACGACGCGGTCATGCTCGGCCTGCGACTTTGCCAGGCGACCGAGATTGCGGAACTGGGCGCGGCGGAACGGCTGCACGCGGACGCGGGTCGCCAGCGTGATCTCGGCGATGTAGCCGTTCTGCGAGCCCGCATAGATCGCATTGTGGAAGCGTTCGTTGACCTCGTGGAAGCGATCGGGATTGCCGGCGTAGCTGAGCACGCGCAGCTCTTCGTGGATCGCCTCCAGGCCATGACGCTCGGCGGCCGACATGCGCTCGGCGGCGAGACCGGCGCACAGCGCCTCGAGCTCCGCCATCGCCTCGAACATGCTCTTGAGACGCTCGATCGACGGCTGCGCCACCACCGCGCCGCGATGGGGCCGCGCCTCGACCAGACCGCTCGCCACCAATTGGCGCAGCGCCTCGCGCACCGGGGTCCGCGACACGCTGAAGCGGCGCGCGATGTCGGTCTCGTCCAGCGGCGCACCGGGAGCGAGAGTTCCCCGCACGATCTCGTCGGCAAGCTGAAGTCGCAGTTCCTCGGCGCGCGTGACCTTATGCAGGCTGGGCTGCGCCCGGTCGACCCGTGGCACCACCGGCTCGGCCGGCAGTATCCCGGGCGGAAGATCGTCAAGCGTCATACGGTCAGGTCTCTTTCGACTCGTCGATGATGCTGACATGGGCAGCGACGACGCGCCAGCCCTCCGGGAAGCGAATCCAGGTCTGCATCTGCCGGCCGACCTTGCCGGGAGCCGTGTCGCGATAGAACAAGGTGGAGGCCACGGCCGTATCGCGCCCGTAGCTGGAGATCACCGTTTTTGCGGTGCGGCGGTTGAGGCCGACCGGCGAGCGGCCGGCGCGGAAGCCGGAGATCGCCTCATAGCCGTAAAGGTTCTCGCCGATGCCGTAGCGCAGCGTGCGGGCATCATTGCGGAACAGTTCGCCGAGCACGGCGACGTCGTTGCTGACGAGGGCCTGCTCATAGCGCTCGAACGCGGCTTTGACTTCCGCGATCACGTCGGGAAGATCGATCTCCATCTCAAATTCCTCTTGGTGATGGCGCGGATACCACGCCCATCTGTTCCAATGCGTACGCGACGCGCAACGCGATGTCCTCGCGCCAGGGCGCGCAAATGATCTGCACGCCGATCGGCAGCGGCTCGAGCGGCACGGGCACCGCGACCACGGGCAGACCGATGAACGAGATCGGCTGGGTGTGGATGCCGATATTGGCGCGCACCGGCAGCTCGACGCCGTCGAGATTGAAATTCACCTGGCCGAGCTTCGGCGCGGTGCAGGGCGTCGCCGGCGCGAGCAGCACGTCGACGGACTTGAAGATCTGGGCGAGCTGCGCGCGATACCAGCGGCGGAATTTTTGCGCTCGATCAACCAGCGGCGCCGGCACCATTGCGCCGGCGATCAGCCGGTCGCGCACGGCCGGATCGAAATCGTTCGGGCGCTTGCGCAGGCGGTCGAGATGCAGCGAGGCGCCTTCGGTGGTGGTGATGACGTAGGCCGCCGCGCGGGCGCGCGAGGCTTCGGGCACGTCCACCACCTTTGTCGCACCGAGCGCCTTGGCGACGCGGCTCACGGCTTCGACGGCTTCCGGAAACACGTTTTTCTGGAAGTGACCGCCGGCGATCGCAATGCGCAGATCCGAGACCGGATTGGCAAGCAGTGGCAGCGTCGGCTCAAGGCCGCGCGTCGTGCAGGCACCGTCATCGGCATCCGGCCCCTGCATCGCGTCATAGGCAAGCGCGAGATCGGTGACGGAGCGCGCGAACGGGCCGAGATGATCGAGGCTCGCGACGAACGGGAACGAGCGCGCCCGAGACAGCCGGCCATAGGTCGGCTTCAAGCCGAAGATGCCGCAGAACGAGGACGGCACCCGGATCGAGCCATTGGTGTCGGAGCCGAGCGCAATCGGCACCAGCGCGCCGCCGACGGCACTGCCTGAACCACCCGACGAGCCGCCGGTCATCCGGGTGGTGTCATGCGGATTGCGCGAGGGGCCGTCGTGGATGTTCTCGCCCGTAAAATCATAGGCGTACTCGCCCATGTTGAGCGCACCGACCAGCACGGCGCCGGCGGCTTCCATGCGCTCGATCAGCGTGGCGTCGCGCTTGGACGGCGCGAGGTCGCGGTTGATCTTCGAGCCGGCCCGCGTCGGCAGGCCCGCGACGTCGAACAGGTTCTTCACCGCGAAGGGCACGCCGGCGAGCGGGCCGACGTCTTTGCCGGCGGCGATGTCGGCATCGATGGCGCGCGCCTTGGCGCGGGCGCGATCCGCTGTGACATCGGTGAAGGAGTTGAGGATGCCATCGTGCTGCTTGATGCGCGCGAGCGCGGCTTCAGTGGCATCGAGCGCGGACATCTTGCGGCCCGCGACCGCACTCGCGATCTCGGCGGCCGTCATCTCTGGCTTGGTGGTCATGGCAGCATCAGGCCGTGAAGATCGGCGCCGGCTCGGTCTCGTCCGGCAGCGCGAATTCGTCGACGAGGCGGGCAAGCCGCAGCGAGACTTCGAGATTGGCGCGCACCGCGGGCCGCCAGGCCTCCTCGACCGGCAGTGCCAGCGCTTTCGATACGGCGTCGATATAGTCGTCCAGCGGCTCGGCCATCACGCTCCCAAACAATCAGTGCACTCTCAGTGGACCGGCAACGGCGGATGCGGGATCGCCGTCAGCAGCTCCTTGGTGTAGTCGTCCTGCGGATCGCTCAGGACCTTCTCGGAAGAGCCCTCCTCGACGATCCGCCCCGTCCGCATCACAATGACACGATCGCACAACAAGCGCACTACATTCAAATCATGCGAGACGAACAGATAGCTCATACCTAGCCGCGCCTTGAGGTCCTGAAGCAGGTTCAGGACAACGGCCTGCACCGAGACGTCCAGCGCCGCGGTCGGCTCGTCCAGGATGACGAGCTTGGGATGCAGCGCGATCGCGCGGGCGATGCCGACGCGGGCCTTCTGGCCGCCGGAGAGCTGGTGCGGGAAGCGGTCCAGCAGATTGTGCGGCAGGCCGACCATCGTGGCCAGCTCCTCGCAGCGGGCGCGGAGCGCGTCGCGGCCCTTGATGTCGCCGAGCTGCATGATCGGGTCGGCGATGGCGCGGGCGGCGGTGAAGCGCGGGTTGAGGCTGTCGGTCGGGTCCTGGAACACCATCTGGATGCGGCTGCGCTGTGGCAGCCGCGCGAAGGACGCCGGCGCGATGCCGCCGATGTTCTCGCCGTCGAACTGGATCAGGCCGGAGGTCTGGTCGAGCAGGCGCATCACCATCATCGACGTGGTCGATTTGCCGCAGCCGGATTCGCCGACCAGGCCGACGCTCTCGCCGTGGCCGATCGAGAAGCTGATGCCGTCGACCGCACGGAACACATCGGGCTCGACCGGCGGCTTGCGGCCGAACAATTTTCCGAGCGTGGCGGTGGCGCCCTGGCGGGGATATTCCTTGACCAGCTTTTCGATGAGGAGAAGGGGCTTTTGCCCCTCCGTGCTTGCTGCGGCCGGCGGAGCTGCTTCAGCAGGCGAGGCGGGCAACGCGCCCTCTTCCTCGGGCAACAGATCCCGCAAGCTCACACCGAGCCGCGGCGTCGCGCGCATCAGCTTCTTGGTGTAGGGGTGCTGCGGGTTGGCGAAGATGTCGGCGGCCTTGGCGGTCTCGACGACGCGGCCCTTCTCCATCACCACGACGCGGTCGCAATAGGCGGCGGCGAGGCCGAGGTCGTGGGTGATCAGGATGGTCGACATCGCGCGGCGTTTTGTGAGCTCGACGATCAGGTCCATCACCGCCTTCTGGGTGGTGACGTCGAGACCGGTGGTCGGCTCGTCCGCGATCAGGAGCTGCGGATTGCAGGCCAGCGCAAGGGCGATGACGACGCGCTGGCACATGCCGCCTGACAGCTCGAACGGATAGGCGTGATAGCGCTCGCGCGGGCGGGCGATCTTGACCTGCTCCAGCGCCTCGATCGCCTTCTCGCCGTGATCGGCGACCTGGGCCTGCTGCACATGGGTGCGCAGCACGTCCTCGATCTGGTCGCCGACTTTCCGGATCGGGTTCAGCGCCGCACGCGGGTTCTGGAAGATCATCGAGACTTCGCGGCCGCGCAGGTCGCGCATCTGGTCTTCGGTCGCGGCCTTCACGTCGATGCCGGAAAACATCACCGAGCCCTCGGCGATCCGGCCGGCGCGGTCGAGGATGCGCATCACCGCGTAGGACGTCACCGACTTGCCGGAGCCGGACTCGCCGACGATGGCGAGCGTCTCGCCCTTGGCGACGGAGATGTTGACGTGCTGCACGGCTTTGACGATGCCGCGGCGGGTGGAGAATTCGACCGTGAGGTCCTGGACGTCGAGCAGCGGCTGGGCGGTCATGCGGGCCTCCCGTCACTCAAAAGGTCGAAAACAACCCCATGCACAGTAGAGATGGCATTGGAATCGTTGGAGAATTTTTGACGTAAATTCACCATCACGTCCTCCGCTGGGGGTCGACGATGTCGCGCAGGCCGTCGCCGAGGAGGTTGAAGCAGAACACGGCGACCATCAGGGCGAGGCCGGGGAAGAGCGCGATCCACCATTCGCCCGAGACCATGAAGCCCGCGCCTTCGGCGACCATGATGCCCCATTCTGCCGTCGGCGGGCGGACGCCGAGACCGATGAAGGACAGGCCCGCGGCGTTGAGGATGGCGTAGCCCATGGTCAGCGACATCTGCACGATCATGATCGGCATGATGTTCGGCAGGATGTGCACCAGCAGGATGCGGAATTCGCCATTGCCTGAGAGACGCGCGGCCTGCACGAAGCCGGCGTTGCGGCGGACGTTGGCCTCGGCGCGCGCGACGCGGGCATAGAGCGGAAAGTTGACGATGGCCGTGGCCAGGATGATGTTCTGCACGGTGTTGCCGAGCGCGGCGACGATGCCCATCGCCAGCACGAACAGCGGGAAGGCCATGATGGTGTCGGCGATGCGCCCGACGATGCGATCGGTCCAGCCGCCGAAATAGCCGGCCGCGATACCGGCGAGGCCCCCCATCAGGAACACCAGCACGACGGACGCAACGGCGATGAAGGTGTCGAGCCGTGTTGCCACGATGACGCGGCTGAAGATGTCGCGGCCGAGCTGGTCGGTGCCGAACCAGTGCGCCGCCGACGGCGGTTTTAGCGCCGCAGCGGTGTCGGAGGTGAGCGGATCGTATGGCACCACATAGGGGCCGAAGATTGCGGCGACCAAAATCAAGATCAGGAGCGCGAAGGCGAAGCCCGTGACCTTGTTCTCGCTCAGCACATAACGGGTCTGCTCGAGGATCGCGGTGAGTCCCGACGTCCGCGCGGGACCGACGGGTTCAACAGCAGGCGCAACGGAGCTCATGATTTAGCCCTCCAACCTGACGCGCGGATCGATCACGCCATAGAGAATGTCGATCACGAGATTGAGCAGCACGTACATGACCGCCATGGTCAGCACGAAGCCCTGCACCGGCGCGAAGTCCGACGAGATCAGCGCTTCCACTGCGTAGGAGCCGATGCCGGGCCACGCGAACACCTTCTCGACCAGCACGTTGGCGCCCAGCAGGAACGAAAACACCATGCTGAGCGTGGTGATCACCGGCAGCATCGCGTTGCGGAAGGCGTAGGTGACGATCACGGTCGCCGGCGACAGGCCGCTGGCGCGCGCGGTGCGGACGAATTCGGATGCAAGCACCGCCAGCATCGAGGCGCGGGTCATGCGCGCGATCGGCGCCAGCGAGAAGATCGCGAGCGTCGTCGCGGGCAGGATGAGCTGGCTCAGCGCCGAGCGGAACGCCTCGAAGTCACGCGCGATCAGGGTGTCGATCAGGTAGAAGCCCGTGACCGTCGGCGGCGCGCTGTAGAACACGTCGAGACGGCCGAGCGGCGCCGGCGACCAGCCGAGCCGGAAGTAGAAGAAATACACCAGCACCAGGCCGGTGAAGAACACCGGTAGCGACACGCCGGCTGTTGTCGTGATGCGACAGAGATGGTCGACCCATGACCCCGGCCGCGTTGCCGCGAGCACGCCAAGCGGAATGGCGATGACGATCGAGACGATCAGGCCGAGCAGCGTCAGCTCGGCGGACGCCGGCAGGCGATTTCGGATCTCGGCCGCGACCGGCTGGCCCGTCGTGAGCGAGTTGCCGAAATCGCCGTGGGCGAGGTCGTTGGTGTAGCGGAAGAACTGCTCGATCAGCGGCCTGTCGAGGCCGAGTTTTTTCCGGATCTGCTCGACGGCTTCCTTGGTCGCGGCGGGGCCGGCGAAGTACGCGGCGGGATCGCCCGGCAGCGCGCGTGTGAGCAGGAAGGTGACGATGACGACGCCGATCAGCGAGGGAATCGCGAACATCAGGCGCTTGCCGATCATGGTCAGCATGGTGCTGCACTCCGAACGAGCGATGCTTGTCTGTCGATGAGCGCGAACGTCGCCCCGCGCTCCGCTGCGTCCCCTCCCCCCTCTTGTCCGCCGAAGCCTTGGCGAAGGCGGATGCGGATGCGGGGGAGGGTTAGGGAGAGGGGTGGCCCCGGGCGAGGTCTGAGTTCGTGGCTACCCCTCTCCCCGGCCCTCCCCCGCAAGGGGGGAGGGAGCCTGAACAGCGTGCTCACCTCACCCATGACCCCTCACCCCTTCGCCATCGCGCGATAGTCCAAGCGGCGGTGGAACCAGTACTGGTAGCCGCTGATGTTCTTCTGCATCGCGACGTTGACGAAGGGTTGGTACAGCGGGATGCGCGGGATGTCGGTGAAGGCGAGGTCGACGAAGCCTTTCACGTCCTTATCGTAGGTCGCGGTGTCGCCGGTGGCGGCCGCGGTGCGCGCGCCGTCGATCAGCTTGTCCATCTCCGCCGACTTGTAGCTCATGGTGTTGAAGACGGAATTGTTGCCGTGATAGCACCAGTAGAAGAAGTACTCGGGGTAATCGAGCCAGCCTGAGAACACGTTGGTGAAGAGCGGCATCTCCTTCTTGTTCAACTCGGTACGCCAGTTGGCGCCGGGCACCTTGTTGATGGTGGTCTTGATGCCGATCTGCGCCAGGCTTTCCTGCACCAGCACGCAGAGCGGCTCGTTGACGCCGGCAAAATTCAGGTCGAACGAGATCGTGGTCTCGAAGCCGTTGGCGTAACCGGCCTCCGCCAGCAGCGCCTTCGCCTTGTCCATGTCGGTGTTGTATTTGTGCGGCTGCGGCCAGGCGACCTCGGTCGGCTTGTCCTTCGCGGCACCGAACATCGGGTTGGCGAGGCCGAACATCACGGCGTCCATGATCTTCTGATAGGGCAGCGCATAGGCCACTGCCTGACGCACCTTCGGGTTGTCGAAGGGCGGCTTGGTGACGTTCATGCCGATATACTGGATGCCGTTGGAGAACGGCAGCGACACGACGTTGAGCTTGCCGTTGGCCTTCATCTCCTGAAAGTCCTTGTTCGGCAGCTCGTAGGAGATATCGGCGTCGCCGCGCTCCAGGAGCGCGCGGCGGTTTCCGGCCTGCGGCACCATGCGCCAGATCACGCGCTTGATCTTCGGCAGCGGACCGCAAACCCAGTCTTCGTTGCGCTCCATGATGACTTCGGTGCCGGCGGTCCACTTCGTCACCTTGTAGGCGCCGGAGCCCGCGGTCTGCTGCTTGGTGAACTCCAGACCCCAGGGATCCTTCTCGCTGGAATTCTTCTTCACCAGCTCGGAGTTGACGATGCAGGGCACGATCACCGCGAGATCAGGGACCGTCAGCCTGTCCTTCTTCAGGAAGTCGACACGCACGGTGTGGTCGTCGATCACGACGAACTGCTCCGGCTTGGTCAGCGAACCCGCGCTCATCTGGAAGGTCGGGAAGCCGCCGACGCTGACCGCACGATCCAGCGACCACTTCACGTCCTTCGCCGTGACCGGCGTGCCGTCGTGGAATTTGGCGTTCTTGCGCAGCTTGAAGGTGACCGACATGTCGTCGATCTTGAACTCCTCGGCGAGCTCGGGCTTGAACTTGTCGCGGTCGTAATAGGGCACGCCGCCGGGGCCGGTCTTCATCTCGTGGCTGATCAGGCGGTCGTAGCAATTCCACGACACCTCATAGCCGGGCACGTTGGTGCCGACACCGTGGATGTCGAGATTGTTGGGGCCGCCCTCCGAGACGATCAGCAGCGTCTCCGATCGCGCGTCGGCATAGGCGGTCGAGATCACCTGTGGCATCGCCGGAAGTGCCGCGCCTGCGGCCAATCCCGATACGGACTTGAGGAAATCGCGGCGCTTCATGGCTACTGCTCCAACACAGAGGTTTTTGGTTGGAACTGGCTTCGCAAGGTTCGTGCCAGAGCTTAACGAGAGCTTACGCGCGACCTAATTGATTGAATTTATGAGAGAAAGCCGCTTTCCAGTCAGCGGGCGACCAGAGCCCAGATCGCGTGCATTGCATACAAAGATACATATTTGCCTATTAAATAGACCGATGAAAATACACGCCCATTCGATGGGCTAGTGGCAAGATCCTTGTTGCTGACGCGCAGGCAGCACGGTGACGGGCGATCAGCCCGGCCAGATCAGGTCCTGAAGTTCGATCAGATCGTTCGCCTTGTCCTGCCAGCCCTCGATGCAGATATGGCTGTTGAGGTCGCTGGCGTGATGCAGCAGCATCAGGGCCATCAGGCGGCGCCTGAGCGTGAAATCCAGCGTCGTGTAGCCGAAACCTTCGAGCAGGCTGCGGACGCGCCCGGGCCGGCCCGCCGCCATGAAGGCACTGGGGCCGAGCAGATCGTAGTCGCGCCATCCCGCCCGCACGTCGCCGAAATCGAACAGGCCGGCGAGCGACCATTCGCCGTTATCGCAGGCGAGCAGAAAATTCTCCGGAATGTATTCGCCGGTCAGGATCACCGGCGGCGCGTCCATCGGGATGAGGCGTGCGGCGTCGCGCATGAGATCGTCGAGGCCGGCCAGGAATTTCGGCGCAAGGCCGAGGCGCTCGTGCCTGACGCGGCAACCCTGCATCTGCTTGCGCATGAAATCGTCCCAGCGCGGCTCGATGCGTGCCAGCGGACCAAGCGGCGCGCGCTGCACGGAGGCGATGGTCTCGCCGATCTGGCGCAGCAGGCGCTCCTTCTGCCCCTCCGGCAGGGACGGCCAGGCCTCGGAGCCGAGCGCGCCGGCAAGGCGGGTGATGACGAGATAGGGCCAGCCGTCGCGCGTTCCTTCCGCGACGATCTCGGGGATCGGCAGATGAAGGCGGCCGGCAAGCTGCGTGAGAGAGCTGCGCTCGGAGACGAATTGCGCGTGCAGCAGCGGCGGGAAGATTTTCAGAATCAGGCGCTCGCCGAGGCCGACCACGAGATTGGTGCCTGTTACAAACACATGTGGCGAGCTGGTATCGAGACCGTGGCCGCGCGCGATGTCGAGCGCGACCGGCAGCCATCGCGCCGGCTCCGTGCGCAAGGCGCGGTAGGCTTCAAGGCTCGTCGACGCGGACGAGCCCCATACGCCCGCGGAATCCGGCGGCAGCGTCTCCTCCATCACAGCGTCGATCTATTCCAGGACATTCCTATTCCAAGACATCCTTGACGCTGTTCTTGATGGTCGCGGGGACGGCATGCTCGGGGACTTCGATCGTCTTGGCGCCGCGCGTGATCCGGTAGCTGAACGCGTCGGCCTGGCCCGGATGCGCGGCAGGAACCTTCTTCGGATCGGCAAACAACGCATCCACCGTCTTCTGATCGGCGTCAGACAGCTCCGACACAGACACTTCACCGCGACTCTTGAGGTGGGGTCCGCCGAATCCGGCGAAGCCTCCGACGCGCTCGATCTTCAAGCGATCCACGCTTGCTTCCTTTCGCTGGCCGGAGCCACGCTCCGTTGGAAACGGAACGGGGCTCCAGATCTCATCTTGACGCGTTCTCTCGGCGCGAACCGGTATCGACGTCGCGCGAAAACGCTTCTACAGCCCGACCTTGGACCATCCCGCGTTGACGGCGGCGTAGACGGCGGCATCGCCCGGATACAACGTGTGGGCACCCTGCCGGGTCCGCGCCGCAAACGCCTTCATCGTCATATTCGGCGTCGGCCCGAAGCCGGTAAGTGCATTATACCACACCTGCCCGATCTTGGCCCAACTGTATCCGCCGAGCGTGATGCAGGCCGTGCAGAAGGCGAGGTTCGGCGGACCGCTGGAGTAATGCGGATCCATGCCCGGCGTAATCTGGGAATATTTGGTCGGTTGCGGCGCCAGGCAGTGCTTGGCCGCGGGATCGGCCATGTCGCGCAGGCAGGTGAACCCCTGCTTCTTGGCGGCCGGCCCCATGATGTCGCGCCCGATCAGCCAGTCGGCCTTCTTGACGTCCTGCTTGGCTTCCCACTGCCGGAACATCGAGCCGAAGCAGTCGGAGACGCTCTCGTTCAGACCACCGGCATCGCCGCTATAGTTGAGCTGGAGGCTGTGCTGGGTCACGCCGTGGGTCAGCTCGTGGCCGATGACGTCGTTGCCCTTGGTGAAGTCGACGAAGATGCTGCCATCGCCGTCGCCATAGACCATCTGCGAGCCGTTCCACATCGCGTTGTTGTACTTGTCGCCGAAATGGACCGACGACATCATCGTCATGCCGTGATCGTCGATCGAATTGCGGTTGAAGACCTGCTGGTAGAACTTGGCGACCTTGGTGGTCTGGTTGAAGGTGCGCTTGACCGACGCATCCGAAGACGTCTTCGGCTTCGGTATGGGCGTGCCCGGCAGCGTCTGCGTGTGCTTGCAGTCGTAGACCGTGACGGCCGGCGCGCTCGCCAGCATGACGAGCCCGCCGGCCCGCGCCGCGGCAACGCTGGTGAGACGCATGGCCTGGTTACGCAATTCGCGCAGTTCATGGCTGATCTGGACAGTGTCGACGAGTTGCTTGCGAAGCGGAGCCGACAGCTTCTTGTCCTGCGAGAGCCTGGTCAGAACGTCGTTCGGGATGATGCAGCATGTGCATGTCATTGACGATCTCCAATGCAGTTTCCGAAAATGGATGGGTGAAACAACCTCACGATCTTCCTGCCGGCGAGCGGCAAGCGTCGGCGCCAGCCTGGCGCAACGCGTTCGCGATTATCGCAGGATCACGGCCCGTTGAATGTGATATCGCACACACTTCCGGGTTGCGGTGTGTGCGGCGGCGGACGAAGGCCGCGCGTGCCTCGCCCTAAAGCGCGATGAGATCGCGCTTTAGGTTATCGTTTAAGCATGATCCTACCGGAAAACCGCTTCGCACTTTTTCCGGATCATGCTTTAGCGCTCCGGACTGGCGCGTTCGAACTGGCGCAGCAGCTTGTTGCCGCGCTCGGCCGCCGCATCGAGCGCGGCTTGCGCGCTCTTCTGGCCGGTGAAGGCCTGCTCGAGCTCGTCCTCGATCGCGCCGCGGATCAGCACGAAGGAGCCGAGCCGGATGCCCTTCGAGTTCTCCGTCGGCGGATGCAGCGTGATCTCCTCGAACGAGATCGACGAGCCCGGATTGCGCTCGTAGAATCCCTGCGCGCGCGTCAGCTCGAAGGCGGCGCGGGTGATCGGCAAGTACCCGGTGTTCTGGTGCCAGGCGGCTTGCACGCCGGGCTGCGACAGATAGGCGAAGAACCGCGCCACGCCCTTGTATTCCTGGCGCGGCCGGTCGCGCAGCACCCACAGCGTGGCGCCGCCGATGATCGAGTTCTGCGGCGCGCCCGCCACGTCAGGCCAATACGGCATCATGCCGTAGCCGATCTCGAATTTCGAATTCGCCTTGATGTCGGCGCGCGTCGCCGAGGAGCCGATGAAGATGCCGCATTCGCCGTTCTGGAAGCGCGGCTCGGCCGACTGCCCGCGGCCGCCATAGTCGAACAGTTTTGTCTTCTGCCACTCGCTGAGCTGGGCGATATGCTTGACGACGACCGGATTGTTGATGGTCAGCTCGGCATCGAGACCGGCAAAGCCGTTGGTGCGCGTTGCCAGCGGCAGATTGTGGAAGGCGGAGAGGTTCTCGATGTGGATCCAGGACGGCCAGGACGTGGTGAAGCCGCACACCGCGCCGCGGTCGCGCAGGCGCTTTGCCGCCGCACCCAGCTCCGGCCAGGTCTTCGGCGGTGTCTCCGGATCGAGGCCGGCGTCGCGGAACATGGTCTTGTTGTAGTACAGGATCGGCGTCGACGAATTGAACGGGAACGACAAGAGATTGCCGGCCGCATCGGTGTAATAGCCGGAGACCGCGGGCAGGTAGTCGTTGAGCGAGAACGGCTCGCCCTGGTCCCGCATCAGGCTGAACACCGGATAGATCGCGCCCTTGGCCGCCGTCATGGTGGCGGTCGCGACCTCGTTGACCTGGACGATCGCGGGCTGGCTGCGCGAGCGGAAGGCGAAGATCGCCGCCGTCACCGTCTCGGTGTAATTGCCCTTGTAGGTGGGGACGATGCGATAATCGGACTGCGAGGCGTTGAAGTCGGCGGCGAGCTTTTCGAGCTGCTTGCCGAGCTCGCCCGACATCGCGTGCCACCAGGCAATGTCGGTGGCGGCGCGCGCCGGGGTGGCCAGCGTGAGAGCCGCAAACGCGGCGACGATCTGCACAAGGCGTAATGCTGAGGTCACGATGGCTCTTCCCACCTCGCGCCGAAAAAGGCGACCTGCGCCTGCTTACGGCGTGGCTCTGCCGGTTTCAATCGGAATGAAGCGCGGCCGCGCCGCACAATCATCCGTGACCCTTCCCGGGCCTGCGGCGGGATGGCCTTCCTTTAACCATCTGCTAGATTGCATTGAACCTTTTGGTCCCGCCATAGACTCCACCACTGAGGGGTTGAGTGTGCCAGTGTTGAGCCGTGCCGAACTCTCGCGGACCGGAGCGATCTTCGTCGCGCTTCTGATCGCCATCGGCGCGACGAGCGCCGTTGCGCGCGAATTCCGCGCTGCCGACACCCAGACCGAGGATTACCCGACCGTGCAGGCGCTGCGCTACATGGGCGCCCTGATCGCCGAGCGCACTGGCGGCCGCCACGAGGTCAAGGTGTTCCACTCGCGCCAGCTCGGCGAGGAGAAGGAAACCATCGAGCAGACCCGGGCCGGCGCCATCGACCTCAACCGGACCAATGTCGCCCTGATCGGCAATTTCGTCCCGGCGATGAACGTGCTCGCCATGCCGTTCCTGTTCCGGTCCATCGAGCACATGCAGAGGGTGCTGGACGGGCCGATCGGCAGCGAGATCCTCGGCAGCTTCGAGTCCTATGGCTTCGTCGGGCTCTGCTTCTACGATTCCGGCGCGCGGTCGCTCTACAATGGCGTCCGGCCGGTCAGGAGCGTGGCTGACCTCAAGGGCTTGCGGATCCGGGTGCAGCAATCGGAGTTGATGAGCGAGATGATCCGCGCGCTCGGGGCCGAGCCGGTCGAGATGCCCTATGGACAGGTCCTCGCCGGGCTCGCCAACCACCTCGTCGACGGCGCCGAAAACAACTGGCCATCCTTCGTGACGACCGATCATTACAAATATGCGGGCCATCTTGCGCTCACCGAGCACACGATGAGCCCCGAAGTGCTGGTGATCTCGCTGAAGGCGTGGCGGAGCCTGTCGGCGGACGACCAGCAGATTTTCCGCGAGGCCGCCGCGCACTCCAGCCGCTTCATGCGCGAGAAATGGCGCGACCTCGAGCAGCAGTCGCAGCGCAAGGCGACCGAAGCCGGCGTCACCATCGTCAGGGATATCGACCGCAAGCCGTTCGAGGACGCGATGACGGCGATCTACACCAGGGCCGGCCGCGATCCCGCCGCGGCCGCACTGATCGAACGTATTCGCAAGGTGGAGTAGGCCCGGTTGGCTGCGCTTGGACACAGCGAGCACGCGGACAGGCCGCCCGGCCCGATCGGGCGGCTGCGCGCCCGCCTCGTTGGCGTGCTCCGTGCGGTACCGATCCGCTGGCGCATCCTGTCGATCGCGGCGCTGAACTCCGCCGTGGTGATCGTGCTGGTCGGGCTGATCTGGAACGGCTCGCAGGTGCTGGGCTCGGCCTGGGACGACGTGCGCCAGGTCCGCGAATCCGACCGCATCCTGGCGCTGCTCGAAAGCGAGACCGGGCGCCTGCAGAACCTGATCCACCGCTACATCAACCAGCCGAGCCCGGACCTGTTCGCCGAGATCCTGCTGCTGCGCGAGGCGGTGCTGGGCACGCTGACCAACCGCGCCGCCAAGGACCCGATGCTGGCAGGCTCTGTGGAGGAGCTGGAGCGCACCACCGACCGCTTCCTCAACGGTTTCGGCGAGCTGCGTAGCGTGCAGGCCACCATCGCCAGGACCTATGAGGACCAGGTGCAGGGCCCGGCCAGGGACATGGCCGGCCTCTATTCCATCATCGAAGGCGCCACCGGCCATCGCGACGCGCTGATCTGGCCCTCGCTCGGCAAGTCGCGCGAGGCCTTCACCGCGATGCTGGTCGCGGCCAATTCGTACTATCTCTCGCTGTCGCCGGGCGCGGCCGACGACGCGCGCCGCAACACCGAGACGATCGAGAAGACCATTCCGGTCATGATCGATCTCGCCGACAACGACCTCCAGCGCATGGCGCTGCAGCGGCTCGGGGCGCGCACCACCGCGCTGCGCGAGGGTTTTGCAAAGCTCTCCGAGCAGCTGACGAGCCGCACCGAGCTGCTCCGCAACACCATCGACGCCAGCCAGGCCGAAGCGATCGGCGCCATCGACGACCTCTCCACCAAAATGCGCCAGCGCGAGCAGAAGGCGCAGGAGACGTTCGACCGCACGCTGGCGGACATCTCTCGCCGCGTTCTCTCCATTGCGGTGATCTTCCTCGGCATCATCCTCACCGCCGGCGTGCTGATCGCGCTGTCCATTCGCCTGCCGCTGCAGCAGATCATGGCGGCGATGCGCGCGATCACGCTCGGCGACCTCGACCGCGAGGTACAGGGCACCAAGGCCCGCGACGAGGTCGGCGCCATGGCGCGCGCGGTGGAGGTGTTTCGCGAGAACGCGATCGCGAAGCGCCAGACCGAGGACGAGCTGCGTGCGTCCAAGGAGAAGGCCGAGAGCGCGCTGCTCGAGCTCAACACCGCGCAGCAGAATCTGATCGACGCCGAGCGGCTCGCAGCGCTCGGCGGCCTCGTCGCCGGCGTCGCCCACGAGGTCAACAACCCGATCGGCATCAGCCTCACGGTTGCCTCCAGCTTTGCCCGGCGCAGCGAGATCTTCGAGGCCCAGCTCAAGGGCGACGGCGGCCTGCGCCGTTCGCAGCTCGAGGAATTCGTGCAGTCCTCGCGCGACGCCTCGCAACAGCTCGTCGCCAACCTCACCCGCGCCGGCGAGCTGATCCAGTCGTTCAAGCAGGTCGCGGTCGACCGCTCCCATGCCGAGCGGCGGCAATTCTCACTCAGCGAAGCCACCGACCAGATCATCGCCAGCCTCAGACCGGTGCTGAAGCGCTCGCCGATCACGCTCCAGGTCGACGTGCCCGAGGGGCTGCTGCTCGACGGCTATCCCGGCTCCTACGGCCAGATCCTGACCAATCTGTTCCTCAACGCCGCCAACCACGCCTTCGCCGACGGGCGCGCCGGCACCATCACGATCTCGGCACGGCCGCGCGGGTCCGACGACATCGAGATCATCTTCACCGATGACGGGGCCGGCATGACCCCCGACGTGCAGCGCCAGGCCTTTGACCCATTCTTTACCACGCGGCGCAATGAAGGTGGCACGGGACTCGGCCTCCATATCGTCTATAACCTCGTCACCCAGCAGCTCGGCGGTCGCATGATGCTGGAATCCAAGCTAGGACAAGGCACTACTTTTCGCATTATCATGCCCCGCGTCGCCAAGGGCGGCGCGCAAAGCACAGAGACTGACGGGACTTCTCAATGGCCGAACAGGACGATGTCCTCCACCTGATCGACGACACCGGTACCGCGTCGGAGGATACCAATGCCCGCAAATGGAAGATCGCCGTCATCGACGACGATCCGGCCGTGCATGACGGCACCCGTTTCGCGCTCTCGGATTACAGCCTGAACGGCCAGAGCCTGGAGATCCTCTCCGCCCATTCCGCGGCGGAAGGCCGCAAGCTGATGGCCGTGCACAACGACATCGCCGCGGTGCTGCTCGACGTCATCATGGAGACCGACGTCGCCGGCCTCGAGCTGGTCGAATACATCCGCAACGAGCTCAAGAACGAGACCGTGCGCATCATCCTGCGCACCGGCCAGCCCGGCCAGGCGCCGGAGCGGCGCGTGATCGTGCAGTACGACATCAACGACTACAAGGCCAAGACCGAGCTCACCGCCGACAAGCTGTTCACCTCGCTGACCGCGGCGCTGCGCTCCTACCAGCAGCTCGAGCGCATGGTGCAGACGCGGCGCGGCCTCGAGATCATCATCGATGCGGCCTCCACGCTGTACGACTTCAAGTCGATGCAGCGGCTCGCCGAGGGCGTGCTGACCCAGCTCGCCTCGCTGCTCAATGCCGATTGCGCCGGTATACTGGTCCTGCGCGACAATGGCGGGATCGACCCCGAGCTCTCGGTGCTCGCCGGCAGCGGCTGCTACAGCCGCTTCATCGGCACGACCTCATCCAAGGCGCTCGACCCTGATTTGCGCGCGATGGTGGAAGCCGCCTTCCAGGGCCGCAAGAACGAATTCGCCGACCACCGCAGCGTGATCTACTTGCGCACCGGATCCGGCCGCGAGGTCGTGGTGCTGCTGCAGGCCGAGCGCGAATTGTCCGAGACCGACCGCTCGCTGGTCGAGATCTTCTCCAGCCGGCTCTCGATCGCCTTCGACAATGTCATCCTCTACCAGCAGCTCCAGGACGCCAACACGCAGCTGGAAGACCGCGTCGCCCAGCGCACCCGCGCCCTGATGCAGGCCAACCGCCGGCTCTCCGCGCAATGGCTGCGGCTGCAGCGCGCCAACGGCTTCAAGAACGAGATTCTCGGCACCGTCGCGCACGATCTGAAGAACCCGCTCGGCGTCATCCTCGGCCGCACCGAGATGCTGAAGGAGCTGATCTCGACCGGGGCCTCGTCGAGCGGCGTGGTCTCCCAGGTCGACCACATCCGCGACGCCACCAAGCGCCTGACCACGATGGTCGATCACCTGATCTCGGACGCGATGGCCGATGCGTTCGACATCACCATCCGCCGCGAGCCGGTCGACGTTGGCGCGCTGGTCAAGGAGGTCGCCGACGCCAACCAGCCGCTCGCCGTCAACAAGCAGCAGGCGATCAGCGTCACCGCGCCGTCCAACATCGTCACCATGTGCGACACCGACCGCATCCGCGAGGCCATCGACAACCTCATCAGCAACGCCATCAAATACTCCCCGATCGGCGGCAAGATCGGCATCGCCGTCAGCCATGAGGGCAGCGAAACCGTCGTCCGCGTCAGCGACGAGGGCGCCGGCCTGTCGCCGGAGGATCTCGGCCGCCTGTTCGGCCGGTTCCAGCGGCTGTCGGCCAAACCGACCGCCGGCGAGAGCTCGACCGGGCTTGGGTTGTCCATCGTCAAGCGTATTATCGACATGCATGGCGGCGAGGTGACGGCCGACAGCGACGGCCCCGGCAAGGGCTCGACCTTCACCATCACCCTCCCCGCGACCGAGACGCCGTGATCGAGAAGCCATGACCCAAAGCCAGCACATCATGATTGTCGACGACGAGGCCCCGGCCCGGGAGATGGTCGGCGATTACCTCAAGATGCACGGCTTCACCGTGACGCTGTGCGACGGCGGCAAGTCCTTGCGCGCCGCGATCCAGGGCAGCATGCCCGATCTCGTCGTGCTCGACCTCAACATGCCCGAGGAAGACGGCCTGTCGATCATCCGCGACCTCAAGAGCCGCATCAACGTGCCGGTCATCATGCTCACCGCGACGGCGAGCCCGATCGACCGCGTCGTCGGGCTCGAGCTCGGCGCCGACGATTACGTGGCAAAGCCTTGCGAGCTGCGCGAATTGATGGCGCGCATCCGCTCGGTTCTGCGGCGGAGCACGCCGGCCAAGGCCGCCGCCGCTGAAGCGGCGCCCGCGAAATCGGACAAGGACCAGCTCGTCCGCTTCGGCACCAAATGGCTCGACCTTGAAGCCCAGGCACTGCGCGACGACGAGGGCAACGAGCATCCGCTGACGGCGTCCGAGTTCGGGCTGCTGAAAGTGTTCGCGGCCAATCCGAAGCGCGTGCTGTCGCGCGAGCGGCTGCTCGAGCTTGCCAATGCGCGCGACGCCGAAGCCTTCGACCGCGCGGTCGACCTGCGCATCATGCGCATCCGCCGCAAGATCGAGCCCGATCCGGCAAAACCCGCCGTGATCCGCACCATCCGCGGCGGCGGGTATCTGTTCTCGCCGGCGGGCGAGAAGGCGTAGGGGCGGGCGGCGGCAACCGACTTCCTGGCCACGAAATGCACCTTGGCGGGAGCCAAATAAACGCTAAGGTTGTGGTTCTTTGCATATATTCACTCCCTTGTGCAATAGTTTCACATTCCATTCTTGATTTTGTGCAACTACTGCACTATACTGGCGTTGTCGGGGCGACATGGCGAGCATCAGTGCTCCCCTAACCAACTGCAAAATCTACATTTATCCGGGGGATCATAATCCGCCTCACTTTCATCTGAAGGGGCCGGACTCCAGAGCCTCCGTAAACTTGGTCACTTTGGAGGTTATGGCCGGGAAGGCGTCCAAGAAGGACTTGGCGGAAGTTAGGGAATGGGCCGCAAAGCCAGAAAATCTGGCTGTATTAGTGTTGGAGTGGAGAAGGCTCAATGAGCGCGAATGATGCCGTCGATAGTGGGATTCCAGTCCCCCGACTGGCCACTGTTCAACCGCTCCACGACTTCGTTCTTCGAGTGAAATGGGCTGAAGGGGCACGAGCGGGGCGCGAAGACTTCGTGGACGTAAGCCCTGCCATTTTTAGTTACAAAGTCTACCGCCCCCTGCGGGATGAAAATCTCTTTCTGACAGGCATCCTTGTTGAAGATGGCGATGCTGTTGCTTGGGGAGACACCGAAGACTTGATGATGTCCGCAGACACCATCCAATCGCTCGCGCAGGAGAGTTGGACACCAAAAGAGTTTGCCGATTTCCTGATACGAAACAGACTGACCCAAGAAGCTGCTGCGGCTCTCCTCGGACGAAGTCGGCGTCAGATCGCGACATACGCAACGAAGGGACCAATACCCCGCGTTATCGCGCTGGCTTGCTACGGCTTTGAATCGCTTCGACGCGATCGATTCCTGCAGGGTACAGGTGGTATCGGCGCACAACCGCCAAAGGTACATTCCGGTTCGCCCCCTGATCCAACTGATCGAGCAACGCCGCGCCAACGTGTTTTGCCCTAGGGCTCTTCTTTCAAGATCGAGCCTTGAGGGGGCCGACGCCGAACGCAAATCTCCCAAATGCGTTCCCACCTACTTCGTCCCCGCCAAATCTCCACCCCCGTATTTTCCGTATATTGAAATTCCACGACTTTTTACCTCGAATGTTTCGTCGCGGCCTGTCCGACGAAACAATTTGGCAGCGCACGAAACCATTTTCCCCTTTTCGTGCAGACGTCCCGAAACGTTGGCTCATTAACACTTCGGCTCAAGGAAACGCCGCTCGGTTGCGGCGCTACGGGGAGCTAAGTCAATGCCGAACGTCATCGCCATCAACGCCCAGGCCAGCCAGAGCATCATTGCCGCTCAGGCGACTTCGGACGACATGCTTCTGGAAAGCATTGCCGACGGCAACCGGACGGCCATGCACATCCTCTATTGCCGGCACAATGTGCGGGTTTATCGCTTCATCCTGCGCATCGTGCGCGACGCCACCACGGCGGAAGATCTGGTCAGCCAGGTGTTCCTCGACGTGTGGCGGACCGCCAGCCAGTTCCAGGGCCGCTCGCAGGTTTCGACCTGGCTGCTTTCGATCGCCCGCTTCAAGGCCCTGACCGCGATGCGCCAGCGCCGCTTCGAGGACATCGACCAGGAAGACGTGCGCCAGATCCCTGACGATTGCGACACGCCCGAGACCTCGCTCGACCGCAGCGACACCAGCGCCATCCTGCGCGCCTGCGTCGCAAAGCTGTCGCCCGCGCATCGCGAGATCATCAACCTCGTCTACTACCACGAGAAATCGGTGGAGGAGGTCGGTCAGATCATCGGCATCCCGCAGAGCACGGTGAAGACCCGGATGTTCTACGCCCGCAAGCAATTGGCCGATTTGCTTAAGGGCGCCGGCGTCGATCGCTTCGCCGCGTAAGGACAATGATTTCAAAGGGATAGGACCGACTTTCAGCCCTATCCCCGGACACGGAAGCGTTACCGCCGACGAAACAATTGAAACAGACGACAACATCAGGCGGAAAAACTTCCCTCCTATAAACCGCACATACGGTTTCGTTAAACCTCCCAAGACCTCCAGCGACCCGGACGATGCCCCCGTCCGGGTCGTTTTGTATTTGGGAGGCGAAGTGAGGCGGCCCCGCTCTCTCATTCCCTCCCCCCTTGCGGGCTATCCGATTCACACATCGGTTTGGCCCATCTGCGACTGGCGCATCAACAGATTGGCGCCGCGCTTCATGGCTTGGAACTCGAGCCAGCCCTGAAGCATGACGATGGGGCCCGGCTTGCCGTAATAGCCCGT
>NZ_DASYWN010000019.1:0-16989 GCF_035935975.1 Bradyrhizobium sp.
ACGCCTCACGGCAGCCGGAAAGGCCCACAACGCCGCTCTCATCGCCTGCGCGCGAAAGCTCCTGATCTATGCCAATACCGTCCTGCAACGAGGCACGCCGTGGACCGAAAAACTCCTCGGCGTTTAATGGTTGCTACGGCATCTCACTACACCGACTCGCACACGAATGCGTTGCCCTTGCGCTTGATCTTCCCCACCGACGGCGAGGGAAAATGCGCGGTACAGCACAGCGTGTCGGTGTCGCAATAGCGTTCCAGGAAGCTGCGACGCGTCGTGGCCGCCTTGGCCGGATCGACGTCGAACTTGATCGACAGCTCCGGATACAGCGTCTGCAGCGGCGAGTGCATGAGATCGCCGGAGAACACCGCGTCGTCCTTGCCACGGCCCATCGTGAAGGCGACGTGGCCGGGCGTGTGGCCCGGGGTCGGCAGGATGCGGACGTGGTCGCCGATCTGGTGGTCGTTGCCGACCAGCTCGTGCCTGTTAGCCTCGACCACCGGCAGCACGCTGTCGGCAAAGGGCGGAATTTCCGTCTTCGCATTCTCGGCGAACCAGTGGTCGTATTCCTGCTTGGCGAACACGTAGCGTGCCTTGGGGAAAGTGGGCACCCAGCGGCCGTTCTCCAGTCGCGTGTTCCAGCCGACGTGATCGACATGCAGATGCGTGCACATCACGAAATCGATGTCGTCAACCGATACGCCAGCGGCATTGAGCGCGCGCAGATAAGTGTCGTCGGTCTTCATGTTCCATTTCGGCCGATTGGGGCGCGGCTTGTCGTTGCCGATGCAGCTATCGATCAGGATGGTGTGGTGCGGCGTCTTCACCACATAGGACTGGAAGCACAGCAGCAGCACGTCCTGCTCGTCCAGTGCCTTGGCCTGCCGCATCCAGGCGCGGTTCTCGGCCAGCACCTCAGGCGTCAGTCCCGGCAGCATCTCCAGCGCCGGGACGAACGAGGTTTCCTGCTCGATGACGCGTTGGATGGTGAGATCGCCGACCGCGTATTTCAGGCTCATGCTCGCTTCCCTCGTGATCAGTGCATGTCGCGCACGGATGGAATGACGGTATTGGTGAGGATGTCGATCGCGGCCAGGCCTTCCTTCGGCTGGCCGTATTGCGCGGCTGAAGTCATCATGACGAGATCAAGCTCGGGCACGATGAAGATGCGTTGGCCGCCCCAGCCGAAGGCGCCGACCCATTTGATTTCCTTGCCATTGGCGAGCGAGCGGCCCATCCACCATTGATAGCCGTAGAACAGCGTGCCGCCGAAAAGGCCGACCGCCTGGAAGCGCGGCGTGATCGATTGCGCGATCCAGTCGGCCGAGACGATCTGCTGGCCGTTCCACCGGCCGCGATTGAGCACCAGCTGGCCGATCTTCGCCGCATCGCGCGGTCGCAGGCGCAGGCCGGCGGCCGCTGCGATCTTGCCGTTCTTGTAGGCCTTCCACTCGACATCGGTGATGCCGAGCGGCTGGAACAGCACCTCGCGGGCGAACGCTTCCAGCGGCTTGCCCGAGACGCGTTCCAGGATGTTGCCGAGCAGTTCAGTCCCGCCGCCGCTATAGTTCCATAGCGCGTCCGGCGGTGCAGCGACTGGCTTCGCGAGCACATAGCCGATCGGATCGGTTTCAGAGATGAGATGCGGCTCGTCATTCTTCGGATCGGTCCAGGCGCGCATTTCATCCCATTTGATGCCTGATGACATCGTCAGTAGATGGCGCAGCGTGATGGCTTCCCAGCCGGCCTGCTTCACCGCCTGATGGTCAGGGAAGAATCTGAGCACGGGCTCGTCGACGCCTGCGATCAGCTTGCGGTCGATCGCGATGCCGACGAGCAGCGAAACGACACTCTTCGATGCCGAACGCATGTCGTGCTTCGTCGTCGCCGAGAACTCGTGCTGGCCGTCCGGTTGTCCCCAGGGCTGGTCGTAGCCGGGAAAATATTGCTCGAAGACGAGCTTGCCATGCCTGACGACGACGACCGAATGGATCGCAGTTGCCCGCTGCGCGAGCCGCGCGGCGATGGTGCAAAGCTGTGCGCCGTCCATGCCGACACTGTCGGGTGATGCGATCTCCCAGCCATCGTCGAGCGCTGCAGGCGCTTCGCAGGCCTGGCCTTGTTGTCCAGGCGGCGTGCTCTCGGCCCGTAGACTGGTGACTGAGATGGAAAGCGCGAGCACAAAGCCCGCGCTGAGACTTGTGAACCGGGAGAATTGATCGCGCATCGTCATTCCCCCGGCATATTCCCGCTACGCCGCTGGCGGCACCGAGATCTTCACGGAGGGCCGCTCCAGCATCTTCTGGTGGAAGGCGTCGAGTTTCGGATAGGCCTTGCGCCAGCCGCAATCGGCGAAGCGGAAGTCGGCATAGCCGAGCACGCAAACGAGGCCGATCTGCGAGATGTCGAACGGCCCGTTCAGCACGTCGGGCATGTTCTCGAAGCGCGCCATGCCGGTCCAGGCCCGGTTCCAATGATCGTCCGACCACGCCTGCCATTGCAGGCCCTGCGGCCGCACCATCTTCTCGTAGCGGCACAGCAACATCGAATCGAGCATGCCGTTGATCAGCGAGTGATTGGTCTTGGCCTTCCAGCGCCGCGGACCGTAGTCCGGGATCAGGCTGCCGCCGGCCATCTCGTTGAGATATTCGACGATGACGTAGGAATCCAGAATGACGTCGCCGTCATTGGTGATCAGCACCGGCAGCTTCTTCAGCGGCGTGATCTTCGAATAATCCTCGTTGGCCGTGCCGGGCGCGACGGTCGCCGGCGTGAATTCGATCTTGTCGATCAGCCCGAGCTCGATCGCGGCGATGCGCACCTTGCGGGCGAAGGGCGAGGCGGCGGAGAAGGAGAGTTTCATTGAGATGATCCCACAAATGAACGTTTTGCTTCGTCATTGCGAGGAGCGAAGCGACGAAGCAATCCAGAGTGTCGCCGCGGAGGGATTCTGGATTGCTTCGCTTCGCTCGCAATGACGGGGAGAGGTCGGAGACCTTACGCCGCGACGATCTCCTGGCGCTGCTCGCCGAGGCCCTCGATGCCGAGCGTGATGACGTCGCCGACATTGAGGAAGGTCGGCGGATTCATGCCGAGGCCGACGCCGGGCGGGGTGCCTGTCGTGATGATGTCGCCCGGCAGCAGCGTCATGAACTGCGAGACGTAGGAGATGCACTTGGCCATGGAGAAGATCATGGTCTTGGTCGAGCCGGTCTGGCGGCGCTGGCCGTTGACGTCGAGCCACATCGACAGGTTCTGCACGTCCTTGATCTCGTCCTTGGTGGCAAGCCACGGTCCGACCGGGCCAAAGGTGTCGTGCGACTTGCCCTTGGTCCACTGGCCCAGGCGCTCGATCTGGAAGGCACGCTCGGAGACGTCGTTGCAGACGCAATAGCCGGCGACGTGGTTCAGCGCATCGGCTTCCGAGACGTACTTGGCACGGGTGCCGATGATGGCGGCGATCTCGACTTCCCAGTCGAGCTTGGTCGAGCCGCGCGGCTTTTCGACCGCGTCATTCGGGCCGGACAGCGAGGTGTTCGCCTTCATGAAGATGATCGGCTCGGTCGGGATAGCAGCGCCCGTCTCCTTGGCGTGGTCGCTGTAATTGAGGCCGATGGCGATGAATTTCGAGATGCCGGTCACGGGCGCGCCGAAGCGCGGCTTGCCGGAGACGGCGGGCAGCGAGGCCGGGTCGATCGCCGCCAGCTTCTTCAGGGATTCCGGCGAATAGGCCTCGCCGGTCAGGTCCTTCACATGCGCCGACAGGTCGCGCAACTGGCCGGATTTGTCGATCAGGCCGGGCTTTTCCGCACCCTTTTCGCCATAACGAACAAGCTTCATTCTCGTTTCTCCCTTGGGATGGACTGATCGGTTAATTAGCTTCATGGAACAGGGCGGCGGGAAATTCAACCGCTCATAACGGGCCGCATTGCAGCCTTCGAAATTCGGTGGGCGGGCAGATTGTGGCGACATGGGCCCCGGCTTAGCAGCGCATCACTTCGTGCTGCGCAGCGTCCGGGGCACGAGATCTAGCCCGACGCCACAAACCTGAACGCGTCGCCGTCCCGCCTGATATGCCCGGCCGAGAAATGTCCGCCGATCACCAGCGTCGGGGTGTCGGCAAAGCGCGAGAACAGCTCGCGCCGGCTCGCCGCCGACTGGGCGGGATCGCTGTCCACGACCGAGCACCAGTCGAGATGCGCCATCTGGCAAGGATGATGGGCGACGTCGCCGCTGAGCAGCCCCTGCTCGCCGTCGGACTCGATCAGGACGCTCAGATGCCCGGGACTGTGGCCGGGGGTCGGGATCACGCTGATCTCCTCGCAGATCCGGTGGTCGCTCGGGATCAGCTCGGCCAGGCCCGCGTCGACAACCGGCTTCACGGAATCGTTGAACACCGCGACCTTGTCCGGCTCGGCCGCATTGTCACGCCAATATTCGTACTCGGTCCTGCCGAACAGGTAGCGCGCCCCGGGGAACGTCGGCACCCATTGGCCCCCGACCAGCTTCGTGTTCCAGCCGACGTGATCGACGTGAAGATGGGTGCATAGCACGGTGTCGATGCTGTCAGGGGGAAAGCCCGCCGCAATCATGTTCTCCAGGAACGGCGTGCTGCGATTATTCCAGGTCGGGAAGCCGCGGCCCTGCTTGTCGTTGCCAAGGCCGGTGTCGACCACGATGCGGCGCCTCGGCGTCTCCACCACCAGCAAATGGATCGACATTTTCAGCCGACCCTCCTCGGTGGCGAAATGCGGGATCAGCCAGGGCAGCTTGCGGATTTCATCATTTGTCGCGGCCGGCAGGATGAAACGGGTCGAGCCGACCGTCTCCATTTCGACCAGCTTCGTGATCCTGACCTTGCCGACGGTCCATTGCATGCGCTGCGCCCCTGGCATTTCTTGCTTTCGCGAAAGATGCGGCCTTCCGCCGTCGAACGCAATGGATCATCTGTCGTGATGTTGCGTTATCGCAGGAACCCGGAACCAGCCCAACGACGCGCCGAGGAGAGAACAATGCCAGAGCTTGCCATTTCCGCCGACAAGGTCGCCTTCATCATCGAGAAGGCCCGCGAATTCGATGTCAAGGAAGGGGCCTCCGATCCGGACTCCGGCTCCAACGCAGCCGACGATGACGAGATCGACGTCCTGGAAGACACCTCGTCCGATCCGGTCGCAGCCGAGCTCGCCGGCTTCATCCGGGCGCTGAACGAGGACGAGCAGCTCGACCTCGTCACGCTGATGTGGCTCGGCCGCGGCGACGGCGATGTGGAGGAGTGGGACGATCTGCGCGCCCGCGCCGCCGAGGCCCGCGCCGAATACAAGGCGCCCCGGCGCGAGGCGGTGCAGTACCTCTTGGGCGAGCCGATGCTGGGCGATCTGCTCGCCGACGGCATGGACGAACTCGGCATCGACTGGACCGACGAGCGGACGACGCCGGTCTCCTAGTCCTCATCGCACGCAGTCGACGATCACGGTACCAAGCTTGTCGCCCTTCTCGACGGCGAGATGGGCCTGCGCGGTATCCGACAGCGCGAACTGCGCCGCGACATTGTGGATCCGCGGCCCCGCCGCCAGCCATTTTGAGATGTCGGCCTGCGCGGCTGCAAGCAGCGCGGGCGGCAGCGCGAACAACACCAGCGCGCGCAGATTGATGCATTTCTCCATCAGCTCGCGCATCGGCACCACCGGGGTGCGGTTGCCGTTTGTGGCATAGACCGCGATGGTTGAATTCACCGCCATCAGCTTGAGCGTCGTCGCGATGTTGCCGCCGAAATCGACGTCGACGACGTGATCGACGCCGCGGCCGCCGGTGAACGCCATCGCCTTGGCGACGACGTCGTCGTCTCTATAATTGACGACGAGATCGGCGCCCGCGCGCCGCGCCTGCTCGCTCTTCATCGCCGAGCTGACGGTGGCGATCACCTGCGCACCGCCCCATTTCGCAAGCTGCACGGCGTAGTGGCCGACCGCCCCGGCGCCGCCCGTAACGAGCACGGTTTTGCCGACGATCGGCCCGTCCGCAAACAGACTGCACCATGCGGTCATCGCGGGGATGCCGAGCGTTGCGCCTTCCGCAAAGGAAAGATTGTCCGGCAGCGGCGTCACCAATTGTTCGGCCAGCGCGATATATTCGGCCGCGGTGCCGAAAGCGCGGCCGTTGCGCTGGCCGTTGAACAGCCAGACGCGGTCGCCGACCCTTAAGCGGGTCACGCCGTCGCCGATCTGGTCGACGAAGCCCGCGCCGTCGCTGTTTGGAATGACCCGCGGATACTCCATCGCGCGGTAGCTGCCGCCGCGCCGGCCGACATCGGCCGGGTTGACGCCGGAGGCTTCCAGGCGAATGCGAACTTCGCCTGGGCCTGCGACCGGCGTCGCCATCTCACCATAGGTGAGAACGTCCGCCGCCGGTCCCGTTTGCTCGTACCAGACCGCCCTCATCTGGGGCCCGCTTTCCGAAGTTCGTGAACCATTGCTGCTACCTCGAACGCGAACTTCGGAAAGCGGGCCCCAGAAAGAAATTACAAGTTCTAGTGCCACTTATCGATTTGAAGCTCCTGAAAGGACTCGCGGCATACACCGCAGGAGCTTCAAATCGGTGGCACTAGAGCGTTCCCGGGAAGGCGCCACCATCGAGCAAGATGTTCTGCCCGGTGATGAAGCCGGCCTTGGCGCCGCAGAGGAAGGCGCAGGCATAGCCGAACTCGTCGGGCTGGCCGAAGCGGCCGGCGGGGTTCAGCTTGGCGCGCTCGGCCAGGATCTGCTCGGGCGTGGTGCCGCGCTTGTCGGCCTCGGCCTTCGCGGTGCCGGTCAGACGATCGGTCTCGAACGGGCCCGGCAGCAGGCCATTGATGGTGACGTTATTGATCACGGTCTTGCGCGACAGGCCGGCGATGAAGCCGGTGAGGCCGGCGCGCGCGCCGTTGGAGAGGCCGAGAATGTCGATCGGCGCCTTCACTGCGGCCGAGGTGATGTTGACGATGCGGCCGAACTTGCGCGCCATCATGCCGTCCACGGTCGCCTTGATCAGCTCGATCGGTGTCAGCATGTTGGCGTCGATCGCCTTGATCCAGTCGTCGCGGGTCCAGTTGCGGAAATCGCCGGGCGGCGGGCCGCCGGCATTGTTGATGAGGATGTCCGGCTCGGGGCAGGCCTTGAGCACGGCCTCGCGGCCGGCGGGCGTCGTGATGTCGCCGACGATCTCGGTGACCCTCACGCCCGGATAGGCCTTCCGGATCTCGTCGGCCGTCTTCTTCAGGGCTTCGGCGCCGCGCGCGGTCAGCGTGACGTCAACGCCGGCTTCGGCCAGCGAGATGGCGCAAGCGCGGCCGAGGCCCTTGCTGGATGCGCAGACGATGGCGCGGCGACCTTTGATCCCAAGATCCACTGTTTCACTCCCGTAATGTCAGGCAGGTTTTGGACGGGCCGCACTCTAGCCAACTGTGACGCCGCTGATAAGGGAGGGGCCCGCGTCAAAATGCATGCGCGTCCCCGCTGCGATGCAAATGTGCGGGCATGATCCGGACCCGAAGGGCGCGTTAGCGAAAAGTGTGCAGCGGTTTTCCGAAAGATCATGCCCAAACAGTCGAAATGAGCGCGATCCCATCGCGCTTCAGATGCGCCGCTCCTGCTTGAGGCGGTCGATCGCGGCGGCGGCCTCCGGCGGCAGCGTCTTGAAGCCCATCTGGCCGACCAGCGAGAACAGCGGCCGCAGCTGCGAGCCGGCCAGGAACGGCGGCTGGCGATTGGCCGGCACGATCTGGTCGAACACCAGCACCAGCGTCGTGGCGACGAGCCCGACCCGGATGGCGCCGAGCGCCGCACCGCCGAGCCGGTCGCCGATCCCGGCGTCGCGAACCGTGTCGCTCAACGCAAGACGCCCGATATATCCGAACAGCATGCCGACGACGAGGAAGATGCCGAAGAACCAGATCCAGTTCTGCAGCAGCGGCGGATTCGGATTGCCTGCGATCTGCGGCGCGATCAGCGGCATCAGCGCGACCGCGATGGGCGCGGCAAGCAGATAGGCGAGGATGGTCATGGCGCTCTGGAGCAGGCCGGTCCTGAAACCGAAGCCGATCGCAATGGCGAGCGCGGCATAGACGGCAAGATCAAAGCTGTTCATGAGCGCGAGCCCACCTCTGATGGAACGATGGAACGAATGAACGCGGGACCGATCATTCCGGTTTCAGATCGCTAAAATCGTCTGTATTGGTGGCTCCGAAGCTCAGGGGTTACGCCACATGTCAGACCTGTTCGACGTCAGTCAAGAAACCATCCTCGTCACCGGCGCGAGCCAGGGGCTGGGGCGACAATTTGCCCGCGTGCTGGCGGCCCATGGCGCGGCCGTCGCGCTGGCGGCACGGCAGACGGACAAGTTGAAAAGCCTGGAGGAGGAGATCCGCGGCAAGGGCGGCCGCGCCGCCGCTGTCGCGCTCGACGTCACCGACACCGCATCGATCGCGAAGGCGGTCGATGCGACGGAAGCGGCACTCGGCCCCGTCACGGTGCTGATCAACAATGCCGGCATCGCCATCGAGAAGCTCGCGACCGAGCAGACCGAGGCCGATTGGGACGCCGTGATCGGTGCCAATTTGAAGGGCGCCTATTTCCTCGCGACCGAAGTCGCGCGGCGCATGATCGCGCGCAAGCAGGAAGGCAACATCGTCAACATCGCCTCCGTGCTCGGCACCGGCGTGCTGAAGGCGGTGTCGCCCTACGCGATCTCCAAGGCCGGCATCCTGCAGGCGACGAAGGCGATGGCGCTGGAGCTCGCCGGGCAAAACATCCGCATCAACGCGCTCGCGCCCGGCTATATCGACACCGAGATGAACCACGCGTTCTGGTCCACGCCCGCCGGCGAGCGCCTGGCAAAACGTATCCCCCAGCGCCGTGTCGGCGCCGAGTCCGATCTCGACGGCGCGATCCTGCTGCTGGCGTCGAAGGCGTCGCGGTACATGACGGGGAGTGTGGTGACGGTAGATGGCGGGTTCTTGCTGAACTAAAGCATGATCCTCATTCTGAGGCGCGCGTCTCGAAGGATGGCCGCGAGGATGGCGCCAGCAACACCGCCACGATCTGGACGATCAGCAACCCGCCGGTGATGCCGGCGAGGCGCTCGATGCCCGGGATGATGCTCGACGGCGGGCCCGATCCCTGCACCATCGTCATGATGAAGACGACCGCGCCTTGCGTACCGACATAGCCGATGGCGCGGGTGCTGGCCTGCACATGCGCGCCGATCCAGACGCCGATGGCGAGCGCGGCAAGCCAGGGCAGGAAGTTTTCGAACGAGACGACCAGCACTGCGAGGCCGGAGAGGCCCCCGATCAGGCAGCCCAGAATGCGATGCGTGCCGCGCGCCGCGATGCTCTCGCGATTTGCGGCATCGTCGGCGGACAGCGCCGGCACGGCCATGACGGCTGCGACCGTGATCGCGGCTTGCGAGAAGCTCGGCAATTGCAGCCAGCTCCAGGCCAGCGGCACCAGCATCACGCCCAGCCCCGCGTGCATGGCGTGCTGGGTCGAGGCCCATTGCGCACCGAGCAGGTCGGACCAGCCGGGAGCTTGCGGGATCGTCGACGGTCGATCGTCGCGTGGCGACAGCAGGTGCGAGACCAGAATGGCGGCAAGCGTGCCGATCGTCACCTCGGCGGTCCGGTTGCAGGCGACCGACAGTGCAGAGGTCGGATCGCCGAGCGTCGCGAGCAGCACCATGTCGGTGGTGACGGCGCCGAGCAGCCAGGCATAGCCGTGGCGGCTGACTTGCAGGCCGAGTACGCCGATGCTGCTTGCGATGAACAGCGCGAGGCTGAGCGCGACCTGGTCCTCGATCAGCCATGGGCTGAGGAGCAGGCCTGCGGCCGCGCCGATTGCCGTGCCGGCGATGCGCAGGGCGCCGCGACGCAAGGACGCGGGCGCTGTCACCTGGGTCGAGACGAAGGCGCTGATCGCGGCCCACCATGGTGCGTCCACCCGCAGAACAAGCGCCACGACCACGGCCAGCGTGACAGCGAGTGCAACCCGGCTGCAGCGATGGCTGCGAGAGCCGGCGAGATCGATTTCCAGCAGCTCCTGGCGTAGCGCGGAGATCGCCCTTGCCGCGGCCCCGCTCATGGCAGCACGACCACCCGGGCGTCGGCGCCCATATAGAGCCTCAGGTCCGGTGGCGGATCGACCAATGTCAGCGTGACCGGAAAGCGGCGCTTGAGGCGGATCCAGTCGGTGGTCGGCGCCACATAGTTCAGGAGCCGATTGGGCGCGGGATCGCGGCTGATGCCGCGGGCGATCCCGGTCACCCGGGCACGGTGCAGATGCCAGGGACTCGAGTCGAGCGATACCCAGGCCGTGCTGCCCACGGCAAAGCCGCGGATGTAGCTCTCCTTGAAATTGGCGACGATGCGCCACGCGCTTGCGTCAACGATGCCGATCAGCGGTGTGTTGGCCTGCGCGGTGTCGCCGACGCGCAAGGACAGCGAGGTGACGGTGCCACCGGTCGGCGCCACCAGCTTCGTGCGGGCAAGCTGCCACTCGGCCAGCGCCAGAGTCGACGTGGCGCGCGCCTCGGTGGCCTGGTGCATGGACAGCGTGGTCTCGGCCGCGGCGACCGCCTCCTGGGCGGCATCGCGCGCGGCATTGGCACGGCGCAGCGTATCGCCGGCCTGGTCGAGCGCGACGCGGGACACGTCCTGGGCCGAGGCGAGCATCGTCAGGCGCTTCTCGTTCTCGCGCGCGTAGTCGGCGGCGGAGCTTGCTGCCGTCAGCGTATCCCGCGCCGCGGCAATCCGGTGCTGATCGGTTGCGATCTGCGCGCGGGCCTCGGCAAGATCGGCGCGCCGCTGGTCGAGGGCCAACTGGAACGGGACGGGATCGATGCTGGCGAGCGGGTCGCCCGCGGCAACGTCCTGGTTGTCGGTGACATGCACCGCAATGATGCGCCCCGTGATCTCCGGTGCGAGCGCGATCAGGTCGGATTGCACATAGGCATCGTCGGTGATGGCGACGAACGACGATATCACTTCATAGGCGATGAAGAGCGCCAGCGCGATCGCCGCCGCAAGTCCGACCCGTCGAGTGCGCGTCATGTCAGGCAAGGCTCCAGCGCAGTCACACGCATCGGCGTCTCCAAAGCTGCATGAACAAAGGCTGCATGAACAGTCTATCCCGGCCGGTTGCAGCTCGAAAAGTCCCGTTCGCTAGTTCGGCCGCATCTCGCCCCTGATCATATCCGCCGCCTTCTCCCCGATCATGATCGTCGGCGCGTTGGTGTTTCCCCCGATCAGCGTCGGCATGATCGAGGCATCAACGACGCGCAGCCCCTCGACGCCATGCACCTTCAGCTTCGGATCGACCACGGCCATCGCATCCGTGCCCATCCGGCAGGTGCCGACGGGATGATAGACCGTGTCGACACGCTCGCGCAGCAGCGCGCGGATGTCGTCGTCGGTGCGGACATTGGCGGTGAACATGTCCTTGGTCTGCAGCGCGCGCAGCGCCGGCGTCTCCATCAGGCGGCGCGTGGTCTTGAAGCCCGCGACCATGGTCTCGAGGTCGTCCTCCTCGCCCAGAAAATTCGGGTCGATCAGCGGCGCCTGCATCGCATCGTTGCTTGCGAGCGCGACGCTGCCGCGGCTCTTCGGGCGGAGCAGGCAGACATGGCAGGAGAAGCCGGTGCCGCCATGGCGTTTGCGGCCATGGTCGTCGACCATGGCCATGCCGAAATGCAGCTGGATGTCGGGGATGTCGAGCTCCGGTCGAGTCTTGAGGAAGCCGCCGCATTCGGCGAAGTTGGAGGTGAGGGGCCCGCGGCGCTCCCGCCGATATTGCAGGATGGCGCGGATCAGCCGCGGCATGCCCTTGAGCGAGAGGCCGGCGAAGTTCGGATTGTCGGACATGTAGCCGAAGATGAAGTCGGGATGGTCCTGCAAATTCTGCCCGACGCCCGGCAGGTGGTGCACGCTGGCAATGCCGTGCGCGCCGAGTGCTGCCGCATCGCCAATGCCCGACAGCATCAGGAGCTGCGGCGACTGAAACGCGCCCGCCGCCAAAATCACCTCGCGCCGTGCGCGCAGCTGCTTCAACTCCTTGCCTTGCCGGTACTCGACGCCGACCGCGCGCTTCCCCTCGAACAGAATTCTCGTGGCATGCGCCTGGGTCTCGATGCGTAAGTTTGCCCGCTTGCCCATGTGCGGATGCACATAGGCGCGCGCCGCACTCCACCGTTCGCCGTTCTTCTGCGTTACCTGGTAGATGCCGAGCCCTTCATGGTCCTCGACGTTGAAGTCCTCGCGGATGCGGAACTGGCCTTCCTGCGCCGCCTGCAGGAAGATCTGCTGCACCGGATTGCCCGAGCGCAATTTGTTGACCGCGAGCGGTCCGCTCTTGCCGTGATACTCGCCGTCGAAATCGGCGTTGTTCTCCGCGCGCTTGAAATAGGGCAGCACGTCGGCATAGGCCCAGCCGGTGTTGCCGAGCGAGGCCCAATGGTCATAGTCCCAGCGATGGCCACGGATATAGACCATGGCGTTGATCGCCGAGGAGCCGCCGAGCCCCTTGCCACGCGGCTGATAGCCGATGCGGCCGTTCAGCCCTTTCTGCGGCACCGTGTTGAAGGCCCAGTTGTTGACGTTGCCGGCCACCATCAGCACCAGCGCGCCCGGTGTGGTCACCACCCAATTGTCGCAAGGCCCGCCCGCATCGAGCAGCGCCACGGATGTCGCCGCATCCTCCGACAGCCGCCCTGCCACCGCACAGCCTCCGGAGCCCGCGCCCACGACGACGAAATCGAATGTGTCAGTCACTGATGTTTCCCCCTTGGCATTGTTCTCGTTATTTTTCGTCATTGCGAGCGCAGCGACTTGTCCGCCGAAGCCTTTGGCGAAGGCGGAAGCAATCCAGAAACCCTCCCCGGAGACAGTCTGGATTGCTTCGTCGCTTCGCTCCTCGCAATGACGATGTTGGTGGCGACTACGACATGAACCGCATCATCTTCTCCAGCCGCGCGATCTTGCCGCCATAGGGCGGATAGAGATCGGCGAGGCGGTTGAACTTGGAGCGATAGAACACCGGCTTCAGCTTGCTGAACGTCCTGAATCCCCATTCGCCGTGATAGGCGCCGGTGCCGGATGCGCCGACGCCGCCCATCGGCTGGTTGGCTTGCGCGAAATGGAACAGGCAGTCGTTGACGGTGACGCCGCCGGAGATGGTGCGCGACAGCACCTCGTCGCGCGCCGCGCGGTCCTTGCCAAACCAGTACAGCGCGAGCGGCCGGTCGCGGCGGTTGACGAACGCGATCGCTTCGGTGGGATCGCGATAGCCGAGGATCGGCAGCACCGGCCCAAAAATCTCCTCCTGCATCGCCGCCATCGCCTCGGTCGCCCCGACGATCAGCGTCGGCGGGAATTTGCGGTGCGCCTTCCAGTTGGGATCGTCCGCCTTCGCCGGTTGCAGGATCTTTGCGCCGCTTCTCGCGGCGTCCGCCACGAGGCTCTCCAGCCGCGCGTAATGGCGGTCGGAGATCACGGAAGTGTAGTCCTTATTTGAAGGATCGGTGCCGAACATGCGCCGCATCTGCGCGCGCACCTTCTCGGCGAAGGACTGCACGGAATTTTCCGGCACCAGCACGTAGTCCGGTGCGATGCAGGTCTGCCCGGCATTGAGCAGTTTTCCGTAGGCGATGCGCTCGGCGGCCTCCTCGAGATCGGCCGAGGCGTCGATGATCGCCGGCGACTTGCCGCCGAGCTCGAGCGTCACAGGCGTGAGGTTACGCCCAGCGGCCTCCGCGACCAGCCGGCCGACCCGCGTCGAGCCGGTGAACACGAGATGGTCGAACGGCAAATGCGCGAAGGCCTTCGCGGCGTCGTCCTCGATGCCGGTGACGAGCAGCTCGGTCGCCTCGAACCTTGCGGCCACCGTCTCCTTCAGCAGCGCGGAAAAGTGCGGCGACAGCTCGCTCGGCTTGATGATCACGCGGTTGCCGGCGGCGAGCGCACCGATCGCGGGCGCCAGCGTGAGCTGGAGCGGATAATTCCAGGGCGCGATGATGCCGACCACGCCGAGCGGCTGCGGGATCAGCCGGTTGCGCGCCGGCAGGAATTGCAGCGCGGTGGCGATGCGCTGCGGCGCCATCCAGGCCTTCAGGTGCTTGGTCGCATGGCGGATCTCGCCATAGACCATCATGGCCTCGGCGATCGTGGTCTCGACCGCCGAGCGGTGGCCGAAATCGGCCGAGATCGCCTGCCGGAAGCGCTCTTCATTGTCGGCGACGACGGCGCGCAGGCGCGCCAGCCGGTCGAGCCGCTCGGCCAGCGTTGCCGCCGGCTCCGCCCGCGACCGCGCAACTGTGGTCTGGAAGGCCTCTTGGAGGGCCCGAATCGGGGCGCTCGTCGGGGATCGGTCCGGGGCGTGGTCCAAGGCGCGGTCCATGGCGTTCCTCCCCAAAACGGCGTTCCGCCTCTGTTTGTTGCCGCAAGCTGGCGCTTTGTGGAACTTCTGGCAAGTCTGCGGCAAATCGACGGGAATCCGCCTGTCATAAAGTCGAAAAAAAGGACCCGCAGCCCTTTCCAAAGGCAGTCCGGGTTGGTACATACCCCTCGCACCCGATGGGCTTTGCCCCGGGATTGCCTTCCAGGGAAGCCTTCGGGACGGGAGAAGCAAGCCACGCGAACAGCGTCGGCCCTGATCCACCGTCCCCGGCATTTTCACGAAGGCGCGCAACGGTTTAACGCGGGGTGGAGCAGCCCGGTAGCTCGTCAGGCTCATAACCTGAAGGTCATAGGTTCAAATCCTATCCCCGCAACCAAATTCGGATTTTACCGGATCCGATACGAAAATGGCCCGCTTGAAGCGGGCCATTTTTGTTTTGGGGGCCGTGCTAAGGCTTCGAAGCATTCGCTGGGCGAGAATTGATTGCAGGGTCGTTTCGCGGCACGGCGATCGCGACTTCTGTTCAATCGAGCGCACTTATCACCGTAGCCGGGGGGCCAGCTTCGCGTGAAAGCTGTTGTGCGTCAGCAGGGAGTATATTGCTAACGAAGGGCTTCTTACTTTCAAGGGGACGGCCGAATCGTATAAGTCACGATTATGTCAGCATTTTTGTACAAAATGCCACTCGGGTGGATCGACGGGAAATGAAGCTGACCCCTACATCTTGTGATAGAGTATCTGTTCGGCCTGTTTTTGACGTGTAGACAAGATGGCCGCGCCCGCTCACCTGAATTGGCTCGTGAACACGAGCAAGACCCTCAAGACGGCAGACGGACACACAGTCGAGTTGTGGGAACTGCGGCATGGTGACGAGCCGAAGGTGCTTTCTGCATGGGCAAAGCACTTTAGAGAACACTACTGCGACGACGAAATGCTCAAGAAGCTGGTTGCTGGGACAGGCCTCAGTAACTCTCAATATCTGACTACTACCAAATTCCCAGACGTGAAGGAAAAGCCAGGACCCAGCGTCCGCGCCGGCGACTTTGCTGAAATCATTATCGCCGACTACCTCGAGTACAAGCTTGGCTACTGGTGCCCCAGGAGATTTCGATACGACAGCAAGTTTAATCGCAATGAATCCTCTAAGGGTTGCGATGTGATTGGATTCAAGTTCATCCAAGATGGCGCTGAAAATCCGAAGGACGAGCTGCTCGTATTTGAGGCGAAGGCCGCGGCGTCCGGGAAGCCCAAGAGCCGTTTGCAGGACGCGATCGACGATTCACACAAGGACAAGTTCCGCGAGGCTACGTCGCTAAATGCGCTAAAGCAGCGCTTCTTTGAACGCGGCGAGGACGGGGAAGCTGCTAAAGTCGCGAGGTTTCAGAATGAGCCTGACAAGCCTTTCAAGCGCGTAAGCGGTGCTGCGGCCGTGCACGATACCACGACGTTTGATCCACAAATGACAAGCGCTGTTAAATCGGCGATGCATTTCAACGCGCCAAATCTGAAGCTGATCGTCGTGACTGGAGCCGGCCTGATGCCGCTCGTTCACGCTCTCTATGACCGAGCTGCCAATGAGGCCTGAACGCACTTCACGCTACATTCTCGCGATTACGCGCTCCAAGGCGAAGATGTACGAATATGACGTTCCGCTTGAGCATCATATCCAACTCACGCATCCGCCGGACATATTGTTTTCTCTCGCTGTCGGCTTGCTCGGCGACGCGGCGGCAGCCATCGCCGACATGTCGACGGATGCTAGGCGGGAAGAAACTCCTCCGGAGGCAATCGCGTTCGCGGGAACTTATTTCGATGCTTATCTTCAGAGCCGCCTTGAAAATTTTGCCGAGGGCGAATTTCCGATCCTTGCATCGGCTTGCTTTTACCTCGCGGACAATCCGGGCAGCTCAAAGGTCCTCGCTAATCAGGCCACCGAACCACCGCTACATCTCGGATCGGGCCTAGCGCTGCTAGTATACAAGCTACTTCGGGGCGACTACTCGGACATGCTGGACTGTCCCTACGCTGATGCAGCCAATAATGTCCTCGCACAACTATCCGGCTATCTTGCTGGGACTGGGGTATCGGAGGGAGTGATTGAAGCTGCCAGCGCCATTCGCGCTGACGCCTACGAAACGGGTGACGGCCGCGAACTTCTCTACGCGGATATTTCGGCAGCTATTCTCCGCCGGAAGATCGCAGCCGCAGCCGCGACGATTTTGCCAGGGGCATCCGGTCTACCGATTGGGAGCTGGTTGCCCTATCTGAGCAGACCAAGTTTTCCTCGGGAGCTCTGGCCCTCGCAGCGACGCATCTGCGAGGCAGGTGTTTTGAGTGGCACGTCCGGGCTTATCCAAATGCCGACAAGCGCGGGTAAAACACGTGCTACCGAACTGATACTGCGTAGCGGCTTTCTCAGCGATAGGTTTTCGCTAGAGCAGATTCTGATCAGACGCGATCATAACCGGCCGCGGCGAAGAAGTTCAGGCACTCTTGGGCGGTGAAGGCGGCCATGGCGAGGGCGATAGCGTTGTCCAAAGCCTCGATTGATCTGGCTGCGGCCTTTCGAAGG
>NZ_DASYWN010000020.1:0-27047 GCF_035935975.1 Bradyrhizobium sp.
CTTCAGCGCCAATGGTACTATGGCTTAAGCCCTGGGAGAGTAGGTCGCTGCCAGGCCTGCAAAGGACAAGAAATCATCCTCTTTCGATGTTCGAATCCAAAACGCCGCCTCCGGAAACGGAGGCGGCGCTTTCGTTTGGGCACGTGGCACGAGCGCCAAAAGACTACGCTAGGCGCTGCCTTGGCCGTGCGCGCAGTAAGCGTAGATCTCCGCAACCCGATCGACCGACATCCCGTTTCGCTGTTCGACGGCAAGCGGATGATCGGTCGGCTCGAGCTCGATGCTGGGACGGATTCCGTCTCGCAGATGAAGCCGGGTCTTGAGGTTCTCGGTGCTCGGATAGAGCGGCAGTTCGGCGGAGAGCCAGCCGAAAAACGATCCAAGATGCGCGCGCGTCGCCAGATCCAGGCTGGCTTTGAAGGTCGCGAAGCTGCTCTGGCTCAGCGATACCCAGACTCCCCAAATGAATGGCTCGGTCGCGCCATGGACCGGAATCTCCAGACAGCCGCGCGCAAAATAATATTGGTCATCGACGATGCAGGTGTCAGCGTCCAATGCACAGCGGCGGTCACGGTCCTCGGCCGGAATTGAGTAGAAATAAAGCGGCGCATCGGCGGAGTAGCCTGGCATCCCCTCATGCCACTCATCGCAGCAGCTGCACTTGAAGCGAAACATGGTCTCTCCGGTTTCGTGATGCGATCGGCAGACAGGATATCAGAAGATCGAACCCTATTGGACGAGCGGGACTGCCACCTTGCTCCCACCGACTTGTGATCATTCAGCCATGATCTCGCGCTAGCAATCCCGCGTCGAGTTCATGCTTGGTTCATTTGCCGGTTCCTAGTTTTCCAGCGCCAAAATCAACCATCCCCCTCAGGAGGAGACTCTCATGCCAGCATTGCTTCGTCCCGCCCTCGCCGCGTTCGGCGTCGCGTGCCTCGTGTCCGCAGCATCGCTCGGCTCCTCCGGCGCCGCGTTTGCGCAAGCCAAGCAGGCAGCGCCGGCGCCGCAGGCCGCGCCCGCGCAGACCCCGACGCTCAAGCAGATCGCGCTGACCGACAAGCAGCTCGACGGCGTGCTCGCCGCGCAGAAGGACATGGATGCGATCACGGAAAAATTGCCGGAGAACACCGCGCCCGACCAGAAGGTGATGGGCCAGCTCGACGCCGTCGCCAAGAAGCACGGCTTCACCAGCTATGACGACTACAACAACGTCGTCGACAACGTCAGCCTGGTGCTCGGCGGCTTCGATCCCGCGACCAAGAAATATGTCGGCACCGAAGCCGTGATCAAGGCGCAGATCGCGCAGATCCAGGCCGACAAGAAGATGCCCGCCAAGGACAAGAAGGAAGCCCTCGACGAGCTCAACGAAGCCCTGAAGACCCCGGCCCCGCAGGTCGAGAACAAGGGCAACATCGATCTCGTCGGCAAGTACTACGACAAGCTCGTCGCCGCACTGGGGGATGATCAGAACTGAGGATGTAGCTCTCGTGTCCCGGACGCGCTGCAATGCGTAAGCGTTGCGGCGCAGAGCCGGGACCCAGAGGCTGCGCTATCCATCGCGATATGGGCCCCGGCTCAGCAGCGCACCGTCAAGTGACGCTGCGCTGCGTCCGGGGCACGAAACGGACCAGCCTTTCAAACCAAAAAGCCCCGGAGACATCTCCGGGGCTTTCGTCGTTTCTGGTCGGCGCTTTCATCGTCTCTGCTTCTGCTCGTCGCCCGCCACACCGTCCGCTGTCATGCCCCGGCTTGACCGGGGCATCCAGTACGCCGCGGCGGATGTGGCGGGAGCGAGCCCTGTAACGCCGGCCTCTGGGATACTGGATCGCCCGGTCAAGCCGGGCGATGACACCTTTGGTGTGGCCGGACCACAGAGCGCCCCGCTCTCACGTCCTCGTCCGCATCCGCATCATGAAGCTGTCGTAGCTGAGCTCCGCCACCTGCATCCACGCCAGCGACTCGTTCCGGAACGCCGACAGGCTGGTGTACATCTTGTTGAAATGCGGGTTGGTCTTGTTGAGGTCCGCATAGATCTCGCCCGCGGCGTTGTAGCAGGCTTCGAGCACTTCCTGCGGGAACGGTTTGAGGATCGCGCCGGCGACCAGCAGGCGCTTCAGTGCCGGCGGGTTGACGTAGTCGTACTTGCCGGTGACCCAGGTGAAGGTGTCCCGCGAGGCCATCTCGATCACCGCCTGATAGTGCTTCGGCAGCGCGTTCCACTTGTCGAGATTCATGATGTTGTGGCCCTGGCCGGTGCCTTCCCACCAGCCTGGATAGTAGTAATACTTGGCCACCTTCACGAAGCCGAGCTTCTCGTCGTCATAGGGGCCGACCCATTCGGCCGCGTCGATCGTGCCCTTCTCCAGCGCCGGATAGATGTCGCCGCCCGCGATCTGCTGCGGCACGCCGCCGACCTTGGCGATGATCGTGCCGGCAAAACCGCCGACGCGGAATTTCAGTCCCCTGAAATCCTCCATCGACTTGATCTCCTTCCGGAACCAGCCGCCCATCTGGGCGCCGGTCGAGCCGGTGGGAATGCCGACGGTGTTGTATTCCTTGAGGAGGTCGTTGAGCATCTCCGTGCCGCCGCCGAACAGCAGCCAGGAAATATGCGCGCGCGTGTTCAGGCCGAACGGCAGCGACGTCCCGAAGGTGAAGGCGGGGTTCTTGCCCCAGTAATAGTACAGCGCCGTGTTGCCCATCTCGACGGTGCCGTTCGAGACCGCGTCGAGCACCTGCAGGCCCGGGACGATCTCGCCGGACGCGAATGGTTGGATCTGGAATTTGTTGTCGGTGGCTTCCGCCACGCGCTTGCAGAAATATTCGCAGCCGCCATAGAGCGTATCGAGCGCTTTCGGCCAGCTCGCGGCGAGCCGCCATCGCACCTCCGGCGAGCCTTGCGCAATGGCCGGCGCAGCGACTGCGGTGCTTGCCGCAAGGCCAGCGCCCGTCACCTTCAGGAATTCACGACGTTTCATGCGTATCCCTCCAATGTGCCGATTGCTCGACCTAAGGGAACGATCTTCGTGTCGTCTTGGCTTCGCCGATAACCGACGTTGTGTTGTGATGATGTGAGTGTGTCTGATGGCCCTGCAGGGCTCTTGTGGATTCCGTACGTTGCGGCTCCGGCGCTGAGGATGACTGTTAGCTTTGCGATAATCAAGCGTCGTTGCGACGCTCGCAGTTGCGAGGCCTAAGCCACACCCACCGCCGTCATGCCCCGGCTCGACCGGGGCATCCAGTACACCGCGGCGGACGTGGTGAAAGCGCGCTCTCCAACGCAGGTCTCTGGAATACTGGATCGCCCGCTTTCGCGGGCGATGACACCGTCAACGACAATCGCAGTCCCCGTAGGATGGGCAAAGGCGCGACAGCGCCGTGCCCACGATCTGTTTCGCGAAGCCAGAAATCGTGGGCACGCTTGCGCTTTGCCCACCCTGCGATAGTTGTGTTCAACGCAAAAAGCCCCGGAGATGCTGCCATCTCCGGGGCTTCTCATTCTTGAGTCGTGCGGCCCTTCAACGCCTCACGTCTTCGTCCGCATCCGCATCATGAAGCTGTCGAAGCTCAGCTCCGCGACTTGGAACCACGGCAGCGCCTCGGCGCGATAGGCGGACAGGCTCGCATACATCTTGCCGAAATGTGGATTGGACTTGGACAGTTCGGCATAGGTCTCGTTGGCGGCGGCGTAGCAGGCTTCGAGAACGTCCTGCGGGAACGCCTTCAGGACCGCGCCCGACACCAGGAGCCGCTTCAGCGCCGGCGCGTTCAATGCGTCGTACTTGCCGGTGATCCAGGTAAACGTATCGCGCGAGGCGGCATCGACCGCGGCCTGGTAGTGCTTCGGCAGCGCATTCCATTTGTCGAGGTTGACGATGTTGTGGCCCTGGCTCGTGCCTTCCCACCAGCCCGGATAGTAGTAGTACTTCGCGACCTTGACGAAGCCGAGCTTCTCGTCGTCGTACGGGCCGACCCATTCGGCTGCGTCGATCGTACCCTTTTCGAGCGCCGGGTAGATGTCGCCGCCGGCGATCTGCTGCGGTACTGCGCCGAGCCTGGCCAAGATCGTGCCGGCAAATCCGCCGATGCGGAATTTCAGGCCCTTGATGTCGTCCAGCGTCTTGATCTCCTTCCGGAACCAGCCGCCCATCTGGGCGCCGGTGGAGCCGGTCGGAATGCCGTAGCAATTGTGCTCCTTCAGCAGGTCGTTCACGAGCTCCTGCCCGCCGCCCCACAGCAGCCATGAGATCTGCTGGCGCGTGTTCAATCCGAACGGAAGCGCGGTGGCGAAGGTGAAGGCGGGGTTCTTGCCCCAATAATAATACAGCGCGGTATTGCCGATCTCGACGGTGCCGTTCGACACGGCATCGAGCACCTGCAGACCCGGGACGATTTCGCCCGCCGCGAACGGCTGGATCTGGAATTTGTTGTCGGTGATCTCGGCGACTTTCTTGGTGAAATATTCGCAGCCGCCATAGAGCGTATCGAGCGACTTCGGCCAGCTCGTGGCGTAGCGCCACCTGACCTCGGGCGAGCCTTGCGCGATCGCGGGCGCAGCCACGGCTGTGCTCGCGGCCAGGCCGACGCCTGTCGCCTTCAGGAAATCACGACGTTTCATGCGTACCCTCCGTAGTGCCGATGCTTCGACTCAAGGGAACGATCTTGGTGTCGTTTATTCTTCGCCGAGGCTCGACGTTGTTTTGTTTGAGATTGTCAGCGTTTCCGAATGGCCCTGATGGGCTCTTGTTGTTGGAATTCCGATCATTGCGGTTCCGTCAGCAAGGATGACCGGTCGCCTCGCGATAATCAAGCCTCATGCCTGCTCGCAATTGCGAATGCCGGCCAGACGCAAGTCGGAATCCCTTGCGATCTGCTACGCAAATAGGCAATAGCGGGAAGGGAGGCTCGCGCATGACGAGCAAGAAGGTGGTAGTCGTCGGAGCGACCGGCCTCGTCGGCAACGCCGCGTTGCGACACTTCGGCACATCCTGCGAGGTTGTGGCGCTGTCACGGCGCAAGCCGCGCGATCTCTATGGCAGCAGGCACGTCCCCGTAGACCTCACCAGCGAAGCCGATTGCCGCCGCGCGGCGGCCGAGCTCAAGGGCGCGACGCACCTGATCTACGCCGCGCTCTACGAGGCGCCGCAACTCGTCGACGGCTGGCGCGATCCGCAGCAGATCAGGACCAATGATCTGATGCTGCGCAATCTGATGGGCGCGCTCGAACAGGTCTCGCCGGATCTGAAGCACGTCGCCCTGTTGCAGGGCACCAAGGCTTACGGCGTCCACGTTCGACCGCTGACCGTTCCGGCGCGCGAAGGCCGCTCCGAAATGTACGAGCAGCCCAATTTCTACTGGGCGCAGGAAAACTTCCTGCGCGAGCTGCAGGCCGGCAAGACCTGGCACTGGAGCATCTTACGTCCCGTGCTGATCGTCGGCCTCGCCATGGGCGGCGCGATGGATCTGATCCCGCCGCTCGGCGTCTACGCCGCGATGCTGCGCGAGCAGGGCCGGCCACTCGACTTCCCCGGCGGCGCCGCGCGCGTCGCGCAGGCCGTCGACGTCGATCTCCTCGCCCGTGCGATCGCCTGGTCGGGCGAAGCCAAGGCCGCCCAGAACGAAGCCTTCAACGTCACCAATGGCGACGTCTTTACCTGGGAAAATATCTGGCCCGCAGTGGCGGACGCGCTGGAGATGAAGCCCGGCAAGCCCGCGCCGCTGTCGCTGGCGAAGGAATATCCAAACTGGATCGGCGCCTGGGACAAGCTGCGGGCCAGGTACAATCTGGTATCGCCCGGCCTCGCCGACTTCGTCGGCCTCTCATTCCAGTACGCCGACTACAGTATGCGCTACGGCCACACCGAATCCGGCCCGCCCTCCATCGTCTCGACCGTGAAGATCAACCGCGCCGGCTTTACGGAGATGATGGACACCGAAGACATGTTCCGGAAGTGGTTTTTGCGGGCGAAGGAGGACCGGTTGCTGCCGTAGAGCAAGGTGGACGAGCTGTCTTTGCGGGATGACAGGGGCGGCCGCAACCATTCTCGCTTGACCCAACCCAAAATTGAAAACATCATCGGCGCTCGGACCGGGCGTGCGGCACGGATGGAATAGCTAGGTGGCCTGGCTTCTCCGACAGGGCGGCTGCTCATGCCCGAGCATAAGATAAGCAGAATCTTTGATTACAAAGTGCTGGCAGAAAAGTTCACTAAACCATAATTGCATTGGAGGTGCCTGTGAGTAATCCCCTACAAACCTACGTTGAGGGCGTTCATAGAGAGTTGGATTTCTATCCAGCTTGGCCTCCGAATGCGCCGCACGCTCTGGGAGATGTGGGAGTCTTGAAGGACGGTCAGTTCCAGCCGCTCACAAGCCTCAGCAAATTGGGGATCAACTTTGAGACGAAAGCAGGGAAGCGCGCAGCTGATCTTTCCGTCACGTCCGGCGATAGTGTATCGGTGCAGCTTAAGGCAAAAGGCGAGACGTTGCAGGGGTCCAGTATTCCGAAAGCCAAGGCAGCGGCTCTGATGGAGTTTAAGTCCGCCGGTGCGTTTGTGTTTCAAGCGCGTGCTCCAGTCGTTCAATGGATTCAAGACAAAGTTAGCTTGTCTGAAGTGATCTTAGATTTGTTCAAAACTAAGAATAAGGACGGTGATCGCGCATGGCATCAAGATTGGTGCGCCATCACTGAGATAGTAAAAGTAGAGAGTCTGACCGTACTGATTTCTAAGTCCAAACATGGCATGGTTGAGTTTTCGGCCGAAGGCTCGGTCCCGACCGGATCGGCGCCGTTAGCTTCCGCTGGTGCTAGGTTGCAACTCGCTAAGCAATCCGGCGAGGTCCTTATGTTTGTGTCGGAGGAGCCGGGTAGAGGCGACAAGTATCTGCGAGAAGAGTAAAACTTTCAAAGAGGCTTGTGCGGCTGGAATCAAACGATTGAAAAGAGACGGGATGGAGGTTGCGATCGATATCTATGCGGCGCGTCGACGGGTCCAACCCGTTTGATGTTAATAGCTGGGTAGTCCGTCGCTTACCCTTCCTTCGCGAACGCCGCTTCCATCGCCTTCCTTGTCTTGATCGTCTCGTTGTTGGCGTCGAACTCGACATCGCTCCAGCGCACGATCTCGCCATGGGCGACGTCGTGCTTCAACTTGACGCGGTGCGCCAGGCCGATCGGCAGCGCGCCCGCCTTCAGGCTCGCGGCCGCCGGCACCAGCTTGCCCCACACCGTGTAGCCGCCTTCGCCGTCCAGCATCTCGCCGGCGCGCAAATTGCGTTTTGCCACCGAGGCGACATCGCCGCGGAAGCCGTAGGGCTGCCCGGTCGGCTCACCCCGCAGCGCGGCCGAGAGCACCGAGATGTTCAGCTCGAGCCCGATCAGATGATTGGGCTTGTACATCGCGGCAAAACGCCCGCTCGCATCGGTCTTCAGGCCGTATTGCTTGAAGCAGTCCGCGGCATAGTCGTTCGGCGCCTCCAGCACGACATAGACGCCCCAGCGCAAATCGCGGAATACCGGCCTTCCGTCGCGTTCGAGCGAGGAGACCACTTCGACCACGCCGGACCGCTCCAGCACGCCGCCCTTCTCGCTCGGACGCATGATGTGCGGGAGATCGTCAACGCCGCAGGGCGGAAACAGCAGGCCGCCCGTGGGCACGTCGAGCCCGCAGGCATTCGCGATCGCGGCCATCTCGATCGCCGATTTGGTGCCGTCGAGGAAGGAATTGAACATCTGCGGATTCATGCCGGCCGACTGCGCTTCGCCCGCGGTCAGGCCGTAATGCTGCCAGACGCCGTCAGGCGTCACGTCGTGATAGGCCGGCAGATATTTCGTGCCCTTGCCGGCGGCGACGACGCGAAAGCCGGTGGCGCGCGCCCAGTCGACCATCTCGGCCGTCAGCGCCGGCTGGTCGCCATAAGCGAGCGAATAAACCACGCCCGCCTTGCGCGCTTCCTCGGCAAGCAACGGCCCCGCCAGCACGTCCGCTTCGACATTGACCATCACGATGTGCTTGCCCGCGGCGATTGCCGCGCGGGCGTGGCGGATGCCGACGGCGGGATTGCCGGTCGCCTCCACCACCACGTCCATCGCACCGCCGGCGATGGCGCGCGCGCCGTCATCGGTGAAGACGGTTGCGGCGATCCGCTCGGCGCTCCAGCCCACGGTGCGGCACGCCTCGCGCGCGCGCTCGCGATCGATGTCGACGATGATGGGCACTTCCAGCCCCGGCGTGTGCGGCACCTGCGCCAGAAACATCGAGCCGAATTTACCGGCGCCGATCAGCGCGACACGGACAGGCATGCCGCCGGATGCGCGGGCCTGGAGGATGCGGAAGAGGTTCATGGGAAATGTCCTGGCAATGATCGTGTCCCGGACGCGGTGCATCGTGAAACGCTGCTCCGCAGAGCCGGGACCCAGAGAGAAACTATCCGTGTGGTATGGGCCCCGGCTCAGCAGCGCATCACTGGCGTGCTGCGCTGCGTCCGGGGCGCGAGACCTGTTTACTCTGCCGCTTGCCGCGGTGCCCTTGCGAGCCGTACCAAGGCATCATCGTCCACCGTCTTAATCGGCGCAAAATCGCGATGCGCGATGTATTCCGGCCGGGTCGGCGTGCGGATGTAGTTCGAGACCGCGTTCAGCGTCAGGTACACGATCTTGCGCGGGTAGGGCGTGATGTTGCCGGCCGAGCCGTGCACGAGATTGCCGTGGAACATCAGCATGCCGCCGGGCTTGCCGGTCGGCGCGACGATGCCGCCCTGCTTGACGAGGCGCGTCACGGTGTCCTCGTCCAGCGTCCACAGCGGATAGGACGTGGTGGCGAGGTCATGCGAGGCCTCGAGATCGCCGGCATTCTGGCTGCGCGGCACCAGCATCAGGGGGCCGTTGATCGGCATCACCTCGTCGAGGAAGATCGCGATGTTCATCGCGCGCGGCTCCGGCATGCCGTCATCGCGCTTCCAGGTGCCGTAATCCTGGTGCCACTGCCAGACGTCGCCGGTGAAGGCCGATTTCGCGTTGATTTTGAACTGGTGCATGTAGACGGGCTCGCCGAAGAGCTGCTCGACCGGATCGATCATGCGCGGATGCGCGCCGAGCACGCGAAAGGCGTCGTTGTAGAGATGCGCGGCAAACGCCGTGCGCGGCGCGCCGCTCTTCTCGCGCCAGACCTCGGGACGGTTGGCGTCATAAATGCTGACCGCTTCGCGCGCGAGGAAATCGACCTCCTCCTGGCTGAACAGCTCGGGCAGGAACAACCAGCCCTCGCGGTGGAAGAACTCCAATTGCTTCTGAGACAGTTTCATGGGTCGTCCTCCTTGGTTTTGTTTGTTGTTGTCGTTCCGGGGCGATGCGAAGCATCGAACTACGGTGCGCTTGCGCACCTGAGAACCTCGAGATTCCGGATCGCGCTGTCGCGCGTCCGGAATGACGGCGCAAATGGCTACGCCGCCGCCTCATCCGTCGCCCTCAATCTCTCCTCGGTCATGCGTCCCGCCGTCTGCGCATGCGCCAGCGCGGCGCGCTCGGCCGCTTTCGCGTCGCCTGCGAGAATGTGTCCGGCAATCGTCACATGCTCCGCCCAGGCGCTGCCGCGATAATCCAGCTCCGACAGCACCGTCGCCATCGAGCGGCGCATATGCGGCCATTGCGGCGCAATGGTTTCCTCGATCACGGGATTGCCGGCGAGCTGATAGATCGCGCGGTGAAAATCGACGTCGAGCGTGATCAGCTCGGACAGTGATGTGTTGCGGTCGATGCCGCGTCCGGCGGCGAGTGCGGCGTCCAGCCGCGCGCGTCCCGCGGCGTCATTCGCCGCGCGCATCGCGGCAAGCCGTGCGGCCAGCGCGTCGATGGCGCCGCGCACCTCGTAGAGCTGGCGGATGCGCGAGGGGTCGAGCTGGGTGACTTCGAAGCCGCGCTTGCCGCTCTCGGCGACGAGGCCCTGACGGTGCAAGAGATGCAGCGCATGCGACACCGGCTGGCGCGAGACGCCGAGCTTGTCGGCGAGCTCGTTCTGCCGGATGCGCTGGCCGGGCTGCAGTGTGCGGTCGGAGATCGCCTCCAGGATCCGCGAATAGACCTGGTCGATCAGGCTCGGGAGCGGGTCGAGAGGGATCACGCCAGCAACTCCGGATAACGAAAGGGAATACAGAATTCCGTATTCGAAGGTACTCCGAGAGGGAGGGGGCGTCAAGGCGGGGCTGTCGAGGCCCGCTCAGGCCCTCTTTTGGCGCTTCGCTAAGTCATTGATATTACTAACCCCGTCTACTGTGCATGGGGTTGTTTTCGCACTAATGGCCCGGCCGGGAAGCCGGCCTACTTCTTCTTGCCCTGCTCGATCAGCATCCGGCTCATCAGATAGAGCCGCGGCACGACCGAGTTGGTGTCGATGAACTCGTCGCGGGCGTGATAGCCGAAGCCGGCAAGGCCAAAGCTCTCGACCACCACCGCCTTGCCGCTGCGATTGGCGTAGCCGGCGTCGGTGGCGCCGCCTGTCATCTCTGCGATGTCGAGCTTGCGGTCGATCTCGGCATAGATCGCCTGTCCCTGCTGCGCCAGCGCGCGGCCGCGATCGCTGGCGACGAAGGGCGGGCGTCCCGCGATGATCGTCACCGTGGTCTCGGTGTCGGGCACAAGTTTCGTCTTCAGCTTCTCGTCGAGCGCCGCCTGCAATTTGGCGACGCCGTCGGGAATGGTGAGGCGGATGTCGGCGCCGGCCTCGGCCTTCTCCGGGATCTGGTTGCGCACCGTGCCGGCCTGCGCCGTGGTCCAGTTGAGCTGCGTGCCTGGAATGGACTTGGCGACGTCTTTCGTCTGCAGCAATTGATGCGCCAGCTCGATCAGCGCGTTGCGGCCGAGATCGGGCGCGGCGCCCGCATGCGAGGCGCGGCCCTTCACTTCCATCTTCGCGGTCGCGGTGCCGCTCGCGCCCAGCAGCAGCCCGTCATTCTTCGCCACCGGCGCGGCCACCGTCGGCTCGCAGGAGAGCACGACGTCGTGCTGGTCGGCGAGCTCCGCGATGATCTCGCCGGATCCGATCGAGCCGACCTCCTCGTCCGGATTGAACGACACGGTGAGCCTGGCATAGTCCTGCCAGCCGGCCTCCTTCAAAATCTTGAGCGCATGCAGCACCACGGCGATGCCGCCCTTGTCGTCGGCGATGCCGGGGCCGTAGATGCGGTTGCCGTCGACGCGGTACGGCTCGCTGCCGAGAATGCCGCGCTGATAGACCGTGTCCATATGCGCGATCAGCATCAGCTTGCGCGTGCCCGATCCCTGGAACGTGGCGATCACCATGTCGGCGCCGATGCCCGCGGTGGTCTTGCGCCGTTCCGTGCTGGCGCCCAGCGCCTTCAGGCGGGCTTCGGTGAAGTCGGCCATCTTCTTCAGGCCCTCGGCATCGCTGCTGCCGCTCTCGATCATCACCATGTCGCGCAGCGTCTCGATCAGCGGCGCTTTCTCCTGCTCGGCTGCGGCCTTCAGCTTTTCGTCGGCTGCCGCGAGCGCATTGGTGCTGCTAGCGACGAGGCCGAGCAGGGACAGAGCGAGGAGGGGAATGAGGCGGGTCTTCATGAGGCATCCTTTCGCGTCTTGAGCACCGGTACCGTGCGCGATTGGACGACAGCGTAGCATCCGGATCGTCCGGACGCCACGCTCGGCTCATCTCTCCAGCACCTCCACATCCAGCGCCGCGATCCGCTCCGCATCGGCCAGTGCCTCGATCCCTGCGATGCGGTCGCCGTTGAAGCTGACACGTAGCGCGATGCGCAGATGGCCGCCGAGAATGACGGCGACGCCGATCTCGCCATCGACCAGCGCCGTCCGCGCGGCCTGTGCGCGGCCCTTGTAGAGCTGCGCGACCGCATCCGCGCCGCGGATTTCCGGCAGCGTGCCGAGCCGCACAGCGGCGTCGTCGGCGCGGAAGACGACGTCGGGATCGAGCACGGCGAGAAGGCCTTCGAAATTGCCCTCGCGGGACGCCTTGAGGAAGGCATCGACGATCGCGCGCTGGCGCGACAAATCCGCCTCGGGCACCGGCGCGCCCTGCACGCGCCGCCGCGCGCGGCTCGCCAGCTGCCGCGAGGCATCGACCGAGCGGCCGACGATCGGTGCGATCTCCTCGAACGGGACCGCGAACATGTCGTGCAGCACGAAGGCCAGCCGCTCCGCCGGCTGCAATGTCTCGAGCACGACCAGCAGCGCCGCACCGACGGAATCGGCCATCTCGGCCTCACGCTCCCGCGTCTCGTCGACCGGCTCCGGCACGTGCGGGCCCATCGGATCTTCCTTGCGCGATTTCCGGGCGCGCAGCATGTCGAGGCAGATGCGCGCGACCATGGTCGTCAGCCAGCCCCGCAAGTTGGCGACATCGGACGTATCGCTACGGCTCAGCCGCAGCCAGGCCTCCTGCACGGCATCGTCGACCTCGCTGCTCGCACCCAGCATCCGGTAGGCGACCGCACGCAGATGGTCCCGGTTGGCCTCGAACTGCCGGGTCAGAAAATTTTCGTCAGTCATCGGTCACATTCCCTGGTCGCGATCCGTCATGCCCATGACGAAGCCAATCCGGCCGATGTGACCGGAACCTTCGAAAATCGCAAACGGAGACGCAAGATGATGCACGCCCGCATGAACCACCCCGTCATGGTCCTGCCCGAGGCCATGAACCACCTTCAAGCCCTCGGCAATGTGACCAAGCAGGGCCTGCCGGAAAAGCTCCTCGAACTGGTGCACCTGCGCGCCAGCCAGATCAATGGCTGCAGCGTCTGCGTCGACATGCATCCGAAGATCGCCCGCAAGCTCGGTGAGACCGACGAGCGCCTGTTCGCCGTGTCCGCTTGGCGCGAGGCGCCCTATTTCACCGATGCCGAGCGTGCCGCGCTGGCGCTGACTGAAGCCGTGACGCGCGTTGCCGATCGCGAGGACCCCGTGCCGGATGCGATCTGGAACGAGGCCGCCAAGCATTTTGACGAGCGCGAGCTCGCAACCCTGATCCTCTCGATTGCGACGATCAACGTCTGGAACCGGCTGAACGCGACCATCAAGATGCCGGTCGGTGTTTGGAAGGTGTGAGTGAGGTAGGCGCCGGCCGTGCACTCCCTCGCCCCGCTTGCGGGGCGAGGCGAAGAGAGCACCTACTCCGCCAAAAACCGGCTCACGACGTCGCCGTACTCCAGCGGCGCCTGCTCGAACATCCAGTGGCCGGCGTTGGGGATCACCGCCGTCTGCGCGCCTGCGATGTGCTCGGCCAGCACGCGCCACATCACCGACAGGCTGCCGGTGGTGGCGCCGCCGCCGATCAGCAGCGTCGGCGTTCTGATCGCCTGCGCGTCCGCAAGCGTGTAGGGCCGGCGCTGCTCGTTGATCTGGCCGAGGAAGGTGAGCGTGTTGTCGCGCAGCTGCTGTTTTGCGGCCGCCGGCACGCGCCGCCACGAACCGTCGCCTTCGATGCCCTCGTAGAAATTCTGCAGCGCGCCCTCGGTGTCGCCGGCGCGAATCATCTCGACCGAGCGCACTGTCTTCGCGGCGAGCGGCGGATGTGCCGGCGTGCCTTCGGGCAGCGGCAGGCTGGGATCGAGATCGCCGCCGGGCTCCGCCAGCACAAGCTTTCGCAACAGATCAGGCCGCGCCTGCGCGACGCGGAAGGCGATATGCCCGCCGCGGGAATGGCCCATCAGATCGACCGGGCCGGGCTGCACCTGCTCGATGAAGGCGATCGTGTCCGCGACATGCTGCGCCATCTTGTAGTCGTCGCCGACGGCATCCCAGTGCTCGGGGAAGAAATGCCGCAGGCTGACCGAGATCACGCGATGCTTCTTCGACAGCGGGCCCAGCACCGAATACCAGGTGCGGAAATCCCCGAGCGTGCCGTGCACGCAGACCAGCGGATGGCCCTCGCCGACTTCGAGATAGGCCATGTCGTAACCATTGACGTGAAAGCTCTGCATGATCAGCTCGCCAGAAAATCCAGGACCATTTCGGAGTATTTTTGCGGCGCCTGCTCGAACATCGGATGCGTCGCGTTCGGGATGATCGCCGTCTTGGAATAGGGCACATGTGCGGCGAGCGCATGCAGCACCTTCGGCAGCAGGCCCTTGGTCCGCGCGCCCAGGATGAACAGGGTCGGCATCCTGATCGATTCCGCATCCTCCTTCGAGAACGGCGGGCGGTTGTCGCGGACCTGGCCAATTAGTGTGTAGGCGTTATCGCGCAAATTCTGCTTCACCATCGCCGGTAGCCGCGGCCAGGTGCCGGCGCCCTCCAGCGTGTCGACGAACACGGCGAGGCCGCCGTCGACATCGCCGGCCGCGATCTTCTCGGCCGAGGCCGTGAACCGTGCCAGCAGCGGCGAGGGGCCGCCGGCGTATTCGGGATCAAGGCTTGCATCGAGCTCGCCGCCGGGCTCGGCCAGCACCAGTCGCCGCAGCAGATCCGGTCGCTGCTGCGCTACGCGGAAGCTGATGTGCCCGCCGCGGGAATGGCCCATCAGGTCGACCGGACCGAGGTCGAGCTTTTCGATGAAGGCGATGACGTCGCTGACATGCTGGGCGATCGAATAGGTGTCGCCGACGCCGTCCCATTGGGCCGGGAAGAAGTGCCGCAGGCTGACGACGATCATCCGGTGCCGCTGCGTCAGCGGCCCGAGCACGCAGCCCCAGACGCGGAAGTCGGAGAGCGAGCCATGCACGCAGACCAGCGGCGGGCGGCTCCTGTCTTCGCCTACGTCGAGATAGGGCATGTCGTATCCGTTGACGTGGAGGCTTTGCATTCTGGGCTCGTGGAAAGGGGGCGGAACTCCTGTGCAAGATTCCCGGAAACCGGGTGGATCGCAACTATTTCCAAGCCTACATGTAAGCCGAGATCACAATGGGGGCATGCGAGAAGGACGCAAGCTCAGGAACCAAGCCATGACCGACCAGCATTTTGCCCTGTTCGATACCAGGATCGGCCTCTGCGCCATCGCCTGGGGCCCCCGCGGCATCAACGGCACGCAGCTCCCGATGGGCGGCGAGCAGAAGATCCGTACCCGCATCAGCCAGCGCCATGCCGAGGCGACCGAAGCCGAGCCGACCGCGGAGGTGCAGCAGGCGATCGACCGTATCGTGAAGCTGCTTGCGGGCGAGCCGGATGACCTCACCGACATCCCGCTCGATCTCGACGGCGTGCCCGAGTTCAACCGCGGCGTCTACGAGATCGCCCGTGCCATTCCGCCGGGCAAGACCATCACCTATGGCGACATCGCCAAGCAGCTCGGCGGTGTCCAGCTCTCGCGCGATGTCGGCCAAGCACTCGGCCGCAATCCGTGCCCGATCGTCGTGCCGTGCCACCGCGTGCTCGCGGCCGGCAACAAGCCCGGCGGCTTCTCGGCGAATGGCGGCGTGGTGACGAAACTGAAGATGCTGGAGATCGAGGGCGCGCTGGTGAACCACACGCCGAGCTTGTTTGATTGAGATAGTGTTGATCGTGCCCCGGATGCAGTGCGGCACGGAGTGCTGCACTGCTGAGCCGGGGCCCAGTATCTCGGCGAGATGGGTCCCGGCTCTGCGGCGCACCGCTCCGCGCTGCACCGCGTCCGGGACACGAGACCTCCGTTAAATCTTCGCCGCCGTCTTCGGCCAGTACTTGTCGCGCAGATGCCGCTTCACCAGCTTCCCCGTCGGCGTGCGCGGCAGCTCGGCTTCGAAATCGATCGAGCGCGGGCACTTGATCGCTGACAGACGTGTCTTGCAGTAGGCGATGAGATCGGCCTCCAGCTCCTTGCCGGCGCGCGTCATGTCGTGCGGCTGCACCACCGCCTTGACCTCTTCGCCCATCTCCTCGTTCGGCACGCCGAACACGGCGACGTCGGCGATTTCGGGGTGGGTGATGAGCACGTCCTCGGTCTCCTGCGGGTAGATGTTCACCCCGCCGGAAATGATCATGTAGGACTTGCGGTCGGTGAGGAACAGAAAGCCGTCCTTGTCGAGATAGCCGACATCGCCGAGCGTCGACCATCCCTTGGCGTTGTAGGCTTTCTTCGTCTTCTCGGGGTCGTTGTGATAGGTGAAGGCGGGCGCGTCGGCGAAATAGACCGTGCCGATCTCGCCTAGCGGCTGCTCCTCGTCGTTCTCGTCCAGAATCTTGATCTTGCCCACCACGGCGCGGCCGACGCTGCCGCGATGCTCCAGCCATTGCTGTGAGTTGCAGACGGTGACGCCGTTGCCTTCCGAGCCCGCGTAATACTCGATCAGGATCGGGCCCCACCACTCGATCATCTTGGCCTTGACGTCGACCGGGCAGGGCGCGGCGGCGTGGATCGCACCCTTCAACGTCGAGACGTTGTACTTGGCGCGGACCTCGTCCGGTAGCTTCAGCATGCGCACGAACATGGTCGGCACGAGCTGCGATTGCGTGACCTTGTACTTCTCGACGAGTTTCAAGAAGTCCTCGGCGTCGAAATGCTCCATGATGATGGAGCTGCCGCCGAGCACGATCGCCATCATGTTGAAGCGCAACGGGGCCGCGTGATAGAGCGGCGCCGGCGAGAGGTAGGTGCTGTCGGCATTCATGCCGCACATGTCGGCGCAGAGCACGCGCAGGAAGGCATTGGGCACGTCGATGGCGTTGCCCTCGAACGCCTTCTTGATGCCCTTGGGACGGCCGGTGGTCCCCGACGAATACAGCATGTCGTAGCCGGCGACCTCGTCGGCAATCGGCGTGGTCGGTTGCGCGACCGCTTCCTTGTCATAGGAGCGGAAGCCGGGCAGGGGCTCGTCGACCATGTAGAAGATCGGCTCGCCGGGTTTGCCCTTGATCAGGGCCTTGATCTGGTCGGCGCATTTCGGCGTGGTGATGACGACCTTGGCGCCGCAATCGCCGATGATGTAGTCGATCTCGTCCTGTTTCAGATAGCGGCTGATCGCGGTGTAATAGAGCCCGCTGCGCTGTGCCGCCCAGCAGATCTCCATGAAGGCGAGGCGGTTTTCCATCAGCAGTGCGATGTGGTCGCCGGCTTTCAGGCCGAGCGAGCGGAACAGGTTCGCGCCCTGGTTCGAGAGCTGGTCGAGCTCGCGATAGGTGATCGCCTTGCCGGTCCCGGCCATCTGGTAGGCGATCTTGTCGGGCGTGGTCTTGGCGTAGACGGACGGATGGGTCATGGCATTTCCTCAAAAAAAGAGGCGAGCGGTGAATGGCGATGGGGGCGGAAGCCGCTCCCCATCACCACTCATCACTCGCCATGCGTTCTTCGCTTTTCTTCTTACAGTCGTTCAACGATCGTCACGTTGGCCATGCCGCCGCCTTCGCACATGGTCTGCAGGCCGTAGCGCTTGCCGCGCTGATGCAGGGCGTGGACCAGCGTCGTCATCAGCTTGGTGCCGGAGCCGCCGAGCGGATGGCCGAGCGCGATCGCGCCGCCATTGACGTTCAGGCGCGCCGGATCGGCGCCGGTGGTCTTCAGCCAGCCGGTCGGCACCGAGGCGAAGGCCTCGTTGACCTCGAACAGGTCGATGTCGTCGACCTTCATGCCGGCCTTTTCCAACGCCTTCTTGGTGGCGTGCAGGGGCGCGTCGAGCATGATGACGGGATCGCCGCCGGTCATGGTCAAGTGGTGGATGCGCGCCAGCGGCTTGACGCCGAGCTGCTTGAGGCCGCGCTCGTTGACGACCATGACGCCGGAGGCGCCGTCGCAGATCTGGCTGGCGCTGGCGGCGGTGAGCTTGCCGTTCTCGGCGATCAGCTTGACGCCCTTGATGCCTTCGAGCGTGGCATCGAAGCGAATGCCTTCGTCGATGTGATGGGTGTCCTTGCTGCCGTCCGCGCGGGTGATCTCGAGCGGCACGATCTCCTTCTTGAAGTGACCGGCTTGCGTTGCCGCGATCGCGCGCTGATGGCTGTTGAAGGAGTATTCGTCGAGATCATCCTTCGACAGGCCGTACTTCTCGGCCATCATCTCGGCGCCGGTGAACTGGCTGAACACGATGTTCGGATATCTCGCCTCGATGCCCGGGCTCTTGTAGTGACCAAAACCGTTCTTGGCGGCGAGCTGCGAGGACAGGCCCATCGGCACGCGCGTCATCGATTCCACGCCGGCCGCGATCACCACGTCCATGGTGCCGGACATCACGGCCTGCGCCGCGAAGTGCAGCGCCTGCTGCGAAGAGCCGCACTGGCGGTCGATCGAGGTGCCCGGCACGCTCTCCGGCAGCTTCGAGGCCATGATCGCGTTGCGCGCGACGTTGTTGGACTGCTCGCCGACCTGCATTACGCAGCCCATGATCACGTCCTCGACCAGCGCCGGATCGACCTTGGCGCGATCGACCAGCTCGTCCAGTACTTTGGCCGCGAGATCGGCCGGATGCCAGCCGGCGAGGCGGCCCCCCTTGCGCCCGCCCGCGGTACGCGCAGCGGCGACGATATAAGCCTCGGCCATTTCGGTCTCTCCCATGATTGTTCTTGATAGGGTTGGGTTGTCGGGGGCGGATTTAAGGGGCGAGCTATCGTTTAGTCAATCGATCAATTAACTCTTGTGATGAGGCGCTGCTTCGGCTTATCTGCGGCCCGTTCATGCGGCGAGAACAGGGATCTCCGTGACTACCAGCGTACCGAACAGGCTCCCCAGCGGAAAGAATTCCACGGCAGAGAAATTGCTCGTGGCCGCCAGCGAGCTGATGATCGAACGCTCCTCCATCGAGATCTCGCTGTCCGACATCGCCCAGAAGTCCGGCGCCAACGCCGCGCTGGTCAAATATCATTTCGGCAACAAGGACGGCCTGCTGCTGGCGCTGCTCGCGCGCGATGCCGCGACGGAGATGTCCAATCTCGAATATCTGCTGGCGCAGCCGATCACCTCGACGGCGAAGCTGAAGCTGCACATCGCCGGCATCATCCGCGCCTATCACCGGTTCCCCTACATGAACCGGCTGATCCACTATCTCCTGCACGAGAGTGTTGCGGGCTCCGCCGACGAAGTCTCGAAGTTCTTTGTCGCGCCATTGCTCGACTTTCATCGCCGCCTGCTCGCCGAGGGCGTCAGCCGCGGCGAGTTCCGCGCCACCGATCCGGTGCTGTTCTACACCAGCCTGATCGGCGCCTGCGATCATCTGTTCTTCGGCCGGCACGCGATGTCTCGCGCGACCGGCGTCGGTCCGGTCACCGATGACGTCTGCCGCCAATACATCAAGCACATGGAAACGCTGATCTGCGGCGGCATCCTCACGCAAGCCGGGGAAGCTGCCGCGGCCGGATAATCCGGCCATCACTCTCAAGTCCAGAGAAGAAACGCCCAAGGAAAGGTACAAGCGATGGAATTGAAAGACGTAGCCGTTCTCATCACCGGTGGTGGCTCGGGTCTCGGCGAAGCGACCGCCCGCGCCATGGCGGCCAAGGGCGCCAAGATCGGCGTCATCGACCAGAACAAGGAAAACGCCGAGAAGGTCGCCGCCGAAGTGAAGGGCGTCGCGCTTCATGCCGACGTCACCAGCGAGGAGCAGATCAAGGCTGCGATTGCGAAGGCGGAAGCCGCACATGGTGTCGCGCGCGTGCTGATGAACTGCGCCGGCATCGGCGGCTCGCAACGCATCGTCGGCCGCGACGGCGTCTATCCGCTGGAGAAGTTCGCGCGCATCATCAACGTCAATCTGATCGGCACCTTCAACTGCCTGCGTCTGTTCGCCGAGCGCCTCGTCACCATCGAGCCGGTCGGTGAAGAGCGCGGCGTCATCATCAACACGGCGTCGGTGGCGGCTTACGAAGGCCAGATTGGCCAGATCGCCTATTCGGCGTCGAAAGGCGGCGTCGTCGGCCTGACCCTGCCGGCCGCGCGCGACCTCGCCAGCCAGAAGATCCGCGTCAACACCATCGCGCCCGGCCTGTTCTTCACGCCGCTGCTGATGGGCCTGAACGAGGAGGCCCGCAAGAGCCTGGGCGCCCAGGTGCCGCATCCCTCACGCCTCGGCGATGCCAAGGAATACGGCGCGCTCGCCGTGCACATCGTCGAGAACGCCATGCTCAACGGCGAGACCATCCGTCTCGACGGCGCCATCCGCATGGCGCCGCGGTAGGTGCTTTCTTCCTTCTCCCCTTGTGGGAGAAGGTGGCGCGCTTTGGAGCGCAATTGCGCTCCTGAGCGCGCCGGATGAGGGGTTCTCTCCGCGGAGACAGACCCCTCACCCGAACGAGTTCTTGGTCAGCGACGTACATGCCCTCTCCCGCAAGGGGAGAGGGCGCAATAACCGCCACTTGAAGAGCGGATGCAGGAGCGCCCCATGTCCCAACCGCTGCTGATCGAGCATGACGACGGCGTCGACCGGGTGACGCTCAATCGCCCTGACAGCCTCAATGCGCTCGATCCCGCGCTGATCGATGCGCTCAACGTTTACTTCCAGAGCCTCCAGCGCAACCGCGACACGCGTGTCGTCGTGCTGCGCGGTGCCGGCAAGAATTTCTGTGCCGGCCTCGACCTCAAGGCGGCGATGGCGCGCCGAGCCGGGCAGCAGGAGCCGCCCGGTGTGACCGAGTCTTTGGACTCGCAGCGGCGCATCGCCGACATCGTGATGCTGATGCGGCGTTGCCCGCAGCCGATCCTGTCGCTGGTGCAGGGCGCCGCGGCCGGCGGTGGCTTCGCGCTGGCGCTCGCCTCCGACATCCGCATCGCGACGAAGTCGGCGCGGATGAACTGCGCCTTCATCAAGCTCGGCCTTGGCGGCTGCGACATCGGCACCAGCTACTTCTTGCCGCGGCTCGTTGGCGTCTCCGTGGCCTCCGAGCTGATCCTCACCGGGCGTTTCATCGGCGCCGAGCGCGCGCTCGCGGTCGGGCTCGTCTCGGAACTCGTTGACGAGGACAAGCTCGATGCGGCCGCGGAGTCTTACGTCGACGCGATGATGACGGCCTCGCCCGTGGGGCTGCGGCTGTCAAAGGAATGTCTCAACATGAGCGTCGATGCCGGATCGCTGGAAGCGGCGATTGCGATGGAGGACCGCAACCAGGTCCTGTGCAGCCGCTCCGAGGAATTTTCGGAAGGCATCAGGGCCTTCCTTGAGAAGCGAAAGCCTGTCTATATCAAGCGCTGAAACAACAAAGATCCGCAAAGGACAATAATTCCGGGAGACGCAAAATGAGTGGAAGCGCGGCGGCGGTGATGTCAAAGCCTGCCTTTCGCAAGGTCGAGTGGCTCGCGCGCGACATCGATGTCGAGCGCCGCGCTGACGGCACGGTGGTGCTGAAGTCGCGCATTCCGCTGCAGACTTACGAGAAACATCTTCCGGCCTCGCTGGCGAAATGGGCGAAGGAAGCGCCGGAGCGCATCTGGCTCGCGCAGCGTGGCGGACCGAACCGCGAATGGCGCAAGGTCTCCTACGGCGAGGCCAAGCGCACCGTCGATGCGCTGACGCAGGCGCTGCTCAACCTCAAGCTCGACGGACGCCCGGTGACGATCCTCTCGGGCAATTCGATCGAGCACGCGCTGATGACGCAGGCCGCGATGCAGGCGCGTGTCCCGGCTGCGCCGGTGTCGCCGGCCTACTCGCTGATGAGTCATGATCACGTCAAGCTGAAGTATTTGTTCGACCTGATCAAGCCGGCCGTGGTGATGGTGCAGGACGGCCCGACCTTCGAGAAGGCGCTGAAAGCGCTCGATCTCACCGGCGTCACCGTCGTTCACGTCGTGCGTCCCAGCGAAGACATCAAGAGCGTCAGCTTCGCCGAGCTTGCGGCAACACCGGTGACGGCTGATGTCGAGGCGTCGATCGCGAAGATCACCCCTGACACCGTCGGCAAGCTGCTGTTCACGTCGGGCTCGACCGGCATGCCCAAGGCCGTCATCAACACGCAAGCGATGATGTGCGCCAATGCGGCGATGATGATGCAGGTGCGGCCGCGCACGGCGGGCGGCCCGCTGCCGATCGTGCTGGACTGGATGCCGTGGAATCACACCATGGGCGGCAATGCCGCGTTCCATCCGGTGCTGGTCGACGGCGGCACGCTCTATATCGACGACGGCCGCCCGATGCCGGGTCAGCTCGAGGAGACGATCAGGAATCTCCGCGAGATCTCGCCGACCTATTACGCCAACGTGCCCGCAGGTTATGCCGCGCTCGCGGCCGCCATGGAGAAGGACGACGCGCTGTGCCGCTCGTTCTTCAAGAACCTGTCGATCATGGCCTATGGCGGCGCGCGCCTGCCTGATGATCTCTACGACCGCATGCAGGCGCTGGCCGTGAAGACCACCGGTGAGCGTATCGTGTTCTACACCGGCTGGGGCTCGACCGAGACGGCGCCGACCTCGACCGGCACCTATTGGGACACCGAGCGCGTCGGCCTGATCGGCCTGCCGTTCCCCGGCGTCGAATTAAAGATGGTGCCGTGCGGCTCGAAATACGAGCTGCGCCTGCGCGGCGTCAACGTCACGCCCGGCTATTTCGGCCAGCCTGATCTCACGAAGAAGATGTTCGACGAGGAAGGTTTTTATTGCATCGGCGATGCCGGCATCTTCGTCGACGATGCCGATCCGGTGAAGGGCATCATCTTCGCGGGCCGCGTGGTCGAGGACTTCAAGCTCACCACCGGCACCTTCGTGCATGTCGGCTCGCTCCGCACCGATACAATCGCGGCGGCGACGCCCGTCGTGCATGACGCGCTGGTCGCGGGGCAGGATCGCGCTTTCATCGGCCTGCTCGCCTGGCCGAACCTGCATGCCTGCCGCCAGCTCGTCGGCAATGCCGATCTCAGCTTCGAGGATGCCGTGAAGCACCCTGATGTGATCGCCTGCTTCAGGCGCGGGCTGGAAGCGCACAACCGGGACTGCGAAGGCGCCAGCAGCCGCATCATCGCCCGCGCGATGCTGATGGTCGAGCCGCCTTCGATCGACGGCAACGAGCTCACCGACAAGGGCTACATCAACCAGCGCGCCGGCCTGGAACGCCGCGCGGCGCTGGTGGAGCGGCTGTATGCGGACAAGCCGGATCAGGATGTGATCGTGCTGCGATGACGCACCGCTCCCTCAACACGTCATTCCGGGGCTCGCCGCTACGCGGCGCCCCGGAATGACGGCATCAATACAAGCGACAAACAATAAGAGGTAAGCCGCCATGAACTTCGATTTCTCCGACGACCAGAAGCAGCTCCGCGATCAGGCGCGCAAATTCCTCGCTGAAAAATGCTCGCCGAAGGCGGTGCGCGTCGTGCTCGACGGCAAGTCGCCGTACGACAAGGAGCTGTGGAAGGGCCTCGCCGAGATGGGCTTCCTCGGCGTTGCGATCCCGGAAGAGTTCGGCGGTGCCGGTGCCGGCCATCTCGAGCTTTGCGTGATCGCGGAAGAGATGGGCCGGGCCAATGCACCGGTGCCGTTCTCCTCAACTGTCTATCTCGCCGCCGAAGCGCTGCTGATCGCCGGCAGTGACGCGCAGAAGAAAAAATGGCTGCCGGCGATCGCCTCGGGCGAGGCGATCGGCACGCTGGCGCTGTTCGAGGGCAAGGGCAATCCCGCGCCGAAGAACGTCAAGCTGACGGCTGCCAATGGCCTGCTCAACGGCGTCAAGAAGCCTGTTGCCGACGGCGCGATCGCCGACTTCGCGGTGGTCGCCGCACGCACCGGATCGAGCGGGCGGGATGCCGACATCTCGCTGTTCCTGGTCGATCTCAAGGCCGGTGGTGTCGAGGTCAAGAGCCTGACCAATCTCGATCCGACCCGCGGGCAGGCCGAGATCACTTTCAAGGACGCGAAGGCTGAGCCGCTCGGCGCTGCCGGCGAAGGCTGGAGCATTTTGTCTCAAGTGCTCGACCGCGCGGCGGTGCTGTGTGCCTTCGAGCAGGTCGGCGGCTCCGACCGTGCGCTCGAGATGGGCCGCGACTACGCGCTCGACCGTATCGCCTTCGGCCGTCAGATCGGCTCGTTCCAGGCCGTCAAGCACATGCTGGCCGACATGTACGTCTCGGCAACGCTGGCGCGCTCCAACAGCTATTACGGCGCCTGGGCGCTTTCGACCAACGCAGCCGAGCTGCCGGAAGCCGCCGCCGCCGCGCGCATCAGCGCGACGCAGGCGTTCCAGCACTGCGCCAAGAACAACATCCAGGTTCACGGTGGCATGGGCTTCACCTGGGAGTTCGACTGCCACATGTACTACCGCCGCGCCAACGCGATGGCGCTCGGGCTCGGCAGTCTGTCCTATTGGGAAGACCAGCTGATCGACCGCATGCGCAAGAAGAACGCGGCGTAACGATTGGTGATTTGTAGGATGGGTAGAGCGTAGCGAAACCCATCATGACGCGGGTGGTCTAGGAGATGGGTTTCGCTTCGCTCTACCCATCCTACGACGCCAGCGAGGGATAAGAGACCATGAACTTCGACGACACCCCGCAGGAAACCGAATTCCGCGCCACTGCGCGCGCCTGGATCGGCGCCAACGCGCCCAGGCAGTACGAGGAGGAGCTGCGCAAATCCTCGCTCGGCCGCACCGTGCTCAAGAACGCCAACATTCTCGAGGTCGCAAAGGCCTGGCAGAAGAAGAAGGCCGATGCGGGCTGGGCCTGCCTGCACTGGCCGAAAGAATATGGCGGGCGCGGCTCCTCGCCGATCGAGCGCGTGATCTGGCAGCAGGAAGAAGGGCCGTTCGGCCAACTGTCGCGCATGTTCATCATCGGTCACGGCATGTGCGGGCCGACCATGATGGCGTTCGCGCGCGAGGAGCATAAGCGCACCTATCTGCCGCCGCTCGCTTCCGGCGAGAAAGTCTGGTGCCAGCTGTTCTCCGAACCGGCCGGCGGCTCAGACGTCGCGGGCCTGCGCACGCGCGCGGAGAAGGACGGTGACGACTGGGTGATCAACGGCCAGAAGATCTGGACGTCGGGCGCGCATTATTCCGACTACGGCATTTTGCTCACCCGCACCGATCCGACCGTGCCCAAGCACAAGGGCCTCACCATGTTCTTCCTGGACATGAAGAGCCCGGGCGTCGAGGTGCGGCCGATCAAGCAGGCGAGCGGCGCCTCGGACTTCAACGAGGTCTATTTCACCAATGTCCGCATTCCCGATCATCAGCGCCTCGGCGAGGTCGGTGACGGCTGGAACGTCTCGCTGACCACGCTGATGAACGAGCGCAGCGCGATCGGCGCCGCCGTCTCGACCGGTTTTCCGGAGCTGTTCGAATATTGCTCCAGCCTGATGCTCGATGACGGTCCGGCGATCGAGGATCGCGCGGTGCGCTCGAGGCTGGCCAACTGGGCGGTGAAGGCGAGCGGGCTGAAATACACCAGCATGCGCGCGATCTCCGCGTTGTCGCGGGGCGAGCGGCCGGGTCCTGAAAATTCCATCGGCAAGCTGGTGGCGGGCTCGATGATCCAGGACGTTGCGACCTACGCGCTGGATCTGCAGGGCGCGAGCGGTGTGATCAGCGGTCCCGAGGATGCCGAGCTCGCCGGTCGTTTCCAGGCGATGCTGCTGCGTGCGCCCGGCACGCGCGTCGAAGGCGGCACCGACGAGATCATGCGCAACATCATCGCCGAGCGGGTCCTGGGCCTGCCCGGCGATATCCGTGTCGACAAGGACGTGCCGTTCAACAAGATCCCGACCAAGGGAAGAGGCTAGAGGTCCGCCATGAATTTCGACGACACCCCGCAGGAAGCCGCATTCCGCGAAACCGCGCGCAAATGGGTTGCCGCCAACGCGCCGAAGGAGCTCGAGGAGGAATTGTCGAAATCCTCGCTCGGCCGCATCAGGCTTGCCAAGCACGACATGGTCGAGGTCGGCAAGGCCTGGCAAAAGAAGAAGTCGGACGGCAACTGGGCCTGCCTGCATTGGCCGAAGGAATATGGCGGCCGCGGCGCCACGCCGATCGAGAAGGTGATCTGGCAGCAGGAGGAGGGCGTCTACGGCAAGCTGACCCAGCCGTTCCAGATCGGCGAGGGCATGTGCGGCCCGACCGTGATGGCCTGGGGCAGCGAGGAGCATAAGCGCCGCTATCTGCCGAAGCTCGCCTCCGGCGAGGAAATCTGGTGCCAGTTGTTCTCCGAGCCCGCCGGCGGCTCCGATGTCGCGGGCCTTCGCACGCGCGCGGAAAAGCGGGGTGACAACTGGATCATCAACGGCCAGAAGATCTGGACCTCCGGTGCGCATTATTCCGACTACGGCCTCCTGATCACCCGCACCGATCCAAACGTGCCCAAGCACAAGGGCCTCACCATGTTCTTCCTGGACATGAAGAGCAAAGGCGTCGAGGTGCGGCCGATCAAGCAGGCCAACGGCATGCAGGAGTTCAATGAGGTCTATTTCACCGACGTGGTGATCCCCGACAGCCAGCGTCTCGGCGCGGTCGGCGAAGGCTGGAGCGTATCGCTGACCACGCTGATGAACGAGCGCATGTCGATCGGCGCACGGCTTGCGACCGGCGTGCCGGAGCTGTTTGAATTTTGCTCGAACCTCATGCTGGAAGACGGGCTCGCGATCGACGACCCCGCCGTGCGCTCGAAGCTTGCGAGCTGGGCAGTGAAGTCGAGCGGGCTGAAATACACGAGCTACCGCGCGATCTCGGCACTGTCGAAGGGTGAGCGGCCCGGCCCCGAAAACTCGATCGGGAAGCTGGTGTCGGGCGTGATGCTGCAGGATATCGCGACTTACGCGATGGATCTCCAGGGCGCTGCCGGGTTGCTCACCGGGGATGCGGAGGAAACCGTCCAGGGCCAGTTCCAGCAGATGCTGCTGTCCTCGCCCGGGATGCGCATCGCCGGCGGCACCGACGAGATCCTGCGCAACATCATCGCCGAGCGCGTGCTTGGCCTGCCGGGCGACATCCGCGTCGACAAGGATGTGCCGTATAACAAGATTCCGACCAAGGGGCGGTGATGTGGCATTGTAGGGTGGGTTAGCCTTGCGGACGCGCGAAGCGCGGTCCGCTGGGCGTAACCCACCACTTCTGTCCCTGCGGAAACAAAAGAGGTGGGTTACGCCTTCGGCTAACCCACCCTTGTAATAGCGCAATCAGATATTGTCGGTGCATTCCGAGAGGAATGGCCTGCCGCAGCTGCGACCGCGGCAGGCCGCTGGCGATCGGATCGCGCCCACCCTGAGCAG
>NZ_DASYWN010000021.1:0-27996 GCF_035935975.1 Bradyrhizobium sp.
GTCGTAGCCACTCAGTTTGGGGGTGCCGGGCGACCCTCGCAGCGAAGCGATCTGCCGGTTCAGGCACGCGCCGTAGGCAACGGGTCCGTTTGTCCGTTCCACAACGCAAGCAAGCTCGATTGTATGTCGCGTCTCGCTGTCGTAGCCGCTCAGATTGGGGATGGTTGTGGGTAAGTCCCGCGTCGTCTGAGCGGCCAGCGGCGCACTGAATACGGCTAAAACTGCGCCCAACGCTGTGATCCAAGCCAGCACGCGCTGCGGTGCGCAAATCAGCCAGAGCAGCTTATAGGCTCGATAATCAAGCATACCGAACATGAATAGACCTCAACGACTATAATGAGAGACGTCAATCTGCGGGTGGATGGCTGCCACGGACGCGGCGCTCACGTCTTGTGATTTGTTGCCAATTTGTTGGGAGTACGGGCCAATTAAAATTGGTGTTCGCAAGTCACGACGGCACATTGAAGCGACGCGCGGCGCGAACAAAAGACGACGATTTCTCCAAATGAGCGGCAGCCGCTTTGTCCAAATGAAAACGGAGGATGCGACCAAGTGCTTGAAAACGTTGGAGCGGGTGAAGGGAATCGAACCCTCGTATTCAGCTTGGAAGGCTGCTGCTCTACCATTGAGCTACACCCGCGTCAGGGGGCTCCCTAACACGGCCCGGCGGCGGTCTCAACTGCCACAAGGGCGGCATGTTGCGCCTTTTGGCAGCTTTCCGCCCCTTGCGCACAGCGCCGGTTCCGCGCCGGCCACCTCCCCTTAACGGCGGGGCGATTTCGCCCTATATTGAGAGTCCCGAAACCAACGAAAGGAGGTGATCCAGTGTCTTATCTCAAGCGCTGTCACCTCGCTGGGATCGCCCGCTAGGCTTTAACTCAAGGCCTGGCATCGGGGCGCTCTCAGCCCTGGACCAGCGAGCAAGAAATCGGGCGCGACGGGGCCTCCCCGCCGCGCCTTTTCTTTTGGTCGATTGGGGTTTGCCTCGATCGGGAGGACCGGCTCGCCTGCTCAAATCGTGCGAATCCGTTCGCGCAACGCGACGGCGGCGATCAGAACGCCGACGCACCAGGCCATCACCGCCCTGTGAGGCTCCCCGCCGAGAAGCACGGTGAAGATGCTGGCGAGCAGGCACGGGGCGATCGCCTTGCCGTTCCGGCTTGCGAGCGAGAGCAGAAACGGCAGCGCGGCGAGCGCGATTTGCAGGACGTCCATGTTGGAAGACGGTATCAGGCTTCAGAAGCCGCAGACGTTGTGCGCGCGCGGGCGTTTTCCCCGGCGGCTCTCGACGATGCGCTCGCCGCCGTTCTCGGCCGAGCTGCCGTAATAGCGATGATGGCCGGACTGGTCGTGCAGATCGGCAGGCTCCGATTGTGCCGCCCGCCGTGCGTCGCAGATGATCTTGATGGTGTGACCCGACATAATCGCCTCCGAATTCCTCAGCCTTCTTGGTGGTGATCAGTCGCATCGGCTTCAGGCAGCGTTCACATCAAGGGGCCGCAATCGCGTTTCAGGATGGTTTCGTCACGCCGGCAGGACGCAATATTTTATGCGCGGGGGTTGTCGGCGCAGGCCGTGGTGATACGTCCTTTGGACGCGCGCAGCGAAAAATCAACGAGGTGACGATGCTTTACGCCATCCTGGCCTACCATGTGGAAGACGAGCTCTTGTCCTGGACGCCGGAGCAGGACGCCGCGGTCGTGGCCAAGGTCATCGAGGTTCAGGCGCCGCTGCGGGCCAGCGGACACCTCGGACCGGCCGCCCGTCTGGATGACACGAAAAAGGCCCGTACCCTGCGTGGCCCCGGCGCGGGCATGGTGCTGGACGGCCCGTTTGCTGAAACCAAGGAGCAGCTGCTGGGCTTCCATCTCGTCGAATACGACACCGATGAGGAGGCGATCGCGGCGGCGCGGAAGCTGCGCGCGGTCAATCCGTCCGCGGTTTACGAAATCCGCCCGGTCAAGCTTTACGTGCCGGCCGATGGGTTCGGCGCGACGCCGGGCTGAGTCGAAGCCTACGAATCCTGGTCCACCGGTGACGCATAGAAGCGCTGGATCAGGAGTCCACCGAAGGCGATGAACCAAACGAAGGGTGCGACCTGCGGCGCGAAGGTCGCCACGATCGTGCCCGGGATGAACACCAGCAGCGGAAACAGCGAGGCCATGATCTCGTGGCGCCAGCCGCCGATGATGGTCCACCACAGCAAGGCATTGAGCCCGGCGATCGCCGTCAGATGCAGGCCGTACAGCACAGCGACCGCGCTGCTCATCGCGTAATTGGTGTAAAGGCCGTTGGTCACCGGCAACAGCACGATCGAGAGCAGGAAGAACAGATTGAGGATCACGGCGCCGCGGCTGCCGACCGGCTGGCGCGCCAGCCGGCGGTGATGGCTGATCCAGAATACGCCGGCGATGATGAAGCTGAGGGCGAAGCCGGCGAGCTTGCCGGAATAGACATGGGCGAGGTCGCTCCAGTCCGGCGCGCTGGTAAACACGGCCGATTTGGGCAGGTCATAGGCCAGCAGCGTCATCGCGACGCCAAAGATGGTGTTGCTGAGCGATTCCAGCCGCCGCATCTCGAACTGGTCGGGCTTGAGCTCGGTCATGCCGGGTGCTTTTCGGGCTGGAACCTTGAGGCGCGTTGTCCCTAGGTCTTAACATCGGTTCCGTCCAGCCGCATTGCGATTCGCGCCGCGATCGCCGATTCTCACCCTTTCACCGGGGCGATTCGTGACGACCTATCTGGACACGCTCAATGCGGAGCAGCGCCGCGCCGTCGAGCATGGCGTGGCCGACGGCGTGACCGTGGGTGCCCCCCTGCTCGTCATCGCCGGCGCGGGCTCCGGCAAGACCAACACGCTGGCCCACCGTGTCGCGCATCTGATCGTCGCCGGCGCCGATCCGCGCCGCATCCTGCTGATGACGTTCTCCCGCCGCGCCGCGGCCGAGATGGCGGGCCGGGTCGAGCGGATCGCGCGAAAAGTGCTGGGCGAGAACAATGCCGCGATCATGCGCGATGCGCTGACCTGGGCCGGCACCTTCCACGGCATCGGCGCGCGCCTCCTGCGCGAATATGCCGAACGGATCGGCGTCGATCCCGCCTTCACCATCCACGACCGCGAGGATTCCGCCGACCTGATGAACCTGGTGCGGCACGAGCGCGGCCTGTCGAAGACCGAGAGCCGCTTTCCCGCCAAGGGCACGTGCCTGTCGATCTACTCGCGCTGCGTCAACGCCGAGATGGAGATCGAGAAGGTGCTCGGGGCGCACTATCCCTGGTGCGCCGGCTGGGCCGCCGAGCTGAAGGGCCTTTTCGCCACTTACGTCGAGGCCAAGCAGGCCCAGCACGTGCTCGATTACGACGACCTCCTGCTCTACTGGTCGCAGATGATGAGCGATGCGCTGATCGCCGAAGAAATCGGCGGCCGCTTCGATCACGTGCTGGTCGACGAGTATCAGGACACCAACCGCCTGCAATCTTCGATCCTGCTGGCGCTCAAGCCCGACGGGCGTGGGCTCACCGTGGTCGGCGACGACGCGCAGTCGATCTATTCGTTCCGCGCCGCCACCGTGCGCAACATCCTGGAGTTTCCGCAGAGCTTTTCGCCGCGCGCGGAAATGATCACGCTCGACCGCAATTACCGTTCGACGCAGGCCGTGCTGGCGGCGGCCAACGGCGTCATCGGCCTCGCGCGCGAGCGCTTCACGAAGAACCTCTGGACCGACCGCGCCTCCGGGCGGAAGCCGCAGCTCGTCACCGTGCATGACGAGGCCGACCAGGCGCGCTACATCGTCGAGGAGGTGCTGGCCAACCGCGAGCAAGGCGCGCTGCTCAAGCACCAGGCGGTGCTGTTCCGCACGTCCTCGCATTCCGGCCCGCTCGAGATCGAGCTGACCCGCCGCAACATTCCCTTCGTGAAGTTCGGCGGGCTGAAATTCCTCGATGCCGCGCACGTCAAGGACACGCTGGCGCTGCTGCGCTTTGCCGAAAACCCGCGCGACCGCGTCGCCGGCTTCCGCATCCTGCACCTCTTGCCGGGCATCGGCCCGGCGACCGCGCAACGCGTGCTCGACCAGATGGCCGAGAGCACCGACCCGCTGCACGCACTCGCACAGCTCCCGGTGCCGGCGCGCACCGGCGCCGACTGGACCGACTTCGTCCGCACGGTCGAGAATTTGCGCTATTCGGAATGGCCTGTCGATCTCGAACGCGTGCGGCTCTGGTACGAGCCGCATCTGGATCGCATCCACGAGGATTCCGAGACACGCCGCGCCGACCTCATGCAGCTCGAGCAGATCGCGAGCGGCTATTCCTCGCGCGAGAAATTCCTGACCGAGCTGACGCTCGATCCGCCGGACGCGACCAGCGACAAATCCGGGCCTCCCCTTCGTGACGAGGACTATCTGATCCTCTCCACCATCCATTCCGCCAAGGGCCAGGAGTGGAAGTCGGTGTTCGTGCTCAACGTCGTCGACGGCTGCATGCCCTCCGATCTCGGCGCCGGCACCAGCGCCGAGATCGAGGAGGAGCGCCGCCTGCTCTATGTCGCGATGACCCGCGCCAAGGACGACCTCCACCTCGTCGTTCCCCAGCGCTTCTTTGTCCATGGCCAAGCCGCCAAGGGCGACCGCCACGTCTACGCCTCGCGCACCCGCTTCATCCCGGAATCCCTGGTCTATCTGTTCGAGCGCACGGCCTGGCCCAAGGCCGCCGCAGGCGCAGCCCGCACCGCGGCGCAGGGGCCGAAGATCGACATCGGCGCGAAGATGCGCGGGATGTGGCGGTAGACACAAGAGGCTGGTGTCGAGACCTGTCAGGATAACTGGAACAGCAGAGGTCCGACATGAAAGCCGTCGTCGTCGAGCAATACGCGTCCATCGATCAGATCGAACTGAAGGACGTTCCGTCTCCGCGCGCGGAGCCCGGGCAAGTGCGCATCCGGGTTGAGGCTGCCGGGATCGGGTTTGTCGACGGCCTGAAGGTTCAAGGCCTCTATCAGACCAAGGATCCCCTGCCCTTCGTTCCCGGAACGGAGTTCTCAGGAATTGTGACAGAAGCCCCGGGCGAGCCAGGCGGCTTTCGAGCCGGCATGCGCGTCATGGGCATGACGCGGTCGGGCGCGCTTGCTGAAGAGATCGTCGTCAGCCCCTTGGCGCTTCATCCGCTTCCGGACGGTGTCGCAGCCGAGGTCGCCGCCTCGTTCCGTGCGAATTATCTCACCGCACTTTATGCGCTGAGTGCACGCGCCACGATCGCCGCAGGCGAGCAACTGCTCGTGCTGGGCGCCGCCGGCGGCACCGGGACCGCGGCCGTGCAGATCGGCAAGCTGCTCGGCGCCCGCGTCATCGCAGCGGCCTCGACGCCGGAGAAGCGCGCGTTCGCGCAGGCGCACGGCGCCGACGCTGTCATCGACTACACGCAGGCCGGCTGGCGCGACACGCTCAAGGAGCTGACCAACGGACATGGCGCCGATGTGATCTTCGATCCCGTCGGAGGCGAAATCTCGGTGCAGGCTTTTCGATCGATCGCCTGGCGCGGACGCCATCTCGTGGTCGGTTTTGCCGGCGGCGCCATCCCCGCGCTGCCGTTCAATCTGCCGCTGCTGAAGGGCGGCGCCCTGCTCGGCGTCGACCTCGCGCAGATTCCCGTGCGCGAGCCGGATGTCCAGAAGCGGCTGATGTCGCAGCTGATCGACTGGCTCGCCGACGGCAAGCTGAAGCCCGCGGTCGGCCGTGTCTTCGCGCTGGAGGAATTTCGCGAGGCCTTCAGGACGATGCAGACGCGCGCTGCGCTCGGCAAGATGGTCGTCCGTATCTCGGGGTAGGTCACACAAACGGAAACCGAGCATTTCCGAAAGCCGCCTTGTGGGCTGACGGTCGTCCATTAAATCTGGCCGATCCTCCCCACAGAGACCTGATCGATGACCACACCGCTCGAATTCGGCCTGGACACCTTTGGCGACGTCACCAGGGATGCCTCCGGCGCCGTGCTTCCGCACGCGCAGGTGATCCGCAACGTCGTCGAGGAAGCCGTGCTGGCCGACGAGCTCGGCCTCGACTTCATCGGCCTCGGCGAACATCACCGCGCCGATTTTGCGATCTCCTCGCCCGAGACCGTGCTCGCGGCGATCGCCTCGCGCACCAGACACATCCATCTCGGCTCGGCCGTGACGGTGCTGAGCTCGGACGATCCGATCCGCGTGTTCCAGCGCTTCGCCACGCTCGATGCGCTTTCCAATGGACGCGCCGAGGTGATCCTCGGCCGCGGCTCGTTCACGGAATCCTTTCCGTTGTTCGGCTTCGACCTGCGCCAATACGAAGAGCTGTTCGAGGAGAAGCTCGACCTGTTCGCCGCGCTCTTGTCGCAGAAGCCGGTGAGCTGGGAAGGCAAGCTGCGTCCGCCGCTGCGGGACCAGCTCGTCTATCCGCCGGTCGAGAACGGCACGCTGAAGACCTGGATCGGCGTCGGCGGCAGTCCGCAATCGGTGGTGCGCGCCGCGCATTACGATCTGCCCCTGATGCTCGCCATCATCGGCGGCGATCCCGCGCGCTTCGCGCCCTATGTCGATCTCTATCACCGCGCGTTCAAGGAATTCGGCCGCCCCGCGCAGCCGATCGGCGTGCACTCGCCCGGCTATGTCGCCGAAACCGATGAGCAGGCGCGCGAAGAGCTGTGGCCGGACTACAAGGCGATGCGCGACCGCATCGGCAAGGAGCGCGGCTGGCCGCCGATGGGCCGCGACGAGTTCGTCAGCGAGGCCGAGCACGGCTCGCTCTATGTCGGCTCGCCGGAAACGGTCGCGCGCAAGATCGCCAAGACCGCGAAAGCGCTCGGCATCTCGCGCTTCCAGTTGAAATATTCCGCGGGGCCGCTGCCGCACGAAAAGCTGATGAAGAGCATCGAGCTTTACGGGCGGAAGGTGGTGCCGATGGTGCGGGAGTTGATGGGGTAGCGCTTCGCGACAGCACGCCTCGCGCCTTTCAGGCTACGGCGCGGCAACCTTCGCTAGCTTCGCGTGACGGTGATTTGGGCTGGCTTGCCCAGCCGCAGCTCGCGAAGCGAGCGAAGGCTGGTGGGGGAGGCAGGACTCGAACCTGCGAAGCCATGAGGCGGCTGATTTACAGTCAGCTCCCTTTGCCACTCGGGACACTCCCCCGCTCGACGGCAGCACAATCGGGCCGGACCTTGCCGGCGGACCGAAGACGGCCATGGAACGTGAAGGCCGCGACAGCCCGGATGGGGGCGCGACCGGGCGCGTTTATGGGCGATGCGGTGGGGCAAAGTCAACCGAGGCGAACAGCTAAAATCGCCTTCGAAGGCACCCAAATTGCCATATTCCGGCACCCGTGACACAAGCGAGCCCATGAAGGACAAAAAATTCGCTCCGAGGGGGCCCCGCGGCGGGGCTAAGCCCTTCAACAGGCCCGGGAAATCGGCCGGCCGGCCGGCCCGGCGCGAACGCGATTCGCACGGCGACGGGCCCGTCATCCTCTATGGCTGGCACACCGTCACCATGGCGCTCCAAAACCCCGCCCGGCGGATCCGCAAGCTGACGCTGACCGAGAACGCCGCAAAGCGCTTGGCGGACGAAAACATCCAAACCCGGATCGCGCCGGAGATCGTCCGGCCCCAGGAGATCGACCGGCTGCTGTCTCCGGACGCCGTGCACCAGGGCCTGCTCGCGGAGGCCGATCCCCTGCCCTCGCCCGACATCGAAGACTTGGCGCAGGAAGGCATCGTGTTGGTGCTCGACCAGATCACTGATCCGCACAATGTCGGCGCGATCCTCCGCTCCGCTGCGGCCTTCGCGGTGAAGGCGATCGTCACGACCGCGCGCCATAGCCCGGAAGCAACCGGTGTGCTGGCCAAGGCCGCCTCGGGCGCACTGGAATTGGTGCCGATGGTAACGGTGCAAAACCTCGCCCGCGCACTGAACGAACTGAACGACTGCGGCTTCCAGACCGTCGGTCTCGATAGCGAAGGCAGCGAGGACCTCTCGGACGTCACGTTGCGCGAGCCGCTCGCGCTGGTGCTGGGTGCCGAAGGCAAGGGCCTGCGGCAATTGACGCGCGAGACCTGCAGCGTCGTGGCGCGGCTCGACATGCCCGGCGAGATCAAGAGCCTCAACGTCTCGAACGCCGCCGTGCTCTCGCTTTATGTCGGCGCGAGCCGGCTCGGGCTGATGAAGCGCTAACAAAACAAAACGCCTGCCCGCGTCACGCGGGCAGGCGTCTCGTCAGCTCAACCGATCAGAGATCAGTAATAGCGGCGCAGCACGCGGTGGCCGCCATAGTACGGCGCGTAACGGTGCGTGTAGCCATAGCGCGGGCCGTAGCCGTAATGCGTGCGCGGCAGGTAGCCGTAGCGCGGACCGTAGCCGTAGCGGTACGGACGGTAATACGGACGGCGGTAGGGATAAGCGGCCGGCGCTTCGACGGCAGCGGCGCGATAGCCATAACCGTAGCCGTAATTGGCGGGGGCAACGACCGCGTCCTCACGATAGGTCGGATACGGCGCGAAGGCGCCCGGGCCGGTGTAGGTCGGGCCCTGGTTGACGTAGTAATACTGCGTGGTCGGCTCGGCGAGACGCTCATAGGCGCCGTAGCCGTAACCATAGCCGCCGCAACCGGTGTTGCAGCCGGAGAAGACCGGCGCGACCGGAGCGCACGAGGTGAAGCCGCACGCCGAGGCCGGCGCGGTGGCAGCGAACATCACGGCTGCCGCCGCGACCAGTCCCGAAATCATCTGACGCATTACTCTCTCCTGTTAATTTCCGTTTGTTGGATTTTTGACGTTTCTCAACCCGGCGGCTTGCCGGGCAATTCGACATGCGGACGCGGCCGCGGGCGGCGCGGCCGGTCATTGATCTCAGGCGCGTAGATCACCGGCGGCGGATCGACGGGCGGATCCATCTGCACCGGCAGCGGCGCGGACGATGCGCCCCAGCTCTGGTGATAGCTCTCGGCGGGCTTCGGCAATTTGCGGTTCGCGGGCGGCTCGACCTCGAGCCGGCCGTAGCCGGGCCGCAGGCCCAGCGTCGGATAATAATGGCCGACATCGTCGGGCTGCCGCTCGGCGATATAGCGTCCGCCGTAGATGGTCGGCTGGACCTGGACGTTCTTGCCGAGGCCCCAGACGCCCTCGACGACGCTGTAGGAGGCGTCGATGCCATTGATGATGATGGGCACGCCGGGACGGCCGGGCACGACGATATCGAAGCCGCCGCCGGCGAATGCCGTCGCGGGCAGTCCGATCAAGAGGGCAGCGAGTGCCACGGCGCGCATGAGAAATCCCGTTTATCCGCAGACAACCTAACCGATTGCGCCACGGAGAGGGTTAAGGCGAGCTCACCAAATTCCGGTAAGCCTAACGTGCAAGGATCGACAGCGGCTCAAATGCCGGAAGGCCGCTAGCGAAGCGTTAACGAGATGCGAGCGCGCGCGTGTGCCGGAGCGCGACCAGGCTGCATGGCACAGACTGCACATCCTAAGCGGGTCACGTCGATGTGACTCCTCTCACACGAAACCGCGGAACGACTCCGTCTCTGGCACGCTTAGCAAGCGTTGCTAACCAACATGGAGTCAATGCCATGACGAGCCTGAAACTGATCGGCGCGGCGGCGATCGCCGCATGCGCACTCGCAGGCCCCGCAATGGGTCAATCAGCCATCACCAATCCCGCCGCTTGCGAATCCATGTTCGCCAGCGCCAACTGCCTGAATACGGGCGCTGGCAGCCCCTATGCCACCAGCCGCCAACAGCGGCAAAACCGGAACGCGGCCTATCGGCAGCAGAACCGCAATGACAGCGGCTTCTGGCCGGTGGATACCGCGGGCGCAGTTGCCGGCGCCGCCGTCGGCACCGCCGCAGCCGTTGCGTCGGCACCGTTCCAGGGTTGGGGCAATTCCTACGCCTATGACACTTCCGGCGGCTATAGCGGCCGGTACGGCGAAATGGGCTGGTACGGCAATTGGGATACCTATGCAGCCCGCAACGGCATCGTGTGCCGGCCCGGCACCTGGATCAAGGGCGAGGACGGCCGCCGGCACATCTGCCAGTAAATCCTTCCTCATCGGGTTCGAAGGTTTCAGGCGGCCGCCTTGTGGCCGCCTGTTCCATGCCGGGGAAACGCCCCACGCGGGTTCTGGCACTTTCCGATCAAGTCTGATATTGCGGCGCGCGGGCGGACAGCCCGGCGCACGCCGGCCCTCCCCGCTTTCCAGCGTCGCCGGCTTAGCTCAGCGGTAGAGCAGCGGTTTTGTAAACCGAAGGTCGGGGGTTCAATCCCCTCAGCCGGCACCACCGATTTAGCCGACAAGAACAGACACGGCACATTTAGCTTCGGTATCTGGTCCGAATAGCTCGGACCTATCCATCAACCCGCCGCGCACGGCGGGTTTTTCTTTTCGTGCGCCACCGGCCGAGTGCTTCCGGCCAGCTTCAATGGAAACAATGACAAGAACCGAAATCGAGGCGGCGATTTACGCCAGCCTCAGAAGAACCGCGCGTTGGCGCCGAACCATCGCCCAACGCTTCCCGAACGATCCCCGAAATATTGGCGCCGCTGAGCGGCTTGGCGACATTGCCGGGCGGGTTTCCCTGTCCGGCGAGCAGTGCGCCGCCCTCGCTCCCCATTTTGACGATAGAGAGCGCTGGAATGATGCACTGTCTGACACCAGCCGTGCTGTTGGCATTCGCCTAGGCTTCGATAGCTTTGATGCTTACGTGCAAAACTTGATCGGTGCCCTGCAATGAGTTGGGCGGCTTTCATGAACGCTGAACTCGCCCGCGACCCTTTGCCGGTGATTGATCCACGCGACTGGCAGGACAAGCCGGTGCCGCCCCGCGACTGGCTGGTTGATGGTCTGGTACCCATGCGGGTGGTCACGCTCTATTACGGCGACGGCGGAACCGGCAAGACCCTGACCGCCATGCAGTTGATCGTCGCAACCGCCCTAAAGCTCGACTGGTTTGGCAGGCCGGTGGAAAAAATCGGTCCTACCCTGCTCTACACAGCCGAAGATGAGGCCGACGAACTGCACCGCCGCTTCGCCGCAATCGTCGCTCAGAGCGGCCACCAGTTGCGTGACCTCGAAGGGGTGCAGGTTATACCCATGGCCGGATTAGACCCCACGCTGGCCACGCAGAACGCTTCTGGCGGCATTTCAATGACAAGCCAGTTCGAGAAGCTGAAGAAGGCTGTCGAAGAGCACAAGCCGCGTTTGGTGGTGATTGACCCTGCCGCCGATGTGTTCGCTGGTGACGAAATCAAGCGCGTGCAGGTTCGCCAGTTCGTCCAGAAGCTTGCCAAGCTCGCCCTGGACAACGATTGCGCTGTGCTGTTGCTCGCGCACCCGTCGTTGACGGGCCTAACCTCAGGCCGTGGCACGTCCGGCTCTTCCTAACGAACCTTGCCCAGAAGGTGCGGCGTGGACAGAAGGGCGTACTTGACGAAGGGCGCAATCCAGGTGGTGACATTTATGGCTATCGTGTCCGCAAGGGCGAAGCTGGAGTCCTTGATATCGACCCCGAGACCTCAAAGGTTGTGAAACGAATATTTGAGGAATACGGAAACGGGGCTTCACCTCGAAAGATTGCCGCCAATCTTAATCAGGATGGGATTCCATCCCCTCGCGGCGGTGTGTGGAACGCGTCAACCATCAACGGCAATATTGCGCGGGGCCAAGGCATCTTACTGAACGAGCGGTACGTTGGCCGAGTTGTTTGGAACAAGCGCAAAAATTTCAAAAACCCCAAAACCGGTAAGCAGGTTCGGCGGGACAATCCATCTTCCGATTGGATTTACAAAGAAGTGCCCCACCTTCGTATCATAGACGACAAGCTCTTTGGCCGGGTTAAAGAGCGGCGAATGGAGGCCGGAACACCTTCCGCACGCAGGGCACCAAAATCAACCCGATTGCTGTCCGGTTTGTTACGCTGCGGCACTTGCGGTTCTGGAATGACATTGGACGGAAACGATCGGAGCGGTCCCCGCATAAAGTGTAGCCGACACAGAGAAAGCGGAAGCTGTTCGAATGGCGCAAAATACTATGTGGAGAAGATCGAAAGCCTAGTTGTTAGACGACTGAACGAAAGCATCGATAACCCCGAGCGAATGGGCAAATTCGTTGAAGCCTATGTGTCCGAAAGGCGCGCACAGTCCGCCGCAGCGACCAAGAACAAAGCGAAGCTCGCATCCCGGCTAACCGTCTGCAAGAAGGAAATGGACCGTCTGATTGACGCCGTAAAAGCCGGGGTATTCGAAGCGCACGAAGTCGCACCGAAAATCGCAGCCAACCGACAAGAAGCGGCCAACCTAGAAAGTGAAATTGCATCGGCAGACGAGTCGATATCCAAGGTCGATTTGCACCCGGCTTCCATTGCCCGGTTCAAGACCCATTTGACCCAGTTATCCGGTCTCGAAGCGAAACCTAACGAAATCCTCCGGGACAGCATACGCTCACTAATCGACAGCGTAACGGTCCTGCCCCGACGAGCCGGTGAGGATTACAGGGTTGAGTTGAGGGGGCGGCTCTTTGCCCTCTTAGGGGAACCGGATTGTCGGCTAAACAGGGTGATCCCCTCAGCCGGCACCAGCACGCGATGCCTGTCACTCAGCCCGAACTCTTCCGCCCGCTGCCGTGCTGGAGGTGTTCAACGCCGGCACCGTCGATCTCGACCCACATATGCTTCGACTGCTCGAAGACCGACTTGGCCGGCGCCGGGAAATTCGGGTCGGCGACCGCGCCGACGGCGACGCCGATCATTGCCGGCAGATTGTCGGGCTTCCAATACACGGTCGAACCGCAATCCGGACAAAAGTAGAAGCGGACGTTGCCGCCACTGTCAGAGGCACGCACATATTCCTTCGGCGTCCCCGAGATCGCAACCGCTTCGAGCGGATAGAAGGCTGCCACGCCAAACGGCGCGCCAGTTCGTCGCTGGCATTCGATGCAGTGACAGGCCGCAACCCGGTTGGTCGGTCCTGGAAGCGACAGCACAAGGGCGCCACAACTGCATCTGGCATCGATCATTGACCACGCTCCCCGCCTAAGCGATCGAATATTATCAGGCAACGCGTGACAGGCGCGCTGGTTCTGCCGCATCGCACGGCGCGGCGATGACGGTCGAGCGGCCCATCAGAGAGACTTGGTACCACCGTCAGGCAATTCATCCAGCCGCCACAGCCCAATGCTCTTGTCGCGCCAACCGCCGCCGCCCTCGTCGCAGCGCTCGTTGATCAGCACGCGCGGCGCCGGCCAGCCGAACGGCGCCTTCTCCATGTTCAGCGCGCGCCAGTCGCCGTCCTCGCAATCGTGGTTGCCGTCCCATTCGGGAAACGTCGTCGCCAGCAGGAAGCGCGCGCCGCTGGCGCGAAAGTTGGCGAGGGCGCGGGCGATGTTGTCGAAGCTCAGATGCACCAGACAGTCGCGGCAGAGAATGACATCGGCGTGCGGCAGCGCATCGCGCGTGATGTCCGCGACGCGGAAACGACCGGTGAGCTCGCCGCGGGCCGCGCGCGCGCTGTTGGCCGCGATCAGCGACGGCACGATGTCGATGCCCGTATAGTCAACGCCGAGCTTCATACTGCCGATCCAGCCGGCATCACCGCAGGGCGCGTCGAGCAGCGAACGCGCGCCGAGCCGTTGCAACAAGTCGGGAAACGCTTCGCGGATCGCGGCGGTGGCGCGATCTTCCGAGCCGAGGCCCGAGACCGAGGTCGCCGCGCCCCACAGGTTGGTCCGCTCGATCCGCTCGAACCGCGCGGCGAGATCGAGGCCGGCAAAATTCTCGCGGTCGGCGATGAACCGCTCATGGGCGAGCACGGAGGGACGATGGGCGATCATCGGCTAGGACTCGCGTCAAGATTCCGTCGCAAGCATACTATACCGGCGAGGCATTCAATCCGGAATCTCCCGAGCGAATTCTCTGATGATCACCCGACGAACGGCCCTGGCCGGCCTCGCCACTCTGCTTTCGCCCATCGCCGCACGCGGCGCTCCGGGCGAAGAGTTCAACGTCACGTCCGGCGGGGACAGCCTCTCCGTGTCGCGTTATGCGGCAGCTGGATCCGAGCGGCGTCCCGCCGTGATCGTGCTGCACGGCGCCCGCGGCATCGAGCTCAGGGCCCGTGCCTATGAGCGATATGCCGACGCGCTGACGGCACGGGGTATCGACACCTACTTTCTCCGCTACATGACGCCGGCCGATATGGCTGCGTTGACGTCCGCCACGCATGAGAGCCGCGAGGCCTACGAGACGACGCGGTTCGACGGCTGGGCCGATACGGTCGCCGCCGCCGTGACGGCCGTGCTCGGCCGATCCGACAGTTCGGGACGCATCGGCCTGCTCGGCTTCTCGCTGGGCAGCTACATCGCCGCCGAGGCCGCCGCGCGCGACAGGCGCATCGCGGCTCTCGCGGTGCTCTATGGCGGCATGCCCCACGCCATGGCGGCCAAGATCAAGCACCTGCCGCCGCTGATCGCCCTGCATGGCGAGGCCGACAAAAACGTTCCGATCGCGGAAGCACGGCAATTGGTTGCGCTTGGCAAGTCGGTCGGCGCCGAGACCGAATTCGTGCCGTATCCTGGCAAGGGCCACGGCTTTGACTTCTCCGAGACCGACCCGATGACGCCAGATGCGATCGATCGGGTCACACGGTTCTTCCAGGCCAAGCTCGCTGTCTGAGCACACTCGCTCAAGCCGGCTTCTGCCACTCCATGATGTGGAAATATGGCACCCGCAGATGAAGGGCATTCCTGTCGGGGTCGCCGCCTGCGGGCTTCGGCTCGACGAACAGTCGCAACTGGAGGCCGTGATCGAGCAGCAGCGTCATGTAGGTGCTGAGCGGACGATGCCAGTTCTGAATCCGGATACCGCGCCAGCTCACCCAGACCGCCCGCTCGTCCATGTAGTGATCGATGGTGAAGCGCAGGACGCCCTCGCGGTCGCGCGTCCAGCCATCGGGCGGTGCCGCCGTGTTGAAGCTGGTCAGGTTGGCGATCAGCAGCGTGCCGCCTAGCCGCAGCGCGGCCACCATTTTTGTGATCGCCGCGCTGAGATGCGGCATGTCGATCAGGCTGAGATAGCTGACGACGAGATCATGGGACGCATCGAACTCCATCGTCTCGGCGCGGCCGAGCCGATAATCGCCATTCGGGTCCAGCTCCCTCGCGCGCGCGAGCAGCGCCTCGGTCGGGTCGATGCCGGTGGTGTGGATGCCGGCACTCTGCATGATGCGACAGAAGCGCCCCTCCCCGCAGCCGACATCCAGCGCATTGCGGAAGCCGCGCCCTTCGATGCGCTCGCGCATCGGCGCATCCAGCACGAAGCGGCGGCCATAGTCGCCGTCTTTGCCCTGCTCCACGATCCAGGCGGCCGCAGACGCGGCCCAGCCGTCGCTGACATCCTCGTTCATGGAGCGGCCTTCTGGAATGGATGTTGACCGCACGCATCGCGGGAACGGCTACTGACCACAGATTGGATCACGGTTCAACATCAGGTAGCATGCGCGTCCGATGCGCACGACTTCAGCGAAAGAGAAGGCCAGAGTGATCGCCGGTGCGGCAACGGCCGTCATCATGACGGCCGTGCTGTTCGTCGTGGTTCTTGCGTTCCTGCTGTAGCAGGCGCGGTCAACGCAGCGGACGCAAGCCGCCGCGTCGGGATCAGGCGGCGCGCACCGTGCGCAGGAATTTTCCGACTTCGTCCTTGAGGCGGTTGCTGTCGGTCGCCAGCATCTTGGCGGTCGAGAGCACCTGCGAGGAGGCCGAGCCGGTCTCGGCCGCACCGCGCTGCACGTCGGTGATGTTCGAGGAGACCTGCTGGGTGCCGTGAGCGGCCTGCTGCACGTTGCGCGAAATCTCCTGGGTCGCGGCGCCCTGCTCCTCGACGGCGGCGGCGATGGTCGACGACACTTCCGAGAGCCGCTCGATCGTCGCGGAGATGTCGCGGATCGCGTTCACCGATTCCTGGGTCGCGGACTGGATGCCGGAAATCTGCTGGCTGATCTCGCCGGTGGCCTTGGCGGTCTGCTCGGCCAGCGTCTTCACCTCGGACGCCACCACCGCGAAGCCGCGGCCGGCCTCGCCTGCACGCGCCGCCTCGATGGTCGCGTTCAGCGCCAGCAGGTTGGTCTGGCCGGCAATGGTGTTGATCAGCTCGACGACGTCGCCGATGCGCGTCGCCGCGACCGAGAGCTCGCTGACGCGCTCGGTCGTGGTGCGGGCCTGGGTGACGGCTTCGCCCGCCATGCGCGCGGATTCCTGCACCTGCCGGCTGATCTCGTTGACCGAGGACGACAGCTCTTCGGTGGCGGTGGCAACCGACTGCACGTTGCCGGAGGCTTCGCCCGACGCCATCACGACGACCGAGGTCAGCTCCTGGGCGCGCTGTGCGGTGGTGGCGAGCGTCGAGGACGACGCTTCGAGCTCGGTGGAGGCCGATCCCACCGTTTCGATGATCTCGCCGACCGCGCGTTCGAAGCCGTCGGCGAGGTTGACCATGTCGCGCTTGCGCTGCTCGGCGGCCTGCTTCTCCGCCTCCGCCTGCGCCGCCTTGAGGCGCTCGACCTCGAGGCCGTTGGTCTTGAAGATCTCGACCGTCTTGGCCATGTCGCCGATCTCGTCGTGGCGCTCCTTCTCCGGCACGTCGATCTTGAGATCGTTGCGGGCAAGGCCCTCCATCGCGAGCTTCAGCCGCGCAATTGGCTGCGACATCGCCTTGAGGCCGATGAACAGCGCGATCGCAATGCCGAAGAGCAGGCCACCGGCGCTGACGCCGATCACGGTCCAGGTCGCGGACTGCGCGTCGCGGGTGATGGCTTCCTTGCGCTTGGCGACGGCCTTGGAGGTGTCGGTCGTGAACTGCGCGATGCGCGCGAGGGCGGCATCAATCAGCGGATCGCACTCCTTGTGTGCCCGCTCGGCAGCCTTCGCGTTCTCCTCGGGGCTGCTGGCTTGCGAGCCGGCCTGAAGCACGGGATCGCAGCCGGCAAACACAGCCTTCAACTGGCTGCCCATGCTCTTCAGCTCGGTCGCACGCGTCGGGTCGTCCTGCTCCGCTGCGTCCAGATACTGGCCGATCTCGCTGCGGTTGAGGTTGGCGGTCTTGAGCCGGTTGGCGTTGCCCGCCTCGGTCGCCTCGGTGAAGACGGCGTAGAGCGCGGCATGATAAGTCTCGACGCGGCGCTGGGCGCGCGTCAGATTGAGCAACGCCGATTGAGCGGAGGCGAGTTCGCCAAATCCGTCGACGGTTGCGGAGAGTTCGCGCGTACCAAAGGTGGCGACACCAATCATCGCACAGCCCATCACGGTCACGATCAGCGCAACCTTCCACACGATCTTCAGATTGTTCAAAAAGCTCATCTCAGCCGTCCAATGATTTTCCGGTCTCAGCGACCGAAGCAGTCCCAGCTGCGCCATTGGAACCGGCGGACGTTAAAATTTGATACCAATTGCCGCTCGTACTCATACGGAAAGCTAACCTTTTCAAACCTGGGCGTAAGCTTCACGTAAGCTTCGATCAGTTTTGCCGGGCGTTTAGGCGGTTTTCACCGACGCGGAACCATCGGCCCCGCTCGATCGTTCTCGGCCCATGCGGATCAGAGAAGAAAATCGAAACATGTTTCTGCTCGGCGCGGTGACGCTTTGCTGCGCCGTCGCGGCCGGCACGCTCGCAATCGTCAAGCCCGTCTTTGGAGAGGCGCCGAAGAATCAGGTCGCCGACAGCAGGCCCGTCGAGGCTGCAGCCCCGGCGGCGGTCCGCGTGGTCGGCGCGCCCTTCGTGCCCAACGTCACGCCGCGCGAGCGATAGCGCTCACGTCGGGGAAGTGCCCTCACCCTCCGCGGGCTGGGCATGCGCACGCACCAGCGCCTCGACGAAGGCGATCACTTCCGCCCGCTTCTCGCGCGGCAGCGACAGGAAGGCGCGGATGAGCCTCAAGCCTTCCGTCTCGTCCGAGCGTTCTTTTCCGGCATCCATCCGTCTAATGTCGGGCGACCGGGAAAAATATGCAATCCCTTGCAGGATACCTCCTTGATTCGCCCCGCAAGCTTTGGTGGAATGGCTCCAGCGGGGTGTCCCATGAAGTGGATCAGAGAGCGCGACGCACTGATCGCGCAGACACTGGCCTTCGTTCAATCGGTAACCGGCAAGAAGGATGACCTCCATCCGCCGGAAGTCCCGACGGCTGCCCCGGCCGTGTGGGTGGAGACCGTCGCCGTCAAGACTGTTGCGGTCGAGACCTTCACGGTCGAGATCGAGCCGCCGCCAGCCGCTCCACCACCCCCGCCCCCGCCCGTGATGGTCGCACCGGCCCGGCTCGGCGACGATGTCCGCTCCGAGATGCAGGCCCGCATCGCCAATTTCCGAAAGCACCAGGAGCGGTTCGAGCGCGAGCGGGAGGAATATTGTGCGGCCACCCTGACCAGGCTCCGCGCCGCCATTCGGGACCCCTCGCTCCGTCCGCGAGCCGAAGACTAGGGCCGGCGGGGCGGCCCGGCGCCTACAACCAGGACCAGACCAACCAAAGATTGGCCGCACAGGCGCTGAGCAATCCCAGCGTCAGTGGCAACAGCATGTGCCCGCAGCAGGTCTTGAGGTCGGTCGTCATGGCCGAAAACATCCCCTGATTCCGGCAAACGAGTCCCAAGGTTTCTTTTTTTGGGGATTCAGGACTCGTTAAGGACTCAGGGACCGGTCAGACCTGAGCGCCAGATCACGGGTCCGTGATCACCCCGGAACCACATGCTCCCTCAAGTCGTTAACGCGCTTTCCTGGAGCGGGAAGCATGCCCTACGCCCTGTTCTGCAACGACGCCCAGATCAGCAAGGCCTACCCGAGCGACGCCGACGTCTGGAAGCTCGCACAGCGGAGCGGCCTCGTCGTGGATGTGGCGGCCGACGATGACCGGCCCGGGCCGCGCCGGGTGCTGGACAATGATTACGAGATCAGGCCCTGCCGGGCTGCCCAAGGCGAAGACCCCGCCGCGAACAAGGCGGAGGCCGAGCGGCAGTCGAGGTTGGAGCTCGAGCTGAATTCTTGAGATCCGGAGGAAGGTCGGAATGGGCTCAGGGCGTCGCGGTCGCCAGCGAGGCCTGCTCGCCGGCCAGCACCACGCAGGCCTTGCGGCGATGCAGCCCGCGGATCGCGCCGGTGACCTTCAGCACCTTGCCGGACGGACAGGAGGCGTCCTTGACGAAGGCCACCTCATAGGGTGCCAGCATCAGAGGCTCGGACTTGAGGATTGTCTGGGCAGCACTCGGCAGGGAAAAGAAGCACGAGAGCACTACAGCCGACACCAAGATACGCATGTCCGTCGTCCCACAGCCCGGTAATTCTCATATAACGCCTTCCGGAGCGCGAGTTCCGTAAGTCGCAAAAATTATTTTTGCTTTACGCCAGCCCCATGACACGCGTGAGAAAAGCGCGTGCCGAACGTTTGCCTGCAAATGACGCGCCAAATGGTTCACGCAACGCAAACAAACGCCGGCGGACCGGGGCCGGCGAACACCGGAGGCCGGCAAACGAAAGGCCGGCGTGAGCCGGCCTTTGACAGATCTGGGATCGCCTGAAGGGTTAGTAGCGCGAGGCCGGCGGACCGCCCCAGCCGAAGCGATAGTTCACACCGACCTTGACGGTATGCTCGTCCTCCCGGCCCCGGACGCCGACGACATCGGCCGGGCCGGAGGTGAAGGTCGTGCTGCCGAAGTTGTAGTACTGGTACTCGGCCTTGGCCGACCAGTTCGGGGCAAACATGTATTCGAGGCCGGCGCCGACGGTGTAGCCGTCCTTGTTGTTGCCGGTCGCGGTAAAGGGCTGCGCGACGCCGGCGACGTTGACGCCAAGGCCGCCATTGCGCCAGGCATAACCGCCCTTGGCGTAGACCAGCGCCGGACCCCAGGTGTAGCCGACGCGGCCGGTCACCGAGCCGAGCTGGTCGGTGTTGGAGGTCACCTGCGTCCCCAGCGGGAACGTGGCACCGTTGTTGTTGGTCGGCAGCCAGGAATACTGGGCCTCGATACCCACCACCCAATTGGGCGCGAACTGGTAGTCAAAACCGCCCTGCACGCCGCCCAGGAAGCGGGCGTCGCTCGACTGGAAGGCGCTGTCGCCGGCGAAGGCGCCGCCGACATGGCCGCCGATGTAGAATCCGGTCCAGTTGTAGATCACCTGCGGCGGCGTATAGACGGGCGCCTTGGTGTAGGTGCGCGCCTGCATGTCCGCTGCGGCCGCCGGTGCGGCCAGCGCAAGCAGAACTGCTGCACCAAGCAAAATCCTCTTCATCGTCATCCCCGTTCTTTCAAATCGACCCTTAGCAAACAACGTGGCTTGAATTTGGTTGCTTGGCGGCGATGCCGGAACGTTGATCGTTCGTGACTGTGACGGGGTGGCAACAACGCGATTTTGTTCCGTCACGTTGCCCTGCACCGACTGTTTCCGTCGTCTGCGCAAGGCCGGCTGTAACGTTCTGTCGCGAGGCAAACCGGCCCCGTTCAAAGCTCGCCGAAATGTGATCCAGCGGCCCCTGTCTAGCACCAGCCGATGAAGGTCGGCTTTGCGCTACCGCGTCATCTTTTCGAGTTCCGGAAAGGGTGCGTAAACCGCACCGGCGCAGAGCTCGTTGGTGCGGTCCACGACCCGGTCCCCCCGGCCGTTCACGAAGATCACGGCGCGCTCGCGCATGGCCTTGTAGCTGCCGTCGGTCTCGCGTGGCGTGAAGTGTAGGCAGCTGACATAGAACTGCCGGCCGCCGACCTCGCGCTGCACCGGGTCGGCCATGCTCGCCTCGCGCACGCCGACGGGGTTGTTGAGATAGCTGCGCATCAAGGCGACGGTGTCGCTGCGGAAATTGTCGGGAAAGGGCTGCGGCCCTCCGGCCTGGCTCCCCTCCATCAGCGATGGACGGTCACCGTCGCTGCCGAAACACGCCGCGAGCGCCAGCGGCAATGCCAGGATCAATGCCCGCCTCACCGCACGTTTCGCCAATCGCCCCACCGCTTACGTTCTCCACTCGAATAGACCCGGACGACGTTCTAGCCCCAAGGTCGCACGAAGGGAATTCGCTTAACGCAACGCACCGGGCCGCCGCCGATGCGTTGCACTTTCGCGCAAGGCGCCGGAACGGCGGGACGGGCCTGAAATCCGCGCGGCAGCGGGGCAATGCCAGGGATGCCGCCGCGCGGGATCAGTCGTTAGCTGCGCTTCTCGATGGTCGCCGGCTTGGTCACGTCCGGCTGCGCCTTCAGCGACTTCTTGGCCGACAGATGCTTGTGGTGATGGCGATGGGTGCGCACGGTCTTGTGCTCGTCGGGCGTGACCGCGGCGTTGGCATTCATCGCCTTCGACTTGGTGTCGACCTTGGCATCCGCCTTGACGTCGCCAGCCTTGACGTCCGAAGCCTTCACTTCGGAAGCCTTGGCATCGGCCTTGACGCCGGCCTCGGGTTTCGCGGCGGTGGTCGACGACTTGGTCTGGCTCTGGTCCGCCTTGATGACCGGTGCCGTCGTGGTGGTCTTTGCCGCATCCGTGGCGAAGGCCGGGGCTGCGATCACGGAAGCTGCGAGCAAGGCTGCGGAAATGGACTTCAACATGGTGCTGTCTCCTCTTGGAAGGATCTTGAGGCGGCGCCCTCTCGCCAACCCTTCGATCGTAGATGGGAGCCTAGGCGCCACGCACTGAACCCAGTCTGAAGCCGATTGCAGGCTTCCGTTCATCTCGATGACAAGTTTGTCATCCGGCTTGGAGGCAATAGATCGTGCGAAGCGGGAATGTTTTTGCCCCCTGGGTGTTCCGGTCTTTGGGCAATCGTGTAGGATCGCCACGTTCCATACCGGAGAACTTAGATGCGCAAACTCTCAATGCTTGTTGTGCCGGGACTCGTCGCCATGTCGCTGGCGGCCGCGCCGGTGCTGTCCAGCGCCTATGCCGCCGGCAGCGACGAGCCCTCCTCGCCGCCGAAGTCGGACTCCTCGTCCAAGAAGGGCAAGAAGAAGAGCTCCTCCGTCAGCGATCCCAAATTCCTCGCGGCCTATCGCACCGCCTACACCACGATCTACGACAACCACAACTACACCGGCGCGATCGACCAGCTGAAGTCGCTCAAGCGCGATGACGTCGCCGACGTCGCCAACCTGATCGGCTATTCCTATCGCAAGCTCGGCGACTACCAGTCGTCCAAGATCTATTACGAGCTGGCGCTGAAAGACGATCCGAACCACGTCCGCACCTGGCAGTATTACGGCCTCTGGCAGCTCGAGCAGGGCAACCGCGAACAGGCGCAGTATCATCTGAACAAGATCGCATCGCTCGCCGGCACCGACAGCTCCGAATATCGCTCGCTCGCCGCAGCGCTCGACAAGCCGACCGGCGCGACGCTCGTCTACTGAAGACGATCGCTTCTTCGACCTCGCGAACGGGCACAACCTTTCGGTTGTGCCCGTTCCGCTTTCTCGGCTAGCCTTCCGCACCATCCTCCCCCTCGCAAATTGGTGCGCAATGGACACGTGGCTGCGATCCGCGATCGACTACATCAGCTCCTGGATCGAATTTCAGCAGACGACAATCCAGCAACCCGGCGTCATCGTCGCATTCGCCCATCGCGGCGAAACCGTCGCCGAGCACGCATTCGGCCTTGCCAATCTCGACACCGGCGAGAAGCTGACGCCGCGTCACCGCTTCCGCATCGCCTCGCACTCGAAGAGTTTTACCTCGGCCGGCATCCTGAAGCTGCGCGAGCAGCGCAAGCTTGGGCTCGACGACCCCATCGGCGACCATGTCGGCGGCCTCCATCCGCGCGTCGCCGAAACAACTATTGCGCAGGTGCTCTCGCACAGCGCGGGACTGACGCGCGACGGCGCCGATTCCGGCCAGTTCATCGACAGCCGCCCCTATCTCAACGCGAAGGAACTGCTGGCGGACTTGAAGCTGCCGACCGCGATCGAGCCCGGCACGCGTTTCAAATATTCCAATCACGGCTTTGGCCTGCTCGGTCGCGTCATCGAAGCCGTGACGAAGGAGCCCTACCCCGTCTGGATCAAGCGCGAGATCATTGTCCCTGCGGGTTTGCGCGAGACGGAGCCCGACGTGCCGCTTCCAAAGGGCGCATCGTTCGCGCGCGGCCACACACGCAAGGTGCCGCTGGGCGAGCGCTGCGTGATCCCCGGCGACAATCCCGCGCATGCGATGGCCTCCGCCGCGGGCTTCGTTGCGACGGCCGCTGACACCGCCCGCTTCTTCCAGCAGCTTGCTCCCAATGCCAGGAAGAGCGTGCTGTCGGTCGCGAGCCGCCGCGAGATGACGCGAAACCATTGGCGCGTGCCGCAGAGCTTCGAGAGCTATTACGGTTTGGGCGTCAACGCCGGCAAGACTGACGGCTGGGACTGGTTCGGCCATGGCGGCGGCTTCCAGGGTTACATCTCCCGAACCTGCTCCATCCCCGGATGCGAGCTCGCGATCAGCATCCTCAGCAACTCCATCGACGGCGCGGCGCCGTTCTGGATGGACGGGGCGATGCAGATCCTGCGCGTCTTCAAGACGCGCGGCGCACCCGACCGCCGCGTGCGCGACTGGACCGGACGCTGGTGGACGGTCTGGGGCGCGAGCGACCTCGTGCCGATGGGCAACCGCGTGCTGGTCGCCAATCCGCAGTTCAACAACCCGTTCATGGATGCCGCCGAGATCGAGGTCACCGGCCGCGATACCGGCAAGCTCGCCTGGGCTGCCGGCTATTCCAGCCATGGCGAGCCGGTCCGTCGCATCCGCAACAAGCGCGGCAAGGTCAGCGACATCTGGCTCGCCGGCGCGAACGTCAAGCCCGCGAGCGTCGTGGCCCGCGAGATCGCGCGGAGATACAAGCCGCGCAAGCGGCGGCCTACTCCCTGATCAAGGCCTCGACCTCGCTGCGAAACGCCTGGCGCGCGCCGTCGCGCGAATAGAACATGTGGCCGCCGGGATAGACGACGAACTTCACGCGCTGGGTGACGAAGGCCGGGAGCTGGTCGAGCACCCGTTTCGTGCCGAAATAGGGCGTGGCGAGGTCGAAAAGGCCGTGCCCGATCAGCACATTGAGCCTCGCATCGGTCGCGAGGATCTGGCGCAGCTCCGACACCGATTGCGGCGGGTTGATGCCGCGGCCGAAATCCCAATTGCCCTCGACTGAACCGTTCAGCACTTCGTAGGAGCCGTCGGGCCGCCAGTTGAGCTTGCGCGTCAGCACGTCGACCGCGGCACTCGTCAGCGGCGCCTGCAGCGCATCGCCCGAGGGATCGCCGAAGCGGGAGTTGCTCGAATCCGGATAGGGGTCCAGACCACGCACCGAGCCGTCATAGCGTCCCGTCACCTTGCCGTTCTTGCGGTCGAGCTCGCGGCGGAATTCGCCGACGTCGAAGCGGCCGGAGAGCCGGCGGCTCACCGCCTGGTCGATGCCGGTGAGCTCGGCGACCTTGTCGGCGAGGCGGTTGGTGGCTTCCCTGTCAGCCTCGCCCTTGACGAGGTCGGTCAGGAATTCGCCGCGTGCGTAGGCCTCGACATCGGCGAGATCGGCGCGCTTGACCGGTCCCTTGGCTTCGCGCGCGACCGCCACATAGCTCGGCAGCGTCGCGACATATTGCAGAAGGCTGGTGCCGGTGAACTCGCGGAAGTCCAACAGCGGCGACACCAGGATCAATCCCCGCACGCCGACGCCATGCTGAAGCTGCAGCTGGCGCACCACTTTCGGTCCGCGAATGCCGCCATAGCTTTCGCCCGCGACGTATTTCGGCGAGGTCAGCCGGTCGTGTTTCTCGAGCCAGCGGCGGATCACCAGCGCGATCGCATTGGCGTCACCATCGACGGAATAGAATGATTTGCGTGCGTCCTCGCCGCTGGCAACGAAGCGGCTGTAGCCGGTGCCGACGGGATCGACGAAGACGAGATCGGTGAAGTCGAGCCAGGTCTCCGCGTTGGGCTTCACCTCGGGTGAGGCCGACGGCGACAGCGCTTCGCCATCGAGCGGCAACCGCCACGGTCCGGCCGCTCCGAACTGGAGCCACGCCGAGGACGCGCCGGGCCCGCCATTGAACAGGAACGTCACCGGGCGCGTCGCGCGGTCGGCGCCGTCGAGCTCGTAGGAGGTGTAGGCGATGTCGGCCAGCGGCTCGCCCTTGCCGTCGAACACGCGGATAGAGCCGGCCGTTGCAGCGAAGTTGAGGTTGCGGCCGGGCAGATCGAGCGTCTGCCTGGTGGTCTGGTCCGCCGGCAGGCGGTGCGGCTCGGCGGCCGACGGCGAAGCCTGCGGTCCGCCTTGAGCGGCACCGCCGCGCCCGCCCTTCTGTCCGGCCGGCGCTGCCGCCTCGGTTCGCTGCTGCGGCGGATCGTCCGCGCGCGCAAACCCGGCAAGCGCGAAAGCCGACACCGCCAGCACCAGGGCCGTACGACGGAGCGCCGGCAAGCTCGTGACCATGATCGTCCTCCCTGCCCGGCTGTGAGAGCCGGTGAGACCGAAAAGCTAGCGCGGAATTGCGACGGTTTGGGGGATCATGGGGCCGACGGCGCTCAGGGCGGCCGATCAGGCTCGAAATGGGCAGATTTCGTCCCGAAACCGGCAGTCACCCGTTTGCCTTGAAAGGCGGTCATCCTCGACAATCGAGCCCTACCTCGTATAGACGAGCGCGGCGGAACTTTCTCCAGCCAGCGGCCCTGCCCGGAAGCCATGACCAATCACGTGCGGTACGACCGGATCGCCTTCGTCGCCAGCCCGAGCAGCGAGGCGCAGACCGCCTTCGGCCAGCTCACGCGGGACTATGGCAATTGCGCCCCTGGGGAAGCCGACGTCGTGGTCGCGCTCGGCGGCGACGGCCTGATGCTGCAGACGCTGCACCAGAACATGCACACGGGAAAGCCGATCTACGGCATGCACCGCGGCACGGTCGGCTTCCTGATGAACGAATATTCGACGCACGATCTGCGTGCCCGTCTCGAGGCGGCCCAGGAATCCGAGATCAATCCGCTGCTGATGCGCGCGACCGACGTCAACGACCGCGTCCACCTGCATCACGCCATCAACGAGGTCGCCCTGTTCAGGCAGACCTACCAGGCGGCGCGCCTGCGCATCCTGATCGACGAGCGCGAGCGCATGCCCGAGCTGATCGCCGACGGCATCATGGTGGCGACGCCGGCCGGCTCGACCGCCTACAATCTGTCGGCGCAGGGGCCGATCCTGCCGATCAACGCCGCCCTGCTGGCACTGACGCCGATCAGCGCCTTCCGTCCGCGTCGCTGGCGCGGCGCATTGCTGCCGAACACGGCTTATGTCGTGATCGAGGTGCTGGAGGGCGACAAGCGCCCGGTGGCGGCGGTCGCCGACCACGACGAGGTGCGCGACGTCCGCCGCGTCGAGGTGCTCTCCGACAAGACCATCTCGATGCGCATGCTGTTCGATCCCGGCCACAGCCTGGAAGAGCGCATTCTGCGCGAGCAGTTCGGCTATTGAGCCCGAGCGCGCATCACGATCCGCAAGGCTGAATGGACTCCAGCCCGCTCGCCATGGCGGGATCGCTCAGCAGATCAAGTACGATATGAAGCGGGGCCTCCTTCGAGGCGCAGCCAGACGCGCAGCGGCAACCCTTCATTAACTCCGGACGCGATATGGTTAACGAAGGTTGACCGCTCTGGCCCAGGCGTCATGTTTCGCATCGATTTCAACAAGCTGCGCTTCCTCGTCTGCGACGATAATCCGCACATGCGCCGCATCCTGCGGACGCTGCTGCACTCCTTCGGCGCGCGCGAGGTCTACGAGGCCGAGGACGGCGCCACGGCGCTGGAAATGTACAGCCATTACGTGCCCGACATCGTCATCACCGACTGGGCGATGCCGATCTTCGACGGGCTCGAGCTCGCGCAGATGATCCGGCAGCCGGAATCCAAGGGCAATCCTTACGCGCCGATCATCATGCTGACCGGCCATTCCGAAAAGCGCCGCGTCACCATCGCGCGCGATGCCGGCGTCACCGAATTCCTGGCCAAGCCGATCTCGGCCAAGGGCCTGTATCAGCGCATCCTCAACGTGGTCGCCAATCCCCGCCCCTTCATCAAGACCAAGACCTATTTCGGTCCGGACCGGCGCCGCAACACCAACTCCGCCTATATGGGCCCCGAACGCCGCATCGGCGAAAAGCACGAGGTGCTCCAGCAGCCCTCGCTGCTCGACAAGGCCCGCTCCTCCATCTAGCGCAACGTCTCACGCGAGGCAGATACCATGGCGAAGAACGGCGCGAAGGACATCGAGGTCACGGCCTTCGCCACGCATCAGGTCATCACGCAGCCCAATCCGCTGCGCAAGGTTCTGCGCCGCATCGAGGAAAAGGACATGGACGATCCGGTCAGCCGCGCCGAGCAGGCGCTGGCGGGCCTCGCCGGTGAGTTCAAGGACTGGATGGCGACCGAGGTCAACCGGCTGTCGGCCGCTTACGTCGTCGTTCGCCATGAAGGCTTCACCAAGGAGCACCGCGACGAGCTGTTCCGCGCCGCGCACGACATCAAGGGCGACGCCGCAACGTTCGGCTATCCGGCCGCGGCGAGCGTCGCCGAAAGCCTGTGCCGCGTCATCGAGCATGCGCCCGATCTCGAAAAGGTGCCGGCCGAGCTGTTCACGCACCACATCAACGCCATCCTCGCCATCGTGCACGAGAACACGCAGCTCGACAGCATCAGCGTCTCCGCCGAGCTCAGCCGCCGCCTGCGCAAGGTCGCCGACGACTATCTCGCCCAGGTCAACCGCGACCGCCCCGAGCATCTCGAAGCGATCCTCGCGCCGAGCATCGTGCCGGCGGAGTAAGTGTTCTCTCCTCTCGTCATTGCGAGCGCTATCCGTACGATCAGTATCGTAGATTCCATGGGGCGGTGAGCGTGGCCTTTCCGGTAGGTTTGGGTTTCCACACTCGAACCCACGGAGGGTCAGATGCAAGCATCGACTGTAGGCACGCTCACCAGCGACCATAATGGCACAATTTTCCTTGCG
>NZ_DASYWN010000022.1:0-281925 GCF_035935975.1 Bradyrhizobium sp.
CAAGCTGCGGAATCGGATCGAGAACAAAACAGAATCGAACCGCGAAGAGCGAGCTACGCCGCTCGAAAGAGTCTCCTCGCAAGTGCTGAGCGCAACAAGCATTTTTCCATATGCGATCGCCCTACCGCAAGCGGGGAGAGGGAGAAGAAGAACCTCACCCCTTCAACCGCTCCGCATGCCAGTGCAGGTGATCGCCCATGAAGGTCGAGATGAAATAGTAGCTGTGGTCATAGCCCGGCTGCCGCCGCAGCGTCAGCGGGATGTTGGCCTTGGCGCAGGCGGCCTCCAGCAGCTCCGGCTTGAGCTGCTCCTTCAGGAAATTGTCGGCTTCACCGACATCGACCAGGAAGCCGGAATATTTCGCGCCGTCCTCGATCAGCGCCACCGTGTCGTTGTTGCGCCAGGCATCCTTGTTCGGGCCGAGATAGCCGGTCAGCGCCTTGATGCCCCAGGGCACCTGCGAGGGCGCGACGATCGGGGCAAACGCGCTGGCCGCGCGGTAGCGGTGCGGATTGCGCAGCGCCACCGTCAGCGCGCCGTGGCCGCCCATCGAATGGCCCATCACCGATTGCCGCTTGGCATCGACAGGAAAATTTCCCGCCACGAGCTTGGGCAACTCGTCGGTGACGTAGCTCCACATGCGATAGTTGCGCGCGAACGGCTCCTGCGTCGCGTCGACATAGAAGCCGGCCCCCAGGCCGAAATCGTAGGCATTGTTGGCATCCCCCGGCACATCAGGGCCGCGTGGACTGGTGTCGGGCGCAACGAAGATCAGGCCGAGCTCAGCGCAGGCTTTGCGGAATTCGCCCTTCTCGGTGACGTTGGCATGCGTACAGGTGAGGCCGGAGAGGTACCAGACCACGGGGAGCTTGGCACCGGCGGCATGCGGGGGGACATAGACCGAGAACACCATGTCGGTTCCGGTCGCCTGGCTGGCATGGCGATACACGCCCTGCACGCCGCCATAGGATGTATTGGTCGAGACAGTCTGGATCGTCATGCCGTTTGCTCCGTGGCATCTAACCACATCAACATTGCAACTCTTGTGTGACCGAAATTGCGGCGATGCGTAGCGTCAGGCGACGCCGCTGTCGATCGCCAATCGCACCAGCTCGACCGAGGTCTTCACGCCGAGCTTCTGGCGCATGAGGGAGGAGGTGTTGGCGACCGTCTTGTAGGACGATTGCACCAGCCAGGCGATCTCGGACAGGCTCTTCCCGGCGCTGAGCAGCCGCAAAATCTCCATCTCGCGCGCATTCAGCTTCGACAGCGGGCTCTGCGCCAGCGTCGGACCTGCGAAGGCGATGCTGCGCGCGATCGCGCTTGGAAGGTAGGTGCCGCCACCGCCGACGATGCGGATCGCCTCGACGAGGTCGTCGGGGTCGCCGGTCTTGGAGACGTAGCCCTTGGCGCCACACTCGATCGCGCGCGCGGCGAAGGCGGGGTCGTCGTTCATGCTGAACATGATGATGCGGGCCTCGGGCGCACGCTGGAGGATGCGGCGCGCCAGCTCGAAGCCGGAGACGGTCGGCAGGTTGATGTCGATGACGCAGAGGTCGGGGCGCTCGACGATGAAGACGCACTCGCCGTCCTCGGCGTCGGCGGCCTCCAGGATCTCGATCTCGCCCTGGTCGGCCAGCACGGCACGGCAGCCGGAGGCGACAATGGGATGATCGTCGACGATCAGAATGCGCATGAGCGTTCCCCGTGACAGCCGCCGGCCTATTTTTGCGCCGCATGATGCCGATGAGAACGCAGCGCGCGTTTCATGTCGCCTCATGCAACCCGGCCGGGATTGCTGTACGGTTTCGATTAGATATCGGGCGCTTCGCCTCTGTCAACGTCATCGGACGGGCGGAGGCCAGCCTTCGCGGGGTGCGGACGAGACCAATGTGGCAAAACCTATCCTTGCGCGCGCGCATCAATGTGTTGCTGGCGCTGCTGCTGGCGCTCGGGCTCGCCGTCAATATCGGCCGGCAGGTCGCGGAGGCAGGTCCGCGCGTGCAGGCCGAGGACCAGAGCGTGATCCGGCTCGCGCGCGAGTTCATCGAGATGATCGTGGCGGATCTCAACGAGGCGCCCGATCCGGACGCGCGGCTGAACCAGATCGCACGCGATCTCAGCCGCCTGCGCCACGTCAGCATCGCGCTGCTGGATTCCGGCGGGAACCCGTTGACGCCGCCCCGGCCGGACGCCGACGAGGACACGCGCGGCCCGCCGGCCTGGTTCGTCAGCCTGGTTCATCCCGAGCAGACTGCGGTGAGCGTGCCCGTCTCGATCCACGGCAAGCCCGGCTCGCTGCGGATCACGTCGCATCCCGATGACGAGATCGCCGAGATCTGGGACGGCATCGTGACCCAGCTCGAGGTCGGCTCGGTGGTTGCGCTCGCCTTGTTCCTGCTGATGATGACGGTGGTCGGCCGGGCGCTGGCGCCGCTGCAGTCATTGGCGCGGACGATGGCTGACATCGAAGGCGGGCACTATGACGCGCGCGTCACGCCGGGCGGCGCGCCCGAACTGGCGGCGATCTGCACCAGGCTCAACCATCTTGCCGCAACGCTCGGCGAGGCGGTCGAGGAGAAGCGGCGCCTCGCCGAGCGCACCGTGTCGCTGCAGGACATCGAGCGCAAGGAGATCGCGCGCGAGCTGCATGACGAGTTCGGGCCGTATCTGTTCTCGCTGCGCGCGCATGCCAGCGCGCTGGCAAAGCTCGCGGACGGGCGTGCTCCGAGCGCGGATGCGGTGCGAAAACATGGCAGCGCCTTGCTCGAGCAGATCAACGCGCTCCAGCAATTCACCCGCCGCGTGCTGCAGCGGCTCCGGCCGGTCGGCCTTGCCGAGCTTGGCCTCGGCCAGGCGCTCGAATCTCTGTCGCGGCTGTGGCGGGAATCGCATCCCGACGTCACCATCGAAACCACGATCTCGCCGCGGCTGGGAGCGACCGGGGAGACGGCCGACCTCACCATCTACCGCGTTGTGCAGGAGGCGCTCACCAACGTGTTCCGCCACGCCGGCGCGACCGCGGTCAACGTCGTCATCGAACCTGCGGACCAGCTCACGCGAGACGGCCGCCTCTGCGCCCGGGTGCAGGTCAGCGACAATGGCCGCGGCATGGAGCCTGGCCAGAAGCTCGGCTTCGGGCTCGTCGGCATGCGCGAGCGCATCCTGGCGCTGGGCGGCACGCTCAACGTCGTCTCCGGCGATGGCGGATTGACCGTCGAGGCTTTGATTCCAACGGCTTCGTCCTGAATGTTTCCCCGAATTTGTGCCACGTGACGGTCTCTCGAGAGCAGTGCAGGACTCTCGAGAGCTAGAACTTCGCCCTGATGCCGGCATAAGCGGCCAGCGGCGTGCCGGGCACGAACGTCCGGGGATCGGTCAGCTGCGCCATGAGGTTGGTGACCCCGCGCGTGGTGCTCGCAAAGCCGCCGGTTTGGTAGAAGGCGCCGGCCAGGTAGTAGTGCTGGTTGAAGACGTTGTTGATCAGGCCGAAGACCTCGATGTTGGGCGTGATCTGGTAGGAGCTGTGCAGGTTCACGACCCAGTAGGCCGGCACCTTCGGGCTCTGGTTGGTGTCGTCGTGAATCAGCCACTGGCTGCCGATGACGTTGAGGTCGGCGCCGACCTTCCACTTGTCCGTTGCGAGATATTCCACGCCGGCCTTGAAGCGATGCGCTGGAATGCCGGGGATATGGTCGCCCGGCTTGACGTTGACGAAGCTGACATCGCTGTTGTTCGGGTCGGTCACCGCGTTCGGGTTGTTCGGTGAGAACAGCGTGTTGTAGCTCTGATAGGTCGCATCGACGAAGGTGTAATTCGCGTAGGCGTTCCAGCGCTCCTGGCGGTAGTCGATCTTGGCTTCGATGCCCTTGCGCAGGGTCTGTCCGGCATTCTGGAAGAAGCCGAAATTGTTCACGCCCAGCGGGCTCGCGACCTGGATGATGTCGTCGTCGGACAGGGTGTGGAACACGCCAAGCCCCCAGGTGAGCATGCCGGTCGCGAGGTTTGCGCCGAACCCGCCGCGCACACCGGCCTCGAACGTATGCGACACCACCTGCTTGAGCGGCGGATCGGCCACGAGGAAGCTGTCGATCATGCAGGGATGGTTGGGATCCGAGCACCCGAGCTCCAGCGGCGTTGGGGCGCGGTTGGCTTCGGAGTAACCGCCATAGACGGTAACGGTGGGCGTGAGCTTGTAGGTCGCGCCGATCACCGGGTTCAGCCGCTGGAAGCGATTGCTGCTGTTGAGCAGTGGATTGGTCCCGGTCTGATCCTGCAGGTCGATCTGGGCATAGTTGAATCGCCCGCCCGCCGTCACGGACAACTTGTTGGTCACGTCGAACGTATCGGTGAGGTAGATGCCGGTGTAGGTGTTGGTGGCGTGCAGATCGACCGGGCTGAGGCCGGCGTCGGGCTGGTTGATGTAGATGCCGGTGCCGGTCACGAAGAGATTGTCGCTGACCGTCCCGAGTTCGCTGCTCGCATTGAACTTGGTGAAGCCGTGATCGACGGCGACACCCATGACGACGTGATTGTCGCGGCCGAACAGCTTGTCGGTATTGGTGGCCTGCGCCGTGCCGCCGAAGGTGTTGCTGTTGACCCAGTTGCGGTCGATCTCACCGAGGAAAGCAGTGCCGAGCGTGTTCGGGACCGGCGGTCCACCCACCGGCCCATAGATCGGGTCGTTGTCGTTCACGCCGTCGATGCAGAGGAAGCGACCCCGGCTGCACGATTCAACATCCGTACCGTTGCCGTCGACATGGGACTGACGGAATCCGCGATAGTAGACATTGCCCTGGAACGACCACGTGCTGGAGAAGTCATGGTTGAGGGTCGCGTTGAGAAACGCGAGCTGGAGGTGGGTCGTCTGCGGCCAGGTATAGACGCTCGACCAGCGCTGGTTGAGCATCTGGATCGGCGTTGCCGCGACATTGCCGAGCAAATTGTCGGCGCCGGTGAAGTTGACGTGAAATTCCGTATCGTCGTTGCGCGCGCCGATGTCGACATACATGCGGTTGATGTGTGACGAGTTGGCGTAGTCGCGCCATCCGCGATCATAGGCGGATTCGAACAGCGCATAGGCGGAAATGTTGTCCTTCTGCCCGCCGGCCTGGACGCTGCCTTGCACGCGTCCAAAGGAGCCGCCGAATGTCTCCGCCTCGACGCCCTGCCAGGTGAAGCCGTTCTTCATCTGAATGCTGAGCGCGCCGCCGATTGCGTTGAGGCCGAAAATCGGACTGTTGGGATACAGGGTCACCCGGTCGATCGCCTTTTCCGGAATGAAATCCCAATTGACCACGTCGCCCCAGGACTCGTTGATGCGGACGCCGTTCTGGTAGACCGCGATGCCTTGCGGCGTTCCTTGAACAGGCGAGGCCGTGAACCCGCGATAGTCGAGATTGCGCTGGAACGGATTGCCGGTCGTGTCGGTGAGCGCGACGCCTGGCAGGTCGCGGCTCATCGCGTCGGTGAAGTTGATCGTGTAGTTGTGGCTCAGCTGGGGAGAGGTGACGATGGCGGTATTCGACGGAACCTTGTCGCGATCCAGCAGGCTGGGGTCCTGGTTGGGGGCGGTGACCACCGTGCCCGCCGCCGGTGCGGTCCCGGCCGGTGCGCTCGGCCCTCTGTTGGTTCGCGCGCGCTGTACGCCCGTCGCTCTGTTTGAAGGTTTCGCGCTGCGCGTGCCTGAGAGCGGTGACGGAGCAATCACGGTGACCGGCGGAATTTCCGTCTCGGAGGATGCGGCGGACTGAGCTGTCGCGCTCGTCGGCACCATCGTCAGGCCGGCGAGGATTGCAGGCGCAATCGCAGATGCGCCGCGCGCCCAACGGTATTTCCCACCCTTACGCATACGTCCCCCCAAACGAGTCTTTATGCTCTTTGTTGCTGATCGAACCAGGGCCCATCACGGCTGGCTCGCTCTGCGATTGAGCTTAATACTACGGGTAGTTACGGGGGAAGATGGATGCTTGTCCGAGAGCGAAATCGCCTTGCTCGACAGTGCAAACGGCCCGGGAGAGATTTCAGAGTGCGTCGGGAAAAAATCCCGACCTCGTCGGGAATGTTTGGAGCGCTGTTATCCGCGCCCGAACGACCTCACGATCAACGTCGTCAAACTTTCGTTTTTCCGAATGGCATCTGCGAACCGGTCTGCGTGAAGTATTCCGCGAACGGGCCGCTGTCCAGATCGTATTTGTCGCGGCATCCCGGCGGAGAGGTTTTGCCGGGCGGCGGCTGGACGTGGCGCTCTTTGCTTTGCACCATGCGGGCAGCTTGGATAAAATGTCCCGCTTCCGGCACCATGTCCCCGGAGGCTTGCTCTGCCGTGTCATTGAAGAATCCGGACGCAGTCGCCGCCATCGTTGGAGCGCTTCGACACGTTTACGACGACGAGGTTGCACGCCTCATGCTCGTGGAGGGCATGAGCCTCGCCAACCTGATCGATGCGATGTTTGCCGCGCCCCTGACTCACCGCGAGGCGGTCAGGGCAATTACCGACGGGTTGGAAGATTTCGTCATTTCGCCGGATCTCGGTTCCATGTGGCACCTCAGATACGTCTATGGCGACCAGCCCGGTTCTCTGCATGTCGTGGACATGGAGATCGCGACCCCGAACGGCGTGCTGGCGAGCAGGGACATCTGGCTTCGTCTGTCCTCCTAATCTCATCGCGCTTTAGGGTGCGGTGCGTTGCGCCTCTGGCTGAGTTCTACCTCAGGCCGATTGACACAATGTTCATGATTTGTTCTTATGCTGGGCGTCCAGCCAAGGAGCCAGCCATGGACAACCGCATCAGTGAAATCCGCAGAGTTATCAGAGCATTGCGCGTCAGCATGCGTGAGGCCGAGGCCATCATGCATGAGCAGATCAACCGGGATGAAGACTGCACCTTCGTCGCCGAGGAGGTCATGAAGATGCGCACCGTGATGAGCGGGCTGGTCCGGGAGCGGACTGCGCTCGGCGACACCGACCCGATCGTCGTCGCCAGCCTCTTCGTTCCGCGCCGGCGGCCGACGCCGCCGCGCGTTCGTCTGGAACTGCGACGCCTTGCGCCGCCGCGAGAGGCGGCACGGGCATGACGGGAGAGAGGATCACCTACTTCTCCGACATGCAGGAGCCGCCGGAATTTCTCCGGGCACTCGATCATGTCCGGCGGCTATCTTGCTACGAGGGGTGGTGCCGGATGCATATCGAGGCGATCCAGGTCGCGATCGATCAGTATGCGGAGGCCGCGCTCGGCAACCGCGAGTTCTTCCTCAACAAGCCGCACAGCATCGGCGGGGTGCGGAGCAGGGGCGACGTGCCGTGAGATCGCGCGGCGTCCTGTCCTTTCGGGAAAGTGCCGAAAGCAGGTGCATCGCCTGACCTCACTGCGCCGTTGATTTATGTCAACGCGATCTCTCCTCCCGTGCTCACGTCATATCGAGCGGCGCTTGCGGCGGCATTCGTTGGTTCGCAAGCGCCCTCCAGGAGGATCATCATGCATCGCAGCAAGCGCCTTTCGATCAAGTCCGTGACCGTTGCAGGTATCGCAGCCACCGCGCTGCTGGGATTTGCGAGCCTCACGCTCAGCCCGACACCGGCCAAGGCCGTGGTCTATTGCCAGTACGTCGACTATCCGCCGAGCTGCGTGGCGAGAGCCGGCGTCGTGCTGCGGCCGCGTCCGGTGGCACGTGCGGCCGTGCGCGCCGGTACGGCGAGCGCAACCAATTTGAACGGCGGCGTCAATCGCGTCGGCGTGCGGCGGTAAAAGCTACGCCAGCAGTCCGTCGAGATCGGAATAGATGACGTCGGCCGTGCGTTGATAATGCTGCTGAAGCAGACGCACGGCCTGATCGATGTCCTTGGCGAGAACCGCCTGAAGGATATCGCTGTGCTCGGCACCGACCTTGCGTGCCGGATAGGCCTTCGCAATCGACATCATGCGATAACGATAGAGCCGGTCGGCGAGTTGCTCGCAGAAGCCGAGCAGGGGGCGTGAACCGCAAAGGCCAATCAGCGTCGCGTGGAACGCGCGATGCACCTTCTCCCAATCCGGATTGTCCTCGAATGTGTCGGGCTTGAGCGATCGCGGCGTGCGGTCGAGCCGGTGATGCGCCACCAGCAGGGCTTCTTCCCAGCTCTGGGTCGCGTTCTGCATGGACTCGCGGAGCGCCAGGCCTTCGACCCAGCACCTCGTCTTGGTCAGCTCCTGCAGCTCCTCCTTGCTGACCTCCTTCACATAGAAGCCGCGCTGCTCCATGCCGACGACGAACTCTTCGGTCGTCAGACGGTTGAGCGCCTCGCGCAGCGGGGTCTGCCCGACATTGTACTGCTCCATCAGGAAGCGCGACTGCAGCTTGCGTCCGGGCTCGAGCCGCGTGGTCAGGATGTCGGCCTTGAGGCGCGCATAGATCGTGGTCGCCAGCGTCGCCGGCTGGTCCACCTTCTGGCTTGGCAGGTTCTGGCTTGGCAGGTCTGGGTTCATGTCGGGGCTCACGGGAATCCCATTGGAATCTCTGCGCTTGTGTACATTAGCAAACTTCAGCCCAATTATTTATAAATTTCTCCTTTACGAGAGATTTTATACATATTACTGAACGGACGTTCGCGTTTCCCTGACAAGGAAGTCCAATGCCCAACTTTCCGGTGATGGCCCTGCGCAGCGTCGAGATCACGACGCCGCAGCTTGCCGGTTCGGTCGAGTTCTACAGCAAGGTCTGGGGCCTCGACGTCGTGGCGGAAGCGGACGGCACGGTGTACCTCGCCGCGACGGGCAGCGACTTCCACGTCCTCGAGCTCACGCCCGGCGAGGCGACGTCGTTCCGCAAGATCAGTTTTCGCGTTCGCTCAGGTGAAGATCTGCAGCGCTTGTTCGCGCGGGCGCGGCAAGCCGGCTGCGAGGTGATCAGCTCACCCGCACTGTCGCTCGCGCCCTCGGGCGGGACAAGCTTCGTGGTCCGCGAGCCGCAGGGATGCGCCATGGAGTTCGTCCACGGCGATCATACCAGGCCAGCGCGCGTGATCGCGGATCGCCCCGAACGGCTGGCGCACGTCAACATCAACAGCGCCGACATCGAAACGCTCTCGAATTTCTATCGGGAGACCTTGGGATTCCGGCTGTCGGATCGCTCGAAGCTGATGGCGTTCCTGTGCTGCAACAGCGATCACCATGCCGTCGTGCTGGCCGAGGCACCGCGTAACGGCCTCAATCACATTGCCTTCCTGATGCCTGATCTGGAATCCGTCATGCGCGGCTCCGGTCGCATGGTGGACCACAATTTTCCGATCGGTTGGGGCGTCGGCCGTCATGGCCCCGGCGACAACGTGTTCGCCTATTTCGTCGATCCGACCGGCGCGGTGATCGAATACACCGCCGAAGTCCTGCAGATCGACGACAGCTACGTCGCGAAAGGCCCAAGCGATTGGGTCTGGCCTCCGGGACGGACCGACCAGTGGGGCATCGCGCCGCCCAAGTCCGACGCCTGCAAGACGGCGCAGCTCGCCGTTCCCTTCACGGCGGCGCGCACATGACGGACACGGCTGGCGCCACCGACTATGACGGGCTCGTCGTCGGCTTCGGGCCGACCGGTGCCGTTGCCACGGGCCTGCTGGGCCGCCTCGGTCATCGCACGCTGGTCATCGACCGGCTCACCGATGTCTATGACAAGCCGCGCGCGATCGCGCTCGATCACGAGATTTTTCGTCATCTCGACAATATGGGCCTTGCTGGCGCGATCTCCCCTTATATCGAGCCCTTCACCGCTTCGGAGCATTTCGGCGTCGACGGCCAATTGATCCGTCGCATCGACATGGTCGCAAAGCCCTATCCGCTCGGCTACACGCCGAGCATGGTGTTCAGCCAGCCTCCGGTCGAGGCCGAGCTGCGTCGCCACGCGACCAGTTTTTCCAACGTGCGGGCCGAGCTCGGCGTCGAGCTGCTCGATCTCGTTCAGACCGCAGATCGCGTCGAGGCGCGCCTGAAGGACAGCGATGGACGGCATCGTGCGGTGACGGCGCGCTATGTGCTCGGCTGCGACGGCGCCTCGAGCACCGTGCGGCAGATCGCAGGCCTCGGCCTCGAGGATCTCATCTTCGATGAACCCTGGCTGGTGGTCGATGTGCGCGCGAACGAGAGCGCGCTTGCGCGGTTGCCGCAATGCTCGGCGCAATTCTGCAATCCGGCGCGCCCGGTGAGCTTCCTGATCGGCCCGCACAACCACCGCCGCTGGGAGATCATGCTGCTGCCGGGCGAAGACGCGCGGCAGATGGAGCGTCCCGACAATGTCTGGAAGCTGCTCGCGCCCTGGATCACGCCGCAGGACGGCGAACTGTGGCGCGCGGCTTCCTATCGTTTCCACGCCCTCGTTGCCGCCGACTGGCGCAACGGCCGGATCCTGATCGCCGGCGATGCCGCGCATCAGCAGCCGCCCTTCATCGGCCAGGGCATGTGCCAGGGTCTGCGCGACGCGACGAACCTCGTCTGGAAGCTGGACCGGGTGCTCAGGGACGTGTCCTCCGACAGCCTGCTCGACAGCTACACGGTCGAACGCAAGCAGCACGTCATCGAGCTGACCGGCAAGATCAAGGCGATCGGTCAATCGATCTGCGAGCGCGATCCGGCGGCGGCTCGCCAGCGCGATGCGCAAATCCTGGCCGATGGCGGCGGCAAGCCGCTCGTTCTGACACGGCAGGAAATCATTCCGCCGCTCCGCGCAGGATGTCTGACGCATCACGATGCGCCGGCGCGCGGCAGCCTGTTTCCGCAGCCGCGCATCTCCAACGGCAGCACGGTCCGCCTCTTGGACGAGGTGACCGGGCCCGGCTGGCGCGCGGTCATCGACGGCCGCAGCGATGACGCCGCGTCCATGCTCGCGCTCTGTGCCACACACCCGGACATCTCGGCAGCGGCGATCTCGCCATCAGGCACAGGCCGGCTGAACGCGCTCGAAGAGACCGAGGGCGTGCTCGCCGACTGGTTCGACCGTCACGGTGTCATCGCAGCGATCGTGCGGCCTGATCATTACGTCTTCGGCACCGCGCGCAATGCGACCGAGCTCGGCGATCTCCTGCGCGAGATCGACATGCGTCTTCGGGACGTTGCCGCCGGGCAGGACAAGATTTCCGATTTAAAAATGGAGAGAACACCGTGAAACTGGCTACTGTATCGATCGACGGCCGCACCACCTGGGGCATCGTTGAAGGCGAGACTTTTTTTGATGTCGGCGCTGCGCTGGCTTCGCGTTATGCCGACCTCAAGGCCGCCATCGGCTCCGGGCTATCAGGCGTTGCTGACGCGAAATCCGCGGCCGCTTCCATTCCGGTCTCCAAGGTCAAATGGCTGCCGGTGATCCCGAACCCGGACAAGATCCTGTGCGTGGGCCTCAATTACGAGACGCATCGCAAGGAGACAGGTCGCGTCGAGGTCGATCACCCCACCATTTTTTCGCGTTACGCCAACAGCCAGACCGGGCATTTGCAGCCGATCGTGCGGCCGCGTGTCTCGACCGACCTCGATTTCGAGGGCGAGCTTGCGGTCATCATCGGCAAGGCCGGACGCTACATCCCCCGCGCGGACGCCATGGATCATGTCGTCGGCTATTCCTGCTACAACGACGGCAGCATTCGCGACTTCCAGCGTCACACCCATCAGTTCACGCCGGGCAAGAACTTTCCGGACACTGGCGCATTCGGGCCCTGGATGATGACGCCCGACGAGCTCGGTCCGCTCGCCGAGCTCAAGCTGCAGACCCGCCTCAACGGAGAGGTCATGCAGGAAGCGCGCATCAAGCAGATGATCTTCGATATCCCGCGCCAGATCGAATACTGCTCGACGTTCACGCGGCTCGAGCCCGGCGACGTCATCGTCAGCGGCACGCCGGGCGGCGTCGGCGCGCGGCGCGAGCCGCCGCTCTGGATGAAGCCCGGCGACATCGTCGAGATCGAGGTCGAACGTCTCGGCGTGCTGCGGAATGTCGTCGCAGACGAAACCTGATCGGAACGCCGCGGCCGGCGACGGCCTGCGGCGCGCGAACGACCCATAAAAACCCGCAAAGCGGGATCTTCCAGGGGAGGAACACCATGTCCGGACTATCCCGTCGTCTGCTGCTCGCCGGCGCTGCGCTCTGCCTGTCTGTTCCGGCCTTCGCGCAGTCGTGGCCGCAGCGGCCCGTGACCGTCGTCGTGCCGCAGCCGGCGGGCAACAGCCCGGACGTGATGTGCCGCCTCATCACCGAGAAACTCTCCCGGACCCTCGGGCAGCAGTTCATCGTCGAGAATCGTCCGGGGGCTGCCAACCTCGTCGGCACGCAATCCGTCGCGCGTGCGGCACCGGACGGCTACACATTCCTGTTTGCCACGTCGGCGGCGCTCGTCACTAATCCCTTCACGTTCAAGAAGCTCCCCTACGATCCGATCAAGGACTTCGTGCCGGTCGCGATGGCGGCCCGGAGCAACCACGTCCTTCTCGTCAATCCCGAGGTGAAGGCCAACTCGCTGCCGGACTTGATCAAGCTCGAAAAGTCGGCGCCGGGTTCATTGAGCCTCGCCGTCGACGGTGCGCGCAACCTCTCGGGCCTGATCGCTCAGGCCATCAACAAGAACGCCGGAACCGGATTTGTGCTCATCCCCTACAACACGACCACGAATGCGGTGCAGGATGCGATCTCGGGCCGTATCCAGGTAACGATCCAATCGGCGTCCATCGCCGAGGCCTTCATCAAGGCAGGCACGCTTCGGCCGGTTGCCGTTGCCGGCGCCAAACGGATCGACTCCCTGCCTGATGTTCCCGCGATCGCGGAGACTCTGCAAAGCGTCGATCTCCAGGGCTGGTTCATGTTCATGGCGCCGGTCGGCACGCCCACCGACATCGTCGACAAGCTGAGCGCCGAGATTGCACGCGCGCTGGAATCGTCGGACGTGCGCGAACGCGCTCCCAGCCTCGGCTTCGATGTCAGCATTGGCGATGCCGTCACGCCCGTCGGCGCAAAGCGCTTCCTCGACGACCAGCTTGCCTCGTCCGGCAAGATCATCCAGGCGCTCGGCATCGAGCCCGAGTAGCGACAGATGCCCGCTGCGCTGGGCGTGACCGGCCGGGTCTTCGCCGGGTGCATGACGATTGTCATGACCGTTCTTGCGGCAAGTTCCGAAACCCGCATCGCACAGTTCCGGAGAGCGGCATCGCGCCGCAGCAGAGCCGTCATCATTGGGACGCAACCCTGACATAAGCGGATCATCCGGATTGGCACGGGCCGCACGATTAACGCATTCTTAGCGCGAACCGTGCGGATGATCGGCACGGGAATACCAGGGGAGACAGCTCCCATGCTGAAGGACGGTACCTACGCGGCGTGGTACAAGACGCCGTTTGACCAAGGCACCGGCATCGTCCATGTCGCAGATGGCCAGATCTGGGGCCACGACAGCCTGATGACGTATCACGGCGCTTGCGAGGTCGACGGCGATCGCTTCACCGCGACCGTGTCGACGAAGCGTCATACCGAGGGACGTGCCACAGTCTTCGGCGTCTATGACGAGCTCACGCTGCAGATATCGGGGACGTGCCCGGGCAAGATCGCGACTTACACGGCGACGGCCGGACAGGCGCCGGGAGTCGTCCTCGAGGGAACGCTCATCCTGACGGAACAGCCGGCGGCGGCGCCTGAACCAACCGGGCCGATCCCGGCGTTCGATCCCGGCAAGCTTCCGAAGCTGCCGAAGCGCTCCCGCTGACGGCGGGCGCTCGCTGGTCGCACGCCCGCATCAACGTGCCGCGCCCTGGCAGCGCAATTCTGCATTCTCAAACTTCAGTGCCGGCGCTTCTCAAAACGGCTGCGAGTCGTCATTGTGCCGCCGCTAGCGCATCACCCTCGGAGCCGCATCACATGTCGGACAAAGTCTCGCGTCGCCAGTTTGCCAAGCTGGCGGGATTGTCCGCAGCCGGAATGGCAACTCCGCTGGAGATCGCGGAGGCGAAGCCGCCGCTGTCTCGCGGTGCAGCTGGCGGCTTTCCAGCGGGCTTCGTCTGGGGCACGGCGACCTCGTCCTATCAGGTCGAAGGCGCGGTCAATGAGGACGGGCGAGGGGCCTCGATCTGGGACAAGTTCGTGCGCATCCCCGGCAAGATCGAGGACGGCACCACCGGCGACCGCGCCAATGAGCACTATCATCGCTACAAGGAGGATATCGCGCTCATCCGGGACCTCGGCTGCAAGGCCTATCGTTTCTCGATCGCCTGGCCGCGGGTGTTTCCGGATGGCGACGGGAAGCCGAACCCGAAAGGGCTCGACTTCTACAACCGTCTCGTCGACGAGCTGCTGAAGAACGGCATCGAGCCGTGGGCGACGCTCTATCATTGGGATCTGCCGCAATCGCTCCAGGACCGTTTTGGCGGCTGGCGCTCGACCGAGACCTGCAAGATCTTCGGCGACTATGCGGGTTATGTCGCCGAACGCCTGACCGATCGCGTCAGGAATATGTTCACGCTGAACGAGAGCGGCCGCTTCGTGCAGTTCGGCTATGGCCTCGGGATCGATGCGCCCGGCGTGACGCTGCCGCAGGTCGATGTCAATCAGGTCAGGCACAACAGCGCGCTCGCGCACGGGCTTGCCGTGCAGGCGATACGGGCGCGCGGGCGCCGCGGCACCCGGGTCGGACCGGCCGAGAACATCGACGTCTGCGTTCCCGCCCTCGATACGCCCGAGCATGTCCGCGCCGCCGAGATCGCGCTGCGCGAGATGAATGCCGGCTATCTCAACGTCATCATGACGGGCCAGTATACGGACGCGTTCCTGAAATATGCGGGCGCGAATGCGCCGAAATACACCGACGCCGAGCTGAAGATCATCTCCTCGCCGGTCGACTTCCTCGGTCTCAACATCTACGCGCCGCAGAACTATGTGGTGCCGTCCGACCAGGGCGCGGGCTTCATGCCGCTGCCGATCCCGAAATCGTTTCCGCACATGAGCTCGGACTGGCTCCGTATCGCGCCGGAGACGATGTATTGGGTGCCGAAGCTGGCGGCAAAGATCTGGAAGACGGACGCGATCTATATCACCGAGAACGGCACCTCCGGCGACGACGTCGTCCAGCCTGACGGCAAGATCTACGATACCGATCGCGTCATGTACCTGCGCAACTATCTCTCCCAGCTCCAGCGCGCCACCGCCGAAGGCGTGCCGGTGCGCGGTTATTTCCTGTGGAGCCTGATGGACAATTTTGAGTGGGTGTTCGGCCTCAACCAACGTTTTGGGCTGTACCACGTCAATTTCGACACCCAGGTGCGCACGCCGAAGCTCAGCGCGAGCTACTACCGCAACGTGATCGCGAAGAACGCGGCGGGAGCGTGATCTCTTCGCCTCTCCCCGCACTTGTCCCGCCGAAGCTTTAGCGAAGGCGGATACGGGGAGAAGGTCGGGGTGAGGGGGACTCTCCGCGAGTCCATCTGTCACCGTTCTCGCTGAAGCTCTCCTCCACCCGGATTTTCCGCTGCGCGTAAAATCCGGCCGCTCCCACGAGCGCGCAGATGCGAAGGGGAGGCGTCCCGCATTGACTCCACTCCTCCCCTGATTCAAAACCGCGACAACACTCATAACAAGAGGATAACGCCAATGGTTGACGCGCTGATCATCGATGCCTGCCGTACCCCGCGGGGCGTCGGCAAGGCCGGCAAGGGAGCACTCTCCGGCATTCATCCGCAGCAGCTCGGTGCCACCGTGTTGCGCGCGCTCGCCGATCGCACCGGCATCGACACCGCCGATGTCGACGACATCGTCTGGGGCTGCAGCGCGCAGGTCGCAACGCAAGGCGGCGACCTCGGTCGCATGTCCGCGCTCGATGCCGGCTACGACGTGCGCGCCAGCGCCGTGACGCTCGATCGCTTCTGCGGTTCGGGCATCACCAGCGTCAACATGGCAGCGTCCTCGATCATGTCGGGCAGCGAAGACCTCGTCATCGCCGGCGGCTGCGAGATGATGTCGATGGAGGGACGCCGCGGCGGTGGTCCGATGATGATGGACAACGGCAATCTGCGCCTGCGCGCGCGGCATCCGCAGTCGCATCAGGGCGTCTGCGCCGACGCGATCGCAACCATGGAAGGCATCACGCGCAAGGACGTCGACGCGCTCGGCCTCGAAAGCCAGAAGCGTGCGGCGCAGGCGATTGCGGGTGGCCACTTCAAGAAGAGCCTCGTGCCCGTGCATCGTGAGGACGGCAGCCTCGCGCTCGATCATGAAGAATATCCGCGACCGCAGACCACGATGGAGGGGCTGGCGGCGCTGAAGCCGGCATTCCCCGCCATCGCCGACTATGCGCTCGACGACAAGGGCACGACCTATCGCGGCCTCATCCTGCAAAAATATCCTGATCTCAATATCGACTTCATGCACCACGCCGGCAATTCGTCGGGCGTCGTCGACGGCGCGGCTGCGATCCTGCTGGCGTCACCGACCTACGCCAAGGCGCATGGCCTTAAAGCCCGCGCCCGCGTCGTTGCGATGGCCAACATGGGGGACTCGCCGACCCTGATGCTGAACGCACCGGTGCCGGCCACGCGCAAGGTGCTGGCGAAGGCGGGCCTCTCCATCGACGACATCGATCTGTTCGAGATCAACGAGGCGTTCGCGGTCGTCGCGGAGAAATATATCCGCGATCTCAAGCTCGACCGCGGCAAGGTCAACGTCAATGGGGGCTCGATCGCGCTCGGTCATCCGATCGGCGCGACCGGCTCGATCCTGATCGGCACGGTGCTCGACGAGCTCGAGCGGCGCGATCTCAAGCGCGGTCTCGTCACCATGTGCGCCGCCGGCGGCATGGCGCCGGCCGTCATTATCGAGCGCATCTAGCCTGTCCGTTCATCTCTCTCCCCCCGTAAAAACAGGGGAGAGAGCAGCTTAAGATGCGATCTAGCCTTATTTTCTAGGGTGAAACGCGACCGGCCTTGCATAAAGAGGCCGGTCGTCGCTTGTCGAAAGCCGCGAATCAGCTTTAGCAAGGTTGCGTGCGGGCCTTTGAAACAAGGTAAAATCCGCTGATCGAGGCCTCTTCCGTTCAGGAAGCAGCTAAAAAGCAGGGGTTTTTGCCACAGGGGGCCAAAAAAGCCCGTAAAACCGCGACAAAACTGTGCAGAAGGCTATAGGCCTTCTCCGGTTGGTCTAATATGCAACCGGCAACGAATCAGAGGAGACACGATGCCAGCCCAAATGTCCAAATCGCAGTTGATCGAAAAGATTGCGACCGCCACCGAGCTTTCCAAGCGCGACGTCAAGAGCGTCATGGAGACGCTGACCGACGTTGGCCACAAGGAGCTCAAGAAGAACGGCCTGTTCCTGGTGCCGGGCTTCGCCAAGTTCGTGGTCATCAAGAAGCCCGCGACCAAGGCTCGCAAGGGCACCAACCCGTTCACGGGTGAAGAGATGATGTTCAAGGCCAAGCCGGCCCGGAAGATCGTCCGCGCCCGCCCGGTCAAGGCTGCCAAGGACGCCGTGGCCTAACAACGCAAAGGCCCCCTCGCATGGAGGGGGCCTTTTGTTTGGGGCAGCCGCGAGGGCCTGAGACGGAGGGCTCAACCCTTGCGGCGCTTCACCCGGACCGGGATCGGCTGAAGCCGCGGCTCGGGTCCTGCAAGCGCATCGCGCACCCGGTCGATGGCACGGCCGAGCAACTGGCGCAGCCGCTGCGTCTTCCGCGAACGTTTCGCTTCTTCCAGCAGTTTCTTCATCGCATTCACTCCGCCGCTTCGACCTTGGCTTCATCAGGCTCGAGCGCTGCGGCGATGGCCTCGTCGACGCGCTCCAGCCAGATGAATTCGAGGTTGTCCCGCGCGCTCTTCGGGATGTCGTCGTAGTCCCGCTTGTTGCGCGCCGGCAGCATCACCCGCTTCAACCCGGCGGCGGCCGCAGCCACCACCTTCTCCTTGATGCCGCCGACCGGCAGCACCAGCCCGCGCAGCGAGATCTCGCCGGTCATCGCCGTGTCGCTCCGCACCGTGCGATTGGTGAGCAGTGACGTCAGCGCCGTGAACATCGCCACGCCCGCGCTCGGTCCGTCCTTCGGGGTTGCACCCGCGGGGACGTGAACGTGGATGTCGCTCTTCTCGAACACCGTGGGATCGATGCCGAGCTGCGGGGCCTTGCTCTTCACCAGCGTCAGCGCCGCCTGCACGCTCTCGCGCATGACCTCGCCGAGCTGGCCGGTCAGGATCATGCCGCCGCGGCCGGGCACGCGCGAGGCCTCGATGAACAGGATGTCGCCGCCGACCGGCGTCCAGGCGAGGCCGGTGGCCACGCCCGGAATGCTGGTGCGCTGCGCGATCTCGCCTTCGAAGCGCGGCTGGCCGAGCACGGTGGCGATGTCCTTCGTCGTCACCACGACCTTGGCGGCCGAGCCGTCGGCGACCTGCACCGCGGCATGGCGGAACACCTTGCCGATCTCGCGCTCGAGGTTACGCACGCCGGCCTCGCGGGTGTAGCCCTTGACGACCAGTCTCAGCGCCTCCGGCTCGATCTCGGCCTGGTCGGCCGTCAGGCCGTTGGCCTCCAGCTGACGCCGCACCAGATAGCGCCGCGCGATCTCCAGCTTCTCCTCCTCGGTGTAACCGGCGAGGCTGATCAGCTCCATGCGGTCCAGCAGCGGACCCGGAATCTGGTCCAGCATGTTGGCGGTCGCGATGAAGACGACGCGCGACAGGTCGAAGGGCACGCCCAGGTAATTGTCCCGGAACGTCCCGTTCTGCTCGGGGTCGAGCACCTCCAGCATGGCGGCAGAGGGATCGCCCTGCACGCCACGGCCCATCTTGTCGATCTCGTCCAGCATCATGACGCAGTTGCGAGCGCCCGCCTTCTTGATGCCCTGGATGATGTTGCCGGGCAGCGCGCCGATATAGGTGCGCCGGTGACCGCGGATCTCGGCCTCGTCATGCACGCCGCCCAGGCTGACGCGCACGAAGGGGCGATCCATCGCACGCGCGATGGACTGGCCGAGCGAGGTCTTGCCGACGCCGGGTGGACCGACGAAGCACAGGATCGGGGCCTTGCCCTGCGGCGCCAGCTTGCGCACCGCCAGATATTCGATGATCCGGCTCTTGATCTTCTCCAGGCCGAAATGATCGGCATCCAGGATGCGGCGCGCTTCCTTGATGTCGATCGGCTTCTCCGCGGGCAGCGCCCACGGCAGCTCGATCAGCCAGTCCAGATACGTGCGGACCATGCCGGATTCACCGGCAGCCTCCGGCATGCGCTCGTAGCGGCGCAGCTCTTTCTTGGCGTGCGCCTCCGCCTCCGGCGGCATGTTGGCCTTGGCGATCGCAGCGGTCAGCTCGGCGACCTCGGCAGCCTTGCCGTCGCCTTCGCCCAGCTGGCGCTGAATGGTCGCCATCTGCTCGCGCAGGATCGCCTCGCGCTGCCGCTCGTCGAACGTGGCGCGGGTCTTCTGGCCGATCTCGTTGCTGATGCGCAGCACCTCCAGCCGCTCGGCCAGGTGCTTCGACACCTTCTCGACACGCAGCGCGAGGTCGATGGTCTCAAGGACCTCCTGCTTGTCCTGCGGCTTGATGTCCATGAACGAGGTCGCCAGATCCGCCAGCGCGCCGGGCGCGGTGGTGCTCTGGAACATCCCGACCAGCTCGGGCGGCGCCTGCGGCAGCAGCTCGATCGCCTCGATGGCCTGGCGCTGCAGGTTCAGCGCGCGGGCCTCGATCTCGGGCGAGGTCGTGGTCGGCTCGGGGATCTGCTGGATGCGCGCGGCCGGGAACGGCGTCCCCGGCAGGAAGTCGAGGATGCGCGCGCGCTGCACGCCCTGGCAGACGATGTGGTGGGTGCCGTCGGGCGCGGTGATGTAGCGCACGATGTTGGCGATGGTCGCGACCCGGTAGAGGTCGTCCGGTCCGGGCTCCTCGATCTCGGGGCTGCGCTGCAGGACGATGCCGACCGGGCGCTGCTCGCGCAGCGCCTGCTGCGCGGCGGCGATGGACTTCGCCCGGCCGATCGCGATCGGCGCGATGGCGCCGGGAAACAGCACCATCTCGCGCACAGGGATGATGATCAGTGCGTCTTCGGGGATCTTCACGTCGGGCTCGGTGGAATTGGTCTGTGAATTGTTCATCTGTTCGGTGGCCATGATCGACCTCAGGATTTGGCGAGGCGCAGTGCGACGCAGCCGTCCATCACGAAGCGGCTGATGGCGTAGCGGCCAAGGGGAAGCGCAATGCGGCGCTCAAAACGCCCCTGCGGCAGCTCGAGCCGGTGGATGCGGGCGTTGCGAAGCTCCGGCGGCAGCGTGCGCTGGCCGGAAATGACGAGCACGCCGTCATGGATCACCGTCTCGACATTGTCCGGATTGACGCCGGGAAGCGCGACCAGGATCAAAAGCTCATGCTCGGTCTCGAGCACGTCGATCGGCGGCTCCCAGCAGGCTTCCTGACGGCCGAACTGCTGACGCAGCCGTTCGCCGCGGGTCAGCTGGTCCAAGGCTTCGGACAGCATCCAGTCGAAGGGATTTTTCGGTTGCATGGCAAAACTCGGGGAAGGCGCTGCGGTTGGAAAACGGGGATATGGTGATGGTTCCCGCAAATTCCAGCATCGTGCATCCCGGGCATGGCTGGCCCCTCGATCGGGAGGAGGCCCTTGCGCTCAGATGCATCGACGCCGCGGAGATGTTCCGCGGCGCCGGAGGCAACAATGGGGCGGGGACGTGGATCAGGCGGCTTCGCGGTACTCGGCCTCCGCTTCAAGGTTGATCACGGAGGTGGCGAGCTCGGTCAGCGTGTGGTCGGTGGCCTCTTCCTCGTCCAGCGTCTCCTGCAGCAGCCTTGCCGCCTCGGGCATGCCGAGCTCCTCGGCCCAGGTGCGCAATGTCCCATAACGGGAGATCTCGTAATGCTCGACGGCCTGCGCCGCGGCGAGCAGGCCGGCGTCGAGGGCAGGGGCGTTCTTGAAGTCCTTCATGATCTCGGCGCCCTCCTCGGTGATGCCGTTGATCGCCTCGCACGGCTTGCCGCGCGCGGGCTTGTTCAGCATCTTGAAGATCTGCTCCAGACGTCTGACCTGGCCCTGCGTCTCCCGCAGATGCTTGTTGAAGGCGGCCGCAAGGTCCTTCGAATGCGCGGCCTTGGCCATTTTGGGCAGCGTCTTGATGATCTTGTTCTCCGCGAAATAGATGTCTTTCAGCGTTGCCAGAAACAGGTCGCTGAGCATCTTAGGCGCCTGACGCGGGCGGCGCGATGCGGTCTTTTTCTTGAGGGCACGTTTCTTTGCTTTCTTAGCCATGGATTCGATCCTCCTCATGAGGTGACACGGGAAGGCACGTCCTTCCTCAATCCTCCCGCGATCAAGAGCCGGCGTCTGCAAATGTTCCTCGCGAAGCGCGCGGCGAGCGGCTATGGCTGGCCGCTCACGCTCGCAGAAGACGCCTTTCATGCTCGATTTCGCCCTGTCCGCCTTCGTCACGCTGCTGCTGGTGGTCGATCCCGTCGGCCTCGCGCCGGCCTTCTTGGCCGCGACCTCAGGCATGCCCGACAAGATCAAGCGGACGGTGGCGCTGCGCGCACCGCTGATCGCTGCCTCGATCCTGGTGGTGATTGCGCTCGCCGGAAACTGGCTGCTGCGCCAGCTCGGGATCGGCATCCCCGCCTTCCAGATCGCCGGCGGGCTGCTGCTGTTCGGCGTCTCCTACCAGATGATCTTCGGCGACCGGCCGCATCGCGAGGCGCGGGAGGCGGACAAGGCGACCGCGGAGCACGCCTCCGATGTCGCGGTGTTTCCGCTGGCCATTCCGATGATGGCCGGGCCCGGCGCGATCGCGACCACGCTGCTGCTGTCGGGCGGCGCCGGCTACGGCGCCAAGCTCGCCATCATCATCGCGATCGTCCTCGCGGTGTGCCTGCTCTGCATGCTCTGCTTCGTCTCGGCTCACCTGATCGCGCGGACCCTCGGACGCACCGGCAATGCAGTGCTCTCGCGTGTGCTCGGCATGCTGCTCGCGGCCTATTCGGTGCAGTTCGTGATCAACGGGATTGCGGCCGTCCGGGCGAGCTTTTCGTAAGGCTGCGACAATCGGCTAATCTTTTGATTTAACGATATATTCCCTGGTGTAACGGTACATCCGGCAAGACGGCGCCAGATCCGGGCCGCTTTCTCTTGCACTGCCATATTGCTTTGACGTACTTCGGGTCTAACAAGCGCCCATCGCCACAAGGTCGAGAAGAAAACGGGATGTCGATGCCAGCGGACGAGCTCGCCAAGAGACAGGCCATCATCGACGCCTGCCGCCGCATGAACGCGCTCGGCATCAACCAGGGCACCTCGGGCAATATCAGCGTTCGGCACGGAAAAGGGCTCCTGATCACCCCGACCAGCGTGCCCTATGACGCCATGACACCGGACCAGATCGTCTTCATGGCCATGGACGGCTCGCACGCGCCCGAACAGAAGCCGTCCAGCGAGTGGCGCTTCCACCTGGACATCTTGAGGGCGCGCGACGACGTCAACGCCGTCGTCCACGCTCACCCGACCTATTGCACCATCCTGGCGATCATGGGCCTGGAGATTCCACCCGTGCACTACATGATCGCGGCCGCCGGTGGCGACAGCATCCGCTGCGCGCCCTATGCCACCTTCGGCACGGCGGAACTCTCCGAGCATGCGCTGCGGGCGCTGGTGGGCCGGCATGCCTGCCTGCTCGACCATCACGGCATGATCGCGACCGGCAAGACGCTGGACAAGGCGATGTGGCTCGCCGTCGAGGTCGAGACCCTGGCGCGGCAATATCACGGCTGTCTCCAGATCGGGAACCCGCCGCTGCTCTCCAGCGACGAGATCGAACGGGTCCGCCAGCGTATGGCCGGCTACGGCATGGCGGAGGGGTAGGGCGAACAGAAGTGTTGATGCGGATCAGACATTTCGTCGATCGCAAGGGGTCGAACCGCACCATGGTTCGGCTGCGCGCACTGTTGCGCAGCAACGAGTTCTACCTGATCCCGCTGTCGCTGGTGATCGGCACGCTGGCCGGCGCGGTGGTGACATTGATGGCCGAGATCGCGCAGATCGCCCATGTCGTGATCTACGGCATTCCCATCGACGTGCGCCTCTCGGCCAACACCCGAGTGAGCCCGTGGGCCGCGATGCTCGCGCCTGCGCTCGGCGGTCTCTCGCTGGGCGTGATGGAATGGTGGCGGCGGCGGATGAAGATCTCGAACGCGGTCGACCCGATCGAGGCGAATGCGCTGCGCGGCGGCAATCTGTCGATGCGCGACAGCGTGGTGGTGTCGAGCCAGACGCTGATCTCGAACGGCTGCGGCGCCTCGGTCGGCCTCGAGGCCGGCTACACCCAGATCGGCTCCGGCATCGCCTCGCTGTTGGGCAAGTTCTTCAATCTGCGCCGCAACGATTTGCGCCTGATGGTCGGCTGCGGTGCCGCGGCCGCGATCGCCGCCGCGTTCGGCGCGCCGATCACCGGTGCCTTCTATGCCTGCGAGCTGATCGTCGGCGTCTATTCGGTCGGCAGCGCCGCCCCGATCCTGGCGGCCTCGCTGGCGGGCGCCCTGACCGCGCAATGGCTCGGCGGCGCGCCGTATTCATTGGAGATCCCGAAGGTCAGCGCCGTCGGCGTCGAACAGTATCTGGCGCTGATCGGCCTTGCCCTCGTCACCAGCGGCGTCGGCATCGCCGTGATGCGCTCCTCGCCGGTGTTCGAGCGCCTGTTCGCCTGGCTGCCGGTCTGGCTGCGCCCGGTGATCGGCGGCCTCATCGTCGGCGGCTTCGCCCTCGTCACGCCGCAGGTGCTCGCCGCCGGCCACGGTGCCATGGTGCTGGATCTGTTCCATGACATGACGATCGGCCTGATCGCGACCATCATCGCGCTGAAGGTGACGGCCTGCCTGGTCTCGCTCTCCTCCGGCTTCCGCGGTGGTCTCTTTTTCGCCTCGCTGTTCGTCGGCAGCCTGATCGGAAAGTTTTTCGCCGAGGTGTTGCTCCTGATCAGCCCGAACTTCGTGATCGATCCGCTGGTGGCAATGCTGACGGGCATGGCAACGCTCGGCGTCGCCATCGTCGGCGGTCCCCTGACGATGTCTTTCCTCGTGCTCGAGATGACCCGCAATGTCGATGTCACCGCCGTGGTGCTGGCCGGCTGCATCGTCACCTCGATCTGCGTCCGCTTCATGTTCGGCCACTCCTTCTCGACCTGGCGCCTGCATCTGCGCGGCGAGACCATCCGCAGCGCCAACGACGTCGGCTGGCTGCGCAATCTCACCGTCGAGCGGCTGATGCGCTCCGACGTCGGCAAGGTGCCCTCGACCACGACGATCGCGGCGGTCCGTCGCGAATTCGCGCTCGGCTCGCGCCCGGGCGTCGTCATCGTCAACAATGCCGACGAATATGTCGGCCTCGTCCTGCTGCCCGATCTGTTCTCCAGCGATCTCGACAGCATCGCCGACGACATCCAGGTGATCGAGCTCGCCCGCCTGATCGACATCGTGCTGATCCCGGAAATGAACGTGAAGTCGGCGATGGCGGTGTTCGACGAAGCGGAAGCCGAGATGCTGGCGGTGGTCGATTCCACCGACAGCCGCAAGGTCGTCGGCTTCCTCACCGAGACCTTTGCCCGCCGCCGCTATGTCGAGGAGATCGACAAGGCCACGCGCGGCGTGCTGGGCGCGTTGTCATAAATTTCACTCCAGCTGATCGACCTCCCGCAGCACAGGGAACAGCTTCATCCAGAGCAGCGCGATCGCGATGGTGCCGATGCCGCCGAGCGCGGCCGCCGGCATCGCGCCGAGCAGGGCCGCCGCCATGCCGCTCTCGAATTCGCCGAGCTGGTTCGAGGCGTTGATGAAGAGGAAGTTGACCGCGCCGACGCGGCCGCGCATCGCATCGGGTGTTGCGAGCTGCACCAGCGCGACGCGGACGACGACGCTGATCGTGTCGGCTGCGCCCATCGCGGCCAGCGCGATGATCGAAAGCCAGACGTTTCGCGACAGCGCGAACACGATGGTGGCGAGCCCGAACGCGATCACCGCCTGGAACATCCGCAGGCCCGCGCGCCGCGTGATCGGATGGCGCGCGATCAATGCGGTCATCAGCAGTGCACCGACGGCGGGCGCGGCCCGCATCACACCGAGCGCCCAGGGGCCGGCCTGCAGGATGTCCTTGGCATAGATCGGCAGCAGCGCGGTGGCGCCGCCGAGCAGGACCGCGAACAAATCGAGCGAGATCGTGCCGAGGATCGCGGGATTGTTGCGGACGAAATGCAGGCCGGCAAAGAGTCCGTCGACACCCTCGTGCTCGGAGGCCGCCGCACGCTCGACCCGAATCATGCCGCTGAAGCCGCTCGCGATCAGCGACAGCACGGCCATCAGCACGAAGGGCGCGCTCGGCGAGATGGCATAAGCGAGCCCGCCAACGGCGGGACCGCCGATGGCTGCGACCTGCCAGGTGCCGGTCGATAGCGCGGTTGCTCGTTGCAGCATGCCTTCCGGCGCGACGGCCGGCAGCAGCGCGGACGAGGCCGGGCTTTCGAAGGCACCGCACAGCCCGAACACGCCGAGCACGACGAAGATCTCGGGTGCCGTCAGTGTCCCCATCAGCAGCCGCACAGCGAGATAGCCGGCCGCAAGTCCCTGCGTCAGCTCGCAGAGCTGGACGATGCGCCGGCGGTCATAGCGGTCGGCCGCGTGTCCCGCGACGAAGACGAGCAGGGCACTCGGAATGAATTGCACGAGGCCGGCAAGACCGAGATAGAAGGCGCTGCCGGTCAGCGCATAGATCTGCCAGCCCACCGCCACGGTTGCGACCTGGTAGGAAAATTCCGACAGGGTTCGCGAGGCGATGTAGAGCAGCAGCGGAGGATGTCGCGACAGCGCGACGGGTGAAGCGAGAAGTGTGGAAGCTTGATCCAAGGTGTTGAGCAATCTGGAAGCGGGACGGCGCGCCTCATGCGTCGCCGTCCGCGCCGGCTATCGGCCTGGTTGAGAGGGGGACGCGACGAGGCAGGCCACGATCCGGCGGACCAGTGGCAGCACCATCAGCAGTGTGGGGAAGGCGACGAGCCATGACAGCGCCCAGGCGCCCGGCCAGGTCGCGAGGAACGCCGGTGTGGCGCCGAGGCTCCGCAGCGTCGAAATGACCGACACCACGGCCGTCATGAGGATGGACAACACGAATGGCATTACGATCGGCGCATAGCGCGCCGGCAGTTTGCGAACCGCAATCATCTGATTTCTCGTGAGGAAAAGGACGCGTCAGTCACGGTGAACCCTTGAAAATGGCATCGATCCCGACGGCGTCGGTTGATGCGTTGGTTCACGTGAACGCTTACGGCGACCGGAAAACGGCGCGCGGCTGTTCATTATCCGCTCAGGTTGCGTGGTGCAAGCTGGATCAGGTTGTTCGGTTTACAATCGTTCAAAGCGTGGCAGATCGCCGCGATCATGAAACCATTTCAGTGGTTTGCGCGTTGTTTGCCGTTTCCATATTCCGTTTTAGGCGAGAGCAGAGGACGTTGAGATGAGTGACAAGTCGATGAATACGAGGGTCGGCCGCAACATTGCGCTCGCCGCATGCGCCAGTCTCGCCCTGGTCGCGGCGTCCGTCTCGCCTTCGACCGCCGCGTCCCCGGCGACGGCCAAGGCCCCAACCGCTGCGGTGGCGGGTCAAGGCTCATCCAACGCGACCGATTTCAGCGCCGCGCGGCGTCGTCACTATTACCGGCGCGGACCGAACGCGGCGGGCCTCGCCTTCATGGGCGTCGCGGCCGGTCTGATCGGCGGCGCGATCGCCGAGAGCCGGCGCCAGGAGTATTACGACAATTATTATTATGGCGGCCCGCGCTATTACGGCCCCGGTCCCGGGTACTATGGCGGACCGCGCTACTACTACAATCCGTATTGAGGGCTGGCGATGGGGGCGCGTGACCCGACGGGCAAAACACCCGCGAAGGGTGTCAATCCGCTCGCCTGAAAATATTCCGCTTTACCGAAATTCGGAATTGTCGTATCAGTCGTCATCCCGGCTCATCGGGAGGGGCGATCATGTTGTCGTCACGATACGCGAGCCGGGTTGCGGTGGACGCGGCAGCGTCGGCACGAGAGGCCAGGCCAGGCCAGGCCAGGGCAGGGCGGATTGCTCTCCGTGAGCCCAAACTTCGTGCGGACGAACGGCGCTGTCAGGTTCGTCTCGCCAGTAAGTTTCCGGCTCCGTCGACAGGGCCGGGAAAACTGCGGCGAAGTGCGGGCCGTGCGTACGGCAAAACCGTGTGGTCCTGGCCGTCGTTGCTACGGTCAAGCTCTTGCGGATGCGGTGATCGCGTCAACCGGCGCGGTGCCGGCGATTTTCGCAGGAGTGAGGGAGGCCAGAAGGAATTCGGCTCCCGGGAGAGCACGGCATAAGCCGTCCAACCACTGCGCAGGGAAGGCCGTGTGATCGGCTACACCTGTATGCTGCTGTGCGGTTCTTTTGCGCGACATTCGCGCAGCGGACCGCGGGTGCCAGCCGGCACCCGGCCTTCCCTGCGCCCTCTTGGCAAAGAGGGGGGAGTGACCAAGCAAAGCTCGGGCGAAGTGAGCCGCGAGAATGTGGAGGCGTGTCTCAGTCCCGTAGGATGGGTAGAGCGAAGCGAAACCCATCATGTTTCGACGAGGACGATGCGCGATGAGTTTCGCTTCGCTTGACCCATCCTACGAGTGCGCGTTCGGAGAACTGCGCTGCTATTGCGAGCGCCGCGACTTGTCCGCCGAAGCCTTTGGCGAAGGCGGAAGCAATCCAGAGTCTTCCCGCGGAGGGATTCTGGATTGCTTCGTCGCAAGAGCTCCTCGCAATGACGATGTTGGGGCCGTCGCGCTCGATCGCTCTACGCGTCCAGCTCTACCGCCCCGCCGGCGCCGACATCGCGCCGTTGGCGTAACGCGACCAGTCGGGCACGGGTGGCTGCGAGGGCCACATGGCCGCATTGGAGTCGCGCACCGACTGGGTGATGGGCGCGGGATGCGCCTTGCGGACGTGGTGACGATCGCTGGCCGCGGCGGTCTGGATGGTGGCGGCGGCAATCAGGGTTGCGCCGAGAATGGCAAAGGTCTTTCGCATGGTTGTTTCTCCCGTGACGACGACTCCGGCTGTGAGGAAAACTGTCTCATGTGTTCGTCGTCGGGGCTGACATGGCGATGGGCCTGCCGAATATCAGCCGCGACAGCGTCACGATCGGACGCGGGGCCATCACGATGGGGCGAGCCAGTTTTTTGCTCTCGGCTAAATATTCGGCAATCGCCCCTGTGGGGCAGATGGACTTGGCTGCCGCAATCCGGTTCAATAGGGGCGAATTCCAGACTTTGGTTTCCCGGCGACAACGATGTCGAAATATCTGCTGGTTCTCCTCCTGATTGCCTCGCCGGCCGCGGCGCAGGTCAAGCTGACCCCGAAGAGCTCGGCGGCGCATCCCGACCCGTGTGCCCCGATCGGGCGGACCGCGGACGGCAAGCTGGTCTATTCCATGAAATGCGAGAACCTTCCGGCGCCGCCCGCGCCGCCGCCGCAGGCGGAACTGAAGGAGGCGCCGCCTCCGCCGGCAGCCGCCGAGGCGGAGCCGGAGACGCGGCGGAGCGGCATTTTCGGCTGGTCCTACGACCGCCGGTGAGGCGCCTCGCCACTTGCGCGACGTCGTCTGGAATGCTCTTTGCTTGAAAATTCACCGTGGGGCCTCCGCGATCCCTTGGCCCCCGATCCAGAGAGATGAGATGAGCAAACTCGTTATCCGCGCCGGCGATTTCACCTTCGATGCCCGCTTCGAGGAGCAGGCGGCGCCCAAGACCGTCGCGGCTTTCCGCAAGGCGCTGCCGTTCGAGAGCCACATCATCCATGTGCGCTGGAGCGGCGAGGCGGTCTGGATGCCGCTCGGCGACCTCGATTTCGGTGTCGGCTACGAGAACCACACCAGCTATCCCGCGCCCGGCCAGATCATCCTCTATCCCGGCGGCATCAGCGAGACCGAGATCCTGATGGCCTATGGCGGCGTGAGCTTCGCCAGCAAGATGGGCCAGCTCGCCGGCAATCACTTCATCACTGTGACCTCGGGCCTCGAGAATCTCGCGACCCTCGGCAAGAGCGTGCTGTGGAAGGGCGCACTGCCGATCCGCTTCGAGGAAGTCTGAGTGACTGACGCCCGCTACCCGCGCGATCTCCGCGGTTACGGCCGCAATCCGCCGCATCCGCAATGGCCCGGCAACGCGCGGGTCGCGGTGCAGTTCGTCGTCAATTTCGAGGAAGGCGGCGAGAACAACATCCTGCACGGCGATCGCGCGTCGGAGGCTTTCCTGTCCGACGTGCTCGGCGCGCAGCCTTGGCCGGGCCAGCGCCACGCCAATATCGAATCCATGTTCGAATATGGCTCGCGCGCCGGCTTCTGGCGGCTGTGGCGGATGTTCAGTGAGCGGAAGTGGCCGACCACCGTGTTCGGTGTCGCCACCGCGCTGAAGCGCAATCCGGAGATCGTTGCGGCGATGAAGGAGTCCGGCTGGGACATCGCGAGCCACAGCCTGAAATGGATCGAGCACAAGGACATGACCGAGGCGCAGGAGTGCGCCGAGATCGCCGAATCGATCCGCGTCCACACCGAGGCCACCGGCGCGCGGCCGCTCGGCTGGTACACCGGGCGTTCCTCGATCAACACCAACCGTCTGCTGATGGAGGAGGGCGGCTTCCTCTATCTCTGCGACTCCTATGCCGACGATCTGCCCTATTGGGTCAAGGGCGCGAAGGGCAAGCAGCTCGTCATTCCCTATACGTTAGATGCCAACGACATGCGCTTCATCAATCCGCAAGGGTTTGCCGAAGGCGAGCAGTTCTTCACCTATTTGAAGGACGCCTTCGACGTGCTCTATGCGGAAGGCGAGACCGCGCCGAAGATGATGTCGGTGGGGCTGCATTGCCGTCTCGCCGGACGGCCCGGCCGCGCTGCGGGGCTGATCCGCTTCCTTGACTATATCGGCAAGCACGAGCGGGTCTGGGTGCCGACGCGGCTTCAGATCGCGCAGCATTGGCACGACAAGCACGCGCATCTGGCCGCTGATGCGTTCGAGATCGGGTAAGGCTGTGATGTCGCAAATTTCGCTCGCCGATCTCAATGCTGCAAGCAAGGCCGATTTCGTCGCGGCGCTCGCCAACGTCGTCGAATATTCGCCGTGGATCGCCGAGCAGCTCGCCGGACAACGTCCGTTCGCCGGCATCCATCAATTGCATGCGGCGCTGATGGCGGCGATCCAGAGCGCCGAGCCCGACGTGCAGCTCGCGCTGATCCGCGCGCATCCCGATCTCGCGAACAAGACCCAGCGTGCGGCGGGGCTCACGGCGGAATCGACCGACGAGCAGAACAGCGCGGGCCTCGACCGGCTGTCGGACGCCGAATACGCCGCGTTCGAGCGCGTCAACAATGCCTACCGCGACAAGTTCGGCATCCCCTATATCGTCTGCGTGCGGCGCCACACCAAGGATTCGGTGCTGAACGACTTCGAGACGCGGTTGCGCAATATCGCCAAGACTGAGACGCGCCGCGCGATCGAGGAGATCGGCCGCATCTCGGCGCTGCGGCTCGATCAGCTCGTCATCGCCGACGACAAGCTGAAGGTGCATGGCCGGCTCTCGACGCATGTGCTGGACAATCACGCCGGCAAGCCCGCGCCCGGCATCCCGGTGGAGCTCGTCGAGCTCGCGAATCTCGGCGAGAGCCGCGTGATCGCGCGCACCGTGACGAACGCAGACGGCCGTACCGACCAGCCGCTGATCGGCGGCCGTCCGCTGCCGATCGGCCGCTATGAGCTTCGCTTCAGCGTCGCGAAATACTACGCCGAGCGCAACGTGCCGCTGTCCGATCCGCCGTTCCTCGACGAGATCCCGCTGCGCTTCGCGATCAGCGAGCCGGAAAGCCACTATCACGTGCCGCTATTGGTCACGCCCTGGAGCTATTCGACCTATCGCGGCAGCTAGACATGCTGCGCGGATGAAGCGACGGAAGCTGCATCGGCTTCCGCTGCCGCGCCGCCGCTCAGGCCGTTGAAGAACGCGTTGAGCAGCACCGAGACGACCGCGCAGAGCAGGATGCCGGACTCCAGCAGCGGCTGGAGATCGTGCGGCAGATTGCGGAAGAAGCCAGGTGCTGCGAGCGGGATCAGGCCGAAGCCGATCGAGACCGCGACGATGAAGAGATTGTAGCGGTTGGTGCGGAAATCGACCGAGGTGAGGATGCGTGCTCCGGTGGCTGCGACCATGCCGAACATCACGAGACCCGCACCGCCGAGCACAACCAGCGGCACCGCCTCGACCAGCGCCGCGAGCTTCGGCAGCAGCCCGAGCACGAGCATGATGCAGCCGCCTGTGATCGTCACCCAGCGCGAGCGCACGCCTGTCACCGAGACGAGGCCGACATTCTGCGAGAACGAGGTGTAGGGAAAGGTATTGAAGATGCCGCCGAGCAGCGTGCCGACGCCGTCGGCGCGCAAGCCCCGGCTGAGGGCTTCGCGATCGATCGCCTTGCCGGTGATGTCGCCGAGCGCGAGGAACATGCCGAGCGACTCGATCATCACCACGATCATGACGACGCACATGGTGATGACAGGCACCAGATGGAATTGCGGCACGCCGAAGCGGAAGGGGATGACGAGCGCGCCCCAGGAGGCAGCCGCGACCTTGTCGAAATGCATCACGCCCAGGATGCTCGCGAGCACCGCGCCGGCGATGATGCCGAGCAACACGGACACGTTGGCGACGAAGCCGGTGCCCCATTTGATCAGGCCCAGGATGAACAGCAGCACGAACAGCGAGATGCCGAGGCCCTGCACCTGGCCATAGGCCGGATTGGGAAAGCTGCCGGGAATGCCGTCGATCACCTTCGTCAGCGTTGGCAGGCCGCCGCCGGCCCAGTTGATGCCGACCCGCATCAGCGAGATGCCGATGACGAGAATGATGGTGCCGGTGACGACCGGCGGAAACAGCGGCAGCAGCCGGCTGACGAACGGTGCGACGATGATGCCGAACAGGCCGGCTGCGATGACCGAGCCGTAGATGCCGAGCAGGCCGATATCCGGGGAAGCCGCCATCGACAGCATCGGGCCGACCGAGGCAAAGGTCACGCCCATCATCACGGGCAGGCGGATGCCGACGCCGGGAAAGCCGAGACATTGCACCAGCGTCGCAAGCCCGCAGGCGAACAAATCGGCGCTGATCAGGAAGGCGACGTCCTCCGGCGGCAGCTTCAGCGCGCGCCCGATGATGAGCGGCACGGCGACCGCGCCCGCATACATCACCAGCACATGCTGGAGCCCGAGTGCCAGGAGGCGCGGGATCGGCAGAACTTCGTCGACCGGATGGACTTCACTGGTCATGAATGCAGCCCCCGAAACATGTGCCTAGCCGAACTTGTCGTGCAGCGCCGGAAACAGCCGGTCCGGCTTGAAGGGCGGTGCGGTGAAACGGATGCCGGTGGCGTCCGCGATCGCATTGCCGAGTGCGGCGGCGACCGGATTGTACGGGCTCTCGCTCATCGACTTCGCGCCCAGCGGTCCGATCGTGTCGGACGTCTCGGCGAAGAGCACTTCGGTGCGCGGCACATCGGCGAAGGAAGGCAGATGGTAGTCGCGAAACTTCGGGTTGGTGACGCGCCCCGCGGCGTCGATCACCATCTCCTCATACAGTGCGGCCCCGAGCGACTGCGCGACGCCGCCTTCGACCTGGCCGCGGCACTGCATGGGATTGGCGACAACGCCGGCGTCTGCCGCCTGCACGCTACGGAGAATCCTGAGCTCGCCGGTGCCCTTGTTCACGGCGACGCGAAAGCCCTGCACGTTGAAGCCGACCGAGCGCGGCGTGCCGCCGGAATTGCCGTGCGCGGCGAACGGCTGGCCGCGTTCGCGGGCGAGCTTGGCAAGTTCCGCAAAGGACATCCGCCGCACGCCGCTGACGACGGCCTCGCCCTCGAGCGTGCAGCTCTCGGCACTGCACAGCCAGGCGTCTGCAGCCGCTGCCTTCAGCTCGGTCGCAAGCTGTATGGCCGCGTCATGCGTCGCCTTGCCGGCGACAAAGGTGCCGGCGCTGCCATAGGCACCGGTGTCGTGGCCGCCATGGGCGGTGTCGGACTGGCGCAGATGGATGCGGTCGACAATGGTTGCCAGCGTCGTCGCTGCGATCTGCCGGTGCACGGTGCTGGTGCCGTTGCCGAACTCGGCGGTGCCGACGGTGAGATCGAAGCCGCCGTCGTCGTTGAGCGCGATCATCGCGTCGGCGATGTGGCCGGCGGGCGGCACGGTGTCGATCATGGTCAAGGCGACACCGTCGCCGATCAGCCATTCCGGCGACAGCTCCGGCTGCGGACCATCGGCCTGCATCGCGCGTTCGACGAGGTCGATGCACTGGTCGAGCCCGTAGGAGCCATAGAGCACGTCGTGGAATTCCGACGGCGGCGGCGACAGCATGGGATCGCCCAGCCTGACGATGTTGCGCCGGCGCATGTCGTAAGGGCTGATGCCGAGCTGCTTCGCCAGCTCGTCGATCGCGGCCTCGATCGCGATCAGCGTCTGCGGCAAGCCATAGCCGCGAAAGGCGCCCGATGGCACCGTGTTGGTGTAGACGGCGTAACCGTCGACCCGCTTGTTCGGGCAATTGTAGACCGCGATGGACTCGGACAGCGAGTGGAACATCACCGGGCCGGCATGATTGCCGTAGGCGCCGGTGTTGGAGAGCACGTCGAGCTGGAGCGCGGTGAGCTTGCCGTCGGTATCCGCGCCGGCCTTGATGTGAACCCGCATCGGATGCCGCGTCGAGGTCGCGATGAACTGCTCCTCGCGGGTGAGCTCCAGCTTCACCGGCCGCCCGGTCCTGAGCGCGGCGAGCGCAAGGATGTCCTCGACGAACATCTCCTGCTTGCCGCCAAAGCCGCCGCCGACGCGTTCGCAGAACACGCGGACCTTGTCCAAGGGAAGCTCGAAGATATCGGAGAGCGCGCGTCGGGTCAGGAACGGCACCTGCGTCGAGGTGCGGACGTTGAGCACGCCTGTAGCATCGAGCCAGGCGATGCCGCCATGGGTCTCCAGCGCTGCGTGCTGCACGCGATGGCTGTGGAAGGTGGCCTCGTAAGTGACGGCCGATGTGGCGAGCGCGGCCGCGACATCGCCGTATTCGCCGTGCGTCTCAGCTGCGAGGTTGCGCTGGGGATCGGCGATGCGGTTCGCGGTGGTGCGGTCGGGATGAATGATCGACGCACCCGGCGCCATCGCCTGCTCCGGATCGATCAGCGCGGGCAGGATCTCGTAATCGACCTTGATCCGGCGGCACGCCTCCTCCGCAGCGCCTTCAGTCTCGGCGACGACGGCTGCAACCTTCTGACCGATGAAGCGGACAACGTCATCGAGGATGCGGGTGTCCTCGGGGTCCATCCAATCCTTCTCGTGCCGCGCGGTCGAGATCAGCACCGACGGCGCATCCGCATGCGTCAGCACCGCGTGCACACCGGGAACGCGAAGGGCGTCCGAAATGTCGATCGCGACGATCTTCGCGTGGGCATGAGGCGAGCGCAGCAGCTTGATGTGCAGCAGGCCGTCGATCTCGGTGTCGAATGTGTAGCGCGCCTTGCCGCGTACGACATCGGGGCCTGCGGGCGCCGGCAGGCTGCGGCCGAAGGCGGCGCCGGGCTCGACGCTCTCCTCGACATTGAGCTTGCCGAGCAGCGCGTCCTCGATCGAACGATAGCCGGTGCAACGGCAGATGTTGCCCTTCAGCGCGGAGCCGAGATCGGTGCGCTGCGCCTGGTTCAGCGAGGCGCAGGTCAGGATCATGCCGGCGGTGCAGAAGCCGCATTGAAAGCCCTGCGCATCGAGGAAGGCCTGCTGCATCGGATGTGCGCCGGTCTCGCCGCCGAGGCCTTCGATCGTCGTCACAGTGCGCCCCTCGGCGCGGAACGCCGGGATCAGGCAGCTATGCACGGGCTCACCGTCGAGCAGCACGGTGCAGGCGCCGCAATCGCCGGCATCGCAGCCCTTCTTGACGCCGAAATGTCCGAGCTCGCGCAGGAACGTGCGCAGGCATTGCCCTGCGCGCGGCGCCTGAGAAAATGTGTTGCCGTTGACCTCGAAGCTCATGCCCGCGTTGCTCCGAGCAGTTCGCCGCGGATCTCTTCGGCTAGGCGCCGCGTCATGTGCTTGCGCCAGAGCGGCTTGCCGTGGATGTCGGTGTGATAGAGATCGTCCGTGATCTGCTGCGCGATTGCGTCGCGAAGCGCAGATGCGTCCGGGGCCTTGGAAAAGGACAGCCGGATCGGCCGCACCGTCGAAGCGGTCACCGTCAGCGCCAATGTGCCGTCGGCATCGAGGCTCCCGATCAGCAGCGCCGCCGAGCGGCCGACCGGTGCGAGCGAGATCTGGCGAAACGCCGTGCGGCGCTTCAGCGCGGGAAGCGGGATATCGATCTGCCGGAGCAGATCGCCCGGCGTCAGGCGGTTGCGCTGGTTGCCGGTGACGAAGTCGATGACGGGAATCTGCTGTTCGCCTCCGCCGGCCTTCCAGATGGTGCAGACGCCGTCGAGCCCCGAGGTGAGCGAGATCATCGGTCCCGCCGGAAGCGACATGCAGACATTGCCGCCGACGGTCGCCGTCTTCCAGATCTTGAATGAGGCGAGGAAGGCGCGGCAGCACTGGCCGATCAACGGTGCCGCGAGCCAGTCGGGCGGGCAGGCGAAACCGTCGAGCTGCGCGACGGTGCAGGTGGCGGCGATGCTGAGATGGCTGTCCATGATCGTCAGCGCCGGCCATTTGAGGTCGGTGAGATCGATCAGCCGTTTCAGGTGCGCCTGGGGCTCGGAGAACAGCCAGGTGCCGCCTGCAAGCCAAGCATCACCTGGCGTCCAAACGGGCAGTTGCGCGCGCGTTTGCGGATGGGCCACCGTCGTGATGGTATTCAAATCCATGGCTGCGCCAAAGCTTCCGCCCGGTGAATCGTGCACATGAGTCTTGCAAGACCGGAGCCAAGTCGCAACAAACAAGTCGTAGCAGGACGGCGTCCGCATTGGATGTCCGTCGCGCGAATGTGAGGAGAACCGGGGTCATGAGCGACGCAAAGCCGATCTGGATCAGGGATCCCCTGGCCATTCTCGCCGACGGCGCCGGGCGCGGGATCGTGGTGAAGGATGGCCGGATCGTCGAGCTGGTGCCGACCGGCGGCACGCCCGTGACTGCGGATGTCGCGGTGTTCGATGCGGGCGAGCGCGTCGTGCTGCCGGGCCTGATCAACACGCACCATCACTTCTACCAGACGCTGACCCGGGCGCTGCCGGCGGCGATGGACCGCGAGCTGTTTCCCTGGCTCCAGGCGCTCTATCCGGTGTGGGCGAAGCTGACGCCGGAGCGCTTGCGGCTCGGCGTCACCGTGGCGATGTCCGAGCTGCTGCTGTCGGGCTGCACGACGACGACGGATCATCACTACGTCTTCCCGGCGGGGCTCGAGGAATCCGTCGATATCGAGGTCGACGTCGCCAAACGGCTTGGCGTGCGCGTGCTGCTGACGCGCGGCTCGATGAACCTGTCGCAGCGTGACGGCGGCCTGCCGCCTGACAGCGTCGTGCAGGACGAGGACACGATCCTCGCTGACAGCGCGCGCGTGGTGAGCAAGTATCACCAGCGCGGCGCGGATGCGATGGTGCAGATCGCGCTGGCGCCGTGCTCGCCGTTCTCGGTGACGACGTCTCTGATGCGCGCCACTGCCGATCTCGCAGACAAGCTCGATGTGCGCCTGCACACCCATCTCGCCGAGACCGAGGACGAGAACAAATTCTGTCAGCAGATGTATGGCTGTCGCCCGCTCGACTATCTCGAGCAATGCGGCTGGCTCAGCGCGCGCAGCTGGCTCGCCCATGGCATCTTCTTCAACGCCGACGAGATGAAGCGGCTCGGCAAGGCGAAGACGACCATCAGCCATTGCGCGTGCAGCAATCAGCTTCTGGCATCGGGCTGCTGCCCGGTGTGCGAGATGGAGGAGGCCGGTGTCGGCATCGGGATCGGCGTCGACGGCTCGGCCTCGAATGACGGATCGAACCTGATGCAGGAGGTGCGCGCCGCGTTCCTGCTGCAGCGGGCCCGCTACGGCGTGACCAAGGTCAGCCACAAGGATGCGCTGCGCTGGGCCACCAAGGGGTCTGCAGCCTGTGTCGGCCGTCCGGAACTCGGGGAGATCGCCGTCGGCAAGGCGGCCGACCTCGCGCTGTTCAAGCTCGACGAGTTGCGCTTCTCCGGTCACGGCGATGCCTTGGCCGCGCTGGTGCTGTGTGGCGCGCATCGGGCCGACCGGGTGATGGTGGCGGGAAAATGGGCGGTGATCGACGGCGCGATCCCGGGACTGGATGTCACCGATCTCATCCGTCGCCACAGTTCGGCGGCGCGGGCGATGCAGACGGGATGAACCGGGAAAAATAGAAGCAGAAGTAGAAAGAGGGGGCGACCACAAGTGCCGGGTGCTTCTGGCCACCCCCTCCGAACCTCCTCCGGGAGGAGCAGGTGATTTAGGCAATGCAAGAAGCGTGCTACTTGCCAGGCAGCTTGTCGTCGATGCCCTTCACGTAGAAATTCATCCCGAGGATCTGGCCGTCAGCGAGATTGGCGCCGCCCTTGCACTCGACCTCCTTGCCGTCCTGCCCAACGATCGGGCATTTGAACGGGTGCAGCTTGCCCGTCGTGATCGCAGCCTGGGCATCCTCGGCGATCTTCTTCACGTCGTCGGGCATGTTGGTGTAGGGCGCCATCGCGAACATGTGGCTGTCGAGGCCGCCCCAGGTGTCCTCGGACTTCCAGGTTCCACCGAGCTCGGCCTTGACGCGCTCGATGTAATAGGGGCCCCAGGTGTCGAGGATCGAGGTCAGCTGGGTCTTCGGTCCGAACTTGATCATCTCGGAGTCCTGGCCAAAGGCGAGCTTGCCGCGTTCGCTGGCAATCTGCATCGCCGCCGGCGAGTCCGTGTGCTGCATGATGACGTCGGCACCCTGGTCGATCAGCGCCTTGGCGGCGTCGGCTTCCTTGCCCGGATCGAACCAGGTGTTGGCCCAGATGATCTTGACCTTGATGTTCGGGTTGATGGTCTGCGCCGCCAGGATCGTCGCGTTGATGCCGGAGACCACCTCGGGGATCGGGAACGAGCCGATATAGCCGAGCACGCCTGATTTCGACATCTTGGCCGCGATCAAGCCCTGGATGTAGCGGCCCTGATACCATTTGGCCGAATAGGTCGACATGTTCTTGTCGCGCTTGTAGCCCGTGGCGTGCTCGAAGTGTACGTTCGGATATTTCTTGGCGACCTTCAGCGTCGGGTCCATGTAGCCGAACGACGTCGTGAAGATCAGCTTGTTGCCGGCGCGGACGAGTTGCTCGATGGCGCGCTCGGCGTCGGGGCCTTCAGGCACGTTCTCGAGCGTGGTGGTCTCGATCTTGTCGCCCAACTCCTTCACCAGTGCCAGGCGTCCCTGCTCGTGCTGGTAGGTCCAGCCGAGGTCGCCCACCGGGCCGAGGTAAATGAAGCCGACTTTCAGCTTGTCGGCGGCGGAGGCTGCACTGACGCTTCCGGCGAGCAAAAGCCCGGCAGCGAGCGCAAGAACTGATTTCCTCATCATCAATCTCCAAACATCAGGGGAAAGCCACGATCCGCAACGTGCGCGCCCCATCGCGCACGTCGCGGAATTGAAACGTCAGCGGTCAGGCACGAACACAGTGCCGAGCGCGGCCGGTGCGGTCGAGCCGCCGGTGCGCGCGCGAGAGAGCAGGACCAGCACGATGACGGTCGCGAGGTAAGGCAGCGCCGACATGAATTGCGAGGGAATGCCGACGCCCCAGCCCTGCGCGTGCAGTTGCAGGATCGTCACCGCGCCGAACAGGTAGGCGCCGACCACGAGCCGGCCCGGCCGCCACGACGAGAACACGACGAGTGCCAGCGCGATCCAGCCGCGTCCCGCGGTCATGCCGGGAATGAAGAACGGCGTATAGGCGAGCGGCAGGTAGGCGCCGGCAAGGCCGGCGCAGGCGCCGCCGAACATCACGGCGAAGGTGCGGATGCGCAGCACGGGATAGCCGAGCGCATGCGCGGAAACATGATTGTCGCCGCAGGCGCGCAGGATCAATCCCGCCCGCGTGCGGTACAGGAACCACCAGACGCCAATGATCAATGCGACGGAGAAATAGACGAACGCATCCTCGCCGAACAGCACGCGGCCGATCAGCGGAATATCAGTGAGGCCGGGGATGTAGAGATGCACGGCCGGCGTGATGCGCTCGCCGACGAAGCCGGCGCCGATCAGGCCGGACAGCCCGATGCCGAGGATGGTCAGCGCAAGGCCGGTTGCGACCTGGTTGACGGCGAGCCCGAGCGCCATCAGCGCGAAGACCAGCGACATCAGCATGCCCGCGACGATGCCGAACAGCGCGCCGATGAAGATCGAGCCGGTGAGCCAGGCGCCGGCAAAACCGCAGGCCGCACCGACGATCATCATGCCCTCGACGCCGAGATTGAGCACGCCGGAGCGCTCGGTCACGAGCTCGCCGGTCGCCGCGATGAGGAGCGGTGTCGACGCGGCGAGCACCGCCAGGATGATGGCTTCAACCAGCTCCACGGGTCACCTGTCGGTTCGGGAACACCAGCTTGAAGCGGTAGAGAATGAGGGAATCGCAGGCGAGCACGTAGAACAGCAGAATGCCCTGAAACACCTTGGTGACATCCAACGGGATCTTCATCGCGATCTGCGCCTGCTCGCCGCCGATAAAGGTCAGTGCGAGAAAAAGGCCTGCAATTAATATTCCAAGCGGGTTCAGCCGGCCGAGGAAGGCAACGATGATCGCGGTGAAGCCGTAGCCCGGCGAAATGCCGGGCTGCAGATGCCCGACAGGGCCCGCAACCTCGATGATGCCGGCAAGGCCCGCCAGCGCGCCCGACACTGCGAAGGTCAGGATGATGAGCTGATTGGCGTTGAAGCCGCCGAACCGTGCAGCGCGTGGCGCGGCGCCGACCACGCGGATCTCGAAACCCTTGATGGTGCGACCCAGCAGCACCGCCGCCGCGGCCACGACCAGGAGTGCGATGATCGAGCCGAGATGAAGTCGCCCGCCTTCAATCAACAGCGGCACCGTTGCGACCGGATCGAACTCGGCCGTTGTCGGGAAATTAAATCCTTGCGGATCGCGCCAGGGGCCGCGCACGAGATAGTCGAGAAAGAGATCGGCGACATAGACCAGCATCAGGCTGGTCAGGATTTCGCTGGCGCCGAATTTCACCTTGCAGATCGCCGGGATCAGCGCGTAGAGCGCGCCTGCGACGGCGGCGAGCACCAGCATCACCGGCAGCACCCAGACGCCGGCATCGGTGCCTTGCGTCTTCACTGCAATCCAGCTTCCGGCGGCCGCGCCGATCAGGAACTGGCCTTCGGCGCCGATGTTCCAGGCATTGGCGAGATAGCAGAGCGACAGCCCGATCGCGATCATCACCAGCGGCGTCGCCTTCACCGCGATCTCCTGCAGCGAATAGCTGTCGGTCAAAGGCGCGATGAAATAGGCGTGCAGGGCGAGCAGCGGATTCTTGCCGAGAATTGCGAACAGGATGACCATGGTGAGGATGGTCAGCCCGATCGCAATGAGCGGCGAGACCAGCGCGATCGTGTTGGAGCGCTCGGCGCGCTTCTCAAGCACCAACTGCATGCGCGGCCTCCTTTGGATCCAGGCTGCTGCCGCCCATGAGAAGGCCGAGCTTTTCGCGCGTCGCATCGGCGGTGGCGAGCGGCGCGGACAGCCGGCCGTGGAACATCACGGCGATGCGGTCGGCGATCTCGGCGAGCTCGTCGAGGTCCTGGCTGGTCACGAGCACGGCGGCGCCGGCGGTGGCGAGATCGAGCAGCGCCTGCCGGATGACCGCGGCTGCGCCGGCATCGACGCCCCAGGTCGGCTGGCTCACCACCAGCACCGCGGGGTTGCGCAGGATCTCGCGGCCCACGATGAACTTCTGCAAATTGCCGCCGGAGAGGCTCGCCGCTTCCGGATCGCGCTTGGCCTTGCGGACGTCAAACGTTTCGGTCGCGCGGTCGACGGTCTTCAGTGTTGCGGCGGTGTCAATGAAGCCGTGATGAACCATGCCGCTGGCGGCATGCCCGGTGAGCAGTGCGTTCTCCGACAGCTTCATGCGCGGCGCGGTGCCGTGGCCGAGCCGCTCTTCGGGCACGAAGGCCGCACCGAGCTTGCGGCGCTGCGTGATGGAGAGATGGCCGGCGGCGATACCTTCGATCACGACCGTGCCGGGGTCCTTCGACAGGCGTTCGCCGGAGAGGGCTGCAAACAGTTCGTCCTGTCCGTTGCCGGCAACGCCGGCGATGCCGAGGATCTCGCCGCCCTTCAGCTCGAACGAGATGTGCTCGAGTCGGACGCCATGCGCCTCGTTCGGGGCGAGCGAGAGATCGTTGACGACGAGCCGTGGCACGGTGGTCTTCCGGCCGGCCGGTGCCTTCACTTCCTTGATCTCGCCGCCGACCATCATGCGTGCGAGCGAGGCTGCGGTCTCGAGCCTTGGATTGCAGGTGTCGACCTTTCTTCCGCCGCGCAGGATCGTGGCGGTGTCGCAGAGCCGCTTCACCTCCTCAAGCTTGTGGCTGATGTAGAGGACGGCGCGGCCTTCGGCCTTGAGGCGCTCCAGCACGATGAAGAGCTGATCGGCTTCCTGCGGCGTCAGCACCGCGGTCGGCTCGTCCAGGATCAGGAATTTGGGATCCTGCATCAGCGCGCGGACGATCTCGATGCGCTGGCGCTCGCCGACGGAGAGCTGCCAGACCTCGCGTTTGGGATCGAGCGGCAGTCCGTAGGTCTTCGACACCTGCTCCAGGCGCGCCGACATGTCCTTGAAAGATTCCTTGCCGTCCAGGCCAAGCGCGACGTTCTCAGCGACGGTGAGATTGTCGAACAGCGAGAAATGCTGGAACACCATGCCGATGCCGCGGCTGCGCGCTTCGGACGGGCCGGACAGCACGATTGCTTGGCCCTGCCAGCGGATCTCGCCGGCGCTGGGCTGGATCAGCCCGTAGATCGACTTCACCAGCGTCGATTTGCCGGCCCCGTTCTCGCCCAGCAGGGCGTGGATCTCGCTGGGCCAGATGTCGATGTCGATGGAATCGTTGGCGAGGAAATCACCATAGCGCTTGGTCAGCCCGACCGTCTGAAGCAACGGGGACTCGCCGGAATGCAGGCCGTTAGGCGTCGGATCTAACATTCGCTGATGCGCTTGCATGGGTGAAGTGCCTCAATACTGGGCTAGTTTGAACCGCCGCGTAAGGTGTGAAAAAGCGTCATCCCTTGCTCAACGCTGCGGCAGGGCGGCTGGTGTCGCGAGTCGCGCTCCCTTGTCGATCGAAGAGCGTCTCGAACCGCCGCTCACGAGCCGTTACCGTCGCCTCCCGCACTGGAAGCCTGTTGCAAATTTGTGACGGTTCAAACCAAATCGGAACCCGCTGTGCAGCCTTGAGGTGAAGTTGAGCAAAATCGCGCCAGCACGCGTATGCAATTCAAAATCGCGACGACGATCGCAATCGGCAATCACGTCGGTCATGCGCGGCCGACGCAAAAGACAAACGAAATCAAAACGGAGTGTCCGGCAAAACCTGATATCGCAGAGTCGCGCGCACGCGATCGCGAAGCGCAAGAACCAGCAAAATCCTGCAATGAAGCGCTCTCTGCTGCCAAAACATGCGCCATGCCTTGAAAAAAGTTGAGGCTTCTCACCCCGGGAGATCGGCGCAAGTGTCGCACCCAAGGGACGTTCATTTTTACGTGTCCAAACTTGGGGGTATTCAGGATGTCGTTTCGTTTCAGGGCAATTGCAGCCGCCGCGCTGTCACTTGCTACGCTCGCCACCTCGGGCCTGGCTCAGGCGGCGGATCTGCCGGTCAAGGCTGCCAAGAAGGCGGCCGATGTCCCGTTCTTCCTGGTGATCGACAACCGCGTCACCTTCTCCTGGATGCCCAAGGGCACCGATCCCGGCATGTGGAGCGTCAATCCCAACGGCACCATCAACGGCACCACCCCCAAGCAGGTCTACTCGTTCACCCACTTCGATCTGTGGGCTTACGGCACCAACTTCTTCACCATCTCGATGTTCAAGTCGGGCAAGAACGATCCCGCTTCGCCCTGCACCGCGCCGGGCGTAACGATCACCGGCGGCGCCGCCGACTGCGCCGGCGCGACCGAGATCTACGGCCTGTTCCGCTCGACGTTCGGCTGGAACGAGATCTTCAATACCAAGGCCTTCACCATGGGGCCGCTGCACAACATCTCGTTCGAAGTCGGTATGGACGCCAACACCGAGAACAACTTCCTCGCGCCCGCCAAGCGCGACGTCGTCGCCGGTCTGCAGTTCGCCTTCGACCTTCCCTACAAGGGCTACATCAACGTCGCGCCGTTGATGTATTACGAGTTCCTGAACCACAACGCCTTCACGCAGTGCGGCCTGTTCGGCGCTGGCGTTGCGGGCGTGACCTGTAACTCGGACGGCAATGTCAGCTACCGGCCGACCTGGGCCGTTGAAATCAACTACTACATGGACCTCGGCTTCCTGCCGCCGAACATGCAGTTCTGGTCGATCAGCGGCCGCGCCGGCTGGTACGGTCCGAAGGGCGACTCCAACGGCCTTCCTGCGCTCTCGGGCATCGGCCGCTTCTCCACCGCGTCCAAGACCGAGCTGAACAGCGAGCCGATCCGCCTGACCTTCGACGCGTCGAAGGCCGTGTGGGGTGACAAGTACTCGCACTTCGTCGACCTCTGGGTCGCCTATCGCTACTGGCAGAACAAGTTCGGCCTCGACCACAACGCCATGCCCGGCGTCTGCACCATCGCCGCGACGGGGCAGAGCACGAAGAGCTGCACCGAGTCGACGGTTTACGGTGGCGTCACTGTGAAGTTCTGATGGACTGACGATCTCCAAGCTTCGGATGGCGCCGCGCGGGAATGCGCGGCGTCATTCGTGTTTGCGAAGGGCAGGTACGTAGGGTGGATTAGCCGAAGGCGTAATCCACCTCTTTCTATTTCCGCGGATGCAGAAGAGGTGGGTTACGCCGGCCGTCTGCGCTTTGCGCAGCCGCCAGCTAACCCACCCTACGATTTCGGAGTTTGTGGCAGCGCCTACTTCGTCCACACGCCGTCATGCAGCGCTTCGGCTTCGTCCTCCAGCAGCGGCCCGACGACCGCCGTCGGCCGCTGGCCGCTGGCAAAGACCTCACGGCAGGGCAAATCGAGCGTCGGGTTCTCCGGATGGTTCCCGGTGACGCCGCGCAGGCGGTGCTCGCTGAGGCCGTAGACGACGCGGCCGATGCCGGCCCAGTAGATCGCGCCGGCGCACATCGCGCAGGGCTCGGCCGAGGAATAGAGCGTGGCCTTCGCCAGCACATCACGGCCGAGCGTGCGGCAGGCCTGCGTGGCCGCCAGGCGCTCGGCATGCGCGGTGCCGTCGTGATCCGGCATATAGCCGTTCTCGGTTTCGATCAGCACCATGCCATCCGCACCGACCACGACGCAGCCGAAGGGATGGTTGCCATGGGTGAGGGAACGGCGCGCGACCGCGAAGGACAGACGCAAAAAGTGCTCGTCGCGTTCTGATGCGCCGTCCATCGATGCTCCCAAGGCATGATCCGGAGATCATGCTCAAACGATCGGTCAGTGTCCCGCCATATGCCGGCCGACCTCGGTGAGATCGGCCTCGCTGGTCCGAGCTTCATACACGAATTCGCCGTGGAACATCACCACCAGCCGGTCGGACAGTTCGAGCAATTCGTCGAGGTCCTCGCTGACCAGCAGCACGGCGGCGCCGCGATTGCGCGCCGCCATGATCTCGGCGTGGATCTGCGCCACGGCTGCGAAGTCGAGGCCGAAGCAGGGATTGGCCGCGATCAGCACCTCGACGTCGCCGCCAAGCTCGCGGGCGAGCACGGCACGCTGGACGTTACCGCCCGAGAGTGCCGAGATCGGCGTCTCGGGCGTGCGGGTCTTGATCTTGTATTGGCCGATCTTCTTCTTCGCGTCGTCGCGGAAGGCGCTGCGATTGAGCCACCAGCCGCCGCTCGCGAAGGGCGCCCGATCGAACTCGCGGAATGCGATGTTGTCGGCGACGCTCATGCCGCCGACGCAGGCGTTCTTCAGCGGCTCCTCCGGCAGCAGCGACATCTTGTGCCGGCGCATCTCCTCGCGGCTGGCGCGGTAGGGATCGCCCGCGACGCGGATCTGGCCGCTCTCGGCCTCGCGCTGGCCCGCGAGCACCTCGACGAGCTGGCGCTGGCCGTTGCCGGAGACGCCGGCAATGCCGACGATCTCGCCGGCACGGACAGTCAGCGAGACGTCATGCACGGCCATGGCGCCGGCATCGTCGAGCGCGCGGAGTTCTTCCAGCTCGAGACGCGCCTTGCCGGCTTCGCCGGTGCGGGGCGGCTGCACCGTCAGCTCCTCGGCGCCGATCATGGTGCGCGCCATCGCATCCGGCGTGAGCTCGGCGACCTTGCCGGCACCTGCGAGCTTGCCGCGGCGCAGGATGGTGACCTCGTCAGCGAAGGCCATGACCTCGCGGAACTTGTGCGTGATCATCAAGATGGTCAGCTCGCCTTTGACGACCATGTCGCGGAGCATGGCGAGCACCTCGTCGGCTTCCGCAGGAGTCAGCACGGAGGTTGGCTCGTCCAGGATCAGGAAGCGGCGTTTCAGATAGAGCTGCTTGAGGATCTCGCATTTCTGCCGCTCGCCGGCCGAGATATCGGAGACTTTTGCCGAGAGCGGCACCTTGAAGGGCATCCGGGCCAGGAAGGCCTCGAGCTCTTTCATCTCCTTCGGCCAGTTCACCATTGCAGGGACGTCGTCGCGGGCCAGCACGAGATTTTCGGCAACGGTCATGGCCGGCACCAGGGTAAAGTGCTGGTAGACCATGCCGAGGCCGAGCGCGTGGGCGTCCTTCGGGTTGGCGATCGCCTGCTCGCGCCCGCCGACGATGATGTCGCCTTCGGTCGCGTGGTAATAGCCCATGATGCATTTGACGAGGGTCGACTTGCCGGCGCCGTTCTCGCCGAGCAGCGCATGAAACGAGCCCGGCCGCACCTTCAGCTCGACATTGTCCAGCGCCAGGAAGTCGCCGAAGCGCATTGTCATGGCGATGGCGTCGACGCCGAAGGCGCCTGAGGGCGGAGGCGTCTCGCCGATGATCACGAAATCGCTCCGATGAAGGCGTCGGAGGTCGAGACCGCGCCGAACACGCCGCCCTGCATCTTGATCATCTTCAATGCGTGGTCGTGGTTGCTCTTGTCGGTCGCACCGCAGCAATCGTGCAGCAGCACGCATTCGAAGCCGCGATCATTGGCCTCGCGCATGGTGGTGTGGACGCAGACATCGGTGGTGATGCCTGTCAGCACGATGTTCTCGATGCCGCGCACGCGCAGGATCAGTTCCAGATCGGTGGCACAGAACGAGCCCTTGCCGGGCTTGTCGATGATCGGCTCGCCCGGCAGCGGTGCAAGCTCCTCGATGATGTCCCAGCCGGGTTCGCCGCGCACCAGGATGCGGCCGCACGGGCCGGGATCGCCGATGCCGGCGCCGATCTGCCGCGAGCGCCAGCGCTTGTTGGCGGGCAGGTCCGAGAGATCCGGGCGGTGGCCTTCGCGGGTATGGATGATGTGGAAGCCCTGCTTGCGCATCGCCGCGAGCAGCCTCTTGATCGGCTCGATCGGTGCCCGCGTCAGCGAGAGGTCATAGCCCATCTTGTCGACATAGCCGCCGACGCCGCAGAAATCGGTCTGCATGTCGATGATGATCAGCGCGGTGTTCTCCGGGCGCAGATCGCCGTTGTACGGCCAGGCGTAGGGCTCGGACTTGATGTAGCGCTCGGGCATGGACGACCTCGTTGGTGCGCGTGTTACCTTGTGATCGAGAGTTCGGCGGGAGCGCCGGTCAGCGTCCGCTTCGGCGAGCAGGTGATGATCATGATCGCCAGCGTCAGGATGTAGGGCGCGGCGTTGAAGAGGTGATAGCCGGAGGTGACGCCGACCGATTGCAGCGCGGGTCCCAGCGCCGCGGCGCCGCCAAAGGCGAGCGAGGCCCACAGGCAGAGCAGGGGATCCCAGCGCGCGAAGATCACGAGCGCCACGGCGGTGATGCCCTGGCCGGAGGAGAGGCCCTCGTTCCAGCTTCCGGGATAGAACAGCGACAGGAACGAGCCGCCGATGCCGGCGAGGAAGCCGCCGACCATGGTCGCGCGCAGGCGGATCAGCAGCACGGAATGGCCCATCGCGCGCGCGGCATCCGAGCTTTCGCCCGCGGTGCGGATGAGCAGGCCCCAGCGCGTGGTGCGGAACGCCCAGTAGAGGATCGGTGCGAGCGCGACGCCGATCAGGAACAGGACATTGACCCGCAGCGCGGCACGTAGCTGCGGGATGTCGCTCCACCAGCCGAAATCGATCGCAGGCAGCCGGGGTGCGGTCGGCTCGATCAGCGGCTTGCCGAGATAGAAGGCAAGGCCCGTCCCGAACAGCATCAAGGCGATGCCGACCGCGACGTCGTTGACGCGCGGCAGCGAACAGATGCCGGCGTGCAGCGCGCCGAGAACGGCACCGGTGATGCCGGCGGCGAGCACGCCGAGCCACGGCGATCCCGTGAGATAGGAGATGCCGTAGGCGCTCATCGCGCCCATCACCAGCGTGCCTTCGAGGCCAAGGTTGATTCGGCCGGAGCGCTCGGTGATGCATTCGCCGAGGCTCACGAACAGGAAGGGTGTCGAGACGCGAATGGCGCCGCCGAGTACGGCGAGCGGGACGGTCCAGAGTCCGATCGATCCGTCTGCCATCAGGACTTGTCTTTCATCAGGACTTGCCTTTCAGGAATCCGATGCGGCCGTAGAGTGCATCGCTGGCGAGCACGAAGACGAAGATGATGCCCTGGAGCACGAGCACGGAGGCATCCGGTAGTCCAAGGCGGCGCTGCAGCAGGCCGCCGCTGGCGCTGATGCCGCCGAGCAGGATCGCGACAGGGATGATCGCGAGGGGATTTTGTCGCGCGAGGAAGGCGACGAGAATGCCGGTGAAGCCATAGCCGGCCGCCAGGTTGGCGTTGGTGCGTCCCTGCACGGCGGCGACCTCGACCATGCCGGCAAGACCCGCGGCGCCACCGGCGAGGAAGCAGACGGTCAGGATCAGCTTGCTGACGCCGAGGCCGACGATCTTGGCCGCGCGAATGTTGCCGCCGGCGACGCGCGCGGCGAAGCCGAACACCGTGTGATAGATCAGGATGTAGGCGGCGATTGCGGCGATCAGACCGAAGACGAGACCCCAATGCACGTCGGTGCCGGGGATGCTGCCGATCATGTTGGCGGCGCCGATCTCGCGCGTGGACGGCTTGTTGAGGCTGGCGGGATCCCGCATCATGCCTTCGACGAGATGATTGAGGATCGCGAGCGCGATGTAGACGAGCAGCAGGCTCGAGATCGTCTCGTTGACGCCGCGATATTGGCGCAGCGCGCCCGACAGCATGATCCACAAGCCGCCGCCGATCACGCCGCCAACGACCATGGCGATCTGCACGACCAGCGGCGGCAGGCCCTGGAGCGCCAGTGCGGCGCTCGTTGCCGACAGCGCGCCGATCAGCAGTGCGCCTTCGCCGCCGATGATGACCATGCCGAGCTGCGCCGGCAGGGCGGTGCAGAGCGCGGTGAGGATCAGCGGGGCCGCGCGCGTCAACGTGTTCTGCCAGGAGAACCAGGTGCCGAACGCGCCGTAGTACATGTAGAAATAGAGATCGAGCGGGTTCTTGCCGAACATCGCGACGAAGATGCCGAAGACCGCGAGCGCGCCGGCGAGCGCGGCGCCCGGGATCAGGACATATTCGATCGTTCCGCCGTGACGCTGGAGGAATCCCGGATCGGCGGCCGGGGCAACTGTCCCGACCGCTTCGGTGGAGTCCGCCGCTTCCGTCGTCACGAAGTCGCTCCGATCACGCCTTCGACGAGGTAGTCCATCTTCTCGAGCTCAGGGTCCTTCTGGCCGCGATCGGTGCCGGCCGCGATGACCGTCTTGCCCTTGTTGTCGACCAGCCCGCCCTTGAAGATCGCGAACCCGTCCGCGGACAGGAATTTGGCCTTGGCTTCGTCGGCCGCCTTGCGCGCCTCGGGCGAGACGGCTTCGCCATAGGCCGAGACCTTGACGATCTCTTCCTTCAGGCCGCCGCGGTAGAAATTCGGGATGCTTTCGCCGGCGGCGATCATCTTGACGAACTTCGGATAGAGCGCTTCCCAGTTCCATTCGGCGCCGGTGAGATAGGCCTTCGGCGCCAGCGCCGACTGGTTGGTGTGATAACCGCAGACGAAGGCGCCACGCCGCGCGGCGTTCTCGACCATGGTCTTGGGGCCGTCGACGTGACAGGTCAGCACGTCCACGCCCTGGTCGATCAGGCTGTTGGCGGCTTCGGCTTCCTTGACCGGCATCGACCAGTCGCCGGTGAAGATCACTTGCGTGGTGGCCTTCGGATTGACGGACTTGGCGCCGAGCGTGAAGGCGTTGATGTTGCGCAGCACCTGGGGAATCGGCTTGGCCGCGACGAAGCCGAGCTTGCCGCTCTTCGACGTCAGGCCGGCGACGATGCCGGAGATGTACTGGGCCTCGTCGATGTAGCCGAAATAGCTGCCCGCGTTCTTGGGATCCTTGTCGCTCCACAGGCCGCCGCAGTGCTCGAAGCGCAGCTTCGGGTACTTGGTAGCCATCTTGATCATGTGCGGATTGTAGTAGCCGAACGAGGTCGGGAAGAGCAGGGTGGCGCCGTCGAGATTGATCATGGACTCGATCGTCTTCTCGACCGCGTCGGTCTCCGGCACCTTCTCTTCCTCGACGACCTTCAGGCCGGGGATCTTCTTCAGCGCGGCCGCGCCTTGCGCGTGCGCCTGGTTGTAACCGTAGTCGTCGCGCGAGCCGACATAGATGAAGCCGATGGTGGTCTCGGCCGCGAAGGCCGGCCGGGCGCCTGCCGCTGCGCCGAGGGTGAGGGCCGCGCCGCCCTGCAACAAATGACGTCGTGAAATCCTGCCAAAATCCATTGCTCGCTCCCTTGGCGGATGCCCCGCCTTAAATCTCGCGGCCGCGCCGGTCTGGCGAAGCCGGGATAAGATGTCGCAAGCTTCATGCCAGCGGCTAGAAAATGGGCGACTTGAAATAAGTATTTGATATTGTTGTTATATATTTCAATAGCGAGTCTTGATGAGGAAAGTGGCAGATTAATTTATAAGCATCATTTTGTAATTGTATGCAATGTAGTTAAGCAGTCTTAACCCGCTTTCGCATGTGCATGACCGGCGCCGGATGGTCTGCCGATAAGACGCATTCATGCTAACCACGCGCTGATTGGGACGGCGCCGATTGCGCGATTTCGCTGGCACCGAACTTGTATCGATCGTCGCCAGGACCGCCGCCGCCGTGGTCCCCAGAAGATGGAAAGCTTGCCGAGATGGGTGCTGGTACCGCCGTTCACGATGCATCGCTCGGCAAGGAGATCGTTCGCCGCATCAACGAGCTCGCTGCGATCTCGGAAGAAGCCGGAAAGCTCACCCGCATCTATCTCAGCAAGGAGCTGCGCGCGGCCTCGGACCTTATCCTCGGCTGGATGCGCGAGGCCGGGATGAGCGCGCATCTGGATGCGATCGGCAACGTCTGCGGCCGTTACGAAGGTGAGCGGCCGGGGGCGCCCTGCCTGATGCTCGGCTCGCATTACGACACCGTGCGCGATGCCGGAAAATGGGACGGGCCGCTGGGCGTGATCACGGCGATCGCCTGCGTTGCCGATCTCAACCGCCGCGGCAGGCGCCTGCCGTTTGCGATCGAGGTGGTCGGCTTTGCCGACGAAGAGGGCGTGCGTTTCGCCTCGACGCTGCTCGGCAGCCGCGCGGTCGCCGGCACATTCGACGAGAGCGTCCTGAACACCAGGGATCGCGACGGCGTCTCGATGCGCGATGCGCTGGTTCAGTTCGGGCTCGATCCTGATCATATCGGCAAGGCGGCGCGGACGCGGCGCGAGCTGCTGGCCTATCTCGAATTGCACATCGAGCAGGGGCCGGTGCTGGAAGCCCAGAACCTGCCGGTGGGCGTCGTCACCGCGATTGCGGGCGCGACGCGCCTTGCCGCGCGGCTGACCGGCATGGCCGGCCACGCCGGCACCGTGCCGATGGCGCTGCGCCGTGACGCGCTCACCGGTGCCGCCGAATGCATCGGCGCGATCGAGCAGTTTTGCCGCACCGACGAGAGCGGGCTGGTCGGCACGGTCGGTTACATCCAGGCGCGGCCCGGCGCGACCAACGTCATTCCAGGCGAGGTGTCCTTCACCATCGACATGCGCGCGCCGACCGACATGCATCGCAAGCGCGCGGTAGCCGACGTTGTCAGGCAGATCGAGGCGATCGCCAAACGCCGGCAACTGGCGCTTCAGCTCGATGTCACCCACGAGAACCGCACGGCGCCTTGCGCGCCCTGGCTGAAGGACCAGATCGCGCAGGCGATCGGAGCGGAAGGTTTTGGTGTGTTCGAGCTGCCGAGCGGGGCCGGGCACGACGGCATGGCCATGATCGACATCGCCGATGTCGGCATGATCTTCGTCCGCTGCCGCGGCGGGATCAGTCATCATCCAGATGAGCATGTCGAGCTGGCGGACGCCGATGCAGGCGCGCGCGTGCTGCTGCGGGTGATCGAGAATTTCAGGCCGCGGGAGGACCGCTGATCCCCTGGAGCCCGCAAGTCACCGGGTAGAGACACGAATCAGAGATGTTTAAGATGGTGGCCGCCACCGGGATCATTGAGACATCAGCCGAATTACGCATATGAACAGCGACATCTCTTTTTCATCGCATCGTGAGAACCGGTTCTACCAGGGCACGGCTGCGACCTTTGTCGCCAACGCCCTTCAGGCGGTCAATTTTCTCGGCGATCGTTTCCTGAGAAAGTCGCATCACTCGCTGTCGGCGATCGAGGACCTTTACCGGCATTCGATGGACAGCGCCTTTTCGGTGACCGAAGCGTTCCTCGTCACGGGCGCTCCGCACGCCTCGGCCTATTATCCGCGCGACTTCGCCTGGTTCTATCCCGACGTTCTCGATCCTGAAACCATCATGGATGCGCAGGATGCGGTGCGCCGGGTGCGCCTGCTCGAAAAGAGCGTGCGCCTGCTGCTGGCGGCGGTTCGTGCCGACGTCGTCACGACGACGATCGTTCCCGCGGGGCGCGGCCGGTACCTCGGCGTGAACTATTTCTCGCGGCCCTCGGACACGCTGCTCGGCATCATCGCCGGCCTCCAGCAGATGCTCTCGGCCGAGGAGCGGGCGTCCTCCCATCTGGCGATGTCGCAATGCGCGCATGCCGGCCGCCTGTTGCTGGCCGAATATGGCGTCGACCTCAAGCGCGCGATCCTGAAGCTCGCAAGCGAGCTCGAACCGTTCGAGGTCGACGACGCCCGATATTTGCTGTGCGACGCCAGCGGGCCGCGCTCTGCGGCAACCGACACACGTGCGGAGCGCAGGCGCTTCGTCACCAATGCCTGCGTCTACACGACGTTCGTGTGGGGCGTGCAGCTCGGGATCGTCGACGAGAACGAGCTGAAGCGGCTGATCGGGCGCGACCTCGCCCAGTACAAGACGGACCTGCTCCGCCTGTTCGGCAAGAACGGCTACATCAGGCATTCCCTGGATGGTCCGGCGGGCTCGCCGGTGTCCCTGGTCGCGCTGGATTTCGTCAGCGTGCATCGCGGCTTCTGGGATATGAACGATGCCAGCGAGCGCGCGCTGTTCGCGGCCACGACGGACCTGATCATCGCAGAACCGCGCTTCCGCATTCCCAGCACGTTCCACTTCTTCGTCTCGACGGATAATCCGCGCAACAAGATGATCCACAAGATCGCGGCGCCCGCCTATCAGGGGCGTTCGTCCTGGCCGACGTTCAACGTCGAGTTTGCGGATCGCATGCTGGACTTTGACGAGACCTCAGGGAGCGATACCTACCGCGCCTGCGCGCAAGGGATATTGAAGGACATCCGCACGGCGACCGAGGTCCACGGCGGATATCAGGAGCTGATCTCGGAGCAGGGGCTGAAATATCGCACCTGGGCCTATAAGGGCGCCGTGGCGCACTCCTGGTTTCCGCGCTTCCTGTCGGTCTGGAGGAGGGCATATGGAACGCCGCTCCTCCAGTGGAATGATTGATCCGCGGACCTATCCCGCCGTCACGTCCACCATTTCGCCACCCTCGAGCACCTTGGCCGCCTTGGCACGGTCGAGATCGCCTTCCCAGGCGGCCACCACGACCGTCGCCACGCAATTGCCGACGAGGTTGCCGAGCGCGCGGGCCATGCCGATGAACCAGTCGACCGACAGCACCAGCACGAGGCCGATCGCGGGAATGCTCGGCACCGCGTTCAGCGTCGCTGCCAGGATCACGATGGCCGAGCCGGGCACGCCATGCGCGCCCTTCGAGGTGATCAGGGAGACGCCGAGCACCAGCAGCAGATCGCCGAACGATAGCGGCGTGTTGGTGGCCTGCGCGATGAAGACGACGGCGAGCGTCAGATAGATCGAGAAGGCATCGAGGTTGAAGGAATAGCCGGTCGGGATCACGAGGCCGACGACGGAATCCTTCACGCCCATCCGCTCCAGCTTCTTCATGATCTGGGGCAGCACCGCGTCGGACGAGGCGGTCGCGAGCACGATGGTGAGCTCCTCGCGCAGGTAAGCGAGGAACTTGAGGATGTTGATTCCGACGAGCGCCATCACGCCGCCGAGCACGCCCAGCACGAAGATGCCGACCGAGACGTAGAACAGCATCACCAGCGAGACGAGCTGCTTCAGCGAGCCGACGCCGTACTTGCCGACGGTGTAGGCGACCGCGCCGAGCACGCCGAGCGGCGCGACGCGAACGATGAGCCCCATGACGCGGAACAGCACGGTGGAGGCCGCGTCGATCATGTTGGTGACGAGCGCGCCCTTCTCGCCGCCGACCAGCGCGAGGCCGACGCCGAACAGGACCGCGAAGAACAGCACCTGGAGCACGTCATTACGCGACAGCGCGTCGAACGAGGTGGTCGGGATCACGTTCATGAGGAAGGCGCCGATGCCGCCGCCCGACAGCTTGTGGGCGTTGTCGGCGTAGGTGTTGAGCGCCTTGGCATCCAGTGTCGAGGGATCGATGTTCATGCCGTGGCCGGGGCCGAACAGGTAGGCGAGCAGCAGGCCGACCACGAGGGCTACCGTCGTCATCACCTCGAAATAGACCAGCGCCTTGACGCCGACGCGGCCGACCTTCTTGAGGTCACCGGCGCCCGCAATGCCATGCACAACGACGCAGAACACGATCGGGGCGACGATCATCGAGATCAACTTGAGGAAGGCGTCGCTGAGGATCTTGAGCCCGATGGCGAAGTCCGGGACGGCCATTCCCAGGATGACGCCAAGCACGAGCGCAGCGAGGACCTGGACGAACAGGGACGTATAGAGCGGCTTGGACTCGGCGGTGGGCGCCGCGGCGATGGTCGACATGGTGGATTCCCCCGATTTGACGCGACTTGGACGTCAAAAGGAGCAACAACCGTGCCAGATTGTCGCGGTTACCCCTTGGGGGACGGTCTATTCCGCTGCTTTCGCCGTCTTGCCGAATATGCGCGTCGGCACCGGGAAACCGCAGGAGGTGCCATCGGTCACCTTGACCTGATCTTCCCAAGGCAGGCGATAGGTGCCGGCGACTATGTCCTGCATGAAAGTGTATGGACAGTCCATCGCGCCGCCCTTCACCGCGACATAGCCGCGGTGCCAGAGCTGGTAGATGTTGTTCTCGACGCCCCAATTGATCCGGGCCTCGCGCACGAGGTCGGGGCGCACCTCGGCGGTGATGATCTCGTCGGCGCGGCCGGTGGTGCCGTGCGCCAGCACGGTGCCGTCGAAATTGACGATCATGCCTTCGCCCATGGAATCGAACGAGCCGTCCGAACCGCACATGCAGACGTTCGCTGTGACCATCAGGTTCTGGAACGAATTGGCCTGGTTGGTGAAACGCCAGGCCTCGCGGATCGGCGCGGTGTAGCCGGCGGTGCGGATCATGATCTCCGCGCCCTTGTAGGCGCATTCCCGCGCCATCTCCGGGAACATGCCGTCGTGGCAGATGATCAGCGCGATCTTCGCGCCCTTCGGCCCCTCGATCACGGGAATGCCGACATCGCCGGGCTCCCACGGCTCGACCGGAATCCAGGGATGGAGCTTGCGGTAATAGAGCTTGATCTCGCCGTGGTCGTCGATGATCAGGCCTGAATTGTAGGGATTGCCGTGCGGGTTGAACTCCATGATGGAGAAGCAGCCCCAGATCTTGTTGTCGAGACAGGCCTTCTTGAAGGCCGCGACCTCGGGCCCGTCGAGCCGGCACATGATCTCGGGATTGGTGTCCATCGAGAGGCCGTGCAGCGAGTATTCGGGGAACACCACCAGATCCATGGTGGAGAGATTGCGGCGGGCCTTGCCGACCATCCAGCCGATGCGCTCGGTTTGCTTGGCGAGATCGGCGCGGGTCACGACGGCAGGCAGTTGCAGCTGCACCAGCCCGATGACGACGCCCTCAGGCGATTTGTTCAACCCGCCAAGCCCGTTCATGATCAGCTCCCTTGCCGTTCCATTGCCGTCCGCGCGGCGCCGTTGCGCGCAGCTCTCGGCAGAGCAAATCCGATTTCGGTGATGCGCAAAAGTCCATTTTTCAGGCGGCAGGCGAAAGTCGTGCGCGTGAGGATCGCCAGCCGTCCGAGCGCCACGACGCCCATTGTCGCGGCGCGGCCTGCCTCAAGTCTCGGCTTGACCCTCCAATCCAGCCGATGTCAGACTTATGACATGAGTACAGCAAAGCGACATATCGCCAGCCTTCGCGACGAATATGCCGAGATGACGCGGCGGCGCATCGTCGCGGCGTTTGTCGAGACCCTGGAGGATGAGGCGGCCGACGACATCTCCATGGCCGCGGTGGCCAAGCGCGCGAAGGTGGCCGAGCGAACCATCTATCGGCACTTCAAGACCCGCGCGGAGCTGTTCGCGGCGGCCGGCGAATGGATCGAGGACAACGTCTTCAGCTACATCCCCTTCACCTCGCCCGACGAACTGCCCGAGATCTTCCGCAAGCTCTGCAAGCGGTTCGACCGTCATCCGCATCTGGCGCGCGCGATTGCGGTGACGCGGGCGGGCCGCCGGGTGCGCGCCGGCTTCCGGCGACATTTGATTGACCAGCATCGCAAGGCGATGGCGCCGCTGGTGCGGCATCTCCCCGCCAAGGACGTCCGTCAGGCCGAGGCGCTCGCGTCCTATCTCAACAACGTGCTGGCCTGGAACGCGATGCGCGAGGATTTCGGCATGTCGAGCAGCGAGATAGCCGATGCGATCGAGTGGGCGCTCACGACCCTCCTGAAGGACGTTCGGCAGCGCGATGCCGCCGCCGCGCGCAGCGGCAAATCCGGCAGATCGCCGCGGAAGCGGACCGGGGCTGCGAAAGTCCCGGCATAGAGCGAGGCAGTCCATGAACGCGATACCCGATGATCTCCTGATCAACGCGCCCGACGAGGTACGCATTCGCCAGGACCTGGTGCTGACGGCGCTGGGTCGCCGCCCGGCCGATCGCGCCTTGCGGGTCGGCAAGTTGCTCGACGTGCACAGCCGAACCTGGAGCGAGGATCAGGAGATCGTCTTCAAGGGCCGGCGCATCGCGTGGGTGGGGCCGGCTGGAAGCTATCCCGGCGAGGTCCGCGAGCGCGTGCATCGGCCGAATCTCGCGGCCGTACCCGGCTTCGGCGAGGTGCACAAGCACATCGAAAGCTCACATCTGACGCCGGAATGGGAAGCGGCGCTGGTGCTGCCGCATGGCAATACCTGGACCTGCGAGGCAAGCCACGAATTCTCCAACGTCGACGGCGCACGCAATCTCGAATTCTGGTTCGAGGCACGCCGACGCGGCTCGCCGCTCAAGATCTTTCCGCAGCCCGGTTCGGCGGTGCCGCCGACCGCGTATGAATGGGGCGGCGGCTGGTATGGCCGCGATGAGCAGGCGCGCTTCATGAGCGAAAGCCTGATGGTCACCGGCCTCGACGAAGTCATGGACTGGCCGGCGGTGTGGAATCCCGACAACCCCTCCTACAAGCGGCTCTGGGGCATGATCGAGGCGACATTCGCGGCGCGCGGCGTCGTCGAAGGCCACGCCTCCGGCTTGCGTGATCTGCCCTCCATCAACGCTTTTGCCGCGGCCGGGCTCGCATCCGACCATGAAGTGCAGACTCCGGAGGAAACCTGGGACAAGCTCACCCGCGGCTTGTTCGTCGAGCTGCGCGTCTATGCCATGGACGAGATCGTCAAATGGCTACTCGCGAAGGGTTTGCAGGACTGGTCGCAGATCGCGTTCACCACGGATGATCGCAGCGCCAGCCATACGCTCGAGCTCGGCGCCAGCGATCACAATGCGCGGGTCGCGATCGAGGCCGGCCTTGCGCCGGAAATCGCAATCCAGTGTCTCACCATCAATCCGGCGCGGCACATGCGCCTCACGCCGTTCGTCGGCAGTCTGGCGCCGGGGCGCTTCGGCGACGTCGTGCTGCTGTCGGATGTTGCCAGGGTGACGATCGCCGAGGTGTGGGCCGATGGCGCGCAGGTCTCTGACGGCAAGCGTTATCTCGGCGAAGTGCCGGCAATCGCATGGCCGGAATGGGCGACCAGGACGATCAACATCAAGCGTACGATCAAGCCTGAGGATTTCGAGCTGCGGGCCGAGCCCGGCCGGGCCACGATGAAGGCGGCTGTGATCCGCCCCTTCCATTGGCATCCCGAGTTCTACACCCTCGACCTGCCAGTGCGTGATGGCGCCGTGCAGCGCGACGAGAGCGAGGCCATCACCAAGTTTGCCATCGTCGACCGCTTTTCCGGCGATGGGCGCGTCGCGAAGATGTTCTGGCGCGGATGTGGACCGCGCACGCCGGAGACGGCGGTCGCCTGCTCGGTGGCGCACGACAAGCACAATATCTGGGTGGTCGGTTCGTCCGACGCGGCGATGGCAAAGGCGGTGAACGCGCTGATCGAGCTTCAAGGCGGGTGGGCGCTGGTGCGCGAGGGCGAGCTCGTCGCCACCGTGCGCTTCGAGGTTGGCGGGCTGATGAGCTGTCGCTCGGCGCAGGCGCTCGATGCCGAGATGCAGGCGCTCTACGCGGAAGGCGGCAAGGTCGACTGGATGTACGAGCCGACATTCCGGCCGCGCTGGTATCCGGGATTCCCGGAACGACTGATGTTCGCAACGCTGACCTGCGCGCCCTGGAGCTGGGTGCTGGTGGCGCCGTGCGAGCAGGCGCCGCTCGGCTTCATCAACGTGCAGACCGGCGAAGCACACCCGGTGGTCTGGTAGGGGAGGACTGGGGATGAACGAGATAACGAAGCCGCAGGCTGCGGCCGCAGAACCGGCAGCTACGGGGCTGCTCGATCGGGCCTTTCGCCTCACCGAGCGTGGCACGAGTGTCGGCCGAGAGATGATGGCCGGAGCGACGACGTTCGCGGCGATGGCCTACATCATCGCCGTGAACCCGGCGATCATGTCCAACGCCGGAATGGATCGTGCCGATCTCGTCAGCGCCACGGCACTCGCAGCAATCGTCGGCTCGGTGATGATGGGGCTTTGGGCCAATCTGCCGCTCGCGGTTGCGCCCGCGATGGGGTCGAACGTCATCTTCACCTATGTCATCGTCAAGCAGATGGGCATGCCCTGGCAGGGCGCGCTTGCCATGGTTGCTTTCACCGGCGTGCTGTTCCTCATCCTCAGCCTGTCGAAGTTGCGCGAGAAAGTCGCAAAGGACGTGCCGGAAGCGCTGAAGATCGGCATCCAGGCGGCGGTCGGAACCCTCATCGTCTTCATCGCGCTGCGAGGCGCCGGATTCGTCGTCCAGAACCCGTCGACCTACATCGCCATGGGATCCCTGCGCAGCCCGGCGGTGCTGCTGACGCTGTTCGGCCTGCTGCTCACGCCGGTGCTGGTGGTGTGCCGGGTGCCGGCGGCGCTGATCCTGTCAATTGCGTTGCTGACCCTGATCGGCTTCTTCGTTCCCGGCGCCAACGGCAAGATGGTGACGTCGATGCCATCAGCCATCCTGTCGTGGCCGCGCTGGCCGACCAGCACCTTCATGGCGCTCGACATCGGTTATCTCTTCAGCCATTTCGTCGTGGCGCTGCCGCTGCTGTTCTATTTCCTGTGCGCCGAATTCTTTTCGACACTGGGCACGCTGATCGGCGTGACGGGCGCGGCCAATCTACGCAAACCCGACGGTTCGATCCCGAACGCCACCGCCGCATTCGCGACGGATGCGACGGCGTCCATCGTCGGTCCGCTGCTCGGCACGTCGGTCGTGACGGCCTATATCGAATCGATCACCGGCGTGCAGGCCGGAGGGCGTACCGGCCTGACCTCGCTGACGGTGGCAGCGTTCTTCTGCCTCGCTCTGTTCTTCTGGCCGGTCTTCGTCATCATCCCGCCGCAGGCCACTGCGCCCGCACTGGTGCTCGTCGGCGTGCTGATGATGCAGGGCCTGGCTCGGATCGACATGACCGATCTCGGCAACGCGGTTCCGATCGTGCTGACGCTGCTGGTCACCGTGCTGACCAACAACCTCATCAACGGAATGGCCCTGGGCACACTGAGCTACATCGCTCTGGAAGTGGCCGTTGGCCGGCGGTCGCAGATTCCGGCGATGGTGTGGGGCCTCGGGGTGGTGTTCATCGCTTACGCGATCGTGATCGCGCAGATATTTTGACGCATCTGTTACGCGACGAGGTCCAGCAGCCGGCACGATCCGCGTACCAGTGCTTTGCGCCCGATCGGCGTCATCGCGGGTACGCCGTCATGCACCTCGACAAGGCCGAGCTCGACCAGGCTTTTGACAAGGTAAGCTTTCGAGTGGCGACCGTTCGACACCGGGTTGCGAAGCGCCTTCAGCGCTTCCCACTGGTCCGGTGAAAGATCGAAGTCGAAATCGTTGCTCATGCTGCCTCAAGCGATAGTACCGTTCGCGCGCCCCTGTTAGCGGCGCTGCATGAAAACCATGCGACGACAATGAGTCCGGAATTCGGTGAGCTGTTTAGAACGTCTCTTCACAAATTGCCGCAGATCATTGCGCCACAAGCGTTAAGATCGTTTGCGCACAAATATCGTCCCGAGCGGCGATCACTTATTGATGATCCGGACTTGATGTTGCGCTGCGATTTTGCGCGGTGCACGGGAAGCGTTGCTGTCCCATTCTGTATCGCTATACGCACAGGATTGGTGAGACTCGCTGCTCGGGACTCTGCTAGCTTGATTCGCGGGGGATTGGCTTCACACGACAGGAGTGTGATTGCATGAAGCGACTGATCGAGATTCGCAGCCAGGAATTCTTGTGCCGCGAGCGCGCCGCGCGCGATTCTGAACGCCGGATATTCTGGCTCGCGCAGGCCCAGGAATGGGAACAGCGCGCACTCGATGAAATCGCGTATCATTTTCGTGAGTGCAATCTCGCGCAGGCCGAGCTGAACGCCGCCTGACGCCGAGGGCGATCATTCTCTACTGATAAGTCGCCACGATATCGGAGACTGCGCGCTCGAGCTGCTGCGCGGTGGCGCATTGCCGCACCACGGTGCAGAAGGTCCCATAGCGCGGCATCTCGGAATCGCCAAAGCCCCAGGCGAGCCGTCCTTCGGGATTGAGCCAGACCAGCCGCTTCGACCGCTCGGAGATGCGGCGCAGGATGTCGGCGCGCGGGTCGAGGTTGTTGCTGCGGGCATCGCCGAGCACGATCACCGTCGTCTGCGGCGTCAGCGTGCTCATGAAGTCCTTCTCGAAGTCGACCAGCGAGGAGCCGTAGTCGGACGAGCCGAAGCCGACCTTGGACATGATCTCGGCCATCGCTTCCTCCGGCGACTTCTTCTTCAGGATCTCACTGACCTCAATCAGGTGCGAGGAGAAGGCGAAGGAGTGGACGTCGTCGACGACCTCATGCAGCGAGTGAATCAGGAGCAGGAAGAAGTCGGAGACCTGCGCGACCGAGCCGGAGACGTCGCACAGCGCCACGATCTTTGGCCGGTCGCGGTGTTTGCGCTTCCAGGCGGTGAGGAAGGGGACGCCGCCCCAGGCGGCGTTGCGGCGGAGCGTACGGCGGACATCGAGATGGCCGCGGCGCTGGCGCTTGCGCGGCTTCGAATAGCGCTCGCGCAGGCGGCGCGCGATCTGGCGAATGAGGGCGCGCATCTCGGCGACCTGGCGCCGCTCGATGCGGGCCAGCGGCGCGTTGCGCAGGATCTCGTTGCGGAGGTTCTCGGCCTCCTCGCGGGCATAGAGTGCAAGGCCTTGCGAGACGGTATCGCGCACGGCCTCGCGCAAGGCATCCAGCGCGCCGCGGAGACGCTCGGCCAGCGACGGATTGGTCGCGGTGAGTTGGTCGAGATCGTCGCGCAGGCGCTGTAGGCCCATCGCGTCGAGGATTCGGCTGGAGAAGATGCCGCGCTGGGTGGAATAGCGGATGTCGGAGAGCGAAGCCGCGCCGGATGCGCTGGCGATGGCGGCCTGGATCGCGTTGCGATCCTGCGACAGCAGCATCTGCGCCAGCGGACCCAGGCCTTCCGGCGGTTGGCCTTCGCCCGCTTCACCGGCCGAGCCGGACTGGGACGATTGATCCGCAGCGTCCTGCGACGCGTCGTCGTTGCTGTCGGCCTCGGGCTGATCCTGCCGCGGCTCGGGCTGGCTGAAGAACAGATCGAAACAGTCGCCGAGCGCGAGCTTCTCGTCCTGGGACTTGGCAAGCGTCAGCAGCAGCGCGTCGCGCAGGATGGTCCGGTCGGAAAAGCCGACCTGCGACACGGCCCGCATGGCATCGATGCTTTCGGCAGGCGAGACGTGCACGCCGACACCGCGCGCCGCCCGAAAGAAACGATGAAGATTCTCGCGCATCGGCGTCAACCGAAGACGTTGGACCGTGCCGCCTTGGCAATGAAGGTCGTGATCTGGGGGTGAGCGGCCTCGATATCGGCTTCGTACTTCAGGAGCACGTTGAGCGTGTCCTTGACGATGTCGGTGTCGAGCTCGTTTGCCTGGAGCAGCACCAGCACGCGTGCCCAGTCGATGGTCTCGCTGACCGAAGGCAGCTTCTTCAGATCCAGCGAGCGGATTTCGTGGATGAAGCCGACCATCTGCCGGCGCAGCGTCTGCGAGATGCCAGGCACCCGGCTCTCGACGATGCGCTCCTCGAGCCGCTGCTCGGGGAAGCCGATATGCAGATGCAGGCAGCGCCGCTTCAGGGCGTCGCCGAGGTCGCGCTCGCTATTGGATGTGAGGATCACCGTCGGCGGCGTGATCGCCGAGACGGTGCCGAGCTCGGGGATCGTGACCTGGAAATCGGACAGGATTTCCAGCAGCAGCGATTCAAACTCCGCGTCCGACTTGTCGATCTCGTCGATCAGCAGCACGCAGCCGCCCGGCTGCTCCAGCGCCTGGAGCAGGGGACGCGGCTCGACGAACTCCTTGGAGAAGAACACGTCGCCGAAATCATGCAACTGGTCGAGCGCGGCGTGCAGCGTCTGCGCACCGCCGAGGACTTCGCCGAGCTTGTCCTTGAGGATCTGCGTGTAGAGAAGCTGCTTGGCGTATTTCCACTCGTAGAGCGCCTTGGCCTCGTCGAGGCCTTCGTAGCATTGCAGGCGGATCATCTTCATGCCGCGCCAGGCGGCAATCGCCTTGGCAAGCTCGGTCTTGCCGACGCCCGCGGGGCCCTCGACCAGGATCGGCTTCTCGATCTGTTGCGACAAATAGACGGCGGTCGCGATCTGCCGGCTCGCGATGTAGCCCTGCGCGGCGAGGCCGCTCTCCACTGCCTCGATCGACGTCGAGGCCTTCTGATCAGCCACGAAATGGCGCTCCCAAAGGTCTTGCTTGAGGCTTGTTCTGCCTGCGTTCCCGGCAAAGAACAAGCCTCGTTTGGGAGGCATCAGACCCGCGCGACCGGCGTTTTTTCCGCTGAACGCAAATACTTGCGTCGGTATTCGGGCGGCTCGCCGGTCACGCGATCCGCGATCAGTGCCGCAGCAACTCCGGCTTGCGGATCGTTTGCCGGACCTCGGCGCCGCAATCGGCGCATTCATAGACAAAGTCGATCTTGGCGAGGCTCCAATGCGGCTCGACCTCGCGGACGTACATCGGCAGGAACCCCATGCATGTCGGGCAAATCACAGGCGCGATTTCGATGTCCTGATGATGCTGTACATAAGCGGGCATCTCGGCTCTCCTTCGCAGGCGACCACCAAACCCCGCGCAAAAGGTACTGCCGGTTGCGCGAGGGCCGTCATCAACTCTTTCGAACAGAGGCGGAACGGCGGGCGTTTGTCCTTCGCTGTGACATTCTTGTTACGGCTTCTATACTGTAACGGGCGGACCAAATGCCTATTTCACCGACCGGTCAGGTTTTCTGACATTCACTGCAACGATAAGGGAGCAACGCCCATGACGCATGCCATTCGCTTTCACAAGACCGGCGGTCCGGAAGTTCTGGTCTGGGAGGAGGTCAGTGTCGGCAAGCCCGGGCCGGGCGAGGCGCGCATCCGCCACACCGCCGTCGGTCTCAATTTCGTCGACATCTACAACCGCTCCGGTGTGTATCCCGTGCAATTGCCGAGCGGTCTCGGCAGCGAGGGCGCCGGTGTTGTCGAGGAAGTCGGGGCCGGTGTCACCGATCTGAAGCCCGGCGATCGCGTTGCCTACGGCGCCTCGCCGCTCGGCGCCTATTCCGAGGCGCGCCTGATCCCTGCCGACCGGCTGTTGAAGCTGCCTGACGGCGTCGACGACAAGACCGCGGCGGCGATGATGCTGAAGGGCCTCACGACGCAATATCTGATCCGTCAGACCTATCGCGTGAAGGCCGGCGACACCATCCTGCTCCATGCCGCGGCCGGTGGCGTCGGCCTGATCCTGAGCCAGTGGGCCAAACATCTCGGCGCCACCGTGATCGGCACCGTCAGCAGCGACGAGAAGGCAAAACTCGCCAAGGCGCATGGTTGCGATCACGTCATCATCTACACCCGCGAGGATTTCGTGAAGCGCGTGGACGAGATCACCGGCGGAAAGAAAGTGCCGGTGGTCTATGACTCCGTCGGCAAGGACACGTTCCTGAAGTCGCTGGACTGTCTCGCGCCGCTCGGCGTCGCCGCGCTGTTTGGCGCATCCTCCGGCGCGGTCGAGCCGCTCAATCTTGGCCTGCTCGCGCAGAAGGGCTCGCTCTATGTCACCCGTCCGACGCTGTTCACCTACGCCGCCAAGCGCGAGGCCCTCGTCGCGATGGCGAACGAGCTGTTCGACGTGGTCAAATCCGGTGCGGTGAAGATCGAGGTGCACCAGACCTATCCGCTGAAGGACGCCGCGAAGGCGCATGCCGACCTCGCCGCGCGCAAGACGACGGGATCGACCGTTCTGACGGTGTGATTGCCAGCTCGTTCGTGGCGCAGGCTGACCAAGCCTGCGTCACGTTCGCTCGTGCTTGCGCAGATCGCGGGCGTGATCGAGGCGGATCGCCTGGAGGTCGATGTCCTCAGGCGGAATCTGGGGAAGGGCGGCCTCGGTCAGGATCGCCTCGGTGACGTCCTCGACCGCATTCTCCGCGATCTCGTGGATGAACGAGATGTTCTGGTATTCACCCGAGGCGACGCGGGAGATGACTTCGCGCCTTGTGATCTCGGGGTCGACGACCGCCTCGCGGCCGCGACGTCCATAGTCGATCATCACGACGAAATACTGCATGAAACGATCCTGCCGCGCCCCAAGCGCTGGGTGCGCGGCAGAGTATTTCCGAAAAACGGAATTAAGTCAAGTCAGATTTCTAAAAATCGGAAATCGACATCACTTGCCCTTCTTGCGCGGGCGGGCCGATTTGGCCCGCAGCCGCTCGAGCTGGCCCTTGGGCATCGAGAGGCAGATCTCGCCGACCCAGTCGAGCTTGACGCCGACGATCGGCTTGGCGTTGAAGCTGTTGAGGTTGACGACGGAGGGCGACTTGCCCCGCTCGATGGTCTTCAGATAGCGCTCACCGGTCTTGAGCCGGACCACGGCTTCTTCGCCGTAGAAGCTCGACAGCGGATGGCGCTGGTCCTTGTAGACCACGATCACATCGCCGCTTTCGTATTTGGGGAGCATCGAATCGCCGACGATCTCGAAGGCGATGGTCTCTTCCATGATCGGGAAGGGCAGCGCGATGTCGCCGAGACCTTCCGGGGGTACCTGTTCATAATCCGGTTCGATCACGGCGCCGGCACCGACGCGGCCCATGATCGGCGCGAGATTCAGCTCGAGATATTCCATGATCGGGATGATTTCCGACGCCTTCACCAGGCGTTCGCCGCCGAGGATCTCGGATACAGCGCCCGGGCGGACGCCCATGGCCGCGGCGAGGCCCCCCTTGCTCTTGCCCGTCTTCTCCAGCCCCCGCTCGATCATCGCAACGTCCAACATGGTGATTCCCTCGATTGCCCATCGACTGTCCCCTTGTAGTCCGGAATTCGGAATTAATGCAATTATGAATATCAGAATTCTTGCTTGACTTTGGTTTCGGAATAACGGAATGTTTGCTCCACCGTCCGGTCGTGCGATCGGAGGAGGCGCATCACAGGACAGCATCATGGAACCGGGTCATTGGCCGTCGGAGCACTCCGACGCGCTTCGCGACTATTTTTTCAAGGGCATCTCTTACGCGGAAATCGGGCGGCGGATTAACGCAAGGTTTGGAACGGCTTACACCCGCAGCGCCGTGGCTGGCCGCGCCAAGCGATTAGGGCTCGTGACGCCGACATGGATGACGAGCCCGTCGATCACGCCGTCCTTGCCGGGCGAAGCCGGTCCGCCTCCGCCGCGCCGGATGGCGTTGCCGTACCTGAATGTGCCGCCGCCGTCCGCAATGAAGCCAGTTGCGCGGGTGAAGTTGCGCTGCGTCGGCGTCCAGCCGCGCCTGATCCAGCTCATCGAACTCGAGGAGACCGACTGCCGCTATCCCTATGGCGGCGACAAGGACGGGGAGGACATCACCTTCTGCGGCCATCCGTGCCAGCCCGGCTCCAGCTATTGCGCTCCGCATGCGCGCCTGACGCGCAGGTCCGGGACTTCATCCGCGCGTGTCGTCGGTCCCGTGGTGCTGAAGCTCGTCTCCGCCGCCTGAAACTGCGGTCACCCGTTCAATTGCCTGCTTTGCAAGGAGTATCCGAGTGGCACGTGCCCGACGCAACAAGTCCTACAAACTGACTGCGATCCACGACCGGCGGTCGCGCGACGTCCCGTTCAACGCCGAATTGGCGGAGGTCGAGGTCGACAATCCGCTGGCGCTCGATCCCGGCGAGAAGATCACGGCCGTCCGGTCGATCCGCAGTGATCCGCTCGGGCGCCTGCACGCGCACCACCAGATCGACGAAGCCCAGTACCGCGGCGGGCGTGCCTTCCAGAACGATTGGGAGCGGGCCGAGCGGGGGCCGCAAGCGGTGGATCCGACGCGTGAATATGTCGACGGCACCGGTACACGCGAGCTTGTCACCGAGAGCCAGCGGCAGGCGGTGCTGCGTCTCAACCGCGTCGAGCGCGAACTCGGCACCGACGGCTCGGCGCTGGTCTACGACGTGCTGGTGCTGGGCCTGACCATGGATCAGATCGGCGAACTCCGGGCGGTCCGTACGCAGCGCTGGAACGACTACTTCGCGCGGCGTTTTCGGGAGTGCCTGGACCGGCTGGCGCTGATCTACGGTTTTGCCACGGAAACAGGGACGCAGCGCGCGAGCCAGCGCAGATGATTCCGGCACGCCGGCGGTCTCGGCCGCCGGCGCGCCGGCCTGCTGATCAGGGATGTGGGACGATCTGGTACGGGGTCGTATAGGGCTCGACACGGAGCGAGGCGTTGGCCAGAAGTCCGATCTTGGCGGTCGGCGCCTGCTGCAGTTCGCCGTTCGCGCCGCGATGCACGTTGTATTGCCAGACGGTGAGGTCGCCCTTCTGTGCCAGCGCGTGCGCAACCGCGCTCGCATCAGTGCCGCCGAGGGCTTTGAGCTCGTCCGCCGACAGTCCAACGACGATTTCGTCCTTGATGGTGATGATCTTGAACAGGTTCATCTTCGTCTCCTGCGCCCATGCGCCTTGAATCGAGAGGGTGAAAAGCGCGACCGCGGCGCCCTTGATGAGATCGCAGCGAGAAAGCATGCCGTCGTCCTTTGGTGCTGACGCGCGCCCGAATCGGTTTTGAGTCCATCAGCCATGGCGCCCGTGATCTGCGTGGCCGTTTCGCAACCGCTTGGTCGTCCGATCTTGAACGATGGTTCATGGGCGGAAAAAATTCGGGCGCGATGAACCTTGATGCGAAGCGGCGAGTCCAAGCCAAGAGCTCAAGGGGACATGTCAGATGAAGTTCGCCGGCATCGCTTGCCTTCTCGTGTCCGTCGGTGCCGCAGGCTCCGCAGCGGCGGCCGATCCGTTCTATCTCGGCAACTGGACGTTCACGACCGCCGTGGTTGCGCCATGGGCCGATCGGCAACGCGCCCCCGACGGCGCCGAGCGCGGACGGCTGATGGGCAAGGCGATCGTCCTGAAGGCGAAGGAAATCTCGGGGCCGCGTCCCTTTGCCTGCGCCAGGCCGCAGTACAAGGTGACGGATTATGGCCCCGAAATGATCTTCCAGGGCGCATTCGACGAGATGCAGCGCGCCGACAAGAAGGCGGATCCCAAGGCGCTCGCCGCCTCGCTCGGCTTCGCCGATGGTTCGATCAGGACCCTGGAGACCGGCTGCGACATCGACGTTCATTTCGTCGACGATACAACCGCCGAGGTCGGACTCAACAATTACGTGTATACGCTGAAGAAGCGCTAGGCCGCCGCTGCCAATCACCGTTCATATCGGAAACAGGCAGAAACGCTGCGGCTGTTGACAGCGCAGGGCCCCGTACGTGATTGATGCTGCTTCTTGACGCAGCCGGGTGACTGCGGTCCATATTCCTGTTATCCGGAATTGCCGTGCTGCGATGCAGACGAAGCATCGCTAAGCCGGTGGTTGGGCTTGCCGGAAGGGTTGTTTCTTGGCATAATTGCAACCTGCTCGGTTGAGCCAGTCCGTATGGTTGTGTCGTCAGCGTGCTAACCCGCCGGACCTCCCGGCCGAGAATTCGTCCGTGCCATGACGTTCGGTTGTGGTGTCCGGTTCTCGCGCGGGACCCCGATATCGGATCAGGTAGGCCGATGCTTGTCATAGGTGCGAGATGAAGAACCTCAATTTCGCGGCTGAACTGCACCTCAAGCTCGGTGCGCCTGCGAGTGGCACCGTCGAGAGCCTGCGCCTGCTCCGTGCCTTTCTGAAGCTCGCGCCCCGGCAGCGTTTCGAGGTGATCAAGCTCGTTGAAGACCTCGCCACCGAAGAGACCCTTCCGGAACACCCGCTGTCCTGAGCCGGGCGAGCGCGCCCGACGCCCTTTCCTTCGTTTTTCTGCCCAAGCCGGACCGCCGGGGACGTTTGCCCCCGGGGTTCGCCGCTGGAAGGCGGTCCGGCAAGTGTGGTATTCAGTTAAGAAAAAGGGAGGAGTGCGACCATGATCGAACCGAAGCTCGAAGTTCCGGCCGAACTGCGCGACCTGGCCGAGAAGACGATCGACCAGGCGGAAAAGGCCTTCGGCATGTTTTTCGACGCCGCGACCAAGTCGATGTCATCGGTTCCCGGTGGACCGGGCACCGATGTCTCCAAGCAGGCGCTCGCCTTCACCGAGCAGAACATGAAGTCGGCGTTCGAGCATGCGCGCAAGCTCGTTCACGCCACCGACCTTCAGGAAGCGATGCGGATCCAGTCCGACTTCCTGCGCAGCCAGTTCACCAGCGCCGGGGATCATATGCGTCAGATGACCGGCAGTTTCATGCAGCCCGGCAAGGGGAAATCCTGATTCCCCGTGTGGATGCTGCGTGCCTACAAATTGATCTTGCGCAGTCTTGAGATCCGCACTTCGATGCCGATGCAGGTCCATGATGGGCCACCGAATGGTCCTCATTCGCCGTCCATCATCCTTTCTGCTGATCCCTGTCGGTCCTCCGGCAGGGATTTGCATTTTGCGGGAGTTGTCGCGATTGCCCGGTACGCTTTAGGTTGTTGTTTGAGCATGATCTTTTCGGAAAACCGCTGCGCACTTTTCCGGATCATGCTTTAGCGCAGTGATCCGATGTAGGCCGCGATGTCGCCGGCTTCAGTCCTGCTCAAGGGGAAGTTCGGCATCTTCGGATGCGGGTCGAGCAGGAAGAAGGCGAGCCTCTCCGGACTGAAGTCCGGCCTGCGTGCAACCGATGCGAAGGAGGGGACGTCGGCGCTTGCCTGGGCCTGCCCGCTTGCCACGACGTGGCAGCTTGCGCACCAGCGTTTAGCAAGGTCGGCGCCATGATCAGCGTCGGCGGCAACGGCTGATGATGCGGCGAGGCCGGAGGCCGCCGCAAGCAGAAGGCAAACTCGTCTCAAATGCTGGTGCATCCGGTAACCCCCATGCATGGCTTACGGCCGTGCTCAGCCGCAGCACGATCCCGGAAACTGTGAGAGGTCGATGCGGGCGATGATCGATCGCAGCAGCCTGCGGGCCGAACGATAGAGATGCCGAACGAATGCCGGCGTCCGCGCGGCGGGCAGGCCAAGGCCTCTCGTATCAAGGCTTTTCGTATCCAGGCTTTCGATGGAGTGCGACACGTGCCTCTCCGGGATGGTGAGGCCCTTCCTAGCCCGGCCGGCCGGGGCCAGCCTTGATCTGCCGCAAAGGATTTCCGGCTAGTAGTCGCCGGGGTTCATGATCATCGGGCTTCGCGTATCGGCCGGCGCGAGCGCGCTGCTGGCGCTGTCACGCAGGAAGCGGTCGAGCGTCGCCTGGATCTTCTCCTTGACCGCGTCGGGGCCGCGATCGCTCATCTCGGTGTGCTGTGCCCCGGTATGGACGATGTCGATGCCGCGCGCCTTGGCCTCTTCCGGCGTCGGCAGCACACCGGGATCGGTCTGGAAGTGCGGATCCTTGGAGCGGAACGACAGGATCTTCATGTTGTCGCTGAGCACGAACGGCACGCGCAGATTGTCGAGCGTGATCACTTTCGACACCAGCTCCGGATGCTGGTGGGCGACATACATCGAGACGTCGCCGCCGTTGGAATGGCCGACGAGAGTGATGTGGTCGTAGTCGGCGTTCTCCTGCCGTCGCTTCAACTCGCCCAGCGCGAAGAGGATGTTGGCCTCGCAGCGGATATAGACCTCGCGCCGGCCGACATATTGCTGGCCGACATGGGTCATCAGCGGCGGATCGCTGGGCAGATCCTGCTGGATGCTCGCAACGAGATAGCCGCGCGCCGCGAGCACGTTGGCGAGGAAGGAATATTCAGTGGCCTTGACGGTGTTGCCGTTGCTGATGATGGCGAGCGGCAGCTTCCAGAGGCCGAGATTGGCCTTGGTCTCGTAGTCGCGCCGCACCGCGAGCTCGACCGTAATCGGCCGCTGGCGCGAGGCGTCGAACAGGGTCAAAAGCTCATGGCGGATCGCGAACCGGCTGACGACGAAATACTGGCCGATGCCGAGGACGCAGAGAAACGCCAGGATTGCGAACACCCTTTTCATGGATCGGTCTCAAATCACTTTCGGCTGAAGAACATGGTCATTCGGAACTCCCGGATCGAGCGATCGTGAGCAGGGTACGGGATTAAATTTAGGCAAGTCTGTGAGAAGCGCCGCAAAAGGGCCGCATCAAGGCATGCGACGAAAGTCGGGTGGCTAGAGGCAGCCGCCCCTGCCGCGTTCGGGGCAGAGCCGGAACGCGCTCGACAGCGTGAACAGGAAGCGCGCGCTGCGGCGCTCATTGTCCGGCGCCCGGTAGCTCAGGGGGACGGCCACGCCGAGATCAGCCTGGAGATCGTCCGGCAGGAAGAAGCGCACGCCGGCTCCGGCCGATGTCAGCGAGAGGCCATCGCTCAGCCGGTAACCGTCGTTCCAGACTGCGCCAGCGTCGCCGAAGGCGTAGAGCTGATAGCCCGTCCAGTGGCGGAAGTTCAGCTTCTGGTCGAAACGGATTTCGAGTGAGCCGGCAAGGCCGTTGTCGCCGCTGATCTCGGCTGCGCCATAACCGCGGCCGAAGGCGGCGCCGCCGAGATAGAATTGCTGCGAGGTGAACAGCGGGCGCGATGCCGTCTGGCTCGCCGCGGACAGCTTGAGCGACCAGGCGTCGTTGAGCGTCTGGTAGCGGGTGAACCAGAGGTTCAGTATGGAGAAGTTCGACGCGGCGCCGTCGCGCGACAACAGATCGTCGTCGAAATGCGAGGCGCCGAGGATGTCGAGGCCCTGGCGGTAGGTGACCGTCGCGAAATTGGTGCCGCCGAAGCGATCCTGAAGCCGGTAGTCGGCGGTCAGGCTCGCGGTCCTGATGTGGTCGTTGTACCAGGGGCCGTATAGATCATGCTCGGACACGTTGCTGAAGGTGCCAGCCATCGTCAACGTCAGCCCCGATGATTGCGACATGAAAGGCACGGTGCTGGCCCGTACTTCGAATGCTTCGGTCTTGGTGATGTCGCTGTCGAGGCGCCGGGCGTCGCCCGGCCGCACCGCGCTGTACAGGACGGAGGCGCCGAGGCGCACGCCGTCGACGCCGACTGGTGCGTCGTAGGACATCCGTGCAAAGCCGAGCTGGCGCGGGTCATTGGCGATGGTCGACAGGTTGACCGCCAGCGTGTCGCCCGGCGTGAGGTAGGAGTTGAACGCGCCGGTCGCGTAGGTCTGCCATGGGCCGACCGAGGACGAGCCCAGATTGTCCAGACCGAATGACGAGAAGACGTGCCAGGTCTTCAAATAGACGGTGAGGCGGAAGCGTCCGGTCGCACCGCCAATCTCTTCCAGCGCAGTATCGGTGATCCGGACGCCCGGTCTGCCGTTGATGAGGAAGAGCTGGCGCTCGAGCGTTGCCAGGCGCGACGGCTGCTCGGCGAGAACCGGTCCGAGCATCGGCCTCACGCCGAACTGCTCGGCGCCGTCGCCCCTCAGCTCGGCCTGCACGATGGTGCCTTCGATCACCTGGATCCGGACGCGGCCGTCGGCGATGTCCTGCGGCGGCACGATCGCGCGGCTCAAGTGGAATCCGGCTTCGCGGTAGAGATCGCTGATCGCGCCGGCGATCGCGGCGAGGTCTGCCTGTGAGACCTTCTTGCCGAGATAGGACTGATACACCGCGGCGATGCGATCGCCGGGGACGGCGTGGGCGCCGCTGACATTGACGCCGCGCAGCACGAATTGCGGCCTGGTGTCACCATCGGTGTTGGGCTGGCCGACCGACGGAAGTCGCACCGGCGGACGGCTCAGCGATTCCTGCTCGGTTTGGTTTTCAAAGTATTTCTCCGGCTGTCGAGGATCGAAGCCGGGCGCATTCGCCTGCTGCGCGAGCGCTTGCGAAACTCCCGTGAAGATCGGTGCCGCCAGCACTAGCGCGGTAAGGAAGTGCCGCTTCTCGATGCGCGCAAGGAACCGTTCTCCGTAGTTTGACGGAGAGGTGTCTGTGAGCCGGTAAGAAGTCGTTAGCCGCATGATTTTTCTTAGTTTTTTATGGTCAATGAACCGTTAATGCGGCAGCTCGACTGTCGGTTTCCCGCTAAGTCTATGTTGAGTGATTTCGGATACCCCTCAGGCCGATTTTAACGCGGACCGAGGATCGTCATGCTGCGAAAAGTTGGAATGCGGTGCGCCTTCGCGGCGGCGCTGATCCTGGGCATGGCCTCCGGCGCATCCGCTGCGGATGACGGCGTCTGGTCGGTCAGCAAGTCCTCGGGCGAGGTCTGGCTCGGAGCCAACGGTGCGCAGTCTGTCTCGCTAGGCCAAGAGGGCGCGCTGAAGCCCGGCGACACCATTCGCACCGGACGCAATGGACGCGTCCTGCTCGTCCGCGGCGAGGAAACGATTCTGATCTCCCCGAACTCGGTGGTCGGCTTGCCGGCCGAGACGAAGGAGGGGCTCTCGACCACGATCATCCAGCAGGCGGGTTCGATCCTGCTCGAGGTCGAGAAGCGCAACGTCAAGCATTTCGAGGTCGAGACGCCCTATCTCGCCGCCGTGGTCAAGGGGACGCAGTTCAGCGTGACCGTGGGCGCCGGCAGCACCAAGGTCGGCGTGCTCCGCGGTCAGGTCGAAGTCTCCGACTTCAAGACCGGACAGATCGCCCAGGTCATGCCGGGTCAATCGGCCACCGCCTTCGAGCACGGCAAGTCCGGCCTCAGCCTGAGCGGCACCGGGACCTTCAACCCGATCGAGCATGGCAAGCCGCGCGCCTCAACGATCGAGCGCGTCCCCGTGCCGAAATCGGGCCTGTCCGCACCGCGTAACGCCGCGAACGGTCGTGCGATCCATGCGCTTGGTCCGACCGACAAGGGGAGCAAGGTTGCCGGTGTGCCGAAGCAGGCACATCAGGCGAACGGGGCGCAAGGACCCAAGGCCGGCGTCGTGCGCATCTCGAGCTCGCTCGGCGAGGTCAAGCTGAATTTCCACAAGGTCACGAACGGGCTCGCCCACGGTGCTGTCGTTTCCGGACAGGCGCGCAACGCGAACGCCAGCACCAACACCGAGACGGTCTGGAGCGATACGAAGGCGAGCACGACGACAGCGTCCGCCAACAGCACCACCGTGACGGCGGTCACCGCGAGCAGCAGTGCAACCGCGGCCAGCGCCGCATCGACGCCCTCGAGCGCGACGACGACCACAGTTGCGACTACCGCCACCAGTTCAACCAGCAATACGTCCAGCGCAAGCTCGGAGAGCGGCAGCAGCACGACTGGCGCGACCGGCAATGGAAGCAGCGGCACCGGTACCGGCAATACTGGCAACAACGGTAACGGCAATAGCGGGAACGGAAACAACGGGAACGGTAATAGCGGAAACGGCAATAGCGGCAACAACGGCCACCACTACGGCTGGTACAAGAATCGCTAGGACCGCGGGGCCGCCATAAGGGGAGCATCTGGCGACGAACGCCGCCGGTGCAGGGGAGCAAGGTGAAACGTTATCGGCCGCATATTCTTGTCGTGATCGCGCTCGCGGTCGTGCTGTCCACGGGATGGCACGGCGCGCTTCGCAATGCGCTCACCGATCTGCGGTTTGCCTGGCAATCGCGTCCGGCGACCGGCAGCGTTCTCGTTGTGGCCATCGATGCGCCTTCGATCGACCAGATCGGGGTCTGGCCCTGGCCGCGTCGCCTGCACGCCGATCTGTTGCACAGGTTCGAGGCTGCCGGCGCGCGGGACGTCGCCTTCGATATCGATTTCAGCACGCCGTCCGATCCTGCTTCCGACGAGGCTTTCCTCAAGGCGCTTCGCGAGGTCGGCGGTTCGACGATCCTGCCGTCCTTCAAGCAGCCGACGCCGAACGGCGGCGCAGCTCACATCAATCGTCCCCTGAAGCCGTTCAGCAACCAGTCGTGGCCGGCCCTCGTCAATGTCGGGGTCGAATCTGACGGGCTGGTTCGCCGCTATCCGGTCGGCGAGAAGCTCGGCGATGCCCAGATGCCGTCGATGGCTGTCGTGCTGGCCGGACAGGACGCCAACCGGCGGCCTCCGTTCCTGATCGACTTCAGCATTCGAGCGGCCTCAATTCCAAGCGTCTCCTATGCCGACGTGCTGCGTGGCGATACCGCGACGCTCGACAAGCTGAGAGACAAGAAGATCATCGTTGGTGCGACGGCGCTCGAGCTCGGCGACCGCTTCAGTGTTCCAAATGGCCGCATCGTGTCTGGGCCCGTCCTTCAGGCCCTCGCGACGGAATCGATCCTGCAGAACCGGATGCTGCGCTGGACGTCCGATAGCGGCATGATCCTGGGCCTCGGCCTGATCTGCCTGCTCATGATGTATTCCTGGCGCCGCGTCGCACCGGGCGTTCGCGTCGTGGTCCTGGTCGTCGGTGGGGTGGGGGGCGAGCTGATCGCGGTACTCGTTCAGGCGAAATGGCCCCTCGTCATCGACACGTCCCTGTTTCACATTGCCATCGTTGCCTATCTGACGGCTATTGCGCTCGACGAGATCGACTTCCGCAGTCTGCTGGGGCGCATCGCCGAGAGCCGGTTTCATCGTATCGCGATGTCGCTCGGCGACGGTCTCGTCTGCACTGACGAAGAGCATCGGATTACGGTGTGGAATCCGGGCGCCAGCGCGATCTTCGGCTACATGCCGACTGAAATGATCGGGCGTCCGTTCGAGACGCTCTGTGCGCAGCCTGCCGACGGCGGCGCAAAGGCGTTTGCCATGCGCGATGCGGCGCGCCAGGCGCTGCTGGTCCCCGGTGGCGCGGTTGTCGTCGAGTTCGAGGGGCGCCGGAAGAACGGTGAAACCTTTCCCGTCGAGGCGAGCTTCTCGGGCTGGCAGGGGACCGACGGCTTCCAGTATGGAGCGATCCTGCGCGATATTTCCGTTCGCAAGCGCGAGGCCGAACGCGTCAGATATCTGGCCGAACACGACGCGCTGACCGGGCTTGCCAACCGTAACATGCTGCATGCGGGCCTGACCGGCCTGATCGGCGCTGCAGAGCAGCGGTCTTCCGATGTCGCCCTGCTCGTGCTGGGGCTCGACGGCTTCCAGCAGATCAACGAGATGCTCGGACATTCGGCCGGTGACCTCGTGCTGCGGGCCGTCGCCGAGCGTCTTCGTACCGGAGTGCATGGCAAGGCGGTCGTCGCGAGACTCAGCGGCGACGAGTTCGCCATCGCGCTCGACTGTGCGGAGGCCGGCGAACCGATCGTGGAGTTCGCCGAGCGGATCGCGCGTGCGTTCGAAGCGCCGCTTGCTACGGGCACGCGCCAGCACCGCGTCAAAGTGAGCCTCGGCGTCGCAGTCTACCCCGACGGCGGACAGAATGCCGACGATCTCCTGAGCAACAGCCATCTCGCGCTCTCCAAGGCAAAGATGACACGGCGCGGCAGTCATGTGATCTTCGAAAGCGCAATCAGGCAGGAGCTGGAGAACCGGCTGACGCTGGAGAGCGAGCTGGCCCTTGCCGCCGATCGCGGCGAGTTCGAGCTGTTCTACCAGCCTCAGGTTCGCCTGGTCGACGGCGGCCTGGTCGGGGCCGAAGCGCTGATCCGCTGGCGGCATCCCGTGCGCGGCTACGTCTCGCCCGGCGAGTTCATGCCGGTGGTCAACACCTCGGCGCTATCCGAGCGGATCGCGAACTGGGTGATGGAGACTGCCGCTCGCCAGGCGCGCGGCTGGGAAGTGTCCGGACACAAGGTGCGCGTTGCGATCAACCTCTCGCCGTCGCAGCTCCACTCCGGCGATCTCGCGCATTCGGTTGCCGCACTGCTTGAAGCGACCGGACTGTCGCCTTCGCTGCTCGAGCTCGAGGTCACCGAAGACATCCTGCTCCATGACGAGGCCCGTGTGCTCGACATGTTCAAGCGGATTCAGCAGCTCGGCGTCCGCGTCCTGTTCGACGATTTCGGCACCGGCTATGCCAGCCTGAGCTATCTGAAGAAATTCCCGCTCGACGGGCTCAAGATCGATCGGTCGTTCGTGCTCGATCTGCTCGCCGATTCCGACGATGCGGCGATCGTCGGCTCTACCATCGGCCTCAGCAAGCAGCTCGGGCTTACGGTCGTGGCTGAAGGTATCGAGAACCGCGCCACGGCCGATTTCCTCGTCAGCATGGGGTGCGGGGAAGGGCAAGGATATTTCTTCGGCCGTCCAATGCCGGTGGACGCGTTCGAGAAGCAGTTCCTGGCGGTTGAGCCTGAAGCCGTCAGCGCGGCCTGATCGGATCTATAGCGCTTCTAGCGCCGCCGCGCGACCGCGACGCCAAACAGGAAAGCGACGAAGAGACTGGCGAGGGGCGCCTCGCGCGTGATCGCAGCGATTGTCGAGAGCGGCCGGCCGGGTCGCCGCGCTTCGTCGATGGCGGCCGTGAGGCGATCGACCGCTGCGTGCAGGCCGCCCGCGACCTCGCCGATGGTGCGGGATACGTCGGTCGCCGCATCGATGGCGCGTTCGGCTACCCCGGGCTGGGGATTGGGCTGCGGTATTTCCGTGCTCAAGCTCGCGATCTCCGAACCGACGAAGAGATGGAGGCCGGCACCTTTGGCTATCCGCGCGAGCGCTCGTTTTGAACAGCGGGTCTGGCGACCTTTGGCTATCCGCGACAGGCGCCGTCTTGAACGGCGGGTGCCGGCCTTGGAGGAGCAATTCGGCGCGCGCGATTTTGTTCCCGGCCGAGCGGCGTCCCCGTGAAACGACGGATGCGAATCTCTGCTAGGCTGGTGGCAGCCTTGCTGATCTCGGGAGACGGCCGTGACCGACCGGACCATGACGGATCGAACCCGGCGCATCGCCTTGCTTGGCGCTCCCATCGATATGGGAGCCTCGCAGCGTGGCACCCTGATGGGCCCCGCGGCGCTGCGCACCGCCGGCCTTGCGACACTGCTTGAAAGCCTGGATTTCGAGGTCGTCGATTACGGCGACCTCTCCGTGGCCGAGATCCGGGACCTCTCTGACAAGCCGCCCGAAAGAGCCAACCACTACCGCGAAATCCAGCGCTGGACGCGGGTGCTGAGCCGCAGAGGCTATGAGATCGCGAGCACCGGCGCGCTCCCGATCTTTCTCGGCGGCGATCACACGCTGTCGATGGGCTCGGTCAACGCGATGGCGCGCCACTGGCAGGAGCGCGGACGCCAATTGTTCGTGCTCTGGCTGGATGCGCATGCCGACTACAACACGCCGGAGACGACGATCACCGCGAACATGCACGGCATGTCGGCGGCTTTCCTGTGCGGCGAAGCGGGTCTCGATGGCCTGCTCGGCGATGACCCGCGCGCCTCGATCGATCCGGACAGGCTCGATCTGTTCGGCGCGCGCTCGATTGACAAGCTCGAGAAGGAATTGATGCGTGCGCGCCGGATCAGGATCGTCGACATGCGCCAGATCGACGAGTTCGGTGTCGCCGTGCTGATCCGCCGCGTCATCGAGCGCGTCAAGGCAAGCGATGGTGTGCTGCATGTCAGCTTCGACGTCGACTTTCTCGACCCCTGCGTGGCGCCAGGCGTTGGCACGACGGTGCCCGGCGGGGCGACCTATCGCGAGGCGCACCTGATCATGGAGCTGCTGCACGATTCCGGCGTGGTGGGCTCGGTCGACATCGTCGAGCTCAATCCGTTCCTGGACGAGCGCGGGCGCACTGCGCGCACCGCGGTCGAGCTGATCGGGAGCCTGTTCGGCCAGCAGATTACCGACCGTCCGACGCCAAGCAACGCGATCGCTCCGGGCGAGTGAATCGGACGGACGGCGTTGTGCACTGCAAGGAAAGGAACTGCTCCTGCAGCCGTCGGATTTAGATCAGCACTGATCGAAATCGCCTGCTTTTGAAACGGCAGCGAATTGCAAATGCCGCGGCCGGACTGTTTCATGCGGGCTCAGCGCCAGCCGAGGGCCCGTCATGAGCAGCACGATCCATTCCGACGATGATCCCGCAACGGCCACACGCCGCCGTTTCCTGACGGCCGGCACGGCAGCGCTTGGAGGTGCAGTCCTCGGCGCGGACAAAGCGGCGGCGGAGACCGACAACCTTCCGCCGAACGTTCCCGAATGGATGAAAACGCCGGGCGATCCGACGGGAGGCCAGCTCTACGGAACGCCATCGCCGTTCGAGAAGGGCGTCGTCAGGAACATCTCGAAGACCCTCAAGCAATATGTCTCGGCCTCCAGCCGATCGCCATTGCAGGATCTCGATGGCATCATCACGCCGAACGGGTTGTTCTACGAGCGGCATCACGGCGGCGTTCCGACCATCGATCCGGCGCAGCACCGACTGATGCTCCATGGTTTGGTCGAGCGCCCGCTGATCTTCACGATGGACGATCTGCGGCGTTTCCCGTCGGAGTCGCGCATCCACTTTCTGGAATGCTCGGGAAATCCCGGCTACAGCAAGCCCTATGGCAAGACGGCATCGGACCTCGTGGGTCTGGTGAGCTGCGCGGAATGGACCGGTGTCAGCCTGAAGCTTGTGCTTCAGGAGGCCGGGTTGAAGCCCGACGCCAAATGGGTGGTCGCCGAGGGAGCCGACGCGGCTGCGCTGACGCGAAGCATCCCGATCGAGAAGTGCCTCGAGGATGCCATGCTGGTCTACAGCCAGAATGGCGAGCGGCTGCGTCCGCAGCAAGGCTATCCGCTGCGTCTGTTCCTGCCGGGCTTTGAAGGCAATATGAGCGTGAAATGGCTGCGCCGCCTGCATGTGACCGCGGAGCCGGTTTATTCACGCGAGGAGACATCGAAATATACCGACCTGCTGCCGGACGGCACGGCCCGCGAGTTTTCCTTCTACATGGAGGCGAAATCGATCATCACGCGTCCCTCCGGTGGCCAGCGCCTGAACGCACCTGGCTTCCACGAGATCACCGGCATCGCCTGGAGCGGTCATGGCAGGATCGCTCGCGTGGACGTGTCGGTCGACAACGGCAAGAGCTGGCAGGAGGCGCGACTGCAGGAGCCGGTGCTGACGCGTGCCCTGACACGCTTCCGCCTGCCGTGGCAATGGGACGGCAAGCCCGTAGTGATCCAGAGCCGTGCCATCGACGAGACCGGCTACGTGCAGCCGACGCTGGCTGAACTGCTCGCGGTCCGCGGCGAGAACTATTTCTACCACAATAACGCGATCTGGCCCTGGCGCATCGCGGCTGACGGCGAGGTGACCAATGCGCTGGCGTGAGATTTGCGGTATCGCCTTTGCGATCCTGCTCGGCGGTGCCTGGACTGGCGGAGCACAGGCGCAAGGTGCTTACGGCATCGGAAGGTTGTTGACGGCTGCGGAGATCGCGGGCTGGAACATCGACGTCGGACGCGACGGCAGCAATCTGCCGAAAGGAAGCGGTTCGGTCAGCCACGGACGCGAGGTGTTCGCCCAGCAATGCGCTTCATGTCATGGCGACAAGGGCGAGGGTGGATTGGGGGACCGGCTCGTCGGAGGTCAAGGCACGATCGGAACGTCGAAGCCGATCCGGACCGTCGGCAGCTACTGGCCTTATGCGCCAACGCTGTTCGACTACATCCGTCGTGCGATGCCGCTGAATGCGCCGCAGTCGCTCAGCGACGAGGATGTTTATGCCGTGTCGGCCTTTATCCTCAATCTGAACGGGCTGGTGGGCCCCGACGCGATGCTCGATGCGAAATCGCTTGCGGCGGTCAAAATGCCAAATCGCGACAAGTTCGTCGGCGATGCACGTCCAGACGTAAAAAAATGAACGTATCGTGATGATCGAGTTCCGTGCAATGGCTCGGAACTTGCCTTGGCATGTGCGGAACTCGCGGGACGCGATTGAATTAACCTGCGAGAGGACAAGACACGGACCCATCGATGGCAACGGATCGCTTCGCAAACTCCATTTCTTCCGCACTTCGTCATCCCGGCGTGATTGCGCTGATCGTGGCCGGATTGACAATTGCCGCGATGCTGATCGTCGACCATGGCCCGTGGAATCGCGCCAAGACCCAGCCAGCTCATGTCGCGATGTACGCGACCACGGGCGAAGCTGCGCACGCCGCTGGTGCCAGGGTGCTTCCGACCGAACCGAAATCGCCGGTCGAGCCGGAGCGGCCGGGGCCGAAGACGTCCCCGACCGTCAATCCCGTGACGCCGTAATCCGCCTCAGCCTTTGCGCCCGTAGTTGAGGAGCCCGCCGCTCGTCTTCGGCGGATGCGCGCGCAAGGCCTCCTCGTTCGGCTCAGTGCCCCAGCCCGGACGGTCCGGAATGACCAGATGGCCGTTCTGGATATCAGGCTCATGCGTGAAAAGCTCGCGGTCCCACGCGAGGCGATCGATGTCGATTTCCATGATGCGCAGGTTCGGCACGGCGGCGCAGAAATGCGCGTTCATCATCGAGCACAGATGGCCGTAGAAATTATGCGGCGCGACGTTGACCTCGAAGGCTTCCGCGGCGGCGGCGATCTTCATCGATTGCCAGACGCCGTTCCAGGGCGTGTCGATGATCGCGACGTCCATCGCCTGCTCGTGGAAATAGGGCAGGAATTCGCGCAAGCCCAACAGCGTCTCGCAGGACGAGATCGGATGCGGGCTTTGCCTGCGGATATAGCCGAGTGCTTCCGGATTGAAGCTGTCGATCTCGATCCAGAACATGTCGAGGTCGGTGATGGTGCGGAGAATTTTCAGATAGCCTTCGGTCTTGGCGTTGAAGTTGCAGTCGAGCAGGATATCGACATCGGGGCCGGCGCCGTCGCGGATCGCTTCCAGATGCGTGCGCAGGTCGCGCAGGATTTTCCTGTCGACATTGATCTCCGGCGAGAAGGGCGAGCCGAAGCCGGGCCGCCAGCCCGTCGGCTTGCCGTCGTCGTAGGAAAAGATGTTGGTCTTGAGCGCGGTGAACTTCTTCTCGCGCACCTCGCGCCCCATCGCCTTGACGCCGTCAAGGTTTTCGATCGCCGGCTTGTACCAGGACGGATGATTGATCCGCCACGTCGCACAATGCGACCAGTAGACCCGGACGCGGTCGCGGATCTTGCCGCCAAGCAGCTCATAGCAGGGGACGCCCAGGCACTTGGCCTTGGCATCGAGCAGTGCATTCTCGATTGCGCCGAGTGCCTGTGCCACCACGCCGCCGGCGGCGGGGCGGGTGGCCGCGAACAGCTCGGCGTAGATGCGCTCGTGCTGAAAGACGTTCTGCCCGATGACGCGGGCGGACAGGCGCTGGATCGCAGCGCCGACGCCGGGCGAACCAAAACCCTCGTCGAACTCGCTCCAGCCGACAACACCGTCTTCGGTCGTCAGCTTGACGAAATGATAGTTTCGCCAGCCGGCATCGCAGGCGAGGATTTCGAGGCTTGTTGCTTTTGAGGATTTGGTCATGACGCTCCCTGTGGCCCGGCCGGGCCTTGTTGTTCTTGTGGCCCGGACACAAGCCCGGCCCCAGCTGCAATTGTTAGGCTAGCGACCGATCGCCGTGAAGCCTGCCGAGGCGCGACCGAAGGCGCCAGCCGGCCCGCTTTGCGGGAAAGCCTGTGGAATTCGGTGGGGATAGTCATGATCTCGCCCGGGATCGTCCCGAAATTGCGCCAAGCCCAGACTTATTTGGCCACAATCGGATCCCATCCAGAGGGCATGCAGTTCTTAGCCGTGATTTCCGTTCTGGCGCTTCTCACCGTGAGTGGGGCCGCCGTTTCCGATCGGTTTCTGACCGCCGACCAGCACGTCGCGCAAGGGGTGGAGTAGCGCTACGGGCGAGGGTGCTTTGTCTTTGGGGGAGACAACGATGCTTTCGGTAGACCAGTTCCTGCGGTTCGTCAGCGTGCCAGCCGTGTTCGCGGTCTTCATCATCGCTTCGCAAATCTCGGCGGCGTTGTCGCCGCTCTAGCTCAGCTCAGCCGACCAGCGACGAGCCGAGCAAAGCGAGAACGGCCAGCGCCATGATGGCGGTGCCGAGCCAGCCCAGCACGACCAGCCACGAACGGGCCTTGAAGCGGCCCATGATGGCACCGCTCGCGACGATCAGCATCATCATCGCCATGATCGGAACGGCGACGATGCCGTTGAGCACGGCGCTCCACACCAGCATGCTGATCGAGTCGATCCCGGTAAAGCCGAGGCCAAAGCCGATGATCGTTGCGGCTGCGATGATTGTATAGAAGCCGACCGCCTTCTCGGGCTTCGCCTCCAGCGTGGCGCGCCAGCCGAAGATCTCCGCAACGCCGTAAGCTGCCGAGCCCGCCAGCACGGGGATCGCCAAAAGCCCCGTGCCGATGATGCCGAGCGCGAACAGCGCGAAGGTGAAATCGCCGGCGAGCGGCCGCAGCGCTTCGGCGGCTTGCGTTGCCGAATTGATGTTGGTGACGCCGTTGGCGTTCAACACCGACGCCGTGGTCAGGATGATGAAGAAGGCGATGGTATTCGACAGCAGCATGCCGACGGTGGTGTCAGCCTTGATGCGCGCGATCTCGGGGTCGCCGCCGCTCGGAAGATCGCGCAGCGGCTTGTCGCGCTTGCCCTGGTTCATCTCCTCGACCTCCTGCGAGGCCTGCCAGAAGAACAAATAAGGGCTGATGGTGGTGCCGAGCACGGCGACGACCATCAGGAAATAGTCGCCGCTGATGTTCGCCTTCGGCCACACCGTGGCGAGCAGCGCCGTGCTCCACGGGATATTCACGGTGAAGGCGGTGGCGACATAGGCGAACAGCGTCAGCGTCAGGAATTTCAGCACCGGCGAATAGCGGCGATAGGGCACGAACACCTGGAGCAGGGTCGAGCCCGCCGCGAAGATCAGCGCGTGCTCGTGCTTGAGCCCGCCGATGACCAGCGAGAGCGCCTCGGCCATCGCGGCGATGTCGGCGGCGATGTTGAAGGTGTTGGCGATGACCAGCAGCGAGATCAGCGCCAGCACGATCCAGCGCGGCGCGAGCTGCAGCACGTTGGCGGCCAACCCCTTGCCGGTGACCCGGCCGATCTGCGCGCTGACGAGCTGGATCGCGATCATGAACGGCAGCGTCAGAAACACCGTCCAGAGCAGGCCGTAGCCGAATTGCGCGCCGGCCTGCGAATAGGTGGCGATGCCCGACGGATCGTCGTCGGCCGCACCCGTGATGAGGCCGGGGCCGAGCCGCTGCAACAGCATCGGCGCGGATTTCGTTGGCTTGGTGCGGTGGTTCATGGAGGGGAGGACTCGATCGGGGCGGGCGTTCTCATAGCAAAAGCCGGGCGGCCAACATAGGTTCCTCGCCGGCCCGGGAATAACCGGCAATGGCATCATTTCCGATTATACGAATCTCATTTGACCCGTCGGGCAAAACAGTGGTAGGGTTGCATCATCGCAGGGATCGTCGAGCCCGCGCCGACACCTGTCGCGCGCTTTGCTCGGAACTTCTTTTCGACTCGCACGCTCCCGCCGGCCCGGCTGTCGCATGCGCGGCACTTGCCTGCAGCACGCAGAGGTTGTAGGGAGCAGCATGCGCCATGATCCGCCTCCCACGAAGGTCGCAACCCTGAACGCCGAGCAGGCCGCTCACCTCGACCGTGACGGTTACCTGCTGCTGCGCGGAGCGGTGCCTGAGGCGTGGCGCGATGCGCTGTGCCAGGCCTTCGATGCGGGCGTAGGCACCGGCGACCAATGGGCCGCGCCCCGCGGCGCCGGTTGGCGCCACGCTCTCGTCGATCTCGATCCCGTTGTGCAGCGAACCTGCCGGCTGCCGCCCTTGCTGGCGGCGGGAGCGCAGATGCTGGGCGGTCCGTTCTTTCTTGCCCAGGTCGAGGGCCGCGAACCGCTGAAGGACGGCGGCCACCAGCCGCTGCATCGCGATGGCGCCGGCATGAACGCCGTCGCCGCGCTGGTTTTCCTCGATCCTTACGGGCCGGACAATGGCGCGACGCGCGTGATCCCGCGTCATCGCGATCCCGGAGATCTCGAGCGAGGCGAGGCGGAGAGCCTGTCCCTGATCATTGCGGGCGAGGCGGGGGATATCCTGGTGTTCGACGCCAACCTGCCGCATGGGGCGACCTGCAACCTGTCAGGCGCGCGGCGGCGCTCGCTGCTGCTGAGCTTCATGCAGGAGGGCGATCGCGCGGCCATCGAGGCCTGCCGCGCCATCCGCAACGTGCGCATGGCGACCGGCGAGGTATTCGTTCCCTGAGCGCGCCGTTGCGCTGGCTCAGGACGACGGCGACAGATGGAGATAGCGCCCGTCGAACTGCGCCAGCTCCTGCAGCTTCTGCTCGTTGAGAATTGTCACCGTGCCGCGCTGCAGCTCCAGCACGCCGTCGACGCGAAGATCGCGCAGGATGCGGTTGGTGTGGACGCTGGTGACGCCCATGGCCTCGCCGAGCTGCTCCTGCGTCAGCGGGATGGCGAAGGTGTTGTCGATGACGCGGCCGACGATGCGCAGCCGCTCGCGCAGCTCGACGATGAGATGCGCCAGCCGGTTGTAGGTCGAGCGCTGGCCGACATTGACGATCCACTCGCGCGAAATCGCGGCATCCACCAGCGTGTCGCGCCAGAACATGTCGGCCACGCCCGGCCGCTCCCGGATCAGATCCTTCAGCGCCCGGTGGCCGATGAAAGCGAGCATGCAGTCGGACAGCGCGACGAGGTCGTGATCCACGGTCTCGTAATGCAGGTTCTGAAGATTGGGCAGGTCGCCGGGAATGTGGATCGACAGGATCTGCCGCCGCCCGTCCGCGATGGTCTTGGAGCGGACGCAGAAGCCGTCGGCGATCAGGCAGCACTCGCTCGGCTGCTCGCCGTCGCGCAGCACGGTCTGGTTTTCGCGGTAATGGCGCAGGGTGAACGGCAGCGCGGCCAGAGCCTGCAGATCTGCATCGGCAGCGCCAGTTGTCGTTCTCAGGCGCTCGAACAGCGGCGGCCAGATCCTGTCGCTTGTCACTTCACTTGATCCCCCACGCGCCGGGGGCGCGTCGGGGATCAAAAAGCACGAAGGCGGCCTTGCTGTTGACAACAAAGGTTAAATTGAGCCGCCGCCGCTTCGCAACATTGTGGACGATCGGTTTCCAGCGGCGGCGAATGCAACAAATGTTAAGTCGCAAGGACGGCGGGAGGCGTGCCTGCCCCCTGACATTAATCAGGACGATGTTCCCGGATAGGAACCAAATCGCGATTGGCCCGTTGCGCTGGCGATTCATGGGCTGTCGCCAACGCGAGCCCGTGAGGATGTCGTGCCTCGGTCAGGATGTCCGGGGGCCGAAGATCGGCTTCGCGGCGATCCGCCGTTCGGGCTTTGGACGTTGGATGTGGAAAGGGGAGTCTTGTGGCAGCCGACCTGATTTTCAGAGTCGCCATCATCACGCTGTTCGTGTTCTCGGCGGTGCTCGCCTCGATGCTGTGGCTGAGTGTGTGAAGCGCGGCGCGCTGCGACGATGGAAGTTCGACCGGCCCGTTGTTTAGGAACGGCCGGTGCATTGCCGCGTTTTCCCGGGGAGAACGAGGAGCAGCCGCATGGACAATCTGACGAAGCGCGAGCAGCCGGACCGCAGCAAGATCAACATGCACGAGGCGTTCGAGGTCAAGTACTGGACCCACGCGCTCGGCGTCTCCAGGGAAGAGTTGCAGAAGGCCGTGGACAAGGTCGGCAATTCAGCGGCGACCGTCCGCAAGGAGCTCGCCGCGAGCCGCAGCGAGGCGCGCGGGACTACTTGATGCTGACGAACATGCCCCAGGCGGCGGCCAGCGCCGAGGCGGTGAAGAGCACCACCGGGCTGTCGCAGAACGCGCTGCCATAGCTGCAGACATCCGCGCCGAACTGGCCGAGCTCGTGACGGCCGGCGGAATAGAACAGCCCCGACATTCCCAGCAATGCGGCGGCGACGTAATACATCGACGTTCTCTCCGAAGGGTTTCGACCCGCGCCCTCGCAGGGCGACGTGTCCCAGCTTGGCGCGAACAGATTTCGTTCCGCCGAATCCGATTTGGAGCATTTGATTAAAGTTTGCTGCGTCGGGTAAAACAGGGGCAGTATGGTGGGGTGGGCGACGCGTTGGTCGGGGCGCTGTTGCGCCGGGCGATTATGGTAGATGGCAGGTCCGCTCGCGGCCCTTACGCAATCATCCGCCCACGTATGTCCAAAGATACATACATCGTCAAATCCGGACCGCAGGTTTATCACGCGGCGACACCGCAGGACGCGCTTGCGCTGGGCGAACAGATGGAGGCCAAAGGGATGGATGACGTCTGGATCATTATCATCGATCAGTATGGCACCGTCCATTGGGGTCTCGAAAGCTTGCGATATGCGCTCAAGGACGTTGGTCCGTCGGACGAATGATGGTTTTCGCTATCGCTTTAAGGTTGAGGCAATCAATTCACGCTATTGGCTCGCCTGCGGCCTTCGAGATGGCCGCGGTTGGTGCCAGGGATCGTGTCGAATGTACTTGCTCACGGCCGGTCTGATCGTGTTGGCCTTGACTGCGCTGGTGGCCTCTCGTCGGGCCGGGCGTCTGCCGAGGACCCGTCAGGGTCGGTTCGCAGCGATTTGGCCCGTATTCTGCTCCGGAATTCTTGCGCTGGGGCTGCTCGCAATTTGGCGTGCTCAAGACGTGCAGGACGTCGGGTCCTCCGTAACGCTCGATCTCCTCATGCTTGTTGTCGCCTTCAATGCCGGCTGGTTCATTGGCGTCTTTGGCGTGTTGTCGTGGGATTGAGGTGCCGCGATCGAAAAGCGCATCGGACAAGACCGCCGACGCGCTACCATGACTCACCGTCACGTTGGCATCGTCCTGTTGATATCAGGTGTTGGCCCGTAACAGACTCGATCAATATTGAAGCGAATTCTTAAACGCCCGCGAACGTCCGGCTGCTAAGGGCGGAGCATGAGAGTCCTGTCGGCATGGATCGCTGAACATCTCGCCGGCGATATCGAATGACGCGGGCGTGCCGCATGTTCCGGGCGAGGGCATAGCAAGATGATCAGCCGCTCTTCTCTGACGCTTGTCCTGACGGTGTCCGCCGTCCTTGTCGGCTTTGTCGCCACCGCCCCCCGGTTTTCCTCCGCGAGCGATGCCGATCGCAGGACTTGCGCGGACCGGAAAGCAACCGCGCGCGACACGGTCGCGGCCTGCACGAGCGTGTTGAACGATCCACCCAGTGTGTCGGACCACGCAAACGCACACCAGCATCGCGGCATAGGCTACCTCCTGCTCGGGGATTTCGATCGCGCGATCGCCGACCTCGACGCGGCCATCAAGCTCGATCCGAACTACAGTTCAGCCTACGCAGGCCGCGCCTTGGCCTATTGCACCAAGGGCGATTACGATCGCGGGATGGAGAACGCGAAACAGGCGATCAGGCTGGATCCCAGATCCGCCAAGATGATTACGTACCGCGGCATCTGCAACAAGGAGAGGGGCGCGTGGCGAGAGGCCCTTGCGGATTACGACGAGGCCATCAGGCTGAGCCCGAACGACTTCGACCACTACAATTCCAGGGGCGACGTCTATCGGGAGCTCGGCGACGAGCGCGCCGCCCTGGCGGATTTCGCAACGGCCATTCGGCTGAGCCCCGACAATACGCAGTCTTATCGCAAGCGCGGCAGCCTCTTCTTCGACAAGAACGAGTATGACAGCGCGTTCGCGGATTACGACAGGGTGATCAGGCTGGATCCGACGGATAATACCGCCTGGGCGATGCGGGCCTTTCTTTACCAGCAGAAGGGGGACATGACCCACGCGGTGGCTGACCTCGAGCAGGCCCGAAAGCTGGGCTTCAAGAACTAGACGCGGGGCTTCGGAATTGATGCGCGCGCTCGCGGGTGGAATCTTGACGCTGGCGATGCTGACGGGTCTCTACTTCTGCGGATCGCCGGAATACCGGAAACTGAAGAAAGAGTGCGTCGAAACCGGCATGGAGCATTCGGACGCCCCATCGGACGATGAGCTGCATCGGTTGTGGATGGCGTGTCGCAGGATAGGTTTTGGCCCTCCCTTGTGAGGTGGTTCCGAAGTCTGCGTTTCCAAAGCTCTGAGCGATCGCCGCGGGCGACGAAACCGTCCTGAAACAATCCTGAAACCCGATTGTCCTGAACGCCTTGCCCGCTGGTCTCGACCAACGAAGCGATAAGGAGACAATCATGATCCAGACTGGTTCGAAGGAAGAAGTCGCGTTTCTGCTGATGCTGTTCGGCACCCACACCCAGCCGGTGAAGCGGCCGAAGCCGAAGTCGCGCCAGAACTGAAGCGACAGGGCTGAGGTTGAATCCATGCCCGGCTTGGCCGAGTGCCAGAGCCTCTTGCGTCTTCTGATCGCAAGGGGCGATCCGAAGGCGATCCCGCAGGCCAAGGGCGCCATCGACCAATATCTCAACACGGCGCCGGTCTGCGCCCGCGGGCGCGGCCTGCGCGTGCTCCAGCGCGATGCGCTCGACCTGCACGCTGCCGCCGTCGGCGTGCAGCGCTCGTTCGCCGAAACGGTGGACGCCTATATCGAGGGCAAGCTCGCGGAGGAGTGAGAGCCGGCCCGCTTTGCCGCGCTCGTTCGCGTGAACGTCGCGCACTTTCTGCCTGGCATCCCTCTTGCTGAACACCGTCTCAATCCCGGCCCTGACATGCGGGCTGATCCAGATTGAGGCGATCCCATGCAAGCAACGTCCCGTTTTGAAGCGACCGCGTCCCTCCAGCTCCACGCGCTGATTTCCGACCTGCAATGGCGGATCCAGATGCTCGAGGGCGACATTGCCGAGGAGGAGCGCAACACCGGCAATGCCGATCCCGGCAGCGCCACCTATTCCATGCTGGCCCAGAACCTGCGCGCGCGCAGGGACAATCTGCGCGTCTCGGTCGCCCTGCTGGAAGCGCGGGGCGCGCGGACGCCGGAGGTGCTGCGCGCGGCCTGAGCCGCCGCGGCCGCTATTGGCGAACCACCGGCTCGCGCCGCTGCGGCGGCACGGCTTGCGGCGAATGGGCAGGTCCCCTGAGCAGGCCGATCTTGCGGCCGAGCTGCCAGACCTCGACGTTGCCCCGGCGCGTATAGCGCTGCGCGAGGACGAGGGCATCGGCATCGGACGGCGCCTCGAAAGCCTCGGCCGATCGAAACACGCCGTTCTCGCCGACGAGGTAGGCGCGATAATGCTGGGTCATGTCGGCGCCCTCAGGCCGGGCGAATGCAGCCAGGCCTCGATCCGTATCGCCGCCTCGTCCTGCCGCGCCCGGCGCAGCAGGATCTCGCGCCGGCGCCCCGGCGCCAGCCTGCGCGCTTCGGCGCGAAGCCGCGCGACGTCGTCCGCAAGGCGTTCGTTGAGAGTCTTGGTCTGTTTGAAACGGCGCCGCTTCAGCATGGCGCTGCTCCCTGTTGGTGTGGGGCGGGAGCGCAATCTGCGTTCTCATCACCGACATCTGCCAGGGGCCTTGCGGTGATGGGTTAACCATAGGCCTGCCGGTATTGCGGCGTCACTATCAAATGTTGGGTGGCCGGCGGAAAGGTCGAGCAGGGGTTGAAGGCGCGGTTTTTAGCGGTTTGAGTGGGTTGCTCACCTTTCGAGCGGCCCTGCTGCATTGCGCGCGCTTGGCGGAAGCGCCAAAGGGCCGGATGGCTTCGACCAAGAATCTCATCTGCTGAAGAGCGCATTGGCACAATCGAAGTTTGACGCTTTGGGCAAAGCACATCGACAGAGCCCGTGTGCAGCAACCTCCCGCGGGTTTTCTCTTTCCGGGCGCTTGGAGGATTTCGAAGCCGATGAGTTGATGCCGTGGAATGAGCAGTCCTCTAATCGCCATCGCGCCGAACGCGAAAGTTGAAAGTCGGGCGGAAATGCACGGTTGACATTGTTCCCTGTTTGTTCCATCTTTCACTCAACCTGTGGGCGAACTGCGGATCATGGCTTAAAGCGTTGGGGTGGCGGTCGATGAGTAAGTCTTTTCTTGCTTTGGTCCTTTTGGAATCGCCTGCAACTCCAAACATGGTCGCGCTAGCTGAGGCCGTTCGCGAGCGACACCCCGGACTTCCGGTCGATGTCGACGGAGGCGGCGAGGAGAGCGCCCGCCGGGATTCGCCGCTCATCCGCTGTGGCAACGAGCTCGTTGCAGTGATGGCGATGCCGGCGCCGATCCCGGAGGATCCAGGCTTGTGGTCGCGCACGTCCAGGACATGGCCGCAAGCCGAGGCGATTGCGGCCCGGCACCGAGGACATCTGATCGTTTCGGTGCTTGGCCAGAACCAGCCGCCGTTGCCCACGGCTCGTCTGACGACTGCCGTCATCGGCGCGTTGATTGCGACCATGCCGCAATGCTGCGCCGTGGTCTGGAATGGCAAGGTCGCGCGACCCGCCGATCTATGGTTGGACTTGTCGAACCAGTCGTTCGCGCCGTTCCCCGACTATCCGAGCTCGCTCTGGGTCGACATACTGCCGTTCCGGGCAGAGGGCGGCATCGGCGCAGTGACGACAGGCCTGTCGGCATTTGCCGGGCGTGAAATTCAGTTCGAGACTCACAAGCTGCCGCTCTCAACATTGATCGACAAGGTAGACGGTCTTGCCGTTTATCTGATTGAGCACGGAGACGTGGTCAAAGACGGTGACACGTTTGGCAGCAGCGCGCGCGAGCGATTCACGGTTCGTCACGAGAACTCCGAGCAATTCGGCGACTTGCCCGTGCTCTTCTGTAGCGACAGCTCGGAATGATCGAAGCGATGATACGAGGGAGTCGCAGGCGTGAGGTTAAGTATTGATCGTTTGACACGTCGGGCAAAACACTGGCAGAATGGCATCATCGCAAAATTCGGAAAAAAGCCCGCGGGATGCCGCGGGCTTTTTTGTTGGCAGGGGAGGAAAATAGTTCATGGCTGCGTCCCCAAATGAAAGACGAAAGCCGAAGGCGCCAAAACTCTATCGTGTCGGATTGGATTTCAGAATCCACACGCCCCCCGGTTTGGAAATGGAGAATTTCACGGCTCTTGGCGTCGGCCGCGTGCTGCTCTCACCGCGTGGCAAGCGAAGCTTTCCTCCGCTCGCCGAGACGCCACGACTGCTGATCGACAAATCACTCGGGCGGCCGCCGGTCGATTGGGAGCTCAGGGCCGATTTTCAGCATCTGCGGAGATGGCGAAAGAGTGTGGAACAGGCGCAGAGCTACACCTTCAAGGCCGTGATTACGGTGCTTGCGACCGGCCTGATGGGGGCCGTCTGGCTCGGCGTCAAGGTCGTGCTGGGCAAATGAGCCTTGGCATCGCCGCGCCAGCACTCACGTCATTCCTTGTGAACAGGTCGCCTCATGTACAGAATTCGTATGGTCGATGTGTCTGATGATGACGTTGCAGATACCCTGGCCGATCTGCATCGGCTGACGTTCTTCGATGCCGCGGCGATGCCGGATTTCGATCTCGGGGCGTGGTGGCTTGCGTATTGCGGTGATGATCCCGTCGCCTTCGCAGGCGTCGTGCCCTCCACTCATGCACGAAATTGCGGCTACTTCTCGAGAGTCGGCGTCTTGCAGCAGCATTGGGGAAGGGGACTTCAGCTCAGGTTGATGCGGGCTATCGAAGCGAGGTCGCGGCGCATCGGATGGAATGGTATCGTTTCGGATACAACGGATAACAGTTACTCAGCGAATAATTTTATCAAGGCGGGCTATCGGCTGTTCGAGCCCCAGGTACCCTGGGCGTGGTCGCATACGCTCTATTGGCGAAGATCGCTTCGCTGAGCGGGGTTTCCCGCGGTGCGGAACGCAGCCTTCATGCGCGGCGGCGCAAGTTGTGGTAGAATCTGGTGAGCGCGGAATGTCCAAGGGCCCGGCAGCTTGATGGCTGCCGGGCCCTTTTGCGTATTGAAGCGTTGCGGGCGAGGTACTTGCGAAGTTGGCGGCGCCGGGCTTTAAGTTTGCACCTGCAGGAAATTCGGCGACCATAAGCCGATGTAAGGGAGCGCTGTCGATGCCCACCAAGCCTCAATTGCCGGAACGCTCGTCGCGGGCGACGGGCGCGCCTACCGCGCTCGATGGGCTCCTGGTGGTCGATTTCACGCGCGTGGTGGCGGGGCCGGCCTGCACGCAGACGCTTGCAGATTTCGGCGCGCGCGTCATCAAGATCGAGAATCCGGACGGCGGCGACGATACCCGCGCCTACGAGCACGCCGAAATCGGCGGCGAAAGCGCCGCCTATCTCAGTCTGAACCGCAACAAGAGCGGCATCGCGCTCGATCTGGCCGTACCGGAGGCCCGCGAGATTGCGCTCGACCTGATCCGCAAGGCCGACGTGGTCGTGGAGAACTTTTCCAGCGGCGTCATGAAGAAATTCGGTCTTGATTATGAGGCCGTCGCACCGCTCAATCCGCGGCTGGTCTATTGCTCGATATCGGCCTATGGACGGACCGGTCCATTTGCTTCGCGGCCCGGATTCGATCCCATCACGCAGGCGGAAAGCGGCTTCATGTCGCTCAACGGATTTGCCGATGGCCCGGCGGTTCGGACCGGCCCCCCCATCGTGGACATGGCGACGGGGATGTCTGCCTGCAACGCCATCCTGCTGGCGCTGTTGGCGCGGGACCGGATCGGCCGCGGGCAGCATGTCGAAGTCGCCTTGTTCGACGTCGCCATGGGTATGACCGGCTTCTACGGCATGGCCTATCTGATCAATGGCGAGAATCCCGGCCGGTTCGGCAATTCGCCGAGCGGGTCCCCCACAGTGGGTGTCTACGAGGCCTCCGACGGGCCGCTCTACATGGCCTGCGCCAATGACCGGCTCTATCGTCGCCTGGTAGTCGAGGTGCTGAACAGGCCCGATCTGATCACCGATCCGCAGTTCGCCTCGCGCAAGGCGCGTTCCGAAAACAAGGAGCTGCTGCGCGCAGCCATCGCGGAGGTTTTCGCGAGTGATACCCTCGAGAACTGGATGGCGAAGATGAAGCTGGCCAATATTCCGGTCGGCTATCTCCGGACGGTCGAGGAGGGGTTCAATGCGCCCGAGGCCCGCGAGCGTCATCGCCTGAACCGGATTCCCCATCGTACGGCGGAATGGGTGCCCAATATCGAGCCGCCGATTACCATGAGCGTGACCGGTGCGATCGATCCCGTTGCTGCCCCCCTGTTGGGTGAGCATACCGAGGACGTCCTGCGCGACACGCTCGGTTACGATGAGCGCCGAATTTCGGAGTTCACCCAAAAGGGCGCCTTTGGATCAGGCAAGCCACCGACGTCAGCCTGAATCTGATCGACCCCAAACGATTGAGCATCGCGCCCCGGCGCCGCATCTGCTTGATTTGCCGAAGTTCCCGCCGCATAACTATGTTGAAGCGAGGGACACGAATGGCGCCTGGTCAAGAGCCGAGCATGGACCAGCCGACGGGGCCGGAAGCAGGCGAACGCGCCTATGCGGCCATGATCGCGCAGGCCCAGGCGCTCGTGCCGCGGCTGCGAGAGCGGGCGGCGCGGACCGAAGAGTTGCGGCATCTTCCGCCGGAAACCGAAAAGGATCTCCACGACGCCGGCCTGTTCCGGATGCTCCAGCCGAAGCGCGTCGGTGGTGCCGAGCTTGACTATGTTGCCCTTGTCGATTGTGCCGAGCTGCTCGGCCGGGCGGATGCCTCGGTGGCGTGGAATTTTGCCAATCTGGCGAGCCACCACTGGATGCTCGGCATGTTCGAGCAGAAGGCGCAGGATCTGGTCTGGCGCCGCGATCCGGATGCGCTGATTGCGTCCTCGTTCATTTTTCCTGCCGGCCGTGCCACGCGAGTCGAGGGCGGATACCGCTTGCGCGGCAGCTGGCCGTTTTCCTCCGGCGTTGCCTCCTGCGAATGGAACATGCTCGCAAGTGTCGTCTACTCGGACGACGAGGCTGATGGTATCGAGTATCGAATCTTTCTGCTGCCGAAGGGCGACTACAAGGTGCTGGACACCTGGAATGTCGCGGGGTTACGCGGTACCGGTTCGTGCGACGTCGAGGTCAGGGATGCCTTTGTGCCCGACCACATGACGGTCGCCGTCGGTGATCTTGCCGGCGGTCCGACGCCGGGAAGCAAAGTCAATTCCAATCCGTCCTATACTTTGCCGGTGTTTTCGCTGTTCCCTTACGTTCTCTCCGGCGTCGCGCTCGGGAACGCGCAGGCGTGTCTCGACGACTATACGGAGGTCGCGCGGCATCGCATATCGACCTACAATCGCGCCAAGCTCAGCGACTTTCAAAGCACGCAGATCAAGATCGCGGAGGCGTCGGCCAAGATCGATGCGGCGCGCCTGATCATGCGCTCTGCCTGCATCGAAGCGATGGTGGATGCGCGGCGTGGTCATATTCCCAGCATGGCCGCCAAGACCAGGTACCGGCGCGACGGAGCTTTCTCGGTCAATCTTTGCACCGAAGCCGTTTCGATGCTCTTTGCCGCGAGCGGGGCGCGTGGCCTGTTCACGACGGGCGTGTTGCAACGGCAATTCCGTGATGCGCACGCGATCAATTCGCATCTCGCATTCAATTTCGACGCGGCTGGAACCAACTATGGACGTGTGGCACTTGGCCTGCCGTCCGAGAATCTCACGTTGTGAGGCCGGCCGATGTCTGATCTGCCGAAGCAGCCGGCCGTTTCCGATCCTGCCAATGAACTCGCGAGCGACAGTTCGCCGATCGATCCCCGCGACTTTCGTAACGCGCTCGGCGCGTACGGAACGGGCGTCACGATTATTACCGCGACCGCCGCCGATGGAAAGCCTTACGGTATCACCTGCAATTCGTTTGCGTCGGTCTCCCTGAACCCCCCGCTGGTCCTATGGAGTCTCGGAATCTACTCATCGAGCCTGCCCGTATTTCAGAACGCCAGCCATTTCACCGTCCATGTGCTCGGCACCTCGCAGCAGGCGCTCGCGAACAGGTTTGCAAAATCGTCCGAGGACAAATTCGCTGGAGTCGATTGGACGCCGGGCCTCGGCAACGCTCCGGTGCTCGTGGAAAGCGTCGCGAACTTTCAATGCCGGTCCGTCAATCGTTATTATGGCGGCGACCACGTGATCTTTCTCGGTGCCGTCGAGGCCTACGCTTACAACACCGCGGAGCCGTTGCTGTTCGCGCGGGGCTCGTATGGCCGGTTCCTGGCCGACGACGAGCGCAAGAAGTAACCGTAACGCTTCAGCGCCCTGCTGCTGAAAGTTTGTAGATCTCCAGCGCATCGGCCTCTGCGCCTCGTGTGGCCTTGGCCAGTCTGAAGATCTGCCCGGCGAGCGATGCCATCGGTATCGGCGTCGACGTCGTCTGTGCGACGTCGGCGACCGTATCGAGATCCTTAAGCATCGTGGCGATATGTCCCAGCGGCGGTGAGTGAATGCCCTGGGCCATCCGGGGCACGAACAACTGAAGCGGAATGGAATCCGCAAAGCCGCCGGCGAGTGCTTCGGGCAATCGATTGGCGTCAATTCCGGCGTTCACCGCAAGGCGTGTCGCTTCCGCAAGCACGGCCATTGCGCATCCGACGATCACCTGGTTGCAGAGTTTCGTGGTCTGGCCGGCGCCGGTCGGACCCATGTGGGTAAACCTGCGCGCCATGGCCAGGACGTAGGGGCGGGCCCTCTCGATGTCAGCCGCTTCGCCGCCGGCCATGATTGCAAGCGTGCCTTCCTCAGCGCCCTTGGTGCCGCCGGACACCGGCGCATCGATCCAGCCGGCGCCATTGGCCGCCTTCAGTCGCGTTGCAAGGTCGCGCGCGGCATCAGGATGAATCGACGAGAAGTCGACCACGAGCTTGCCCGCGCCGGGAGCCGCCGCAAGACCTTCTGCCCCGAAAATCACCTCTTCGACGGCCGTGGCATCCGTCACGCACATGAAGACGATATCCGAGTTCGCGATCACGTCGCGGGGCGAGACTGCGCGTTTGGCGCCGGACGCGACGAGCGGAGCGACCTTGCCTTCCGAGCGATTCCAGACGCTGACCTGATAGCCGGCCTCGAGCAGGCGCCGGGTCATCGGCGTCCCCATCAATCCAAGGCCGAGATAGCCGAGCCGCTCGACGCCTTGCGGGTTTGTCTTGCTTGCATCAGCCATAAGTTGTCTCCTTCTGTCGCAGCGCAAACGCAGCCTTACCATACATTGCAGGTCGGGCCGCGAAACTGCCCGGCTCGCATGGCTTGCCTGATTGTTTGAACCATGAAACATTTGCGGCAGTCGGGTTGGATGGCGCCGGTCGGCGCCGGAGCAGCGGAGTGGGCACGATGCGAACCGTTTCGAAGTGGATCCTGGCTTTGGGGGCCGCAGCGGCCGTAAATGCGGGCGCGGGCCCGTCATGGGCGCAGCAGACGATCCGCGTCGGCTGGACCATCCCGGCCGAGGAATCCAAGTACTGGATGATGCGCCGCCCGGCCAAGTTTCCCAATATCGGCAAGACCTACAACATCGAATGGACCCAATTTCAGGGCACCGCGCCGATGACGCAGGCATTGGCCGCCGGCGCACTGGATTGCGCGACGCAGGCGCCGCTGTCGCTCGCCAACGGCGTGGTCGGCGGCAATCTCAAGGCCTACATCGTGGCGCAGCACGTGTTCGAGAAGCCGGGCGGCTTCTCGGTTTATTGGGCGGTCATGGATGACTCGCCGATCAAGACGATTGCCGATCTCAAGGGCAAGACGGTCGGCATTTCCGTGATCGGCGGCGGCACCCAAGGCCCATTCAACCTGCTTCTGAAGCAGAATGGCGTCGATCCGGCCAAGGATATCAAGCTGGTCGAGGTCGGTTTCGCCGTCTCCGAGGACGCGCTGCGCCAGGGCCGCGTCGACGCCGTCAACATGAACCAGCCGTTTGCCGCGCGTGCGGAGGCGAAGGGCGGCACCCGAAAGCTGTTCTCACTGTCGCAGGCCATGCCGAACATCGTGCACATCCTGGAAGCATGCCGCGCCGATTTCGTCGACAAGAACCCGGAACTGGTCAAGGCCTATGTCCGCGACATCACCTCGGGCATGAAGAAGGCGTTGGCGAACCGCGAGGAGACGCTGAAGGTCGTCAACGAAGTCCTGAAAGCGCCCATTCCGGTGCTCGAGACCTATCTGCTCAAGGACAATGATTTCGGTCGCGATCCCGGCGCGGCACCGAATTTTCCGGCGATCCAGAAGATGCTGGACATCTATGCCGAGACCGGAATGCTGCCGAAGCTGGACGCCGCGCAGTTCAAGCACCCGACGATCGTCGCGCCGCTGGAATAGGCGGTCCGGCGATTTATCCAGGCAAAAAGATCGCAACGTCCCGGGCAATCCGGGACGTTGCATGAAGAAGATGCACGTATGAAGAAGCTACGATCACGAGTTACGACAGACGGTCTCGACCGGGCTCCGCACCGCGCCTTCATGCGTGCCATGGGGCTCGATGATGCTGCGATTGCCAAGCCGATGGTGGGCGTCGTCAGCATGAAGGGCGAGCAGACGCCCTGTAACATGACCCACGACTTTCAGGTGGCCGCGGCCAAGACGGGAATCGAGGAGGCCGGCGGCACGCCGCGCGAATTCTCGACCGTCTCGGTGTCCGACGGTATCAGCATGAATCACGAGGGGATGAAGTTCTCGCTGTTTTCCCGCGAGCTGATCGCCGACTCGATCGAGGCCGTCGTCCATGGTCTCGCGTACGATGCGCTGATTGGGTATGGCGGATGCGACAAGACGCTGCCCGGCGTGATGATGGGCATGGTCCGCTGCAACGTGCCGTCGATCTTCATCTATGGCGGCAGCTCGCTACCGGGGCGCGTCGATGGGCGAACCCTGACCGTGCTGGACTCCTATGAGGCCGTCGGCAGCTTCATGACCGGCGAGATCGACGGTGCCACGCTCGAACGTATCGAGCGCGCTTGCCTGCCGACCATCGGCGCATGCGCCGGCCAGTTCACCGCGAATACGATGGGGATGGTCTCGGAGGCGATGGGCCTGACCATTCCAAACGTCTCGATGGTGCCCGGTGTCTATGCCGAGCGCGCGCAGATATCGCGGCGCGCGGGCCGGCTGATCATGGAGATGCTGGAGCGCGGCGGACCGCTGCCGCGCGACATCGTGACGCGGAAATCCCTCGAGAACGGTGCGGCGATCGTTGCCGCGACGGGCGGCTCGACCAACGCCGCGCTGCATCTGCCGGCGATTGCGAACGAGGCCGGCATTGCGTTCACGATCGACGACGTCGGCAAGGTCTTTGCCAGGACGCCGCTGATCGGAAATTTGCGGCCGGGTGGCAAGTACACGGCAAAGGACGTCTACGACATCGGCGGCGCCGCCGTGGTGATCCGCGAACTGATCCAGAGCGGTCATATCGATGGCAGCTGCATCACCATCACCGGGCGCACGCTGGCTGAGGAATATGGCGCCGCGAACGCGCCCGACGGCGAGGTCGTTTACGCCTCCCGTGCGCCGATCATGCCCGATGGTGGCGTGGCGGTGCTGAAGGGCAATCTCTGTCCTGATGGTGCCGTGATCAAGGTCGCGGGTTTGAAGAGCCAGTTCTTCGAAGGCGTGGCGCGCGTCTTCGAAGACGAGGAGGCCTGTGTCAAGGCGGTTCGTGATCGCAGCTACAAGGCGGGCGAGGTCCTCGTGATCCGCAACGAAGGGCCGGTCGGCGGCCCCGGGATGCGCGAGATGCTCGGCGTTACGGCACTGATTTACGGTCAGGGTATGGGCGAAAAGGTGGCCCTGATCACCGATGGCCGATTCTCCGGTGCCACCCGTGGCATGTGCATCGGCTACGTGTCCCCGGAAGCATTCGTAGGCGGACCGCTGGCGCATGTTCGTGACGGCGACAGGATCCGGATCGATGCTGTAAACCGGCGCATGGATATGCTGGTCGACGAGCAGGAACTTGCCGCGCGGCAACGCGATTGGAAACAGCGCCCGCCGCGTCACCGCGCAGGAGCGCTCGCAAAGTATGCGCGACTGGTCGGTCAGGCGCCCGGGGGAGCCGTCACGCATGAAGGCCCGGCAGAATGGCCCTGGTTCGAATGACGCGCTGGACCCTGTCTGGCAAGCTTCTTGCTAAGCTCGTGCTGCTGATGGAGGACATTCAGCAGGTTCGTTGAGTAATGTCCGCGCGCGAGTGAGACGAGAGACGTGATGAAGGTAGTGCCTTCGCGATCGAATGAATGGGTGAGCCCGGTGACGTTGCAAAAGCCGGCTTCTGCGATCATCGAGATCGACCGCGTCTCGCAGGTTTTTCAGACCTCGGCGCGCAAGGACCATTTGGCGTTATCGGACATTTCACTGACGATCGAGGAGGGCGCCTTCGTCTCCATCCTCGGTCCGTCCGGTTGCGGCAAGTCGACCCTGCTTTACATCGTTGGCGGCTTCGTCAGCCCGACCAGCGGCGCGGCGAAGATCAAGGGACAAGCGATCACGAGACCGGGGCCGGATCGCGGCCCGGTGTTCCAGGAGTTCGCTCTATTCCCGTGGAAGACCGTGCTGGGTAACGTGATGTACGGCCCGCGCCAGCAAGGCGTGCGCGCAACTGAAGCGGAAGCGCAGAGCCGGGCCCTGATCGAGATGGTCGGTCTCAAGGGTTACGAGAATTTCTATCCAAAGGAGCTGTCGGGCGGCATGAAGCAGCGCGTGGCGCTGGCCCGGACGCTGGCCTACCATCCCGAAGTCCTGCTGATGGACGAGCCGTTCGGCGCACTGGACGCTCATACCAGGACGCGCCTGCAGAACGATCTCCTGAACATCTGGGAGCGCGACCGCAAGACGGTGCTGTTCGTGACCCACTCGGTCGACGAGGCGGTCTTCCTGTCGGACAAGGTCGTGATGATGTCGAAATCGCCCGGCCGCATCCGGCAGGTGATCGACATCGATCTGCCGCGGCCGCGCCGGCGTAACGAGCTCTTGCTCGACCCGCGTTACCAGAAATACGTCGTCGACATCGAACGCATGTTCGACGAGAGCGACCAGGCCGGGTCCGCTTCATGATCTCGCCGGCTGCCATAGTCAAGCGCGCCGCTCCGGTGATTGCCTGCATCGGGTTGCTTGCAGCGTGGCAGGTCGCCTCGCTTGTGCTGAAGAACGACAGCTTCCCGACCGCGCTCGAGGCAATCCGCGCGATCCCGGACATCCTCGGTGACAAGGAGTCGTTGATCAACATCCTCGCCTCGCTCCGCCGTATGGCGATAGGATTCGGCATAGCTGTGCTGGTTTCGATTCCGCTCGGCCTGTTGATGGGGCGGAGCCGAGCCGTCGCGGCTTTCTTCAACCCGCTGCTCATGGTGATCTACCCGGTGCCGAAGGCGGCCCTGATGCCGATCATCATGCTGTGGCTGGGCGTCGGCGACGTCACGAAGACGCTGGTGATCTTCCTCGGCGTCAGCCTGCCCGTGATCTATCATAGCTTTGAGGGCGCCAAGGCGGTCGAAGAGAAGATGCTGTGGTCGGGCGCCGCCATGGGGCTGTTGCCGCTGCAACGCCTAGTGCGGATCGTGTTACCGGCGGCGCTGCCGGAAATCCTGACCGGGTGCCGTACCGGGCTCGTGCTGGCGCTGATCACGATGATCACCAGCGAGATGATCGCCCGCCAGTCCGGTGCCGGGAACATCCTGTTCAATGCGCTCGACATGGGCCAGTACGACACGGTCTTCGCGATGATCATCATCGTGGGGGCGATGGGAATTTGCCTCGATGCGATCTTCGAGCGGGTTCGCGCACGGCTGGTGCGCTGGTCCGAGCCTCAGTTCGACATGCCACTGAGCTTCTCATGACATCGCGCCTTCTCCCGGCAAACCTCATTCTCGGGCTCGCGCCGATCGTGCTCGTGATCGCGCTGTGGCAGGGCCTGGTGTCATTCGGCTTTGCGCCTGCGGTCCTGCTGCCGCCGCCGGGATACGTCTTCAGCCGGCTGTTCCAGCAGCTCTTGACCTGGACGTTTCAGCAGGAGATCGCGGCGACCCTGATCCGGCTGTTTGCCGGCTTTGCGATCGCGGTCGTGTTGGGCGTCGGCATCGGCATCGCCGCTGCCGCCAGTCCCGCGATCAATGCCGTGGTTAGGCCAATCGTTCGGGTGTTGGCTCCTTTGCCGAAGGTTGCGCTCTATCCGGCGCTGCTGCTGCTGCTCGGCTTTGGCCACGGATCGAAGATCACGCTGGTCGCGGCGGACGCGCTGTTTCCCATTCTGCTGTCCACCTATTACGGCGCCTCGACCGTCGAGCAGAAGCTGATCTGGTCGGCCATGGCAGCGGGTACGCCACGCTACGAGGTCCTGTTCAAGGTGGTGCTACCGGCGGCGATGCCGTCGATTCTCACAGGCTGCCGGATTGGCCTTGTCATTTCCTGCATCGTGGTGTTTCTGGCCGAGATGATCACGTCGACGGACGGATTGGGTCACGCGCTCGTCACCGCGGCCCGGACCTTCCAAGCTGTCGACATGTTCGTGCCGCTGATCACGATCTCGCTGCTGGGATTGATCCTGAACGGCCTGTTGGGCGCCGTGCGATCCTACCTCCTACGGGGCTTCCCCGAGGCGTGATCTGACGAACAAGAAACCAGAAGACCGGGAGTGAACCATGTTGGCCGATCGCATCGAGGCAAAATGGATCGACGCGTTTTGCGAGATCTTTGAGCGCTGTGCCGTCAAGGCCGGCGATACCGCCGCTATCCTCTCGGAAACCCAGTCGCGCGCGCTGAACGTGCATCTGGCGGAGCTGGCCTTGCTGCGAATGGGAGCGAAGCCGTTTCACGTCGTCATGCCGACGCCGCGCAATCGGAACATCGTTCCGGTTCGCTCGACGGGGGCGAGCGAGGCGATTCAGAAGCTTGGTCCGGTCATCACCGCGCTTCAGCAGGCCGGCTTTGTCGTGGATTGCACCATCGAGGGCCTGATGCACGCGGTGGAGACGCCGGAGATCCTCAAGGCTGGTGCACGCATTCTGGTGATCTCCAACGAGCATCCGGAGGCTCTGGAGCGCATGGTGCCGGATGCCGCGCTGGAGAAGCGCGTTCGTGCGGCCGCGAAGATGCTGCGCGGGACCAAGCGGATGCGGGTCACCTCGAAGGCCGGAACGGCGCTTGATGTCGACATGGTCGGTGCGTCCACGGTCGGCGTGTGGGGCTGGACCGATAAGCCCGGCACGCTGGCGCATTGGCCCGGCGGCATCGTCGTCAGCTTCCCCAAGAGCGGAACGATCAACGGCACGCTGGTGATGGCGCCCGGCGACATCAACCTGACCTTCAAGCGCTACCTGACCTCACCGGTGAAGATGACATTGAAGGACGATTATGTCGTCGAGCTGGAGGGCGAGGGCACAGACGCCGCGATGATGCGCGCCTATCTCGCTGCCTGGGGCGATCGCGAGGCCTATGCGGTCTCGCATGTCGGTTTCGGCATGAATCCGGGTGCTCGCTACGAGGCGCTGTCGATGTACGATCAGCGCGACACCAACGGCACGGAAATTCGCGCCGTCTCCGGCAACTTCCTGTTCTCGACCGGCGCGAACGAATTCGCCGGCCGCTACACGGCCGGTCACTTCGATTTGCCGATGATGGGAACGACCATCGAGCTTGATGGCGTCGCAGTCGTGCGGGAAGGCGTGCTTCAGGACGTCTTCGGTTAGCCGCGATCGAGCACGGGCGGGCGAGCCAGGTCGAAGTGCCTGAGCAGGTCCACCATGGCCTGGAGGCGCTTTACGCGATAGGCATCGACGTCCATGCCTGAATAGTCGAGAAAGCCCGCACCCGTTCGCAGGCCGATCCGCCCTTCATGCATGTTGCGTGAGATGACTTCAGGCGCGCGATAGCGGTCGCTGCCGAGCGCGCCTTCGAGATAGCGGCTCGCATAGTACAAAATGTCGCCGCCACCCCAGTCGATGAATTCGAGCAATCCCAGCACGGCGTAGCGGAAGCCGAAGCCGTAGCGGATCGCCTTGTCGATCTCCTCGGCGCTTGCGACGCCTTCTTCGACCATGCGCGCTGCCTCGTTCATCGCCAGCGCCTGGATGCGAGGAACGATGAAGCCGGGCGTCGCTGCGCAGACCACGGGCTTCTTGCCAATGCCCTCCAGCAGCGCCTTGACCTCGTCGATAATGGCGGGATCGGTGGCCTTGCCGGGCGAAACCTCGACCAGCGGGATCAGATAGGCCGGATTCAGCCAGTGCACGTTGAGAAAACGGCGGGGATTGACGATCGCGCCCGAGAGATCGTCAACAAGGATGGTCGAGGTCGTCGATGCAATGATCGTGTCCGGGCCGACCTGCCTTGAAGCCGTCCCCAGCACCTCGCGCTTGAGCTCGACGACTTCAGGAACCCCCTCGAACACCATTCCGGCCTCGGCGAGCGCTGCGCCGCTTTGGCTCGCCGGCACCACCGACACGCGTGCGATGAGCGGGTCGACATCCGCTTCGGTCAGCAGCCCCAGCTTCGAGAGGCTTGCAAACGTTGTCCTGACTTCGCCGAGCGCGTCTGCCTCCAGTTTGGCAAAATCCTCCGCTGACCGAGCCTTGATGTCGATCATCGTGACCGGATGCCCCGCGTAGGCGAACGCGACGGCGATGCCGCGTCCCATGCGGCCGGCGCCGAGACAGGCAATGTTGGCGCGGCTGGTCATCGGTCAAAATCCCTTGCGAAGAAGCGTTTGGAGTTCGGCCTTGCCGAGCTTACCTAGCCCGAGCGTCTCGAGCGTTCGGCCGCCCTGTGCAAAATCCTCGTCGCAGACCGCGCCGCCAATAGCCAGGAATGCCTTTGCAAGCGGCGTGGCCACGCCGGCCAGGCCGGCGACTGAGACCAGCAGCGACAGCCCGAGCCGCAAATCCTCGCGCATATAGCGGTGCTCGGTCAGAACGATCCGCTCACGCCAGTCGCCGGAATCGGTCAGCCGGTCATGCGAGCCGCGGCCATACATCCAGATCTCGCCTTCCTTCGCGTAATGGTGCGCCAGCGGGAAATGCGGCGCGCCATATCCGAGCGCCTCGCGCACGGCGATCCGCTCGCCATCCAGCGCGTCCGTCACCCGGCGGATCGCGGCTTGCGTGCCTTCTTTGTGAATGTCCCAACGCTCAAAATGCTCGATCGGACCTGCATTCATCACGATCAGCGGTGGATGGATGATCGGACCGGCGTTCATCAGCGCGCCGGACAACGCATCTCCGCAAGGCTCGATGGCATCCGGGAAGGCGCGTCCGATCACTTCAAGTGCATGTGGCGCGCGGTCGAGCGGGAACACGCCGACGGGCAGCCGCTTGGCGCGGATGGTGATCGCGACCTCGAACGGCCCGTGCTTGCGGGTCAACCAGGGCAGCGTACCCGTCTCGGCAAAGCTCGCCTTGGCGTGGTTGCCGGCATCCCGTGCTGCTTGGGCGAAGATCATCGAGCCGAATGTCGCCGGCGGCAGGAATACGACCTGGCCGTCGCGCAGGTGCGGCGCAAGCTGGCGAGCAATGTCAGCCTGCGCGAAGGCGGGGGCAGGGCACAGGATCAGCTCTGCGCCGCTAACGGCTTCGGCGATGTCGGTCGTGACCAGCTCAAGCTTCACATCGTGCCGGCCGTTATGATCCTTCACCAGGATGCGCGAGCCGGCCGTGCGATGTGCTGCGACCTGATCGGCATCGCGGCGCCAGAGCCGGACCTCATGGCCCGACAGCGCAAAATCGCCTGCGGCCGCGAAAGAGCCGTTTCCCCCACCCAGAACCGCAATCTTCAAGATGCTTCTCCTTGCGCCCTCGATTGCGCATCAAGCTGCTTCAGCAGGAAATGCTGGACCTTGCCCAGTGCCGTGCGCGGCAGGTCAGTGACGAAGACGATGTCGCGCGGCACCTTGTAGCGCGCGAGCTGTGCCTGAAGGTGCGCTCTCAGCTCATCCGCTTCGAGCCTGCAGCCGGATCGCCGGATGACATAGGCGATCGGGACTTCGTCCCAGCGCGGATCGGGCCGGCCGATCACGGCGCATTCGCTGACATCGGGGTGTTCGAGCAGGACGCGCTCCACCTCGGCCGGATAGACGTTCTCTCCGCCGGAAATGATCATGTTCTTCTTGCGATCGCGGACCCAGAAATAGCCGTCGGCGTCGCACAGGCCGATATCGCCGGTGCGATACCAGCCATCGTGAAGCGCATCGCGCGTGGCGTCCGCATTGCCCCAATATTCGAAGAACACGTTGGGGCCGCGCACCGCGATCTCGCCCGGCGTGCCAGCAGGTACTTCATTGCCGGCCTGATCGATCATCTTCGCTTCGCAGCACAGGCCGGCAAGTCCGGTCGATCCCGCACGCGAGAGATCGCCGCCCAGGCGCGTGTAGACTGCGATGGGGCAGGTCTCGGTCGAGCCGTAGACCTGGAGCACGGGAACGCCGCGTGCAACGAAACGGTCGATCAGGTGCGGCGGCACGATAGTCGATCCGGTGGCGACAGCCTTCAACGATGAGAGGTCAGTCGTCGCCCAGGCGGGATGCTCGCTCACGGCCTGGATGATCGCGGGCACCATCACCGTCAGTGTCGGCCGCTCGCGTTCGATCGCGGCGAGCGCGCTATCCGGGGTGAAGCGGGCGTGGATCGTAACAGTCGCGCCGAGCTGGAGCGCTGCGGTGGTCTGGATATTGAGGCCGCCGACGTGGAAGAACGGAAGCACCGTCAGCACATGATCGTCGGACGTCATGTTGTGCATGTGCTGGCTCATGACGCCGTTCCAGAACAGCGCCTCCTGCCGGAGCACCGCACCCTTCGGCCGCCCGGTCGTTCCTGAGGTGTAGACGATCAGAAGCGGGCAGGAGAGATCAGTGTGCGGATTGCGGCCATTGCCCTCGCCGCGGGCCAGCAGGCTTTCAAACGTCGTCCCGCGCGGCGGCACGAAATCAAGGCCGATGACGGCAGTGCCCGGCGCGAGTTCGGAAAGAACCCCCTCGAACGCCTGCTCGAGCACCAGGACTTTGGCGCCGGCATCAGTGAGGATGAAGAGCTGCTCGGCGACGGCCAGCCGCCAGTTCAGCGGCACCAGCATCGCGCCGAGCCGCGCGCATGCGTAGAGCAGAACCAGGTAGTCCGGCCGGTTCAGGCTCAGGATCGCGACGCGGTCGCCGCGGCCGACGCCAAGCTCCTGCTTCAGGGCTGTCGCGGTCTGTTCGATGCGTGCCGCAAAGGCCGCGTAGCTCAGCCGCTCCCCTTCGAAGGCGATGGCTGTCTTGTCTGGCGAAAACGCCGCGTTGCGATCGATCAGACTGCAGAGATCCACCGTCAGTCGTCCGTCTCGCCGGTCTCGTAAAGCGCCTCGCGACCGATCCGGTCGAGACAGAGCTCGGCCGTCCAGGGCAGCATCAGCGAGCCGCAGCGGCTGTCGCGATAGATTCGCTCCAGCGGCAGCGAGCGGAGCATGGCCTGCCCGCCGCAAGTGCGGATCGCGAGCGCCGCGAGTTCATTGGCGCCTTCCATGACCGAATACTGCGCAGCGTAGGCGCGGAGCACCTGTTCCTTGCTCGGATTGGCGCACGCTTCGGTGACGGCCTGGAACCAGATTCCCTTGATCTGCTCCAGCTTGATCTGCATCTGCGCGACCGCGATCTGCTTGGTCGGATACATCCGCCGCTTGACCGGCGGCATGCCCGGCACTTCGCCGCGCAAATAGCGCACGGTGAAATCATAGGCGGCTTGCGCGAGGCCCATATAGGTCGGTGACAGCGTCAGGAACATGTGCGGCCAGCGCATCGCCGCCTGGAAATAGACGCCGCGCGGCATCAGCGCGGAATCCTCCGGCACGAACACATCCTTGAACAGCAGCGTTCGCGAGACCGTGCCGCGCATGCCGAGCGGATCCCAGTCGCCGACGACCGAGACGCCTTCCGATTTTGCGGAGATCGCGAGGTAGAGAGTATTGCGGCGCGACGCCTTCTCGCCTTCCTCGATCTCGGTGCAGAGCACACCGTAATAGTCGGCGTGGCCGGAGAGCGAGGCAAAGATCTTCTTGCCGTTGACGATCCAGCCGCCCTTGACGGGTTTTGCCTCGGTGCCGAAGGCGACCCCGCCCGCTGCCGCTGCGCCGCCTTCCGAGAAGGGCTGTGAGTAGATCGCGCCATCCTCAATGATACGCTTGTAGTGAACTGCGCGTCGCTTTTCGTGCTCGGCGCGGGTCTCCGCGTCCATGTCGAGATCGTCGGCGAGCGGGCCCGACCATAAGGTCGAGCAGACATGCATGTTCCAGGTGAGCGCCGTGGCGCCGCAATAGCGGCCGATCTCGGCGGCCGCCAGGGCATAGGTCTGATAGTTCGCACCGAGCCCGCCATGCTTCTTGGGAACGGCGATGCCGAGCAGGCCGACGCGGTGCAGGTCACGATAGTTCTCGGTCGGGAAGACCGCCTCGCGATCGTAGGTCGCGGCGCGGCCCGCGAACACGCTCTGGCCGATCTCGCGGGCGCGGGCGATGATGTCGGCCTGCTCGTCGTTCAGGCGGAATGCCACGGGATCGAAGATCGGCGCATCCAGCGCGACCTTGCCAGTTGCGCCGATGGTCTTGCTGACTTGCATGGTCATGGCGCGGTCATCCGTGTTTTGCAGCGACAGAGTCGAGGAAGCCACCGAGAGCCTTGTCGAAGGCGCCGGGACGTTCAAGGTTGGCGAGATGACCAACGCCGGCCAGCTCGACATATTCAGCGGCAGGAATGTAAGTCGCCGTCTTCGCCATCATCGGCGCGGGCGCATTATTGTCCTTGGAGCCGGACAGCAACAGCGTCGGCACGGAAATGTCCTTGAGCGTGTTGCGCTGATCGAACCCGATCAAAGCCAGCATCATGGCGCGGTAGCTCGCCTCGGGTACGCTTGCCATGCACGCGCGCGCAAGCTCCATTCCCTCAGGATCAGGATCGTCGCCCACAAGTTCCTTCACCAGTGAAGGTGCCAGCGACTTCATCGTTTCGCCGCGATCAAGCGGCCCAAGCCGCGCTGCGATGAACGATTTTTGCCAGTCGCCGTCGGCCTTGCCGAAGGCCGGGCTGGTTTGCGCGAGCACCACCGCGCGCGCGAGCTTCGGCGATTGCACCAGCCATTTCTGGACGATCATGCCGCCGATGGAATGGCCGACCAGGATCGGCTCGCTCGCGCCGAGCTGCTCGATGAACTGCTGGAGTGCATCGGCAAGGGCAGCGATGCTGACGCTGGCGAGCGGCGCCGATCCACCATAGCCGGGCATGTCCCATGCGATCGCGCGGAAGCGGCCGCTGAATGTGGCAAGCTGTTGCCGCCAGGCCCGCGCCGCACCGCCGATGCCATGCAGGAAAATCAGGGGTATCGCGCCCGGATCGCCGGCGGCTTCGTAGGCGAAGCGTCCGTCCTTTGTTATCATTGGCGAAGGCTGCGGCACGCGACATCCTTTGGCTTGGCTAGGCGATGCTAACAGGCTTGTGAGGGATGGGAAGAGATAATTTTATACTTAAAGCAATTTTCGGGCCGGTCTGTTGCGCGGGGCATTTGCAGCGTCGATCGGCGCACGCGTTGCAAAAGCTTGAAGGTTAAAATATATCGGAAGAACGATCAGCAGAATTCCAGGGAGCTCGCGCATGTCCGGATTGCCGCACTCGCCACACGCGCTGGTGACTGGTGGTGGCCGCGGCATCGGCCGCGCGATTGCGGCGTCTCTGGTCGGCGCGGGTGCTACCGTAACGGTGTTGGGCCGGAACGCCGCTACTCTCGAAGAGGCGGTCAGCGCGGGTGCTGCACATTTTGCAGCCATAGCCGACGTGTCGAATGAAGCGTCGATGAAAGCCGCGATCGCCGAGGCGCATGCGCGAAAGCCGATCGATATCCTGGTCGCCAATGCGGGCAGCGCCGAATCCGCGCCATTTGCGAAGTCCGACAGCGCCTTGTTTGCGCGCATGATGGATGTCAATTTCATGGGCGTGGTTCATGCCATTCAGGGCGTTCTGCCGGGCATGAAGGGTCGTCCCTACGGGCGCATCGTTGCGGTTGCCTCGACGGCGGGGCTCAAGGGCTATGCCTATGTCAGCGCATACGTCGCCGCCAAGCACGCGGTGGTAGGCCTCGTGCGTTCCCTCGCACTCGAAATGGCCGGGAGCAACGTGACCGTGAATGCGGTTTGCCCCGGATTCACCGATACCGATCTGGTCGCGGGCAGCATCGACAACATCATGAAGAAGACGGGGCGAACCCGCGAGCAGGCGATTGCCGAGCTCGCCAAGCACAATCCGCAGGGGCGGCTGATCTCGCCTCAGGAGGTCGCGGATGCCGTGCTCTGGTTGTGCGGCGAGGGCGCCAGTGCGATCACCGGTCAGGCGATTGCCGTTGCCGGCGGCGAAATCTAGCGGCTCGGAACAAGGAAAAGGACAACGCATGAGCAGACCCGCCAATCCCGTGACCGTGCCGATCGCCGATTATTCGCCGCAGCACTTCCTGCTGGCCGTGGTCGATGGTGTTGCGACCGTGACGCTCAATCGTCCTGAGCGGAAGAACCCGTTGACCTTCGAGAGCTACCGCGAGCTCACCGATTTCTTCCGCGCCTGCGCCTTCGACGACGAGGTCAAGACCATCGTCGTCACCGGCGCTGGCGGCAATTTTTCGTCCGGCGGCGATGTCTTCGAGATCATTGGTCCGCTCGTGAAGATGGACACCAAGGGGCTGACCGCCTTCACGCGGATGACCGGCGATCTCGTCAAGGCGATGCGGGCGTGCCCGCAGCCGATCGTGGCGGCGGTCGAGGGCATCTGCGCCGGTGCTGGCGCGATCATCGCCATGGCGTCGGACATGCGCCTTGCCGCGAGCGGGACCAAGGTCGCGTTCCTGTTCAACAAGGTGGGTCTTGCCGGATGCGATATGGGCGCCTGTGCGATCCTGCCGCGGATCATCGGGCAGTCCCGCGCCTCCGAGTTGCTCTACACTGGCCGGTTCATGACCGCCGAGGAGGGCGAGCGGTGGGGCTTTTTCAGCCGCATCCTGACGCCGGAGCAGGTGCTGCCCCAGGCGCAGCTGCTGGCAAAGCAGGTCGCGGAAGGGCCGACTTTCGCCAACACCATGACCAAGCGGATGCTGGCGATGGAATGGGCAATGTCGGTGGAGGAAGCCATCGAGGCGGAGGCGGTTGCCCAGGCCCTCTGCATGACCACGGCGGATTTCGAGCGCGCGTTCGAGGCCTTTGCCAACAAGGTCAAGCCGGTCTTCAGGGGCGACTGAGCCCCGGCTTTGCGTGCAATTAAGGCTAAGCCCAAGACCCGGCCCGAGGGCAGGGCGGAGGTGACAATGCCGCTTGCGGCGGAGCGACTGCCCGTGCGACGTTAACCCCGTTGCCTGTGTATTGAGTGGAGTAAGGGCGATGAAGGCGATTATCGTCGGTGGCGGTATCGGAGGTCTCACCACGGCATTGATGCTGCGGTCGCGTGGCCTCGATTGCGAGATTTTCGAGCAGGCCGACACCATTCGCGAGCTTGGCGTCGGCATCAATACCCTGCCGCATGCGATGCGCGAGCTTGCCGGCCTTGGACTTCTTCAGAAGCTCGACGACGTCGCGATCCGCACCGACCAGCTCTACTATCTCAACCGCCATGGCCAGGAAGTCTGGCGCGAAGCGCGCGGCGTCGATGCCGGCCACGATGTACCGCAATTCTCGATTCACCGCGGCCGCCTTCAAGGCGTGATCCATCGTGCGGTCGAGGAGCGGCTCGGGCACGAAGCGATTCATACCGGCTGCCGCCTTGGCGCCTTCACGCAGGACGAAGGCGGCGTCACCGCCTACTTCTTCGATCGCGCCGGCGCGCACATCCACACCGCGCGCGGCGATATCCTGATCGGCGCCGACGGCATTCATTCGCGCGTGCGCGACACGCTGTTTCCGAACGAGGGGCCGCCGTGCTGGAACGGCCTGATGCTGTGGCGCGGCGCGCGCGACTGGCCGTTGTTCCTCACCGGCAAGTCGATGATCGTGGCCGGTGGCCTCAATGCCAAGGTGGTGATCTATCCGATCGCGGAGGGATCGAGCCCTGCGAGCCGTCTGACCAATTGGGCGGTGCTGGTGAAGGTCGGCGAGGGCAATGCGCCGCCGCCGCGCAGGGAGGACTGGTCGCGGCCGGGCCGGCGCGAGGAGCTGATGCCGCATGTGGCGCGCTTCTCGGTGCCCTATATCGACGTGAAGAGCCTGATCTCGGCCACGCCGGAGTTCTACGAATATCCGACCTGCGACCGCGATCCCTTGCCCTATTGGTCATCGGGACGCGTCACGCTGCTCGGCGATGCTGCTCATCCCATGTATCCGGTCGGCTCGAACGGCGCCTCGCAAGCGATCCTCGATGCGCGCTGCCTGGCCGACGCACTGGTGCGCGCCGAGCATCCGCGCCAGGCGTTGATGGAATACGAGAAGAAGCGCCTGCCGATGACGGCCGAGATCGTCCGCTCTAACCGGCGCGGCGGCCCCGAGGGCGTCATCGACGCCGTCGAGCAGCTTGCGCCCGACGGCTTCGACAATGTCGATAATGTCTTGAGCTATTCCCAGCGCGAGGCGATCGTGCGTGGCTACGCCACCAAGGCCGGCTTCGCCGCAGTCCCGGGACTTGCGGCGGTGCGCGCCTAAATAGTTTTAGCCGGCGCCGGGAGGCGGCGGCAGGAAGTGGATGTTGAACTCGGCGGCCATCGCCACGACGTCCTCCGGCTTCTGCTCCTTCATGTTGTGAAGGCCCCAGAACAGGTCGAACAGCTTTTTGGTTGGCGAGACCCAGAACAGCACCTTTGCGGTCTGCTCCGACTTGTTGAAGATGCCGTGCGGCACGCCCATGCCGAGCCGGATCAGATCGCCGGCGGTCGCCTGCGCCTCCGAATTGCCCAGCACGAAATCGAGCTTGCCCTCCAGCATGTAGAGATACTCATCCTGATCGGGATGGATGTGCGGTGGCACGAACGTGCCTGGGGGCAAGGTCGCGTGCCAGGAGAAGCTGTGCTCGGTCTTGCTCTTCGGCACATAGGTCTGGCCGAGGATATTCCAGGAAATGCCCTGGATCCCCTCATTGGCTCGCGTGATGCCGGTGATTTCGCTGCTCATTGGAGTCCTCCCTTAACGCGACGCGCGACCTTAGTTCGCCTTGCAGTCCTTGGCATAGTGGTCGCCGTAATTCTCGAAAACCTTCTGGACGATCTCGGTCTGGAATTTTCCGTCCGGACGCTTGGCGACCTTGGTCAGGTAGAAATCCTGGATCGGATAGCCGTTGGTGTTGAACTTGAAAGCGCCGCGTAGCGAGGTGAACTCGGCCTTCTTCAGCGCGGCTCCGACGGCGTCCTTGTTCGAGAGGTCGCCCTTCACGCCCTTGATCGCGCTGTCGATCAGCATCGCGGCGTCATAGGCCTGGAAGGCGTAGGTGCCGGGCACGACGTTGTAGGCGGCCTCATAGGCGCCGACGAACTTCTTGTTCTGGGGATTGTCGAGATTGGGCGCCCAGTTTGCGCCGCCGAACATGCCGACCGCCGCATCCTGTTGCGCCGGCAGGGTCGATTCATCCACCGTGAAGGCCGAGAGCACCGGGATGCTGTCGGCGAGGCCCGCCTGCCGGTACTGCTTGACGAGATTGACGCCGAGGCCACCTGGCATGAAGGTGAACAGCGCATCAGGCTTCTGCGAGGAAATCTTAGAGAGCTCCGGCTGGAAGTCGAGCGTGTTCAGCGGCATGTAGGATTCCTCGACGATCTCGCCCTTGTAGTCGAGCTTGAAGCCGGCCACCGAATCCTTGCCGGCCTGATAGTTCGGCACCATCAGGTACATGCGCTTGTAGCCGCGATCCTGCGCGACCTTGCCGAGAATCTCGTGGACCTGGTCGTTCTGGTACGACGTCACATAGAAGAACGGATTGCAGTCCTTGCCGGCAAAGGTCGAGGGGCCTGCATTGGGGCTGATCAGGAACACTTTCGATTCCGTCACCGGCCGGTGGATCGCCTGGAGGATGTTGGAGAAGATCGGGCCGACCACGAAGTCGACCTTGTCGCGCTCCAGCAGGCCCTTGACCTTGGTCACCGCTGCGTCCGGCTTGAGTTCGTCGTCGACTACGACGACCTCGACATCGCGGCCGCCCATCTTGCTGCCGAGATCCTTCACCCCGAGCGCAAAGCCGTCGCGGACCTGCTGGCCAAGCGCGGCGGCGGGGCCCGACAGGGTCACGATCACGCCCAGCTTGATCTTCTCCTGGGCGAGGGCGGGGCTCATTGCGGTGCCGAGCAGCAAGGCGGCCGCGGTCAGGGTCAATTGCGTTTTCATGATCTGTCCCTCGTGACGATCGGCCTGCGTTGCAGGCCGCGTACTCCAATTCCAAGCTTATGCCGATGATGGCTGCCGCGGCAAGCAAGCTCAAGGCGTCGCCATCCCGCGAGGGAGTGCGCATGCAAGCGGCACGCCAATTATTTGAAGCCTAAAGAAATTGACGTGCGGTCGATTGTTGCAGCTTTGGACTTGCGGCCGGCGCCGATTTATTTGAAGCTCAAAACGTTGGGGAATCCGTGCCGGCGCCAATGCCGCCCGTGAGTGATTGCACCGAAATGCTCGATTCCGAGACCAAGGCCGTCGAGACGCCAGAGGACCATGCCGAAGAGCTTCGGCTGTGGTTGCGCCTGCTCACCTGCACGACCCTGATCGAGGGGGAAGTGCGCGGTCGGCTACGACAGCGCTTCGACGTCACGTTGCCTCGTTTCGACCTGATGGCGCAGCTCGACAAGGCGCCTGACGGCATGACGTTGTCCGACGTCTCCAAGCGCATGATGGTGTCCAACGGCAACGTTACCGGCCTGGTCGAGCGTCTCGTGGAATCCGGACATCTCGACCGGCGCACCTCGGAGACCGACCGCCGGGTCCAGGTGATCCGCCTCACAAAGCTCGGCCGCGCCGAATTCCGCAGGATGGCCGCCGAGCATGAGACCTGGATTGCCGATCTCTTCGGCGACCTGACGCCGAAGGATGTGCGCGAGCTGATGCGTCTCCTCGCCAAGACCAAGGCCTCTGCGCAGAAATCGGCCGCACGCCGCCGTCCCTGAGCTTGCCGTCGGGCCGGTCCCGCCGATTCATCATCGCCACAAGAAAAAGCACGGGACGCCCAAAATCCGCTATTGCGTCGAATTATTTTAAGCCTAAAATGTTTTTCCAGATAGTGCTGCCGGGTGCTTTCCATGCGCAAAGGAGCGTGCGATGGCCAACGCCGCCAAGGTTCAGGTGACGGGTGCGAACGGCGGAGACGCTGCGACGGCCCACGTCGATACATTCGCACGGCAGCATCTGCCGCCACGCGAACTCTGGCCCGAGTTCATCTTCACGCGGCCGGAGCTGCATTATCCGCAGCGATTGAACTGCGTCAGCTATTTCCTCGACCGCTGGGTTGATGAGGGGCATGGCGATGCCCCCTGCGTCATCAGCCCCGCCGTCAGCTACACCTATCGCGAGCTGCAAGCGCTGGTGAACCGCATCGCCAACGTGCTGGTCGGCAAGCTGGGCCTCGTATCCGGCGGTCGTGTGCTGCTCAGATCGGCCAACAGCCCGATGATGGTTGCGACCTATCTGGCGGTGATCAAGGCCGGCGGAATTTGCGTGGCGACGATGCCGTTGCTGCGCGCCAAGGAGCTGTCCTATCCGATCCAGAAGGCGGAGATCACGCTCGCGCTCTGCGACGGAAAGCTCTCCGACGAGATGGACAAGGCGAAGCTGGCTGCGCCCGGTCTCAAGCACGTGGTCTACTGGGGCAATGGCGCTGCCGACTCGCTCGAGGCGCTCATTGCCGATGCGAGCCCGGAGTTCAGGGCAGTCGATACCGCCGCCGATGACATCTGCCTGATTGCCTTCACGTCGGGCACGACCGGCGATCCCAAGGGCACCATGCATTTCCACCGCGACATGCTGGCGGTGTGTGACGGCTACGCGCGCAACATCTTGCGGGCCGAGCAGAAGGATCGCTTCGTCGGCTCGGCACCGCTCGCCTTCACCTTCGGCTTCGGTGGCGTGCTGTTTCCGATGCACATCGGCGCCTCCTTCGTGGTGCTCGAGAAGACGACACCGGACGACATCCTGACGGCGATCGAGCAGTACAAGACCACGGTTTGCTTCACTGCGCCGACCGCATACCGCGCTATGATCGGCAAGCTTCCCGGTCGCGACATCTCCTCGCTGCGAAAATGCGTCTCCGCCGGCGAGACGTTGCCCAAGCCGACATTCGACGCCTGGCTCAAGGCGACCGGCATCAAGCTGATGGACGGCATCGGCTCGACCGAGATGCTGCACATCTTCATCAGCGCGACCGAGGACGAGATCCGTCCGGGCGCGACTGGCAAGCCGGTGCCAGGCTACGAGGCGAAGATCGTCGATGATTCCGGTGCCGACGTGCCACCAGGCACGATGGGACGCCTCGCCGTGCGCGGACCGACCGGCTGCCGCTATCTCGCCGATGAGCGGCAGCGAAAGTACGTCCAGGATGGCTGGAACATCACCGGCGATACCTACATGATGGATGCCGACGGCTATTTCTGGTACCAGTCGCGCTCCGACGACATGATCGTGTCGGCGGGCTACAATATCGCGGGCACGGACGTCGAGGCGGCGCTGCTGACGCATCCGTCCGTCGCCGAGTGCGGTGTCGTCGGTGCACCGGACGAGGCGCGCGGGATGATCGTGAAGGCCTATGTCATCGCCGCGCCCGGTGTGACGCCCGATGCTCAGCTCGCCGTCGAACTGCAGGAGCACGTCAAACGCGAGATCGCGCCGTACAAATATCCGCGTGCGATCGAGTTCGTGACGCAGCTCCCGAAGACCGAGACCGGCAAATTGAAGCGCTTTGCCTTGCGGCAACTGGCGCAGGCCGCAGCGACGTCCTCAGGCGTCGCGGCGGAATGAGAGAGGGATAGAGAATTGTCCGTGACGACGCCGAAAGGCCCGCAGCTCGCGGTGCTGCCGACCGCAGCCGAGGGCGACACGAGTTCGACGGTGAAGGTGCTGCAGCCGTCCGGCTGGCCGGTGCCGAAAGGCTATGCCAACGGCATGGCCGCCGAGGGGCGGATCGTCGTCACCGGCGGTGTGATAGGCTGGGATGTCGAAGAGCGTCTCGCAGATGGCTTTGTCCCGCAGGTCCGCCAGACCCTGAGCAACATTGCCGCGATTTTGGCCGAAGCCGGCGCGCGGCCCGAGCACCTCGTGCGCCTGACCTGGTACGTCGTCGATATGGACGAGTATCTGGCGAACCTGAAGGAACTCGGCAAGGTCTACCGCGCCATCTTCGGTGCGCATTATCCGGCGATGGCGCTCGTTCAGGTCGTCCGCCTGGTCGAGAAGGCGGCGCGCGTCGAGATCGAAGCCACCGCCGTCATTCCCCGCTAAGCCAGGCCTGGTCCGCGGCTCGTCTCAGCTCGCCTTGGCGAGATCATCGTCCTCGGGCGAGTTCAGATAGACGCCTGACATGGTGTCGACCCAGCAGAGATGGTCGTGAACCTTCTTCACGCCTTCGACATTCTCGGCTGCGACGACCGCGGCCTGCCGCGCGCGCTCTTCGGTGATGACGCCGCTGAGGTGAACGATACCGTCGCGGACGATGACGTTCAGCCCGAACGGGCACCAGTCGTTCTTCTCCATGGTGTCGATGATGCGGCTGCGGATGTGATCGTCGTCGGCGGTCGGATCTGGCACCTCGCGGGCGAGCCCTGCCACCGCCTGGAGCAGGTTGGCGCGGGAGACGATCCCGACGACCTTGTCGCCGCGGACCACCGGCAAGCGCTTCACGTTGTTCCGTTCCATGAGATCGACGATTTCCGCCAGCGCGGTGTCCTCGGTGATGGTGATGGGCGAAGCGGTCATCACCTCCGCGACCTTGCGGCCGTGCTCCTGGACGAAGTCGCTGGCGGACTGGCCCGGCCCGAGGATGAATCGCAACCAGCGTCCCCGCTTGCGCCCGGTGCCGATCTCGCTGCGGCGGATGAAATCTCCCTCCGAGACGACGCCGACCAGCTTTCCGGTCTCGTCAACCACGGTGAGGCCGCTGACGTGCCGCTTCAGCATGATGTTCGCCGCCTCGACGATGCTGGTGTCGGGGGTAACCGAAATGACCGACCGGGTCATGATCTGGTGGGCGCGCATGGAGAACTCCGCTGGCTTTCGAATTTCAATGCGAAAAACCTAGCTCGGTGGCCGGGATGCGGCTTGACCCAAGTCAAGTCGCCAGACCCGATTTGTCCTGGTTGCGAAATCGTGATCTCCCGCCGGGATTTGATGCAGCTCAACGCCCATCGGGAGCGTGGCCGTATCCTGCTGGCGACATAGAACGTAAGCCTGCAGGAACATTCAGCCATGAGCGTCGTGAAGATGTTTCCACGAGCCGACGAGCCACAGGCTCTCGCCGCCAATCCCGCCGTGGAGGCCCCTGCGACGATTCCCGAAAAGTCTCCAGGGAAACCGGTTGCCGCCAATATCGGGCCTGCGGAACCATATCCCGTTGACCGGGCGTTCCACGCGATGCTGGCCCGCTTCACGGGCGGAATTTCACCTGTGGCCCTGTCGCTCGCCTGGCTCGACTGGAGCTCGCATCTTGCGGCGGCGCCGCAGCGCCAGATGGACATTTCCCGCAACGTTCTTCGCGATACCGGCAGATTGCTGGAAGCTGCCGTGCACGCGACGTCGCAAAAGCCGTGGTCGGTGATCGAGCCACAGAAGCGCGACCGCCGCTTCAAGGATCCGCAGTGGGAAGTCGCGCCGTTCAATCTGTTGGCGCAGGCGTTTCTGCTCACGGAGCGCTGGTGGCACGATGCCACGACCGGCGTGCGCGGCGTCTCCCATGCCAATGAAGCCATCGTCGAGTTCGCGGTCCGTCAGATGCTCGACATGATGGCGCCGTCGAATTTCGCGACCACCAATCCGCAGGTTCTGGAACGGGCGTTCCAGAGCGGCGGGGAGAATTTCGTATTTGGCTGGCAGAACTGGTGCAGCGACCTGATGCGTATGCTTTCGGTTTCGAAGCCTGCGGGCGACGAGCAGTTCGTCGTCGGCAAGGCGGTCGCGGCTTCGCCCGGCAAGGTCGTCTACCGCAATGAGCTGATTGAGCTGATCCAGTACCATCCGACCACCGCGCAGGTGCGGCCAGAGCCGATCCTGATCGTCCCCGCCTGGATCATGAAGTACTACATCCTCGATCTGTCGCCGCAGAACTCGCTGGTCAAATACCTGACCGATCAGGGCTTCACCGTGTTCGCGATCTCCTGGCGCAATCCGGATGCGAAGGACCGGGATGTTGCCTTCGACGATTATCGCAAACGCGGCGTGATGGCGGCATTGGACACGATCGGGAGCATCGTGCCCGGCCGGAAGATCCATGCGCTCGGCTATTGCCTGGGCGGCACCTTGCTGTCGATCGCGGCGGCCGCCATGGCGCGCGGCGGCGATCATCGTCTCGGCACCATCACGCTCCTGGCCGCCCAGACCGACTTCACCGAGGCTGGCGAATTGACGCTTTTCATCAACGAGAGCCAGGTCGCCTTCCTCGAAGACGTGATGTGGCAGCGCGGCTATCTCGACACCTCGCAGATGGCCGGTGCGTTCGCGCTCCTGCGCTCCAACGATCTGATCTGGTCGCGACTGTCGCGCGATTACCTGATGGGAGAAGCGGCGGCGCCGAACGACCTGATGGCCTGGAATGCCGACGCCACGCGGCTGCCCTATCGCATGCATTCGGAGTATTTGCGCAAACTGTTCCTCGATAATGATCTGGCCGAGGGCCGCTATCGCGTCGAGGACAAGGCGATCTCGCTGTCCGACATCCATGCGCCGATGTTCGTGGTCGGCACGCTCGCAGACCACGTCGCGCCGTGGCGATCCGTCTACAAGATTCACTATCAGGCCGATGCCGACGTGACCTTCCTGTTGACCAGCGGCGGACACAATGCCGGCGTCGTCGCACCCCCGGACGAGCCTGGGCACAGCTATCAGGTCATGACCAAGGCAGCGGATGCGCCCTATGTCGGCCCGGACGAATGGCTGAAGCTGGCGCCGCATGTCGAGGGATCATGGTGGCCGGAATGGGCCGGATGGCTGGCGGCGCGCTCAGGCGTGCCTTGCGAACCGCCTCAGATCGGGAGCGATCTGCCCGACGCGCCGGGAGACTACGTCCACACCTAAAGCGCGATGAGATTTGGATGAATCGTCGTCGCGCTTTAGGCTGTTTTTTGAGCGGATCTTTTCGGAAAACCGCTGCGCAGTTTGCGCTAACGCGGCCCTTCGGGTCCGGATCATGCTTTAGTCCTCGGGCGCCGCATTCGGCGCGAGATCGGAGGAGCGGAACGGCTTGGCCTTGTCCAGCTTCCGATAGGCTTTCGAGGCGGTTCGGAGCAGCTTCTTTTCCCGCTTGCGGTCGAGGAAGCGAATGCCTGCCTCGGGGGCGGCGTCATTCAATGAGGCCGCCAGGGCCTGCCCGCGCGCATCGTCGTTCAATTGGCCGAGCGATTTTTGCGCCTTGCGCAATTGCTTGAGGATCGACTTCTGCTTCGTCAAGGATTCGTCGGCGAACAGGTCCTCGAGCGACTCGACCGAATAGGTCATCCGCTTGTTGAGCAGCCGCAGCTTGTGACGCTTTTCGACGTCGAGCTTGTGGAGCTTGCGTGCCTTCTTGAGCAGCGTCGTTTCCCACTCCGTAAGCTGCGCCGTGGCATGGTCGGCGAGCGGGCGGCGGCGCAGCCTGATGGCCTCCTTGCTGCGCCGGGTTGACCATGGGCCGCTCTCGATCCAGGCCGAGGTCTGCTCGACCAGCCGGCGGTACCGCGCAGATTGCAGCGCACGCGACAGCAGGCGATGGCTCTCGGCGCGCTTCTCGTCCCAATGCTGGAGCTCGGCTATCACGTCGAGCTCGCCGCCGCTCTCGGCGATGACCCGGTCGATCGCCACGTCGAGGTCGCGGACCATGCCGAGCTGGCTGTTGAGCCATTTCAGCTCGGTCCAGACTTGTGGGCGTAGCCCGTCATCGACCATGGGCGAGAAGAAGCGGATTGCGGTGCGCAGATGCGTCAATGCGATCCGGATCTGGTGCAGCGCCTCCGGGTCGCCGCGGCGGGTGCCGTCGTGCTGCGCGAGGACGGCATCGAGGTGGCGGCGGGCGATGATCCGGAATGCTGTGTCGCAGGCCATGCCGGGGCTGAGGCGGCCGGGCAGGACATTACGCCGCGCCACAGGCTTGGCGCGCGCGGTCGAATTCTTGGTGGGTCGCGCCATCCTTGCCCGCGCCAATCAAATCGCCTTAACTACCCGCTGCGATCGCGTCCCGGCAGCGCTGGAGCGTCTGCTCTTGTGTCCCGGATGCATCGATGCTCGCCCAACCGATATCGCCGATATTATAGTGCTCTTGCAGCGCGGCAACCTCTTGTGTGGCGTCGGATGCATCGCCGCGGCGGCCGCCGATTCGCGCCTGGCGGGTCGCGAGGTCGGCGACCAGGAATAATCCGTTGAGCGGCACGCCGCAGGCCCTGGCCAGCGCGGCCAGTTCGTCCCGTTCAGGCTCGCGTGCAAAGACGGCGTCGACGATGGCGGAATGGCCTTGCGCCAGCACCTGCCGGGCGCGCTGTATTAGCGTATCGTAGACGCGGGCCGTCACCTCGGGCCGATAGGTGGATGGTGGCAGCCGGTCGGTGTGCTCTACCCGAAACAGCTGCTTGCGGATGACGTCGCTGCGCAGCACGACTGCTCCCGGCTGCGGCGCGACGTGGGGCGCCAGCGCGCGGGCGAGGACGGACTTGCCGGTGCCCGACAATCCGCCGACCGCGATCAGGCGGGGCGCGGGAGGGTGCATCAGTGCCACGGCAAGATCGAAATAGCGGCGCGCCTCGCGAACAATACCGGTTCGATCGGTCCCCGGCCGCGCCAGCGCCACCTGGGCGCGGATCGCAGCGCGAATGGACATGAACAGCGGCAGGGCCGAGAGCGCATCGAGATTTTCCGGCGGCGTCGCTTCGAGATACTGGTTCAGGACGATATTGGCTGCGACCGGTTGATCGTGCCGCAGCAGGTCCATGAGCGTGAAGGCGAGATCGTAGAGCACGTCGACGGTTGCGATTTGCGCATCGAACTCGATGGCGTCGAACAGGACCGGCTTCTCGTCGATCGACACGATATTCGCAAGATGCAGGTCACCGTGGCAGCGGCGCACGAACCCCTGTCGGCCGCGCTGTTCGAGCAGCGGCCGCAGGCGCAGGAACGCCGCGTGCGAGGCTTCCGCGAGCCGTTCGATATCTTCAGCCTCGAGATCGTGGCCTTTTCGCAGGCCGTCACTGTTCTTGTCGATGAGGCCGGGGATGGAGGAAACCCATGCCTTGCCGTCGGCGCGAGATGCTGTCGCATGCGAGGCCACGATGGCGTCGGCCGCGGCCGAGGCAAGGTTCGCATCCAGCGGGCCTGTCTTCGCCAGATGATCCAGCGTCCGGCTTTCGTCGAAGCGCGACATGTCGACCGCATACTCGACGGGCCGGCCGCTTCCATCGACCTTCAGCGATCCATCCGCTTCCTCCGTGATCGCTACGACACGATGATAGATCTGCGGGGCGAGCGGCCGGTTGATCCTGATCTCCTCGTCGCAGGCCGCCTTGCGCTTCGCCAGTGTCGAATAATCGAGGAATGGAAACCGCACGGCCCGCTTGATCTTCAGTGCGCGCGTCCCGTCGAGCAAGACCGTGGCGGCATGCGTGTCGATCCGCTTCACGTCCGGATGGCTGACGGAATCGGTAAGCGCCGCAAAGATCCGGTCTTGGGTCGCGGAATCGTCTGTCATCCGTGCGGGCATTTCCAGATGTGTTGGAGGCGGTGCAGCCGCCGACCAGGTTAACCCTTAGAATACGCGCGCGGCCAGTCCTTGACCTCGGTCAATGCCCGTCTCGCGCCCTGCGCAGCCTGCCCGAGGCTTGATGAGGATCAAGGGTCTCCGCGCCAGCCATCCTATTCTGTCGGCCAAGGAGAATTCCGATGCCCATCAAGGACGTCTTTCTGCCGCTTGTCGGCCAGCCCCGCGGGCCGGCTCTTGCCGCGATCGAGAAATGCGTGGCAGTCGCTGCCGATCTCGGCGCCAGGATCAGCGCGCTTGCACTCGAAGACGAGGTCTTCGTGCGTCCTCAGGTGATACGCCCCGACGATGCGGCCTCCGTCGCGACCGACGCCGCGGCGGGGGATATGCAGCTCTTCCTGAACGCATTCACGAGTGCGGTCTCTCGCGCGAACATCCGGGGGCAAAGCCGATCGGCCAAGCTGCCGGAAGACCAGATCGCATCGATGCTGGCCGAGCATGCGCGCTTCAGCGATCTCACGCTGCTCCCTGTGAAGCCGCATGACAGCCGCACCGAGCACATCGTCGAGACGCTCCTGTTCGAGTCCGGCCGGCCGCTGCTGCTCTGCCCGGAACAGCATGTGGACGCGCTGCGACCCGAATTCGAGAACGTGATGATCGCCTGGGATCACTCCGCGCGCGCGGCGCGGGCGGTGGGCGACGCGATGCCGATCCTTCAGGCTGCAGCGTCGGTCCGCGTGCTGACGGTGGCGGACGACAAGACCGACGCGATCGAGCAATCCGGAGCCGCCCTCGTCAGCCATCTGAGGGAACACGGTGTCCTTGCCTCGTTCGAAACCACGAAGGGCAGCGGCAGCTCGATCGGCAAGGTGCTGGGAAGCTGGGCGAATTCCAATGCCATCGATGCTATCGTCATGGGCGCCTACCGTCATTCGCGCCTGAACGAGATCGTATGGGGCGGTGTGACAAAGACCGTCATTGGCCAGCCACCGTGCTGGGTTATGATCTCCCACTAGGCTCGTCGCAAATCTACCGGCCTCATTCTTCCAACCAGCGGAACCGCCGTCGACCGGGCGCATTTGTTGTCATGTCCACCTATCGCTTAAAGAACCTGCTGTCGCCGCATTCGGTCGCCCTCGTCGGGGCGAGCTCCCGTCCGTTATCCGTGGGACGCGCCGTTCTGGAGAACATTCGCAACGCCGGATTCCAGGGAAAGTTCGGCCTGGTCAATCCACGCCATGCCGAGATCGCCGGGATCGCTGCGATGAAGAGCCTGGACAGGCTGGACTTCGTACCCGAGCTCGTGGTCATCACCGCGCCGGCGGGGGAGGTTCCCGGCATCATTGATCAGGCTGGGCGTCGCGGCTCGGCGGGGGCGCTGATCGTTTCGGCAGGGCTCGGCCACGGGCCGGGATCGCTCCAGGAGGAGGCCGTTGCCGCGGCCCGCAAATACGGGATGCGGCTGATCGGGCCGAACTGCCTGGGCATCATGATGCCCGGCGTGAGCCTCAATGCCAGTTTTGCCGCGCATATGCCCGGGGCGGGAAATCTTGCCCTGATCTCGCAATCCGGCGCGATCGCCGCCGGCATGGTGGATTGGGCTGCTCAGCGCGGCGTCGGCTTCTCCGGCATCGTCACGATCGGCGATCAGATCGACGTCGATATCGCCGACCTGCTCGATTATTTCGCGATGGATCACAAGACCCGCGCGATCCTGCTTTATATCGAGGCCATCAAGGACGCGCGCAAATTCATGTCGGCGGCCCGTGCCGCGGCACGCGTCAAGCCGGTCGTCGTGGTGAAATCCGGCCGCATGGCGCAAGGCGCGAAAGCGGCCGCAACCCATACCGGCGCGCTCGCGGGCGCCGACGCCGTCTATGACGCGGCGTTCCGCCGCGCGGGCATTCTGCGGGTTTCCGATCTGCGCGAGCTGTTCGACTGTGCCGAGACGCTCGGCCGCGTCGAATCGCCGGCCGGAAAGCGCCTCGCCATTCTCACCAATGGCGGCGGTATCGGTGTTCTCGCCATCGACCGATTGGTCGAGCTTGGCGGAGTTCCGGCGTCGATCTCGGCGGATGCGCGCAAGAAGCTCGATGCCGTGCTGCCGCCGACCTGGTCGGGCGCAAATCCGGTCGACATCGTCGGCGATGCCGATGCAGCACGCTATGCCGCGGCGTTGCAGGTGTTGCTCGACGACCCCGACAACGATGCGGTCCTCGTGCTCAACGTGCAGACCGCGATCGCCTCGGCCGCCGATATCGCCGTGACCGTGACGGAGCTGGCTGGAAAATATCGCAAGAAGCAGGGCCGATGGGCCAAGCCTGTGCTGGCCGCCTGGGTCGGGGCGGATCAGAACATCATCCAGGCGCTCTCTGACGCTGGTATTCCGAATTATCCGACCGAGGACGATGCGGTGCGCGGCTTCATGCATCTGGTCCGGCACCGCGAAGTGGTCGAGGAGCTGAGCCAGGTTCCTCCCGCGATGCCCGACACGTTCGTGCCCGACGCGCGCGGCGCCAAGCAGATCGTCGCCGCAGCCATTGCCGACGGCCGCAAATGGCTCGAGCCCGTCGAGATCAAGCACCTGCTCGAAGCCTATGACATCGCGATGGTGCCGACTTACGCCGCATCCGACGTCGAGCAGGCGGTTGCTCACGCGGGAGAGATATTTGCACGAGGCGGGACCGTCGTCCTGAAGATCATGTCGCGCGATATCGTGCACAAATCCGACGTCGGCGGCGTCGTGCTCAACCTGACGACGCCGGATGCGGTGCGTGCCGCCGCCACCGACGTTCTCGCCAGGGCGAGGAAGCTGCGCCCCGAAGCCCGCATCGAGGGCGTCATCGTGCAAGCGATGGTAGTCAAGGCAAAGGCGCGCGAGTTGATCCTCGGTCTTGCCGACGATCCGACCTTCGGCACGGTCGTCGTTTTCGGTCGCGGCGGGACCGCGGTCGAGATCATCAATGACAAGGCCCTTGCGCTGCCGCCGCTCGACCTGCAGCTCGCCCGGGACCTGATCGACCGCACGCGGGTGTCACGGCTGCTGCGCGCCTACCGGGACGTTCCGGCGGTGAAGCCCGATGCCGTCGCCATGGTGCTGGTCAAGCTGGCGCAGATGGCCGCCGACATTCCCGAAATCCGCGAATTCGATATCAACCCGCTGCTCGCGGACGAAACCGGTGTGACCGCCGTCGATGCCCGGGTCGCGGTGGGGCCGCCGCAGCGGAAATTCGCCGGCTCCGGCCCGGCCAATTTTGCCGTTCGCGCCTATCCCTCTCAATGGGAGCGGCGCCTCAAGCTCAAGGACGACTGGCGCATCCTGGTGCGGCCCTTGCGCCCCGAGGACGAGCCGACCATCCACGAATTCCTGCGTCACGTGACGCCTCACGATCTTCGTCTGCGATTCTTTGCACCGATGAAGGAGTTCACCCACGAATTCATCGCGCGCCTGACCCAGCTCGACTATGCGCGGGCCATGGCGTTCATCGCATTCGAACAGGCCACCGGCGAGATGGTCGGCGTCGTCAGGCTCCATTCGGATTCGATCTACGAGAGCGGCGAATATGCGATCCTGCTGCGGTCGGATCTCAAGGGCAGGGGGCTTGGATGGGCCCTGATGCAGTTGATCATCGACTATGCGAGATCGGAAGGCCTGAAGGTCATATCGGGCGACGTGCTCAAAGAGAACACCGTGATGCTCGATATGTGCAGGCAGCTCGGCTTCGAGGTCAAGCCGGACCCGACCGAGCCCGACATCTGCGACGTCAGGCTCAAGCTCTGAGCGTGCGGGCTAGGAGCGCGCCTCGGCCGACGTTGCCGCGGCGCTCTCCTTGGCCGACTTCCGCAGGCTCTTCACGATGATTGCGATCAGCGGCACCAGCACCGGCACGATCGTGCTCAGCGGATGATGCACCGCCCCCGACACCTGGGCCTGGAGCGCGCGTGCCTCGATCTGCAGGGCCTCGATGGAGGCGCCGTGAATCTCATTGGCGAGCTCGATGTCGCGGCCGGAGGGCGACCGGCCGCCAATGACGAAGAGAACCGCTGCGATCGCGAAATTGACGGCACCGAGGATGGCGGCGGCCGCGATGGCACTCCAGATCTGCACCAGTGCGAAATAGGCCGACAGCTCCAGCATCAGAAGCCCGAATGCCGCGATGAGTGCTGCAAAGGCACGCAGGCCGAGGCCCGTCAACAGATGGCGCAGCCTGATCTCGGCGATGATCCTGTCGGTGCGCCACAGCGCGCGCAGATGTTTGACGACATTCTCCGTATTCACCTAGTGTCTCCTCAGCATGAAGCCGACGACCACGCCGAGCGCAAAGGCCGAGGCGAGGGACGTGATCGGGCGATCTGCAATGAGGCCCTGAAGCTCCTCCTGCTCCTCGCTGACGGTCTCGCCGAGCTCGGCCAGCGCGGCCTTGATCTGGTCGGCCAGAGCCTCGGCCCGGTCTTTCGAGCTCTCGAACATCTCCTCGCCGGCCGTGCTCAGCAGGCGCGTGACGTCGACCTTCAACGTTCGCAGTTCTTCGCTCATTCTGTCGCTGTCGAACATGGATATGATGCCTCCATTGAATGGGGCGAACCTAGGCCCGCCGACGCGGCCGCGCTTGATTTGCGTCAAGGGAGGCGCGCGGCGGCGGTGTTGAGGCAGGTCAAACCGGCCGCCACATGCTGGCCTAGAAGTGGCGGCTGAATGGGGACCAATTGTCCCGATGAGGTGGAAGCGTGAACTCCGAACCGCTGTTGCTGGCGACGCCCTCTGGCGATGCGCTGAAATTGCGCCCGGAAGGGCCCTGGACCGCAGCGAACGTGACGATGCTTGAAACGCTGTCCCGATCGGTCGGGGCGGATGTCGATCGGTCCAGAGCCGTGACGCTCGACATGTCGGGCGTCAGCGCCCTGGACACGCTCGGCGCCTGGGTCCTGGAGAAGCTGTCGCGCAGGGCCGCGTCGTCAGGCAGATCGGCCGAATTCATCGGTGTCGCCGACCATTTCAGTGGCCTGATGGACGAGGTCCGCCAGGTCAATCGCCACACGCCGCCGCCTGCGGCCGCGCCAAATCCGGTGCTGCTCAGGCTTGGCGATCTCGGCAAATCCACGGTCGGTGCGCGCGAAGACATCACGATTTTTCTTCAAATGCTCGGCGCATTGTTCATGGCCGTGGTCGGCGTGCTGCGCCGGCCGCGCTCGCTGCGGCTGACATCGCTGGTCTACCAGCTCTACCGCATCGGCTGGCAGGCGATCCCCATCGTCGTGCTGATCACCTTCCTGATCGGGGCCATCATCGCCCAGCAGGGCTTCTTCCATTTCCGCCGGTTCGGCGCTGAATCCTACACCGTCGACATGGTCGGCATCCTGGTCCTGCGCGAGCTCGGCGTACTGATCGTCGCCATCATGGTCGCGGGACGTTCGGGCAGCGCCTACACCGCCGAGCTTGGTTCGATGAAGATGCGCGAGGAGATCGACGCGCTCTCGACCATGGGCCTCGATCCCGTCCATGTCCTGATCCTGCCGCGCGTTGCGGCTCTCGTCATCGCGCTGCCGATCCTGGCCTTCATCGGATCGGTCGCCGCGCTCTACGGCGGCGGTCTGGTCGCGCAATTCTACGGCGACATGGGACCGGCGATCTACATCGCGCGGCTGCATGAGGCCATCTCCGTCACCCATTTCGAGGTGGGCATCCTGAAGGCGCCGTTCATGGCGCTAGTGATCGGGATCGTCGCCTGCAGCGAGGGCTTGCGCGTGAAGGGCAGCGCCGAGTCGCTCGGACGGCAGACCACGACGTCGGTGGTGAAATCGATCTTCCTGGTGATCGTGCTCGACGGCCTGTTCGCGATCTTCTTCGCCTCGATTGGAATGTGACGATGGAGGTGACGCAAGAGGAGTTCGCGATCCGCGTCCGCGACCTCGTGGTTGGTTTCGGCCGTCAGACCGTGCTCAATCAACTGTCGCTCGACGTCCGCAGGGGCGAGATCCTTGGGCTCGTCGGTGCGTCCGGTGGTGGCAAATCGGTCTTGATGCGCACCATCATCGGCCTCATCCCGCGCCAGGGCGGCACAATCGAAGTGATGGGCCAGCCGATCGGCGGCCGCAAGGATGGCGCCGCCACGACATGGGGCATCCTGTTCCAGCAGGGGGCGCTGTTCTCCTCGCTGACGGTCCGGCAGAACGTCCAGTTTCCGCTGCGCGAAAATCTCGTGCTGTCGCAGGAACTGATGGACGAGATCGCGATCGCCAAGCTAGAGATGGTGGGGCTGCGAGCGCAGGATGCCGACAAATATCCGGCCGAGCTGTCCGGCGGCATGACCAAGCGCGTGGCACTGGCCCGCGCACTCGCGCTCGATCCGCCGATCCTGTTCCTGGACGAGCCGACCTCCGGCCTCGATCCGATCGCCGCTGGCGATTTCGACGCCCTGATCGGGACGCTGCAAAAAACCCTGGGGCTCACCGTCTTCATGGTCACCCATGATCTGGCGAGCCTGACCACGGTCTGCGACCGCGTCGCTGCGCTTGCCGACGGCAAGATCGTCGCGATTGGCCCGATGCGCGAACTGCTGCAATCCGAGCATCCCTGGGTGCGCGCCTATTTCCACGGCAAGCGCTCGCAGATGCTGCAACACGAAATGAGATGAGACATGGAAACCCGCGCTCCCTACGTGCTGATCGGCAGCTTCGTGCTGGCCGCCATTGTTGCGGTGTTCGGCTTCGTCTATTGGCTCAACAACACCGGCGGCATCGGGCCGCGCACGAATTACCGCGTGCAATTCCAGGGACCCGTGCCGGGCCTGCTGGTGGGCGCCGGCGTCCTGTTCAACGGCATCCGGGTCGGTGAGGTCACGCAGCTTGGCCTTGCGCCGGACAATCCGCGCTTCGTCAATGCGACGATCTCGGTTGCCGCCACCACCCCGGTGCGCACCGATACCAAGGTCGGGCTCGATTTCCAGGGGCTGACCGGCGTGCCCGTGGTGACGCTGGAGGGCGGCATAATCGTCGCCAAATCTCGCGAGCCGCTGACCTTGATCGCCGAGGCCGGTGCAGGCCAGAGCATGACGCAGGCGGCGCGCGATGCGCTGCGGCGGGTCGATAGCGTGCTGGAGGATAATTCCGGTCCGCTGAAGGACACCATGGCGAATCTGAAGACGTTCTCCGACGGGCTCGCGCGCAACACCGGCAAGATCGACGGCATTTTGGCGGGCCTCGAGAAGATGACCGGGGGCGGTACGCCCGCGCAGAAAATCACCTATGACCTGCGCACGCCTCAGAACCTCGGGCCGGCCGGCAAGACGCTCTCGGCGTCCTTGGCGATTCCCGAGCCGACTGCGGTTGCGATGCTCCAGACCCAGCGCATGCTGTTTTCGCCCGTTGGTGATAATCCGGGTTTTGCCGAATTCCTCTGGGCCGACAGCATCCCCAAGCTGGTGCAGGCGCGCCTGATCGACAGTTTTGAGAATTACGACATCGCCCACGCGCCCTTGCGCACGATCGATCTCGGCCAGGCGGACTACCAGCTCCTGATCGACATCAGGCGCTTCCGGATCGCCACCGAGGGCGAGACGCGGGTCGAGATCGGCCTGTCGGCGCGGATCGTCGACAAGAACGGCAAGGTGGTTGCGTCCCGCCTCGTCGAAACCAGCGAGAAGCTCGACAAGGTCGAACCGGCTGCCGCAGTCGCGGCGTTCGACGCAGCCTTTGCCCGCATTGCGAAGGAGCTGATCGGCTGGACGGTGCAGGCGGTCTGAGGCCGCTATTCCAGCGTCTTCAGGTAGGACAGCAGGTCGTGGATCTCGCCAGGGGTGAGCTCGAAGGCGGGCATGTCGGGATGGCCGGTCGAGATGCCTTCGGCCAGCGCCTCCTGGAGGGCCTCGATCGGATAACGCTGGTGCAGCGTGCGCAGCGGCGGCGCGATCCCGAGTGGGCTCTTCGAGACCCGGTCGATCGCATGGCATCGGGCGCAATTGGCCCGCGCAAAGGCCTTGCCGCGCTGTTCGGCGGTCGGGGCCGCCAGCGCAGGCGTGATCAGGAGCAGCCCAATCAGGCCGTGGCGCAGCGCGGTTTGCAGCATGGAAAGCGATCCCCTCGAACTCTGGAATGAGAATAAGGCGGGGATGTCCGCCAAAATTGATCTGGGTCAATTGGGTTTGGCGCAGTGCAGTAAAATGCAGCCAGCGCGGTGGACCAGGCCCGATGCGGGGCAGCCGGCGCTTGGAGCGGTGGATGAAGGCTTCCGTGGTGACGATCGAGCCGGGCGGGCATTTCTGTAGCGATTGTGCGGTCCGCGACTTCGCGGTGTGTGCGTCGCTGGACCCGGCCGAACTCAGGGAATTCGAGCATCTGGGCCGCCGCGTCCATTTCGACGGGGGCGAGACCGTGTTCTCCGAGGAGGACATCACGACCTCGTTCTACAACCTCCTCGAAGGCGTCATGCGGCTCTACAAGCTGCTGCCCGATGGACGGCGGCAGATCGTGGGTTTCGCATTGCCGGGCGATTTCCTGGGGATGAATATTTCCGGCCGCCACAATTTCTCAGCCGACGCGATCGGCACCGTCACCGTGTGCCAGTTCGCAAAGGCGCCCTTTGGCCGTTTCATCGAGGACCGGCCGCATCTGCTCAGGCGAATCAACGAGCTGGCGATTCGCGAGTTGAGCCAGGCGCGTGACCATATGGTCCTGCTCGGGCGCCGCTCGGCGGACGAGAAGGTCGCGACGTTCCTGCTCGGCTGGCGCGAGCGGCTGGTTTCGCTCAAGGGCTCATCCGACACGGTTCCGCTGCCGATGAGCCGGCAGGACATCGCCGACTATCTCGGCCTCACCATCGAAACCGTCAGCCGCACCTTCACCAAGCTGGAGCGCCACGGGGTGATCGAGATCATTCATGGCGGCGTCAGCCTGCTCGATCCGGCGAAGGTCGAGGCCTTGGCCGCGGCCTGAAGCCTGGTCCTGCCCCCTCCCATTTTTGATCCCGATCAATGACGTCGGCCGCGTGCGGCCAATAATCCCCAAAACAAATCGGGGAGGGCATCATGCCGACTGACGCGCTGCTGGTGACGGTTATCGTCGTGGCGATCTTTGTTGCATTCGCCGGGGCTCTGGCTTGGGCGGACCGGCAGACCAGGCACCTCGATTCGGACGTCAGGCGCAGAAGCTCCTGAGATCACAATCGCGTTTTCTCGCACCTACGGTGGAGGCTTCCTTGGACAGCTCGTGGCTGTTCGGCAGCGCCTCAACGCAATGCGACGTGCATACCCGCAACTCTGCATCGACCGGGGCGCCATGGCTCATCCTTCGGATGCTGCCTTTGCGTCCCCCCGCGGCATTTTCGCCGTATTTGGCTCAAAACGTGCGCATGCTTTCCGGTTGAAAAGCCTGATAACGTTGACTACGCAGGAACTTCAGTGCCTCGCAGTCTTAGGAGCCCCGCGGCGTGCCTCAGGACAAGACCGGCGACCCCCGACAATCGGCGGGCAATAAATTATCGGTCCTGCGCAAGCACCCGATCTTCGCGGATCTGGAGCCGGACGCGCTCGACCAGCTTTGCCGCTATGCCAAGCACACCATGGTGAAGCGCGGTGCGACGATCGCCGCCAAGGGCGATCCCGGGCAACAATCTGTTCGCGGTCATCGCCGGGACAGTCAAGATTTCCTCTTCGTCGCCGGATGGCCGGAATGCCATTCTCAATCTGATCGGTCCCGGAGAAATCTTTGGCGAGATCGCGGTTCTCGACGGTGCGCCGCGTTCGGCGGACGCGACCGCCAACACCAATTGCGAGCTCTACATCATCGACCGCCGGGACTTCCTTCCGTTCGTCAAGAGCCAGCCGGCGCTGGCGATGAAATTCATCGAACTGCTCTGCGCGCGCCTGCGCTGGACCAGCCAGCAGGTCGAACAGGTGATCCTGCAGAATCTCCCCGGTCGGCTCGCAAGCGCGCTGCTCGGGCTGACCGAAGAACGCAAGTTCGACTCCGGCAGCGGCACACTCGCGATCACGCAGCAGGAGATCAGCGAGATGGTGGGGATGACGCGCGAGAGCATCAACAAGCAATTGCGCGCCTGGGCCGGACGCAACTGGGTTCGGCTCGAGCACGGCGCCATCGTCGTGCTCGATATCGACGCGCTGCGCGAACTCGCCGAGAGCGGCCTCGACGGCGAATGACGACCCCGGTCTAATTTTCGATGATGGCGACCGCGCGGGTCCAGCCCGCGGAGGCGCGCTCGATCTTCACCGGGAAGCATGAGACCGTGAATCCGGTCGAGGGCAGCTTGTCGAGATTGTGCAGCTTCTCGAGATGGCAATAGCCGATGTGCCGTCCTGCCTTGTGGCCTTCCCAGATCAGGCCGGCGTCTTTTGTTTCCGCATATTTCCGCGCGGTGTAGACGAACGGCGCGTCCCAGCTCCAGCCGTCGGTGCCGGTCAGCCGCACGCCGCGTTCGAGCAGGTACATGGTGGCGTCATAACCCATGCCGCAGCCGGAGTTGACGTAATCGGCCTGGCCGAATTTCGCGCCGGCGCTGGTGTTGACGACGACGATCTCGAGCGGAGACAGCGCATGCCCGATGCGCTTGAGTTCCTTTTCGACATCGGCGGCCGTCACCACGTAGCCATCAGGCAGGTGCCGGAAGTCGAGCTTCACGCCGGGTTGAAAGCACCATTCCAGCGGCACCTCATCGATGGTCCATGACCGCTCGCCGCGGTTCATGGTCGGATGGAAGTGCCAGGGCGCGTCCAGATGCGTGCCGTTATGGGTCGACAGCGAGACTTGCTCGACTGCCCAGCCCTGTCCGTCCGGCAAATCCTGCGCCTTGAGGCCGTCGAAAAACTGCAGCATCCGCGGCAGGCCCTGCTGGTGATCGATATACTGGATCGTCGGGTGATTACCCGGCGGATCGGCGGTCACGTCGTTTCGGAGCGGCACGGAAATATCGATCAGCTTCCGCGGCATGGGCATGTCCTCGCGATGGTCCGTTCTGTTTCGGCGCATCTTGAGGGGGCCCGACCTGCGAGGTCAAGTCACGCGCCGGTGCGGATGCCTTCGGAAAATCGGTGCTGTCCGCTGCTTGCCGCCGGAAGTTTCGCCTGATCGATCGATGCAACTCCAGCATTGATCGATGCCGGATTTGGCTTGGACACAAAATGCCGCCCGCCCTACGGACGACACTGGCGAAATCGCGCTGATGGAGCGCGCATCGCACCGGGGGTAAGGCGGACCGTCTCGCCCAAACCTCCAAGCCGCAACCAATAGCGGTCGAGCCCGAATGAATGAGGAACGACCATGGGTACGACGAGCATCGTTATCTCGCGTCCGGCACCGGCCGACGGCGAGGCGGGATTGCAGGGGACCGGCACTTGCCGTCCCGGCACCGCATCGACCCGCGCGCTCTCATCAATCAGCCAAATCCGCTCGACTCGGCCGCGCAATCCTACCAAGGTGGTGCGGTTGTGACGCTTGACTTCACACCTGAAGTGGAGCGACCCAAGGCGGCCGGCAGCACCTGCCCAACGACGACATAATCAACTCAGGAGGAAAGCCCAGATGAAGACACTGATCGGTATCATCGCAGCCGCCACGCTCGCGCTCTCAGCGCCCTTCGCGACCGCACGCGATCTCCGCTCCGCCGACATCCACCCCGCCGATTATCCGACGGTCGAAGCCGTCAAGTTCATGGGCAAGCAGCTCGCCACCGCGAGCGGCGGCAAGCTTGGCGTGAAGGTGTTCCCGAATGGCGCCCTGGGCTCCGAGAAGGACACCATCGAGCAGCTCAAGATCGGCGCGCTCGACATGATGCGGATCAACGCATCGCCGCTCAACAATTTCGTGCCCGAGACCATCGCGCTGTGTCTGCCCTTCGTCTTCCGCGACACGCAGCACATGCGTACCGTCCTTGACGGGCCGATCGGCGACGAGATCCTGGCGGCCATGGAGCCCGCCGGCCTGGTCGGCCTTGCCTATTACGACAGCGGCGCCCGGTCGATCTACACCGTCAAGGCACCGGTCAAGTCGCTCGCCGACCTCAAGGGCCTCAAGATCCGCGTCCAGCAATCCGACCTCTGGGTCGGCATGATCCAGAGCCTCGGCGCCAACCCGACGCCGATGCCGTATGGCGAGGTCTACACCGCGCTCAAGACCGGCCTCGTGGACGCTGCCGAGAACAACTGGCCTTCTTATGAATCCTCGCGCCATTTCGAGGCGGCCAAGTTCTACAACGTCACCGAACACTCCCTGGCGCCCGAAGTCCTCGTGATGTCCAAAAAGGTCTGGGACACGCTGAGCAAGGAGGACCAGGCGATGGTCCGCAAGGCGGCCAAGGAATCGGTGCCCGTCATGCGCAAGCTCTGGGACGAGCGTGAGCAGGCCTCCCGCAAGACCGTCGAGGCGGCCGGCGTTCAGGTCATCACGATCGCCAACAAGCAGGAGTTCGTCGATGCGATGAAGCCGGTGTACCAGAAATTCGCCGGCGACGAGAAGCTGCAGAGCCTCGTCAAGCGTATCCAGGACACGAAGTAAGACCATCGCGCCGCGTCCGGTGTCGCCGCGAGGCGACGCCGGACCCTCGCAAGGAGACGCCGATGACAGACCCGCATGTTGCAAGCCACGAGCAGGAGGTACCGGCACGTCCGTCCACCGGCCTGCTGACGCGGATCAATGCTCCCATCGCTCGCTGGGGCATGTATCTGTCCGTGACCGGTCTGCTCGTCATCGTCACCATCGTGTTCTACCAGGTGTTCGGACGTTACGTGCTCAACTCCAGCCCGACCTGGACGGAAAACCTCGCGCTGGTCCTGATCCTCTACGTCACGCTGATCGGTGCCGCCGTCGGCGTGCGCGATGCCGGACACATCGGCATGGACAGTCTGCTGGTCATGCTGCCGGATCATGTACGCGAGAAGATCGAGATCGTGATCCACGTTCTGGTCGCCGTGTTCGGGGTTGCGATGGCCTACAACGGCTGGATCCTCGGGGCCTCGGTCGGAACCGTGAAAATCCCCAATCTCGGCCTGCCCGAGGTGATCCGCTACGTGCCGCTGATCGCTTCCGGCGTCCTGATCGTCTCCTTTTCAATCGAGCACATCATAGCGCTTCTGCGCGGCGAAGAGGTCGTCCCCTCATGGAACTGATCATCCTCGGCGCCACCTTCTTCGGCTTCCTCGTCCTCGGCGTCCCCGTCGCCTTCGCGATCGGCCTGTCGGCCATCTGCACGATCCTCTACGAAGGCCTGCCGGTCGCCGTCATCTTCCAGCAGATGATGTCGGGGATGAACATCTTCTCGTTCCTAGCCATCCCATTCTTCGTGTTCAGCGGCGAGCTGATGTTGCATGGCGGCGTCGCCGACAAGATCGTGCAGCTCGCCAAGAATCTCGTCGGACACATCCGCGGCGGGCTCGGCATGTCGAATGTGGTCGCCTGCACGCTGTTCGGCGGCGTCTCCGGCTCGCCCGTGGCCGACGTGTCGGCGATGGGCGCGGTGATGATCCCGATGATGAAAAAGGAAGGGTTCGACACCGACTACGCCGTCAACGTCACCACCCACGCCTCGCTGGTCGGAGCCTTGATGCCGACCAGCCACAACATGATCATCTATGCGCTCGCCGCAGGCGGCAAGGTCTCGATCGGTGCGCTGATCGCGGCCGGTCTCCTGCCGGCGTTGGTGCTGATGGTGTGTATGCTGGTTGCCGCCTACGCGGTCGCGGTGAAGCGCGGCTATCCCGCCGGCAAGTTCCCGGGTTGGCCCGAGGTGTTCCGCTCGTTCGCGGCCGCGCTGCCGGGCCTTCTGATCGTCGGCATCATCCTGGCAGGCATCCTGTCCGGCGTCTTCACGGCGACCGAATCCGCGGCCGTCGCGGTCACCTACACGATCCTGCTGACGTTCTTCATCTACCGCACGATGACCCTGCCGAACTTCCTGCGGGCCGCGGCGAAGGCGGTGAAGACGACGGGCGTAGTGCTGCTGCTGATCGGCGTCTCCACCATGTTCCAATATCTGATGGGGCTCTACGAGGTGGCCGACTTCGCCGGCGATTTGATGAGCAAGGTGTCCTCGCAACCCTGGATGATCTTCCTGCTCATCAACATCATCCTGTTCGTGCTCGGAACGTTCATGGACATGGCGGCGACCATCCTAATCTGCACCCCGATTTTCCTGCCGATCGCGATGAAGGCGGGCATGGACCCGGTGCAATTCGGCATGCTGATGCTGATCAACTGCGCGCTCGGCCTGAACACCCCGCCGGTCGGAACGACGCAGTTCGTGGGCTGTGCCATCGGCGGCATCTCGGTAGGCGCGGTGATGCGCACCATCCTGCCGTTCTACGCTGCCCTGATCGCAGCTCTGATGTTCGTGACCTACGTCCCCGCGTTCTCGCTGTGGCTGCCCCGCCTGCTGATGGGCTACAAGGGATAGCAGCAACACAGGGAGAATCCGTCCGTGACTGACTATCGCAAGCTCTTCGATCTCACCGGCAAGACAGCCGTGGTGCTCGGCGCCGCATCGGGCATCGGCAAATCGTCCGCCGAGGCGCTGGCCGGGTTAGGAGCCCGCGTCGTCTGTGCCGATCGCGCGCTTGACGCAGCGGAAGCGACCGCTGCCGGCATCCGCGACAAGGGCGGCTGGGCGGAAGCTGCCAGCTGCGATGCCGCGAGTGCTGCGGACGTCAACGCGCTGGCGAAAACCGTGATGCAAAAGTTCCAGCGGCTCGACATCGCCGTGACGACGCCCGGCCTCAACATCCGCAAGACCATCCTCGACTACACGGAGGAGGATCTCGACCGTGTCCTCAACCTCAACGTCAAGGGCACCGTCTGGTTCTTCCAGGCCTTCGGCCGCATCATGGTCGCGCAGAAGGGTGGCAGCATCATCGCCTGCTCGTCGGTGCGCGCGGTGACCATCGAGCCGGGCCTCGGCGTCTACGGCTCGACCAAGGCGGCGATTGGCCTCCTGGTGAAGGGCTTTGCCTCCGAGGTCGGCCATGCCGGAGTTCGCGTCAACGCGATCGCCCCGAGCATCGCCGAGACCGCGCTGACCGGCCCGTTCAAGCAGCGGCCGGACATCTACAATCTCTACGCCGGTCACACCGTGTTCAACCGATGGAGCAGCGCCGACGAGGTCGCCACCGCGGTCGCCTATCTGGCGTCGGACGCCGCGAGCTATGTCAGCGGCAGCACCATGTTCGTCGATGGCGGCTGGACCGCCGTCGATGGTCCGCCTACCGGCCTCACCCAGCTGCACAAATAGGGTGGTCGCCGGCGCTCAGCCGGCGAACCCCACGCGCTGGCGCAGCTCCCTGTGATCCGCGCCGGTGAGCAATGCGATCAGCGCGGCGGCCTCCTTCGGATGCGCGGCCTGTGCGGTCACGCCGGCTGTGTACATGGTCACCAGCTCGCATCCGGGCGGGAGCGAGCCCGACAGCGCAATGCCGTCGGTCGCGATGATCTCGGTCGCCTGGGTGCATCCAATCGGCCGCGTCGCGGTCGAGTTCGCAAGCTCGCGCATCGCGGTCGCGCCGTTCGGATAGATCTTCAGGCGCGAAGCGACCTCATAGGCGATGCCGAGCTGGTCCAGCACCTTTGCGACGTGCTGTCCCGCCGTCGAGGCTTTTGTGTCCGGGACGTAGATGGCGTCCGCGGAACGCAGCACCTCGCGCAGGCCGACCTCGGTCTTCACCGTCACCTTGGAATCGCGGTTGCGGACGGCCAGCGCGGTCTCGACCCGTCCGACATCAGCGATCGAGGAGGGGAGGATGAGCCTTTCCTCGGCAAGCTTCGCAAGCAACGCCTGCGTCAGGATCACGAGATCAGCCGGTGTGCTCGCGCGCAACTTGTCGGCCATGATGCCGACCGCGCCGAACTCGCCGTCGATGCCGAAGCCGGTCTGCGCCTTGAAGACCTCGGTGAGGCCGCGCACCAGGCCCTGTGCCGCGCCGCCGCTCAAAATGGTCACTGTCGTCACGATGCGAGCTCCATGGCTGCAATGATCCTGTCGCGCGTGATCGGCAAGTCGCGCACGCGGACGCCGAGGCAATCATACACCGCATTCGCGATCGCCGCCGTCACCGGGCCGTGGGCAGCTTCGCCCGCTCCGACCGGCTCGATCTCCGGCCGCTGGATGATCTCGACATCCACCGCCGGCACCTCGCTGAAGGTCAGGATCGGATAGTCGGTCCAGGACGTGGACGTGATGCGCGTCCGGTCGAAGCGGACGCGCTCCTTCAACACCCAGCTCGTCGCCTGGATCGCGCCGCCCTCGATCTGGTTGATGACGCCGTCGGGATTGATGGCCTCGCCGACATCGACCGCGAGCGTCAGCCGTTTGACGCGGATGTCGTCTGCGCCTTCGATCTCGGCAATTGCCGCGCAATAGGCGCCCATATTCTTGTAGCGGGCGAAGGCAACGCCATAGCCGATTCCGGCTTGCTTCTGCGGTTTCCACTGCGCGCGCCGGGCGGCAGCGCGGATGACATCCCTGGCGCGCTCGTCGCGGAGCTGCCGCAAGCGGAATTCGATCGGGTCTTCGCCGCGCAAGGCTGCGATCTCGTCGAGCAGGGATTCGATGGCGAACACATTGCCTTGCGCGCCCAGCGTCCGCAGCGCCGAGGTACGCACCGGCATGGTCAGCAGCCGATGGCTCGTGATCGTCCAGGCCGGGAGGTCATAGAGCGGAACGGAGTTGCGGTCGCCGCCGCCGCCATTGGCGGCCGGTGGATTGGACGAGATCATGCGCGGATAGGGATTCGCGATCTCGGATGCGGCGAGCAGCGCCGGCTGCGCGGCGCGCCCGGGCCGCGCCGCATGGCCGTTGCTCCAGATCGCGTGGCGCCAGCCGACGATCTCGTTGTCCGCATCGAGATCGGCCTCGATCTCGATAGCCATGGCTGCGCCGAACGGCGCATGGGACATCTCGTCGTGGCGCGACCACTGTACCCGGACCGGGCGTCCGCCGGCGGCTTTCGCCAGCAGCACGGCATCGAGCGCGACGTCGTCGGCTGCGTTATGTCCGTAGCAGCCGGCGCCCTCCATATGCTCGACGACGATGCTCTCGGGCGGCAGCTTGAGCACGATCGCAAGATCGGCGCGCAGCAGATAGACGCCCTGGCTGTGAGTCCAGACATGGACACGATCGCCGTCCCATCGCGCCATCGCACAGGACGGTGCGATCGAGGCATGGGCGATGTAGGGGCGGACGTATTGCCGGCGGAGTGTCCGCGCAGCTTTGTTCGTCGCTGCCGCCGTTCGGGTGTCGATGACGGTCGTCTCAACCGGCTGGCTCTTCAGGAAGCCGGCCAGATCGTCCTCATCAGGCAACGGTTCGCCGGCCGACCAGGTCGCGCCCTTGCGCAAGGCCTTCAGCGCGGCTTCAGCCGCCGCCTCGCTGTCGGCAACCACGCCGGCAAAGCCGCCGTCGCGAACGATCGCGACGAGGCCGGAAACGGCCCGCGCAGCCGTTTCGTCGAGCGCGGTCAGCCTGGCGCCGGAAATGTCCGGCCGGAGCGCGCGGCCGTGCAGCAGGTTCGGCAGCGCGCTGTCGTGGATAAAGCGTGGCCGCGCGAACACCTTGTCGGGAATATCGACACGCTGGACCGAATGTCCGGCGACGCTGCGCTCGGCGGCGCGCTTCGCGACAACGCCCGCGGCGGCGTCGTGGTCGAGCGAGACGTCACCCGCCAGCTCCCAATAGCTGGTCCTGACATTGCCGGGACCGGAGATGGTGCCGTCTTCGATCGCGAGCAGCGAGGCATCGACGCCGAGACGCTCCGATGCAGCGTTAAGGAAGCGCTGGCGCACCTCGGCGCAGGCGTGACGCAGCGCGCGGCCGGATTGCTGGATCGACAGGCTGCCGGAGGTGACGCCTTCGTTGGGGCTCATTGCGGTCGAGGCGCGGATCATCTCGATCCGGCCAAGATCCACATCGAGCTCGTCGGCAGCGATCTGCGCCAGCGCCGTGACGATGCCTTGGCCGATCTCGACCTTGCCGGGGGAGATCGCCACGCGGCCCTCGCCGGTGAACCCTACCCAGGACGACAGTCTTGGATTGGCCGCCAGGCTCACCGGCAGTTTCGGAGCAGGGGACGGCGCACTCATGACGTTGCCATCTCCGAAGCCGCCCGCAGCACGGCGCGAACCATGCGGTTATGCGATCCGCAGCGGCACAGATTGCGGTCGAGCGCCGCTCTCACCTCGGTCTCCGTCGGCGACGGATTGCGCTTCAGCAACGCCGCGGCGCTGATCAGGATTCCCGTAACGCAATAGCCGCATTGCATCGCCTGTTCGGTGATGAAGGCGCGTTGCAGCGGATGCGGCTGCTCCAGCGTACCGATGCCTTCCACCGTGACGACATCCTTGTCCGCGACCGACCACATCGGCATGTCGCAGGATGTCATCGCGTGGCCATCGACCATCACGCGGCATGCCCCGCATTCACCGGCGCCGCAGCCGAAATGCGCACCCGTGATGCCGAGCCGGCCGCGCAGCACGTCGAGCAGGGTTTGATCGGGATCGGCATCCACGACGGTTGCTACGCCGTTGAGCTGGAATTGAACGGTGGGCATGACCAGTACGGCCTCAGGATTTGTCGAACTTCTTGACGACATCGGCCCATTTCTCGATGTCGCCACGCAGGAACTTGTCGAACTCCTGCGGTGTCATTGACATGGGGACGGCGCCCTGCTCGGACCAGAGTTTGACGATGTCCGGCCGCTTCACCATTGCGTTGACGGCGGCGTTGAGCTTGTCGATGACAGGCTTTGGCGTGCCGGCCGGCGCCATCAGGCCGAGCCAGATCGTTGCCTCATAGCCGGGGACACCGGCCTCGCCGGCGGTCGGCACGTTCGGCAGCACTGCGGAACGCTGCTTGCCGGTGGTGGCAAGCGCGCGCACCTGGTTCTCGCCGATATTCGGCGCCATCGCCGGCACCGCATCGATCATCATCTGCACCTGTCCACCGATCACGCCGCTGCGCGCCTCGCCGCTGTTGCGGTAGGGGACGTGGACGATATCGATGCCTACCATGGCTTTGAACAGCTCGCCGGCCATGTGATAGGGCGTGCCCTGGCCGGAGGAGGCGTAGTTCAGCTTGCCCGGTTGCGACTTGGCGAGCGCGATGAACTCCTGCAGCGTCTTTGCCGCGACTTGCGGGTTCACCACGATGACGAGATCGGAATAGTTCACCGGCGCGATCGGCGCGAGATCGCGCATCAGTTCGTATTTGCGCTTGTCCGGCGTCAGCAGCGATTCGTTCGCGGTCTGGGTGTTGGACATCATCAGCAGCGTGTAGCCGTCGGCCGGCGACTTCGCCGCCTCGACCGTGCCGATGACGCCGCCGGCGCCGGTACGGTTCTCGATCACGAACGGCTGGCCAAAACTCTCCTGGAGCACGTTGCCGATCAGCCGTGCCGTGACATCGGCCGGCCCGCCGGCCCCGAAGGGCACGACGATCCGGACGGCGTGGTTGGGATAATCCTGCGCGAGGGAGGGGGCAGTGGGGAACGCGGCGAGCAGGCCGGCGGCCAGCGCCAGCATAAGACGTCGGGCCATCACGCCCACCTCCCTGATATCGTTTTTGTTGGCCGGCACTGTAGCGGCAGGGAATGCGGACTGTCGACGCCTCACAAGGGCGAAGATGCAGGGAATATCGGGCGGCTTTCGGTGTGGCCGCGCCGCCTTTCGCAGGCGCGGCAGGAACCGCAGGCGCGCACGGTTTGAGCAAATCGCATGGGCACTGCCGGATAAATGCCCTCGGCTGCCCGGTATTTTGGTGTTACGAATTTGGCCATGAACCAGCACGCCAAGATCGAAATCCGCCATTCGACCTGTCCGCATGATTGCCCGTCGGCCTGCGCGCTCGATATCGAGGTGGTCGAAGGCCGAAGCATCGGTCGCGTTCGTGGTTCGAAAAAGCAGACCTACACGGCTGGCGTCGTCTGCGCCAAGGTCGCCCGTTACGCCGAGCGCATCCATCACCCCGAGCGGGTCATGTATCCGATGCGCCGAACGGGTCCGAAGGGCTCGGGCCAGTTCGAGCGGATCCCCTGGGACGAGGCGCTCGACGAGATCGCTCAGCGTTTCAACCAGGCGGAGCGCGCGTTCGGCGCGGAATCGATCTGGCCCTACTACTACGCCGGCACGATGGGGCTGGTGATGCGCGACGGCCTCAACCGCCTCACGCATGTGAAGAAGTATTCGCGCTTCTATCAGACTATCTGCGCCAATGTCGGGCGCATCGGCTTCGCTATCGGCACCGGCAAGATCGCCGGCGCCGATCCGCGCGAGATGGCGCTGTCCGATCTCGTCGTGATCTGGGGCACCAATCCGGTCAACACCCAGGTCAACGTGATGACGCATGCCTCGCGCGCCCGCAAGGAGCGCGGCGCCAGAATCGCGGCGGTCGACATCTACGACAACGACACCATGAAGCAGGCTGACATCAAGATCCTGCTGCGGCCCGGCACCGACGGCGCGTTTGCCTGCGGCGTGATGCATGTCCTGTTCCGCGACGGCTATGCCGACCGCGCCTATATGGACAAATACACCGACTGCCCCGACGAACTCGAGGCGCATCTGAAGACGCGCACGCCGGAATGGGCGTCCGCGATCTGCGGCGTGCCGGTTGCGGAGATTGAGGCCTTTGCCAAGGCCGTCGGCGAGACCAAGCGGACCTTCTTCCGGCTCGGTTACGGCTTTACGCGTTCGCGCAACGGCGCGACGCAGATGCATGCTGCGAATTGCATTCCCGCGGTGACCGGTGCCTGGCAGTACGAAGGCGGCGGCGCCTTCTTCAACAATTACGCGCTGTGGCACTTCAACGAATCCATCATCGAAGGTCATGACGCGATCGACCCGGCCACGCGCGCGCTCGACCAGTCGCAGATCGGCCGCATCCTCACCGGCGATGCCGAGGCCCTGCTCGGCAAGGGGCCGGTGAAGGCGATGCTGATCCAGAACACCAATCCGATGACGGTGGCGCCGGAGCAGGCGCTGGTGCGCCAGGGCTTTGCGCGCGAGGATCTGTTCGTCGCGGTGCACGAGCAGTTCATGACCGAAACGGCGCTGATGGCCGACATCGTGCTGCCGGCGACGATGTTCATGGAGCATGACGATCTTTATTACGGCGGCGGCCACCAGCACATCTCGGTCGGGCCGAAGCTGATCGATCCGCCCGGCGAATGCCGCTCCAACCACGAGGTCATGCAGGCGCTGGCGCCGCGGCTCGGCGCGCAGCACCGGGGTTTCGAGATGACGCCGCGCGAACTGATCGACGCGACGCTCAGGCTCAGCGACCACGGCGACATCGCCGGCCTCGAGGCCGATATCTGGCGCGACCTGCAGCCGGACTTCCGCACCTCGCATTATCTCGATGGCTTCGCCCATCCTGACAAAAAATTCCACTTCAAGGCCGATTGGGCGCATCCGCCGTTTGGTCGCACCATGGGCGAATTCGACAAGATGCCGTCGCTGCCGGACCATTGGGCGGTGATCGAGCATACCGATCAGGCCCATCCGTTCCGGCTTGCGACCAGCCCCTCGCGCAGCTTCCTCAACACTTCCTTCAACGAGACGCCGTCCTCGCAGGCGCGCGAGGGCCAGGCGAACGTGATGATCCATCCGCTCGATGCGGCCGCGCTCGACATCGCCGACGGCGATGCCGTGACGCTCGGCAATGCCCGCGGCGAGACCACGCTGGTCGCTGCGCTGTTCGAAGGCGTGCGGCGCGGCGTGCTGATCGCGGAGTCCGTTCACCCCAACAAGAATCATATCGGCGGCCGCGGAATCAACACGCTGACGGGCGCGGACACGATCGCGCCGATCGGTGGTGCTGCGTTCCACGACAACAAGGTCTGGATCAAAAAGGCCGTGGCTGTCTGAGAGCGCGCTGGCGCTTCGATCGCCTGCAATTTGCGTCGAGTCGCTAAAGCGACGCCTCGCCACAGATTGCGCTTGCACCTGCCGCCCGACCTGCCGCAAATGGCTGCAAAACGGGAGCAAGGAAGCGAGCGTGTCATGACCGACAACACAGCAATCATCACCGAAAAGCGCGGGCAGGCGTTCTGGATCACCATCAACCGGCCGGAGAAACGCAACGCGTTGAACGGAGACGTCATCGCCGGCATCACCAAGGGCTATCGCGACGCGCATGACGACAAGGACGTCCGCGTCATCGTGCTGACGGGCGCGGGCGACAAGGCGTTCTGCGCGGGCGCCGACTTGCAGAATTCCGGCGCGGCTTTCGCGATGGATCATTCCAAACCAAATGTCGACTATGCCGATCTGTTACGTTTGTCACAGAACGCCACCAAGCCGGCGATTGCGCGGGTCGGCGGCGTCTGCATGGCCGGCGGCATGGGCCTGCTCTGCATGACCGATATGGCGGTTGCCGCCGATCACGTCATCTTCGGCCTGCCGGAGGTGAAGGTCGGCGTGTTCCCGATGCAGGTGCTGAGCCTGCTGCAGTCGATCGCGCCGCCGCGCCTCGTCAACGAGTGGGCGCTGACCGGCGAGCCGTTCGATGCCAAGGCCGCGCAAGCCGCGGGCCTGCTCAACTACGTCGTGCCCACCGCCGAGCTCGATGCCAAGGTCGACTGGCTGATCGGCCGCATCGTCGATAAATCCCCAACCGCGATCCGCCGCGGAAAATACGCCATGCGCGCCATCGCCTCGATGTCGTTCGACGAGAGCATCGCCTACACCGAGAGCCAGATCGCGCTGCTCGCCATGACCGAGGACGCGAAGGAGGGGCTGAAGGCGTTCGGCGAGAAGCGCAAGCCGGTGTGGACGGGAAGGTAGGGGGCCGCTGCTCTCTCGTGTCCCGGACGCGCTGCAACGCGTGAGCGTTGCTGCGCAGAGCCGGGACCCAGAAGGCGGCACGGGGACATGCGGTGAGATGGGCCCCGGCTCTGCAGCGCACCGCTCCCGCGCTGCGCTGCGTCCGGGGCACGAGTGCGCGGTGCTCTCGACGGTTTCCTCCACCGCCCTTCCACGTCATGTCTCGCACAATCGTAGGATGGGTAGAGCGGAAGCGAAACCCATCGTCTCCAGGCCGCAGCATGATGGGTTTCGCAAGTGCTCCACCCATCCTACGGCCTCATAGGCACGCCTTCTCCTTCTCGCGGCGGATCCCGCCCGAGTTTTGCGCTCCTCATCACGCCCTCTCTGAAGACAGGGCGCAGGGAAGGCCGGGTGCCGGCTGGCACCCGCAAAACTCCCGTGCAAGAACGATGCACACGCAACGCACAGGAGCGATACAGGGCAGCCGAACATCCGGCCTTCCCTGCGCAGTGGTCTGACGGCTTATGCGCGCTCTCCCCGGAGACGAATTCCTTCTTGCCTCCGTCGCCTCGGCGAAATTCGCGGGACGCAACCCCGGTTGGGGCAACGCCGCATTCGCAGAGGCTTGACCGTAGCAACGACGGTCAGGACCACACGGTTTCGCCGTACGCATTCGGTGCCGTCCGTCGTGTGCGGAAGGTAGCGCGCTCACGGGGTTCATCCCGCCCTGCACGCTCTCATCCGCATCGGCACCGCTCGCGTCCACCGCGACCCGATCCACGGTTCGCGACGACGTACGACCGCCCCTTGTCCCGGATCAGGATGGGCAGAGAATGCGACAAATCAGAAATTCTGTAAAGGCGAATATTTTGATGAGGGGCGGTTGACCGAGCGATGGGGTGTTTTGCCCGTCGGGCAGCGCACGATCTTGTAGCCCGGGTGAGCGAAGCGATACCCGGGGCTACGTCCACGATGCCCCCCGGATGTCGCTTCGCTCATCCGGGCTACGGGACAGACCGTCAGCCCGCGTTGGCCTTCAGGCCTGCCGCCTGGATGCCCGCGACCGCGCAGGCTTCGTCATTGTCGGAGGTGTCGCCGGACACGCCGACCGCGCCAAGGAGCGTCGTGCCGTCCATGATCAGCACGCCGCCGGGGACCGGCACCAGCGCGCCCTTCGCGATCGTGTTCACGGCGTCGATGAAATAGGCCTGCTCCTGGGCGCGCTGGAACAGCGCGCGCGAGCCCATGCCCATGGCGAGTGCGCCATAGGCCTTGCCGTGCGCGATCTCGGCGCGCATCAGGCTGGTGCCGTCCTGCGCGGCCGCGATCTTGAGCACGCCGCGCGCGTCCAGGATGGTGACGACCAGCGGCTTCAGCTTCAGCTCGGCGGACTTTGCGAAGGCGGCGTCCAGGATCTTGCGGGCGGTATCGAGCGTGAGGTCAGCCATGGCTGGGTTCCTTTGCAGCAGGGTTGGTTGAGGAATTGGTCTTGGCGCGATCGATGCTCATCGCCAGCACGCGGGCGACATGAAGCGCCTCGCGCTGGGCGCCGTCGTGGATCTGGTGTCGGCAGGAGGTGCCGTCGGCGATCACCAGCGTGGTCTGGTCCGCTCCGCGCACGGCGGGCAGCAGCGACAGCTCGGCCATCTCGATCGAGGCATCATAGGTATCGGCACCATAGCCGAACGCGCCGGCCATGCCGCAGCAACTGGACTCGATGGTCTTGACCTCAAGGCCGGGGACGAGGCGCAGCACCTGCTCGACCGGCTTGAAGGCGCCGAAGGACTTTTGGTGGCAGTGGCCGTGCACCATGGCCTTCTCGGCGACGGTGCCGAGCGGCAGTTGCAGCCGGCCGGCCTCCGCCTCGCGCACCAGGAACTCCTCGAAGGTGAGGGCATGGGCGCCGACCGCCTTGGCGTCGTTGTCCTTGCGCAACGAAGCGAGCTCGTCACGCAGCGTCATCAGACAGCTCGGCTCGAGGCCGACGATCGGCACGCCGCGCGCGGCAAAGGGCGCAAACGCGGCGACGAGCCGGTCGAGCTCGGACCTGGCTTCATCGACGAGACCAGCCGAGAGGAAGGTGCGGCCGCAGCAGAGCGGGCGGCTGCCGCTCGCGGGTTTCGGCATGTGCACGCGATAGCCACCGGCCGTGAGCACGCGCAACGCGGCGTCGAGGTTCTCGCGCTCGTAGATGCGATTGAACGTGTCGGCGAAGAGGACGACCTCGCGGCCCGCAGCCGGCCCAACCGCTTCCGCGGGCGGCACGAAGACGTCGCTGCGGAAGGCGGGCAGGGCGCGGCGCGCGCTGATGCCGGCAAAGCGCTCGAACAGCTTTCGCAGCAGCGGACTATGGTTGCGAAAATTCGCCAGCGGCGCGAAGCGCGAGGCGAGGCCGGCATAGCGCGGCAGATATCCGACCAGCCGGTCGCGCAGCGTCAGGCCGTGGCTGGCGGCGCGCGCGACCAGCACCTCGATCTTCATCTTGGCCATGTCGACGCCGGTCGGGCATTCATGGCGGCAGGCCTTGCAGGAAACGCAGAGTTTCAGCGTCTCCATCATCTCGTCGGACGACAGCGCATCGGGGCCGAGCTGGCCGGAGATCGCCAGCCGCAGCGTGTTGGCGCGCCCGCGCGTGACGTCCTTTTCGTTGCGCGTGGCGCGATAGGACGGGCACATCACGCCGCCTTCGAGCTTGCGGCAGGCGCCGTTGTTGTTGCACATCTCGACCGCGCCCTGGAAACCGCCGGCGGCGCCGGGATAAGCCGACCAGTCGAGTTTCGTCTTGAGGTCGGCGACGCGATAGTCGGGTTTGAAGCGGAACAGCGAGCGGTCGTCCATCTTCGGCGCGTCGACGATCTTGCCCGGATTGAGCACGCCATCGGGATCGAAGCGGTGCTTCACCTCCCGGAAGTCGGCGACGAGACGCTCGCCGAACATGGTCTCGTGGAATTCGGAGCGCACCAGGCCATCGCCATGCTCGCCGGAATGCGAGCCCTTGTACTCGCGCACCAGCTCGAAGGCCTCTTCGGCGATCGCGCGCATCGCCTTGACGTCCTTCTCCAGCTTCAGATTCAGCACGGGGCGGACATGCAGGCAGCCCTCGGAGGCGTGCGCGTACATCGTGCCGCTGGTGCCGTGCTTGGCAAACACCTCGTTCAGCCGCGCCGTATAGTCGGCGAGATGCGGCAGCGGCACGGCGCAGTCCTCGACGAAGGAGACCGGCTTGCCCTCCTGCTTCATCGACATCATGACGTTGAGGCCGGCGGCGCGGAAATCGGCGATGCCGGCCTGCAGCGCGGGCTCGGTGATCTCGACCACGCCGCCCCATTTGCGGGTGTCGTTGTTCCAGCCGAAGCCGAGATCGCCCATCAGCTCGTTGAGCTGCTTGAGGCGCGCGAGGTTATCGGCCTGATCTTCCTCTGCGAACTCGACCACCAGAACGGCATCGGGATCGCCCTTGATCGCGGCGGAGATGATCGGCCGGAACATCGCGATGTCGCGGCCGAGCGCGAGCATGGTGCGGTCGACCAGCTCGACCGCGATCGGCTTGAGCTTGACCAGATGCTGGGCCGCGTCCATCGCCTCGTAGAAGCTGCCGAAATGGCAGACGCCGAGCGCCTTGTTGCGGATGACGGGCCACAGCTTCAACTCGACCTTGGTGGTGAAGGCGAGGGTGCCCTCGGAGCCGACCAGCAGATGCGCCATGTTGTTGCGCGCGTTGCGTGGCGTGAGCGCATCGAGATTGTAGCCGCCGACCCGGCGTTGCACCTTTGGGAAGCGTGCCGCGATCTCGTCGGCCTCACGCTCGCCGAGATCGAGCATGTCGCGAAACAAAGCGCGCATGGTCTCACCGGCGTCGCTGTCCGAGAGATCGCGCGAGACCTCGCCGAACCGGCTCAGCGTGCCGTCGGCGAGCGAAGCCTCCATCGACAGCGTGTTGTCGCGCATGGTGCCGTAGCGAAGTGAGCGGCCGCCGCAGGAATTGTTGCCGGCCATGCCGCCGATGGTCGCGCGCGAAGCCGTGGAGACATCGACCGGAAACCACAGGCCGTGTTTCTTGAGCTGGCGGTTGAGGTCGTCGAGCACGATGCCGGGCTCGACCACACAGGTGCGGCCCTCGACGTCGAGGGAGAGGATCTTGTTGAGGTGCTTCGAGAGGTCGACCACGAGCCCGTCATTGACGGTCTGGCCGCATTGCGAGGTGCCGCCGCCGCGCGGGGTGACCTTCAGCCCTTCGTCGCGAGCGATCGCCAGCGCCCGCAGGGCCTCGTCCATGGTTTTGGGCACCACCACGCCCGTAGGCATGATCTGGTAGAACGAGGCGTCGGTGGCGTAACGGCCGCGGCTGAAACCGTCGAACAGGACGTCGCCGGTCATTTCCGCGCGCAGGCGCCGTTCGAGCGAGGAGGCGTTTTTCATCCCTGATCCCGGAGTGACCCAGCGGGCCAGGCCCTGCTGAGTTATTCATTATCGTTTCCGACCGATTATATTATGAATTCAAAATGAGCAAGCCGAGCGCCCCTCATGGCGCGGCCGCGGCGTCCTCCTGGGGCTCGGTCAGGTGCTCGATCGCGGCCGTCCGCTTGTTGCGCAGGTGCTGGAACAGGATGTCGCTGAGCTCGCTGCCGGCGCGGCGGCGCAGTGCGTCGAGGATGGCTTCGTGCTCGCGCATCGCCTCGGCCCAGCGCTGTCGCTTGCGGGCGAAATTGGCGGAGTAGCGGACGCGGCGGATCCGGCCGGCGAAGTTGGCGTAGGCCGTCTTCAGCGTCTCGTTGCGCGCGGCCGCGACGATGCTTTCGTGGATGCGTTGATTGGTCTGGAAATAGCCGTGCATGTCGCGGTGCAGATAGTGGCCGTACATCTCGTAATGCAGCTGCTCGATCGCGGTGATTTCCTCGTCGGTAATGGCCTCGCAGGCGAGGCGTCCGGCGAGGCTTTCCAGTCCGGCCATCACGTCGAACAGCTCTTCCAGGTCGCGCTGGCTGAGCTGGCGGATGCGGGCGCCGCGGTTCGGTAGCAGTTCGATCAGACCCTCGGCGGCGAGCACCTTCAGCGCTTCGCGGAGTGGCGTGCGGGAGATGCCGAACATCTCGCAGAGCCGCCGCTCGGGAACGCGGGCGCCGTCGGGAATGTTGCCCTCGACCACGTAGTCGCGCAGCCGCAGCAGGATCTCGCCATGGAGCGAGGCCTCCTGACGGTCGCCGCCATTTTGGGCGGGCGGAGCGATCGGAACTCCGGTGTCGGGTATCGTGGATTTCATTTGCAGCACAATAGTTTGCCTGTTTGGTCGCGTCGACGTCCACAATCGAATACCAAATTTCGATTGAAAGGACAAAAAATGAATGCAAAATACTCGATAGAGCCGGCCAGAAACCGCCGACAGGGAGATTTTCATGCACCAGGGACGCCATTTCCTTCAGATTCCGGGCCCGAGCCCGGTCCCCGAGCGCGTTCTGCGCGCCATGGACATGCCTGTCATCGACCACCGCAGCGCTGAGTTCGGCGCGCTCGGGCGCACCGTGCTCGAGGGCAGCCAGAAGATTTTCCAGACCAAGGGGCCGGTCATCATCTTCCCGTCGTCAGGGACGGGCGCCTGGGAGGCCGCGATCGTCAACACGCTGTCGCCGGGCGACAAGGTGCTGATGGTCGAGACCGGCCATTTCGCCACCCTGTGGCGGCAGATGGCGGGCCGTTTCGGTATCGAGGTCGATTTCGTGCCCGGCGACTGGCGCCGCGGCGCCGACCCCGCCGTGATCGAGGCCAGGCTCACCGAGGACAAGGCGCGTGCGATCAAGGCCGTCATGGTCGTGCACAACGAGACCTCGACCGGTGCGACCAGCCGCATCGCCGAGATCCGCGCCGCGATCGACCGCACCGGCCATCCCGCGCTCTTGATGGTCGACACCATCTCCTCGCTCGGCTCCGTCGACTACCGTCATGACGAGTGGAAGGTCGACGTCAGCGTCAGCTGTTCGCAGAAGGGCTTCATGCTGCCGCCCGGCCTCGGCTTCAACGCGATCTCCGAGAAGGCGCGCGCGGCTGCGAAGACCAACAAGATGCCGCGCTCCTATTTCGACTGGGAGGAGATGCTCAAGCCCAACGCCAACGGCTTCTTCCCCTACACGCCGGCGACAAACCTGCTCTACGGCCTGCGCGAGGCGATCGCGATGCTGCTGGAGGAAGGGCTCGACAACGTGTTCGCACGGCATCAGCGCCTGGCTGCCGCAACGCGGGCCGCCGTCAATCATTGGGGGCTGGAAGTGCTCTGCCAGGAGCCAGCCGAATTCTCGCCGGTGCTGACCGCGGTGCTGATGCCGCCGGGCCATGACGCCGATCAGTTCCGGAAAGTGGTGCTCGAGAACTACAACATGTCACTCGGCTCAGGGCTGTCGAAGGTCGCCGGAAAGGTCTTCCGCATCGGCCATCTCGGCGAATGCAATGCGCTGACGCTGCTCGGCGCGCTCACCGGCGTCGAGATGGGCCTGTCGGTCGCGGGCGTGCCGCATCGATCCGGTGGCGTCGATGTCGCGATGAAGCTGCTGGAGCAGCGACCGCAAGGCAATGCCTCGCCGCACCTGAAAGTGGTCGGCACATAAACCGCGGGGGACACGCGGGCTGACAATCACAAAAAGCAATCAGGAGGGGTGGAGATGGGAATTCGGTTCAAGGCCACGCATGTCGTGCTGGCGATGCTCTGCGCGATGTATTTCATCACCTATGTCGACCGGGTGAACATTGGCACCGCCGCGAGCGAGATTCAGAAGGAGCTGGGCCTTTCCAACACCCAGCTCGGTCTCGTCTTCTCCGCCTTCGCCTATCCCTATCTGCTGTTCCAGGTGATCGGCGGCTGGGTCGGCGATCATTTCGGACCGCGCAAGACGCTGTTCTGGTGCGGCATGATCTGGGCGGCCGCCACCATCATGACCGGCTTCGTCAACGGTCTGGCTGCACTCTTCGTCGCGCGCTTCGCGCTCGGCTTCGGCGAGGGCGCGACGTTCCCGACCGCAACGCGCGCAATGCAATACTGGACGCCGGCCAACCGCCGTGGTTTTGCGCAAGGCCTGACCCATTCCTTCGCCCGGCTCGGCAATGCCGTGACGCCGCCGGTGGTGGCGCTGCTGATCCTCTGGCTGACCTGGCGCGGCGCCTTCGTCGTGCTCGGCTTCGTCAGCCTGATCTGGGGCGTGATCTGGGTCTGGTACTTCCGCAACGAGCCGAAGGACCACGCCTCCATCACCGAGGCCGAGCTCGCGGCGCTGCCGCCGCGCCCGACCGGCGAGCGGCCGAGCGTGCCGTGGGGGCCGCTGCTGGGGCGGATGTGGCCGGTGACGCTGACCTATTTCTGCTACGGCTGGTGCCTGTGGCTGTACCTGAACTGGCTGCCGCTGTTCTTCAAGAACAACTACAATCTCGACATCAAGAACTCGGCGCTGTTCGCCTCCGGCGTCTTCTTCGCCGGCGTGGTCGGCGACAGCGTCGGCGGCGTGCTGTCGGACAAGATCCTCGACCGCACCGGCAATGTCCGCCTGGCGCGGCTGAGCGTCACCGTTGCGGGATTTGCGGGGGCGCTGCTCTCGCTGTTCCCGATCCTGTTCGTCCACGACATCATCGTCGCGCTGTGCCTGTCGGCCGGCTTCTTCTGCGCCGAACTGGTGATCGGCCCGATGTGGTCGATCCCGATGGACATCGCCCCGAAATATTCCGGGACCGCGTCGGGGCTCATGAACACCGGGTCGGCCTTTGCCGCCATCGTCTCCCCGCTGGTCGCGGGCTTCGTGATCGATGCGACCGGTAACTGGTACCTGCCGTTCCTGATGTCGATGGGCCTGCTGCTGCTCGGTGGCGTCTCGGCCTTCCTGATGCACCCGGAACGCCCGTTCACGGACGCGGACGGGAGGGTACCGTCCGGCAGGGTGGTGGCGGCGGAGTAGGGGCGGCGGAAGGGCCACGGTTATGCATGGGAGTCGCCCTTTGGAGAGGGGACAAGCCGGTCAAATGGTGCTATTCGGCGGCCATCAAAACAAGGCTAGACCGGGAAGGACGCCTATGACCGTGCATACTGGAAGGCATTTTCTCCAGATTCCAGGACCGACCAACGTGCCCGACCGCGTGCTGCGCGCGATGGACATGCCGACGCTGGACCATCGCGGTCCGGAGTTCGCCGAGCTCGGTTTTGCGGTCCTCGCCTCGATGCAGCGGGTGTTCCGCACCAAGCAGCCCGTGATCATCTTCCCCTCGTCCGGTACCGGCGCCTGGGAAGCGGCGATGGTCAACGTGTTCGCGCCCGGCGACAAGGTGCTGATGTGCGAGACCGGCCAGTTCGCAGTGCTGTGGCGCGGCATCGCCGACAAGTTCAAGCTCGACGTCGATTTCATCCCGAGCGACTGGCGCCATGGCGCCGATCTCGCCGAGATCGAGAAGCGCCTTGCCGCCGACAAGCAGCACGCGATCAAGGCGGTCTGCGTCGTCCACAACGAGACCTCGACCGGCTGCGTCACGCCGCCTTTGGAGGTGCGCAAGCTGCTCGATCGCGTCAAGCACCCGGCGCTGCTGATGGTCGACACCATCTCCGGCCTCGGCTCGATGGAATATGAGCACGACGCCTGGGGCATCGACGTCTCGGTCGCGGGCTCGCAGAAGGGCCTGATGCTGCCGCCGGGCCTCGGCTTCAACGCCGTTTCCGAGAAGGCGCTCAATGTTGCGAGGGCCAACCCCGGCATGCGCTCCTATTGGGACTGGCAGGAGGTCATCTCCTTCAACAAGCTCGGCACCTTTCCCTACACGCCCGCGACCAACCTGCTCTATGGCCTGCGCGAAGCGGTGAAGATGCTGGAAGAGGAAGGCCTCGAGAACGTCTGGTCCCGCCACAAGCGCCACAGCGCGGCGACGCGCGCCGCGGCCAAGGTCTGGGGCCTGGAAACGCAGTGCATTGATCCCGCCGCGCATTCGCCGGCGCTGACCGGCGTGCGCGTGCCTGACGGTCACGATGCCGACGCCTTCCGCAAGGTGGTGCTGGAGAACTTCGACATGTCGCTCGGCACCGGCCTGAACAAGGTCAAGGGCAAGGTGTTCCGCATCGGCCATATCGGCCATTTCAACGATCTGATGCTGATGGGCACGCTCGCCGGCGTCGAGATGGGCCTGGATCTTGCAAAGATTCCGCACCGGAGCGGCGGCGTTTTGGCGGCCATGGACGTCCTGAAGGGGCGCGACGTGGTGCCGATGACCAAGGCTCAGGTGGCCTGAACTAACTGGAAAGTGACAGCGCGATGAACGCACCGACGACTGCTAACGAAGACCTGCTCTACTCCGTCACGGACGGCATCGCGCGGATCACCTTCAACCGCCCCCAGGCGCGCAACGCCATGACCTTCGCCATGTATGACCGCATGGCGGAGATCTGCCAGGAGATCAACGCCGACCGCTCGATCAAGGCGCTGATCCTGACCGGCGCCGGCGACAAGGCGTTTGCCTCCGGCACCGACATTTCCCAGTTCCGCGCCTTCAAGACCGCGCAGGACGCGCTCGACTATGAAGCGCGCATCGACCGCGTGCTCGGCACGCTCGAGCAGTGCCGCGTGCCTGTGATCGCGGCGATCGCAGGCGCCTGCACCGGCGGCGGCGCCGGCATCGCGGCCTGCTGCGACCTGCGCATCGGCACCGAGACGACGCGGATGGGCTTTCCGATCGCGCGCACGCTCGGCAATTGCCTGTCGATGTCGAACATCAGCCGCGTCGTCGCGCTGGTTGGTCCCGCCCGCACCAAGGATTTGATCTTCAAGGCGCGCCTCGTCGAGGCGCAGGAGGCGCTGTCGCTCGGACTGCTCAACGAGATCGTGCCCGACGTGGAAACGCTGCAGCGCCGTGCCGACGAGACCGCCAGGCTCGTCGCGAGCCATGCTCCGCTGACGCTCGAGACGACCAAGGAAGCGGTGCGCCGCATCCGCCCCACGCTGTCGCGCGAACAGGGCGAGGATCTGATCCTCAAGGCCTATATGAGCGAGGATTTCCGCGAGGGCATGGACGCCTTCCTCAACAAGCGCGCGCCGGTCTGGAAGGGCAAGTAGCGCGCACCTCGTCAGCCGAAAGTCATATGCGGCGGATTGTCCGCCGGCTTGAACTCGCGATCTTTAGTCCGCACAATGCATCGATAGAATTCCCGGCATCACAAAGCCAATAATAACCAGGGGACGAAACTCGTGCGAATTCCAGTGAAAGCCGTCGGGGCTGCGACGGCCTTGTTGCTCAGCGCGCCTGCCTTTGCCGGCTGGGAGCCGACCAAGCCGGTGGAGATCGTCGTGGCCGCGGGCGCGGGCGGCGCCTCCGACCAGATGGCGCGGATGATGCAGGCCGCGATCCAGAAGAACAATCTGATGAAGCAGCCGATGGTGGTCTCGCTCAAGGGCGGCGCATCGGGTGCGGAAGCGCTGATGTACATGAAGTCCAGCGAGGGCGATCCGAACAAGGTGCTGATCGCCTATTCGCTGATCTACATGCTGCCGCTGTCGGCCAAGATCCCGTTCAACTGGCGTGAGCTGACCCCGGTCTCGGTGATCGCGCTCGACCAGTTCGTGCTGTGGGACAACAGCGCCGGACCCAAGACGGTGAAGGAATTCGTCGACGCCGCGAAGGCGTCGGGTTCGCCGTTCAAGATGGGCGGCACCGGCTCCAAGCGCGAGGATCACGTGCTGACCGTGTTCCTGGAGCAGAAGACCGGCGCGAAATTCTCCTATCTGCCCTACAAGTCCGGCGGCGAGGCCGCGACCCAGCTCGTCGGCAACCACACCGAATCCAACGTCAACAATCCCTCGGAGAACCTCGAGGTCTGGCGCGCGGGCCAGGTGCGTCCACTCTGCGTGTTCGACAAGGAGCGCATCTCCTACACCACCAAGGTGACGGACACGCAGTCCTGGGCCGACATCCCGACCTGCAAGGAAGAGGGCGTCGACGTCCAGTATCTGATGCTGCGCGCGATGTTCCTCCCCGGCAAGGTCACGCCCGAGCAGCAGGCCTTCTATGTCGAGCTGTTCCACAAGGTGACGCAGACCGCCGAGTACAAGGACTACATGGAGAAGCAGGCGTTGAAGCCGATCTTCCTCACCGGCAAGGACATGGTGCAATTCCTCGAGGAGGACGATGCCACCAACAAGTCGCTGATGACGGAAGCTGGCTTCGTCGCGAAGTAACTGCTCTTCTCCCTCTCCCCGTTCTTACGGGGAGAGGGTTGGGGTGAGGGGCTCTCTCCGCGAGTCCGACTCTCACCGTCCCCGCGGAGGCTCCCCCTCACCCCAGCCCTCTCCCCGCAAGCGGGGCGAGGGGATTGGCAAAAGCGCTTGTTGTCCACGCATGTCCCAAACCGATCTTGAAATCGTCGTCGACGATCCGACCGCGCCTGACGACAACTCTCCCTCCGTCACGAGCTCCGGCACAGTCGAGATCTTCGTCTGTCTCCTGCTGCTCGCGCTGGCGATCACGCTCGGCTACGACAATTGGCGCACCGGCGCGTCCTGGGACGCAACCGGGCCCGAGCCCGGCTATTTCCCGTTCTATCTCTCCATCATTCTCGGCGGCGGCAGTCTCTACGGCCTGATCGTGGCGCTGGTCGCGCACCGCAAGGCGGCGGAGACCTTCGTCACGCACGCGCAGGCGCGCCGCGTCATGGCGGTGTTCGTGCCGACGCTGCTGTTCTGCGTGGTGACGCAGTTCCTCGGCCTCTATGTCGCGAGCTTCCTGCTGATCGCGGGTTTCATGCGCCTCGTCGGCAAGATCGCGCTGTGGAAGTCGCTGCTCACCGCTGTCGTGTTCACGGCGATCATGTTCGTCACCTTCGACATCGCCTTCGACGTCATCATGCCGAAAGGGCCGCTCGAAGCGGCCTTCGGCCACTAGGCGGACCCCCGATGGAAGCTCTCGGTCTCCTGCTTCACGGTTTCGCCGTTCTGCTGACGTGGAAGACGCTCGTCTTGATGATGGTCGGGCTGGTGCTCGGCATCTTCGTCGGCGTGCTGCCGGGGCTCGGCGGCCCCAACGGCGTTGCGATCCTGCTGCCGCTGACCTTCACGATGGATCCGACCTCGGCGATCGTGATGCTGTCCTGCATCTATTGGGGCGCGCTGTTCGGCGGCGCGATCACCTCGATCCTGTTCAACATCCCCGGCGAAGCCTGGTCGGTCGCGACCACCTTCGACGGCTATCCGATGGCGCAGCAGGGCCGGGCGGCCGAGGCGCTGACCGCGGCGTTCACGTCCTCCTTCATCGGCTCGCTGGTCGCGGTGCTCCTGATCACCTTTCTCGCGCCGATGATCTCGTCCTTTGCGCTGAAGTTCGGCCCGCCCGAGTTCTTCGCGGTCTACCTGCTCACCTTCTGCTCCTTCGTCGGCCTCGGGCGCGAGGCCAAGCACAAGACCGTCATCTCGATGTCGCTGGGGCTCCTGCTGGCCGGCGTCGGCATGGACACCGTGTCGGGCAATCTGCGCATGACCTTCGGCTCGGCCGAGCTTTTGCGCGGCATCAACTTCCTGGTCGCCGTCATCGGCCTGTTCGGCATCAGCGAGATCCTCTTGACGATGGAGGAGCGGCTGGCGCTGCGCGGACACGCGGCGAGCATCTCGCTGCGCGTCGTGCTCGGCGTCTGGAAGGACCTGCCGAAATACTGGGTGACGCTGCTGCGCTCCTCCTTCATCGGCTGCTGGCTCGGCATCACCCCGGGCGGCGCGATCGCGGCGTCCTTCATGGGCTACAACCTGGCCAAGCGTTTTGCGAAAGAGCCCGAGAGCTTCGGCAAGGGCCGCATCGAGGGCGTGTTCGCGCCGGAGACGGCGGCGCATGCCTCGGGCACCTCGGCGCTGCTGCCGATGCTGGCGCTCGGCATCCCCGGCTCCGGTACCGCCGCAATCCTGCTCGGCGGGCTGATGGTGTGGGGCCTCAATCCGGGCCCGCTGCTGTTCGTGGAGCACAAGGATTTCGTCTGGGGCCTGATCGCCTCGATGTATCTCGGCAATGTCGTCGGCCTCGTGCTGGTGCTGACGACGGTGCCGATCTTCGCCTCGATCCTGCGCGTGCCGTTCGCGGCGGTGGCGCCGATGATCGTGGTGTCCTGCGCGATCGGCGCCTATGCGATCCAGAACGCGATGTTCGACATCTGGCTGATGCTCGGCTTCGGCATTGTCGGCTATGTCTTCAAGAAGATCGGCATTCCCTTGGCGCCGTTCACCCTGGCGCTCGTGCTCGGCAACCGGGCCGAGGATGCCTTCCGCCTGTCGATGATCGGATCCGGCGGGACCCTGAAAGTGTTCTGGTCGAACGGCCTCGTCGGGTCGATCACGACGCTGGCGATCGTGCTGCTGTTTTGGCCCGTCATCGACGGATTGCTCGCCCGCGTCGGTTGGACGCAGCGGACCAGGGCGACACCGCGCTAGGGTAGCATTGTCATTTGATATCAATGACATGAGGTGCTGAGATCAAGAGATGTCCAACTAGAAGCAAAGCCCGGCCTCGCGTCGGGCTTTGTCGTTGATCGGATGACCTCATCGCGGATATCGGTGCCGGGTTGCGGTCGGTTGCAAAACACCCCGCGGTATGTAACGAGGCCGGTAACGCGCACCAACGGTGGTTTGCAAGTCTATGAGTCAGTCCGCTATTCGACACGCAATCGTCATAGGCGGCGGAGCAAGCGGTGTCCTCCTCGCATATCAACTTCTGCATCAGCCGGCTGCGAATTTCCGGGTCACGCTGATCGAAACGCGCGCCGAGATCGGGCGAGGGCTGGCCTATCACACCGGGAATCCCGATCACCTGCTCAATGTTCGGGCAGCCAATATGAGTGCGTTGCCCGATCAGCCGGACCATTTCTGGCAATGGGCCGCATCGCAAGACATCGCGGTTTGTCCCGACCCCTTCTGCTTCGTTCCCAGGCGGGTCTACGGGACCTACATCGCGAGCCTGATCGAGCCGATCATCGCGAGCAACTCGGACCGGTTGACGATCCTCCAGGAGACCTGTGTCGAGGTTCGGGAAAGCGCTGCGAGCGTGGAGGTGACCCTGGCCGGCGGCCGGCGCCTGACCGGCGATATCGCCGTGCTTGCGACCGGCCACGATACGGGGGAGCCAAAGCCCGGCGCTTACGCGAACCCCTGGGCGCCGCCGGCCGGAATGGACAAGGACAGCGCGGTCCTGATTCTCGGAACCGGGTTGACGATGGTGGACTACGTGCTGTCGCTGCTGCGGGATGGCCATCGGGGAGAGATCGTCGCGATCTCGCGACGCGGCCTGCTGGCAACGGCCCACCGGCGTGTCGCACCGACTCGTATCGAAGAGGCCGATGTGCCCTTCGGGCAAGGGAGCGGAGCGCTGTTCCGGTGGTTCCGGCGCAGGGTCGAAGCGCACGTGGCCGAAGGCGGCGACTGGCGCAGCGTCGTCGATGCCATTCGTCCGTACACCCAGCGCGTCTGGCGTGAGCTTTCGGTGCCGTCGCGGCGACGCTTTCTCGAACACGCGCGCGCCTGGTGGGACGTTCATCGTCATCGCATGGCGCCCGAGGTGGAGGCGCGGATCGCAAGCGCTCTTGCCGAGCAGAAGCTGAAGGTCATGGCCGCGAAAATTGTCGCCCTGACGCCGGGCGAAGGCGGGGTATCGGTGCAATATCGCCCGCGCGGCGGCAGCGGCATCCGCACGATGCAGGTCGGGGCCGTCGTGGACTGCACGGGCGTGGTGAAGGATCCGCGCGCGACCGCAAATCCCGTGGTGCGCAACCTGCTGCAGGAGGGACGGGCGCGTATCGATCCGCTGCGGATCGGCATCGACGTCAGAGCGGATTGCGCGATCATCGACGGGAGCGGATCCGCCTCGCAACGGCTGTTCGCCGTCGGACCGCTGACGCGTGCAGCGTTCTGGGAGATCATCGCGATCCCCGACATTCGCAATCAATGCGCCGAACTGGCCGCGCGCCTGGCTCGCGCCTGAGCGAGCCGCGGGTGGCCCGGGGCGAAGCCTGCGTCCTCCGTCAATCGATGATATGACGATCACCTTCGTGACCGGAGGAAAGCCGTGTTCTTCGTTCTATCCAAGACGCTGGGCGTGATGGTGCTGCCGCAGAATTTCCTGATCGGCCTCACCGTGCTGGGCTCGCTCCTGCTGCTGACGCGATTCTTCAGGCTTGGTCGCGCGCTGGTGCTGCTGTCTGCGTTGATGCTCGCGGTGTGCGGGTTCGGGCCGGTCGGAAACCTGCTGCTCTATCCGCTGGAGTCACGCTTCCCGGCCTGGACCCCGTCGCAAGGTGCGCCGGATGGCATCGTCGTTCTCGGTGCGTCGATCGACCTCAACATGTCCGCGGCTCATGGGACCCCGGTCGTGAGCACCTCGTCCGACCGGATCCTCATGACGGCTGCGCTGGCTCGGAAATATCCCAAAGCGCGCGTGATCTATACGGGCGGCAGCCCCAATCTGATCTCTGACGATGCAAAGGAAGCCGACTTCGCGGCGGGGCTGTTCGAAGGCCTGGGGGTCGACAAGAGCCGGTTGATTCTGGAAGGCCGATCCCGCAACACCTACGAGAACGCGCTGTTCTCAAAGGCCATGGTCGATCCGAAGCCCGGCGAGCGCTGGCTGCTCGTAACATCGGCCTATCACATGCCGAGATCGATCGGCTTGTTTCGGAAAGTGGGATTTGCGGTCGAGCCTTGTCCGGTCGATTGGCGTGTCGGCACCGGACGGGACGTCTTCTCGTTCACGGACGCTGCGGAGGACGGCCTGTCGCGGACCAACCTCGCGGTCCGCGAGTGGCTCGGCCTGATCACCTATCGGGCCGTCGGCCGCATCGACGAATTGCTTCCGGGGCCGCAGGGCTGAGACCTCAGCCCACCAGGGTCAGCCCTAAGGCGGCTCAAAGGCGCCTGAGGAGCTCGACGATCTGATCGGCGAGCTCGTCCGGACGGTGACCGACCGTCTCCAGCCGGATTTCCGGGCGCTCGGGCGCTTCATAGGGGGCGTCGATGCCGGTGAAGTTCTTGATCTTGCCTTCCTTGGCCTTGGTGTAGAGGCCCTTCGGATCGCGCCGCATGCACTCTTCGATCGGCGTGTTGACGAACACCTCGATGAAGTCTCCCTCGGCGACGAGGCTGCGGACCATGTCGCGCTCGGCCTTGTAGGGCGATATGAACGAGCAGATCACGACCAAGCCGCTGTCGACCATGAGCTTGGCGACCTCGCCGACGCGCCGGATGTTCTCGACCCGGTCGGCCTCGGTGAAGCCGAGGTCGCGGTTGAGCCCGTGGCGGAGGTTGTCGCCGTCGAGCAGCATGGTGTGATTGCCGAGCGCGTAGAGCTTCTGATCGAGGATGTTGGCGATGGTCGATTTGCCCGCGCCGGACAGGCCGGTGAACCAGATGATCCGTGGCTTCTGGTTCTTGAGCGCGGCGCGCTCCGCCTTGCCGATCGAGAGCGGTTGCCAGGCGATGTTGCTGGCGCGCCGCAACGGAAATGCGATCATGCCGGCACCGACCGTGCGGTTGGTGTAGCGGTCGATCACGATGAAGGCGCCGGTCCGGCGGTTGGCCTCATAGGGATCGAAGGCGACCGGCAGCGCCATGGCGAAATTGCAGAACGCGATCTCGTTCAGGCCGAGCGTCGTCGCGGCAAGATGCTCGCGGGTGTTGACGTCGATGCGGTACTTGATCGCGGTGACGCTTGCCGAGGTGATCGTCTGGGTGCCGATCCTGACGATGTAGTTGCGCGCCGGCACGAGCGGGTCCTGGTCCATCCAGATCAGATGGGCGGCGAACTGGTCGGCGACGTCGGGGCGTTCGGTCGGCTTCGCCAGGACGTCGCCGCGGACGATGTCGATCTCGTCCTGCAGCGTGATCGTCACGGCATCGCCGGCCTCGGCCTTCGGCCATTGGCCGTCATAGGTCACGATCTCCTTGACGCGGCTCTTGTGGCCGGACGCCGACACCACGATCTCGTCGCCGGGCGAGATGCTGCCCGACGCCACCGTTCCGGTGAAGCCGCGGAAATCGAGATTGGGGCGGTTGACCCACTGCACGGGAAAGCGGAACGGCAGTCCGGTCGTCTCGCTCGCGACGTCGATGCTTTCGAGATAATCGAGCAGGCAGGGGCCGTGATACCACTCGGTATTGCCCGAGCGCTCGATGATGTTGTCGCCGTAGCGCGCCGACATCGGGATCGGAACGATCGAGGTGAAGCCGAGGCCGGTGGCGAAGGCGACGTAGTCGCCGACGATGCGATCGAACACGTCCTTCTTGTAATCGACCAGGTCGATCTTGTTGACGGCAACGACGACGTGCTTGATGCCGAGCAGCGAGCAGATGAAGGAATGGCGTTTGGTCTGCACCAGGACGCCCTTGCGGGCGTCGATCAGGATGATGGCAAGCTGCGCGGTCGAGGCGCCGGTCGCCATGTTGCGCGTGTATTGCTCGTGGCCCGGCGTGTCCGCGACCATGAAGGAGCGGCGCGGGGTCGTGAAGAAGCGATAGGCGACGTCGATGGTGATGCCCTGTTGCCGCTCGGCCTCGAGGCCGTCGACCAGCAGCGCGAAATCGATGTCGTCGCCGGTGGTGCCGTGCTTGGCGCTGTCGCGCGCGAGCGCGGCCAGCTGATCCTCGAAGATCAGCTTGCTGTCGTGCAGCAGCCGCCCGATCAGGGTCGACTTGCCGTCGTCGACCGAGCCGCAGGTGATGAAGCGCAGCTGGTCCTTGGTCCCGGACGAATGCGGCTCGCGGAGAACGGAGGTGTCCATCAGAAATAACCCTCGCGCTTCTTCTTTTCCATCGAGGCGGCTTCATCGGAATCGATCAGGCGGCCCTGCCGTTCGGAGACTGTTGCTGTCTGCATCTCCGCGACGATCTCCTGGATCGTCGTGGCCGACGAGTCGATTGCGCCGCTGAGCGGATAGCATCCCAACGTGCGGAAGCGGATCAACCGCATTTCCGCGGTCTCGTTCGGCTCCAGCGGCAGGCGATCGTCATCCACCATGATGAGCGTGCCGCCGCGCCGTACGACGGGACGCATCTTGGCGAAATAGAGCGGCACGACCGGGATGTTCTCGAGCATGATGTATTCCCAGATGTCGAGCTCGGTCCAGTTCGACATCGCGAACACCCGCATCGTCTCGCCCTGGCGGATGCGGGTGTTGAACAGATTCCACAGCTCCGGCCGCTGGTTGCGCGGATCCCAGACATGGCCGGCGGAGCGGAACGAGAAAATGCGCTCCTTGGCCCGGCTCTTCTCCTCGTCGCGCCGGGCGCCGCCGAAGGCCGCATCGAACTGGTAGAGATCCAGCGCCTGCTTCAGCGCGTCGGTCTTCATGACCTGGGTGTGCAGCGAGGAGCCGGAGGCGATCGGGCTGATGCCGCGCTCGACGCCTTCCTTGTTCACATGGACGATCAGGTCGGCGCCGATGCGCTTGGCCGTCTCGTCGCGGAACGTGATCATCTCCCGGAACTTCCAGGTGGTGTCGACATGGAGCAGCGGGAAGGGGAGCTTGGCCGGATGGAACGCCTTCATCGCCACGTGGAGCATCACGCTCGAGTCCTTGCCGATCGAATAGAGCATGACCGGCTTTTTGAACTCGGCGACCACGTCGCGCATGATCTCGATCGATTCAGCCTCAAGGCGGCGGAGATGTCGGGGCAGCATATTCGCGTTCTGATCCAGTAAGAGCCCAAAGGGGGCGGTTGCGCTATTCGCCGGCGCTTCCGCCCCATGCAACAAAGTGACCGTTTCGATAGGCCGGCTTGCCGTAGCAAACCTCCTCGCCGTCCATGCCGACGACGCGCCCGCCGGCTGCCAGCAGCACCGCATGTCCGGCGGCCGTGTCCCACTCCATCGTTGGAGCGAGCCGGGGATAGACGTCCGCTTCCCCCTCCGCGACCGCGCAGAACTTCAGCGACGATCCGTACGGTTTCAATTCCCGGATCGGATGCCGGCTGATCCAGCCCTGTGTGGCGTCGTCGAGGTGACTTCGGCTGGTGACTGCGCGCAAGCCTTCGGACGAGGGACTTTGCACCTGGATGGGGTGCATATCACTGAACGACGCGTCGCACGCGGCGGGGGCAACGTGCAGCTTGTAGGCGTTTGATCCGCCGAGGTAAAGGTGCGACAGGGCGGGCGCATAGACGGCGCCGGCGACCGGAGATCCGTCCGCGATCAGCGCGATATTGACCGTGAATTCGGGGGAGCCCTGGATGAACTCCTTGGTGCCATCCAGGGGGTCGACCAGGATGAACAGCGGGTGGCGCGTCGTCACCGCCGGGTCGCAGGTTTCCTCGGTGATGACGGGCAGGTCCGCCAGATTGCGCGCGAGGCACGCGCGAATGATCTCGTCTGCGGCAAGGTCCGCCGCGGTGACCGGCGAGCCGTCGATCTTGTATTGGGGATCGCTCGCAGATGCCCGGACGCGCATGATGGCTTCACCGGCGCGGACGGCGATCAGGCCGAACAGTCGCGCAACGCGGTCAGTCTCGCCCAGGGTACTTCCCGTGCTCATTTGACGAGTTCGTCGGTCCGTTGTGTGCGGCTGTCCTCGAGCCCGACCCGCTTGGGCGTGTAGCCGCGTGCCAGGATGGCCTGCCACCAGGGCTTCTGTTCGATATACCAGCGTACGGTCTTTCCGATCCCGCTCTCGAACGTCTCATCGGCGCGCCAGCCGAGCTCGCGCTCGAGCTTCGAGGCGTCGATGGCATAGCGGCGATCGTGGCCGGGGCGGTCGGCGACGAAGGAAATCAGGCGGCGGTGTGGGCCGCCGGCTTTCGGCGCGAACTCGTCGAGCAGGTCGCATATCGTCTCGACGACGTGCAGGTTGGTGCGCTCGTTGCGGCCGCCGACATTATAGGTTTCGCCGATCGTGCCGCGCTCCAGCACCATCGTCAGGGCCTTGGCGTGATCCTCGACGTAGAGCCAATCGCGGATGTTCTTGCCGTCGCCATAAACCGGCAGCGGCTCCCCGGCGAGGCCCTTGATGATCATGTGAGGGATCAACTTTTCCGGGAAGTGATAGGGACCGTAATTGTTCGAGCAATTCGTCACCATGGTCGGAAGCTCGTAGGTCTCCCGCCAGGCGCGTACCAGATGGTCCGACGATGCCTTGCTCGCGGAATAGGGCGAGTTCGGCGCATAGGCCGTCGTCTCCGTGAACAGGCCTTCATCGCCGAGCGAACCGAACACTTCGTCGGTCGAGATGTGCAACAGGCGGAAACTCGCGCGCTTCTCGGGCGAGAGCGCGCGCCAATGGCGCAGCGTCTCCTGCAACAGCGTGAACGTGCCGACGATGTTGGTCCGGATGAACTCGCCGGGCCCGTCGATCGAGCGGTCGACATGGCTTTCAGCCGCAAGGTTCATCACCGCGTCCGGCTGGTATTTCTCGAACAGCGCGCGCAAGCCCGGGGCCTCGCAGATGCACTGCTTCTCGAACGCATAGTTCGGGTTGCCGTCTGCGCCGGGAAGCGAATCCAGATTGGCGGCGTAGGTCAGCTTGTCGACGTTCACGACGCGGACGCCGGTATCGCCAAGCAGGTGGCGCACGACGGCGGAGCCGATGAAGCCGGCGCCGCCCGTTACGAAGATCGTCGATCCCTTGAAGCGCATACTGGTCTCCGCGAAGCCGCTCAGCCTGCGAAAGAGCGGGCGACGGATTTCAGGTACTCGCCATAGCTGCTCTTGGCGGATTTCTCCGCGACCTGCTCGAACTGGCGCAGCGAGATGTAGCCCTTGCGCAGCGCGATCTCCTCGGGGCACGCGATGCGCAGGCCCTGGCGCTGCTCGAGGATCTGCACGAAGTGGCTGGCCTCCACCAGCGAGGCGTGGGTGCCGGTGTCGAGCCAGGCAAATCCCCGTCCGAGAACCTCGACATAGAGGTCGCCGCGTTGGAGATAGGCGTTGTTCACGTCGGTGATCTCGATTTCGCCCCGGGCCGACGGCTTCACGTTGGCCGCGATGTCGAGCACGTCGTTGTCGTAGAAGTACAATCCGGTGACCGCGACGTTGGATTTCGGGTTCTTCGGCTTTTCCTCAATCGACAGCGCCCGGCTCGAAGCGTCGAGCTCGACGACGCCATACTGGCCGGGCGTGTTGACGACATATCCGAAGATGGTCGCGCCTTTTTCGCGCGCCGAGGCCTTCAGCAGCATTTCGTGCAAGCCGTGGCCATAGAAGATGTTGTCGCCCAGGATCAGCGCGACGCGATCGGAGCCGACGAAGTCGCGGCCGACGATGAAGGCGTCGGCCAGGCCGCGCGGCGTCTCCTGGGTGGCATATTCGAAGCGCAGGCCGATCTCGGCGCCGTCGCCGAGCAGGCGCTGGAAGAGGGGCTTGTCCTGCGGTGTCGATATCACGAGGATATCCCTGATCCCGGCCAGCATCAGGGTCGACAGCGGGTAGTAGATCATCGGCTTGTCGAAAACCGGGAGAAGCTGCTTCGATACCACCGTCGTCACCGGATAAAGCCGTGAGCCGGTGCCGCCAGCCAAGATAATCCCCTTCATAAACCCTCACGTAAAACGTCGCTATTCGGAAATATAGCAGATAGCTTGAGGCGGACAAGTTTGCTATACGGCAGCGCCACTTAGGGGGCTTTTAGCGCCCAAATCAACGTCGTTGCAACAGAACTTCCCGAGGTCCTGATTGTCGAGCCCAGGCTGCTTGGCGACCAGCGCGGATTCTTCATGGAAACCTGCCAGTTCCAGCGCTACCGGGACGCCGGCGTCCCGGCGAGCGCAACGCGCTTCGGGTGGTCGCGGATCAGTGGGGAACGCCGACCTCGGCCCAGAAGCAGACCTCGCGGCTGCGTTCGCGCGCGCAAAGGGGCTGGTCCATCTGACGAATGCCGGCACGACGAGCCGGCACGGCTTTGCCGTTGCGATCCTGCAAGGCCCGCGGTCACGTGGCGCATCGCTGAAGGCGACCGAGGTCGTTCTGGTCGCCACCGCGGATTATCCCACCAAGGCGAAGCGCCCGGCGAATTCCCGACTGGAATGCATCCGTGATCCTCTCGTCACCAAACGCGTAGTCCGTGCGTGTCAGAGTTCCGGTTGCGGAACGGCGCCGGTCACGAGAATTGAGGATTTATCAGTTTATTCAATTTGTTTTGTGACGCACCGCGTGCATCGGCGGCGCGGCTGACGCCCAGGTTGACGCGGCAGCGAGCTTGCGAATATGATCGCAGAGGTTGCTGGGTACGGCTCGGTTTCGCGTCATTTTTTCCCAATGTTTGCGTTTCGGCTGCTCAGCGCCCGGCACAACTCGATCCTCCGACACGTCATCTTGTCACCCGTCCAGTCATCAAACTGAAAAGCGACGACGATAGTTTCGACTACGCGACCGCGTTGGCTTTCTCCTTCTATTTTCATTGATCCGCACCGAACGTGCCCGCGAGCCGTCCAGGCTGAATTAATCGCGCTCCCGCAATTTCAGCTGGCGGCGGTGCTCGTGTGGCACGACGCAGGCAGGGGTTTTTCATGACAAATCATTCGCCCGTTTTCACCAGCGGTCCCGACAGCGACAGCTTCGGCGAATTCGCCAATGCGACGGGCTCGACCACGCTGCATCAGGAGCAGGGCACGCTGAACTTCAAGGACAGCGACAAGACCGACACCCACACGACGTCGGTCGCGCTGCACTCGGCGGTGCTGTCGACCGGCACGGTGCTCCCGGCGAGTTCGCTTGCGCACTTCCAGACCGCTATGACGTCCCAGATCACCAAGGACAGCAATGGCACGGGCACGGTGAAATGGTCGTTCAGCGAGGCGGATGACGATTTTGACTTCCTGTCGAAGAACCAGGCGCTGGTCCTGACCTATAACGTGTCGGTCTCCGACGGTCACGGCGGCACCGCGGTGCAGACCGTGACCATCACGGTGACCGGCACCGACGACAAGCCGGTGATCGCAACGTCGGTGGGGGCGACGGTCACCGAGCAGGCGGACCAGACCCTGTCGCTGTCGCCCGACACCACGCCGATTGCCGTGAGTTTCACCGATGTCGACCTGACCAACACCAACTTCACCGCAAGCGTGGTCACGGCTTCGGCCTCGGGGACCACCACCGGCATCCTGCCGGGCGCGTTGGGCACCGCGGAGCTGATGTCCTTCTTCAACGTCAACAATGTCGTCAAGGCATCGGGCTCGAGCAGCGGGACCATCAACACCACGTTCTCCGCGCTCGATCTTGCCTTCGATTATCTCGCGGCGGGCGAGCAGTTGAAGATCAACTACGTGCTTCAGCTCGACGACCATGCGGGCGGCATCACGACGCAGAATGTCGTGGTGACGGTGATCGGGACGAACGACAAGCCGGTCTATATCGGCGGCCCCGACACCGCGCATCTCGTCGAGGACCAGAATGTCTCGCCGGACGGCAAGCTCAAGGCGCATGGCGACCTGCCTTTCGCCGACGTCGACTTGTCCGACAGCCATTCGGTCAGCACGTCGGTCTCGGCCTCGCTGTCGGGCGGCGGCTCGGTCGGGATCCCGAATTCCGTGCTGCTCGCGGCGTTCTCCACCACAATGGCGGATTCGACCGGCCATGTACTCGGCGACGTCGGCTGGGATTTCGCCCTTCCCAACAGCCTGGCGAGCAGCATCCCCGGCGGCCAGACCCTGACGCTCACCTACCAGGTGCTCCTCACCGATTCCGCAGGCGCCACGGCGACGCAGAACGTCACCATCACCATTCTCGGGACCAACCACCCGGTGGTGGTCACCAGCGGTCCGGAAGCCGCCACCCTGTCCGAGCTCGCCGACACCACGGGCTCCGCGACGCCGGATACGACCAGCCCGGTGCCGACCGGGACGCTGAACTTCACGGATGCGGACACGGGCGACTCCCACACCGTGGCGGTCTCGCTGGCGTCCGAAACATGGTCCGGCGGCTCGACGGTTCCGGCCGGAACGAACACGGCGCTTCAGACCGCGCTTGCCGCCACGCTGCACGACTCCACCGGCACGGGCAGCGGCGGCGTCGACTGGACCTTCAGCATCCCCGATAACCAGCTCGATTTCCTCGCGGCAGGCGAGACCCTGACCGTCGACTACCAGGTCCATGTCAGCGACGCCTCGACCACCGCGACGCAGACCGTCGAAGTCGTCATCACCGGCGCCAACGACGCCGTCGTCATGACCGGCGGGCCGCAGAGCGGCACGGTTGCCGAGCAGGCCGGCACGATCGGATCGTCGTCGCCCGACAGCACGAGCCCGACACCGACCGGTACGCTCGCGTTCGATGACGTCGACCTCTCGGACCACCATTCGGTGAGCGTCGATGTGGGCTCCGCGGTCTGGTCGGGCGGCGATTTCGTGCCGTCGCAGACGCTGAGCGATCTGCAGTCGGCGCTGGCCACGGTGCTGCACGACTCCACCGGCTCCGGTCACGGTGGCATCGACTGGACCTTCAGCATTCCGGACAAGGACCTCGATTTCCTCAATGCCGGCGACACGCTGACGGTGACGTACAACGTCACCGTCTCGGACGGCGTGACCACCTCGACGCAATTGGTGACGATCACGGCCACCGGTGCGGCCGACAACCAGCCCATCATCAACGCCGACGTCGCCAGCATTGCCGACACCACCGCGACCGATGCGGGCAACATTGTCGCCATCGGCAACATGATCACGGATGCCGGCGACAACGCCGGCGATATCGGCAACTCGCTGAGCGTGACCGACGTCAACGGCCATGCGGTCTCGGGCATCCTGGACGTCGCGGGCGCTTACGGCACGCTCACGGTCTTCAACGACGGCACCTATCTCTACACCGCCAATCCGGCGCTCGACGGGCTGCTGGCCGGCCAGCATGCCGCCGACCTGTTCAACTTCACGGTCACCGACAGCTTCGGTCACAGCACTCCGACGACCCTGACGTTCAACATCACGGGTTCGGATGAGGCGCCGCAAGTCACGTCGGCCGTCGCCTTCGGTTCGATCACTGAAGACGCCGGGCCGAGCCTGGCCGTCAATGGCGGCTTCGAGTCGAGCGACTTCACGGGCTGGGTCGCGAGCGGCCCGGATGTCGAATTCGCCGCGCTTGGCGGCGATTTCGGCAACTACACGGCGACTCTGTCGGGTGGCGGATCGCTGGCACAGAACATTGCGACCGTCGCCGGGCAGCACTACACGCTGAGCTTCTATCTCGCAGGCGATGCCGGTGGCGGCAGCCAGTCGTTTTCCGCATCCTTTGGCGGTACGACGCTGGTGTCGGCGACGAACTCGGAGATCGCGTTCGGCTTCACCAAATACACTTTCGACGTGGTCGGCGACGGCCTGACGGATCAGTTCCTGATCGGCTACACCGCAGGCATTTCGGGGATGCATTTCGACCAGTTCTCGCTGGCCCCGACGCCGGGCCCGGCGGTCGAGACCTCCGACGGATCAGTCTCGTTTTCCGATTCCGATCCGGGCGATGCCCACACGGCGAGCTTCACGCCGCACGACAGCAATTATGTCGGAACGTTCTCACTCGACCCGGTCACGGAGTCCGACGGCACCGGCTCGGTGGCGTGGCACTTCAGCGTCGACAACGCCGACATCCAGTTCCTGGCGCAGGGGCAGTCGATCACGCAGATCTATACCGTGGCGGTGATCGACAGCGCCGGTGCCGCCGCCTATCAGGACATCAGCGTCACCCTCAACGGGAGCAACGACGCGCCCACGGCCGTCAGTGAGAATGTCATCACCGATGTCGGTCCCGGCGGCGCCGTCGATATCCCCGCCTGGGCGCTGGCGGCCAACGACACTGATCCTGACACGATCAACCATCTGTTCGTCGGCAGCGTCACCTCGAGCAGTGGCGGCGCGGCGTCGCTGTCGGGCTCCGACGTGTTTTTCTCGGACGATGCCACGTCAGGCGGCTCGTTCAACTACACCTCGTCCGACGGGCTTGCGGCAAGCTCCAACACGGCCACCGCAACCGTCGTTAACAACGCGGCCAGCGCCACGACGCTGAACGGCACCAGCGGCGACGACATCCTGATCGCCACCAACGGCACCGAGACACTCAATGGCGGCGGCGGCAACGACGTCCTGATCGGCAATTCCGGAAGCCACGTCATGAGCGGCGGCGCCGGCAACGATACATTTGGGTTCGTGCACACGACCGACGGCGTTGCGACCATCACCGACTTCAACAATACCAGCCAGCATGATCATATCGCCGTCTCGGCGAGCGGCTTCGGCGGGCCCTTGACGGCGGGCATGGACGTGACGTCGATGTTCCAGACGGCAGCGAGCGATCAGTTCAACGGGCTCTCCGGCTTCCTGTTCGACACGGCCAACCAGACCCTCTACTTCAGTGCCGACGGCACCCAGGGATCAGCGCTGGCGCTGGCGCAGGTTCAGGCAGGGGTGACGATCAACCCCCACGACATCCTGGTGGTGTGAACGGTATCGATTCGCGCGAGGGCGCAGCGCTAGCTGCGCCCCAAAGTCTCCTGTCCCATTTCTGTGTTCACGGGGCCCGGGAAACATGGCTCGGGGGGACGTCGCCCCATCTGCGTGCGCGGAAGCCGGCGATTTTCGGGCTCTCCGATCGTTCAACCGTCGATCGATAGTTTCAACCCTAACGGATCGTGCTATTGCTTGGGGCGAACAGAGCCATGTCCAGAGCACTTCGAACCGCATGACCGATATCGTGGCCCGCGACTCGATCGCGAGTGAGAAGCCGGTGCACTGGACGATTTCGGTGCTGGTCGTTCTGTTTATGCTGGTCTGTGTGTTCGATCCGGCTAACGTCCTGACCCAGGCAAAGGTCCCGCTGTTCGTGGCCCTGTGGTTAGCCACCGCGTTGAACATTGCCGTCACAAAATCCGAAGTGAAGTTGCCGGTCGAGCTGCTGACCTACAGTCTCGCTTTCGTCGCGATCCCGCTGTTGTCGATCGTCTGGTACAATTTCTCGGATGGAGGTGAGCCGTTCGAGGGGTTTGCGCTATTCAAGGGCTACGTACTGATCCTGTTCGCAGCAGCGCTCGTTCTCAACAGGATCGATGCAGTTCCGGTGCTTTGCGCGGTGCTGACCGGCATGGCCGTCTTGGCCATCGCTGTCTTCGTCTATCTTGAGCTTGATCCGGGCATATACTTCAACCTGAAGCGCTTGACCGATCCGTCGGGCACGCTGATTCTGGATCGGCGTCGGTATGGTGCGCATCTAGAGCTGCTTCAGGTCTACTTCGTTACGAGCCCAATGCTGCTGCTCTCTGCTGCCTATTATTTCCATCGCGCCGTGACGGCCGACAGGCAGCGGCTGGCCTTATGGAGCCTGGTTGTTATCAACGTGGTCGGCATGGTCGCCGGCGGGACGCGGAACAACATCCTTGGAGCGGTGCTTTTGCTGTTCTGCCTGTGGCCGTTGTACACGCGCAAGCCGGCACGGAACGCGCTTGTGAGCGTCGTCCTGCTCTTAATTCTTGCCTTGCCGTTCCTGACGCAACTACGCGGCTTCTTCGACGTCAACGAGCCTTCCAATCACCTCAAGCTCGAACTGTTGCGCGACTACAAGCAGATGTTCCTGGACGATCCCAGGACGTTGTTCATCGGGCAAGGACTTGGAGCCTATCAATCCTGGGGTTCGCGAGGCGTCAAATTCTACATTTCGGAGCTGACCTACCTCGAGATGATCAGAAATTTCGGCCTGTTTGGCGCCGCAGCGATGATGACCCTGCTGCTGATACCGGTGACGTTTGCTTTCACCGCCGGCGCTAAACGGGATCGTGCACTCGCGGTATCATACGCGATCTACCTGGTGATGTGCCTCACGAATCCGAATCTGTTCTCTTCCATGGGTATTCTTATCTTGTCTGTTTTGCTCGCCGGTGCCGCGATGAACCGCGAGGAGAGTCTCGCTCAGGTCTCATCGGGCGGTTGAGCCCGTCCGGGCGACGCGCGATTGCATCGTCTCAGGAGCGGGATGCGGTCCGGCGGCGCCAGCGAATCCATCCGGTTTCCTTCGAGAGGATCAGGATCAAAAGCAGCGTCTCCGCGGCGATCACGGCCAGCACCGCGTTCGTGTATGAGCGGGCCCGTTTCGCTTCCTCGGGCAGCGATGGATCCGAAAACACCGCGTCGCGGGTCGTGCCTTGAAGCTCTCGCTGAAGTTTCGCCAAGGCCGCCTTGGTCTCATCCCGCTTGGTCAGCAGGGTTGCAATCGCGGATCCGCGCGCTTCGGGTACCGCGATGATTGTTCCTGCATCGCCTTTCGGCAATATGGCAGGTGCGCTGATCGTGTCCTTTTCAACCTGCTCGAGATACTTATCGATCAGCTTCAGATTGTCTTCCAGGCGTGCGATCTCCGTATTGATGAACGTTGTCTGGAATGGAGGCGGTTTGGTTCGCACAAGCCACGCTTCGATGAGCGCGGCATTCAGCCCTCTCGCCCGTACCGGATCGACGTCAACGACGTCCTGCCTGAATAGTCGTGGATCTCTGGCGCCTTCGCCCGGCGCAATTGTCAAAGTTCGTCTCGAGTCGAGCCATCGGCGACGCTCTTCGATCGTGTTGCCGGGGATGGCCGTTTTCGCATTGACCGCGTCGAGGACAGCGTCAGTCCGCATGATTGCATCGGCGTTGCGCGCGGTGGGCTCGTCGATACGGAGATAGGCAACGCTCGTGTACAGCGCCGGCTGTGCCGAGGAGAGCCACCATGTCGCAAATGCCGCGAGCAAACCTACCATGATGAAAAGAAGGCCGTACTTCGACAGCAAGGCAACCAGTTCCAGGTCCGAAGCCTCTTGAGCGGGGGGAGACACATCCGCGCCGTCAGCCGGGGCAGGGTGCATCGGCAGATCTCGTTGCTTGGTCAATGATATCTCCCGCAATCCGCCACGATATTGATCGTGTTCTTACGATGCGAGGGATAAAGAGGAAAGTGGTCGAGGGCTGAAATATGGACGGGTCTCGGGGCGCCGCCTGGGTCGTCGGCGCGGTGCTTGGAGCTCACCTTGTGATCGGGGCGGTCGCGCGCTAGGCTGTCGTTCATTTCTGGAGGCAATGTGCGCGGTTTTCCGCACCGAAAGGCCACGAGCGGTTTCCGTCTGTTCCATGGGGCGCAGTTTCTACTGGCGCTGGGGCTCGGGGTTGCTGTCGTTTTGATCCTTGTCCTGCTTGTCTTGTTGAGCTGACACTCTCTCGCCACCTGACCTCAGCGCGGATGGGTGGGCCGCGTGCCGTCGCAGGGATTTCACGATTCCAGGATCTTCGGGCTGAGGCGCTTAGACAACCTTGCCCAGCCTGAGCTCATTGATCTCGTCGCGAGTGAATCCGAACTCGGCGAGCACCTCTTCGGTCTGCTCGCCAAATTCCGGCGGCCGGGCAGCCATCTTGCTCGGGGTGCGGGACAGCTTGACCGGTTGTGCGAGAAGCCGGATCGGCCGGTTCTCCTCATTCGGCACATCCTGCGCGATGCCGAGATGCTTGACCTGCGCGTCCTCGAACATCTGGTCGATCGCATAGATCGGACCGCAGGGCACGCCTGCCTCGTTGAGCTCCCTGACCCAGGTCTCGGTCGATTTCGCCACGGTCCGCTTGCTGATCTCCGCGTTCAGTGCGTCGCGGTTCTTCGAGCGCGACGGAGCGGTGGCATAATCCGGATTGGTGACCATCTCGGGCGCGCCGAGCGCCTGCGCGCAACGCTCCCAGATTCGCCCACCAGTGGTTGCAATGTTGATGTAGCCGTCCGACGTCTTGAACACGCCGGTCGGAATGCTGGTCGGATGGTTGTTGCCGGCCTGGCCGGCGACTTCCTTTTCCATCAGCCAGCGCGCCGCCTGGAAGTCCAGCATGAAGATCTGGGCCTGCAACAGCGAGGTCTGCACCCATTGCCCCTCGCCGGAAACGTCGCGCTCCAGCAGCGCGGTGAGGATGCCGATGGCGCAAAACAGCCCGGCGGTGAGGTCGGCGACCGGAATGCCGACCCGCATCGGACCGCCGCCGGGGGCGCCGGTGACCGACATCAGGCCGCCCATGCCCTGCGCGATCTGATCGAAGCCCGGCCGCTTGTGATAAGGGCCATCCTGGCCGAATCCCGAAATGCTGCCATAGACCAGACCGGGATTGATCCCGCGCAGGCTCTCGTAGTCGATGCCGAGCTTGGTTTTGACGTCGGGCCGGAAGTTTTCCACGACGACGTCGGCCTTCGCGACCAGACGCTTGAACACGTCGAGGCCCTTGGGATCCTTGAGGTTCAGAGTCATGGCGCGCTTGTTGCGGTGCAGGTTCTGGAAATCGGAGCCCCGGCGGGGGCCGCCGGGTTGTTCGCCACCGCCGTCTTCCAGAAGTGCGTCGATCTTGATGACATTGGCGCCCCAATCGGCCAATTGCCGCACGCAGGTCGGCCCTGAACGGACACGGGTCAGGTCGAGCACGGTGAAGCGGGAGAGGGCTTGCGAGGCGCGCGGGAAGGCCATTTACGAGACTCCGGAAGGAAATGCTTGCATGCGCGGCCAAATCACGCAGGTCTTGGCCGACAAGGCAGCTATAACAGCCCTGGGGACAGCGGTCGATGCGGGCGGCCCGACGTCATTGCCCTGCAGAGATTGCTGAAGTACCATATTTTCCCGATCGAGTTTCGTAGGCCATTTTTCGAGTTCAAGCTCATTTTGCGCCAGCGAGCCTTGATTCCCGTCGTCAGAAGCGATCGTAAAAATTGCAAACTCAACTTGAACCTGATCCTCCAAACGGCGGACAGATGCACGAGAGGCGGACGCCGACGCGGCTTCGATCTCAAAGTGGGTCTTTAATTCAGTGGCGTGATTCCGGCTCATAGCGCGTCACAGCACGGACTACGGATTGCAGCGAATTGGGGGATGGCTGCCGGCGACATTTCGTAAGTGCGATACGCACGGGGCCTTCGTCGGGGCTGCCTTCACTAGCAAAGCAATTCTACCTGGAAATTTTTTGTTCAGCAGTTTTGCTGCGCCGAGAACCGGCCAGCTCAGAGGAGGCAGAGATGAGGCGTTTTGGTTTACTCGTATTGGCGATCGGCTTTTTGCTCCCATTCCTGGCGTCCGCGCCGGCGAACGCCCAGGCGACCCGCACCTGGGTGTCCGGCGTTGGCGACGATGCCAATCCGTGCAGCCGCACCGCTCCGTGCAAGACCTTCGCCGGCGCGATCTCCAAGACGGCAGCGTTCGGCGAAATCAACGTTCTCGATCCCGGCGGTTTCGGCGCAGTGACCATCACCAAGTCGATCAGCATCACCTCGACTTTCGAAGCCGGTGTGCTGGTGTCCGGCACCAACGGTATCGTTGTCAGTCTTCCCGCTGCGTCCGACAGGGTTCTGCTTCAGGGCCTCGATATCGAGGGGCTGGGCACGGGCCTCGACGGCGTGAAGATCATCGGCTCGGGAACGACCACGATCGTCAATTGTCAGATCCGTCGCTTCACCGGAAACGGTGTGAACCTGGTCGGCACGGCCGGTGCGCGGGCCGTCATCAAGGACTCGGTCATCACCAACAATGCCGGTGGCTTCAATGTTGCCGGCGCCGGCGGCGCCCAGAATACCGGGCTGTCCTTCACGACCTTGTACGACAACAATCCGAGCTTCGCGATCCAGGTGACCGCACCGAGCAATGTGATCCTGTCGGGCAACAAGATGTTCGGTGCAGCGACCGCGGTGAATGCGATCGGCGGTGCCTCGGTCACGTCCTTCGTCGACAACGCGACCAACGGCGCCTTCTCGCCGACGGTGTCGACGCCTCTGAAGTAGTCTCCCATCGTTCAAGGGCGGCGGGCTTCTTGCCGGAAGCCCGCCGCTCTTTCTTTTGTCTCCCGCAAAGATGCTGGAAATCGGGCAGATGGGAAGCTAACCTGACAAGGCACAGTATAGAGTGGGGCAGGGATGGGCACAGGCTGCAACAATCATCCGGGCGTCAACCGTCGGCCAATGGGCGCCCGCGGGAGGATGATTGGGAGCGTGAGACTTGCGCTGCTGGTCGCTGTGGCGGTGTGGTCCGGCGGCTCTTCCGCCCAGGCGCAATCCCTCCGGCAGGGTATGTCCGCGTTCCATCGCCAGGACTACGTTGCGGCCTCGCGGGCGTTCATTCCCCTCGCCGAGCGCGGCAGCGCTCCTGCGCAGACCTATCTCGGCTTCATGTTCGAGACCGGCCGCGGCGTTCCGCAAAACTATACCGAAGCCGCCATGTGGTACCGCCGCGCCGCGGAACAGGGTGACAGCCTCGCACAATATTCGCTTGGTCTCCTCTATGACCGAGGACAGGGCGTGCCACAGGACATCGTCGAAGCGGGTAAATGGCTCAATCTTTCTGCCGCTGCGGCGCCTCGCAAGGCGCGCGACGGACGAGTGCGCATTCGCGATGCGGTCACCAGTAAGATGACACGTGGTGAGATCGCCGAGTCCAGGCTCCGGGCGTTGGAGTGGGCGCCGAGCCGGGAGCACTGAAGGTCTTATTGCAGCGCGAACGGGTCTCCGAGGCGTCCGCTAGAAGTTAACGACCTCTTCGACATAACCGCGGCGCATCCAGTAAGGATAGCGAAGCGCTGGCCGGTCGCCGATCAGATCCGAGATGGTGAACTCGTTTGCTTCATGATTGATCGAGAGAAAAACAGAGCAGCGTTGTTGAATCTGAGACCAATACTCGTTGGCCGCCGATCGACCGATCTCCGTCAGTGAATCCGCATTCAAGATAAGATCGTAGCGGTCAGAACCATTGAAGAAATCCTTGGGCGAAATGAGTTTCACCGCATCGGCGTGTGGCGTTTCGCCCTGCACGCATATCCGATCGGGCCCCAATGTTCGGCCAAGGAAATAACCTTGAGCCAGAGAACTCACAGGAATATCGACGATGGTGTAGTCCTTCAGCCCGAACGCGCGCGCGTAGTATGCGGAGCGGCCGAGGCCTCCGCCGATCTCAAGGACACGCGGATTTGCTTTATGGCCGAGTAGTCGCTTCATTCGCCATGCCTGATATATCGCCTGCGGCGTCCGAAAGCCGATCACGCCTCGCGTGGTGCGGAGGCCATATTCACCCGGGAACGGATTGGGAAAGCCGAGCCGCACAGCCAGCGCGGATTCGATCTCATCGAGAACGGCATCGGCACTGATGACATTCCGCCTGAGACCATAGTTTTCCGGGTAGTCGAGAGGCCTCGCCCCGATCGCTTCGGCAAAACTGACGAGCGCATCGAGGGCGAGGCGCGGCGCGTGCCGATCCTCGATGCGCAAGCCGAACTCACGCACCGACCGACCCGTAGGGTCGAAACCATAGAAAATGTCGGACGTGGCAGGGTTTCGCAGAATACGCTCGATTGCGGCGCGGTCGCGTGCGCCGAACGCATCCCTGATGTCCTGGTGACGGTCCGAGAAGATGTCAGACCACTGTCCTGTCGGACGCTCGGACCTTGCGTTGAAGCTTGCCTCCAGACGATCGATCAATCGAGCGTCGTCGGCCATCTCTCCCTTCGCGAAGACGCCCTGTGCGGCCGACAGGCTGTCGACGCGTCTGTTGTAGCGATATCGGATCGTCCGCGACTTTATCGCCGTTCGAACCGCCTCTCGGACGCGACCTAGCATTTACTATCCTCACTCGCGTGGGTCGCGGTCTACCTGTTCGCGTCGACGCGCAACGTGACGCGATAATCCTCCTGGTAGTCGTCGATGTGCGCCCAATTGCGAATGCCGACATTCTTCCAGTCGTAATACCGAGGCTTCCACCCGAGGCTAGTTAGCATCATATCGAGCGCTGGCTTGCTCGGAACCCCCGCGAGCACAGCCTTTTGCACATTCGCGGTCTTGAAAGCGTCGCTTTCAAATTCGTGATTTTCGACCTGCCATACGACGACGCTTCGAGCATCGGCTGCCACCCCGGTGTCAATGATGATATGTTGGGGCTTCAACCTTTCGATGAGCGAAAGGAGCGTCATGTGTTCGGTGACATGATAGAAGAAGCCGAGGCACATGATCGTATCAATGCTTCCCGGCTCAAGCTGAGCGAGAGCCTTGTAGGCATCGCCCTGGATGAATTGGAATCGATCGCTGCCAAAATCGCGAAGGTTTTCCGTCGCGGCTTTGATGAGATGCTCTCGCGCTTCGAGGCCCGTGATATGCGCGGCGCCGGCCTTAAGAGCAGCGAAGCTCCATCGGCCGTCGTGACTGGCAATGTCGAGGACGCGCTTTCCGGAAATTGCGTCTCGGTTGGCGTCGATGATGGCCCGATGGCGCTCGTTCAGCCGGTTCGCGAAGGCCGTCGTTTCGCTGGTTTCGAAGAACTGCGGGTACTGGTCGAAGAAACCCGGACGGATCTCGTTGGCCTGAGCAAAGCGGCGTCCGGCCCGGAGAACCACCCGCTTGGTGGCGTGGCCGATCTTGTATGAGACGTCGGAAACCAGTTCGGCGACATAAGACATGCACAAACCCATATATTTTCCGCACGGTTAGGGGCCGCGGGAAGGATTGTCAACGGTCGTTCCAAGGTTGAGCCCGGGTGTGACAACGGGTATCTTCGCAGGAGGGATGTGGCCGCCAAACGTGGCCCTCCAGATGCTTGAGGGGACCGCCTCAGAGGAGATTTAGAACTTTCGAGACGCCAACCCCGAGCGTCGAGATGAAATTGACGTGGTTGCTGCCTAGCGCCCCATGGCGGCCAAGTCGGCACGGGCCTTCTGCGCCTCTGGACTATCGGGATGGCGCGCGATGAACAGCTCAAGCGCCTCAGCCGTCCCCTTCCGGCGTGCCAGCTCGTACTCCTCGGCGACCGCTGCCGAAGGGCCGCGGGCTGGCGGAACCGATGGCGCGCGCAACGCCTTGCCGCTGTCGTCCGCGTTGGCTTTTTCGACCATGACAGGCAGTCCTCCGGAGGGCAGGTGGCTTAGCCCGGCGAGCGCGACCCAAGCGCTGAACAGACTGGCCAGGAGCAGGTGCGGTTTCATGAGTTCCCTTGTCAATCACGAGGGGCAGCCGGAATTGGTACTGTCATCCTTTGCCCGTATCGCTACGGGATCTGGTGTTTGACGAGGCATTGCGGAAGAGATCGGGCCGGGTCGTCAAACTTAAACCAAACGTATAGATCTCAAGCTAGGATCGTCTGTCCGCGCCCCGAATCGACCGGGACCGCCGCTTCGGAGATTCCCTTGGCTACCTCTGTCAACGTGAGTGCCACCAACAACGCGGACATAGACGGCCTGCTGGCGGGCACCAAATGGTCCGGCGCGATCAGCTACAGCTTCCCGGCGTTGGCCAGCACCTACGCCAGTCCCTACTCCGGCGGCCACAGCGAACCGACGACGTCGGGCTTTTCGGCTGCACCGACCCAGGTGCAGGCGGCGATCAACTACGCCGTTGCCCTGATCCAGAGCTACACCAACATCAGCATCACGAATAACGGCACCGGCAGCGCCGACATCATGATCGCGCAGTCGCCGGTGGCCAATCCGACCTCCTACGCCTATTACCCCGGCAACTATGCGGCCGGCGGCGACATCTGGTTCGGCACGAAGTACGACTACTCGCTGGCGCAGCTCGGCAATTACTATTTCACGACCGCGCTGCACGAGCTCGGCCATTCCCTGGGCCTCAAGCACAGCCAGGAGACCGGCGGTGTCGCCAATGTCGCGGTGCCGACTGCGCATGACGACAGTGAATACACCGTCATGAGCTATCGCAGCTATGTCGGCGGTCCGCTGACCGGCTACACCAATGAGGCCTACGGATATCCGCAGACCTACATGGCCAACGATATCCTCGCGCTGCAGACGCTATACGGCGCGAACTTCAGCACCCAGAGCGGCAACACCGTCTACACCTGGAGCCCGACCACGGGGCAGGAATTCATCAACGGCGTCGGGCAGCTCGCGCCGGGTGGTGGGGCCGGCGGCTCGGCCAACCGCATCTACGAGACGGTCTGGGACGGCGGCGGCGTGGATACCTACGACCTGTCGAACTACACGACCGACCTGTCCATCAATCTCAATCCCGGTGCGTCGTCGGTGTTCTCCGCCACGCAGATCGCCTATCTCGGCAACAGCAATTACGCTGCGGGCAACGTCTACAACGCCTATCTCTACAGCGGCGACACGCGCTCCTACATCGACAACGCCACCGGCGGCTCCGGCAACGACACGATCATCGGAAACGCCATCGCCAACGTGCTGAAAGGCGGGGCCGGTGTCGATATCCTGACCGGCGGAGGTGGCGCCGACACCTTCGTATTCGCTGCCGGCGACAGCTCGCCTGCGGTCGGCCAGCATGACCGGATCACCGACTTCACACCCGGCGTCGACCATATCGATCTCTCGCCGATGGACGCCAACACCAATACGGCGGCGAACGATTCATTTCACTTCATCGGGACCTTGGCGTTCGACGGCGCAGCCGGTGAGCTCCATTACCACTATGACAGTGCGCGAGGCATGACCGTTGTCGAGGGCGACACCAATGGCGACGGTGTCGCTGATTTTGCGATCGATCTGGTCGGTAGCCTCTCCCTCAACGCTGCCGATTTCAACGGCGTGACCAATCACGCGCCCTTCGTAAACGCAGTCTCGGCGAACATATCGGCGACCGCAAACCAGACCATCGCGATATCGAGCCTCTTCACCTTGGGGGATGCCGACCACGACACACTGCTCTATATGATCTATGACGGCACCACGACCGGCAGCCATGGCCATCTCGTGGTGAACGGTACGACCGTGGCGGCGGGGACACCATATTGGGTAACGCAGGCCGAGCTCGCGCAGACGTCATTCGTGGCTGGAGCGCTGGGAACGTCCGATGACATCCGGATGATCGCCTATGACGGCCAGGCCTACTCCGGCGGCGGGGTTTGGACCAAGACGCTAATCACCGCGTCCGGGACGAATTCCGCGCCGCAGATGGCGTTGCCGGACGGCGCAGCCGTCGTGGCAAACCCCGGCTCGTCGATCCCGATCAGCAGCCTGTTCAGCGCCTCCGATGCTAACGGCGATACGCTGAGCTACCTGGTCTATGACGGCACCACAACGGCCGGTCATGGCCACCTCGTGGTGGACGGAACAGTGGTGCCACAGGCAACTCCCTTTTGGGTGACACAGGCGCAGCTTGCGCAGACCACGTTCGTGGTGGGATCGGCCGGCGTCACTGATGATGTCCGCATGATCGCTTATGACGGGCAAGCCTATTCGGGTGGGGGCATCTGGGCCAAGACGAGCGTGCTGGCCGACACCCCGCCGCAGCTTACCGTGCCGAGCGGAAGCAGCTTGTCGGCGGGCGCCGGCCAGTCATTTGCAATCGACAGCTTGTTCAGCGGCAGCGACGCCGATGGCGATACGTTGGCCTACATGATCTATGACGGCAATTTGGCGACCGGTCATGGCTACTTCACGGTGAATGGGACCGTCGTACCGCAGGCGACCCCTTATTGGGTGACCCAGGCGCAGCTTGCGCAAACGACGTTTGTGGCAGGCTCGGCGGGGGTGTCCGACGATGTCCGAATGATCGCCTATGACGGCCACGTCTACTCGGGCAACGGTGTCTGGTCCAAGGTGCAGGTCGCGGTCGGTCCCAGCGGGGCCTTAACCCCGGCGGCTGACAGCATCGATCCCGCGCACGTCTCGCTCGGCCTGAACGATTTCCATCTGATTGCCTGAGGAGCGGACGCTAAACGGGGCCCGATCGAGCCGGGATCGTCCATGCTGGGAATCGGGTAGCCTCGCGCGGAGCGGCTCCGTCGCGAGCGGTAGGTATTAATACGCATTTTTTGACGGTCCGGGCTGAATCGGAATTGACACGCTTGGGACGAAAGGCTTGATTTCATTAATTGAGGTCAAAATTCGATTAATGTCCTGGGGGTATCGTCCTGGAATGCGCCGGCCCTGCACCCGTCAGCTATTTGGAGACTGGCGGTTGCAAGCTGCGGGCGCCCGCCAATTTGCTCGACGCCCAGAGCCTTTTTCGTATTGATCTGAAATCTGCATGCGAATAGCGACAAATTTATTTTGGCTGGGCTTACACAATGTCGACGAGTATTTTCGGTCGGTTCGAATTTTCCAAATTCGATGGAGTGACCGCCACGGGCTTGAAGCCGGCGGACGAATTCAGGATCGGTGCCGGGGGTCCTAACCCCAATCAAGCGCTGCTCGACCGGTCCTTGCCGTCCAGCGGAGATGTCCAGGTTGGCGAGTTCGTCCAGATCACTTCGAGCCCGCACGACTCCGCAACGCCTGGTCCGGAGTTGCCGCCGGACGGGCCGTCGCCATCGAAGGCCGCAGGTCCCGCGGAATTGGTGGTGCAAAGCGACAATTCCGATGCGGGCAACGACACGACGTCGGCATCCGAACGGAGCCAGAGCACAGCTGCGGCTTTCGATTCCGCGACCGATAGTCTCCAATCCGCTGCGCCGCTCTTCCCGCAACCCAACTCCGACGTGGAGCGATATGCTTTCGCCTCGGACCAATCCGCCTTCGTGTTCAGCTCTGTCGGCAATGATCATCCGCTAAACCTGCATTTGACTCCCAATGGCGCCGCCAGCGAGACGGTCGTTGCGTCCAAGGCTTTCTTCGACCTCGGTCACGACGTCGTGGTCATACAGACGTCGGTCGATCTGAGTGCCTATTTCCCCGCGCATCCGTCGGTACCGCCGGCGCAACCGGGGCCAACCGCGAATGCACCGGTCAGTCCTCAAGCGATGCTTTCTGTGAGCGCGAACTCTGCCGCGCCGGCGGTCGGCAGTGCCGCCGCGGCGCCGGAGACGAGCGCGGCCTTGACCGGCCAGTCCGCGGAGAACTCCGCGCTCAGTGCCGCGCTCACCAGCTTCATGGACAGCTATTCGACGTCGACCTACCCTTACAACACCGTGGTCCTGATCGAGACCAAGTTTGCGAATGATCCCAATCCGAATGAGTTCTTCACGGGCACCGGCGTAATTATCGGACCCCACACGATCCTGACGGCAGCTCACATGTTGTGGGATACAGCCTTCAACTCGGAAGCCACCTCGGTCTATATCTACCCCGCGTACAGCGCGAACGGCTATCCAAATCCAGCAGGTACGGGCGCGCTCAACACCAACGAGACGTGGCATAACTACAAGGTCGGCAACGCGGACGGCACGATCAGCGATAGCGACAGTCAGTTCGACTTCGGTATCATCGACGTCGGTTACACGTTCACGAGCTATATGGGAGTCATCAGTGACTGGGCGGGCGGAACCGCCCACCTCACGGGTTATCCCAACACCGCCGGTGGGCTTCAGACGGATCAGGTGGGGTCCGTCACCAAGGATCCGACCTACTCGATACTGGACTACGGCTCGATCGTCTCGAACCACGGGAACAGCGGCGGACCGCTGTGGATCGACAACGGCTCGGCGGGATCGGTCAACCCATTCGTGGTCGGTATTGCCTCATCGAGCGCCTCCTCCGGGCAGATCACCAGCTCGATCTACCAGCAGATCCAGACCTGGCAAAGTTCGGACGGCGTGACGCCGCTTGGCACCAAGGTCAACCACGCTCCCGTCGTGACGATCCCGTCGGCGAACGTTACGATGAAGCCCGGGCAGACGATCGCAGCTTCCAGCCTGTTCAGCGCCAGCGATCAAGATGGCGACCCGCTGACGTATTCTTTCTATAACAGCACCACGGGGCCGAGCGCAGGATATTTCGCGGTGAACGGGACGCCCCAGCCCAACGGGATCGTCTTTTCCGTCAGCGCGTCCCAGCTTTCGCAGGTGACGTTCGTTGCGGGAGCCGCGAATTCGTCGGACAGTCTGCACGTCATGGCCTATGACGGCCAAGCCTATTCCGGCGGCAATACATTCGCCGGTCTCACCGTAACGATTCCCCTGAACCATGCGCCAGTTGTGACCCCGTTCTCGGGCGTCTCGGCGGGATTTGGACAGTCGATCATCGCGACGAACTTGTTTAGCGCCAGCGACCAGGACGGAGATCCGTTGACTTACTATCTGGTCAACACCACGACCGGACCGACGGCAGGCTTTTTTACAGTCAACGGCGTTGTGCAGCCCAACAACAACGTGTTTGCCGTGGGCGCGGCGGACCTCGCGCACACCTTCTTCGTCACGGGAACGCCGGGCTCGAGCGATGACGTGCGCATGATTGCCTTTGACGGCCAGGCTTATTCCAACGGTGGCGTTTTCTCCGCAAACCATATCACCGTGGCCCCGGACCACGCACCGGTCGTAACGGCTCTCTCGGCCAATGTGTCGACGAAATTCGGACAGTCGACCTCGGCGTCCAGTCTCTTCAGCGCCAGCGACGCGGACGGCAATGCGCTGACTTACTTCCTGTACAACGCGACGCAAGGTGCGACCGCGGGTTATTTTACGGTCAACGGCGTCGTCCAGCCCAACGGGGTCGTCTTTGCCGTCGGTGCTGCGCAGCTCGCTCAAACCTACTTCGTGTCCGGAACGCCGGGATCGAGCAACAATTTGCGCATGATGGCGTATGACGGTTTCCTCTATTCCGGCAATTCGACCTTCACCGGCACTAGCGTCAACGTGCTTCCCGACAATCCCCCGGTCGTGACCATCCCGTCGGCCAACGTTTCCGCCACACACGGACAATCGATCGCTGCCTCCAGCCTGTTCAGCGCCAGCGATGCCGACGGAAATTCGCTCGTCTATTTTCTCGAGAACGGTACCAAAGGTGCGACTGCCGGCTACTTCACAGTCAACGGCGTTGTCCAGCCCAACGGAATCGTCTTCACCGTGAATGCGACGGACCTTGCACATACGACCTTCGTCGCCGGAGGACCCGGCTCGAGCAACGACCTGCACGTCATGGCGTATGACGGCTACCTCTATTCCGGCAACACCAGCTTCGCCGGGGTGAACGTCAATGTGAGTCCGAATCACCCGCCCGTCGTCACGGCACCGAACGCGAATTACGCGGCATTCGGGAAACAGACGATCTCGGTCTCCAGCCTGTTCAGTGTCAGTGATCAGGACAGCGGCGACCATATGACCTATTTCCTTTATGATGCGACCCCGGCGTCGAGCGGTGCAGGCCATTGGTCGGTCAATGGAACGGCAATTGCGAACCAGACTGTTGTTGCGCTCAATCCCAGTGAGTTTGCGAGCGCTACATTTGTCGCTGGCTCCGGCGGCTCGTCCGATGCCATTTCCGTCTTGGCCTTCGACGGCTACGCCTATTCCAACGGCGGCAATTTTACCACGATGCATGTCAACGTCGCAGAGCACGCGCCGGTCGTGAGCGCGAACACCAGTAACTATGCGGCGTCCGCAGGACAGTCGGTCGCAGCCTCCAGCCTGTTCAGCAGCAGCGATCAGGACGGCGACGCGCTAACCTATTTCGTCTATGACGCGACGCCAGCGGGAGCCGGCAGCGGCCATTGGTCTGTGAACGGAACCGCCATCGCGAACCAGACCGTCGTCGCGCTCAGCGCCACTCAATTTTCGCAAACGACATTTGTCGCTGGCGGCGGTGGCTCATCCGATGCCGTCTCGGTCATGGCTTACGATGGCCATCTCTATTCAAACAACGGTAACTTCACCACGACCCACGTGAGTGTCGCAAATCACGCGCCGGTCGTCACCGTCTCGTCAGCCAACGTTTTTGCGAACGCGGGCCAGGGATTTGCTGCCTTGAGCCTGTTCTCGGCCAGCGATGCGGACCACGACCCGTTGACCTATTTCTTGACGGACTCCACCCCGAGTGGCGGCCACTGGACGGTCAACGGAAATACGATCGCAGCTCAGACTGTCGTGGCCCTCACGGCGGCGGATTTGGCACAGACCTCATTCGTCGCGGGGCCTCCGGGCTCCAACGACGATCTGGCGGTGATGGTCTACGACGGTCACGCCTATTCCAACGGTACCACTTTCACCCACTTCCACGTCCTGGTCTGACATCTGCTCTTGACGAGCGCGTCTCAGCCCGGCCAGCCGCCGAGCCAGTTCGCGTACCAGGTCTCGCCCAGCCAACCGACCCAGATGACGGGTGCCAGGAACAATCCGAACGGCAGGTAGGCGGTCGCGCGCAACGGTCTTCTTCGTAACAGAGCATTGGCGGCATAGGCGGCGATCGCGAGCAGTGCCGCCAGCTCGATCACCGCGACCACGCTCGCAAGATCGAGCCAGGCGCCGCAGACCGCGGCGAGCTTGACGTCGCCGAGCCCGAGCCCGTCGCGGCCGCGCCAGCGCCGGTAGAGCGCCATCAGCAGCAGCAGCGGCAGCGCGACGGCCGCAGCACGCGCCAGCGGCCAGAGCAGCGCCTCGATGCCGATGTCGGGCACGAACGCGGCGGCGCGAAGCAAGGCGAGGGCGAAAGCGGCCGCCGTCAGCTCGTTGGGAATGAGGTAGTGGCGGGCATCATACACCGCGATCGCGAGCATCAGCGCGGCCAGGAACGCGCCGTAGAGGCCTTCGGCGCCAGGCGCGGTCACCAGGCTTGCGAACACCCCGAGCAGCAGGGCGATGCCGAGTGCGACCGAAGGGCCCGTCTCTTCGTCCGTCACCTGATCCGTCACGGTCGTTGTCTGAGCATGATCTTGCCGGAAAACCGCTGCGCACTTTGCGCCGACGCGGCCCTTCGGATCCGGATCATGCTCTAGCGCGCCGCCCTGGGCGGAGCCACGGTGACGACGGGATTACTGGTGCCGACCAGGCGGCTGTTCATCTTGGTGCGCATCTCCTCGGCGATGACATGCGCATCGACGCCGTCCTTGATGACGGTCGGGCGGATGAACAGGATCAGCTCGGTGCGGGCCCGCGTATTGGTCTGGTGCGAGAAGGCGTCGCCCATGCCGGGGATTGAATCGAGGATCGGAATGCCCTGGCGCTGCCTGTTCTCGGTCTCGCTGATCAGGCCCGCGAGCAGCACCGTCTGCCCGCTGGTCACCGCGATCGAGCTCTTGACCCGGCGCTGCGAGATCGTCGGCGTCAGCGAGTTGGTGCTGCCGGCGGCGACGCTCGAGATCTCCTGCTCGATGTCGAGCACGACGTTGCCGTTGGCGTTGGCGCGCGGCAGCACGCGCAGGATGATGCCGGTGTTCTTGTAGTCGATGGTGTTGACCACGGTGTTGTTGGCGGTCAGCACGGTCGCGGTGCCGGTCGAGAACGGCACCTGGTCGCCGACCTGCAAGGTTGCGGCCTGGTTGTCCAGCACCACCAGCGAGGGGTTCGACAGCACCTTGACGTCGGTGATGTTGTGAAGTGCATCGAGCACGACACGCGGCGAATTTTCCGAGCCGATCAGGAAATTGAAGCCGGGCAGTGCGCGGCCGAGCAGGGCGCCCGCGGCGGCGTTGACCGCGTTGCTCGTTGCCTCGGTGTTGCTGCCGATCGTGGCGCTGTTGCTGATGCCCGAAATGGTGTTGGAGATCGAGCCTTTCTGGCTCGCCAGGAAGAACTGCACGCCATAGTTCAACTGGTTGTTCAGCGTCACCTCGGCGATGGTCGCCTCGATCGCGATCTGGCGCTGCGGCCGGTCGATCTGGCGGATGGTCTGCTCGACGATGCGCTGCGCCTCCTGGTTGGCGTAGACCAGCACGGCGTTGTTGGTGACGTCGGCGGTGAGCCGCACGTTCTGGAGGATGGCGTTGACGCCGGGCTTCGCGCCGCCGCCCAGTCCGCCGAGGCCGGAGTCCTGCGCCGGCGTCGCGGTGGCTGAGGCGGCCGGAGCGGGGCGGGCACCGAGCGCCGAGCCGGCGGGGCCGCTGACCGGCGTCGTCGCTCCGGCGGCGGCGGTCGGCATTGCGCTCAACGAGGCGATGGGATTGGTGGAGGTCGTCGTCGACATCCCCGAGCCCGGCGAAAGCTGGCTCGAGGCGCTGTCGAGCGACGAGTTGCTCGACGCGCTCTGGCTGAACAGCATCTCGTTCAGCAGCGCCACGACCACTTTGGAATTGCCGTAGCGCAGCGGATAGGACTTCAGGTTCACGCCGTCGGTGTCGGAGCGGTCGAGCCGCGCGATCCACGTCTGCGCGCGCTTCAGATATTCCGGCTTCTGGGTGACCACGAGGATCGAGTTGAGCCGCGCGATCGGCTGCAGCTTGATCACGTTCTGGCTCATGCCGCCTTCACCGGAATCCATGATCTTCTCGATCTCGGCGATGACGGGCTCGGGTGAGGAATTGCGCACCGGGAACACGCCGACGGATTGTCCGCGCATCCAGTCGGCGTCGAATGAGAGAATGGTGTCGACGGCAGTGGCCCGGTCGGTGCCGCTGCCGCTGACGATCAGCGTGTTGCGGGCGTTGTCCGAGCGCATGGTCGCGGCCTTGACGCCGAAGGAGTCGAGCAGCTTGAAGATGTTCTGGGCCGAGACATAGCGCAGCGGCACCACCGTGATGCCCTGGCCGGCCGCCGCGTTCACTGCGCGGTCGACGCCGCCGGGACCGGCCTCCGGCGCCGGCAGCAGGCGATAGCCGGTGCGGTCGCGCACCAATGCGACGCCGGACATGCGCAGCGCGTTTTCCAGCACGTAGAGCGCGTCCGCCTTGGGCACGGGGCGCACCGAGGCCAGCGTCACGGTTCCCTGGACACGCGGGTCGATCGTGTAGCCGACGTTGAGGACGTCGCCGAGGATGACCTTTGCGACGGTCGCGACCGGCGCGTTCTCGAAATTCAGGTCGTAACCGCTGCCGCCGCTATCGTCCCGCTCGGCCAGCGCGCCGCCTTGTGGCGTTGCACCATCGCTGAGATAGATCGCGGGCTTGGACGATTTCGCCTGGGCAATGCCGCCCGATCCAGTATCCGCGGGTTGCCGCGGCTGCAGGTCGAGGGAGCGGATCCTGTCGGCGATGTCCTGGGCGCGCGGATCCTTCGGATCGGATTCGATCGATTGGTCGGCGGTGACGATGCAGGCGCCAAGCATGAAGGCCGCCGACAACAGCACGAGCATTCCAGGCAAGGCTGAGCGAAGTCGCAAAAGCGGCTGGACACCCTCAAACAAAATACGCCTGCCAACGCTAGATGTGAACGGAAATTGCATCCGATCCCCCTCGGTTCGGACGCGCAAAGTTTGCGCCACGATTATGTTTTTGCTAAGAAATAAGTCAAGGGCAAAGGGCCTCCGGCCCCCGCCGAAGTTGTTGCATTCAGGTAACAAGGTCAACGCTGTGAATGCGATGCGCGACCGCTCCGCAGATAGCTTCCGGCAGTACCTTTTGGACAAATATTCACTGCCGTTGCGGGCGCATGCCCATGTGGACAAGTCGGCCAATCCCGCGCTGACGCGCCCCTTGCGCGAATTGTGGGAGGCGACCGAACTGTCCGCGGCCGAGTTCGCGGACGAAGTCTCCGATTATTTCGATCTGCCGCGGCTGAACCTTCCGCAACTGCTCGCGGCGACACCTCGCCTGGACGGCTTTTCGCGCCGGTTCCTGCGCGAATCCACCATTTTTCCCTTCATCGCGCCGGACGAGGGTTTCCGGCTGGCTGTCGCCGACCCCTCCGACACGGCCGCCACGCGCGCCGCCGAAATCGTGTTCGGTGCGCCGGTCGATGTCGTCGTAGCGTCATATGAGGACATTACGACGGTCCTCGATCAACGGGCCGAGGCCGACGACGCGCATGCCGATCGAAGCGGCAGGAGCGTTGCGCAGCAGTCCGACGACGACATCGAAAGCCTGCGCGATCTCGCCAGCGGCGCGCCGGTGGTGCGTGCGCTCAACGATCTCTTGGAGCGCGCGGTGGATTTGCGCGCAAGTGATATCCATGTCGAGCCGTTCCGCGCGGGACTTGCGGTGCGCATGCGCGTCGACGGCCTCCTGCGCGCGCTGCCGTCGCCGCACGGCATCCCGCCGCAGGCGCTGATCTCGCGCATCAAGATTCTCGCCAGCCTCAACATCGCCGAGCGCCGGCTGCCGCAGGACGGCGCCGCGCGCGTTCGGGTCGGACGCAGCGAGATCGACGTCCGCGTCGCGACCATGCCGACGCAGCATGGCGAGAGCGCCGTCATCCGCCTGTTGCCGCGCGATCGTGGTCTGCTGGAGATGAGCAAGCTCGGGCTCGGCGCGCGCGACGAGAGCGCGATGACGCGGCTGCTGGCGATGCCGCACGGCATGATCGTGGTCACCGGCCCGACCGGCAGCGGCAAGACCACAACGCTCGCCACCATGCTGTCGATCCTCAACGAGCCGACGCGCAAGATCCTCACCATCGAGGACCCCGTCGAATACGAGATCCCCGGCATCAACCAGTCCCAGGTCAAGCCGTCGATCGGACTGACCTTTGCCACCGCCATGCGCGCCTTCGTGCGCCAGGACCCCGACGTGATCATGGTCGGCGAGGTCCGTGACGCCGAGACCGCTCATATCGCGATCCATGCCGCGCTGACCGGCCATCTCGTGCTGACGACGCTGCACACCGAGACGGCGGCGGCCGCCGTGCCGCGCCTGATCGATCTCGGCATCGAGGGATTTCTGCTCAAGTCCACGCTGCGTGCGGTGGTGGCGCAGCGCCTCGTGCGCATGCTCTGCGACCGTTGCAAGGTGCCGCACACGCTGAGCGAGGCTGACATCGCCAAGGACCCGCGCTTTGCGGTGATCGGCTTCAAGTGCGGCGAGGTCGTGCACGAGGCGGGCGGCTGCGAGCGCTGCGGCGGCACCGGCTATCGCGGCCGTAACGGCGTGTTCGAGATCCTGGAAATGTCCGACGAGGTCCGCACGCTGATCGGACCGCAGACCGATTCCCATTCGATCGATGCCGCCGCGATGCGAGGCGGCATGACGACGATGCTCGAGGATGCTGTTGCCAAGTGCCGGGCCGGCCTGACCACCGTGCCCGAGGTCTTCCGCGTCACGACGGTGCGCTAACGCATGCCGAACTATCGCTACCGCGCGCTCAATGCCAACGGCGAACTGGTCTCCGGGGCCATCGCCGCGCCCGCGCCCGGCGACGTCGCGCAGCGGATCGAGCGGCTTGGCCTCGTGCTGGTCGACAACGTCACGCCGGAAGAGGGCGGCGCGGCCGGCAGCGTGCTCAGCATCTTCAACCGGCCGAAGCCGGAAGACGTCACCATCTTCACCCGCGATCTTGCGCTGCTGCTGCGCGCCGGCGCCCGTATCAATGACGGACTGGAGCTGCTCGCGGCCGATCCCGATTTCGGCCGGCTGCGTCCGGTCGTTGCCGACATCCGTTCGCGCGTCGTCTCGGGTGAGAGCTTTGCCGAGGCGCTGGCGCGGCATGAAGGGCTGTTTCCACCGATGTATATCGCGCTGGTGCGCGTCGGCGAAGCCTCGGGGTCGCTCGATCAGGTGCTGGAGGTGCTGGCCGGCGAACGCGCGCGCGGTGAAGCCCTGCGGCGCCGGCTGTCGGATGCGATCCGCTATCCGCTGTTCGTGCTGGGTGCGGCCGGCTGCGTGCTGCTGTTCTTCCTCACCTTCGTGCTGCCGCAGTTCGCCAGCGTGCTGCAGGATTTCGGCGCCAAGGTCGATCCGGTCGTCGGCGTCTTCCTCAACATCTCGACCTTCCTGCGCAGCAATTCCGATGCGGTACTGGCGGGGCTTGCGATCACCATCGCGGCGACATGGCTCGTGCTGCGGCAGGAGCGCATCCGCCGCGGCATCACCAATGCGATCGTGCGGCTGCCGGCGATCCGCAACATCATGCGCGCGTACCGCACGGCGCTGTTCTGCCGCAATCTCGGCCTGCTGCTCGGCAGCGGCGTCAATCTCACCACCACGCTGCGCATCCTGATCGACATGATGGCGACGACCGGCCCGTCCGCGGTCTGGAGCGATGCCGCCGATCGCGTCCGCCATGGCTCGAAGCTCTCCGATGCGCTCGCCGAGACCGAGGCGCTGCCGCCGATGGCGGTGCGCATGCTCCGGCTCGGCGACGAAACCGGGCAATTGCCGATGCTGTCGGGACGCGTTGCCGAATTCTACGAGGTCAAGCTGCAGCGCACGCTCGACCGGGCGGTCGGCATTGCGGGGCCGGCAGCGATCATTGCGATTTCACTCGTCGTCGGCGGCCTCATCACCTCGGTGATGACGGCGCTGATGTCGGTGAGCCAGATAGTTGGTTAGGGAGGGGTTCGAGTGATCAAACGTCCATCGTTAAGGCGCGGCCGGCGGCGCGCGCGGCGGGGGGAGGCCGGCTTCACCCTGGTCGAGATGCTGGTCGTCATCACCATCATCGGGATGATCATGGCGCTGGTCGGCCCGCGGGTGCTGAACTATCTCAGCGAGTCCAAGGCGAAGGCGGCGAAGATCCAGATCGAGAGCTTCTCCAGCGCGCTCGATCTCTATTATCTCGATCTCGGACGCTATCCGACCTCCAACGAGGGCCTCGGCGCACTGACCCGCAACACCAATCAGACCGGCTGGAACGGTCCGTATCTGCGCGGCGGCGCGGTGCCGAACGATCCCTGGGGCCACATCTATGTCTATCGCTCGCCGGGCGCGAGCGCGCCCTACGAGATCATCTCGCTCGGATCGGACGGTCAGGAAGGCGGCAGTGGAACGGCGGCCGACATTGTCAGCGGTACGCGCTGAAGGTCTTCGCGAGGCGCGCGGCTTCGCGCTGATCGAGATCCTGTGCGTGCTCGCGATCATCGGCCTGCTCGCGGCGATCATCCTGCCGGCGATCCCGCGCTCGACGACGCGCGCCCGGCTGGAAAGCTATGCGGTCGAGATGGCGGCGCTGCTGAAGGCCGACCGCAACGCGGCGCTGCGCCGGCAAGTGCGGGTGACGACCCAGGTGGACGCGGAGGCGCGCGCGATCCGCTCCGGCGTCACCGGACGCATCATCCGCCTGCCCGGCGACGTGGTCGTGCAGGCGACGCTGGCCTCGCGCTGCGCCGATCGCGCGAGCGGGCGGTCGATCGAGTTCTTTCCGTCGGGCATGTCGTGCGGCGGAACGATCGCGCTGGCGCGGCCCGGCATGGGCTATGAGGTGCGCGTCAACTGGCTGACCGGAGGTGTCGAGATTGTCCCGCAGAAGCTGCTCTGACGCCGCCGGCTTCACCCTGATCGAGGCGCTGGTCGCGCTCGCGATCATCGCGGTCGTGCTTGGGACGATCGGATCGGTCATCGCCACGACGACCAAGGGGACGCGCACGATCGAGCAGCGCCTGGCGCTGTCAGGCACGGCCGAGACCCTGCTTGCGGACCTGCCGGCGCGCGGGCTGCTCAAGCCCGGGCGGCAGAGCGGCCAGCTCGCCGGCAGCCGCTGGCGGGTCGACGTCGCGCCGATGAACGTGCCGGGCGGCGATCCCGCCACCGACCGCTTCGTGCCGATGGCCGTCAATCTGCGCCTCCAGCGCGCCGACGGAGCTGCGATCCAGATCACGACGGTGAAGCTGGTGCCGAGGGCTTCGCAGTGACGGGCCGCACCATGACGCGCCTGCGCCATGCGCTTGCCGACGAGGCGGGCTTCACCCTGCTGGAGGTGTTGCTCGCGACGCTGCTGATGACCGTGATCCTGGCGGCGCTGGCGACGGTGACGGCGCAATGGCTGCCGAACTGGAATCGCGGCATCGCCCGCGTGCAGCGGGCCGAGCGGCTCGCGACCGGCCTCGATCGCATCGTCGCCGACCTCTCGGTCGCCGAGCAGATGACCGTCAATGGCGATGCCAAGGTGCCGCTGTTCGACGGCGCCGAATTGTCGGTGACGTTCCTGCGCACGGCGCTCGGCCCGAGCGCGCGCCCGGGTCTCGAATTCATCCGCCTGATCGAGAAGGCCGATGCGCAGGGGCTCGCGCTGGTGCGCGAGCGCGCGCCGTTCCAGCCGATGCCGACCGACGGACAGATCCGCTTCGTCGACCAGGTCGTGCTGATCCGCGCGCCGTTTCGCCTCAGCTTCGCCTATGCCGGACCGGACGGACAGTGGCAGCCGACCTGGCGGGGCCAGACGCAACTGCCGGATCGCATCCGCATCACCGTGCGCAATGGTGCCACCGGCCAGGTGCTGGCCGTCTCGGCCGCGGCGATCCCGCACATCACGGCGCCGGCCGAATGCGCGCGCGCCAAGAATCCCGCGACGTGCGTCACGGCGCGCACCCGGCCGCAACAGGGCGGCAAAGAGGAGCCGCAGCTGTGAGCGGTGCGAGGCTCGACCATGGCAGCCTTCGCGACGGCCGCGGCTTCATCGTCGTCGCCGTGCTGTGGATGCTGGCGGCGCTCGCTGCGCTTGCGCTGATCTACCTGACCTATGTCACCAACACCGCGGTCACGGTGGCCGTCAATGCCGACCGGCTGCAGGAGGATGCGCTGGTGAACGCCGGCCTCGAGCTCGCAGCCTACCGCCTGATGGCGCAGAACGCGGCGACGCGCCCGACCAGCGGCACCTTCAATGCGCGGGTCGGGGCCGGCCGGGTGACCGTCACCTTCCGCTCGGAGGCCGCGCGGATCGATCTCAACATGGCGCCGAAGCCGTTGCTCACCGGCCTGATGATGGGGCTCGGCGTCTCCGCGACGGACGCGCCCGTCTATGCCGATCGTATCCTCGGCTGGCGCTCGTCGACGGAGCCGGGCCAGGACAATCCGGAAGATACTTACTACCGCACGCTCGGCGTACCCTATCTGCCGCGGCATGCGCCGTTTCCGCACAGTGACGAGCTTTGGCTCGTGCGCGGCATCCCGTCCGCGGTCGTGGAGCGCGTGCTGCCCTTCGTCACCGTGTTCAGCAACATGCGGACCGTCAACGTGGTGGACGCCGCGCCCCAGGTGGTGGCGGCGTTGCCCGGCATGACGCCGGAGAAGCTGCAGCAGGTGTTGCGCGACCGCTCCGACCCCAATATCGATCCGCGATCGCTGGTCACCGTCGCCGGCAACACCAATGCGACGGCCGAAGGCTCGCGGGCCTACCGGGTCACGGTCGCCGTCGAGGCGCCGTCGCATCGCCGCAGCTCGGCCGAAATCGTCATCCTGCTTCTCGAAAGCGGCGATGAGCCCTATCGTGTATTGTCGTGGCACAACGCCTTCGACGGCTCCGCTGGAAAGCCTTTGTGAGATGAGTTCGCTCAATTCCCTTCGCGGTATTCTCGATGCCTGGACCGGCACCGTGGCCGGCACGATCGTCGCCGCCCTGGAGCGCACGGTGGCGCCGCGCGTGGTGCGGCTGGTCGAAACCGAGGCCGGCGCGTTCGCGCTCGAGGCTGCGAAGCAGGACAACGGCGGAAAGCAGATCGCGTTCGAGGACGGCAAGTTCGAGGGCGGCAATCTGGCGCAGATCTTCCGTGGCAGCCGCGTCGAGATCGTGCTGCGCCCGGCCCGCTTCCTGTTCCGCCCGCTGGAGCTGCCGGCCCGCGCTGCCGAGTTCATCGAGGGCATCGTGCGGGCGCAGATCGACCGGCTGACGCCGTGGAACGCGGCCGAGGCCGTGTTCGGCTGCAGCCCGCCGGTGGCGCATGGCAGCGAGAGCATCAGCACCGAGATCGCGGCGGCGCCGCGCCGGCTGGCGATGAGCTATGTCGAGGCGGTGTCCTCGTTCCATCCGTCGGCGATCGCGATCGTGACCGAGGCGGGCGGAGGCGGGCGCATCAAGGTGTTCGAGCAGCGTTCGCGCGGCGCGATCGACCCGGCGCGGCTGGGCCGGATTCTGCAAGCCGTGCTGGCCCTCGCCGCGGTCGCGGCGGTGGTCGGATCGGTCGCGGCAGGATATCTCGCCGACAGCCTCAGCGCGCAGGAGAGCGAGCTCGAACGGCAGATCACCCAGCGCCGCGCCGCGCTGCGCGGCAACGACGGCGGCGAGCGCTCGCCGCTCGCGCTGCTGGAGCGGCGCAAATACGAGACGCCGGCGAGCGTGATCGTGCTGGAATCGCTGAGCCGGATATTGCCTGACCACACCTATGTCACCGAGCTGCATCTTGCCGGCAACAAGATCCAGATCGGCGGCATCACCCGCGATGCGCCCTCGCTGATTCCGCTGATCGAGCAGTCCCAGCATTTCACCCGCGCGACCTTCTATGCCCCGACGACGCGGAGCTCCACCGATCCCGGCGAGCGCTTCCACATCGAGGCGCAGGTCGAGCCGAGGAACGCGCCATGAGCGACACCATGAGCCGCACCAAGCTTGCGGGTGGAAACGCGGTGACGCGAGCGCTGACCGGCTCGCCGCTGATTGCGGTCACGCTCTATCTCGCCATCACCGGCGGGCTGTTGCTGATGGCGGGCCTGTCGATCGCAGATGTCATCGCGCACCGCCAGGCGTTGGCGCAGACCTCCGATCTGCTCGACCAGCTGCGCGGCCGCAAGGGCAACGCCAAGAATGCCGCGGCGGTCTCGGCCGAGCATCCCGGTACGCCGTTCCTGGAGGGGCCGACCGTGACGGTCGCGGGCGCCAATCTATTGCAGCGGGTCGCGGCCGCGGTCGGCAATGTCGGCGGCTCGGTGCAGTCCTCGCAGGTCGACGTTGCGGGAGCGCAAGCGAAGGACGGTTTCGTCGGCCTCGTCGTGAGCTGCGAGCTGGAGCAGCCCGCGCTGCAGAAGCTGCTCTACGATCTCGAAGCCGGCATGCCGTTTTTGTTCGTCGACCAGCTCGACGTCCAGGTGCCGCAGACGACCGCGCTGAGCGATGCCCCCACCGGCCGCGTCAGGGTGATCCTGGGCGTGTCCGGCCAGTGGCAGGCCGGGAAGTAGGGCGGCCGCGTCAGCTCACCAGCTGTACTTGAACACGCCCTTGCCGGAATAGCTGGTGACGTTGCCGGAGAACTCGCCGTCGAACGTGCCGGCGATCGAGAAGCCGCTCAGCCATTTCATCTCGGCGCTGGCGCTGACCAGCGCAGAGTCGGCATCGACCCTGGCGCCGTTCACCACGAAGCTGGTGCCCGGAAGGGTCTGGAACAGCGCGGTGACGGCGCGGTTCGGATTGTAGTCATGGGCCCAGGCGGCGCGGCCGCGCAAGGTCAGCACGCCGTTCTGCATGGCGTAGGATTTGTCGGTGCGCAGGCCAAGCTCGGAGCGGGTGTCCGTGAGGGATTGCGACGCGTAGTTCAGCGCGAACAGACCGCCGCCATTGAGGCTGGTTTCGGAGTAGTTCGGCAGGTTGAAATTGGTCACCTGCGCCGCAGCGTAAGGCGTGATGCCGATCCAGGGCGTCGCGAAGCGATAGCCGCCCTCGAAGCGGGCCGAGAAGGTGTCTGCCTTGAAGCGGCCCTGGAGCTGGTCGAAGCCGCCGGGCGCCACGGTGCGGTTGGTGGTGACGTCGTGCCAGCCATAAGCGAGCGCGGCCGAGATGTAGGCTGGGCCGAAATTGTGCCGGCCATAGACACCGGCCTGGAACAGGTCGGCCGAGCCCGAGCCCATCGCATTGGCGAGCGAGTAATTCAGGCCGCCGCCGCCGAGGGCGAAGCCGACCAGCGTGTCCACCGAAAGCCGGTAGTCGGCGCCGGCTGCGCCGCCCCAGACCCGCGCGGTCAGATCCTGCGAGCCGACCGCCGTGTTGCCGCCGACGTCGGCCGAGCCGCCATAGCCGGCTGCCCAGACGCTCCAGCGATTGGCCGGCTGCGAGGACAGCAGCGGCGCCTTGGTCGCCATCGCATAGGCCTCGCGCTCGCGCGCATTGGCCGGGCGCATGGTGGCATAGGCGGAGGCGTCATCGCTCTCGGCGAATTGCGCGACGCTGCCCGCCTTGGCGAAGCCGCCGGAGCGGCCGATGATGGTCGGGTCGAGCATCAAATTGAGGAACTGGCCGTCGGCGTTGATCGCGGACTGGATGATGCCGGTGCCGAGCTCGCCCGAGGCTGCGGTCAGTCCGGCCGGCCCCAGCGATGCAAAGGCCGCGGGGATGCCGCCGGTGGTGTTGAAGAAGTTCGTCAGGGTGTTGGCGACGTTCTGCTGGTTGACGTTGAGGCCGCTGGCGGGCGTGAAGTTGACGTTGATGTTGAGGAAGACATTGTTGGTGTCGTAGCTCAGCGACGCGTTGAGCGTCGACATGCTGGAGACGACATTCGGATTGAACGTGGTGCCGGTAAGGCCGCCGGCCGCGGTCAGGATCGTGTACTGCTTCTTGACCGTGCCCGAGGTGAAATTCGCGTTCACCGTCGCGTTGCCGAGATTGGCCGCGCCCGTCACGCTGGCGAGGCTGTTGGTGGTCGGGGAGACCTGAACCAGATAGGTCGAGGCGGCGGTGAAGGTCAGCGGTCCGTTGATCGTCAGCGTGCCGAACGGGTTCGCCGCGCTGCCCGGCGCAAGCGTGCCGCCGTTGACCGCGACGCCGGCGACGGTGCCGCTGCCGGCGAGCGTGCCGCCGGCATTGACGGTGGTCGCGCTTAGGATCGAGCCGTCCACGACCAGCGTGCCGCCGTTCACGGTGGTGGCGCCGCTATAGGTGTTGGCGCCGGACAGCGTCTGCGTACCGCCGGCCACGGTCAGGCCGCCGCCCGCACCGGCGTCGGCGATCACGCCCGAGAAATTGCCGATGCCATTGGTGATCGTCAGCGTGTTGGCGCCGAGATTGACGTTGCCCGAGCCTGCCAGCGACCTGATCGAGGTGCCGGTGCTCAGATTCTGGATGTCGAAGATGCCGTTGGCGATGACATTGCTCGAGCCCGCGATGCTGCCGTCGCTGCCGCCCAAATTGATGAGATCGAGCTCGCCGCCGCTCACGATCGTCGTGGTGCCGGTATAGGTATTGGTGCCGTAGAACTGCGCCACGGCCCCATTTGCGATCACAAGGTTGCCGCCGGTGCCACCGGCGATGCCGCCGTCCTGGATCGCGCCGCCGAAGGCCGTGCCGCTGCCAGCCGTGAGCGTCAGCGTCTTCGATCCGAGCGCGACGACGCCGAAATTGCCGTACGAAAACAGCTGTGAAACCGATGCGCCGGACGTGGTCTGCGAAATATCGAGCGTTGCGCCTGCGCCCGCGAACGCGACGTAGAGTGAATTCGCGATCGAGCCGCCGCCCTTGAGCGCCAGCGTGGCGAGGCCGTCGATCTGGGTTGCGTTGGTGTAGGTGTTCACGCCGGACAGCGTCTGCGTTCCCGCGACGATCTCGAGCCCACCGGTGCCTTGGATTACGCCCGCGAATTCCGTCGAGCCGTTGGCGATCACGAGCCCGTTGCTGCCCATGTTGACGACACCGGAGGAACTGCCGGCGAGCGTCGTGAGGACGTTGAACGAGAAGGCAGATGCCGAGGCGTCCAACGTCGCATCGACCGTCACGACGCTGGACGACGAGATGTCGCCGAAGCCCGACAGCGCCAGCGTTCCGCCCGAGACCGTCGTCGCGCCGGTATAGGTGTTGAGGTTGGTCAGCGTCATCGTGCCGGTGCCGACCTTGGTCAGGCCGCCGCCGGCGCCGGAGATCACGCCGTCGACCGTGGTCGAGGCGTTGTTGCTGCCGGTGACGAGCGTGTTGGCGCCGAGCACGTAATTGCCCGCGCCCTCGATCGAACCCGCCGTCATGCTTCCGCTGGTCAGGCCGGAGATGTCGAAGGTGCCGCCGGCATTGGTGATGAAGCGGGCGTTGCCGCCGCTTGACGTCCCGGTAAAGCTCGTGATGCCGCCGTTCTGGGTGGTGATGGTGGCGTTGCCGGCGGTGGCGGAGTTGGTGAAGTTCAGCGTGCCGCTGTTGTCGATCGTCGCAGTGCCGGCCGTGGCCGTGGTGGTGAACGTGAGGAAGCCGGTGGACGCGTTGGTGATGATGGAGCCGGCGGCCGAACTCGAGTCGTTGAAGTTCATCACGATGTTGTTCGTGATCGACGAGGTTCCGGCATTGCTGCCGCCGTTGAATTCGACGTCGCCGTTGTTGGTGATGTTGGATGCGCCGGCGGTCGAGGTGCCGTTGAAGCTCATCGCGCCGCCGCCGTTGACATTGTACGTCACGAAATTGGTGCCGCCGCTGGCGCTGCTCGAATTCGTGAAGACCATGGTGGCGCCGACGTTGAACACCTGCGGGTTGGCCGAGTTGTTCGAGACGCCGGTGCCGTTCACGACGAAGATGTCGTTGACGTTGACGGTGTAGGCCTGCGCGCCGGGCGTGAACACCACAGAGCCGATGTTGACGAGACCGTTGCTGTCGACGGTGGTCGTGCCCGTGTTGGTGAAGGTGGCCGTGACGTCCGGCACCGCCGGCGTCCAGTTTGCGCCGTCCGCCCAATCGGTGGATGAGGCGCCGGTCCAGGTGCCGTCCACGGCGTGCGCGGCGACGACGCCGAGCGCCGTGGTCGCGAGCAGGGTCGCCAGGGAGTGGCGTACGACGGATCGCAGCCCAGATCCGATCCGTCCAACAGCCATTCTCGCTCCAGCCATTCCGGTCTTCTCAAATCAGCAAAGAAATCATCGTGCGTGCAACTGGGACGCGTGGCGAGACGCTGCTCCGATTCCATGATCTCACGGCGTCGCGTCCAGCCGCAATGAACGGTCATTGATTTGCATGGAGTTCCCGCCCGTTTCCTTTGCAATTTCAGCCATCGTGGCCGTTGGGCAACAATTTCATGCGGCGCAACATGCCGGACGGCCGCAGCTCCGCCGGGCAGGCCAAAGGGGGCGGCGGCGGGTTGATCGTGAGACCCATCAGAACTAGTTTGCTGCCTCGGGCTTGCCGCGCGCTGGCGCGGCCGCCGGTCGCAGGAGAGCTTCGATGTCCGGGTGGCTGAGATCGGCTGGATGGGCTGTGGTTTGCACGGTCCTCGGCATCACCGGAAGCCTGGCGGCCACCTCGTCGCGCATGGATATCCTGTCCGACGATGCCGCCGGCAGTCCTGCCGAGAGCGTCGATGTCGGTGCGGTCAGGCCGATTGCCCGGCCCGCGGCGCCTGCAAGCAAGCCTGCGCCTCGCGGCAATCCGCTGTGGTCGGTGCCGCTGTCGGCGCTGACCGGGACCCAGGAGCGCCCGATCTTCTCGGCGACGCGACGGCCGCCTCCGCGCGCAGTCTCGGCCGCCCCGGCCGAGGAGGTCCAGGTACCGCCGCCGCTAAAGCCGGCCGAGGGGCCGCCTCCGCTGCTGCTGGTCGGCGCCGTGGTGGGCGAGGGGGACGCGATCGCGATTCTCATCAACCGCACCGACCAGAAGGTCATTCGGCTGCGGCAGGGCGAATCGCTGGGCGGCTGGTCGCTGGACCAGGTCCAGCCGCGCGAGGTGACACTCAAGCAAGGTGATCGCAGCGAGGTGCTGGCGCTCCAGCGGCCGGAGGCGGCGTCCGCTCCTGCCAGCGCGCCGGGGACGGCAGCGGTTGCCGCGGATGGTAGTGGCCAACTGATGATGCCGACGCCGGGTGGCCCGTCATTCGCGCCCTTCGTGCCGCGGTCCACGCCCAAGAACGGCCTGCCGGACGGGCTCTGAGCGCTGCCGGGAAGGATGCGGTTTGACCGATACGCAGACTGACGCGCCCGGCAAGGCCGATAAACTCCCGAGATGACAGCATCGCCGCGATTTTTCGGAGGCATACATGCGCTGAGGGCCGTGGCGGCAATTTTGGTCGTCGGCGAACACGCGGCCTATGTCGCAAACCACTACACGCCGATCCGCATGACCTCGTTCGGAGTCGTGTTGTTTTTTGCGATTTCCGGGTTCGTGATCTCGCTGCAGCGAACGAAGAGCTGGACGGACTTCGTGCAGCATCGATTGTTGCGGATTTACCCGAGTTACTGGCTGGCCATGATCGTTGCAGCGATTGGGCTTACCGCTATTCACTCGCCGGTCAGCGCGAGCGCATCATCGCTGCTGCTGTATCCCTCGACCGTCAGCAACAGCTCGCTCACGATTCCTTACTGGACCCTTGCCTTCGAAATCACCTTCTATGCTCTGGCGTCCGTCGCTTATCGGGCGCGCCTCAGTGATCGCACCCTGACCATTCTGGCCGTCGTCTGGATCTTGGCCGTCAATCTCGTCGCCGCCGCGCCTGATGTCGGCAGGTACACCTTTCCGGGCTTTCCCGGCATTTTGTGGTCGCCGGCCGTGCAGGTTTTTCCGATGGGCGTCATCTGCGGGATCCATTTCGACCATCTCAGGAAGTTGCCCCGGCTGGCCGGCCTTTCGGCAGCTCTGGTTGCATTTTGCCTGAGCTTTGCATTTCCCGAGTACAGTTCGCACAAGCTGCTTTTTCTTGGCGTGGCGGCGACGGGCCTCGTGCTCGCCGTTGCCGATCTCGATTTGAAGTCGCGCCTGGTTGCGACGTTGGGCGATGCGTCATACGGGATCTATCTGCTGCACTTTCCGGCGATCATTATCGCCGTGCGCGTATTGCGTGTGCAGGGGCTTGCCTGGCTGCCGCTGTATTTCGCGATCGGCTTGATCGCGGGTTACGCCTTCGGGCTGCTTGATTGCCGGCTCTACCGGTGGCTGGCGGCAAACTCGTCACGAATCTTCCGCTTGCCCGTTCGGACGCAAGTGCCGGCACCCGCAACATCCGACGTCATTCAACGCAACCAAGATCGGCGAAGCTGAACGGTTCGCGAGGTCGAGCAAAGCTTACCGCTCGTCTGCGATCACCTTGCCGTCGTTCGGCAGCCCGCCGGGGCTGACCAGCTCGACGGCGCCGCCGAGCTTCGTCACGGCCCGCAGGCTGCTTGCGATCTCATCGCGCAGCGCATCGCTCGCGGCCGATGTCTCCGCTTTCAGCGTCATCGCGTCGGTCTCGCCCTGGCGGGTGACGACGAGACGCAGACGGCCGAGCGCGGAATGGCGCTTGCCGATCTCGGCGATCTGCTCGGGGCGGACGAACATGCCCTTGACCTTGGTGGTCTGGTCGGCGCGGCCCATCCAGCCCTTGATGCGCATATTGGTGCGGCCGCATTTGCCCGGGCCCGGCAGTGCTGCGGTGAGGTCGCCGAGCGCGAGGCGGATCCAGGGATGGTGCGGATCGAGCGAGGTGACGACGATCTCGCCGACGTCGCCCGGCGTCACGGGATCGCCGGTCCCGGGCCTGACGATCTCCATGATCAGGTCCTCGTTCACGACCATGCCCTCGCGCGTCTCGGTCTCGAACGCGATCAGGCCGAGATCGGCGGTGCCGAAGGCCTGGTAGGCATCGATGCCGCGCGCCTTGATCTCGGCCTGCAGCGACGGCGGGAAAGCCGCGCCCGAAACCAGCGCGCGCTTGATCGAGGAGACATCGCGGCCGGCGGTCGCGGCGGCATCGAGCAGAATCTTCAAAAAGTCCGGCGTGCCGCTGTAGCCGACGGGACGATACGCCTCGATCAGCTCGAATTGCTGCTCGGCATTGCCCGGGCCGGCCGGGATCACCGCGCAGCCAAGTGCGCGTGCGGAGGCGTCAAAGATGAAGCCGCCGGGGGTGAGGTGGTAGCTGAAGGTATTGAGCACGATGTCGCCCTCGCGGAACCCCGCCGCGAACAGCGCCCGCGCGCCGCGCCAGGGATCGGCCTGCCGGCCCTCCGGCTCGAAGATTGGCCCCGGGGAGGTGAACAGGCGGGCGAACGACCCCGGCGCCGCCGCCACGAAGCCGCCGAAGGGGGCTGAGGCCTTGTGCAGGGCCGGCAGCTCGGACTTGCGCAGCACCGGCAGGGCCGCCAGCGCCGCCCTGGAGGTCACGGAGGCGGGATCGAGACCCCTGAGCCGCTCTGCATAGGCCGGCGCAGCCATTGCGCTGCGGAGCACGTCCGGCAGGCGGGAGAACAGATCGGCCTCGCGCGCGGCGGCCTCGCGCGTCTCAAGGGCATCGTAATGGGCGGTCATGGCTGATCTTTCCGGGTTGGCATCCGTTGCACGCCGCCGCCGGCATGGGTATCAGACGGCAATGGGCGAGGCTTGAAGAGGACGCGATGGCGGACGAGGGAATCATTGCGGCGGGCGAGGCCGTCGACGTCGTCGCGCGCCTGAAGGGCCGCATGATCGAGGATGCGCTGCCGTTGTGGTCCACCGTCGGCTGGGACCGCGGCGCGGGCGGCTTCATCGACCGATTGCACCGCGACGGCACGGCGGACGTGGCCGCGCCGCGGCGCGTGTTCGTGCAGGCCCGCCAGATCTGGTGCTACGCCAAGGCGGCGCAGATGGGCTGGTATCCGGAGGGCCGCGCCATCGCGCTGAAGGGGCTGGAGCATCTGCTCGGCAAGGCGAAGGCGCCCGACGGCAAGCCCGGCTATGTGCACAGGCTGACGCCGGAGGGGGCTGTGCTGGACGCGCGGCGCGATGCCTATGACCACGCCTTCATCCTGTTTGCGCTCGCGACCGTCTACTCGCTTGACCAGGACGCGCAGGTTCGCGCCGAGATCGACGCGCTGCTCGCCTTTCTCGATGGCCATCTGCGCTCGCCCCATGGCGGCGTCCACGAGAGCCTGCCGGTGTCGCTGCCGCGCCGGCAGAACCCGCACATGCATTTGTTCGAGGCGATGATCGCGTGTTTCGACGCGACCCATGACCTGTCGTTCCAGAACCGCGCCGGCGAGTTCTTCGCGCTGTTCCTCGCCAATCTCTACGACAAGCAGAAGCGCATCCTGACCGAGTACTTCGAGGAGGACTGGTCGAAGATCGAGCCGGTCAGCGTCGAGGCCGGCCATCAGGCGGAATGGGTCTGGCTGCTGAAGGGATTTGAACGCATCACGGGATGCCCCACGGGGCAGCGCCGCGCCGAGCTGCTTGAGACTGCGCTGCGCTATCGCGACGAGGCGACCGGCTGCCTCACGGACGAGGGCGATGCCGCCGGCAACATCCGCCGCGCGACACGACGGCTGTGGCCGCAGACCGAGATGGCGAAGGCGTGGATCGCGCAGGCCGAATCCGGCGAGGCGGGCGCGGCGGACGAGGCGCGCGCGGCGCTGGTGCGGCTCGAACGGCATTACCTCAGCCATCCCGTGAAGGGCGGCTGGTACGACCAGTTCGATCGCGACGGCAAATCGCTGGTCGACACCATTCCTGCGTCGTCGTTCTATCATGTTCTCTGCGCAGTCACGGAAGCGGACCAGGTGCTGAGTTGAGTTTCACAGCCACCGTTTGCGCCGCTTGAAGCTCTTGAGGTTTTTAAAACTCTTGCGCTGGTCGCCGGCGCCGCCGAGATAGAACTCCTTGACGTCCTCGTTGTCGCGCAAATCGTCGGCGGTGCCGTCGAGCACGACCTTGCCCTGCTCCATGATGTAGCCGTGGCTCGCCACTGACAGTGCAGCGCGCGCGTTCTGCTCGACCAGGAGGATGGTCACGCCGAGGTCGCGGTTGATCTTCTGGATGATCGAGAACACCTCTTTCACCAGCAGCGGCGACAGGCCCATCGAGGGCTCGTCCATCAAAATCATCTTTGGGCGCGCCATCAGCGCGCGGCCGATCGCGAGCATCTGCTGCTCGCCGCCGGAGAGATAGCCGGCAAGGCCCGTACGCTCCTTCAGGCGCGGGAAGTAATTGAAGACCATGTCGAGGTCGGCATCGACCTCGCGGTCCCGGCGGGTGAAGGCACCGAGCTTGAGGTTCTCCAGCGAGGTCATGTCGGCGACGATGCGGCGGCCCTCCATCACCTGGAAGATGCCGCGCCGGACGATCTTGTCGGGATCGATGCCGTTGATCCGCTCGCCCTCGAACAGGATCTCGCCACGCGTGACTTCGCCGTCCTCGGTCTTGAGCAGCCCCGAGATCGCCTTCAGCGTCGTCGACTTGCCGGCGCCGTTGGCGCCCAGCAGCGCCACGATCGCACCCTTGGGCACGTCGAGGCTGAGGCCACGCAGCACCAGGATGACGTCGTCATAGACGACCTCGATGTTGCGCACGGCGAGGAGGGGAGGCGCGGGCACGGCGGTCGGCTTGGCGTGATGTGCTTCGATGGTGTCGGTCATGTGTCATCATTCTCCGCTGTCATCGCCCGGCTTGACCGGGCGATCCAGTATTCCAGAGACGCCGGAGATTCATCGGGAAACCGCGGCGTACTGGATCCCCCGCCTTCGCGGGGGATGACAGTTGTGCGTATGGTGAGCGCCGGGCTCACCAGCCCAGCAGTTCCGCCTTGCGCGGCAGCTCGACGGTCTTGACCTTCTCGAGCTTGATCGTGCCCTTGGCCATGAGGTCGTTGAGCTCGCCGTCGGTCGCGCCCGAGATCTTGGTGCGGTAGAGGTCGACCTTCAGCGTGCCGCGATGGTCCTTGTCGGTCCAGGTCGAGGGATTGCAGACGCCTTCCATGCCGGCCGGCACCCAATCCTTCTTCTGGTAGAAGCCCTTCCGGACGTTTTCGCCGGTGGCGCCGCCGTTCTTGGCGGCCCAGTCGAGCGCCTCCTTCATGTACAGCGCCGAGCAGACCGCGGCGATGTAGTGCACGGGGCGATAGACCTTGCCGGTGGGGTCGGACATCTTGGAGATTTCCATCACCGTCTTCATGCCGGGCGCATCGCCACCCCAGCTCACCGCGGTGCGCAGCGGGAAGATCACGCCATTGGCGGCGTCGCCCGCGGTCTTGGCGGCGTTCTCATCCATGCCCCAGACATTGCCGAGGAACTGCACCTCGGCGCCCGCGGTCTTGCAGGCCTTCATCACCGAGATGTTGGAGGCCGCGGTGTTGCCGAGATAGGCGTAATTGGCGCCCGAGGATTTCAAGCTCAGGCACTGTGCGCTGTAGTCGCCCGGCGCCAGCGCGAACACCAGCGGCGGCAGCACCTCGAAGCCGAGCTCCTGCGCCATGGCTTCGCCGGCGGCCTTCGGCGCGTTCGGATAGGGATGGTTGGCGCCCATGTGCACGAATTTCGGCTTGCCGGACTTGCCCTTGGCCTTCCAGTCCTCGGCCGCCCAGATCAGCATCGCGCGCAACGAGTCCGAATAGCTCGGGCCGTAGAAGAAATTGTAGGGCGCGGGCTTGGCCTTGCCGCTGACGCCTTCGGGGTCGGTCAGCGCCGCGGCGTAGGAGCCGGAGAGATCGGGGATCTTGTCCTGGGCGAGGAAGCCGGTCAGCGCTTCGGTATCCGCGGTGCCCCAGCCCATGATGGCCGCGACCTTGCTGTCCGGCGCCGACCACTTCTTGTACAGCGCGATCGCGCGCGGCACCTGGTAGCCGTAGTCATTGGTGTCGACATTGAGCTGCTTGCCGCCGACGCCACCATTCTTGTTGACCCAGGCGAAGGTGTCAGCGACGGCCTGGCCATAGGGGGTGCCGACGTCGGACGTACCACCCGAGCGATCCTCGAGATGGCCAAGCGCGATTTGCGCCTGCGCGCCCGCAGAGAATGCTGCGATGGCAAGCGCGAGCGACGCGGTGCTCAAAAGGGACTTGGTCTTCATCGGTTGGTTCCTCCTGTTATCTTTTTAAGTGAAGTTGCCGTGCTCAATGCGAGAACGGGTAGAGTTTCCAGTACGCCTTGATCTGACGCCAGCGATGCGCGAGGCCATCAGGCTCGAACATCAGGAACACGATGATGATTACCCCGATCGCGATCTCGCGCAGGAAGGTGAGGTTGTTGTTGAGCGAGAGCGCCTTGTCGATCGCGCCGCCCTTCAAGTACATGCTGAGGAATTCCATGGTCTCCGGCAGCAGCACCACGAAGGCGGTGCCCATCAGCGTGCCCATGATCGAGCCGGTGCCGCCGATGATGATCATGGCCAGGAACAGGATCGAGCGCTCGATGCCGAAACCTTCCTGCGACACCACGAGCTGGTAGTGCGCATAGAGCGCGCCGGCGATGCCGGCGAAGAAGGCGGCGAGCCCGAACGACAGCGTGCGGTATTTGGTGAGGTTGATGCCCATGATCTCGGCGGAGAGGTAATGGTCGCGGATCGCCACCAGCGCGCGGCCGTCGCGCGTGCGCATCAGATTGGTGACCAGGATGTAGCTCGCCAGCACATAGGCCAGCACGACATAGAAATACTGCTTATCGCCGCGCAGCGTGTAGCCGAAGATCGAGAACGGATTGGCGCTCGCCGGCACCGATCCGCCGGTGAACCACTCGGCGCGGGAGAAGAAGTCGAGCAGGATGTATTGCGCCGCTAGCGTCGCGATGACGAGATAAAGACCCTTCAGCCGTGCCGCCGGAATGCCGAAGATCAACCCGACCAGCGCGGTGACGACACCCGCAAGCGGGATCGCGAAGAACACCGGGATATGTGCGCTGTTGGAGATGTAGGCCGAAGTGAAGGCGCCGAGCAGGAAGAAGGCGGCGTGACCGATCGAGATCTGGCCGGTGAAGCCGACCAGGATGTTCAGGCCGAGCGCGGCGATCGAGAAGATGCCGATCTGGATCAGGATGCTGAGCCAGTAGCCGCTGAAGAATTGCGGCGCGAAGCATAGCAGCGCAACGCCGAGAATCGCGAAGTTGCGGCTGGTGGCCGTCGGGAAGATCGTGGTGTCGGCCGCATAGGAGGTGCGGAAATCACCAGCAGGAATGAGGGCAGGGCCGGCCATGGATCAGATCCGCTCGATGTCGTGGGTGCCGAACAGGCCGTAGGGCTTGATCATCAGCACGATGATGAGGACGTAGAACGGCGCGATCTCGTAGAGATTGCCCCAATGCAGATACTCGCTGTCGACATATTGTGCGACGTTCTCGAGCAGTCCGATGATGATGCCGCCGAGCACCGCGCCGCCGACGGAATCGAGCCCGCCGAGGATCGCCGCCGGAAACACCTTGATGCCGTAGGCGGCAAGGCCCGAGGACACGCCGTTGACGACGGCGACGACGACGCCTGCGACCGCCGAGACCGTCGCCGAGATCGCCCAGGCCATCGCGAACACGCTCTTCACGGAGATGCCGAGCGACTGCGCCACCTGCTGGTTGAACGCGGTGGCGCGCATCGCGAGGCCGTATTTCGAGGCGCGGAAGAACCAGGCCATGCCGATCATCATCGCGACCGAGACCACGAGGCTCATGACGTAGACCGTCTGGATCTGGAGGCCGAACAGGCCGACCGACTGGCTCTCGAACACGCGCGGGAACGGCTGCGGGTTGACGCCGAACATCCATTTGAGCGTCGCCTGCAGCACGGTGGAGAGGCCGATCGTCACCATGATCACGGAGATGATGGGCTCGCCGATCATCGGTCGCAGGATCAGGACCTGGACCGCGATGCCGAACACGAACATGAACACCAGCGTCATCGGCATGCCGATCCAGAACGGCACCTGGTATTTGGCAAGCAACGCCCAGCACACCCAGGCGCCGACCAGCAGCAGTTCGCCTTGCGCGAAATTGACGACCTGCGTCGCCTTGTAGATCAGCACGAACGACATCGCGACCACGCCATAAAGCGTGCCAACCACGAGGCCGTTGACGAGAAGCTGAATGAGGAAGGCGGTGTTCATGTCGATGTCCGCGCAAGATGCAGAGGCGATGGTGGCGCACCCTCTCCCCTTGTGGGAGAGGGTGGCTTCGCGAAGCGAAGTCGGGTGAGGGGTTGTCTCGGCAGTGACGGTGCGGAGAGAGGACCCCTCACCCGAGTGAGGGTGTGGTTAGCTGTTGAGATGCCCTCTCCCACAAGGGGAGAGGGCGCATCGACGGGCGTCGCGCTCGTGGGTGACAGGAATTTCACTCCGCAGCCTCCGCCATGGGGCCGTGTCCGCCGAGATCCACCACGCGCAGCGTCGTGCGCACTCTTTGCGTGGTGCCGTCCTGGAAGCGGATCACGGTGTCGACGGGGATGTCGGCATCGCCGCGGTATATGGCGTCGATGATGCCTTCGTATTTCTCGTTGATGACGCCGCGGCGCACCTTTCGCGTACGGGTGAGCTCGCCGTCGTCGGCATCCAGCTCCTTGTAGAGCAGCAGGAACCGCGAGATGCGCTGGGCCGGTGGCAGCGTCGCGTTGACGGTCTCGACCTCCTTCTGGAGCAGCGTATAGACCTCCGGCCGCGAGGCGAGGTCGCTGTAGGTCGTGAAGGAGAGGCGGTTCTTCTCCGCCCATTTCGAGATGATGGAGTAGCGGATGCAGATCATCGCGGCGAGCGCGTCGCGGCCGGCGCCCAACACCACGGCTTCCGCGATATAGGGCGAGAATTTCAGCTTGTTCTCGATGAATTGGGGCGAGAAGCGTTCGCCGCGCGAGGTCTCGGCGAGGTCCTTGATGCGGTCGATGACGACGAGCTGGCGGTTCGCATTGAAATAGCCGGCATCGCCCGATAGCATCCAGCCATCCCTGATGTCGGCGACGCTCGCCTCGGGGTTCTTGTAATAGCCGAGGAACATATTGGGATGCCGCACCACGATCTCGCCGACGCCGTGGACGTCGGCATTGTCGATGCGGATCTCGACGCTGTCGGCCATCGGCACGCCTGTCGTGTCAGGGTCGACCTTGCCCTCGGGATGCAGCGTGTAAGCACCCAGCAGCTCGGTCTGGCCGTAGAGCGTGCGCAGCGGCACGCCCATGGCCTGGAAGAACTTGAACGTATCGGGGCCGAGCGCAGCGCCGCCAGTGGCCGCCGAGCGAAGGCGGGTGAAGCCGAGCCGGTCGCGCAATGCACGGAACAGGATCGCGTCGGCAAAGCCGGAGCGCTTGCCCTCTGCCAGAGCGGCAAGGCCACTCTTCATCCCGATGTCGAACAGGCGCTGCTTGAAGGGCGTTGCGTCCATCACCTTGGCGCGGACGTCGGCGGCGATCGATTCCCAGACCCGTGGGGCAAAGAGCACGAATGTCGGCGCGATCTCGCGCAGATCGTTCATCATCGTATCGGGCTCTTCGACGAAGTTGATCTTCATCCGGCAGAGCAGGCCTTTGCCGAGCACGTAGACCTGTTCCATGATCCAGGGCAGCGGCAGCACCGAGACATATTCGTCGTCGGGACCTTTGGGGTCGAAGGCGAGATAGGTCGCGCAGTGACCGAGCACGCGGCCGGCGGCGAGCATCGCGAGTTTGGGATGCGAGGTGGTGCCTGACGTCGTGCAGAGGATCGCGACGTCCTCGCCCTTGGTGGCATCGACGAGCCTGTCGTAAAGCTCTGGCTCGCGCGTGGCGCGAGCGCGACCAAGCTCGGCAAACTTCTCCGCCGACATCAGGCGCGGATCGTCATATTTCCGCATGCCGCGCGGATCGGAATAGATGATGTGCTTGAGCTTCGGCACGCGCTCGGCGAGCGCCAGCAGCTTGTCGACCTGCTCTTCGTCCTCAGCGAAGACGAGTTGCGCCTCGCCATAGGTGAGGAGATAGGCGGCTTCCTCGTCGAGCACGTCGCGATAGAGGCCGAGACTGAGGCCGCCGATCGCATGCGCCGCCACTTCCGCAGCGACCCAGTCCGGCCGGTTGTCACCGATGATGCCGACGACGTCGTCGCGGCCAAGACCGAGCTCGATCAGACCGAGCGCGAAATCGCGCACCCGCGTCTGATAATCGTTCCAGGTGAAGATGCGCCAGAGGCCGAGATCCTTCTCGCGCAGCGCGATCTCGTTGCCATGCTCCTTCGCGTTCAGGCGGAGCATTTTGGGATAGGTGTCGGCCTGCGCGACGCGGCCTGCATAATCCATCATGCCGCGCTCTCCTGCGCCGGCGGCGCATCGTCGGGATCGACCAGCGTCTCGTCCTCTTCGCCGAGATAGGCACGCTTGACGTGAGGATCGGCCAGAACGGCGCCCGGATCGCCCTCGGCGATCTTGCGGCCGAAATCCAGCACCATGACGCGGTGGGAGATGTCCATCACCACGCCCATGTCGTGCTCGATCATCACCACCGTCATCCCGAACTCCTCGTTGAGGTCGACGATGTAGCGGGCCATGTCCTCCTTCTCCTCGAAATTCATGCCGGCCATCGGCTCGTCGAGCAGGATGAGGCGCGGCTCCAGCGCCATGGCACGCGCGAGCTCCACGCGCTTGCGCAGGCCGTAGGAGAGGGTGCCGGCGGTTGCCTTGCGCACGGACTGGAGGTCGAGGAAGTCGATGATCTCCTCGACCTTGCGGCGGTGCGCGAGCTCTTCCTTGCGTGCGCCGGTGAGCCAGTAGAGCGATCCCGTGAGGAAATTGTTCTTCAGCAAGTGATGGCGCCCGACCATGATGTTGTCGAGCACGCTCATATGGTGGAACAGGGCCAGGTTCTGGAAGGTGCGGCCGATGCCGAGCGAGGCGCGCGCATTCGGCGTCAGGCCGGTGATGTCGCGATCGCGATAAAAGAGCTGGCCTTCGGTCGGCTTGTAGCGACCGGAAATACAATTGACGATCGAGGTCTTGCCGGCGCCGTTGGGGCCGATGATCGAGAACAACTCGCCCTCGTTGATGGCGAAGCTGACATCGGTCAGCGCGCGAACGCCGCCGAATCGCAAGGACACGCCGCGCACTTCGAGACTGGTAGCCACCAAACAAATCCCTCCCGGTGATGGCGCATTCCGCGGCGCTCTTCGTCGGTTCCTGTCGGCGATCCTAATACGGCCTTGCCGGTGAGGCCATGCAGCAGATGGTCTCCACCGGAGCCGCGCACTTTCGTTCCGGTTTGGGATCAAAAGCCGCATCGCCCGAGGTGGTCCTCAATAGGGGAAAGCGCTATCTTGAAATGTCTCCCGCCTGACAATTCTGCGACAAAGTTTTTCGGGCGGCAGCGGTCTCCGTCTTTCGTCGGATGGCGGTCGAAGCGAACATGTTGCGATGCAACAAAAAGACGGGGTGACGATACGGTGCGGCTGGCTTCGGGATCATGATTTCAGAGGATCATCTGAAGCGCGTCGCCGCGTGGTCGCGCGAGCTCACGCAAGCGGAGATCGAGGTCGCCCGCGCCGGAATCACGGAGCGGTCCTACGGCACCGGTGAGACCGTCTTCATGCGCGGCGACACGTTCGACTATTGGGCCGGCATGGTCTTTGGCCTCGCCCGGATGGGCGGGGTCTCGCGGGACGGCAAGGAGACGAGCCTTGCGGGGCTGACGGCCGGGGCCTGGTTCGGCGAGGGCAGCGTGCTCAAGAACGAGCCGCGGCGCTATGACGTGGTCGCGCTGCGCAACAGCCGCGTCGCGCTGATGGATCGCACCGCCTTCATGTGGCTGTTCGAGAACAGCGTTGGCTTCAACCGCTTCCTGGTGCGCCAGCTCAACGAGCGGCTCGGCCAGTTCATCGGGATGCTCGAGGTCAACCGGACGCTGGATGCCACCTCGCGTCTTGCCCGCAGCATCGCCTCACTGTTCAACCCGATCCTCTATCCGGAATCGACCGCGCATCTGGAGATCACCCAGGAGGAGATCGGCGCGCTGTCCGGCATGTCGCGCCAGAACGCCAACCGCGCGCTGAACCGGCTGGAGAAGGAGGGGCTGCTGCGGCTGGAATATGGCGGCGTCACCATCCTCGATGTCGAGCGGCTGCGCGGGTACGGGGACTAGCGCGTTTTCGAGCGAAGTGGATCCCGGTTCGCGCCAAGAAAACGCGTCAAAACGAGAATCTAGAGCCCCGTTCCGATTCATCGGAGCGGGGCTCTAGCGCGCATTGGCGGGCGCGTGCACCGGCCAGAGGTCGGCGCGCCAGCGGATTGCGATCGCCAGCATCGCGACGATGCCTGCGACCGCGTAGAGCGATCCTGTCGCGGAATAGCCGATGATGTCGATCAGGCCGCCGGCTGCGAGCAATCCGAGCGGGAGCCCGTAGATCACCATCATGCGCACCCCCATCACGCGGCCGCGTAAATGGGCGCTGGCGGTCCGCATCAGGATCACCGCGGCCGAGATCATCGACATGCTCTGGGCGATGCCGGCGAGCACGAGGCAGGCCATCGCCACCGGCATGGTCCTGATCTCGACGAACACGAGCAGCATCGCGTACCAGGCCAGCGTCGCGCCGATCAGAAGCCGGGCAATGCGCAGCCCGCTGACGAGGCTGAGCGTGATGGAGCCGATCAGCGAGCCGACGGCGAAGCTCGCCGAGAGATAGCCGAGGCCGGTCTGGTCGGTATGAAAGATGTCCCGCGCGACGTAGGGCAGCAGTCCGTGCGTGAACGGAAACGCGGTGAGGTTGGCCAGGAATGCCACGCACAGCGCCGCACCCATCCCGGGTCCATTCCACGCGTAGACGATTCCTTCCTTGAGGTCGCGCAGCAGCTTTGAGCTGGCGTGGTCCCCGGTAGCGTGATGCGCTGCAAGGGACTTAGCCGGCCGGGTCACGCAAAACATCAGCACCGAGGACACGAGATAAAGGCAGGCGACCGCTGCATAGACCAGTCCGATGCCGAGCACGGCAAACAGCCCGGCGCCCGTCAGCGCGCCGGCGATGCGCGCGCTGTCCTGCGTCGTACGCGACAGGCTGATCGCCCCAACGAGCTGCTCAGCCGGCATGATGTCGGCGAGCAGCGCGCTGCGAATGCCGAGATCCGAGGAGCGGATCAGGCCCATGATCGCCACGATGATCATGACGTTGAGCGGTGCCAGATGGCCGGTCAGCGCCAGCACCATGATGGTCGAGGCGAGCACCGTATAGGCGAGGCGGAGCACGACCAGGAGGTCGCGGTGACCGATGCGGTCGCCGACCATCCCGAGCACCGGTGCGACCAGCGTTCCGACATATTGCAGCGATGCCAGAATGGTCAGCAGCAGCACCGAGCCGGTCTCGACCAGGATGTACCAGCCGAGCACCAGCGTCTCGACCTCAAACGCCCAGGAGGTGAGCAGGTCGGACGGCCACTGGAAACGATAGTTGCGGATGCGAAATGGTGCGAGCGCCGAACGCCGTGCGGTTGCGCTCACGACGCGATGACGCGTGTCACGGCGATTCCCTGCCCTTGCTGCTTCTTGTTTCTGTTCGGCAACGTAGCGCTGGCGATCTGCGTGTCAATCGCGGCGGCCGCGGGCCGCCTCTGCGCCGGGCTCTTACCTCGTCGCAGCTCTCGGCTTGCGCTCTGCGAGCGCCGCGGCCATCGCCGAGATCAGCGGCCGCATGAAATAGGCTTCGTCCGCAGGCGAGATATCGGTGCGCAGACCGTGTGCGGCGAGCTCGCCGGAGACCGCAGGCCCAACCGAGGCGATCAGCGTGCGCTCGAATCCCGCACGCAGCTTCGCCTCGCTGCCATGCGCCTTCGCCGCCTCCATCAGGCGGCGGACCTGGCCGAGATTTGTCAGTGCGATGGAATCGATCCGCCCGTCTGCCATGTCGTCGATGGCGGCGACGATGTTGGCGTCCGCCGCCTTGGAATCGTAGACGTAGGGCAACACGGTATCGACCTCGGCGCCTTGCGCGGCCAGCGCACCGGTCAGCGCGCTATGGTCCTTGTCCGGATAAAGCTGAAGTCCGAGGCGTCGTCCCTTCAGGTCGAGCTTGCCCAGCATCTCGATCACACCCTCGGTGGTCGGCTTCTCCGTGGTCTGCTGGGCCTCGAGCGCGATTTCGCGCAGCGCCTTGCCGGGCTTCGGCCCGCGCGTGAATTTTCGCGATGTGGCGAGTGCCGCGACAAGGGCCTGGTCGATCTGGCGCGCGCGCGCGAGCTTCATGATCCGCCGCAGACCCTCGCCAGTCATCAGCACGAGGTCATCAAGCGGCTTGTCGATGGCGCGGCGGATCCAGGCCTCGACCGGAGCCGGGTCCGGCGCGTCCTGGATGGTGAACATCGGGCATTGCACCACCTCGGCGCCTTGCTCGGCCAGGAGTTTGGAGAACTGCGCCTCCTCGCGGGTTTCCAGGATCAGGATGCGGGTGCCGGTCAAACGGTCGGCCATGGTGTGCTCCAGTGAGCAAAAATCGCAATCGTTCGTTCATCTTGACACCCTCGTCGGGATTGGCGCAAGGGCAGCGTCAGTGCTAGAGCAGGACGCAAATCGCGGGTCTTTCCGCGGCCTTTGCACAAACCTTCATCAAGAGCCATGCCTGATCACCAGTATGTTCTGACCCTCTCGTGCCCGGATCGCCCGGGCATCGTCTCGGCGGTCTCGACCTTCCTCGCCCACAACGGACAGAACATTCTCGACGCCCAGCAATTCGATGATGTCGAGACCAAGAAATTCTTCATGCGCGTCGTGTTCACCGCGGCCGACCTTGCCGTGGAACTGTCCGCGCTCCAGACCGGCTTTGCCGCGATCGCCGAGCGTTTCGGCATGGAGTGGCAGATGCGCGACCGCGCAGCGCATCGCAAGGTGATGCTGCTGGTGTCGAAGTCCGACCACTGCCTGGTCGACATCCTCTACCGCTGGCGCACCGGCGAACTGCCGATGACCCTGGCCGCGATCGTCTCCAACCATCCCCGTGAGGTCTATGCCGGGCTCGATTTCGGCAGCATCCCGTTCCACTATCTGCCTGTTACCAGGGAGACCAAGAGCGAGCAGGAGGCGCAGATCCTCGATCTCGTCGCCAAGACCGGAACCGATCTCGTGGTGCTCGCCCGCTACATGCAGATCCTGTCGGACGATCTGTCCGCCAAGCTGTCCGGCCGCTGCATCAACATCCATCACTCGTTCCTGCCGGGCTTCAAGGGCGCAAAGCCCTATCACCAGGCCCATGAGCGCGGCGTCAAGCTGATCGGCGCGACTGCCCATTACGTCACGCGCGACCTCGACGAGGGCCCGATCATCGATCAGGACGTCGAGCGCATCAGCCACCGCGATACGCCGGAAGATCTCGTCCGCAAGGGCCGCGACATCGAGCGCCGCGTCCTGGCGCGCGCGATCCGCTATCACCTCGACGACCGCGTGATCCTCAACGGCCGCAAGACGGTCGTGTTCGTGGACTGAAGATCTTGTCTCCTGAACGTCCCGCTGTCGACTGTCCTGCTGACGGATGGCGGAGCTTTGTTCTTCCAGCTTTGGTACCTGATGCCGCGGGAGGCGTCGCAGACGGGCAAGGGATGAATTTGGGCTGGCAATTTTGTTCGACTTGCCGCAAGAAGCCCCTGTCCCCCCGCCGGGAAACGGCTGCCGTCCTCGAGACCAATCCAACGCAGTTTTGAGCCGACGAACTCGTCGTGAAATGCATCAGCACGGAGGGGCAACCTTGAAGGCGTTGATAGAGCATGCGAGCCCCGCGCTTTTGAGCCGTGCGCGCTTCGTTGCACGCGCGCTCGTCGTTGCATTCGTTCTGGTGTGCGTGTTCGATCCGGCCGATCGGATGCTTGGGCTCAAGGTCTGGGTATTCCTGGCGCTATGGCCGGCCACCCTGGCTGTGGCTGTTTTGACCCGCGGAACAGTTCAGTTGCCTGTCGATCTCTTGATCATCACGCTGCTGTTTATCCTGATCCCGGTTCTGTCGATCGCCTGGTATTATCTTGTAAGCGGCGTCGAGCCCTATGCGGGGTTCGCCCTCCTGAAGAGCTATCTCTTCGTTTCGCTCGCGATCATCTTGTTCGTCAACCAGATCGACGTGCTGCCGATCTTGAGCGCCGCGCTGACGGTTCTCGCGCTTTTCACGATCGCAATCTTTGTTGCCCTGTCACTCTATCCCGACATATTTGACCCCATACACGAATGGGGCGTTGGCGCCGGGATATTTCTCGTATCTTACCGCAGCTACGGCCCGGGTTTGTCATTTACTCAAGTCGCCTTCGCGACGGCGCCGATGCTGGCCATTGCAATTTCGTATTATTTTGATTGCGCTATGTCCGGTGCCGAAAAGCGGCAGAGGCTGGCTTATTGGGGGCTGACAGCGCTCGGGATCTTGGCGATGCTTATGGTCGGCCTGCGCAATACAATGGCAGTCGCGTTGCTGCTGCCGTCTTTTCTGTGGCCGCTCTATACGCGGCGCCCGGGGCGCAACGCGCTCATCAGTCTTGCAATGCTGATCGCATTGAGCCTACCCTTCATCGGAAAGTTGAGGGCCTTTCTCGATCCGGCGGAACTGTCCAACAACACAAAGCTGACTTTTCTTGGCGATTACGCCCGCATCTTCAGCGATCCTGTTAATTTGATCTTCGGGCAGGGCCTGGGGGCCTTCTACAAGTGGAGTACGTCCGGATTGCCGGATTTTGAAACGACCGGCTCGAACTTCTACTTCATCTCCGAACTGACATATCCTGAAATGATCCGATCGTTCGGTTTGGTGGGGGCGACCATCATGCTTGCGCTTGTGCTTTATCCGGTCGGGCGTGCCTTCCTGATGAGGTCCACTACAACGCGACGCGCTCAGGCAATAGGCTTCCTGGCTTATCTCGGCATGAGCGCTACGAATCCACTGCTTTTCTCGTCCTCGGGAATGCTCATCTGGGCTGCGTTGGTGGTCGCGAGCTTTCGTGAAAATGTTCCGCCTGTCGCCGGACGGAAAGCATGACACGACGACGGCCTAATGTCATAAATTACCTCCGCTCAGCTTCTTGCTGTGGTCGGCGGACGAAGATAAAGTAACTACGGGTTGAGATTCTGTATCTATTTTCCGCTTGGAAACTCACTGAAATGATTTGCGGTCAATTACAGTAACTTGCGCCAGCCCGCAGTTCCGGGTATTGCCCGGTCCGCCGCAAAATGGGCTGACAAAATCTTAGCGGTTTGATGGGAAGGGGAGAGCGTGCTGCCGGTCACGTGTGAGCCGGGACGGGGACAATTGTCGTGCGGAGTTTCAGTGTCATCTTGCCGGTCCGAAACGGCTGGCCATACGTCCGGGAGTGCGTGGAAAGCATCCTGGCGCAGACATGCCCCGATTTTGAGCTGATCGTTCTGGACAATCAGAGTACGGACAACACCGTTCCATGGCTCAAATCACTGGCTGACAGTCGCGTTCGGCTGCACTATTCGCCCGCCGCGTTGTCGATTGTGGATAGCTGGGCACGGGCCGTCGCCGTCGAGAAGCAGGAATACATGACCTTGATTGGTCATGATGATGCGCTCGATCCCGACTTCTTGCTCACCATCAATCGTACAATCGACCGGCATCCCGAGGCAAAGCTTTATCAAACCGGATCTCGGCTGATCGATTCGGTCGGCAAGACCATTCGAGGATGCCGGCCCGTTCCCGAACGAGAGACCCCGGCTCAGTATCTGCAGGGTCGGCTCACATATCAGCGGGACATCACCGGTACGGGCGTCGTCATGCGGTCGGCCGACTACGATCGTATCGGCGGAATTCCGCATTTCGAGCGGCTCTTTTTTGCAGACGATGCGTTGTGGCTGTCGTTGATGCGAGGCGGCTACAAGGCGTTCGATGCGGCCGAACTCTGTAGTGTCCGAATGCATGCGCGCAAGGAGTCCACAACTCAGCCGTCGTCCTGGCCATCCCTGCTGTTGGGGCTGAATCAGTTCGCGGATTTTGTCCAGGACTACGTCCGGTCGGATGCGGCCGCGCAGGCCGTAGTCGTGCAAAACTTCCCTGACTTCATGCGGCGATATCATAACAATCTGTACATTCTGGCGTTGCTCGAAGCATGCCAGAAGGGACACAAGATTGATCCCGAGACCGCAAACAGGTTGTTCGCATCGCTTGAGCGACGAGCACCTGCGGCCACTGCCTCGATTCGGCGCTCGTTGACGATCAGGTTAATCGAGGTGCTCAACGCCTCGCCGATGCGCAAGACGGCGCTTCCTTTCTGGGAAATGTATCGCCGGTTCTGGATGCATGCGCAGTAGGATGCGCCGACGGTCCGCCGTATTGTCACCGGCGGCGGATGGCGTCAGGCGGTGGTGGCGATTCTCCGACTTGCGCGCAAAAGCACGAAAATGACTGCGATCAAGCCTGCGGCAAAGGCCGCCAGGATACTAACGATAGCCCTCTTGGGCCAACTCGGCTCCTGCGGCAGACTCGGCTCGCTGAACACCACAGCTCGCGATACGCCACGCATTTTTCTAAGGACGGCAACAACGTCCGCGAAATCCAGGTGATTGGCGAGGATCAAATCCCTGACTTTCACCGCGACCTCATTTTGATTTTGTTGATTTTGGTTTTTCTGGTTCGCGTCAACCGCAGCCTGCACCCGATTCAACAGATCGTCCAGCACTTCTGAAACGGAATGCAATCGCAACTGAATTCGGCCAATATCCGCATTGACCTTTGACGGAGCGTCGGACGGAGGCTTTTCTGCGTCTATCCATGCGGAGATGAACGCATCGTTGATCTTCTGCGCGCGGCGAGGATCTCGATCCGAGTATTCAAGGCGAAATAGCTTGGCTGCTCCCTCAACATTTCCCGGCGCAACGACGATACGCCGATTGCGATCGAGTGCGTCCCGGAGTGCGTCGGATGCCTGCTCAGAGTCGCCAACTGCGCGACTGACGGCATCCAGCACCGGTGAGCTGCGCATGATCACGTCGGCACTACGGGCACCCGGTTCATCGAGGGTCAAATAGGCAACGCTCGTGTACCATTTCGGCGTGACGCTCGTGACTACAAATGCAGCGAGGCCCGCCAAAGCGGGGGCGATCAGAAGCAGTTTCAGGTTGCGCCAAACGATCTCGACGAAATCGCGAAGCGACGGGACGCCATTCGACGGAGCGCACGTAGGCCGCGCTGCTCCGGTTCTCGCATTGTCGGTGTCCAAGGCTTCTGCAGTCAAGTTGTGTCTCCAGCAGAGATCGAAACAGCCAAGGCGATGCGGCTTTTGCCAACTTCCGGTAGCCGGCAAAGGGTATGGTCGGCGTCTACTTGTCGCCGGTCGGTCGCGGCGCTTTTGTGCTCCAAGTCGTAATATTCAACTTTCGTCGCACCATCAACAGGCAAGCGACATCCATCGAGGCGAGGCAGAAGGCGGTGCTGCACGCCGCGCCGATGGCTCCGTAGGAGGGAACCAGCAGCAGATTGCCGATGACGTTGGCAATAGCCGTCGCTCCGATGATGTTGCGCATTTGCTTGCCGTGGCCGGTCATGATGAGCAGGGTTTCAACGGGGCCAATTGCGATCATGATCAGTTGTCCGAGCGCCAGGATGCGGAGTGGCCAGGCTCCCTGTTCGAACTGTGGACCGAAGAGGCCCAGAACGATCTCCGGAAAAATCAAAAGAGCCAGTATGACCGGGAGCGTGGCCGCCAGCATCGAGAACGTGCATTGACGCGCAAGCCGCGCCAGTGCCGCGTCGTTGCGCTGGGCATGCAGTGCCGCAAATTGCGGCCCTGCGACGCTGTTCACGGATGCCATCACAAAAGTCGTCGTGAGGATCGTGAGCCGGCGCGCGACACCGTAGAAGCCGACCTCGCTGGGATCGGCATAGCCGCCCAGAACCAAAATGTCGGTCCAGTTCATCGCGAGATATCCGAAGCTGACCAGCAGCAATGGCAGGCTGGTTCGTAGCAGCAGCCGTGTGTCGAAAGTGCCTTGCTGCCGCCAGATGCCGGGCATGCGGCGGCTCCAGGCCGCAACTGCGACGATCATCGCAGCGAAGGCCACCACAATGTAGGCGAGCACGACATCCTGAAAATCGATCGCGGCGACGCGCCACAGAACCACGCCTCCGATCAGCAATACCAGCGGAGGCAGCGCCGAATGAAACAAGGCGCCGGTCCCGGGAGCACCAATTCCCTTGTAGAATTCGGCCTGGATGGCTCGCACGGCGACAGGGGCGAACGACAGAACCAGCAGGGGAAGCATGGCCTGCAGCTCACCGGCTCGGTTCCCTCCGAGACCGATCATTGAAACGATCAACCATGCTGGAATGGCAATGATGATTGCGGCGCCGACCGCCAGCCCCAGGCTCTTTCGGTAGAGCGCCGCGAGGCTGGCCCGGTCGCCTTTATCGTTCGCGATGGCCGTGAAGCGCAGAACTGTGCTCTCCAGGCCGAGGCGGGAGACGGTCGCCCCGATATCAACAATGGTCGTCGAGATGAAGTAGAGGCCGACGCCGGAGGCGCCGATCATGCGGGCAAGCAGCACATTGAACAGGAATGAGAATCCCGCACCGGCAACCAGCGCGGAAAAAACACTGGCAGCCCCAATGGAGTTGCGGTTCAAGTACCGGCGAAATGTCTTCATTTGACTCCGAAAAAACGACGGCGCCCTGGCCGTCCGTCACATAGGCTTGCGCTGTTGTGGCTGGGAATCGAGAGCCGAAAGCGGATGCAAGCCCCTGCGATCGTCCGCAGCGGAACATACGGGCGGAAGAAACCGCCGACAAGAACTGAATCGGGTTGGCGATCGAGCGCCTCTTGTGTAGGTCAACAGCAAGGTGCGGGGTGCCGTATCGATGGATACAGGAACGGGCGTGCGGGATATCGGGATCATCTATCTTTGTCGCTTTGCCGAGGGAGAGCGACCGGTTCATCGTTTCCTCGAGAGCTATCTCGGTCATCCCGCTGGCCGAGATCACGACCTTATCGTGGTCTTCAAGGGGTTTCCGGATCGGGAAAGTCTGGTGCAGGCCCAGAGCCTGTTTGCAGGTGTTCCCATAAACGCCCTGGAGGTCGACGATCATGGATTTGACGTCGGCTCGTACGTGAAAGCGGCGAAGCTCGCGCCCAACCGCCGCCTCTTGTTCCTCAATACGTTCAGCCAGATCCGGGCTGACAACTGGTTAGAGCATTTCGATCGGGCCTTGGACCGCCCCGAAGTCGGTGTCGTCGGTGCGACGGGCTCCTGGGCGGCAAACACCGCCGGCCCGGAGGCGACGATGGTCTTCCTGGTGCGAAGGATGCTGGGCCTGCCGGCTCAACTTCATCAATCCGTCGAGCACGTGTCGCTTGACGGCGGCAACGCTCGCGCGGCGAGGGGAAGTGCCGCCAGATCGTATCTCTCCGCTCCATTCGATTACGTGGTCAGGTATTATCGCTTTGGACGGTTTCCCAACCCCCATCTTCGAACGAATGCGTTCATGATGGATCGGGCTCGCTTCCTCGCGCTGGACCTGCCAAGCTTCACATCGAAATCCGATACTTACGGATTCGAAAGCGGCCGCCGTTCGATGACGAAGCAAATCCTGACACAGGGCTTACAGCCCGTTGTCATCGATCGGCAGGGCAGGGTATATCGAATACCGGAATGGAAGCTGTCTTCCACATTCCGGGTGGGCGAGCAGGAAAATCTTGTCGTTGCGGACAACCGCACAGCGAACTTCAGCGAGGCGAGCCCTGCCCATCGCCAATATCTGGAGAAGCTCAGTTGGGTTCATCCCTGGAACTGGGACAATGACAGGCCCCCGCCGCCCAGATTTAGTTAATCAAGGCGTCCGGGCAGCCGCACACCCGCTGGCAGATTGAGGCCGGCCGTAGCCCAAAAGGTACCTTGCGGGCCGCGTGCATTGACGAGAACAATCGATTAATGCTCCGGTATTGACAATCCGCGTCGATTTGAACCACTACCACCCCGATAGTAGAAGCACCGGATACCACTTGTGAAAGCCGTTATTCTAGCAGGCGGCCTTGGAACCAGAATTTCCGAGGAGACTTCCGTCAAACCGAAACCGATGGTCGAGATTGGCGGCCGGCCGATCTTGTGGCACATCCTGAAGCTGTATTCCGCGCATGGCGTGAATGATTTCGTGATCTGCTGCGGCTACAAGGGCTACGTGATCAAGGAGTATTTTGCGAACTACTTCCTTCATATGTCCGACGTCACGTTCGATATGACGCAGAACCAGATGGAGGTTCATCAGCGCAAAGCCGAGCCTTGGCGCGTCACGCTGATTGACACCGGCGAGGACACCATGACCGGGGGCCGGTTGAAGCGCGTCGCCGACCATCTGAGGGACGAAAAGGCGTTTTGCTTTACCTATGGCGATGGTCTCAGCGACGTCGATATCCGTGGTTCGATCGACTTCCATCACCGCCACGGCAAGCTCGCGACGATTACCGCTGTAACTCCGCCTGGACGATACGGTGCGCTGCAGCGGTCGGGAGACCAGGTAACGGCATTTGCCGAAAAGCCCCGCGGCGACGGCGCCGTGATCAATGGCGGCTTCTTCGTGCTGTCGCCCGCCTGCATCGATCTCATTGCGGACGACCAGGTGTCCTGGGAGAACCAGCCTTTGACCGAGCTCGCCGCGCGCGGCGAGTTGATGGCCTATCCGCATCATGGCTTCTGGCAACCGATGGACACGCTCCGCGAAAAGAACCTGCTGGAAGAACTGTGGGCGAGCGGCAAGGCGCCGTGGAAGATCTGGTAGATGACCGGGCAGATCAATCCCGATCCTTCATTCTGGACGGGCCGGCGTGTCCTGCTGACGGGACACACCGGCTTCAAGGGGGCATGGCTCGCGCTCTGGCTGCACCGGCTCGGTGCGCGCGTGGTCGGCGTCAGCCTGCCGCCGTCCACGACGCCGAGTCTTGCTGCACTCGCCGGTATCGATGAACTGATCGAAGGTCATTCGATCGACATCCGTGACGCCGAACTGCTCGCGGAGTGCGTTCAGGCTGCCAAGCCCGAAGTGGCGTTGCACCTCGCGGCACAGGCGCTGGTACGGACGAGCTATCGCGAGCCGTTGCAGACGTTCGCAACCAACGTACAGGGCACCGCGAACCTGCTGGAAGCCGTTCGGGCAACGACGTCCGTGCGCGTGGTGGTCGCCATCACCACAGACAAGGTCTACCGCAACATCGAGGACGTCTATCCCTATCGGGAGACGGATGCGCTGGGCGGGCACGATCCGTACAGTGCCAGCAAGGCTGCCGCCGAGATCGTGATCGCCAGCTATCGCGATTCCTATCTTGCCAACGCCGGCGTGGCGCTGGCCTCGGCCCGCGCCGGCAACGTGATCGGTGGCGGCGATTGGTCCGACGACCGCCTGATCCCCGATGCGGTGCGTGCCTGGAGCTCGAACCAGTCCCTGATCGTGCGGCGGCCGGATGCGTTCCGGCCCTGGCAGCATGTGCTCGAGCCGCTGGCGGGATATCTACGGCTGGCCGAGCGCCTTTGGCTGCGCCCGGACCTCGCGGGTGCCTATAATTTCGGCCCTGATACGTCCGAAGCGGCCAGCGTCCGCACCGTCGTGGAACTTGCGCGGCATACCTACGGCAAGGGCGAGGTGACGTGGGGAGGGGGCCAGGAAGGGCCTCATGAGGCTGGCTGGCTTGCCCTGGAGACGGCGAAGGCCCGGCACACGCTCGGCATTGCGCCGCGCTGGCAGCTTGGACAATCGGTCGAACGGACGTTGACCTGGTACCGGCGCTGCGAGGAGCGGCAGGACGCGCGAACCCTCTGCCTGCAGGACATTGCGGATTTCGAGATGGCCGCGCGGAGACCGTCCGCATGAGCCGCTTCACGATCACCGACACGCCGCTTGCAGGCCTGAGGCTCGTCGAGCGCGGCCGGCTGTCGGACGCGCGCGGCTTTCTGAGCCGCCTGTTCTGCGCCGAGGAGCTGGCTGCGGCCGGCTGGAGCAAGGCCATCGCCCAGATCAATCAGACGCTGACACGTACGCGCGGCGCGGTGCGCGGCCTGCATTTTCAGCATCCACCGCACGCCGAAATGAAGCTCGTCAACTGCATCCGCGGCAAGGTATTCGACGTGGCGGTGGATTTGCGCCAGGGCTCGCCGACATTCCTGAAATGGCACGGTGTGGAATTGTCCGAGGACAACGGCCGCGCCTTGCTGATCCCGGAAGGGTTCGCGCACGGCTTCCAGACGCTGATGCCGGACAGCGAGCTGCTCTATTTTCACAGTTGCGCCTATGCTCCGGCGAGCGAGGGCGCGATTCACGTTGAGGACCCGCGCGTCGGCATCGCGTGGCCGTTGCCGCTGGCGGAGTTGTCAGAGCGCGACCGTCGCCATCCCCCGCTGCCGCCGTCGTTTGATGGGATAACATCATGAATTGTCGGCACTGCGCCGCAAGGCTCAAGCTCGAACTGATCGACCTCGGCAGCTCGCCACCGTCGAACGCCTATCTGTCCGCGGCAGGCCTGCTCGCGCCCGAGAAGACTTATCCGCTCAAGGTCATGGTCTGCGAGCAGTGCTGGCTGGTGCAGACGCTGGATTTCGCGCAGGCCGACGAGCTGTTCTCGGCGGAATATGCCTATTTCAGCAGCTTCTCGACGACCTGGTTGCAGCATGCCGAGCGATATGTTGCCGACATGGTGGAGCGTTTCCATCTGGGACGCGACAGCCATGTGGTCGAGATCGCATCCAATGACGGCTATCTGCTGCAATATGTGAAGGGCCGCGGCATCCCCTGTCTCGGCATCGAGCCGACCGCCTCCACGGCGCGCGCCTCGCGCGAGAAGGGGATCGAGACGCTGGAGGAGTTTTTCGGCGCCGAGGTCGGCGCCCGGCTCGCCGCCGCGGGCAGGCAGGCCGACCTGATGGCCGCCAACAACGTTCTGGCTCACGTACCTGACATCAATGACTTCCTGTCGGGCTTCACCAATCTGCTCAAGCCAGACGGCGTTGCGACCTTCGAGTTTCCGCATCTGCTGCGGCTGATCGAAGAAAACCAGTTCGACACGATCTATCACGAGCACTTCTCCTATCTGTCGCTGACGGCGTTGGAGAAGATCTTCCGCCACAACGGGCTCGCAATGTTCGATGTCGAGGAGCTGCCGACCCATGGCGGCAGCTTGCGCGTGTTCACACAACGCGCGGCATCCGGCAGCCACGCGGTCACCGGCCGCATCGCGCAGCTCCTGGTGCGCGAGTCCGCCGCAGGACTTGCTTCCGCGGCCGGCTACAGCGGTTTCCAATCGCGCGCCGAAAAGGTGAAGGATGACCTGCTCGCCTTCCTGATCGAAGCGAAGCGCGCGGGCAAGCGCGTGGCCGCCTATGGCGCGGCAGCCAAGGGCAACACGCTGCTGAATTTTGCCGGCGTCCGCCGCGACCTCATCGCTTATGTGGTCGATCGCAATCCGGCGAAGCAGGACAGGTATATGCCCGGCAGCCGGATTCCGATCGTCGACGAAGCAAGGTTGCTCACCGAGCGGCCCGACTACGTCGTGATCCTGCCGTGGAATCTGAAGTCCGAGGTGATGGACCAGTTGCGAGGCGCCGGGTTGTCCGACACGCGGTTCGTCACCGCGGTGCCGGCGCTGGATATTGTCTGAGCGGGCAGTGGCGATGACACGCCTCTTGCAGTGGACGGTCTGATGAAGGTTGCTGTTACCGGCGCACGAGGCTTTGTCGGCCGGCATGTGCTGGCCGAGCTTGCCCGTCACGATGTCGAAGTCGTCGCCAGCGGACGGCCCGGAGGCGCGTTGGCGGGATCGGGGACGGCAAAGCTTCGGTGGCTGCCGCTCGATCTTGCCGATCCGCCGGCTGATTGTTTTGCGGCGCTCGATCGCGCGGACGTGTGGCTGCATCTCGCCTGGGGCGGCTTGCCCAACTATCGCTCGCAATATCACGTCGAGACCGAGTTGCCCCGCCACGTTGCCCTGCTCGAGAACGCCGTCCGCAATGGCCTATCCACGCTCGTGGTTGCCGGCACCTGTCTCGAATATGGCTTGCAGTCGGGAGCGCTTGCGGCCGCAGCCGAGACACGCCCGACCACGCCTTACGGGGCGGCCAAGGACACTCTCCGCCGGCGATTGCAGGCCCTGCAAGCCGACTGCCCCTTCCGCCTGACCTGGGCCCGGCTGTTCTACATGTATGGTGACGACCAGCCTGCAACATCGCTGTGGCCGTCCCTGAAAGCCGCCGCCCTCGCGGGCCGGGCGGAGTTTCCGATGTCCGGCGGCGAGCAACTGCGCGACTATCTGCCCGTCGAGGAGGTCGCGCGCCGCCTGGTGGCGCTTGCGCTCGCGCCGGCCGAGCGTGGACCGGTGAACGTCTGCTCGGGCCAGCCGATTTCGGTCCGCGAGTTCGTCGAAACCAAAATAAGGCAAAACGGCTGGAGCATCAGGCCCCGATATGGCGAACTGCCCTATACGGACTACGAGCCCATGGCATTCTGGGGGGAGGCTCCGGCGTCCGTGTAAGTCGATCGGCTGGCATCGGGCTGGCATTCTCAGTCGATCATCTGCTATGGCCACCTGCGGTGTGGGCAGGGGTCGGAGCAAATCTTGATCAGGTTTAGCGTTATATTGCCTGTCCGGAACGGGTGGCCTTACGTCGAGGAGTGCGTCAACAGCATCCTTGCGCAGACCTATCCACATTTCGACCTGATCGCGCTCGACAATTGTAGCACGGACGCGACCGTCGAATGGCTCAGGAGCAGGAATGATCCGCGCATTCGCATCTGCACCTCGACGGTGTCGTTGTCGATCGTCGATAGCTGGGCCCGCGCCATGCATGTCGAACGGCACGAGTACATGACGCTGATCGGTCACGACGACAAATTCGATCCGGATTTTCTCGAGACGATCAAGAACCTGATCGAGCGTCATCCGGAGAGCTCGCTCTACCAGACGGGCGGCCGCTTGATCAATTCGCAGGGAAGGACGGTTCGTTCCTGCGTGCCTGTGCCTGAGATCGAGACTGCAGCTCAATACCTCAAGGCCCGCTTTACGTTCAATCGCGACAACTTTGGTACGGGCTTCGTCATGCGATCGGCAGACTATGATCGCGTCGGCGGAATACCGCCGTTCGAACGGTTGTCTTTCGCGGATGACGCGTTGTGGCTCGCGCTGGTCGGCTCCGGAAGCAAGGCATGCGATCCAGGCGAACACTTTTCGATACGGGTGCATGCCGGGAGCGAGTCGGCGTCGCTACCCTCGTTCTGGCGCCTGATCATTTCGGGCCTCGCCTCGCTGACGGAGTTTCTGAGCGGCTTCGTCCGGACCAATGCCGAGGCGCACGAGATCTATCGAGACTATGGTCCAGACTTCATGCTGACCTATCATCGCAACGCGATGATCATGGCGCTGGTCGAGGCCTCGGAGGCGGGCCAGCGTATTGATAGCACCACGATCGATCGCATCCGCGCCTCACTGATGAAGAGTGCACCCGATCAGGTCGGGAAGCTCTTCCGTTCCCCGAAGGTTGCCGTCATTGCCGCGCTGAATGCGTCGCCGCTGCGATCCGTGCTACCGGTGCTTTGGAGCCTGTATTCCCGCCTCAAGACTCGCTCTTGAGCTGGTGACCTGAGTGGCCGGAAAGCGCCTTCGAGACGATCCGCGAACCATGGCAAGCTGCTTCTGCATCATCGTGAGCTATCGACCGGACGTCACGCGGTTGGCCGAGCTGTGTAGGACTCTTGTTGCCGGGGGCGCCGCTGTCATCGTCGTTGACAATACCGAGCAGCCGTCATTCGAGCCGAGCCGCATGCCCGAGGGGTGCACACTGGTTCAGCTTGGCTACAACTCTGGCATCGCGCATGCCCAGAATGTGGGCGTGAGAGCCGCGCTCGAGGCGGGGGCTGAAATCCTTCTGTTCCTCGATCAGGACTCGAAGGTCGAGGCGGGATTTGCCGCATCGCTGATCAGTTCGCTCGACCCGTCGGTCGCCGAGGTCGTCTCGCCGCTTTGTGTGGACGAGGCCACCGGAATGCCCCTGGCGGCCGAGGATCTTGGCCGATTTGGATGGTCGAAGGGGGTCTATCAATCCGGGGCCGTGACGCGCTATCCCGTTGATATATCAATCTCTTCCGGGATGGCTGTGACGCGCCGGGCGGTCGAGAGCGTGGGGCCGTTCGATGAAGAATATTTCATCGATTTTGTCGACACCGATTGGTGCCTCCGCTGCCGGGAAAAGCGGATTCCGATCTACGTGGATCCCAGCGTGGTCATGAAGCACACCATCGGCAGCCGCCATTTCAATGTGGGCCCCCTTGGCATCGCGGTCCACGGGCCGCGGCGCTGCTACTATCAGATCAGGAATTGCTTTCTTCTCTTTCGGAAGCGTCACGTTCCGTTCTTGTACTCGCTCAAGCAATTGCTGGGGACGCTGGTGAGCCGGGCCATTCTGATGCTCTTCGTCGAGGGGCGCCTTGCCTATCTGAAGGCATACCTCTCCGGCATCAGGGACGGCCTCATGGGGCGCACCGGGGCCGGGCCAGCCTGATCGCGGGTTTGCCTGGATGCAAACCACGACCCGAAGCGCAACGACGATTTATCCCAATCCCATCGCGCCTAGATCGAGGCAGTCGAGGTGGAGTAGCCCCGGGCTGCCAACGCCTCGGCGTGAGCTTCCGCGAACCTCTTGAGCTCGGTATCCGATTCGTAGGCCTGAGCGCGGTCCGCCCGAATGCTCTTGACCGCCTCCTCGATCCGGGAGCTGGATGCATTCAACTCGCAGAACGCGGCGGCTTCAGTGAGCCACCTGACGGGATCGCTCAACACCTCTTCGTAGCGCAGCGTCAGCGTGCGTTCACGCGGAAGGGCCGCAATCGCAATGTCGGCTGCGGCTGTGTACTCCTGCCAGAGCGAGAACGCATTCTCGAGCGACAGGCAGCGGGGCGAACTCGCAAAGCCGGCGCGGCGCGGGCGGACGAAAAAGAGCGCTCGATAGCGTTCATAGTATTGTTGCGCATCCCCGAGGATTTTGATCTCCCGGGTGCGCAGCGATTGGGCGACGTCGACGCCGTTTCTCTCGATCGACACGACCTTCGCGTCTGGAAAGAGCTTCAGCCACATTCCGAGTGTGAACGTGGTGCGTGGATCCTTCCAGCCCCAAGGCTCGTCGAGGTTCGCTATCCCACCCGACAGCAATCGCCGCGCCCCTAGAAACTGAATGGCTCGCGGGCTTGCCAGCATGTTTCGAAGATAGGTCTCGGTCCATCTGACTGCCTCGTCGCTATGCCAGAAGAAGTCCTTGAAGGGACCCGGATTGTCCCAGCGTCCACCGCACTGAGTCAGCAGCCAATCGTTGAGTTCCTGGAAGAACAATGCCTCGTTGTTCTCGTCCTTCCTTGTGCCGAAGAACATGCCGAGTTCTTCCAGCAGGCGTCCAAGCATGCTGGTTCCAGAACGATGCATTCCGATGAAGATCACGGGGGTGCGCATATGTGTCTCTGCCGCCTTTGCCTGCCCTCTGCGACCGTCGGTGTCACGTCGGTGAAAAGAGTTTCAGATAGTCGACGGTGTTGATCCGAAGTTTTTGCCTGACGATCCACCAGGAAATGATCTTCATCACCGATACCGCGAAGGCGGTGCTCATCGCCGAGCCTAGCGAACCGAACAGTGGCACCATCAAGACATTGCCTACCAGATTCAGTGCTGCCGAGAACATCATGTTGTTGCGCAGCAGCTTCTCGTGGCCGGTCATAATCAACAGGGATGTGACCTGTCCGGTCGAAACGTGGATCAATTGGGAGAGAGCAAGCAGCCGGAGTGACCAAGCGCCACCGACGAACTGCTCGCCGAACAGGCCGAGAATCTGTGCAGGAAATGCGAGGAAGATCAGGATCAGGGGGGACGTAATGACCAGCGTCCAGAACGAGCTCCGGCGGGCGAGGGCGTCGAGCTCGGCATGGTTGCCGCTGGCATGAAGAGCTGCGAATTGTGGCGCGACGACGCTGCCGATCGCGATCAGCACGAATGAGGCGGTGGCTGATATGCGAAGCGCTATGCCATAGATGCCAACCTGGTCGGTCGTGGACAGCATGCCGAGTACGATCGTGTCGGTCCAGGCCATGACGAGATTGAGGCTCATGACGATCAGGATCGGCAGGCTGGTGCGCAGCAGGACCGCAGTCGAGAACTTTGCCTTTTGCCAGACGTTCTCGATACTCATCCTCCAGCGAAGGAAGGCCAAAACAACTGCAGCGAGGAATGCGCAGGTATAGGCAGCGAGAATGGAGTGAATCGTTGCGATGCCGTTCCAGGCAAGGAACAGCGACAGCAGTAGAATGATCGACTGTGGAAGCACGGTCTGGGTAAAAACGGCAGTCCCGGGTCGTCCGATGGCTTTGAAGGACTCGGTTTGTACCGCCAGCATCGTGACCGGGATCAGGGCCACCATCAAAACGGGCAGGAGCGCGACAAATTCGTCATGCTGGCTCGTTCCGATCGGCGCGTAACTCAGGATCAACCAGGCCGGCAGGATCATGACGGTCGCCGATGAAGCCGCGATTCCCACGCATCTGCGATATACTGTCGCAACAGTCGCGGGCTCGGCGGAGTTGTGCGCGATCGAGATGAACTTCAGCGCCGCATTTTCCAGCCCTAGCCGCGATACCGTCGAAAAAATCTCGATGCTTGTCACGCAGAGAAAATACAGGCCGAGATCCGAAGCCCCAACCAGCTTCGCGAGCAGGAAGCTTACCAGCAACGACAGCGCGGCGCCGGCGATCTGCATCGAAAGAGCGAGAACGGCTCCGATCGAGTAGCGGTTCGCATACTTAAGGAAGCGGGTCGACGGGGGGCGCGCGTTCATCTTTGGAGCATGTGTCAAAAACGGGTTCGATAGCCGGACTTTGCTCGGCCAACAATGGGCTTATCATCCACTGGTTGCCAGCGGTCGGGGCGCGGCGCAACCCCCGTTTCGGGGACCAGCTTTGGCACGATCGCAGGGCGGTCTGGGCTCGAAAGGGCACTCGGGCTGCCTGCGGCGCAATGGGCGGTCAGGGCCAAGGTCGATGCTCACTGGCAGATGCTTGTTGACCATATTGAGACGGATCGGGTAGAGCCGCCAAAGTGGGAGTTGGGGTGGGCCAAGGGGGTCGCGCCCTTTCCTGCGCATTTTTACGCGTCTAGGCTGTAATCGAGAAAAGTAGCCTGAATCCAGCGGGATATGGTTTTTCGCGCCGCCAGGATTTGGCTTGATCTAATGTTTATCGTTATTGGAGCAGGCTTGGGCCCGGCGAGGCGCAGGATTTTCAAGAACGTCGTTTTGCTCACCCTGCATCTGGGCGAGCGACTTCTACTCGCTTTTGTCACTTTTGGGCGTGGCGGTGACACTGTTCCATCGGTTGCTGCTTTCGACACCCGTGTCATTCCACAGGTTCTCGCGGGGGGCCGAGCGGCTCGACCGCCGAGGGGCCGCGCTGGCCAAGTCTGACCGCCAAGTCCCGGGCTTCCGGAGAAAAAATAGGGCGCGACTTTGTGTCAATAGGTGTTTATCTGCTACGCGAGACCGATTAAACGGGTCCCGTGCCCCATCCCAACCAAGGTCCAATCCGCGTTGTCGTCCAGGGCGTTGGCTTTGAAAGCGTGTCCGTGAAAATGAGCCCGAGGCCCTACCAGATCTGCGCAAACTGCGTCATGGACACCAGCGACTCGACGCTCCAGTTCGACGGACGTGGCTGGTGCCAGTACTGCTGCAACTTTCATGAGAATATCAAGCCGAACTGGCATCCGAATGAGCGTGGCACCCAGGAGATCATGCCGCTCATCGAGAAGATCAAGGAAGAGGGCAAGGGCCGCGACCACGACTGCATCATCGGGCATCAGTGGCGGCCTCGACAGCTCCTATGTCACCTACGTGGCCAAGGAAAAGTTCGGCCTGCGGCCTCTGATGTTTCATTGCGACACCGGTTGGAACTCCGATCTCGGCGTCAGCAATATCCAGAAGATCATTGAAGGCCTGAACCTCGACCTCGTGACCGAAGTGGTCAATTGGGAGGAGATGAAGGACCTGCAGCGCGCCTTCTTCCTGTCCCAGGTCGCCTTCCAGGACCAGCCGCAGGATCTGGCGCTGTTCTCGGCGATGTACAATTTCGCCGCCAAGAACGGCTTCAAATACGTCATCACGGGCGGCAACAACTCGACCGAGTGCGTGCGCGAATCGATCGAGTGGACCTATTTCTCGACCGACATGGTGCACGTGCACGACATCCACAAGAAGTTCGGCACGCGCCAGCTCAAGACGTTTCCGACCTGCGATATCCTGAAGTACCGGCTGTATTATCGCCTGGTGAAGGGCATGCGGGTCATCAAGCTGCTGGACAGCGTTCCCTTCATCAAGAAGGACGCGATCCGCGAACTGACCGAGAAATTCGGCTGGCAGCCCTATCCGCAGAAGCACTACGAGTCGCGCTTCACCCGCTTCTACGAGGCCTATTGGACCCCGCGGAAGTTCGGCTATGATAAGCGCCGCGCCTATTTCTCGAGCGAGATCCTGACCGGTCAGATGACGCGCGACGAAGCGCTCAAGCGCCTCGAAAAGCCTGAGCTCGACGAGGAGACGCTGCGCCACGAATTCGAGTACGTGGCGACCAAGCTCGGCTGGACCGTCGCCGAGTTCCAGGAAATCTTCGACGGCCCGAACAAGTCGTTCCACGACTACAAGAACAACCTGTTCATGATCACCCTCGGTGCCAAGATCTCGAACGTGCTCGGATTGGACAACCGGATATTCCGATGATCACCATCATCAATTACGGGCTCGGCAACGTTCAGGCCTTCGCCAATCTCTACAAGCGGATGAACGTCCCGGCGAAGATCGCGACCGGCGCCACCGATCTTGATGGTGCGACCAAACTGATCCTGCCGGGGGTCGGCGCCTTCGACCACGCCATCGAGTTGCTCGACGCCTCGGGCATGCGCGAGGTGGTCGACGATCTCGTGATGAACCGGAAGGTCCCTGTGCTCGGCGTCTGCGTCGGCATGCAGATTCTTGCCGGTTCGAGCGACGAAGGAAAGCTCGCCGGACTCGGCTGGATCGAGGGGCGGGTGCGGCGTTTCGACGAAAGCCGGCTGCCGCGTCCGGCGCGCCTGCCGCACATGGGCTGGAACGACGTGGTGCCGAAGAACGGCGTGCGGCTGTTCGAAGGTCTCGAGCAGGACTCCCGCTTCTATTTCCTGCATTCCTACTATTTCGATTGCGCCTCCAACGACAACGTCCTGGCCACGTCCGAATACGGCATGGCCTTCAATTGTGCCGTGGGCTCGAACAACATCTACGGCGTCCAGTTCCATCCCGAGAAGAGCCACAATTACGGCATGCGGCTCCTCAAGAACTTCGCCGAGCTTTGATCCGTGCTGCGCCCCCGCATCATCCCCTCGCTGCTCGTCCAGGACAAGGGCCTCGTCAAGACGGTCGGGTTCTCCAATCCGAAATATGTCGGCGATCCCATCAATGTCGTCCGTATCTTCAACGAGAAGCTGGTCGACGAGCTGGCGATCTATGACATCGATGCGACCGTGCGCGGCCATGAGCCCGACTATCGCATGCTCGAGAACCTCGCCGTCGAGTCGCGAATGCCGCTCTGCTACGGCGGTGGCGTGAAGACGGTGGAGCAGGTCAAGACCATCATCGGTCTCGGCATCGAGAAGGTCGCGATCAGCTCGGCTGCGGTCTCCAATCCGAACCTGATCGCCGACGCCGCCGAGGCGGTCGGCAGCCAGAGCGTCGTCGTCGTGCTCGACGTCAAGCCGCGTCCGCGCAGCAGCGTCTACGAGGTCTGGACGCATAACGGCAAGGTCAACACCAAGCGGACCATGCTCGAAGTCGCAGCCGAAGCCGAGAAGCTCGGGGCCGGAGAGATCGTGGTCAACGCGATCGAGAAGGACGGCCAGATGAAGGGCTACGATCTCGAGCTGGCGCGGCAGATCAATGCGGCCTCGAAGGTGCCGGTCACCATCCTGGGCGGCGCCGGCTCGCTCGCCCATATCGAGGAGCTGATCCGCAATTTCGGCGTCATCGGCATCGCGGCCGGCAGTCTCTTCGTCTTCAAGGGCGTCTACCGCGCGGTGCTGGTGAATTACCCCACCATCAAGGAACGCGACCAGTTGCTCCAGGGCCTGGTCCAGCTCGCATGATGTCCGGGCCTCGATGGAGCGTGCCGTGAAGGTGCTCGTGCTCGGAGCCACCGGTCTGCTGGGCAATGCGATGTTTCGCAGCCTGTCGAAGATGCCTGGCGCGCAGGTGACGGGGACGGTTCGGCAGGACGCGAGCCGCAAGCTGTTCGATCCCGCAGATGCGGGGCGTCTCGCCGTGGTGGGCAACGTTGAGGACCCAGGGCAGCAGGCGGAGCTGTTCGAGACGGTTCGCCCCGATGTCGTCGTCAACTGCATCGCGGTTGGCCGGCCTGCACCTGCCGATCCCATGCGGTCGGTTGCGGTCTACGCGGTGCTGCCGCAACGCCTGTCGTATCTGTGCAGGCGCGCCGGGGCCCGTTTCATCCAGATCAGCTCGGATGGCGTGTTCGCGGGCCACCGGGGCGCCTATACCGAGGCCGACGTGCCGGATGCCGATGACGTCTACGGGACATCGAAGTTCCTCGGCGAGGTCGATGCGCCGCATGCGGTTACCTTGCGGACGTCGATCATTGGCCACGAATTGCAGCCCGGAAGCGGATTGCTGGAATGGTTTCTGTCGCAGCAGGACGAATGCCGCGCCTTTACGCGGGCGATCTTCTCCGGCTTCCCGACCATCGTGCTGGCGGATATGATCCGGGACGTCGTGATCCCGCGGCCGGAGCTTTGCGGCATTTATCACGTTGCGACCCGGCCGATCTCGAAGTTCGATCTGCTATTGCTGGTTGCCGAGCGATACGGCAAAAGGATCAAATTGGTTGCGGACGACCGGCAGGCGCCGGATCGCTCGCTGGTTGCAGATCGTTTCGAGCGGGCGACCGGGTACAAGCCGCCGGAATGGCCGGCGCTGGTTGATGCAATGTACCGCGACAAATTCAGTTCGGTGGGACGCGATGTTCAAGGATAAGGTTGTAGTCATCACGGGCGGAACGGGATCGTTCGGCCAGCACATCCTCAGGGGCTTCCTGTCGACTGACGTTGCCGAGATACGCATCTTCAGTCGCGACGAGAAGAAGCAGGAGGAGATGCGCACGACGTTCAACAACGGCCGCCTGAAATTCTACATCGGCGACGTGCGCGCCTACGATTCCATTCATCAGGCGCTGAAGGGCGCGCATTACGTGTTTCACGCCGCGGCGCTGAAGCAGGTGCCGTCTTGCGAATTCTATCCGCTGGAGGCGGTCCGCACCAACGTTCTCGGCACCGAGAACGTCATGAGTGCGGCGATCGCCAACAATGTCGAGAAGGTCGTTGTGCTCTCGACCGACAAGGCGGTCTATCCGATCAACGCCATGGGACAGACCAAGGCGCTGATGGAGAAGGTGATGGTCGCGAAGGCACGCCAGCAGTCGCCGTCCGAGACGCTGTTGTGCGCGACCCGTTACGGCAACGTCATGGTGTCGCGCGGCTCGGTGATCCCGCTGTTCGTTCAGCAGATCAAGGCCGGCAAGCCGCTGACCGTGACCGATCCGAACATGACGCGCTTCCTGATGTCGCTCGATGATTCCGTCGAACTGGTCCTGCACGCCTATGAACACGGCCAGCAGGGCGACATCTTCGTGCAGAAGGCGCCCGCAGCCACGATCGCCGACCTCGTTCAGGCGCTCAAGGAGCTCTTCAACGCCGACAATCCGGTCCAGATCGTCGGCACGCGTCACGGTGAAAAACTGTACGAATCGCTCGTTTCGCGCGAGGAAATGGCCCGCGTCCAGGACATGGACCGCTACTACCGGATCCCGGCCGACAATCGCGATCTCAACTATGCGATGTATTTCACCGACGGCCAGCGGGAGATTTCGACCCTCGACGACTATACGTCTCATAATACCGAACGTTTGACAGTTGATGGCGTCAAGGCGCTGCTGCTCAAGCTGGATTTCATCCAGCGGCATCTGCGGGGCGCGGACGGCGAAATTGCAGAAATCTAGTTTTTCCCGGGTTATCGACCTGACGAAATGATTATGCTACCTCGCACCTCCGTTACCGACGGTTGTGCCAAGGTCACTGCCGGAGGCAGGGAACAGGGGACTTTTCGCGATGGAACCGGGTGATTCCGCCCAGCCTTGCTGCGCGTTCTGCGACAGCCGGCGGCTCGGACTGGTGATGGATTTCGGCAGGGTCGGCCTCGCGGGCGGCTTCCTGAAGCCTGAGCAGTTTGCGACCGAGCCCACCTTTCCGATGCGCCTGCATTTCTGCAAGGACTGCTACGCCGTGCAGGTCACCGACAAGGTGCCGGCCGATGTGATGTTCAAGGACTATTTCTACTTCTCGTCGTCGATCGGCACCCTGCGCGATCATTTCCGCGACTACGCGGGCGAGGTCACCAGGCGCTTTCTCGATCCGGCCAAGGCGACGGTTCTCGAGTTCGGCTGCAATGACGGCGTGCTGCTGCGTCCGCTCGCGGACCAGGGCATTCGCACCGTGATCGGCGTCGATCCGGCTTCCAACGTGGTCGCGACCATCAACGATCCGCGTATCAAGGTGGTCAACGACTACTTCACCGAGAGCGTGGCGCGCAGCGTCGCCGCCGAGCACGGCGGCGTCGATCTGATCATGGCCAACAACGTCTATGCGCACATTCCAGACATCCAGGGCACGACGCGCGCAGTTGCCGCGGCGCTCGGTCCGGACGGCGTGTTCGCCTTCGAGGTGCACTATCTCGGCAAGGTGATCGACGAGCTGCAATACGACATGGTCTATCACGAGCACCTCTACTACTACTCGCTGCTGTCGGTGATGAACCATCTCGCCCGCTACGACATGATGGTGTTCGACATCAAGCCGATCCCGATCCACGCCGGCTCGATCCGTTTCTACACCTGCAAGAAGGGCAGCAAGCACAGCGCCTCCGTTTCGCCCGCGGTCAAGGCGCTCGAGGCGGAGGAGCGCGCGCGCGGGTTCGATCGCTTCGAGACCTTCCAGGCGTTTTCAGCGACCGTCGCAGCTCATCGCGACGAGCTGATCGCGCTGCTGAACCGTCTGCGGGCCGAGGGCAAGCGCATCGCCGGCTACGGTGCGTCAGGTCGCGCCAACACCATGATCCAGTGGTGCGGCATCAGCCACGATCACCTCGACTACATGATCGACGATGCGCCGGCGAAGGCGGGGTTCTACACGCCGAAATCGCATTTCCAGATTCATCCGAGCTCGATTCTCGGCAGCGACAATCCGCCGGATTATCTCCTGGTGTTCGCCTGGAGTTTCTTCGACGAGATCAGGAAGAGAAACGCGGCCTATCTGGAGAAGGGCGGCCGGATGATCCTGCCGCTGCCCAAGGTCTCGATCTTCCCGCCGTCCGACGCCTAAGCTCCCGCTCTCACGCACCGGTTCAACGAAAGCCATACGGAACACGCAAATGAAGGTGATGTCGATTTTCGGTACGCGGCCGGAAATGATCAAGATGTGGTCGACGCTGAAGAAGCTCGACGACTACAATTTCGATCATGTGATGGTCCACACCGGCCAGAATTTCACGCCGGAGCTGCGCGAGTTCTTCTTCAAGGATCTCAAGCTCAGGAAGCCGGATTACGAGCTGGACATCGATACCTCGGGCTACGGCCCCGAAGTCGCGGACGTGATCAAGAAGTCCGACGCGCTGATGGAGAAGGTGAAGCCCGACGCCCTGCTGATCCTCGGTGACACCTATAGCGGCCTGAGCGTGCTGCCTGCGTCGCACCGCGGCATCAAGATCTTCCACATGGAGGCCGGCCTGCGTGCATGGGACCGCCGCATGCCCGAGCAGCGCAATCGCATCCTGATCGATCACATCAGCAACATCCTGCTGCCCTATAACCACTATCATCGCGAGAACCTGCTGCGCGAGGGCATCCACCCCTCGAAGATCATCGTGACCGGCAATACGACCTTCGAGGCGATGCGGGCCTTCATGCCGGAGATCGAGAAAAGCGACATTCTCAAGCGCCTCGGCCTCGAGCCGAAGGGCTACATCCTGGTGACGGCACACCGCAGCGAGAACGTCGACGATCCGCAGAATCTCGCCAACATCTTCAAGGCGCTCGGCGTCCTCAACCAGCGGCTCAAGCGCGAAATCATCTTCCCGATGCATCCGCGCACGACCAGCAAGCTGAAGAACATCGACGTGCCGCCGAACATCCGGATCATGGCACCGCTCGGCTTCTACGATTTCAACCAGCTGCTGAAGCAGTCCTACGTGGTGCTCTCCGATTCCGGCACTGCGGCCGAGGAGGGACTGTTCTACAAGGTGCCCAATGTCAGCCTGCGCATGGCGACGGAGCGCATGGAGACGCTCGAGAGCGGTGCCACGATCGTTTCGGGCATGGAGGCCGAGAACATCGTCGAGGCGGTGACGCTGGCGGTCAGCCTGCCCTGGAGCGCGCGCTACGAGTTCGAGGAGGATTATTCGCCCTCGTCCGTGGTGGTGAATGCGATCCGCACCAAGATCACGAACTTCTTCTGAGCCTCGCAGCGAGCGGCGGTGACCCGCCGCCGCTGATCCTGTGAAGCACTGACATGAACCGTGGCCTGCTGATTGCGCTGATCTCGACGGACTATCCGCCCCTGCGGACGTCCGCGGCGGTGCAGTTGCGGGATCTCTCACGGGAGTTTGCCGCGCAGGGGCATCGGCCGGTCGTCATCGTTCCGTCGCCGATGTCGGACAAGCCGTGGGTGGTGGAAGAGTTCGACGGGGTCGAGGTGTTGCGCGTGGCTGCGCCGCCGACGCGTTCGCCGTCGTTCGTCCGGCGCGCCATCGCCGAAATGTGGCTGCCGTTCGCCATGTATCTCAACATCCGACGCAGCCCGTTTGCCGCGGCGAACTGGGACCTTCTGGTGTGGTATTCACCGCCGATCTTCTTCGGCCCCCTGATTGCGAAATTGAAGCGCAAATCGAAGGGCAAGAACAAGCCGAGGACCTATCTCATCCTGCGCGACATCTTCCCGGAATGGGCGGTCGACCTCGGCCTGGTCCGGCGAGGCCCGGTCTACCTGGTCTTCAAGGCGATTGCTGCATTCCAGTACAGCGTCGCCCAGGTGATTGGCGTGCAGACCGAGTCCAATCTCCGCTACCTCGAGAAGTGGGATCGCGCCCCGCGCCGCATCGAGGTGCTGCGCAACTGGCTCGAGGTGACGCCCGACATCGGCAGCAGCATCGTGGTGAAGGATACGCCGCTCGCCGGCCGCAAGATCTTCGTCTACATCGGCAACATGGGCGTAGCCCAGGGCATGGATATCTTCATCGATCTGATCCACAGCCTGCGCGACCGCACGGATATCGGGTTCCTGTTCGTCGGGCGCGGTACCGAGTTCGCGCGCCTTGAGGCCGAGAAAGCTTCGCGCGATCTCAGCAATGCGCTGTTCTACGGCGAGATCGATTCGACCGAGATCCCGGGCCTTCTCGCGCAGTGCCATGTCGGCATGGTCGCACTGCATCCCGACCATAAAACGCACAATATTCCGGGCAAGTTCGTCTCTTACGTTCAATATGGAGTGCCGGTTCTGGCGCGGGTGAATCCGGGCACCGACCTGATGAGGCTGATCGAGTCCGAGCAGGTGGGGAAAGCGTATGCCGGGAACTCGGTTAACGAGTTGAAGGAACTTGCCGAACAACTTATGGATGACGACGAATTGCGACGTTCCATGTCGGAGCGCGGTCGGGTATTGGGCCGCTCGATGTTCTCGTCGTCTGCCGCAGTGCAGCAAATTGTGGCGTCTGCGGTTGTGCCGGCGCCGCAAGGGTGATGAGAATGTCTGGAATCATCGTCCGGGGGCGGTTCGCGTGCACCACCTAGTGGAACATTCTGGCCGCGCGGAAGCTTCTGTCTTTCCGGCCATTGGGGCGAGTGAGCGGATGTCGTTGCGGATATTGGTGACCGGCGCTTCCGGCTTCATAGGGTCTGCGCTGACCAATGCGCTCGCGAATGACGGCCACTTCGTCCGCGCGGCGTCCCGCAAGCCGACCTCGCTTGCCAATGCGCCCGGAAGCGAATGGGCGGAACTGTCCGATATCGAGCGCGAGGTGGATTGGGCGCCGCTTCTTGATGGCGTCGACACCGTTATTCACCTCGCGGCCATTGCTCATCGGACTCAGATCGACAGCGGCCAGTACACGAGGGCCAATCGCGAGGCGACGGCGCACCTGGTGAAGGCCTGTGCGCAGCGCGGGATCAAGCGCCTCATCTTCATGTCGTCGATTGGCGCGCAGGCGGGCTCCGCCGCCGACCATGTCGTCACCGAGAAGGACGAGCCGTGGCCCATGACGGCCTATGACCGGGCCAAGCTCGGTGCGGAAGAGGAAGTTCGTCACTCTGGCGTACCGTTCACCATTCTGCGGCCGGTCATCGTCTACGGCCCGGGGGCCAAGGCCAACATGGCCATGATGATGAAAATTGCGTCGCTGCCCGTGCCGCTCCCGTTTGGCGCCTTCCAGAATCGCCGTTCGCTGCTCTCGATCGACAATCTCGTGCAGGCGGTGATGTTCTGCCTCGGCAATCCGGACACGATCAATCGGACCTTCATCGTCTGTGATCCCGAACCGATCACGCTGGCGGACATGATCGGGACGTTACGCGAGGCGTCCGGGCGGCCGCGCAACCTCGTTCCAATCCCGCCGGCTGCCGTGCGAGCGCTGGTTCTTGCGACCGGCCGCCGCGGGCTCTGGGATCGCATCGGACGTGAGCTTGTCGCAAGTTCAGCCGATCTTCAGAGCGTCGGGTGGTCCCCCCGCGTGCAGACAAAGGATGGACTGCGCGCGATGATGCGAGCGTCTTCCAGATGAAGCGTCTGCTCGATGTGGCGGTCTGCGCAGCACTCCTGCTTCTGCTCTGGCCGATCTTCCTGATTGTCGCTGTTGCCATCCGGCTCGATAGCCGGGGAGACGCGATTTTCCGGCAGGTTCGCGTCGGCAGGAACGGACAGCCGTTTACCTGTTACAAATTCCGGACGATGGCCTCGGACACGGGCGATCTTCCGACCCATCAGGTCTCGGCGGCGAAGGTCACGCGGCTGGGCTATCACATGCGGCGTTTCAAGGTCGATGAGCTGCCGCAGGCTTTCAACGTATTGACCGGTGACATGAGTCTGGTCGGTCCGCGGCCGTGCCTGCCGTCGCAGGTCGAGCTTGTCGAGGCGCGGCGCAAGCTCGGCGTGTTCAGCGTGCGTCCCGGCATCACCGGGCTGGCCCAGGTTCGCGGCGTCGACATGTCGAACCCGGAGCGGCTCGCCGAACTCGATGCCCAATACGTAAAGTCCCAAAGCTTCATTGGCGATCTCGGGCTGATCTGGGCGACGTTGCGCGGGCAGGGCGTCGGCGTCGACCAGATCGTCAAGACCTGAGACGCAATCCCGCGCTCACGCCCGACGCCGCAATCGATCCGGCTTAATCGAAGACCGGACGGAAGAGCCGTGGATTCCAGCCGAAATCCTCAATCGCCGGCGTGGCATCGAAGGTCATGTCCTTCATCATGCGCAAGCCCATCGCGACGTTGGCCGTGGGATACAGCGGTTTTGCCATCGCAAAGATGACGCGCCACAGCCATGGGGAGACGGAAATGAGTCGGCGAGGGCGACCCATGCCGTCAAATACCCGGCCGATCATTTCGCTGTAGGGCAGCGTTTCCGCGCCCGGCAGCGAATAGAATTTGTTGCACGCAGCCGGACTCTCGGCCGCGGCGATCGCGCCGATCGCGAGATCCTCGGCGTGCACCGGCTGCCGAAGCCCCTTCGCGCCACCGACGATCGGCATGAAGCCGGCGCGCCGGATCAGCCGCGACAACGGCGTGATGTTGGTGTCGCGTCCTTCTGCGTAGATCAGGGTCGGTCGCAAGATGGTCCAGCCGACCTCGCGCTCTTCGCAAAGCCTGGCGATGATCTGCTCGGCTTCGGTCAGGTTTCGGATGGTCTCGCGCTCTTCTGCAACCTCAGTATCCTGCTTGGTGAGCACGCTGGTCGAGCTCAATGCCACGACACGTTTGACGGGAGATGCGAGGATGACGGGCAATGTCTTGGCGAGCAGAATTGCGTCGGCGGTACAGTACAGCGTCGTGACGTCGGGAAATCTCAGAGTGTCCGGCTGCGTCAGGTCGGCCTGAATCCATTCCACGCTGGCGGTCGTGCTACGGGGCGAGCGGGAGACTGCGAGAACACGCCCGTGCCGGTGGGCAAGATGATCGACGAGATAGCCGCCGACCAGCCCGCTGCCGCCGATCACGAGACATTCCGCCGGCTTGCCTGTGCTGCCGTCCAGCATGCTGCTCTTCCGCCCTCGACCGCCGTTTACAATCAACGCTGTGGCGCGGGGTCGAGCCTGCTCTGGCCAGTCTTGGTCTCGTCGCGTGGTGCTGCAGGCTGGAGCCGCTTTTGCTCCCGTTCCTTCATCCATGCGTCGTACTGCGCCGTGCCCGGCCGCGGCGGGGCGTCCGCCGGCAGGCCGCCCGCCCATTGCGGGACATAATCGCCCATTCCGGCCGACAGCCTCTCGTTGACCGTGCCGCAGCCCGACAGCCCCGCGGTAACCGCGAGGAGGAGCAGAAGGGACCGAAACCGCATGATCATTGTGTGGACGCGCCGGGCAGAAACAGGAGCTAGCTTGGGTGCCGGATGACCGGCGTTTAACAACAGTAGCCTTCAACAAGGTAAAATTGGCTTATTCGAGGTAGGTACGAAAATACCGGATTGCCATCGCTCACGATGTTCAAATTCTGCAAATGTAAGACGAAATCCTCCATCCCCTCGGCGCACCGCTTTTCTACACTGCCTGCTCGCGACAATCTGGCTTGGTCGGCACCGGGGGTTTTTCGTTGACAGGTCCATTTTATTTGTACATTCGTACAAATGAAGGCGGCCGGAAAGACGACGAAGATCGGGCGCTCGGGTTACCGCGATGTAACCGCGACGCCGCTCTTCATCTGCTAATCGGAACGCTCGGCTTGCGCCGAATGGCCGCCAAACGTCCGATTGACAATGACGGCGCGAAAGACGCCATGTGGCGCGCGACATCGTGCGTGCGTGAGCTAAGCTGAAGCAAGGACCGGGCACTCGGTCCGGCGCACAAGAGGTCAGGAATGAAGGGGAGGGACATCTGATGTTCGAACGCAAAATGTTTTCGCGCACCGCAGCAGTGGCCGCAATCGCAGGTCTCGCGGCGATCGTGCCGGCCAGGGCCGAAGACACCGTCAAGGTCGGCCTGATCCTGCCGATGACCGGCGGCCAGGCCTCGACCGGCAAGCAGATCGAGAACGCGATCAAGCTCTACATGCAGCAGAAGGGCGACACCGTCGCCGGCAAGAAGGTCGAGATCATCCTCAAGGATGACGCTGCGATTCCCGACAAGACCAAGACCGCCGCGCAGGAGCTGATCGTCAACGACAAGGTCAATTTCATCGCCGGTTTCGGCGTGACGCCGGCCGCGCTCGCGGCCGCGCCGCTCGCGACGCAGGCCAAGATCCCGGAAGTCGTCATGGCGGCCGGCACCTCCATCATCACCGAGCGCTCGCCCTATATCGTGCGCACCAGCTTCACCCTGGCGCAATCCTCGACCATCATCGCGGACTGGGCGGTGAAGAACGGCATCAAGAAGGTGGCGACGCTGACCTCGGACTACGCACCGGGCAATGACGCGCTGAATTTCTTCAAGCAGAACTTCACCGCGGGCGGCGGTGAAGTGGTCGAAGAGGTGAAGACCCCGCTCGCCAACCCCGACTTCGCGCCGTTCCTGCAGCGCATGAAGGACGCAAAGCCCGACGCGATCTTCGTGTTCGTGCCGGCCGGCCAGGGCGGCAACTTCATGAAGCAATATGCCGAGCGTGGCCTCGACAAGGCCGGCATCAAGGTGATCGGACCCGGCGACGTCACCGACGACGACCTGCTCAACAACATGGGCGACGCCGTCCTCGGCACGGTCACCGCGCATCTCTATTCGGCGGCGCATCCCTCGCAGATGAACAAGGACTTCGTCGCCGCCTACAAGAAGGCGTACGGCAACCGCCCGGGCTTCATGGCCGTGAGCGGCTATGACGGCATCCACCTGATCTACGAGGCGCTGAAGAAGACCAACGGCGACACCAACGGCGACAAGCTGATCGAGGCCATGAAGGGTCAGAAGTGGGAAAGCCCGCGCGGCCCGATCTCGATCGATCCCGAGACCCGCGACATCGTGCAGAACATCTACATCCGCAAGGTCGAGAAGGTCGACGGCGAGCTCTACAACGTCGAGTTCGCGACCTTCGAAGCCGTCAAGGATCTCGGCAAGACCAAAAAGTGACGCGCGAAAGCGCGTCATCCCGGAGCGCGCTTAGCGCGCATCCGGGATCGCGCCAGCCGCCCCAGCGTCATGCCCGGGCTTGTCCCGGGCATCCACGCAAGGCCCAGACAAGAACGTGGATGGCCGGGACATTTGTTTGAAGACGCACTTCGTGCTTTTGCCCGGCCATAACGGATAACTCCAAGCTGAGACGATGACCGCAATCCTCACCAACCTGTTCGATGGCGTTGCCTACGGCATGCTGCTGTTCGTGCTTGCCTGCGGGCTCGCGGTCACGCTCGGCCTGATGAATTTCGTCAACCTCGCGCATGGCGCCTTCGCGATGGCCGGCGGCTATGTCTGCATGGTGCTGGTCAACCGGATGGGCTGGCCGTTCTTCGCCGCGCTGCCGCTCGCCTTCGTCTCGTCGGCGGCGATCGGCATCTTGCTCGAGCGCACGCTCTACCGCCACCTCTATACACGCAGCCATCTCGACCAGGTGCTGTTCACCATCGGCCTGACCTTCATGTCGGTCGCAGCCGTGGACTACATCCAGGGCTCCTCGCGCGTCTTCATCAACCTGCCGACCGCGCTGCAGGGTCAGTTCGACGTGTTCGGCGTCGGCATCGGCCGCTACCGGCTGATGATCATCGTGATCTGCGGCCTGCTGACGATCGGCCTGCAGATGGTGCTGGCCAAGACGCGTTTCGGCAGCCGGCTGCGCGCCGCGGTCGATGATCCGCGCGCGGCGAGCGGCCTCGGCATCAACGTGCCGCAGGTGTTCGCCTTCACATTCGCATTCGGGTGCGGCCTCGCCGGTCTCGGCGGCGCACTGAGCGCCGAGATCCTCGGCCTCGATCCGTACTTTCCGCTGAAGTTCATGATCTACTTCCTGATCGTGGTCACCGTCGGCGGTTCGTCCTCGATTACCGGGCCGTTCCTGGCCTCGCTCCTGCTCGGCATCGGCGACGTCGCCGGCAAATATTACGTGCCGAAGATGGGACCCTTCGTGATCTACACCATGATGATTGTGATCCTGATCTGGCGCCCGAACGGTCTGTTCGGCCGCACGGCCGCGCGTTGAGTTCGCCGATGAGCGCTTCTTCCGACGTCGGTTATCACGCGCAGCGCCAGGCGCGCTGGCACTTTGGCGAGGCCGCCTTCTGGCTCGTCGTGCTGGCCTGCGGCTTCCTGTTCCCCACGCGCTATCTGATCATGACCGACATCCTGCGCCTGGCGCTGTTCACGATGTCGCTCGATCTGATCCTCGGCTATGCCGGCATCGTCTCGCTCGGCCACGCCGCCTTCTTCGGCGTCGGTGCCTATGCCGCCGGGCTGCTCGCGCTGCACGGCATCATCAACGAGCCGGTGCTGGCGCTGATCGTCGCGGGCATCGCTGCGATGGTGCTCGGCTTTGCCACCAGCTTCCTGGTGATCCGCGGCGTCGATCTCACCCGGTTGATGGTGACGCTCGGCATCGCGCTGCTGCTGGAGGCGCTCGCCGAGCGCTTCTCCAACATCACCGGCGGCACTGACGGTCTGCAGGGCATCGAGATGCAGCCGATCTTCGGCGAGATCCCGTTCGACATGTTCGGCAAAACCGGCTTCTTCTATTCGCTGGCCGTGCTGTTTCTGCTGTTCCTGTTCGCCCGCCGCGTCGTGCATTCGCCGTTCGGGCTGTCGCTGCGCGCGATCAAGAACAATCCGCTGCGCGCCGCAGCAATCGGCATCCCCGTCAATCGTCGCCTGATCGCAATCTACACGCTTGCGGCCTTCTATGCCGGCATCGCCGGCGCGCTGTTCACCCAGACCACCGCGATCGCCTCGCTCGATGTGTTCGCCTTCGAGCGCTCGGCCGATCTGATGCTGGTGCTCGTCATCGGCGGCACCGGCTATCTCTATGGCGGGTTGATCGGCGCGGTGGTGTTCCGCATGCTGCAGGAGTTTTTCTCCACCATCACCCCGCAATATTGGCAGTTCTGGATCGGCCTCGTGCTGGTCGTGATCGTGCTGGTCGGCCGCCAGCGACTGCATCGCTGGGTGCTCTATGTGCCCAACCTGATCATCAAGCAGGTCGCCGGACGCAAGGCCGTCGTCGCCGCGCCGGAGAGCGACGCATGACCATCGCCCTCGAAACCCGGAATCTCGAGAAGACCTTTGGCGGCCTGCGCGTCACGCGCGACCTTTCGCTCAGGATCGAGCAGGGTGCCCGCCACGCGCTGATCGGCCCGAACGGCGCCGGCAAGACCACGGTGATCAACCAGCTCACCGGCGTGCTCAAGCCGAACTCGGGCCGGATCCTGCTCGAAGGACAGGACATCACCGATCTGCCCGTGCACAAGCGCGTGCTGCGCGGCTTGTCGCGCACGTTCCAGATCAACCAGCTCTATCCTGATCTGACCCCGCTCGAGACCATCGGCCTTGCCGTCTCCGAGCGCCTCGGCCATGGCGGCGACTGGTGGCGGCGGATGGGTACGCGCGCCGACGTCAACGGCGAGATTGCCGATCTCCTGACGCGCTTCCATCTGCTTGACGTCATGAACGAGCAGACCGTGACCTTGCCTTACGGCAAGCAGCGCCTGCTCGAGATCGCGGTCGCGATCGCCGCCAAGCCGCGCGTGCTGCTGCTCGACGAGCCCGCCGCCGGCGTGCCCGAGAGCGAGCGTCACGACATTCTCGCCGTCGTCGGTGCGCTGCCGCGCGACGTCACGGTGCTGCTGATCGAGCATGACATGGACCTCGTGTTCTCTTTCGCCGACCGCATCTCGGTGCTGGTCTCCGGCGCGCTGCTCACCGAGGGGCCGCCCGAGCAGGTGGCGCGCGATCCGCAGGTGAAGGCCGTCTATCTCGGCGAGGAGGCGGTCAATGTCTGACCTGCTCGCGATCGATGCGTTACGTGCCGGCTATGGCGAGGCCGTGGTGCTGCCGAAGATGAGCTTGCGCCTCGCCGAAGGGCAGGTGCTGGCGCTGCTCGGCCGCAACGGCACCGGCAAGACCACGCTGATCAACTCCATCGTCGGCGTCACCCGCCGCTTCTCCGGCACCGTCGCGCTCGGCGGCACCGATGTCACCACGCTCCGGCCCGATCAGCGCGCCCGCGCCGGCATCGGCTGGGTGCCGCAGGAGCGCAACATCTTCCGCTCGCTCACGGTGGAGGAGAACATGACCGCGGTGGCCCAGCCCGGGCCCTGGACGGTCGAGAAGGTCTACGAGATGTTCCCGCGGCTGAAAGAGCGGCGGACCAATTTCGGCAACCAGCTCTCCGGCGGCGAGCAGCAGATGCTGGCGATCGGCCGCGCGCTGACCCTCAACCCGAAGGTTCTGCTGCTGGACGAGCCGACCGAGGGCCTGGCGCCCATCATCGTCGAGGAGCTGTTGAAGGCGATCGGGACCATCACCCGGGCAGGGGGCATCTGCTCGATCATCGTCGAGCAGAACGCCCAAAAGATTCTGGGGCTCGCCGACCGCGTTGTGATATTGGAGCGCGGGACGATCGTCCACGACGCCCCGAGCGCTGCGCTGAAGGCCGACCCCTCGGTCCTGGAGCGCCACCTCGGGGTCGCAGGGGCGGCGGCCCACTAGAAAATCCTCGGGAGTTGAGAATGCAGCGAACCAAAGCCCCCTTCCGTGCCGACGAGGTCGGCAGCCTCCTGCGCCCCGCCAAGATCAAGGAAGCCCGCGCGAAGCTCGAGAAGGGCGAGATCTCGGCCGACGATCTGCGCAAGATCGAGGACATGGAGATCGAGAAGGTCGTGCACAAGCAGGCCTCGGTCGGCCTGAAGCTCGCGACCGACGGCGAATTCCGCCGCTCCTGGTGGCATTTCGACTTCCTGGCCAAGCTCACCGGCTGCGAGCTGTTTCACCCCGACGCGGGCATCCAGTTTACCGGCGTGCAGACCCGTCACGACGCGGTCCGGGTTATCGACAAGCTCGACTTCCCCGATAACCATCCGATGCTGGACCACTTCCGCTTCCTGAAGAAGTACACCGACCAGGCCCACGTCACCGCCAAGATGACGATCCCGTCTCCGGCCGTGCTGCACTTCCGCGGCGGCCGCAAGTCGATCTCCAAGGACGTCTATCCCGATCTCGATGCCTTCTACGAGGATCTCGGCAAGACCTACCGCAAGGCCGTCAAGGCGTTCTACGACGCCGGCTGCCGCTACCTGCAGTTCGACGACACCGTGTGGGCCTATCTCTGCTCGCCGGACGAATTGCAGAAGGCGCGCGAGCGCGGCGACAATCCGGATGGCCTGCAGCAGATCTACGCCCGCATCATCAACTACGCGCTGGCCGAGAAGCCCGCCGACATGGTGGTGACCACGCATGTCTGCCGCGGCAATTTCCGCTCGACCTGGATTTCCTCGGGCGGCTACGAGCCGGTGGCCGAGACCATGCTCGCCGGCACCAATTACGACGGCTACTTCCTCGAATACGATAGCGACCGTGCCGGCGGTTTCGAGCCGCTGCGCTTCCTGCCCAAGGGCAACAAGGTCGTCGTGGTCGGCGTCATCACTTCGAAGTTCGGCGAGCTCGAGAAGAAGGACGACATCAAGCGTCGTCTCGAAGAAGCCGCCAAGTTCGCCCCGCTGGAGCAGCTCGCGCTGTCCCCGCAATGCGGCTTTGCTTCGACCGAAGAGGGCAACATCCTCTCCGAGGAAGAGCAGTGGGCCAAGCTCAGCCTCGCGGTCGAGATCGCGAAGGAAGTGTGGGGCAACTAAGCCTCGCGGCTAGCCTCGCTCGTGTCCCGGACGCGCTGCAACGCTCTTGCGTTGCGGCGCAGAGCCGGGACCCATGCTGCCACCTTGCTCTTCGGAGATATGGGCCCCGGCTCTGCAGCGCACCGCTGAAGAAGCGCTGCGCTGCGTCCGGGGCACGAGAGTATCTCACTTCTCCGCCAGATAGACCTCACCCAGCAGCGACGAGTTCGACCACGGCACCTGCTTGTTCTTCGTGGTCGAAACCACCTCGGCCCGCACCCGCGTGAGCATTTGCTGCACTTCCAGCCCCGGCGCGCCGAGATGACGGGAGAGGGCGGCGGAGAACGGCGAGTTGGCGCCTTCGCCGTCGAGCGCGACCTGGCCTGGCGCGGTGGCGAAGGCGATCAGCGTGCCCGCGCCCAATGTCGCGCCGGTGCCGAGGCTCGTTGGAGCTGCGAGGCCCGAGGCGCCATCGATGGCGCGACTGCTGCCGGCGCTCGCAACCTGCGGCGCCATCGGATTGTTGCGGCAGGCATCGAAGATCAGGATGTTGGTGCGGACCTGATCGTCTAGGCCGGCCATGATCGTGTCCATGTCGATCATCGCCTCGGTCATGCCGGTGCCCGGCTTGAGCTCGACATCAACAGGAATGAGATAGTTGCGGCCGTCGACCTGCACGCCGTGGCCGGCATAATAGACCACGGCAATCTGCGCCCGTGCGGCGTCACGCAAAAAGTCGCGCGTCATCTTTTGCATCGCGGCGCGGTCGAGGTCGACGCCCTCCGACACCGTGAAGCCGATGTCGCGCAGGCTTTTGGCGACCGCGCGCGCGTCGTTGGGCGGATTGGGCAGCGCCTTCACATGCGCATAGGCGCCGTTGCCGATGATCAGCGCCATCCGCGTGCCGCGAACCGCTGGAGCGGGCGAGGGCGCAGGGGCAGCGCCGGTCTGCTGCGGGGCAGGAGTTGCTGACGGAGGGGTTGTCGGTGACGGCGCATCGCGCGGGATCGGTGCGACTGCTTCCGTGACCAGCGCCAGCCGCACCTTTGCGGTCGCCTGGTTGGACTTGCTGCCGGCATCCGAGGCCACGATCGCGAGCGTCGCCATGTAGTCCTCGCGGGCGCGGGCGTAGTCGCCCTTCGCTTCATAGGCGAGCGCGCGATGGGTGTAGCCCGAGATCAGCACGCTGTTCGGCGGCGTCATGATGTTGACCGGCGGCTTCTCCTTGGCGAGCCGGATCGCTTCGCTGCCATCGGCGATGGCGCGATCGAGGTCGCCCCTGGCGCGCCAGATCGAGGTGCGGGTGATCAGGGGCTGCGGCAGCGTCGGGTCGAGCCGGATCGCCTGGTTGACGTCGGCGAGCGCGGCGTCGAGCTCGCCGAGTGCCTCCTTCGCGATGCCGCGGTTCTGGAACGAGAACGTCGATCGCGGATCGGCCTTGATGGCGGCATCGTAGTCGGCGATCGCCTTGGCGTAGTCGCGCTTGCCGCGCCAGGCATTGCCGCGATTGTGGAAGATGATGCCGCTGGGCGGACCGAGCTTCAGCGCATCGTCGAAATCGGCGATCGCGATGTCGTAGTCACCCTTGTCGAAATAGGCCGATCCCCTGAGGTTATAGACCGCCTGGCTCGGCTTGAGCCGGATCGCTTCGGTGGCGTCAGCGATGACCTTGGTGTAGTCGCCCTTCTTGTTCCAGCCGACGGCGCGCCAGAAATAAACGGTCGCGAGCTGTTCGCCCTTGAATACCTTCAGCGCAATGATCTTGCCGCAGGCGTCGACCATCTGGTCCGCCGGCGTGGTCTCGGTGGTACAGAGCGGTCCGAGCTGGTTGCGCGCCTGCGCGTGGGCCGGCGCGGACCCGAGCAGGGCAGCGAGCAAAAGAGCGGGGATCAGGAGCAGGCGGCGCAAGGAGACCTCGGCTGCAGGCGTTTGTGATGGGAATGTCTGCCCTTGGTCGCGCACGCGGCTTTTCGGGTTCACGCGACGATGGTCTGCCGCGGTTACCTCCTGGGCTGGCGGGTGCGGACCTCGACCGAACCACCCGCCATCTGGACCTCGAACCGTGACAGGAAGCTCATGCCGAGCAGGCCGTCGATGCCGGCGCCAAAGCCCTTCTCGTCGCCGTCCTGCACCGCGACGGGCACGTTCATCGCTTCGAGCTTGCCCAGTACGACCTTGTCGGCCCGGGAGAGCTTTGCCTTGGACTGGCCATTGGCGCTCATCAGCGTGATGTCGCTGGCGCCGCCGTCCGGGATCTTGGCCTTGCTGGCAAAAGCCGATTTCACCGACACATAGCTCGCGCCGGTATCGAGCACGAACAGCCCGCGCACGCCGTTGATCTCGGCTTTCACGGTGGCGACACCCTTTTGCCCGTGGATCGGAAAGTTCTCCGTGCGGGCCTCGGTCGACGAGACGCAATTGCCCTGCCGCTCGTAGTCGGCGATCATCTTCTGCGTCCTGCTGTTGTCGCGCGTCGCCGGATCCAGCGCGACCCAGCGGTTGATCGGCGCCGTCGCCTCGCAGAACTGCTTCAGCGCGGCATAAGCGTTCGCCATGCGCATGAAGATTCCGCCCGAGATCATTTTCTTGTCGCCGCTGAACAGCTCGATCGTGTCGGAGTAGTCGGCGAGGGCGCGGCGGTAGTCGCCGGCAGCGTCCAGAGCCAGGGCGCGGACATAATGTGCGCTCTGGTCGGACGGCGCGCGTTTGACGTACTCCTCGGCGGCTTCGACGGCCTTCGGATAGTCGGTGATGCTCATATAGATGACGGACGCCTTGTTCAGTGCGATCAGCGGCGCTCCGCAGGTCTGGACGAATTTGTAGAGCCCGTCGGCGGCTTGCCGCCGATAGCCGCGCCTCTCGAGCATCCCCGCCAACTCGTCGATGCTCCGCTGGTCGCATGGTTCGCGCTTGAGCTCTTCCAGCTTCAGCCAGATCAGACGTTCGCGCGCGACCGCGGCCGGCACTGCGCCGATGCGGGCATAGACGGCTTCGAACATCTGGTCCGGATTGTCGGTGGTGGGGTCGCCTGCGCGGGCGAGACTTGAGAACGCAACGAGCAGCAGGATCGCCAGGCATTTGCGCCGGAACATATGCACCCCAGAGTATCGCAACAGGCGCTCTCTATATCGGGAAGTGTGACCTGTGCAAATTGGGGCGCCAAGCTTTCCCCAGTGGGCAGATGATGTTAGAAGTCCTCCATCCCAATGGGTTGCCCACTGCCTTCCCACTCATGAAGAACGACGAAATCCTCAGCCAAATCACCGAGTTCTGCCGCAAGGCGGGCATGGCGGAATCGACCTTCGGTCGGCGCGCGGTGAACGATGGGAAGCTCGTGCAGCGATTGCGCGAGGGCAAGCGCATCACCATCGATACGCTGGATCGGATCCAGGCCTATATCGCCGCGTCGACGACCGGCGGCCTGCCGCCGCCGCGCGGCCTGCAGGTGCCGCCGGAAAAGCGCGATCCGCGCGGCAATTTCCGCTTCTTCGAGAACCGGCAGAAATACCTGCTGTTCGTCCATACCTGCAGCGAGAAGCGGGTGGTCGCGGACCGGGTCGCGCTGGAGCTTGCCGCCATCCATCCGCGCCCGCCGGCGCTGCGCATCTTCGACGCGGGCGTCGGCGACGGCACGGTGCTGGCGCGGGTGCTGCGCGCGACGCACCAGCGCTATCCGCACATGCCGTTCTATGTGGCCGGCAAGGAGCTCAGCCTCGAGGATCTGCGCCTGACGCTGGAGAAGGTCCCGGACCGGATTTTCGAGCATCCGGCCTCGGTCTTCGTCTTCACCAACATGTTCTACTCGGAGGCGCCCTGGCTGACGCCGGCCTCGCCTGCGGCGGCCGCCGCCACCGTCTGGCACGAGGTTCCGCTGCGGGGGGCGTCATCGGGCGAGTTCGAGGCCCAGATCGCGGAACTGCGGCCGTTCCTGGAGCAGAACTGGCGCGCGGCGATCAGCCCACGCACGGCCATGCCGCTGTACGAGCGGCCCGTCGTGCTGGTGCTCTACCGCGAGGATCACAGGTTCCTGCTGGATTCGACCATTCCGCGGCCGGGCCAGACCGAGGCCAATTTCGACCTCGTCATCGCATCCCAGCCATACCGTGCCCTGTCCTCGGTCAATTTCCGGGCCAAGCGGATCATCGCGCCCCTGGCCAAGGCCCTGCGGCCTGGCGGCCGCCTGATCGGAATCCACTCCCACGGGCAGGATCCGGGCATGGAAATGATCCAGGCGATCTGGCCTGGAGAAAACCCTTTCTCGGTCAGCCGTCATGAGCTATTGCGCGCGGTGAAGTACGAGCTCGGGTCGTTGGGCCGCGACTTAAATTTTAATGCTTATGCGGATAACCGCTCGATCTTCAGGTATGATATGGAAGCGCTGCCCAACGAGGTCACCGGCTCCATCGGAACCTCGACGGCCTTTGCAGCGTGGAATGCGGCGGTGTATGTCGCTCAGATCGAGGACGACCGGTTGGCAGATATGACTCAAAACGGCCGTACTCTGGACGCCGCCAGGGACGTGCTGCGGAAATATAACGGGCTTTGGTTTCTAGACGAATCCTACGTCATCTCGCGCCGGCGTGATTGACATAATCCAAGGTAAACAACGCAAACGAACCGCCGTCGAGTGGCGGAACAAGGGGTTACTTGATGCGCGCGTCCTATCTCTTCACCAGTGAGTCCGTGTCCGAAGGCCATCCGGACAAAGTCTGCGACCGGATCTCGGATGAAATCGTCGATCTGTTCTACCGCGAGGGGCCGAAAGCCGGCATTGACCCGTGGCAGATCCGCGCCGCCTGCGAAACGCTCGCGACCACCAACAAGGTCGTGATCGCCGGCGAGACCCGCGGTCCGAAGTCCGTCACCAACGAGCAGATCGAGGGCGTCGTGCGCGCCGCGATCAAGGACATCGGCTACGAGCAGGAAGGCTTCCACTGGCAGAAGGCCGATATCGAGATCCTGCTGCATCCGCAGTCGGCCGACATCGCCCAGGGCGTCGATGCGCTGCAGCCGGGCGAGGTCAAGGAAGAGGGTGCCGGCGACCAGGGCATCATGTTCGGTTACGCCACCAACGAGACGCCGGATCTGATGCCGGCGCCGATCTTCTACGCCCACAAGATCCTCCGCCTGATCTCCGAAGCCCGTCACTCCGGCAAGGAGAAGGTGCTCGGCCCGGACTCCAAGAGCCAGGTCACGGTGCAGTACGAGAACGGCAAGCCGGTCGCCGTGCGCGAGATCGTGGTGTCGCACCAGCATCTGGTCGAGGACATCTCGTCCAAGCAGATCCGCGACATCGTCGAGCCCTATGTGCGCGAGGCGCTGCCGAAGGACTGGATCACCCCGAAGACGATCTGGCACATCAACCCGACCGGCAAGTTCTTCATCGGCGGCCCCGATGGTGACTCCGGCCTGACCGGCCGCAAGATCATCGTCGACACCTATGGTGGCGCGGCTCCGCATGGCGGCGGCGCGTTCTCCGGCAAGGATCCGACCAAGGTCGACCGTTCGGCGGCTTACGCTGCGCGCTACGTCGCCAAGAACATCGTCGCGGCCGGTCTTGCCGACCGCTGCACGCTGCAGCTCGCCTACGCCATCGGCGTTGCGCGTCCGCTGTCGATCTACATCGACACCCACGGCACCGGCAAGGTGTCGGAGGACGAGCTCGAGAAGGCTGCTGCCAAGGCGATGGATCTGACCCCGCGCGGCATCCGCAGCCATCTCGACCTCAACCGCCCGATCTACGCGCGCACCTCGGCCTACGGCCATTTCGGCCGCACGCCCGACAACGAGGGCGGCTTCTCCTGGGAGAAGACCGATCTCGTCGAGCCGCTCAAGCGCGCGCTCTAGTTCTCTTGCGTCATTCCGGGGCGCCGCGAGAGCGGCGAACCCGGAATCTCGAACCTCCGGATTCCGGGTTCGCTCGTTTCACGAGCGCCCCGGAATGACGAGCCAAACAAACAGGAACCCCCTATGAACGCGAAGCCCGGCTTCACCGATTACATCGTCAAGGACATTTCGCTCGCCGATTTCGGCCGCAAGGAGCTCTCGCTCGCCGAGACCGAGATGCCCGGCCTGATGGCCACCCGCGAAGAGTACGGCCCGAAGCAGCCGCTCAAGGGCGCGCGCATCGCCGGCTCCCTGCACATGACGATCCAGACCGGCGTGCTGATCGAGACGCTGGCAGCCCTCGGCGCCGACATTCGCTGGGTCTCGTGCAACATTTACTCGACCCAGGACCATGCGGCTGCTGCGATCGCTGCCGCCGGCATTCCGGTGTTCGCGGTCAAGGGCGAGAGCCTGGCTGAGTATTGGGACTACACCGCCAAGCTGTTCGACTGGCACGGCGGCGGTCACCCGAACATGATCCTCGACGACGGCGGCGACGCCACCATGTACGTCCATCTCGGTCTGCGCGCCGAGAAGGGCGACACCGCCTTCCTCGACAAGCCCGGCTCCGAGGAAGAGGAAATCTTCTTCGCGCTTCTGAAGAAGCAGCTCAAGGAAAAGCCGAAGGGCTACTTCGCCGCGATCGCCGAGAGCATCAAGGGCGTTTCCGAAGAGACCACCACGGGCGTGCATCGTCTCTACGACATGCAGAAGGCCGGCACGCTGCTGTGGCCCGCGATCAACGTCAACGACAGCGTCACCAAGTCGAAGTTCGACAACCTCTATGGCTGCCGTGAATCGCTGGTGGACGGCATTCGCCGCGGCACCGACGTCATGCTGTCGGGCAAGGTCGCGATGGTCGCCGGCTTCGGCGACGTCGGCAAGGGCTCGGCGGCTTCGCTGCGCCAGGCCGGCTGCCGCGTGATGGTGTCGGAAGTCGATCCGATCTGCGCGCTGCAGGCGGCGATGGAAGGCTACGAGGTCGTGACCATGGAAGACGCCGCGCCCCGCGCCGACATCTTCGTCACCGCCACCGGCAACAAGGACATCATCACCATCGAGCACATGCGCGCGATGAAGGATCGCGCCATCGTCTGCAACATCGGTCACTTCGACAACGAGATCCAGATCGCGTCGCTGCGCAATCTGAAGTGGACCAACATCAAGCCGCAGGTCGACGAGATCGAGTTCCCCGACAAGCATCGCATCATCATGCTGTCTGAGGGGCGCCTCGTGAACCTCGGCAACGCGATGGGCCATCCGTCCTTCGTGATGTCGGCGTCCTTCACCAACCAGACGCTGGCGCAGATCGAGCTGTTCGCCAACAACAAGGACGGCAAGTACAAGAAGGAAGTCTACGTGCTGCCGAAGTCGCTCGACGAGAAGGTCGCGCGCCTCCACCTCGCCAAGATCGGCGTGAAGCTCACCGAGCTGCGCAAGGACCAGGCCGACTATATCGGCGTGAAGCAGGAAGGCCCGTACAAGTCGGACCACTACCGCTACTGAGCCGCACATTCGATCGATGATCGACGCAAAGCCCCGGAGCGATCCGGGGCTTTGTTGTTTCGGCACGTGGAATTCAACTCGCTTTGCAGTTGCGGCGCGGCTGATTGCCAATTGACGGCCGGCAATCGCGGGCGGAAAATCCTCCTCGGCGGAGGAAACCATGCAACAAGAACATTTCGACGTGCTGATCGTCGGTGCCGGTCTGTCCGGCATCGGCGCGGGCTATCATCTGCAGAGCAAGTGCCCCGGCAAGAGCTACGTCATCCTGGAGGGGCGCGACTGCATCGGCGGGACCTGGGACCTGTTTCGCTATCCCGGCATCCGCTCCGACAGCGACATGTTCACGCTCGGCTATTCCTTCAAGCCGTGGACCGATCCGAAGGCGATCGCGGACGGGCCGCAGATCCTGAACTATGTGCGCGAGACCGCAGCCGAGAACGGCATCGAGAAGCACATCCGTTTCCGCCATCGCGTCAAGCGCGCGGCGTGGTCGACGCCGGATGCGCGCTGGACCATCGAGGCCGAGCGCACCACGGGCGAGGGCGCAATCGAGATCGTGCGCTTCACCTGCAATTTCTTATTTCTGTGCTCGGGCTATTACAAATACGAGGCGGGCTATACGCCGGAATTTGCGGGCGTCGCGGATTTCGCCGGCCGCATCGTGCATCCGCAGAAATGGACCGAGGATATCGACTACGCGGGAAAACGCGTCGTCGTGATCGGCTCAGGCGCGACCGCGGTGACGCTGGTGCCGGAGCTCGCCAAGAAAGCGGCGCAGGTCACCATGCTGCAGCGCTCGCCGACCTACGTGGTGTCGCGCCCGGCGCAGGATCCCGTCGCCAACAAGCTCCGCCGTAACCTGCCGGCGAGGCTGGCCTATCACCTGATCCGCTGGCGCAACGTGATGTGGGGGATGTTCTTCTTCCAGCTCAGCCGGCGCCGCCCGGACAAGGTGAAGAACCTGATCCTCGGTGGCGTGCGCGTGGCGCTCGGGCCGGACTACGACGTCGCGACCCATTTCACCCCGCGCTACAACCCCTGGGACCAGCGGCTCTGCCTCGTGCCTGATGGCGACCTGTTCAAGGCGATCCGCGAAAAGCGCGCCGCCGTGGTCACCAACGAAATCGACACCTTTACCCGTGACGGCATCCGCCTGAAGGACGGCAGCGAGCTTGCCGCCGACATCATCGTCACCGCGACGGGTCTGGTGCTGCAGGTCGTCGGCGGCCTCGAGGTCAGTGTCGACGGCCGCACCGTCGATTTCGCCAACACGCTGACCTACAAAGGCATGATGTACGCGGACGTGCCGAACGTGGCCTCGGCCTTCGGCTACACCAACGCGTCGTGGACGCTGAAATGCGATCTCACCTGCGAATATGTCTGCCGGCTCATCAACTACATGGACCGGCACAATTTCCGCCAGTGCATGCCGCACAATGACGACCCCGAGATCACCGCGCAGCCCTCGCTCGCTTTCACCTCGGGCTATGTGCAGCGCTCGGTCGCAAAGATGCCGAAGCAGGGCTCGAAACGGCCGTGGCGGCTGTACCAGAACTACGCGCTCGACATCGTTTCCTTGCGCTTCGGCCGGATCGACGACGGCGTGATGCAGTATTCCTGATCACGCCGCCGCCAGCGGTCATGCCTTGCGCGTGGTCAGCGCCAGGCCAAGGTCGATCGCGAGCGCCAGCACCACGGCGCCGCCGCCCAGCGCGAACAGGACCAGATAGTCGCCGCCGGTCTGTGCGTAGATCCAGGAAAAGCCGTAAGCCGCGGCGGCCTGGAACAGTGCGAAGCTGGTGGTGGCGTGGCTCCATGTCGCGCGCTGCTGCTCGGTGGAGTGCGGCACGAGCTCATGGATGCGTCCGAGCACCAGCGGCACGATGCCGGGGGTGAAGCCGCCGACGACGACGCTCGACACGATCAACGACAGAGGGGCGGTGCTGACGGTTGGCAGCAGCACGGCAGCCGCCTCGATCAGGAACGCCGCGCGCAAGGCCGGGCCGAAGCCTGAGCGATCACCGAGATGGCCGGTGACGAGCGGGCCGACGATGGCGCCGAGGCCGTACAGCACCCAGTAGCGCGATCCCGCGGCGATGCCCTGGCCGAGGCCACGCGCCACGAAGTCGACGATGAAGACCATGTGCGGCACCAGCGCCACCGCGTTGAGGCCGTACTGGATCAGCAGCGCACGTGCGGCAGTCGGCGTCGAATGCGGCTTCGCATGATGCGCGGATGCGCTATCAGCCTTGGCTTCCGCGGGCCAGTTCCACCAGCTCGCGAGCGTCAGCATCGCCGAGAGCACGCCGAGGCCGTACCAGCTCTGCTGCAAGCCCTGTTGCAGCAATAGTGGCACCAGCGTGCCCGACGCGGCGACGCCGAGGCCGACGCCGGCAAAGATCACGCCGCCGACGATACCGCGCCGCGCCGCCGAGGTGTGCGGCAGAATGACGGACGCCGCCAGCACCATGATGATGCCGCCGGTGAGGCCGGAGAGGAAGCGCCACGCGAAGAACCAGGTGAACGACACCGGCGTCGAGCTGGCGAAGAAGGAAAGCGTGGCGAGCAGCATCATCGCCCGCAGCGCGCGAACGGCGCCGATGCGAGAGGCTACAACGCGTGCTGCGAGCGCGCCGGCGAGATAGCCGGCAAGGTTCGCGGCACCGAGATAGACGACGTCGGACGCGCTGAACCACTTTGCCGCGATCAGCGCGGGTATCAGCGGCGTGTAGGAGAACCGTGCGAGGCCGAGCCCGACCAGCGAGGCGGACAGGCCCGCCGCGGCATATCGCCAGGTCGTTTGCGATGTTGATCCCGGCTGCGGATGCAGCCGGGTCTCCAGATGTTGCTTCGTATTTGCGTTGGTCATGTCATCCTCCTGCGCGCAGCGAGCGCGCGGATCATCCTGTCCGGGCGGCGCGGCGGCGCCGGAATTCCTGCACGGGCAGGCCGCCCCAGCCCCAATTGTCGGTGTCGACTTCCTCGATCACGACGAAGGTCGACTCGAGCGGCTTGCCGAGCACGTCGCGCAGGAGCTCGCTCGATCCCCTGATCAGCGCTGCCTTCTCTTCCGCGGTGACCGACGCCGCTCCCGGCGTCGTTCCCTCGCGGGTCACTTGAATGGTGACGATCGGCATCGTGTTTCTCCGTGGTCAGTGGCCGGCGCTCTGGCCGCCGTCGACATGCAGGATCTCGCCGGTGACGAAGGAGGCGCCCTCGAGGTAGAGCACGGCATCGACGATGTCGGACATCTCGCCCATGTGGCCGACCGGGTGCAGCGCGCTGAGCTGGGCATGCGTTTCGACCGGATGCATCGGCGACTTGATGATGCCTGGCGACACCGCGTTCACGCGAATGCCGCGCTTGGCGTATTCGATCGCCAGCGACTTGGTCGCGGCGCTCAGTCCGCCCTTGCTGAGCGAGGCCAGCACCGAGGGCACGTTGGAATTGGCCTGATCGACCAGCGTGGTCGTGATCTGGACGACATGGCCCGAGCCCTGCTTCTCCATCTCGGCGATGGCGAGCTGCGTCATGTTGAAGAAGCCGGCGACGTTGGTGCCCATCACCGCCGCATAGTCATCGGCCGTGTACTGCGTGAACGGCTTTGCGACGAAAATGCCGGCATTGTTGACCAGCGTGTCGACGCGGCCGAAGCGGGCGACGGCCTGTGCGACGACCCGCTCGGCGGTGGCACGGTCTGCGATGTCGCCGGCAACCGCGAGGACGTCATCGTCGCCCGACGGCTTGATGGAGCGTGCCGTCGCGACGACGCGATAATTGCGATCGCGAAAACCCCGGACCAGGGCGGCACCGATACCCTGCGACGCACCGGTGATGATGGCGACCTTCTGCTCGATACCCATGACGGACTCCTGTGGTTTGTTTGAAGACCTGCGCCAGCACTGGCTGGCTCGCGGTCTGAAGTACGCCGCGGGGGCCCGGCTGCGAATACACGTTGTCCGGCAGACACTGTTACGCGGCGCGAACGAATGCCGCACAGCGTCCGCGGCGGTTGTCGCGGCGGGGGCAAACGCCTAGCCTGTCACCGCAATGTGATGGGGCGGCGGGAAGTCATGGATCGTCTCGATGCGATGAATGTGTTCGTCCTCGCGGTGGACGAGGGAAGCTTGGCGGCCGCAGGGCGCAAGCTCGGCCGCTCGCCGGCGGCGGTCAGCCGGGCCATTGCCTTCCTGGAGGAGCGGGTCGGTGCCGAGCTGCTGCACCGGACCACGCGCTCGATCAAGCTGAGCGAGGAGGGCGAGCGCTATGTCGCGGTTTGCCGCCGCGTGCTCACCGAGCTGGAGGAGGCCGACGACATCGCGGCCGGACCGCGCACCGCGCCGCGCGGCCTGCTCACGATCACTGCGCCGGTTGTCTCGGGCGAGATGGTGCTGCGGCCGATCCTCGATGCGTTTCTCGATGCCTATCCGACGGTGTCGGCCAAGCTGTTGCTGTTCGACCGCGCGGTCAATCTGATCGAGGAGGGCGTCGACATCGCGCTGCGCATCGGGCCGCTTGCGGATTCGGCGATGGTGGCGATGCGGGTCGGCGAGATCAGCCGCGTCGTGGTGGCGGCGCCGCGCTATCTGAAGCAGCATCCGCGCATCACCGAGCCCGGCGATCTCGCAAAGCACCAGGTCGTGGCGATGGCGCACCTGCCCAATTCCTGGACCTTTGCGCCGCAGGCCGGCTCGTCAGCCGCCCGCACCGTGCAGTTCACGCCGCGGCTCGTCGTCAACAGCACCTATGCGGCGGTGGCCTCCGCTGTCGCCGGGCGCGGCGTGGCACGGATGTATTCGTACCAGGTCGCCGAGCAGGTCGCGCGCGGCGAGCTCGAGATCGTGCTGGCGGAAGACGAGGATCCGGAGATGCCCGCGCATCTGATCTGCCCGCAGGGGCGGCTTTCGGTGCCCAAGGTGCGGGCATTCACCGACTTCGCCGTGCCCCGGCTGAAGAAGCAGTTCGCGCTGCTGAAGAAGAGCATCAGCGCGCGCTGAGCCGCTTCGCGCCTTCGCAATGCGTTGTTTTGCGTATACGGCGGCCCGGCTGAATCGGCGATGGTCCCAAAACGGTTAACGCCGATTTAACGGATGAGTCCTAGCCTGTCTCGGCCGGGGTTACTCGCAAGGCCGAGGTGAGCCCAATGGAAGCCCAGAAGATCGCGGTCGACGCCGTCGTGGCGTTGACCGATTGCGACCGCAACGCTGTCGTTGCCTTTATCCGCCAGCTCTATCTCGCCGGTGTCAAGGACCCCAAGCGCCTGACCTTCAAGGGCCTGCAGGCGCTGTCGCGGGCCTGACGCGCGCGCTTGGAATCGAATCCACATTGCTCCGACGGCCGGATCGCTGATCCGGATCGAGGTGACGCGGTCGCCCGCACCTCGCATGAGAACGGCCAGGGCCCGTAGGTCCAGAGCCCGGTCTTGTCGAGCCCGCTGGAGCCGACATGGTGGAGCCAGCGACCGCGACATCGCCAAGACCCAACTCCAGGTTCCCCAGTGGAACCAGGATGCTATGTGCTCGAAATCGGCTGCAACGCCGGGATTGACGCGGGCGCGTCTGCGATCTGTAATTGTGACAGGACTGCTCCGGTCATGCCGATCACGACCTGCGGAACAGCCTCAGGATGCACAGCCTTTGCCTTGCCGCTCGGGCCGGCTGGGAGTAGATGACGTCCCCGGCTGGGTCACTCGGGAACTTGGGGAAATGCTGAAACAGCTTTTTGCGCCGCAACTCGTCATTTTGTATGTACTTGCGGCTTCGACGATTTACGTTCATTTCCGCGGCAAGCAGCGGCTGCGCTTCGCCCGCCAGCTCGGCGATCACTCGACCTATCTCGCACCCTACAACGTGCTGATGTATGCCGGCTCCGCAGTGCCGAACAAGCCGGTGATCTCGGTCGAGCAGTTTCCGGAGCTGAAGCCGCTCAGCGAGAACTGGGAGACCATTCGCGACGAGGCCGTGCGGCTGTTCGACGAAGGCTTCATTCGCGCCGCTGCGAAGAACAACGACTGGGGTTTCTACTCGTTCTTCAAGAGCGGCTGGAAGCGCTTTTACCTGAAATGGTACGACGACTTCCTGCCGTCGGCGAACACGCTGTGCCCGAAGACGGTGGAGCTGCTCAAGTCGATCCCGAGCGTGCACGGCGCGATGTTCGCGATGCTGCCGCCGGGCGGCAAGCTCGGTGCGCACCGCGATCCGTTCGCGGGCTCGCTGCGCTATCACCTCGGCCTCGTCACGCCCAACTCGAACAAGTGCCGCATCCTGGTCGACGGTGTCGAATGCGTCTGGCGTGACGGCGAGGCCTTCATGTTCGACGAAACCTTCATCCACAGCGCCGAGAACCAGACCGACGTCAATCGCATCATCCTGTTCTGCGACGTCGAGCGCCCGATGAAGTACGGCTTCATGACCGCGATCAATCGCTGGGTCAGCCATCACATCGTCAAGGCGTCGGCGACCCAGAACGTCGACGGCGAGCAGGTCGGTGCGCTCAACAAGGTGTTCGGCAAGCTCTACGAGATCCATCTCGGCAGCCGCAAGGTCAAGGAGTGGAACCGCGACGTGTACTACATACTGAAGTACTCGCTGACGGCGCTGGTGCTTGGCCTCATCGTGTTTTCGGCGTTGAAGTGATGCAGGTGCGTAGGGCGGATCAGCGCAGCGTAATCCGCCGTCGAGTCCATCGGCAATCGACGTCGTGCGTTGCGTGCACCTATGGCGGATTACGCTTCGCTAATCCGCCCTACAAGAAAGCCTCGGAGTGATCTCCGGGGCTTTTTTACCTTACACCGGCTTGGCGCCTGTGTTGATGATCGTCCCCACGTGCTCCCCGCGCAGCGCCGCGCTGATCCGGCCGGGAACGAGGCCATTCACCACCTGCACGCGCGCGATGTGGCGTGCATTCGCCATCACCTCGAGCAGCGCGGGATCGAACGGCAGCGTGCCCTTCAGCTTCGCAAGGTCGGTAAAGCTGGTCTCTTTCAGCAGCTCCGCCTTCTTGCCGTCGGCGCCATTGGGGTCGGCGGTGCAGACGCCGTCGACGTCCTCCACGATCGTGAGGCCCGCCGCCCCGAGCGCATCGGCGAGCAGGAAGGCGCCGGTGTCGGCCCGGTGCGGCGGGATGCGCGAGGTCGGGAATTCATGATGGTGGTAGGGCGGAAACGCGCTGCCGACGACCGCGCGCGCGGCCTGGAGGTGGATCGCGAGCTGGCTTGCGATGGTGGGATGCTCGACATAGGAGACGCCTTCCGGCGCCAGCAGGCTTGCCAGGATGTGGCCGTTCTGGCCGGCCTCGCTGGCCGCAAGCGGCGCGAGCGAGCCGACGGGCAGCCCGAGGTCAAGGCCGACGCTGTAGAGATGCCGGGCGCGGATGCCCGCGCCGGTCAGGATGAGCAGCCGATGCTCGGGCAGCAGCGCGCGCAGCTCGTCCACGAGCGGGAGGATCGCCTCGTGACCCCTGTCCATGACGCGGCCACCGATCTTGATCACCTGCAGCCAGGGCAGCAGCTTGATCGGGCGGTTGCCGGCGACGGGGCGGGTGAGATCGCTGTCGAGCAGGGTCTGGCGCGCGAGCGGCGAGGCGACGTGCTTGATCTGGTTGGTGTCGGCCATGACGGTGCTCTCTCAGCTCGCGGTGATGATGGTGCCGACATGCTCGCCCGCGAGCGCGCGGGTGAGGTTGCCGGGGACGAGGCCGTTGATGATCTGCACCTCGCGGACGTGGCGCGAGGCGTTGAGCAGATCGAGCACCGGGAATTCCAGGATCGAATCCTGCAAGCCCTTGGCCTTCATCTCCGCCACCGAGATCTTCGGAATGAAGGTCGCGTTCTTCGACGTCTTCGGGTTGGCCGTGTAGAGGCCGTTCTCGTCCTTCACATAGATCATCGCCTTGCAGCCGAACTGCTCGGCGACGAGGAAACAGCCGGCGTCGGTGCGGTACGGCGGGATCACGCCTTCGGCCGCGGGCCGCATCCACAAACTATAGGGCGGCATGCCGCTGAAGATTACCGCGTTCACCTCGGCGAGGAACAGCGGCACCGAGGAGAGCCCGGCGCTGCTGACGGCGGAGATGCCGTGCTTGGCGAGCAACTGCCCGAGCATCGCGGCGTTCTGGTCGGCGACGGAGGCGCCGAGCTGTGACAGCACGCCGGCGGGCAGGCGAAGGCCGGCCGCGATCGAATACAGATGCCGCGCGCGGGTGCCGGCGCCGGTGCCGATCAGCAGCTTGTGCGCCTTGCGCGCGGCGACGATCTCCTCGACGATCGGATAGACGGCGGCACGGCCGCGATCGATCATGCTCTGGCCGCCGATCTTGATGACGGTCGCATCGGGCAGGATGCGGAAGTCCGAAGCCTTCTCCGCTGCGGCCACAAGCTGCGGGTCTGTGAGCGAGCGCTGCATCAGCAGCCCTTCGAGCTCCGTGATCGTGTTCGACATCCGAGACATCCTCTCGTGTTTTGATGCGGTCTCTGCGGCGGACCGAATCTTGCTGTACCCGTCGGTCCATGGCAACAAGGTCGTCGCGATTTAGCGACCAAATAAGGAGCAGGCAATGGCCCCGCTGCCACTTGCGAACACCGAGATCGTGCAGTTCTTCCGCGAGTGGCTCGATACCTTTGCCGGCTATGTCCGCGAGGTCGACTACGCCTCGGCGCGGCCGCTGTTTCACCCTGACGTGCTTGCCTTCGGCACGCACAACGACGTCATCCCCGGTCTGGATCAATGGGTCTCGACGCAATGGAATAACGTCTGGCCGAAGACGACCGACTTCCGCTTCGTGCTCGAGCAGACCTCGATCCTGGCATCGCCCGACGGCACGATGGCGACTGTCATCGCGCCGTGGACCAGCACGGGCTACAATCCCGACGGCGGTTCGTTTCCACGCCCGGGCCGTGCGACCATGATTTTTGCGAAGAGCGCCGATGGCTGGCTGTGCGTCCATTCGCACATGTCGCTCAATCGCGGTGTGCCGCAGGCGAGCCACGCCAACCGGCCGGTGAAGGCCTGGTAGAGCGATCGGAATAAAAAAGGCCCCGGACGATGTCCGGGGCCAATTTATTGCGAGACGTTGTGTAGCCTATTCCGGCTGGCCGATGCTCACCTTCAGCGTGCCGACGCCGTCGACGCCGCATTCGAGCTTGTCGCCGGGCTGGAGCTGCGACACGCCGGCGGGCGTGCCCGTCATGATGATGTCGCCGGCGGCGAGCTTCACCTGCTGGGAGAGCTGCCAGATCGTCTCCGGCACGTTCCAGATCATCTGCTCGAGGTCGCCGGTCTGGGCTTCCTTGCCGTTCACCGTCAGCCAGATCTTGCCCTTGGTGGGATGACCGATCTTCGAGGCCGGCTGCACCGCGGAGGCGGGGGCCGAACCGTCGAACGACTTGCCGATCTCCCACGGACGCTCCTTCTTGCGCGAGGCGATCTGGAGGTCGCGGCGGGTGAGGTCGATGCCGACGGCATAGCCGTAGACATGGTCGAGCGCCTTCTCGGCGGGAATGTTGAGCCCACCGCTCTTGAGCGCGACGATCAGCTCGACCTCGTGATGCAGGTCCTTGGTCAGCGGCGGATAGGGGATGGTGGCGCCATCGGGCACCAGCATGTCGGCATGCTTGGCGAAGAAGAACGGCGGGGCGCGCTCGTCATTGCCCATCTCGCGGATGTGCTCGAGATAGTTGCGGCCGACGCACCAGATGCGGCGCACGGGAAAGCGGCCGGTCTCGCCGACGACGGGAAGCGAAGCCTGGGGCGGAAGCGGAATGACGTAGGAGGCGGCGTTCATGGAGCGGTCTCTCGCTGCTCTTGGGTTGATAAGGAACTCTATGCGGTAGCGCTGATCGGCGCCAGAGCGCCGGCGTCGTGATGCTGCAGGCGGAAGAACGAGGCGTAACGCCCACCGCGGCGGAGCAGCTCGTCGTGGCGGCCCTGCTCGACGATCTCGCCGCCCTCGACCACCAGGATCGCGTCGGCGTGCATGATGGTGTGCAGGCGGTGCGCGATCACGATGGTGGTGCGGTTCCGGCAGAGATGCTCGATCGCCTCCTGCACCTGCCGCTCGGATTCGGAATCCAGCGCGGCGGTGGCCTCGTCCAAGAGGATGATCGGCGCGTTCTTGATCAGCGCGCGCGCCACTGCGATGCGCTGGCGCTGGCCGCCGGAGAGCTGCGTGCCGTGCTCGCCGACCGGCGTGTCGTAGCCGAGCGGGAAGCTCATGATGAAGTCGTGCGCGCAGGCCGCCTTCGCGGCGTCGATGATCTCGTCCTCGCTCGCGCCCGGCTTGCCGAAGGCGATGTTGCGGCGGATGGTGTCGCGGAACAGATAGACGTCCTGGCCGACATAGGCGGTCTGCGACCGCAGCGATTTGCGTGAGACCGCGCCGATCGACTGGCCGTCGATCACGATGTCGCCTTGCGTCACCTCGTAGAAGCGCAGCAGCAGCGCCAGCACGGTCGACTTGCCGCCGCCGGACGGGCCGACCAGCGCGGTGACCTTGCCCGGCTCCGCGACGAAGCTCATGCGGTTGAGGATGGTCTCGTTGGCGCGATAGCAGAAGCTAACGTCGCGCAACTCGATTCTAGCATCGGTGAGCTTCAGCGCCGGCTTGTCGTCGTCGGAATGCTCGCTCGCCGGGCTGTCGATGATCTCGAGCAGCATGCGCGCGCCGACGAGCTGGCTGTTGAGGTCGATGTTGAGCCGGGCAAGGCGCTTGGCCGGCTCGGTCGCCATCAGGAACGCGGTCATGAAGGAGAAGAACGCACCGGGCGTGGCGTTGAGCGCGACCACGGCATAGCCGCCGTACATCAGGCAGCCGGCGACGGCGAAGCCGCCGAGCATCTCCATCAGCGGGTTGGAGCGGTTGGCGACGCGGGCCATCTTGTTGGCGTTGCGCTCGACGATCGCGATGTTCTCGTCGATCCGGCTCTGCATGGTGTCTTCGAGCGTGAACGCCTTGACGGTGCGGATGCCCTGCAGCGATTCCTGCATCGTCTCCATGATGTCGGCGGTGCCGGTGAACTGGTTGTAGGCGAGGCCCTTGATCCGCTTGACCAGCTTGCGCAGCACCAGCATCGCCGGTGGCACCGCGACGAGGCCGATGAACGACATCAGCGGATCCTGCCACACCATCACGCCGATCATGGCGAGCAGCATCAGCAAGTCGCGCCCGATGGCGTTGACCAGCATGTTGAGCACGTCGGTGATGGATTTGGCGCCGGCCGTCAGCCGCGCCAGGAATTCGGACGAGTGCCGTTCGGAGAAGAAGCCGACGTTCTCGCGCATCAGCTTGGCGAACAGCTGGCGCTGGTTGGTGGCGAGGATCGCGTTGCTGATCTTGGTCAGGATCACCATGTGGCCGTAGGTCGCCACGCCCTTGATGAACAGCAGGACCACCGTGATGCCCGAGAACATCGCGATGCCCGGGATGTTCTTGTCGACATAGGCCTGGTTGATGACCTGGCCGAGCACGTAGGTCGCGCAGGCGGTCGAGCCCGCGGCGAGCGCCATCAGCGCGAAGGCGACGAGGTAGCGCCGCCAGTAGACGACGCCCTGTTCCATGACCAGGCGGCGAATGAGGGCCATTGCCGCATAGGGATCGTCGGTGATTTTCTTTGGAAACTGGGCCATCCGGTGTCCATTGACGGCTCAGGCTAAAAGCCTGCCCGCGCGTCAGGGATCGAAGGGCCTCTGTGCCCGCTAAAGCGGGGCTTTTCAAGCCCAATTAAGGGCTTGCGCTGGAAGGGAATCTAGGCCGAGGCGGCGTGGCGGAGCTCGCCGTGGCGGTCGCGGAACAGCTTGTCCTCCCAGGCCAGCGCATGGGCGGCGATGGTCTCGAGGTCCTCGTATTGCGGCTTCCAGTCGAGCAGGCTGCGGATCCGGCTGGTGTCGGCGACCATGGTCATGATGTCGCCGGGCCGGCGCGGGGCATACTGAACGGCGAAGCTGCGGCCCGAGACCCGGCGCACCGCGTCGATGGTCTCCAGCACCGAATAGCCGCGGCCATAGCCGCAATTCAGCGTCGTCGAGGCGCCGCCGTTGCGCAAATAGGCCAGCGCGGAGCGATGCGCCTGCGAGAGATCCGTGACGTGGATGAAGTCGCGGATGCAGCTACCGTCCTGGGTCGGATAGTCGGTGCCGAACACGTCGATCTTGGCGCGCTGGCCGGTTGCGGCTTCCACCGCGATCTTGAGCAGATGCGTGGCGCCGACGGTGGCAAGCCCGATACGCGCCTGCGGGTCGGCGCCGGCGACGTTGAAATAGCGCAGGGTCACGTACTGCATGCCGTAGGCGGCGGCGACGTCGTGCAGCATGATCTCGGTCATCAGCTTCGACGAGCCGTAGGGCGACAGCGGCCGCGTGGCTGCGTGCTCGGGCACCGGCACCTGGTCCGGATTGCCGTAGACGGCGGCGGTCGAGGAGAAGATGAAGCGGCCGATGCCGCGCTTCACCGCGACGTTGAGAAGGTTGCGCGCGGTGGTGAAATTGTTGCGGTAGTAGCCGAGCGGATCGCGCATCGAATCCGGCACGACGACGGAGCCCGCGAAATGGATGATGCTCTCGATATTGTGCTGGGCGATGACGCCCTCGAGCAGATTCTCGTCGCCGGCATCGCCGATGAACAGCGGCACGCCCTCGGGCAGATAGGCGGAGAAACCGGTCGAGAGATCGTCGATCACGACGACGTCCTCGCCGGCTTCCGCCAGCGCCAGGACCGTGTGACTTCCGATATAGCCGGCACCGCCGGTGACTAGCACAGTCATGATCTCACCCGTCTTCGATCAACGCGGGATGCTAGCGTCTGCGTGGTGAAGAGGGGGTATCGGCAGCCCTGAACTGGTCACTATGCTTAATGTTGCGTATAGGGGGCCTGCTGAATGGAGCATGACGTGGCCAATCCCCCCGGCGATCTCGAAGTGATCGTGCCAAATCTGCACAGGCGCTATTCCGGGGTCACCGCGACCAACCGGATGGTGGCGCCGCGGCTGGCGAGGCTGTATCGCGCCGCGTGGTTCGGCTCGGATGCGCCGGAGGGCATCGCACGGCTGAGCACGACTGATCTCCTGAAGCTGTGGCGCCGCAAGCAGCCCTTGATCTGGCACGCGCGCCGCAACAACGAGATGATCGCGGGCGTGCTGCTGCGTGCGCTAGGCTGGCCCTTGAAGCTCGTCTTCACCTCAGCGGCGCAGCGGCATCACAGCGGGATCACGCGCTGGCTGATCCGGCGAATGGACGCGATCATCGCGACATCCGATATCTCGGCCTCGTTCCTGAAGGTGAAGGCGACGGTGATCCCGCACGGCGTCGACACCGACGTCTATGCGCCGCCGATCGATCGCGCTGCTGCCTTGGCGGAAGCCGCGCTGCCGGGCCGTTACGCGATCGGCTGTTTCGGCCGCGTGCGCGCGCAGAAGGGCACCGACGTGTTCGTCGATGCGATGTGCCGGCTGCTGCCGCGCTATCCGGATTTCACGGCTGTCATCGTCGGGCAGGTCACGACGGAGCAAACGCCCTTTGCCAACGACCTGAAGAAACGCATCGAAGCCGCAAGCCTGCAATCGCGCATCGTCATCACCGGCGAACTGCCGATCGAAGCGGTGCAGCGCTGGTATCAGCGGCTGACGATCTACGCCTTCACCTCGCGCAACGAGGGCTTCGGCCTGACGCTGATCGAGGCGATGGCCGCCGGCAGCGCGCTCGTCGCCGCGCGCGCGGGTGCGGCCGAGCTCGTGGTCGATGATGGCGTGACCGGCGTGCTGGTCCCGACTGGGGATGCCGATGCGCTGGCTGCGGCGCTGGAGCCGCTGATGCGCGATGTGGCCGCCGCAACGGCGATGGGCGAGCGGGGGCGGGCGCGGGTGCTTGAGAAGTTCAGCCTCGATGCCGAGGCGGCGCGGATCGGCGAGGTCTATCGGCCGCTGCTCTGAGCGGACGCTTTTCACCGGCCCCGGACAAAAAATGCGAAAACAACCCCATGCACAGTAGCCGGGGTCAGCGAAATCAATGGCTTGGCGGGTGGCGTGATGCCATTGCGGATTTTACGAAGTCGGTTTGACTCGTCGGGCAAAACAGGGGTATATAGGCAGCATCGCAAATCGTGCGCGACGTCCGGGATCCGGTCGCGACCAAGCGCCCGCCGAAATTCAGTTTGAACTTTGACGCCGGCCGGATCGCAGCCGTTTACGATCGCCTGGTCTGGGCGATCACCTCGCTCACGAACGCATCGAGGTCGCCGCCCGGGAAGAGAAAACCCGGCAGTCCGAGCGCCTCGCCGGCCTCGAGATCCCTCGGCTGATCTCCGATCACGAAGCTGCCGTCGAGTTGCACGGGCCAGTGCTGGATGAGATCGCGCAACATGCCGGGCGCGGGCTTGCGCCAGTCATGTTCCCTGATGTAGCCGGCGACCGTTCCTTCCGGATGATACGGACAGAAGCGGACGTCATCGATCCGCGCGCCGTCGCGGGCGAGCTCGTCGCGCATCCAGCCGTGCAGATCGTTCACGTCATCCTCAGTGAAGAGGCCGCGCGCGACGCCGGATTGGTTGGTGAAGATGAACACGAAATAGCCGGCCTCGTTGAGGCGGCGAATGGCGCTGGCGACGTTGGGCATCCAGCGGATGCGGTCGCGCGTGCCGATATAGGCATCGTCATGGTTGATGACGCCGTCGCGATCGAGGAAGGCGGCGGGCTTCGGCGCGCGGCTGTCAGACATTTGCAAGTCCCTGCGTCCTCGCAAGCACGTCTCTTGCGATATCGACCACCTCCTGCGCGGCGATGTCCCGCATGCAGCGGTGGTCGTTCATCTTGCAGATCGTGCTCTGGCAGGGCTGGCAGGCGAGCACGCTCTTGCTCTGGACCACGGTCGCGGCAAGCCCATTGAGGGGCGCCCAGAGATAGGGGCTGGTCGGGCCGAAAATGCCCATGGTGGGCGTGTCCAGCGCCGCCGCGATGTGCATCAGGCCTGAATCGTTCGAGATCGCGACGCCGGCCGCAGCCATGGCGAGGACGCCGTTGCGCAGATCGTTGCCGGTCAGGTCCCGCACCCCCGGGCCGCCGGCCGCGACGATCTCCTGGGCGAGGCCTTTTTCGGCGGGGCCGCCGACCACCCAGACCTCCAGCCCGCGCTCGACCAGCAGGCGGGCTGCCTCGGGATAGTAGGTCCAGCGTTTCGACACGCCGACCGAGCCCGGCGCGAGCGCCACGGCGGCACCCGCGCTGAGGCCATTGGCCTGGCGCCAGCGGGCGATCTCCTCACCCGGGACCCGCAATTGCGGCACCGGCCATTCCGGCGGCAGGGGCGCGCCGTCGGGCTGGGCGAGGGCGGCGTTCTTGTCGATGAAGCGGGGCAGCTTCTTCTCGCCCCAGCGCCAGCGGTTGAGCAGGCCGAACCGGAACTCGCCGACGAAGCCGACCCGTTCCGGGATACCCGCCAGCGCGGGCGCAATGGCCGCCTTCCAGGTCCGCGGCAGCACCAGGGCCGTGCCGTAGTTCCGCTCGCGCAGGAGCCGCGCCAGGCCGAACTGGCGGCCCACGGCGAGGCGGCTGCGGGGCAGGTCCCAGACGATGCCCTGACGCACGCCGGGCATGTAATCGACCAGGGGCGCACACAGGGAGGTGGTCAGGAGATCGACCGGCCGATTCGGCCATCGCTCCTTCAGCACCCGCACGACGGTGTGGTTCCGGACGAAATCGCCGATCCACATATAGGGGACGATCAGGATCGGGCGTGTGTCGCTCCGATCCTCACTTCCGCCAAATTGCGAATCGATGTTCATTTGTTAATTATGCCAGGGGGCGCTCTGATGTGGCGGTTCGGTTAGCCGCTCCCGGCCGGCAGGTAAAGCCGGGGAAAGTGCCAGTCCCAAAATGCTTACACTTTGGCAGATGATGCGCTAGGGCAGGTATCGGGCCGCAAAAATCGGGCAGGGTGGTTGGAATGTTGCTGGTGACCGGCGGAGCCGGTTTTATCGGATCGAATGTCGTCGCCGCGCTGAACGATGCCGGCCGCAGCGACGTCGTGGTCTGCGATCTCCTCGGGTCCGACGGCAAGTGGCGGAACCTCGCCAAGCGACAGCTTGTGGATATCGTTCCCCCGGCCGAGTTGCCGGACTGGCTGAAGGGCCGCAAGCTCGACGCCGTGATCCATCTCGGCGCGATTTCCGAGACCACCGCGACCGACGGCGATCTCGTCATCGAGACCAATTTCCGCTTCTCGATGCGGCTGCTCGACTGGTGCACGGCGGGTGCGGTGCCGCTGATCTACGCGTCCTCGGCGGCGACCTATGGTGACGGAGCGGAAGGCTTTGACGACGATGCCTCGCTGCCGGCGCTGAAGAAACTCCGGCCGATGAATCTCTACGGCTGGAGCAAGCAGTTGTTCGATCTCGCGATCGCCGGGCGCGTTGCGAACGGCGATCCGCTCCCGCCGCAATGGGCGGGCCTGAAATTCTTCAACGTGTTCGGCCCCAACGAATATCACAAGGGCTCGATGATGAGCGTGCTGGCGCGCCGCTTCGACGACGTCAAGGCGGGCCGCGTCGTGCAACTGTTCAAGTCGCACCGCGACGGCATCGCCGACGGCGATCAGCGCCGTGATTTCATCTATGTCGACGATGTGGTGCGCGTGATCCTGTGGCTGCTGGCGACGCCGTCGGTGTCGGGGCTGTTCAATGTCGGCACCGGCAAGGCGCGCAGCTTCAGGGATCTGATGCTGGCGGCCTATGCCGCGCTCGGCGCCAAGCCCAACATCGAATATGTCGACATGCCCGAAAGCATCCGCGGTGCGTACCAGTACTTCACCGAGAGCAGGGTCGATCGACTCCACCGCGCCGGTTATAACGGCGGCTTCACGACACTCGAGGACGCGGTGAAGGCCTATGTCGGGGATTATCTCGACCGGCCCGACCGTTTCCGTTAAGGCCCCTGGGATCTGAGACCCAATGACCATGCCGACGCCCATTCTCGATTTCGATGCCCTCGCGCAAGCCATCTCCGGCCGCACCGTGCTCTGCATCGGCGACATCATGCTGGACGAGTTCGTCTATGGCGAGGTGTCGCGGATCTCGCCGGAAGCGCCGACGCCCGTCATCGCGGCCCAGCGCAGCGAGATCCATATCGGCGGCGCCGGCAACGTCGCGCGCAATATCGCTTCGCTCGGTGCGCGCTGCGTCTTCGTCGGCCTTATCGGCGAGGACGATTCCGGGGCGCGGCTCAAGGCCGCGCTGGCGGATCATGCCGGCATCGAGAGCGCGCTGGTGTGCGACCCGTCGCGGCCGACCACGCGAAAGGTCCGCTTCGTCTCCGAGCATTTCTCCACGCATATGCTGCGCGCGGATTGGGAGCAGGCGTTGCCTGCCTCCGATGAGGTCGAGACCAGGCTGATCGAGGCGATCGTGCCGCAGATCGCACGCGCCGACATCGTGCTGCTGTCCGACTACGCCAAGGGCGTGCTGACCGCGCGCGTGATCCGCCACACCATCGATGCCGCGCGAGCGGCCGGCAAGTCCGTGATCGTCGATCCCAAGAGCCTGAACTGGGCGATCTATCGCGGCGCCACGCTGCTCACGCCCAACCGCAAGGAGTTCTCGGAAGCCACGCGCAGCCGCGCCGACACCCCGCAGAGCATCGTCGATTCCTCGGAGGACGTGATGCGGCTCGCCGATTGCGAGGCGATCCTGGTCACGCAAGGCGAGCACGGCATGACGCTGGTGCCGCGCAAGGGCGAGGCCGTCCACGTTCCGGCTGTCCCGGTGAAGGTGCGCGACGTCTCCGGCGCCGGTGACACGGTGGCCGCCGCGCTCGCGGTCTCGATCGCGGCGGGCGCGGATTGGGATACGGCGCTGCGGATGGCGAGTGCGGCCGCCGCCGTCGCCGTCGGCAAGCAGGGCACCGCCACCGTGAGCGCGGATGAGCTGCGCCGGAAGATCCTGCCGCATGCCTATCTCGCGGCCGAGGAGAAGGTGGTGAGCGCGCCCGGCGCGCTCGAGGCCCAGGTCGCCGCATGGAAGGGGGAGGGGCTGCGCGTCGGCTTCACCAATGGCTGCTTCGACATCCTGCATCCCGGTCACGTCAAGGTGCTGACCGCGGCGCGCGCCGCCTGCGACCGCCTGATCGTCGGTCTCAACAGCGACGCCTCGGTGCGGCGGCTGAAGGGGGCGGATCGCCCGGTCCAGGACGAACGGGCCCGTGCCGAAGTGCTGGCCGCGCTCGAGGCCGTCGATCTCGTCGTCATCTTCGAGCAGGACACGCCGATCGACCTGATCACCCGCATCACGCCGAGCGTGCTGGTGAAGGGCGGCGACTACACCCGCGAGCAGGTTGTCGGCCACGAGGTGGTCGAGGCCGCCGGCGGGGTGGTCGTGCTGGTCGACATCCTCAAGGGGTTCAGCACGACGGCGCTGGTTCATCGCGCGCGCGGAGAGGCCAAGTGACGGAGCTCGCGCGGGAGTCGATGTGGGGGACGGTGCACCGGCGGCTGCGCAGTCCGGCAGCGTGGTCCGAGACGGTGGACCTGTTTGCCATCCTCACTGCGGCCTCGCTGCCCTGGTCGACCTCGCTCGCGGCGATCTTCAATGTCCTGATGCTGATCTGCATGGTGCCGTTTCTCGATCTCAGGGACTTCCTGCGGTCGCTGAAGCGGCCGATCTGCGTGGCGCCGATCGCGCTGTTCCTGCTCGCGCTCGTCGGCACCTTATGGTCGGATGCGCCCTGGGGCGCGCGGCTCTACGCCGTGAACCCGACCGCGAAGCTGCTCGTGCTTCCGATCCTGATCTATCATTTCGAACGCTCGGCGCGCGGGCACCTGGTGTTCATCGCATTTCTGGTGTCCTGCACGCTGCTGTCCGTGATGTCCTGGCTCGTCTTTTTCCATCCCACGCTCTCGCTGAAGCCGCCTGATGAACCCGCCTCGCGCGGCATCTTCGTGAAGAACTATATCGACCAGAGCCAGGAATTCACGCTGTGCGCGGTCGCGCTGGCGTTTCCGATCGTGAAGCTGCTGCAGGAGAAGAGGGTCTGGCTGGCCGCGCTGCTGGCGGCGATCTCGCTCAGCTTCTTCGTCAACATGGCCTTTGTGGTCATCTCGCGCACCGCGCTCGTGACAGCTCCGATCATGCTGGCGGTGTTCGGGCTGCTGCATCTGAAATGGCGCAGCGTCCTGCTCATCTTCGCAGCGCTCGCGGCCCTCGCCGTGGTGACCTGGCATACCTCGTCGAAGCTGCACACAACGATTGAAACGTTCTCCACGCAGTATCAGCTCTACAAGGAAAAGGGCGTCCCGACGTCGATCGGACTTCGGCTCGAGTTCTGGCGCAAATCGCTGGGCTTTTTCGCCGAGGGGCCAATCGTCGGTCATGGAACCGGCTCGACGCGCGGCTTGTTCGAGCAGGCCGCCACCGGCGGCCCCTACAAGGCCTCAAGTGAGGTCATCGGCAATCCCCATAACCAGACGCTGAACGTGGCCGTGCAATGGGGCGTCCTCGGCATCGTCATCCTGTATGCGATGTGGGGGCTGCATCTGCTCCTGTTCCGCGGCGATGAACTCGCCAACTGGATCGGCTTGCTGGTCGTTGTCCAGAACATATTCACATCGCTTTTCAACTCTCATATTTTCGACTTCCACGAGGGCTGGATGTACGTGCTTGGCGTCGGCGTTGCCGGCGGCATGGTGGTCAAGTCACGCCGGACCGGCGAGGGCGCGGGAGAAGCTCGCGGTTGAGCTTCGGAGCGCTGGCAAGTCCCGGCGAGATGCGCTATCAGCGCGGTCAGGTTGTATGCAGCACTGGGGATATTCAGCCGCAGATGACGCGTCTTTCGCATCTTACCTTGCGTAATTTCCTGATCGCGCTTCACGACGTGATGGCGACGGCCGCGGCCCTGTTCGTTGCGTTCTATCTGCGCTTCGAGGGGGGGCCGGACTTCTCCGCCCGCCTGCCGTTGCTGCTGCAGATCCTGCCCTATTTCCTCGCCTTCAGCGTGGTCGTCTTCTTCGTCTTCAACCTGACGACGACGAAGTGGCGCTTCATCTCGCTGCCCGATGCGCTGAACATCATCCGTGCCGCCACGGTGCTGGCGGTCGCCCTGCTCGTGCTCGACTACATCTTCGTCGCGCCGAACGTGCACGGGACCTTCTTTCTCGGCAAGGTCACCATCGTCCTCTACTGGTTCCTGGAAATCTCGGCGCTGAGCGCGCTGCGGCTGACCTACCGCTATTTCCGCTACACCCGCGTGATGCATCACGTCAGGACCGAAAATGCCGCGACGACGCTCCTGATCGGGCGCGCCGCCGATGCCGAGGTCGTCCTCCGCGGCGTCGAGAGCGGCGCCATCAAGCACGTGCGGCCGGTCGGGGTGTTGTCGCCGTCGCGGGCCGATCTCGGTCAGCTCATCCGCAACGTGCCGGTCGTCGGCGCGATCGACGACATCGAGGACATCTTCGCCAGCTTCGACAAGCGCAACAAGCCGATCGCCCGGGTGGTGATGACGCCGTCCGCCTTCGAGCCGGAAGCGCGTCCCGAGTCCGTGCTGATGCGGTCGCGACGGGCTGGCGTGATCGTCAGCCGCCTGCCATCGCTCGAGCAGGGGGACATGCCGCGGCTCACCTCGGTGGCGGTCGAGGACCTGCTGCTGCGCCCGAGCGAGACGATCGACTACGCGCGTCTCGAGGCCCTGATCAAGGGCAAGAGCGTGATCGTCACCGGCGGCGGCGGCTCGATCGGCTCGGAGATCTGCGAGCGCGTGATGGCGTTCGGCGCTGCGCGCCTGCTGATCGTCGAGAATTCGGAGCCGGCCCTTTATGCGGTCACCGAGGCGCTCGCCGCGCGCCATTCCGGCGCCGAGATCGAGGGCCGGATCGCCGATATCCGCGATCGCGAGCGCATCGCGCGGCTGATGGCGGAGTTCAAGCCGGACATCGTGTTCCATGCCGCCGCGCTCAAGCACGTTCCGATCCTCGAACGGGACTGGAGCGAGGGCGTCAAGACCAACATCTTCGGTTCGATCAACGTGGCCGATGCCGCGCTTGCCGCAGGCGCCGAGGCCATGGTGATGATCTCGACCGACAAGGCGATTGAGCCGGTCTCGATGCTCGGTCTCACCAAGCGTTTCGCCGAGATGTATTGCCAGGCGCTCGACCACGACCTCGTCGTGCAGGCCGGCGGCGGCAAGCCGCCCATGCGCTTCATCTCGGTCCGGTTCGGCAATGTGCTGGCGTCGAACGGGTCGGTCGTGCCGAAGTTCAAGGCCCAGATCGAGGCCGGCGGCCCGATCACCGTGACGCATCCCGACATGGTCCGGTATTTCATGACCATCCGCGAAGCCTGCGATCTCGTCATTACTGCCGCCACCCACGCGCTCGGCGCCAGGCGTTTCGACGTCTCGGTCTATGTGCTGAACATGGGCCAGCCGGTGAAGATCGTCGACCTGGCGGAACGGATGATCCGGCTCTCGGGCTTGCAGCCTGAACACGACATTGAGATCGTGTTCAGCGGCATGCGGCCGGGCGAGCGGCTGAACGAAATCCTGTTCGCCTCGGAGGAGCCGACTGTCGATATCGGAGTTGCAGGCGTGATGGCGGCGAAGCCGAACGAGCCGCCGATGCAGACGCTGCGCAAATGGATCTCCGCGCTCGAGCTCGCCATCGTGAACGACGATCGCGCCACGATCAGGACCATCCTGAAGGATGCCGTTCCGGAGTTTGGTGTCAGCGCGAGCGCTGCATCCTGAGCAACCCCGGCGCTCGGAGCTGAAGGATCCGCCGGGCGAAGCGCAGGAAGAATGCGGCGTCGATGGCCGGCGCGTTCAGATGCTGCTGGCGCGATCGAAGGTACTCCAGATTGGCGCGCAAGGTCACGCCCCAGCCTATGGTGCTGATGCCGCCCATCTGGAAATCGGCGATGACGCGCGCAACGTAGGCCACCCTGTAGTCGTTCAGCGCCAGCGTACGTAGCATGTAGTCGTAGATGCGGCGGGATCCAACCGAGCTGGAACGAGTAGCGGCCCCTTCTCGGGATGGGTCTGTCGGAGAAAGGATTCGATGGTGGCGCCGATTGTCGCCGCTGAATTGTAGCTGGCCGTGATGACGCTGATCTTCATGCCGGGTCCTCGGTGCGATGCCGGCGATTATAGGAAACAAGCCCGGGGGATGATATCCGCCGACTGGATGAGCGCAGGGCTTCGTGCTGCCCGTGAACCCTTATTCACGCACTCCGATCGGCGCCGAGCCCTGCGCGGCTTTCTCCGCGCTGAGGATCCAGACCAGGCCGCCGAATGCGCCGACGATGAAGTATACGGCGCCGAACAGCAGGGAGACGTTGACACCCTCGTTTGCCGCAAGGCCCGCGAAGCCGAAGGCGAGGCCCATCGTAGCCTCGCGCACGCCCCAGCCGGCGATCGAGATCGGCATCAGGGTGATCAGCATCACCGGCGGAATCAGCAGGAAGATCTGGCCGAAGCTGACCGGCGCTGCGATCGACTGCACCACGCACCAGGCGATGACGACGGCGAGCACGTGGACGAGCAGCGACAGCACCGCGATCGCAGGCCCGCGCGTGGGACTGAAGATCACGCGGTTGGCGATCACCGCGCAGGCGTGGATGTGGTGGGTGCCCCACCAGGTCTTCAGCCACGGCCATTTCAGCGCGCCGAAGACCAGGAAGCCGGCGCCGCCGGCGAGCGCGGCGAGGTCGACGAGCAGCAGCGCCGAGCGCCCGTGCGGATCGGTGATGAGCTCGTAGCTCCAGGGCAGGCTCGCGATGACGACGATCGCGAGTGCGATCAGGCCGATCGCGCGGTCGACGAAGATCGAGTAGGTGGCCGCACGCCATCCGGCGCCGGCGCGCGCGACCAGCCACAGCCGCACCGCATCGCCGCCGATCGCGGAGGGCAGCGTCTGGTTGAAGAAGGCGCCGATCACGTTGTAGCGCATGGCCCGGCCGAGCTCGAGCGGCGCGCCGCATGCGGCGCTGACCTCGCGCCAGCGCAGCACGCCGACGAAGATCTGCAGAAACGTCACCGCGATCGCCAAGCCGATCCAGAACAGGCTGGTCGCGTTGAAGCGCGAGAACAGCTCAGTCAGGTCGACCTTGCGCAGCGCCAGATAGAGCAGCGCTCCGGAAATCAGGATCTTGGCCGTCGACAGCAGGATTCGGCGCATCTCGTCCGCATCAGCAGGGTTTGCGAAGATTTGAGGCAACCCGACGCAGGGCGCCGAATTCGGCCGCTTTGGTATGGTTTTGGCGCTGATCTTGCAATAGCGGTGACGGCGGGCCGTCATGAAAGGTCGTTATGACGCTCGGCGAGGCTGTTGCGCCCCCGTGATACCGGCTAAAGAGGCGCCGCGGGCTGGGGGGCTTGGGAACAGGATGACGGATCAGGCGATTTTGGTCACGGGGGCCGCGGGCTTCATCGGCTTTCACGTCGCCCGGCAGCTTCTGGCCGAAGGCCGGCCGGTGGTCGGGCTCGACAATCTCAACAGCCGGGAGACGTTTTGGAAGCGTTCGCGGATGTCGAGGATCTGATGCGCGACACCGGCTTTGCACCGTCAACGCCGATTGCGCACGGAGTTCGTAATTTTGTCACCTGGTACCGGGACTAGTTCAAGGTTTGAAATGACGATGGACAAACGCATTATCCCCCTGATCATGTGCGGCGGCGCCGGCACGCGGCTGTGGCCGGCCTCGCGCGAGGTGCGCCCCAAGCAATTCCTGCCGCTGTTCGGCACCCGCTCGACCTTCCAGGACACGCTGCTGCGCGTCTCCGACGCTTCG